>NZ_DAMBVN010000001.1:0-719801 GCF_032052965.1 Kosakonia sp.
AGCCCGTACGTTTGTACAGGCTCTTATCTGAAATGATGGCGGTGAGGGGGGGATTCGAACCCCCGATACGTTGCCGTATACACACTTTCCAGGCGTGCTCCTTCAGCCACTCGGACACCTCACCACATTGTTTTCCCGATGTTGTCGGGACGGGCGCTAATGTAGGGAAAACCGCTAACGCCGTCAATCATCTTTTGCAATAAATCAGCGCGTTTAGACAAACTTCAAACAACATGCTTCTTAAACGTTCTGAAATCGCTTTTTTTCTCGTCATGGCACTTTCTGCGCGCCGCGCGGAAGAAATTTGTTATGCTGCTAACCCTTATAAATCATACACAACAGCTCCGCGGACCATGCGGAGACAACACATTTAACGCCGGAGTTGATATGGACATTCTCTTTTATCACCCCTCGTTTGATAGCCACGACTGGATTAGCGCCCTGAGCGATGCCTTGCCCCAGGCAAATGTCCGTGTCTGGGGCGCGGGCGATAACGCACCCGCAGATTATGCGCTGGTATGGCATCCTCCGGTTGAGATGCTGAGAGGACGCGCATTAAAAGGGGTCTTTACGCTTGGGGCCGGGGTGGATGCCATTCTCAGTCAGCTTAAAAACCATCCGGACATGCTGGCAGAAACAATCCCGCTATTTCGCCTGGAAGATACGGGTATGGGACTGCAAATGCAGGAGTATGCCGTAAGCCAGGTGTTGCACTGGTTCCGTCGATTTGACGACTACCAAATCCTGAAACAGCAAGCCACATGGCAGCCGCTGGAAGAGTATGAGCGAGACGACTTCAATGTGGGTATTCTTGGTGCGGGCGTTCTGGGTGCCAAAGTGGCTGAAAGCCTTCTGCCATGGGGATTCCCGCTACGTAGCTGGAGCCGTAGCCGCAAGTCGCTCCCCGGTGTAAAGAGTTTTGCCGGAAATTCGGAGTTGAGTGCTTTTCTGCACGGTACGCGCGTGTTGATTAACCTGCTGCCTAATACGCCGGAAACAGCAGGAATCATCAATCAGTCCTTGCTCAATCAACTGGCTGATGGGAGTTACGTGATGAACCTGGCACGTGGTGTTCATGTGGTGGAAAGTGATCTGCTCCTCGCGCTTAAGAATGGAAAAGTGAAAGGGGCGATGCTGGATGTTTTCCATCAGGAGCCGTTACCGCAGGATAATGTGCTATGGGCGCACCCGCGCGTTGGCATTACCCCGCATATGGCGGCAACGACCCGAAAAACGGAAGCCGTTGCTTTTATTAGCCATACCATTCGTCAGTTGGAGCGTGGCGAGCCGGTCACTGGCAGGGTCGACAGGCAGCGCGGTTACTGACAGCAGCCCGGCGACGCCGGGTTTTGTCATTAAAATAGACCACGATAACTGCTATCCTTGCAGAAATAACTACAGGAGTGAGCCATGTATCCCGTTGACCTGCATATGCATACCGTCGCCAGCACCCACGCTTACAGTACGCTGCATGACTATATTGCCGAAGCCAAACGCAAAGGCATTAAACTGTTTGCCATTACCGATCACGGTCCCGATATGGCAGATGCGCCGCACTACTGGCACTTCGTCAATATGCGTATCTGGCCAAGGCTGGTGGAGGGTGTGGGGATCCTGCGCGGTATTGAGGCCAACATCAAAAACGTCGAGGGTGACATCGACTGCACCGGACCAATACTGACTTCGTTGGATCTGATCATTGCCGGATTTCATGAGCCGGTTTTTCCGCCACAGGATGAAGCGACACATACCCGGGCGATGATCGCCACCATGGCGAGCGGCAACGTGCATATTATTAGCCATCCTGGTAACCCGAAGTTCCCGGTGGATATCCCGGCCATTGCTGCCGCTGCGGCGAAATATCAGGTCGCGCTGGAAATTAATAACTCCTCGTTTATCCACTCACGTAAGGGAAGTGAAGCAAACTGCCGCGCAGTGGCGGCGGCTGTCCGTGATGCGGGCGGTTGGGTAGCGTTGGGATCGGATTCGCATACCGCATTCACATTAGGTGACTTTAGCGAGTGCCGAAAAATTCTTGATGAGGTCGACTTCCCGGAAGACCGAATCCTGAATGTCTCTCCTCGCCGCCTGCTGAATTTCCTCGAATCCCGCGGCATGGCACCTATTACTGAATTTGAAGAACTTTAATACTGACTGGAATAACTGAATGAACGAATTTTCAATCCTCTGCCGCGTGCTCGGCTCGCTGTTTTATCGCCAGCCGCAAGATCCGCTGCTGGTGCCGCTGTATACCCTGATCCGTGAGGGGAAACTGGCGGAAAGCTGGCCGCTGGAGCAGGACGAATTACTGGAACGCTTGCAAAAAAACTGTGACGCGCAGGCGCTGGCGGCAGATTACAACGCGCTGTTCGTGGGTGATGAATGCCGTGTTTCACCGTTTCGCAGCGCGTGGGTTGAAGGCGCGACGGAGGCTGAAATTCGTTCCTTCTTATCCAGTCGCGGCATGCCACTGACGGATGTGCCTGCCGATCATATTGGCACCTTGCTGCTGGCGGCTTCCTGGCTGGAAGATCAATCAGCAGAAGATGAGAGCGAAGCGCTGGAAACTCTGTTTGCCGACTATTTGCTGCCCTGGTGCGGTACCTTCTTCGGTAAAGTCGAAGCCCATGCCACTACACCGTTCTGGCGTACCATGGCGCCGCTGGCCCGTGATGCTATCGCCGCCATGTGGGATGAGCTGCAGGAAGAGTCAGAAGAATAAAGCGTGATTATTGTCACGCTTTTAATGCAACAGAATGATTTCTGTTTCAAATAATCTGATTGCTATCACATAAAGAGGGCGCGTATCTGCTATGATGCGCGCCATGAACATACTCTTTTCTCTTGCACTGACGACCGGGATCCTCTCTGGCTTGTGGGGCTGGGTGGCTGTTTCACTTGGCTTACTGAGCTGGGCCGGTTTTCTTGGTTGTACCGCGTACTTCGCTTGCCCGCAGGGTGGCGTGAAGGGGTTGCTGATCTCTGCTTGTACCCTAATGAGCGGAGTGGTCTGGGCACAGGTGATTATTCACGGCGCAGCGCTGGCACCGCATTTTGAGATCGTCGGGTATATGATGACCGGTATTGTCGCCTTCTTAATGTGCATACAGGCGAAAAGTGTTCTGCTCTCGTTTGTGCCTGGCACGTTTATTGGCGCTTGTACCTCGTTTGCGGGGCAGGGCGACTGGCGACTGGTTGTGCCTTCGTTGGCGGTTGGGCTGTTATTTGGCTATGCCATGAAAAACAGCGGACTGTGGCTGGCATCACGGCGTGCGGCGCTGTTGTCTTCAGAAAAAAATCCTTTATAAATGCAAATCACGAGTCTTTTCGTGTTATTACGCATCATTTCCGCAGCTTAGCTTAAATTTGCACAAACACTGGTTTTAAAACGTTCGCCGCTGTGCCATTTTAATCCTGGTCATACCAGTATATGAGGTGGTTTCAAAGGTGAATAGGCGGCTTTTCAACGTGTATATATTGGCTCTCGCTGGCATCTTTCTTGCCGCCTCTGCTGCGTCTGCAACAATGGTTAACGATGGATCACTCCTGCTACGCGGTAAGATTGTTGAGGGCGGCTGTAATATGAAGACAGTCAGCCATACGCTGACGATTGCCTGCCCGCGTGATGGTGTGGAAGATAATCAGCGTATCGATTTTAAGACGCGCACCACACAGGTCCAGGGCGCTTCGCAACTCGCCAATGTGCAGGTTCGTTACCTCAATACGCCATATTCTAAAGTGCTGGTTGGCGTTTCCTATAACTGATTGCATGGACGGGTTCCGCCATTTCCTGTTAGCCAGGATACACTTAATGATGTTCAAGGGGCGACAGTCTGAAGGGGACGAATATGCAGCCACGTATACAGGTGATCCAGGGGGATATCACAACCCTGGATGTTGATGTGATAGTCAATGCGGCAAACTCATCGTTACTGGGTGGGGGCGGAGTGGATGGTGCGATCCATCGCGCTGCCGGCCCGGCACTAATGGAAGCGTGTAAACAAGTCCGGCAGCAGCAAGGCGAATGTCCGCCCGGGCATGCGGTGATCACTACGGCGGGAAATTTGCGCGCCAAAGCGGTGATTCATACGGTTGGTCCCGTCTGGAGAGGCGGCGATGAACATGAAGCCCGGTTACTGGAAGACGCTTATCGGAATTCGCTGCAGCTGGCCGAAGCCAATGGTTACACCACCATCGCCTTTCCGGCGATTAGCACTGGCGTTTATGGCTACCCAAAAGCGGCGGCAGCCGAAATTGCCGTGAATACGGTTTCTGACTACCTCATCCGACGCCTTCAGTTGCAGCACGTCTGGTTTGTCTGCTTTGATGACGAAAACACCCATCTCTATCAGCGCCTCATAACCCAACTGGGCGACCAGCCCACGGGGTAAACCCGGAGCGACTGCGCACCGGAGCAGGCAGCCGGTTATCGGGTTGAAACCTGAGGCTGCCCGTCCGTAACCTGGGGTTTGCCAGAAAAAAGGAACCGCAGCAGCGGAATGCGCAGATGCACTTCATACAGCAGAATAGCGATGCCGACCACAAACACCAGCCCGGTAATAAAACCTAACAGGTTGGACTGAATATGCGGGGTTATCCACGCGCCGAACAGCAGCGTCAGCGGGTGGTGTACCAGGTAAATAAACAGTGAAGCGTTAACGAAGTAGGTGACACGCGCCGACTGGAAATTCAGTAACCGGTGACCCAGCGAAAAGACTACATTCACCATCCACAGCCCCAGCAGCATGGTAATTACGGCTTCGTTTTCATACATCCAGCCCTCTCCGCTGCCGTAGCGTTGATTAAGCAAATAGGCGGAAAATGCCAACAGCGAACCGACTGCACACCCAATTGATGGGGTAGTAAACAAGGTTTTCAGCCGCGGATTAATGAAGGTTAACGCGCCCAGAAGGAAAAAGGGGATGTAGAACAGAGACTGCATCACCGTGAAATTAAATAACGCATCGCGTAATATTTCAGGCGAGATAACAAGAATAATTCGGCGGATCGCTGCCCAGATAATACCAAACAGCAGGAACCAGAGGGTCAGCTTGCCCATGGAAATAGAACCTAAAAAGCGTTCGGCATTGTTTTTTATTTTTTTAAACAACCACATGCTTACGGTCGTTAATATGACGAGCACCAGCAAGAACCATAAATGGGAAATCAGCTCCCACGCAAGGGTGTTGAATTTGTCATAAGTCGAAAGGGTATGCCATTCGCTGGTTTTGTCTTTCACATATTGCAACATAATAAATTGCGGCAAGGTGAGAAGCGGAATAGCAGTTAGCATCGGGATCCCGACACGTTCAACGCGCACTGTCCACCAGCGTTTCATCGGGTAACGCAGATAAAGCATGTATGAAAAATAACCGGAAATCACGAAAAACACCTGCATGCGAAACGCATGTATGGCGTCATTGAACAGCGTCAGCCACCATGATGGATAGGCGCTGTTGACATGCCACATATGGCTGGAATAGATCAGCGATATGTGGAAAGGGATCCCAAGCAGCATCAGCCATGCGCGTATGGAATCAAGGAAATATTCACGTTGTGCAGGGGCTTTGGTCATAGCGCTCTGTCCATTCTCAGACTTTTCGTCTTATCCATAAGACAAATAATGATTACATTCGAAAGTAACCCTACACTATGACTACGAAGCTGTCTCCAGGATAGCTCGCAAAACGATAAAGGATTAGTTTTATTTGCTTATTCGCTGCGCTCGCATACAGAACAATGCGGGGATTCAGTTGTCGGATTGCTTGAGTTTCCATTAAAATGGATCGGATCGATTTAAGCACACAAAGGGGGAAGTGCTTAGTTATTATGAAACCTAAATTACGAATGATGAAAATGCGTTGGGTAGGTGCAGCTGTACTGTTGTCACTTTATACGTCATCTGGCTGGGCTTTTTCTATTGATGATGTCGCAAAACAGGCACAATCTCTGGCCTCTAAAGGCTACGAAGCGCCCAAAAGCAACTTGCCCTCTGTGTTCCGTGAGATGAAATACGCGGACTATCAGCAGATCCAGTTTAACCATGACAAAGCCTACTGGAACGCGACCAACACCCCGTTTAAGCTTGAGTTTTATCATCAGGGTATGTACTTCGACACGCCGGTGACCATCAACGAAGTGACCAGCACCGCCGTGCGCCAAATCAAATACAGTCCGGACTATTTCAACTTCGGCAACGTTCAGCATGATAAAGACACCGTTAAAGATCTGGGTTTTGCCGGTTTTAAAGTGCTTTACCCGATCAACAGCAAAGACAAAAACGATGAAATTGTCAGCATGCTGGGTGCAAGCTACTTCCGCGTAATTGGCGCAGGACAGGTCTATGGCCTTTCCGCGCGCGGTCTGGCGATCGATACAGCACTGCCTTCCGGCGAGGAGTTCCCACGCTTTCGCGAGTTCTGGATCGAACGTCCTAAACCGACCGATAAACGCCTGACGATTTATGCGTTGCTGGATTCGCCGCGCGCCACAGGGGCGTATCGTTTCGTGATCATTCCTGGCCGTGACAGCGTGGTCGACGTTCAGTCTAAAGTCTACCTGCGTGATAAAGTCGGCAAACTGGGCGTGGCACCGCTGACCAGTATGTTCCTGTTCGGGCCGACGCAACCGTCATCGGCGACAAACTACCGTCCTGAGCTGCACGACTCTAACGGCTTGTCGATGCTGGCAGGCAATGGCGAGTGGATTTGGCGTCCGCTGAACAATCCGAAACATTTGGCTGTCAGCAGCTATGCCATGGAAAACCCGCAGGGCTTTGGCCTGTTGCAGCGTGGGCGTCAGTTCTCCCGTTTTGAAGATATTGATGACCGCTACGATCTGCGCCCGAGCGCGTGGGTCACGCCGAAAGGCGAGTGGGGCAAAGGCAAAGTTGAACTGGTTGAAATTCCAACCAACGATGAAACCAACGATAATATCGTCGCTTACTGGACCCCGGACCAACTGCCGGAACCCGGTAAAGAGATGAACTTCAAGTACACCATCACCTTTAGCCGTGACGAAGATAAACTGCATGCGCCAGATAACGCATGGGTTCTGCAGACGCGTCGCTCTACCGGCGATGTTAAGCAGTCGAATCTTATCCGTCAGCCAGACGGTACCCTCGCGTTCGTGGTAGATTTCACCGGCCAGGATATGAAAAAACTGCCGAAGGAAACCCCTGTCACAGCGCAAGCCAGCATTGGCGATAACGGTGAAATCGTAGAAAACACCGTTCGTTATAACCCGGTTACGCAAGGTTGGCGTTTGATGCTGCGCGTGAAAGTGAAAGATCCGAAGAAAACGACGGATATGCGCGCAGCGCTGGTCAATGCCGATCAGACCCTGAGTGAAACCTGGAGCTATCAGCTACCTGCCAATGAATAAGACAATCGAGTATATCGACGCGCTGCCGCTCACGGATGCGGAAAAGGCAGCGCTGCCGAAAGAGAGTATCCAGAGTGTGCATAAGGCGCTGGATACCGGGCACACGGACTGGAAACGTGAAGATGACACGCCGTTAGGATCTGTCGAGGCGCGTCTGCAAGGCAGCTGGCCGGATGCGCTGGCGGAAGGTCAGTTGTTAAAAGATGACGAAGGTCGTGCCCAGCTGCAGGCCATGCCGAAGGCGAAGCGCTCTTCTATGTTCCCGGATCCCTGGCGTACTAACCCTCTTGGGCGTTTTTGGGATCGTCTGCGTGGGCGCGAAGTGGCGCCGCGCTACCTTGCGCGTCTGACCAAAGAAGAGCAGGTTCAGGAGCAGAAGTGGCGTACCGTCGGCTCCATCCGTCGTTACATCTTGTTGCTGCTGACGCTGGCGCAGACCGTGGTCGCCACCTGGTATATGAAAACCATTCTGCCGTATCAGGGCTGGGCGTTAATCACGCCGACCGATATGGCGGGCCAGGATCTGTGGGTTTCGTTTATGCAGCTGCTGCCTTATGTGCTGCAAACCGGCATCCTGATCCTTTTTGCTGTTCTGTTCTGCTGGGTATCGGCAGGTTTCTGGACGGCGCTGATGGGCTTTCTGCAGCTGTTGATTGGTCGTGATAAATACAGTATCTCGGCCTCGACAGTTGGCGATGAACCGCTGAACCCGGAACACCGTACTGCGCTCATCATGCCAATTTGTAACGAAGACGTAGATCGCGTTTTCGCAGGCTTGCGCGCAACCTGGGAATCCGTAAAAGCCACCGGGCAGCAACAGCACTTCGACGTGTATATCCTGAGCGATAGCTACAACCCGGATATCTGCGTGGCTGAACAAAAAGCCTGGATGGAACTGATTGCGGAAGTGCAGGGGGAAGGGCAGATCTTCTATCGCCGCCGCCGCCGCCGCGTGAAACGTAAGAGCGGCAACATTGATGACTTCTGCCGCCGTTGGGGCAGCCAGTACAGTTATATGGTCGTGCTGGATGCGGACTCCGTCATGAGCGGCGAGTGTCTGACGGGCCTGGTGCGTCTGATGGAAGCGAACCCGAATGCCGGGATCATTCAGTCTTCGCCGAAAGCGTCTGGGATGGACACCCTTTATGCGCGTTGCCAGCAGTTCGCAACCCGCGTGTATGGACCGCTGTTCACTGCCGGCCTGCATTTTTGGCAGTTGGGGGAATCCCACTACTGGGGGCATAACGCTATCATCCGCGTGAAACCTTTCATTGAGCACTGCGCGCTTGCGCCGTTGCCGGGTGAGGGGTCGTTTGCCGGCTCTATTCTGTCGCATGACTTTGTGGAAGCTGCATTAATGCGCCGTGCTGGTTGGGGGGTGTGGATCGCCTATGATCTGCCAGGCTCGTATGAAGAGCTGCCGCCAAACCTGCTGGATGAACTGAAACGCGACCGCCGCTGGTGCCACGGTAACCTGATGAACTTCCGTCTGTTCCTGGTGAAAGGGATGCACCCGGTGCACCGGGCGGTGTTCCTCACCGGCGTGATGTCCTATTTGTCTGCGCCGCTGTGGTTTATGTTCCTCGCGCTGTCAACGGCCTTGCAGGTAGTACATGCACTGACGGAACCGCAGTACTTTCTGCAACCGCGTCAGTTGTTCCCGGTGTGGCCACAGTGGCGTCCGGAGCTGGCGATAGCGCTTTTCGCATCGACTATGGTCCTGCTGTTTCTGCCGAAGTTGCTGAGTATTATTCTGGTCTGGTGCAAAGGGCCGAAAGAGTACGGCGGCTTCTTCCGGGTGACTCTCTCGCTGTTGCTTGAAGTTCTGTTCTCGGTACTGCTGGCACCGGTGCGTATGCTATTCCACACGGTGTTTGTGGTCAGTGCATTCCTTGGCTGGGAAGTGGTCTGGAACTCGCCGCAACGTGATGATGACTCCACACCGTGGGGCGAAGCGTTTATGCGCCACGGTTCGCAGTTATTGCTCGGGTTGGTGTGGGCAGTAGGGATGGCCTGGCTGGATTTGCGTTTCCTGTTCTGGCTTGCGCCGATTGTCTTCTCGCTGATCCTGTCGCCGTTTGTATCAGTGATTTCCAGCCGTGCGACGACCGGTTTGCGCACCAAGCGGATGAAACTGTTCCTGATCCCGGAAGAGTATTCACCGCCGGAAGTGCTGGTGGCGACGGACAAATATCTGGAGCTGAACCGCTCTCGCTCGCTGGAGGACGGCTTCATGCATGCAGTGTTTAACCCGTCCTTTAACGCGCTGGCGACGGCAATGGCCACCGCGCGTCACCGTGCGAGCCATGTCCTGGAAATTGCCCGCGATCGTCACGTTGAGCAGGCGCTGAATGAAACGCCAGAAAAGCTGAATCGCGATCGTCGTCTGGTCCTGCTCAGCGATCCGGTCACGCTTTCACGCCTGCATTACCGTGTGTGGTCGGCCCCGGAGCGATACCTCTCCTGGGTGAGCTACTACGAAACGCTGAAGCTTAATCCGCTGGCGTTAAAGGCGAAGTAAGCCGACATTAAGGAAAATACCGGCCACAGGCCGGTATTTTTTTACCCATGCAACATAGCTGAGGTGGCAGGTGAGGATTGTTTTGATTGTTATAATGGCGTGCGTATTGAGCGGTTGCGGGAGCATTATCAGCCGCACCATACCCGGGCAGGGCCATGGAAATCAGTACTACCCGGGTGTGCAATGGGATGTTCGTGACTCAGCCTGGCGCTATATTACTGTACTGGATCTGCCGTTTTCGCTGGTTTTCGACACCCTCTTGCTGCCGATAGATGCCAATCATGGCCCGTATGAGTAATCAGCGCTCATCCCACTCGTCAGCGGCGGTTTGCCCCTCTTCGGTATCGAGTGGGGGCTCCAGCTGGAATTCCCCTTCGTCCCATTCATGCAACGTATTTTCTTCCTGCCACTCCTGGGTGATTTCGATTTCATCATAATCACCATCAAACACACTCTGCGCCGCTTCGCCACTGAGCATGGGCAAACACTCTCCCGGTTCTTCCTCGTTGGCAAAAAATTCTGCCTGCCATGCAATATCGCCATCCTGCAGAATGTACTTTTGCACATTAAACTGCTGCACATTCACGTCTTCTTCATCCAGTTCAGGATTAGTTGCGAGAAACTCCTCACGGGCAGCGTCAATCGCTTCAGACAATGTCGAATAAAAATTCAGGTTAGGTTCGGCCATATCAGACTCCTTTGCATGGAAGAAAAAAGACATGCAGAAATCTATAGACGCTGACACTGACAGCGTCAAATCGCTAACAATGTTATCTGTGATTTCAGGAGAATAGTGATGATGAGAAGAGTCGGTGGCGGAAGGTTGGCGTACTGCTAAACGCACAGTACGCCCCACTATTTAGTGGCTGATTTTCGCCCCGGCCTCTTGCAGAATGGCCGGCCCTTCTGCGACCTCAATTTTTAGCCCGGTCGTTGCCAGTTCCGCATTGCGTACACGGATACCGCGTTCCGCCGCGATATTAACATTGCTGAAATGGAAACCGCTTAGCGGCGCTTCCGGCGTGCCAATGATAAACGCTGCGGCTTTGCTCTTACCGGTTGAGGTCAGGTTCTCAACAGTAATATTGCTAAAGTGTGGGGTAGTGTGTTTATCGAAAGGCTGCTTTGCATCACTGTCTGGCGGATAAATCTGCTCACCAAGCGTAAAACCTCCGGCTTTGAGCATTTTATCCACTTCGTCCTGCACAATGGGCGCCGCTTTGTAATAGGCCGAAAACACCAGCGGCACTTCAACGTCATGCAGAGTGGTATTGCGGTAGGTCACATTCTTTACCTCACCGCCTTTTCCGCGAGGGCTTTTAATCCGGATACCGTACATCGAACCCTCAAACGTATTGTTTTCTACCAGCACATTATTAACGCCACCGGCACTTTCACTACCGATGGAGATACCGCGCCCCTGTTTGAGGGTATTGTTGGCGATATAGATGTTATCGACAACGCCGTCCGGGAAGCGACTGTCCGGTTTCTCGGCCTTAATGGCGATATGGTCGTCATTACAGTCGATATAGTTATTGGTAATACGAATGTTCTGGCTATCAATCGGATCGATGGCGTCAGTATTCGGCGCATGCCAGGGCGATAAAATGCGCGTGTTGTTGATATCGATATCGTGGGAGTAGCGCATCACAATATGAAAACTGGGGGAGTGTGTCAGTGTGATCCCGTCAACGAGTACATTGCTGGACTGGCGAATATAGACCAGGCGCGGCCTGTCGGTGCCGCCTTTTTTACCCGTCGCGCGAATGTTTTCGCGCCAGCGCTCCCACCAGACCGCCCCCTGGCCGTCGATGGTCCCTTCACCCGTAATGGCAACATTATGGGCATTCGCGATGCTAATAAACGGCAGCCAGCCATTCTCCGCTTCAGCGTACTTCGTCTGCTCACTGGCGCGATAGGCGTCAATCTCGGTGGAGGCAACAAGCGTGGCATCTTTTTCCAGCTTTAACTGCACGTTGCTTTTCAGAAATAGCGGATTTGTCAGGTAGTTACCCCGCGGAACCCGGACTGTGCCGCCGCCGGCCTGGGCGCAATCATCAATGGCCCGCTGAATTGCAGACGTATTAAGATCGATTTGCAAACGGTGACCTTCCGCGCCGTATTGTGTGATATCACAAATTTTTTCCGGGAAGGCCACGTTGCTGGCGGCGAAACTCGTGCTGAGGGGAGAGAGGGTCACCACGCTGGTCGCGAGGCATGAGAGCAGGATCCGTTGTCGCATAGAAACTCCGTATTGAAATGGTGTTTCTAAAAAATAACACTGTTAGTTCTTTTCTGTGCGGTTGACTTCACGCTTTGCAGATTATGGTTCATTTGCCTGAAAGGTTGGCATTTTTTTGTGCAACAGAACGGGTGTGTTTCGGGCGCATGTCCATTGCCATATTCTTACTCATCTGCCTGGACGGGCGCGCGCGGGGATCTTTTCTCGTTCTGACTCACCACGCGGCGTGCCGGACGTTGCAAACTAAACCATGAGTAGACAGCATTAAACAGCACCACGGCTGCGGTGACGCAGAACACCGCGCGGAAACTGTAGCTGGCAGAAACCGCTGCACCAATCAGCGGCCCGGTCACGTTGCCGATATCGCGGAAAGACTGGTTATAGCTGAAAATGCGCCCGGCTATCTGATTGGTGGAGTTGTACACCAGCAGCGTCTGCACCGCAGGCAGTAAAGCGCCGTCCGCAGCGCCGAGCAGAAAACGCAGGATGCCGAGCTGCAATGGCGTTTGCACCAGCGACATGGGGATCAGCAACAGGACGGAAATGACCAGCGCCGCGATCAGGATCTTCTCGGGACCAATCCTGTCGCCCAGTTTACCCAGCCGCGGCGCGCTGAGCAGCGCCGCAACCCCAGGTACAGAAGCAATCATGCCGCTAATAAATGCAATATTACTGACGTTGCCTGCCAGTTCACGTACATACAGCGTCAGGATCGGTGCAATCGAACCGGTGGCAACCTGAATAATCATGGTCGTAACAAACAGACCGAGCACCAGTTTCGGGCTTTTTAGCGAGGCGAAGACCTCTTTGGCATGCAGCATCTCGCGTTTCGGCACCGGGACGAAGTTTTCCCGGATGGCGAACAGGGTTAACAGGAAACAGATAAACAGTACCGTGGCAGTAATAAAGAAGACCATGCGTAGGCCCCAGGCATCTGCCAGCAGACCGCCAGCCAGCGGGCCAAGAAGCGCACCCGCCACGCCGCCGGTAGAGAGTGTCCCTAACGCCCAGCCGCTTTTGTTGCGCGGCATTTGCGTTGCGATCAGCGCGTTAGCATTGGGAATAAAGCCGCCTAACAGGCCCAGCAATGCACGAAGAATCAGTAGTTGCCAGACGTTTTGCGCGACGCCCATCAACGCCATAGCGATGGCCATCCCGAGAGCAGAGCGGAGCAACATGATTTTCCGGCCTTTACGGTCGGCAAGCCCACCCCAGAAGGGTGAAGCGAAGGCGGAAAAGAGGAATGTGATGCTGAATACCAGCCCGGACCATATATTGAGCGCGCCGTGCCCGGTAACTCCCAGCTGTTCAACATACAGCGGCAAAAACGGCATCACGAGGCTGAAGGCCGCCCCCGTAAGGAAGCACCCAAGCCAGACAACCGTAAGATTGCGTTTCCAGTTTATCGGGACATCAGAGGATGGCATAACTTTCCGTAACAGCGCACGTGCGACGCAGAGAGTGATTAGACTATTCGTAAGCCTGCTAATTATGCGCCCGGGTTACAGATGCTGCAATCGATCGCGGACCTTATGTGTGACAAAAAGAAAACAACCCGCAATGCGGGTTGTCAGGGGTCAGTAGAGGAATGGCTCGCCTTCCGGGCGCGTTTTAAAGCGCCGGTGCAGCCACATATACTGCTCTGGTGCCATCATAATGCAGCGCTCGACAACGCGATTCATCCACGCCGCAGTGGTTTCCGCATCATCCAGTGGCGGAGAACATTCAGCTTCCAGCATGATCAGTTCATATCCTTTTCCATCCGGTTTACGGCGCGGAACAAAAGGAACAATGCAGGCTTGCGACATACGGGCCAGCATCCATGTACCGGAAGTGGAAGCTGCCTGCTTAACGGCAAAAAAAGGCGCAAACACACTGGCACGCGGGCCGTAATCATGGTCTGGCGCATACCAGACGACTTCGCCACCCTTCAATGCACGGATCATCCCTTTCAGGTCTTTACGATCGATCATGCTTTTGTTGGAGCGCATACGCCCGCGAGTTTGCAGCCAGTCAATAAGCGGATTGTCATTTGGCCGATATACTCCAATGCCTGGCTCATTCAGGCCAAACATGCGGGCACCGATTTCCAGCGTCAAAAAGTGCACGCCAATCAATAAAATGCCGCGGCCCTGCGCCTGTACATTACGCACATGCTCGAAGCCGGAAACCTCCATCCACTTATTCATGCGGCGATCGGACCAAAACCAGGCGATGCCCGTCTCCATCACGCCCATACCAACGGACTCGAAATTATCCGCCACCATCTTCTCGCGTTCTGTGTCGTTCATCTGCGGGAAGCAGAGTTCCAGATTGCGCCGTGCGATCTCTACGCGGCGCTTCATCACCAGTTTAGCCAGACGGCCCAGACCGCAACCAAGGCGATAAATCACCGGATAGGGAAGCTGAACGACCAGCCACAGCACACCGATCCCCAGCCAGGTGAGCCAGTGGCGCGGATGCACGAGTGCTGCGGAAAACTTGGGTAAATGCGTCATAGTTGTCCTTTTTTAAGCAACAATTACCTGTATTATCTCATTTTTTTGAAATTAACCAAAATCAGAGCGCACATTACGCCTGTTTTGCGGGTAACTGTTGAAATGACGTGATAAGAATGAGGGAAAATGTAGCGCAAAATGTAAGGATGTAAATTATCCGTATTTGCTTTATGATGCCGCCGTTTTTCTACTCTTGCAGGATACGTACACCATGCCAGTGTTACACAACCGCATCTCTAATGATGAATTAAAAGCCCGCATGCTTGCGGAGACTGAGCCGCGCATCACCGTCTCGTTTTATAAGTATTTCTCCATTGTTAACCCGCAGACCACCCGCGATGCGCTGTATCAGGCATTTAACCGGCTGAGTGTGTTTGGCCGCGTCTACCTGGCGCACGAAGGGATTAATGCGCAAATCAGCGTGCCGGAGAGTCGTTTTGCCGCGTTCCGCGATTTTTTGTATGGCTTCGACCCGGCACTGGACGGCTTACGCCTGAACATCGCCATTGATGACGACGGTAAATCATTCTGGGTATTGCGCATGAAAGTGCGCGATAGGATCGTGGCGGACGGTATCGAAGACGCGAGTTTCGATGCCAGCGATGTCGGTGACTATCTGAAAGCAGCGGAAGTGAATGCGATGCTGGACGATCCCGAAGCGATTTTTATCGATATGCGTAACCACTACGAATACGAAGTGGGGCATTTTGATGGTGCGCTGGAGATCCCCGCCGATACTTTCCGCGAGCAACTGCCGAAAGCGGTAGAGATGATGCAGGAGCATAAAGATAAGAAGATTGTGATGTACTGTACTGGCGGCATCCGCTGTGAAAAAGCCAGCGCCTGGATGAAGCACAACGGTTTCAATAAAGTGTGGCACATTGAAGGCGGGATCATTGAATACGCACGCCGTGCCCGTGAACAAGGGTTGCCGGTACGCTTTATTGGTAAAAACTTTGTCTTTGACGAGCGGATGGGTGAGCGTATTTCACAGGATGTGATCGCACATTGCCACCAGTGTGGCACCCCCTGCGATTCCCATACCAATTGTCTGAATGATGGCTGCCATCTGCTGTTTATTCAGTGTCCGGCGTGTGCCGAGAAGTTTCACGGTTGCTGCAGTGAGCTGTGCAAAGAAGAGCGCGAATTGCCGGAAGAAGAGCAGCGTAAACGCCGTGCCGGGCGTGAGAATGGCAATAAGATTTTTAACAAATCCCGTGGCCGCCTGAACACAAAATTGGGCATACCCGACCCGGAATAAGTCAAACAGGAGAGGGCAAACCCTCTCCTGGTGCTATTATTTCTGACGTACACCTTCCACCGAAATAATTAATTCAACATCCTGCGATGCCGGTCCAAGATCGGTCGTAATGTTAAAGTCTTTAAGTTTGATTTTCCCCGCCGCTTCAAAACCAGCGCGCACACCGCCCCATGGATCGTTGCCCTGACCAATCAGTTTTGCATTAAGCGTAACCGGTTTAGTGACGCCATTCAGTGTCAGGTTGCCGGTTATATCCAGCCCATCACCGTTCTTTTTCACCTCGCTGGACGTGAATGTGGCTTGCGGGAATTTTGCCACATTGAGGAATTCCGCACTGCGCAAATGCTTGTCACGCTCAGCGTGATTGGTATCGACGCTGTTGGTGTTGATGGTCACATTCACTTTATCCGCCGTCGGGTTGGCTTCATCGAAGCTGAACGTGCCATCAAAATCTTTAAACGTACCGTACAACCAGCTATAGCCCAGATGCTGAATACGGAAATTCACGAAGGCGTGCTGCCCTTCCTTATCAATTTTATAATCTGCCGCCACAGCAGAACCGGTGGCAAAAAGCAGCGATGCGAGAGCGAGTCCCGGCAGGATTTTCTTCATATTATGCTCCAGAGTCAGGTGACGATTTTCCCAGCATGCGCTTGAGAGTGGCGTCTTTATCGATGAAGTGGTGTTTAAAAGCGGCAAGGCCATGCAGCACAGAGAGCACAACGACACTCCAGGCCAGCCACAGGTGAACAGTACCGGCCAGATCGGCCTGTGAGCCGGCATCGGCAAAAGTTGCCGGTACCTCAAACAGACCAAACACGCTGATAGGTTTACCGTCGGCTGTCGAGATGAGATAGCCGCTGAAAATGATGCCGAGCAGCAACAGATAGAGCGCAATATGCGCCATCACTGCGCCCATGCGCGTCAGGCGTGAATAGGTCGAGAGCGGCGGTGGTGGCGGAGAAAGAAAACGCCACAGGATGCGGATAACCAGGCCCAGCATTAGCAGAACGCCAATGCTTTTATGTAACTCCGGCGCCTGGTGATACCAGCCGTCGTAATAGCTTAATGTCACCATCCATAAACCCAGAGCAAACATGCCGTAAACAACCACAGCGACCAGCCAGTGGAGGGCAACAGAAATAGCACCATAGCGAAATGGGGTATTACGCAATTGCATAGTGGTTAACCGAAGTTAATAGCGAGTTAATTTAAAATGGCGTGAGATAAATAAGATTGCAACTCAAAATTAGCAAATAAGAATGATATTTTTTCTATATCATAATTTTTGAATGATAAGAACAATCTATGTTCAGGTTATTAGAGGGGTGATAGCAAAAAAACCAAGTGAAATAAGGATTTTCTTAATTTTAAGAGGTTCAAATATACTGTCATGAAATTGACTCTGTTAAAGACGATGTCAAGTTTTGTCAATTTTTACTGCAATGAGATGACAATGTAGATAATATCGATGGCTGCAATCAATAACCACAATACAATATATGCCATTAAATGTTCACGGACGTTATTAACTACGTAATGAAAAAGACGGCGCATACGCGCTCCGGAATTGCAAAATAAAGCGGCCTTATAATAAGGCCGCGAAAAGAAAATCACGCAAAACGTGAAAGCGAAAAAGGCGTTAAATCAAATGCGGTTTTTTCACCTTGCGCAAAGGCAACGGCAATTTCGCCCAGCACAGGAGCAAATTTAAATCCGTGGCCACTAAGGCCTGTGATGATCAGAGTGTCCGGGTGTTCCGCAAGCGTATCAATAATGAAGTCTTCATCCGGCGAATTATCATAGGTGCAGGCTGCGCCGTACAGACAGCCGCCGATCCCAGGCAGAAACTGGCGCAGAAATGGGAAACACTCAGAACCATCGCTGGCGACTTCACCAAACGGTGTGCGCTGTTCGGCGCTGTCGATTGGCTGACCGCCATTATGGCGACCTATTTTCAGCTCATTCTCTTCGGCCGGGAAACCATAATATTGCGAGCCATCCGGCATTTCACCGGTAAACGCCGGAAAACGATTTTTAGTGCTATAGCGCCCGTCGGCCTGGAACCAGGCAAAGACTTTACGGACTGGCTGTACTGGCAGCGCCGGAACCAGTTGTTTAACCCATGTCCCGGCGCTGACCAGCACTTTCTTGCCGGTGAAGGTGCCTTCAGGCGTGTCGATACTGATCCCGCCCTCGTGATGGTGTAGTGCATTTACGGGGCAGTTGAATAATTGGGCACAGCCCGCTTGTTCCGCAAGGCGGATCCAGGTTTTGATGGCCAGTTCGCTGCGCAGGACGCCTGAGTCAGCTTCAAACAGGCCTATGTAATCCTCGGGCACCCGGATCTCGGGCCAGCGCGCCATTAGCGACGGCGCATCGAGCTTTTCTAGCGCCAGTTGCCATTGTGCGGCGCTCTGTGCAACGTTAGTGAGGAACGCGGAATTAGCCGGGCCAAGATTGACAACACCGGTACGTTCAAATACCGCTTCACCACTCTCAACCGCCAGTTGCTCCCACAGTTGCTGTGCGCGCAGTACTAACGGAACATATTTTTCGCCTTCGCCGTAAGCGTGGCGAATTAAGCGTGTATCACCATGGTGACTGCCTTCTTTATGGGGCGGTAAATGCGCATCGGTCATCAGCACGTTTAACCCGGCGCGAGTGGCGTAATAACCGGCGGCAGCGCCGACGGAGCCGCTGCCGATAATAATCAGATCGTAGTTCATGTTGTTCTCCAGGCGAATGCTTTTTTCAGGAGGGTAAATAACCTGGGGGTGTTATACAAGGGCAGAAATAGAGAAGGCACCGCGAGGGTGCCTTTTGAGTGCATGAAAGCATTAATTCTAATGCCTGCGGTACTCGTCTTCCTGGTAATCGCCTGATTCTATCTTGGCAATGCCCGCTTCGAGAATCGATATAAACTGACGGGCGACATCAGTGGTTAACCATAACGTCTGGCCAACTTCAGTCTCTTCCTGAGCGGCTCTGTTTGGGGTCTGGTAGTGCAACCGGAGCATCAGTGCATCATAGCTATCAACGGTGCTGATGTCCCATCCGACCAGCGGATGGGTCTGGATGACTTCATTATTCTTTACCATCATAACCCCCATTTTGGCGTGTTTAATTAGACAACGACTTTCGAGGTTCAATGCGTGTTTTTTTTGAAGCCTTTTCAGTATACCAACAACTTTCCCTTCAGAGCGAACAAATAAACACTCTGCAACATATTTTTTGCACTCTTTTCACTTTTTTGAAGGAGAAAGCGCAATCTTGAGCATGAATTTTATGACAAACGGAAAATAAACGTAACGTGCTTAAAAAAGAAACAAAAAAAGCCGGGGCGACCCGGCAAAAAAAGCCCATCACAGGGAAAAATTAATCGGTGATAAACCAGTCGTCAGCGCTTTCCCAGGTTTCCTGCAAAATTTCGCTTATGCGATCTTTATCTTCTTTTGCGCCGCCGAGCACCGACAGATTATTTGCTGCGGCATAGCGAACCGTAATGCGATTTTCACGATCGGGATAGGAGTTGTTCAGTCGACGGGATAATTCGCCCGCCAGTGCATCAATAGCGCCCGGCGGTAAGGGTGTTGTTTTGGCGATAGTCACTTCAATGCGCATAATAGCCCCCTGTGTAATTTACTGTATATATATACAGTTTATATCAGGCCTTTACAACAGGGGATGCAATTATTTTAACGCTTAACGCGCCAGCGTACCGTTTCACCCGCGAGGAATGGTACCAGTGCATCGTCCTGCAGAGGAAGGGTCTGCGGCACGGGCTGTTCTTCGCGCACCAGTTCAATAAAGCTTTCATTGACTGGCAAACCGTAGAAACGCGGGCCATTCAGCGAGGTAAACGCTTCGAAATGCTGGAGCGCCTCCATCTCCTCAAACACCGTCGCGTAACTGCCCAGGGCCGTTGGCGCGTTGAAACAACCCGCGCAACCGCAACTGGCTTCTTTACGATGCCGGGCATGTGGAGCGGAGTCGGTGCCAAGAAATGCGCGCTCAAAGCCACTGGCTACCAGTTCGCGCAAGGCCTGCTGGTGGATATTACGTTTGAGGATCGGAAGGCAATAGAGGTGAGGGCGCACACCGCCAACCAGCATATGATTGCGGTTAAACATCAAATGCTGCGGTGTAATTGTGGCCGCCAGAAACTCATTACCGTCACGTACATAGTCGGCGGCATCCTTGGTAGTGATATGCTCAAACACCACTTTCAGCCCCGGTAAGCGCTGGCGCAGCGGCTCCATAACCGTTTCAATGAAGCGTGCTTCACGATCAAAGATATCTATGTCGGCATGGGTCACTTCACCGTGTACAAGCAGCGGCATGCCTAATTTCTCCATGCGCTCCAGTACCGGCATAATCGCATCGATGCTGGTTACACCGTGGCTGGAGTTGGTGGTGGCATTCGCCGGATAGAGTTTTGCTGCAGTGAAGACGTTTTCCTTAAAACCCCGCTCCACTTCGTCTGCGTCCAGCGTGTCGGTTAAATAACAGGTCATCAGCGGGGTGAAATCATGCCCGGCGGGAACGGCGTCGAGAATACGCTGGCGATAGGCACGTGCAGCGTCGACAGTAGTGACAGGCGGAACCAGGTTAGGCATAACAATCGCACGAGCGTAAGTCTCGCTGGTCCACGGCACGACAGTTTTCAGCATATCACCATCGCGTAAGTGGACATGCCAGTCGTCAGGGCGGCGGATTTTCAAAACCTGGGATTGTGTCATTGGAGTGCTCCGGCTGGTGAGGATCAGTTGTTTTTTGCCGGACACAAAGGATATGCGGAAACGTTTTCGTTTGCACTCTTTTCCTAAAAAAAAGGGCGCATTTGCGCCCCGGTGACTCAGTCGGTAAAGGGAATGACGATCTCGCCCGGTTTCACCTCAATACCTTTGGCGAATTTTTTCGCCAGCGCCTCGCCTTTGCTGCTGTCATCTTTCAGCACATAAGCCGGTCGCTGATTGAAATAGCTGCGCAGCGACTGGTTAAGATAAGGCATAAGCGTCTGCAAGACGGTTTGCATCTTCTCCGGCGTTACCGTGGCATCGACAACTTCCATCTCCTGGAGATAGATCGCGCCTTTCTCTTTATCGAACACTGGCAGGGCTTTCATTTTAAGCTTAATGTTCGCTTTCTGGTTGCCAAAGAGCGAGGTCATATCCAGGTTGGCATCGCCCGTTAGCGTGACTTTGTTGGGTTCTTCACGACCAATGGCACTGGAAAGATTGCTCAGCACAATGTGCGCATCGGCAAGCCCGGGTACACCGATATCTTTGGCAAAATTATTGCGTTTTTGCAGCGCCTGGTTAATTTCCTGCTCGCTGATGGAATATTGGGTGAGTTGGTTACACCCGACCAGCACGCCACTTAACAGTAAGGCCGCGGCAAAAAAGAGTCTCTTCATGTGTTCCTCAACGTGATCCTGATGCTTCAATCCTGGGGCGTAGCATGCGGTACCTGAAGCATAAAGACCAGCGGAAAAAGCCGAATGCAGTGGCGGAAGCGGGCTTCCGCCACTCGCCGCTTAAATGGCCATCGAAGAGAGCAGATTGATTTGTGTTTGCTTGGCCATGTTATCGCGATAATCCGCGACGCGTGTCGGCCAGTTGATCCCCGCCACGAGGGTGAGGTTGCGCAGCAGCGGGAACAGATGAATATCATCATCGGAGAGTTCGCCGTTGACCGCGTTTGGTTTCGCAATCAATTTATCCAGCGCGCGGAGATCGTCGCTGATGTTTTTGATCAGCCCGGCAGAATGGGCGAGATGGTCGGCAAAATTGCCGATGGCAGCCTCTTTTTTCGCCACAAAGTATGCGCGCGCCTGCGGGGTAGAAAACTCATCAAACGCGGATTTGGCAAAGCGCGGGATCAGCAGCTTATTGACATAGCCGTTGACTTTACGCAACCACTCTTCCAGTTGCGGGCTCTGTTTACCGGTCAGTAGCGGTTTACCGTCGAGATTATCGACATAATGGACGATATCCATGCTTTCAGGCAGATAGCGGCTGTCATCTTTTTGCAGAATCGGCGCCATTTTTTGGCCGATCATCCGGGTGGGTGTAGCTTCGTCATCGTTGAGCAGAACATTGAGTTCGACGGGGATATTCTTGAGGCCGAAAATCATGCGGGCTTTAACACAGAAAGGGCAGTGATCATAAATGTAGAGTTTCACGTTTCTCCTCCATACTGGCTTATCCATCAGCTACCAGTATGGTGGAGAGCAAAGAGAGGCGCAAATCAGGCGCCCGGCTCCAGTATGCGGGGGTGCAAACGTTTAAGACCAAACTGCCACAGCAGGGCAAAAAAGGTGAGAAGACCAATCAGCGCCAGCATCATCCAAGGCAGCTCCGGCTGATTTAAGGCCTTACCCGCATCAAACAGCCAGCCGCCTCCGGCGTAACCCAGCGCGCCGCCAAAGGCAAGACCAAGCCTGCTGAAACCCATATAACTCCCACGTGCGCGGGCATCCGCCAGTTGCGCGCCGAGGGTTTCTCGCGCCGGTTCCGCAATAATCGAACCGATATAGAAGGTGCAAATCAGCGTGAACAACTGCTGAAGCGTGCCGACCATGCCCACCGGCAACAAGCTGAAAGACATCATCAACAGGCCAAACATCAGACGGTGCTCAAGACGGAAGCGTTTTTCGCTCCAGCGTGCAATCGGATAGAGCAGTGTCAGCGACAGACATGCTTCGATGGCATACATCCATTTGACCGCCGCTGGCGATCCGGCAATATCATTGACCATAATCGGCAGCATCAGCATCACTTGTACCGCCAGCATATAGTAGCCCGTCAGCGTCAGAACATAGGTGACGAAACGCTTGTCGCTCAGTACGCGACCCAGGCCTTCCCGCACCGGCGCTTTCACGGTGGAGAGTTTCCACGCGGGTAGCAACCAGGCGTTAAATGCCGCACAGAGCACAAACATCAACGCGCCCACCACGCAAACAAGACGAAAATCGTATTGCAACAGCCAACTGCCGAGCAGCGCTCCCACCACGGCCCCCGCGCTGTCCTGCATCATCAGGAGCGAGAAGAAGCGGCTACGTTGGCGAGGGCGCACCAGTTTGACCACCAGCGCCGAACGGGGCGGATCGAACAGAGTACCGCCAAGCCCGGAAAGCAGGCAGGAGAGCCACAACAGCCAGGGCTCGGTGGCCACGCCCATCGCCACAAAACCGCCTGCGCGCATCAACATGCCGGTGACAATCAGCGGTTTCGCGCCAAAACGATCGGCAATCGCGCCGCCAAAAATGCCCAACCCTTGTTGAATAAACTGCCGCAAACCGAGCGCAATCCCCACCATTAAGGCGGCCCAGCCCAATTGATCAACAAAGCGAATAGAAATCAGGGGAAAGACAACGAAAAAGCCGAGGACAACCAGCATATTATCGACAAGCAGGAAGTATTTACCCAGGCTCCTTGCCTGCGATATGCGCACCATTTCCCCTCCGGGAAATTAAGAAAGATAAGACAATCTTATTCTGCGGGTTCGCCAGGCCTTTTCCCATATTGATGGTGACAATATTTTTTTATCAAAATCAGTCTTTGATTGAGAGTTTTCATCGAAAATGGCACCTGACGCAGAAAATGCCCTGTTGCTGTTTTCCTGAAGTGGCTATGCAAATGTATAGTAAAGGGAAGGGGTTAAAAAAGTTGTAAAACGGAAGGAGTGGTAATGCATGTTTGGCTATCGCAGTAACGTGCCGAAAGTACGCTTAGTAACGGACAGATTGGTGGTGCGCCTTGTCCATGACCGCGATGCCTGGCGCCTGGCGGATTATTACGCTGAAAATCGCCAGTTTTTAAAACCCTGGGAACCCGTGCGCGATGAAAGCCATTGTTACCCTTCCGGCTGGCAAGCCCGGCTTGGCATGATCAATGAGTTCCATAAACAGGGGACGGCATTTTATTTTGCGCTGCTCGATCCTGAAGAGAAAGAAATCATTGGCGTAGCCAATTTCTCCAATGTGGTGCGTGGATCGTTTCATGCCTGTTACCTGGGCTACTCCATCGGGCAGAAATGGCAGGGGCAGGGGTTAATGTTTGAAGCCCTGACGACGGCGATCCGTTATATGCAACGCACGCAACATATGCACCGCATAATGGCTAATTACATGCCGCACAATAAACGCAGCGGTGATCTTCTGGCGCGGCTCGGCTTTGAAAAAGAGGGCTATGCCAAATTGTATCTGTTAATCGACGGGCAATGGCGCGATCACGTCTTAACCGCATTAACTGCACAGGACTGGACCCCGGGTCGTTAAGGAGCAAAGATGAAGTATCAGTTAAGCGCCGTGGAAGCACGGGTTATTGGCTGTTTGCTGGAAAAACAGGTCACCACCCCGGAGCAATACCCGCTCTCTATTAATGCCGTCGTCACGGCCTGTAATCAGAAAACCAACCGTGAACCAGTAATGAACCTTAGCGAGTCCGAGGTGCAGGATGTGTTGGATGAACTGGTAAAACGTCACTATTTGCGCACGGTCAGCGGTTTTGGCAATCGGGTGACCAAATATGAACAGCGTTTTTGCAATTCCGAATTTGGTGATTTAAAGCTGACCTCCGCAGAGGTGGCGCTGGTCACGACGTTGCTGTTGCGCGGGCCGCAAACGCCGGGCGAATTGCGTGGGCGCGCGGAGCGCATGCACGCCTTCCGCGATGTGACCGAAGTTGAAAATGCGCTTGAGCACCTGGCCAGCCGTGAAGATGGCCCTTATCTGGTGCGCTTGCCCCGTGAACCGGGAAAACGTGAAAGCCGGTTTATGCATCTGTTTAGCGGCAACGTGCAAACGCTGGTGAATGTTGTGGAAGCGGTCAGTCCGGCGGATGCACTGACGACGCGTGTGGAAGCGCTCGAACAGGAAGTGGCGGACCTGAAACAGCGTCTTGAGGCGCTACTGGCCCATTTGGGGGATTAAGCGTGGCGATATTACGTATTGGTGTGGTGGGGCTTGGCGGTATCGCGCAAAAAGCATGGTTACCCGTATTAGGCGCGGCAACGTCGTGGACGCTGGCGGCCGCCTGGTCGCCTACCCGGGAAAAGGCAGAGCGTGTGTGTGCAACCTGGCGCATTCCTTATGCTGACTCGCTGGCAAGCCTGGCGGCGCAGTGCGATGCGGTCTTCGTTCATACGTCAACGGCGTCGCATTATGCGGTAGTCAGTGAGTTACTTAACCTTGGCGTGCATGTCTGCGTCGATAAACCACTGGCTGAAAATCTGCAAGATGCAGAGCGTTTAATTGAACTTGCCGCACGTAAGAAACTGACTTTAATGGTCGGTTTTAACCGCCGTTTTTCACCCTTGTACCAGGAACTGAAACAGCATATTCCGCAGGCCACCTCGCTACGCATGGATAAACACCGGGCGGACAGCGTTGGCCCGCATGATTTACGCTTCACCCTGCTGGATGATTATCTGCATGTTGTGGACACCGCCTTGTGGCTGGCAGGCGGCCCGGCATTGTTGAAAAGCGGCACGCTACTGACCAACGATGAAGGGGCCATGATCTATGCCGAGCACCATTTCAGCATTGACCATTTGCAGATCACCACCAGCATGCATCGCCGCGCAGGCAGCCAGAGGGAATGGGTACAGTCGGTCACTGACGGTGGGTTATTTGATATCACGGATATGCGCGAATGGCGGGAAGAGCGCGGGCAGGGCGTCATTGCACGTCCAGTGGCGGGCTGGCAAAGCACACTGGAACAGCGCGGTTTCGTCGGCTGCGCGCATCACTTTATTGAATGCGTGCAAAATCAGACAGTTCCGCAAACATCCGGTGAACAGGCAATCCTGGCGCAGCGTATAGTCGACAAGCTGTGGCGCGAGGCGATGAGTGAATAACGGCCTGTAACATCTGACGATAGTAATTCGCCTTTTTCTCTGTAGACTAAGCGCTTCGCTGTACACCAACGCCTGCAATGCAGGCGTTGTGTCTTATGGAAACCAGAATGAACCTATTAAAATCGCTGGCGGCTGTCAGCTCCATGACCATGTTTTCCCGCGTGCTGGGTTTTGCGCGCGATGCCATTGTGGCGCGGGTTTTCGGCGCAGGTATGGCAACCGATGCCTTTTTTGTGGCGTTTAAACTACCAAACCTGTTACGCCGTATTTTCGCTGAAGGGGCCTTCTCGCAGGCATTTGTTCCCATTCTTGCGGAATATAAAAGTAAACAAGGTGAAGACGCGACGCAGGTCTTTGTTGCATATGTTTCCGGTTTGTTGACACTGGCGCTGGCGGTAGTCACCGTTGCCGGGATGCTGGCGGCCCCCTGGGTTATTCTTGTCACCGCTCCAGGGTTTGCCGATACCGCAGATAAATTCGCACTGACGTCGCAGCTGCTGCGCATTACCTTTCCTTATATTCTGCTGATCTCGCTGGCGTCGCTGGCCGGTGCAATCCTTAATACCTGGAACCGTTTTTCGGTTCCAGCCTTTGCGCCCACATTTCTGAATATCAGCATGATTGGTTTTGCCCTGTTCGGTGCGCCTTATTTCCATCCGCCGGTGCTGGCGCTGGCGTGGGCAGTGACTGTGGGTGGAGTGTTGCAACTGGTTTACCAACTGCCGCACCTGAAAAAGATTGGCATGCTTGTGCTACCGCGTATCAGTTTCAAAGACGCAGGCTCAATGCGGGTGGTTAAGCAGATGGGACCAGCCATTTTAGGGGTTTCTGTCAGCCAGATTTCCTTGATCATCAATACTATTTTCGCTTCTTTTCTGGTTTCTGGATCCGTATCGTGGATGTACTACGCCGACCGTCTGATGGAGTTTCCTTCCGGTGTGCTTGGCGTGGCACTGGGGACGATTCTGCTGCCTTCGCTGTCGAAAAGTTTTGCCAGCGGCAATCATGATGAGTACTGCCGCCTGATGGACTGGGGGCTGCGTCTCTGTTTTCTACTGGCGTTGCCCAGCGCGGTGGCCTTGGGCGTGTTGGCAAAACCGCTGACAGTGTCGCTGTTTCAATACGGTAAATTCACCGCCTATGATGCGTTGATGACGCAGCGGGCCTTGATCGCCTATTCCGTAGGGTTGATGGGGCTGATTGTGGTCAAAGTGCTCGCGCCGGGTTTCTACTCGCGTCAGGATATTAAAACGCCGGTAAAAATTGCCATCGTCACCTTGTTACTGACGCAAGTCATGAACCTGGCGTTTATTGGTCCGCTAAAACATGCAGGTTTGTCACTGTCGATTGGGCTTGCGGCTTGTCTTAATGCCGGGTTGCTCTACTGGCAACTGCGCAAACAGAAAATTTTTACCCCTCAACCGGGCTGGTCACGTTTCCTGATCCGACTGGTCATAGCGGTGGTGGTAATGGCAGTTGCGTTGCTCGGCATGTTGCATGTTATGCCTGAGTGGTCACAAGGCACGATGCTATATCGTCTGCTGCGGCTGATGGCGGTCGTGCTGGTGGGCATCATTGCGTATTTCGCCACGCTGGCTGCGTTGGGTTTCAAAGTGAAAGAGTTCACTCGCCGGACAGCGTAAACAGGAAGTCAGCCAGGGGACGGATCCCCTGGCTAAAAAAAGAAGAAAAGATCAGATGGAGATTTTCTTGCCGCCGCGGCTTGCGGTCGAAGTGTAGCCATTCGCGCCGTAAAGACCAGGCTCCTGATGCGGCCTTAACACGTCCAGCGCCTGTTGATTGCGCTCAATTTGCCCTTCCAGCAGCCATCCATTGTGCTGGTTGAGATCGCGCAAATGCTGCGTTTTCTGCGTAATGATTTGCCAGCGATCGGCGATGTCGTCGTTTGCGCTATGTTGCGCTTTCTGCGTCGAACGGCGTTGTTGCTCAAGATAATCCAGGGTTGCGAGCAGGGAGCTTTTTTCTTCCGTGATACGCTGCAACGCGCTGCCATTAATATGGCCAACGGAAAGCTGTTTTTGCTCAGCATCCATCACGTCTTTCAGAGCGCTCAGGATAACTGTCATTTGATCAAGGATGTCTGACAGTCGGTTCATACGGTTTATTTACCCTGCAAGTAACTCTTCGCTTCATCAATCAGGGCATCGGCGATTTTGCCGGTGTCCATCTTCAGTTCACCGTTACGGATCTGCGCTTTCAGTTGTTCAACGCGTTCCATATTGATGTCTTTCGCATCAGCCTGCATCAGTTTCGCTTGTGCGCCGCTGATGGTGACATTGGTGCTGTTCGTCGCCGCTGCTTTTTCCTGACGTGTTTTTTGCGTCTGGGTTTCACTGGTTTCACGCTGTTGTACAGTGCTTACCGGTTTGAGAGGCGATGTCCGATCAATGCTCATAGTGTTGTCCTCATTGAGGTTCCCCGGCGTTTGGGGCCCGCTATCTTTAGTCGTTGCTTATATATCGGCAGCCGACGTAAATTCTTTAAAAAGATTATAGGTTAATCAGAATATTCCCATCAGCGTTCACCACACCGCTGACAATCTGGCCCGAAGACATGCGTACGCGGGCGTTTTGCGCCACCGCAGCATTGTTCA
This sequence comes from Kosakonia sp., assembly GCF_032052965.1. GTDB lineage: Bacteria > Pseudomonadota > Gammaproteobacteria > Enterobacterales > Enterobacteriaceae > Kosakonia. The sequence goes on from NZ_DAMBVN010000001.1 coordinate 28,384, forward strand.
TCGCCTGCCCTTCGCCGTTCACACTAAAGCCGTCGCCTGTGGCCACAACCTGTACCCGCTGACCCGCTTTAATACGCCAGGCCTGGCGTAGCATCGACAGCTGTATCGGTTGCCCGGGGGCGAGATCGCGCAAACTTACTGCATCCTGCGCCTGGGTAATATCCAGCATGGTTCTCGGCGGTAACTGGTCGAGTCGCCCGCGTACGAGTGAGACGCTGCCGGGCTGCAGTGTGCTGCCACGCGCAACGGCCTGCGCAGCCGCCACATAGTTACCCGTCGCCTGGACTTCCACCTGCAAATAGCGCTTTGCGCCCGCGCAATTCGCCAGGACATTCAGATTCCCCCACAGTTTAGCATTTCCCACCACGCTCAGCTCTGGCCGATCACAGGTGGGCAACAAATTCTGCGGGGTGCGTATATTTACCACTACCTCGTCACTAAAGCCAGCAAGACGTTGAGCAAAGAGAGACGTCAGCTGCGCCTGCAAGTCGGTGGCCTGCGTAAGCGGGCTCAATAACAGTAAGAGCGCGGCCAAACCGCTTTTAAACGTGTTCATCGCAGACTCCTGCCTGTTGATGTGATGGAGAGATTTTAACCGCAGGGCAAATCTATCAACGCAATAAATAGCGACGCATTTTGCGCTTATTCCGTCGATAAGGCGCGCGTAAGGAGATTTAAGCTGTTGGCTAAATAACTGTCATCAGTGGGGGAGCCATGCTCGATAAACTTGATGCCGCACTACGTTTTCAGCAAGAAGCGCTGAACCTGAGCGCCCAGCGCCAGGAAATTCTGGCGGCAAACATTGCCAACGCCGATACCCCCGGGTATCAGGCGCGTGATGTCGATTTTGCCAGTGAACTGAAAAAGGTCATGGAGCGCGGTCGTGCTGAAGAAAGCGGTGTCTCGTTGGCGCTGACTTCTTCACGTCACATTCCTGCGCAGGCAATGACCCAGCCGTCTATGGATCTGATGTACCGCATCCCGGACCAGCCCTCGTTGGATGGCAACACCGTGGATATGGATCGTGAACGCACTCAGTTCGCTGACAATAGCGTGAAATACCAGACCGGGTTAACGGTGCTGGGCGGGCAGATCAAAAGCATGATGAGCGTTCTGCAAGGGGGGAACTAATCCATGGCTTTACTGAGTATCTTTGATGTCGCTGGCTCAGCGCTGACCGCACAGTCCAAGCGTCTGAACGTCGCAGCCAGTAACCTGGCGAACGCCGATAGCGTCACCGGCCCGGACGGTCAACCCTACCGTGCCAAGCAGGTTGTTTTCCAGGTTGATGCCGCGCCAGGTCAGGCAACCGGCGGCGTGAAAGTGGCCGATGTGGTTGAGAGCAAGGCGCCGGACAAACTGGTTTACGAACCGGGTAACCCGCTGGCCGATGCCAGTGGCTACGTCAAAATGCCGAACGTGGATGTGGTGGGTGAGATGGTTAACACCATGTCTGCCTCACGTAGCTACCAGGCAAACGTTGAAGTTCTTAATACCGTTAAGAGCATGATGCTCAAAACGCTCACCCTCGGCCAGTAAAGGAGACGCGCAAGATGACTATCGCCGTAAAAGTGAATGACCCGACCAACACTGGCGTCACATCCACAACGGGGACAACCACCACCGGGACAAATAGCGCGTCTGACCTGCAAAGCAGCTTTTTGACGCTGCTGGTCGCGCAGTTGAAAAACCAGGATCCGACCAACCCGTTGCAGAACAACGAACTGACCACGCAGCTTGCGCAGATCAGTACCGTAAGCGGGATTGAAAAACTGAACACCACGCTGGGTTCTATTTCCGGCCAGATCGACAACAGCCAGTCGTTGCAGGCAACCAACCTGATCGGCCATGGCGTGATGATCCCGGGGCAGACCATTCTGGTGGGTAAAGAAACCTCGACGCCGTTTGGCGTTGAACTGACTCAGGCCGCCGAAAAGGTAACCGCTACCGTGACCAGTTCTGACGGCACCGTAGTGCGCACCATTGATATCGGCGCGCTGAAAGCGGGCGTCCACACCTTCAGTTGGGACGGCAAGCTTTCTGATGGAACAACAGCGCCGGATGGCTCTTATAAAGTCTCTATCGCTGCCAGCACTGGCTCGACACAGTTGGTTGCTCAACCGCTGCAGTTTGCGCTGGTGCAAGGTGTGACCCGTAATAGCAACGGGAACACGTTAGATTTGGGTACCTACGGTACGACCACCCTCGACGAAGTACGACAGATTATTTAAAGCCTTAACACTTATCAGGAGTAAGTCATGGCCTTTTCACAAGCGGTCAGCGGCCTGAATGCTGCGGCCACCAACCTCGATGTCATTGGTAACAACATTGCCAACTCCGCCACTTATGGCTTTAAATCCGGAACTGCGTCCTTCGCTGATATGTTCGCCGGTTCTAAAGTGGGCCTGGGTGTTAAGGTTGCGGGTATTACCCAGGACTTTAGCGACGGTACAACGACCAACACCGGTCGTGGTCTCGACGTGGCACTCAGCGGGAATGGTTTCTTCCGCGTGGTCGACAGCAACGGTTCTGTGTTTTACAGCCGTAACGGCCAGTTTAAACTGGATGAGGATCGCAACCTGGTGAACATGCAGGGTATGCAGGTTACCGGTTACCCGGCGACCGGCACGCCGCCGACTATTCAGACCGGTGCTAACCCAACGGCGATCACCATTCCGAACACGCTGATGGCGGCGAAAACCACCACCACAGCAACGATGCAGATCAACCTGAACTCCACAGACAAGACGCCGAGCATCGCCACGTTCGACCCGACCAACGCCGACAGCTACAACAAAAAGGGCTCTGTCACCGTATACGACAGTCAGGGTAATGCCCATGACATGAACGTTTACTTTGTGAAAAGCTCAACGGCCAACACCTGGGACGTTTACACCCAGGACAGCAGCGTATCTGGCAGCACCGCAACGCTGACGACCACCATGACGTTTGATACCAACGGTAAACTGACCGGTGGCACCAGCGCGAACATCACTACCGGTACTATCAATGGCGCGACCCCGGCGACCTTCTCGCTGAGTTTCCTGAACTCCATGCAGCAGAACACCGGTTCCAACAACATCGTGGCGACCACGCAGAACGGTTACAAGCCGGGCGACCTGGTAAGCTACCAGATTAACGACGACGGTACGGTTGTTGGTAACTACTCCAACGAACAGAAGCAGGTGCTGGGCCAGATCGTGCTGGCGAACTTCGCCAACTCAGAAGGTCTGCAATCTGAAGGGGACAACGTGTGGTCTGCCACGTCTTCTTCCGGTGTTGCGCTGTTAGGTACTGCGGGTACAGGGAACTTTGGTTCACTGACCAACGGTGCACTCGAAGCTTCTAACGTGGATCTGAGTAAAGAACTGGTCAACATGATCGTTGCGCAGCGTAACTACCAGTCGAACGCGCAGACGATCAAAACCCAGGATCAGATCCTTAACACGCTGGTTAACCTGCGTTAATCATCTGACGGGATGGCTTAATGGATCACGCAATATACACCGCGATGGGCGCCGCCAGCCAGACGCTGAATCAGCAGGCTGTCACTGCCAGCAACCTCGCGAACGCATCAACACCGGGCTTCCGTGCGCAGCTTAACGCGATGCGCGCGGTGCCGGTCGAAGGACTTTCACTGCCAACGCGTACGCTGGTGGTGGACTCCACGCCAGGCGCTGATATGACGCCAGGTCAGCTGGATTACACCTCACGCCCGCTGGATGTGGCGTTGCAGCAGGACGGTTGGCTGGCAGTACAAACGGCAGACGGTTCCGAAGGGTACACCCGTAACGGGAGTATCCAGGTCAGCCCCACCGGGCAGTTGACCATTCAGGGCCATCCGGTGATTGGTGAAGCGGGTCCGATTTCTGTACCAGAAGGCTCGCAAATCACCATCGCTGCCGACGGGACCATTTCTGCACTCAACCCAGGCGATGCGGCTAACACCATTTCGCCTGTTGGCAAGCTGAAGCTGGTGAAAGCAGACGGTAAAGAAGTGGTGCGTGGCGATGACGGTTTGTTCCGTCTTAGCCAGGCGGCACAGGCAACGCGCGGCACGGCATTGCAGGCCGATCCGTCAATCCGTGTGATGTCGGGCGTTCTGGAGGGCAGTAACGTTAAGCCCGTTCAGTCCATGACCGACATGATTGCCAGCTCGCGTCGTTTCGAAATGCAGATGAAAGTTATCAGCAGCGTCGATGAGAACGCGCAGCGCGCTAATCAGTTGCTGTCACTGGGTTAATAAACAGGACTACTTATGATCAGTTCATTATGGATCGCGAAAACCGGCCTCGACGCCCAGCAAACCAATATGGACGTTATCGCCAACAACCTGGCGAACGTCAGTACCAATGGTTTTAAGCGTCAGCGTGCGGTATTTGAAGATTTGATGTACCAGACGATTCGTCAACCGGGTGCACAATCTTCTGAACAGACTGTGCTGCCTTCCGGCTTGCAGATCGGTACCGGTGTTCGTCCGGTTGCGACCGAACGCCTGCACAGCCAGGGCAACCTGTCTCAGACCAACAACAGTAAAGACGTTGCGATTAAAGGCCAGGGCTTCTTTGAAGTTCAACTGCCCGACGGCACCGCCGCGTATACCCGCGATGGTTCCTTCCAGGTTGACCAGAATGGCCAGTTAGTCACGGCGGGTGGTTTTCAGGTTCAGCCTGCTATCACCATTCCGGCGAACACCCTGAGCATCACGATTGGCCGCGACGGTGTGGTTAGCGTGACCCAGCAAGGATCGGCCGCGCCGGTGCAGGTTGGCCAGTTAAACCTGACCACCTTTATGAATGACACCGGTCTGGAAAGTATCGGTGAGAACCTGTACACCGAAACCCAGTCGTCTGGCGCGCCAAACTCCACCACGCCGGGATTGAATGGTGCGGGTCTGCTGTACCAAGGGTATGTGGAAACCTCAAACGTAAACGTTGCCGAAGAACTGGTAAACATGATCCAGGTTCAGCGCGCTTACGAAATTAACAGTAAAGCAGTATCGACGACCGACCAGATGCTGCAAAAACTGACGCAACTCTAAGGCGTTATCCGGTGCGGTATCCGCCGCACCGGAACCCTGATTTCGAAGATGAATGCAATGCAAAAATACGCCGCGCGCAGCTATCCGATTATGGCTTTACTGGCATTAACCCTCAGTGGGTGTGCCTGGGTTCCGTCCAAGCCGTTAGTAGAAGGGGCGACCTCCGCTCAGCCGATTCCGGGTCCGGTGCCTGTAGTGAATGGCTCGATTTATCAGACCGCGCAGCCGATCAACTATGGCTATCAGCCACTGTTTGAAGACCGCCGTCCGCGTAACGTTGGCGATATGCTGACCATTACGCTGCAGGAAAACGTCAGCGCCAGTAAAAGCTCGTCGGCGAATGCCAGCCGCGATGGGAAATCCAGCTTTGGTATTGATACCACGCCGCGCTATCTCGAAGGCCTGTTTGGCAATGCACGTGCTGACCTGAGCACTTCCGGCAGCAATTCGTTTGAAGGCAAAGGTGGCGCAAACGCCAGCAACACCTTTAGCGGCACGCTGACCGTTACGGTCGATCAGGTGCTGATCAATGGCAACTTACATGTAGTGGGTGAAAAACAGATCGCCATTAACCAGGGCACTGAATTCATCCGCTTCTCCGGTGTCGTGAACCCACGCACCATCAGCGGCAGCAACACGGTTCAGTCTACGCAAGTGGCTGATGCGCGCATTGAATATGTTGGCAATGGCTACATTAACGAAGCGCAGACCATGGGCTGGCTGCAACGTTTCTTCCTCAACTTATCGCCGATGTAACCGGGGTGAATTATGTTTAGATATCTGGCTGGAATTGCGTTGGTACTGGTGGCGACTGTCGCCCAGGCTGACCGCATCCGGGACCTCACCAGCGTACAGGGCGTACGAGAGAACTCTTTAATTGGCTATGGTCTTGTCGTCGGCCTCGACGGCACGGGTGACCAGACTACCCAAACGCCGTTTACCACGCAGACGCTGAATAACATGCTGTCGCAGATGGGGATCACCGTCCCCACTGGCACCAACATGCAGCTGAAAAACGTGGCAGCGGTAATGGTAACGGCGCAGTTCCCGGCCTTTGCCCGTCAGGGTCAGACCATCGATGTGGTGGTCTCTTCCATGGGTAACGCCAAAAGTCTGCGCGGCGGGACGCTGCTGATGACCCCGCTGAAGGGCGTGGACAGTCAGGTTTATGCGCTGGCACAGGGTAACATCCTGGTCGGGGGCGCAGGGGCTTCTGCCGGTGGTAGCAGTGTGCAGGTGAACCAGCTGAACGGTGGTCGTATCACCGGTGGCGCGGTGATTGAACGTGAACTGCCAACACAGTTTGGCAATAGCAACACCATTAACCTGCAACTGAACCAGGAAGACTTCACCATGGCGCAGCAGATTGCCGATACCATCAACCGCAGCCGCGGTTACGGTAGCGCAACCGCGCTGGACGCCCGTACTGTACAAATTCGCACGTCCAGCGGCGGTACATCGCAGGTGCGTCTGCTGGCCGATATTCAGAATATGGAAGTCGGCACCACGCAGCAGGATGCGAAAGTAATCATCAACTCGCGTACCGGCTCAGTGGTCATGAACCGCGAAGTGGCGCTGGATAACTGTGCCGTTGCGCAGGGTAATCTCTCGGTAACGGTTAATCAGCAGGCTAACGTCAGCCAGCCGAATACCCCCTTCGGCGGCGGCCAGACGGTGGTTACTCCGCAGACTCAAATCGATTTGCGCCAGAGTGGCGGTTCGCTGCAAAGCGTACGCTCCAGTGCCAACCTGAACAGCGTGGTTCGCGCACTTAATGCGCTGGGCGCCTCGCCGATGGAACTGATGTCCATTCTGCAGTCCATGCAAACCGCAGGTTGCCTGCGTGCGAAACTGGAGATCATCTAATGTTGACCGACAGCCGATTGATGAGCAGCGCGGCATGGGACGCGCAATCACTGAATGAACTGAAATCGAAGGCAGGACAGGATCCGCAGGCAAACCTGCGCCCTGTTGCCCGCCAGGTGGAAGGCATGTTCGTGCAAATGATGCTGAAAAGCATGCGTGAAGCCCTGCCGAAAGACGGTATTTTCAGTAGCGATTCAACCCGGCTGTACACCAGCATGTATGACCAGCAAATTGCCCAGCAGATGACCGCAGGCAAGGGGCTGGGGCTGGCGGATATGATGGTTAAACAAATGGCTGGCGATCAGGCGCCGGTGGAGCCTGCCGATCAAATGCAGCAGGTGCCAATGAAGTTCCCGCTGGAAACGGTCACCTCTTATCAGAATCAGGCGCTGACGCAACTGGTGCGTAAAGCGATGCCGAAAGCGCCGGAAGATAACGACGAACCGTTAAGCGGCGACAGCAAAGACTTCCTGGCTCAGCTTTCGCTGCCAGCGCGTCTTGCCAGCCAGCAAAGTGGTGTTCCACATCACTTGATTCTGGCGCAAGCGGCACTGGAATCGGGCTGGGGCCAGCGACAGATCCCGCGCGAAAACGGCCAGCCGAGCTATAACATTTTCGGCGTTAAGGCCACTTCCGGGTGGAAAGGCCCGACCACGGAAATCACCACCACGGAATATGAAAATGGCGAGGCAGTAAAAGTGAAAGCCAAATTCCGTGTTTACAGCTCGTATCTGGAGGCCTTGTCCGACTATGTCGGTATGCTGACGCGCAACAAACGTTATGCGGCAGTCACCACAGCAGCGACGGCAGAGCAGGGCGCACAAGCGCTGCAAAACGCGGGTTATGCAACCGATCCTAACTACGCACGTAAGCTGACAAGCATGATCCAGCAGCTGAAATCGATGGGTGAGAAGGTGAGCAAAGCCTACAACAGTGACATCGAAAATCTATTCTGAAATTTCTCAAGTTTCACCCTGGGTTGCCGATAATTATCAACAGGACTCATGTCTGAAAGTGTATAAGGAATCTCCATGTCCAGTTTGATTAATAGCGCCATGAGTGGGCTCGCCGCAGCCCAGGCTGCGCTTAATACCGCGAGTAACAACATTTCCAGCTACAACGTGGCTGGATATACCCGTCAGACGACGGTGCTTTCTTCCGCGAACAGCACATTAGGTGCTGGCGGCTGGGTTGGAAATGGTGTCTATGTCGCCGGCGTTCAGCGTGAGTACGATGCCTTTATTACCAACCAGCTGCGTGCGGCAGAAAACCAGAACAGCGGTTTGACCACGCGTTACCAGCAGATGTCGAAAATTGACGATGTGCTGTCGGATACCACTAACTCGCTTTCCAGTAGCCTGCAGGGTTTCTTCTCCAGCATGCAAACTCTGGTGAGCAACGCGTCTGATCCGGCATCCCGTCAGGCATTGTTGGGTAAAGCCGATGGGCTGGTAAACCAGTTTAAAGTCGCTGACCAGTATCTGCGCGACCAGGATAAACAGGTGAACCTGTCTATCAGTTCCAGCGTTGATCAAATTAACAACTACACCAAACAGATTGCCAGCCTTAACGATCAGATTTCTCGTCTGACCGGTGTGGGTGCAGGCGCGTCGCCGAACGATCTGCTCGATCAGCGTGACCAGTTGGTCAGCGAACTCAACAAAATTGTTGGTGTTGAAGTCAGCGTTCAGGACGGTAACACCTATAACGTGACTGTGGCGAACGGTTACACCCTTGTGCAGGGCAGTACTTCGCGTCAGCTGGCAGCTGTCTCGTCCAGCGCTGACCCGTCCCGCACCACGGTGGCGTATGTCGATAACACCGCCGGGAATATTGAAATCCCGGAAAAAATGATCACCACCGGCTCGCTGGGTGGACTGTTGACGTTCCGTTCACAGGATCTGGATCAGACGCGCAACACTCTGGGTCAGCTGGCGTTGTCCTTTGCGGATGCGTTTAACAAACAGCACACCCAGGGTTTTGACGCTGATGGCGTACAGGGCACAGACTTCTTTAACATTGGTAGCCCGTCTGCCTTAAGTAATTCAAAAAACACTGGTAACGCCACGTTAAACCCAAGCGTCACTGATAGCACCGCTGTACAGGCGACAGACTACAAAGTGGCTTACGACGGCACTAACTGGAACGTGACGCGGTTGTCTAACAATACGTCGTTCACCGTCACACCGGATTCAACGGATGGTTCGCTGAATTTTGACGGTCTTAAAGTGGCCGTAGGCGGAACAGCAAACGCCAACGACAGCTTTACCGTGAAGCCTGTCAGCAACGCGATTGTGAACATGAGCGTTGCAGTGACGGATGAGTCGAAAATTGCGCTGGCCTCTGTTTCCGGCGATGGCGCAAGCGACAACCGTAACGGCCAGGCGTTGTTAAATCTGCAAAGCGCCAAGAAAGTCGGCGGCAACAAAACCTTTAACGATGCGTATGCCACCCTGGTGAGCGATGTAGGTAACAGAACCTCTACGCTGAAAACCAGTAGCACCACGCAGACGAACGTGGTAACGCAGCTGACCAAGCAGCAGCAGTCGATCTCCGGGGTTAACCTCGATGAAGAGTACGGCAACCTGCAGCGTTATCAGCAATATTATCTGGCGAACGCCCAGGTTCTGCAGACCGCAAGCACGCTCTTTAATGCGCTGCTGGAAATTCGCTAAGTAAGGGGTGAGTGATGCGTATCAGTACTCAAATGATGTACGAGCAAAACATGCGCGGTGTGACTAACGCGCAGAGTAAATGGCTCGATTATGGTGAGCAAATGGCCACCGGGCAGAAAGTGAATCGCCCATCTGACGATCCGGTTGCCGCTTCACAAGCGGTCGTTATTTCGCAGGCGGAGGCGCAAAACAGCCAGTACGCCACAGCCCGTACTTTTGCCGTACAGAAAGTGTCGCTGGAAGAGAGCGTACTGTCGCAAGTGACGCTCGCCGTTCAGGGTGCGCAGTCCACCATCGTGAAAGCGGGCAGCGGCGCGCTGAGTGATGATGACCGTGCCTCGCTGGCAACAGAACTGCAAGGGTATCGCGATCAATTGCTGAACCTGGCGAACAGTACCGATGGTAACGGTCGCTATATTTTTGGCGGTTATAAAACAGCAACGGCACCGTATGATTCCACTGGCACCTATAGCGGCGGTTCGCAAGCCATCTCTCAGCAGGTTGATGCGTCCCGTACTATGGTCATTGCCCACACGGGTAATGAGATCTTTAATCACATTACCAGTAATGCCACTCCGGAACCGAACGACCCGGTGACGGGCGTGCCGGGCACATCTGAGACCGACCTGTTTAAGATGCTCGACACTGCGATCACGGCACTGAAAACGCCGGTTGCGGGTGATGAGACAGCGAAAACGGCGGCGCAGGCCGTGGTTGATAAGACCAGCCGTGGTTTGGGGAACTCGCTGAATAACGTCTCGACCGTGCGTGCAGAATTAGGTACGCAGTTGAATGAGCTGGACACACTGGATGCGCTGGGTGATGACCGTGCTGTTGCGTTGGATCAGCAGAAAAGCGATTTGATTAACGTGGACTGGAACTCAGTGATTTCGTCTTACACTATGCAACAGGCTGCGCTGCAGGCGTCGTACAAAGCGTTCAGTGATATGCAAGGCATGTCGTTGTTCCAGATGAATAAGTAATGTTTTCATTTTGAGCATGTCTTGAAACTGGGGCATGTTCGGTATGCCCGCTCCATCACCCCGGAGCGGGCTTTTTTTTTATCTCACGCTTTTTGTACGGCTTGCGCTGTCTCACGCGCATCAAACAGACGGATCAGCAGTGCAATTACCCCGGCAACGGTTGCCAGCACCACCACACCTTGCCATGAGGCAACAGAGTAGATTTTACTGCCAAGCGCCGAACCGGCGGCCATACCTATAAACACCCCGGTAAACAGCAGTGCATTCAGGCGACCACGTGCTTGTGGCTCCAGGCCGTATACCAGGTTCTGATGTGCCACCAGGCTGGATTGCAACCCAAGATCGAAACCCACCGCAGAGAGCGCGATCAGCGCCAACTGGCCGTGCGGCGTTAATACCGGCAGCAGGAACATCAGCGCAAAAGAGACGGCTACCAGGCCGGCACCAAGTTGTGTAACTTTCTCTGCGCCGACTTTGTCTGCCAGTCCTCCCGCCAGCGGCGCGGCAAGTGCACCGGTCGCACCTGCGATGCCAAATGTCCCTGCAACGGCGCTGCCCAGGTGATATTTTTCCAACAACATCAATGCCAGCGTAGACCAGAACGCACTAAACGCGACGGATAAGAAGCCCTGTGCCATCGCGGCGCGACGTAACGCCGGGTAACGCTGCCACAGGTGCGCCATTGACTTCATCAGCGCCGGGTAGCTCAACGTAGAGTGAGTGGCAAAACGCGGTAACACCGACCACAGCAGCACGCCGACCAGAGCAATACTGATCGCAGCCATTTGATACATTACCCGCCAGCCGAATGCCGCACCCACAAAGCCACTGACGGTGCGCGAAAGAAGAATGCCTAACAGCAGACCGGTCATCACCGTGCCGACCATTTTCCCCTGTTTACCCTCCGGCGCCAGGATGGCGGCAGCCGGAACAATATCCTGCGCCATCGTCGCGGCCATGCCCAGCAACAGGCTGATCACCAGTAGAGAGGGAAGGTGGCTGGCAAGGCTGCACGCCAGCAGGAGCAATGCCAGAGCGGCGCTTTTCAGCAGGATCAATTTACGACGATCGTGGCGGTCGCCAAGCGGCAGCAGGAATAAAATCCCCAGCGCGTAGCCTGCCTGAGTCAGTGTGGGCACCAGCCCCATGCCGTTAACAGTAAGGTGCAGGTCACTGCCCATCAGGGGCAACAGTGGCTGCGAATAATAAATAGCGGCGACGCTGGTTCCAGCGCCGAGCGCGAGGGCAAAAATGACCCAGCCAACAACATCTGCTGATAAAGAATGACGGTTCATACGCGGTGTCCCCGAAAGGTTTTGAGTTAACTGTTACGTAGTTCATCTACGGTGTGGAGACATTTTTGCTTAAGCCGGCATAGCGCGGTAGCCAGCGGAGTGGTAAAACGGTTATACGTGTATCGTATAGGTATTAATGTTATGAAGCGCCAGGAGCGTATAGACAGGGTAGATCTGATGCGGACATTGATCCGTATCGTTGAAGCGGGGTCGTTATCTGCTGCAGCACGGCAACTTGACACTACGCAGGCCACGGTAAGTCGCCGTTTGCAGTCGCTAGAGACACTACTCGGCGTAAAACTGCTGTTGCGCAGTACCCATGCAATGAAGCTGACCGATGATGGCGAGCGTTGTTATCAGCATGCGAAACGCGTGGCCGACGCCTGGGTTGCGCTGGAGGATGAATTAAGCCAGTCGGATGATGAACCAGTGGGCACATTGCGGGTGCGTGCACCGCATGCCTTCGGTCAGGAGCAATTACTGGGGCCGCTAACCGATTTTCTTGAGCGTCATCCGCAACTTTCTGTCGAATGGATGCTGAACGATAAGAATGTCGATTTTCTCAGTGCGAATATCGACTGCGCAATCCGCGTTGGAGCGGAGGTCGATCCGGCAACGGTTTCCGTGCTACTGGCAGAAGTTCCTCGCAGTCTGGTTGCCTCGCCTGCGTTGCTGGCGCGCTTCCCCGCAATTCATACCCCCCAGCAACTTTCCGTTCTGCCGTGGATTGCATTAAGCACTTTTTACCAGCATGAAATTCAGCTCACCCATCCTCAGAACGGTGACGTAGAGCAGGTGGCGATTTCGCCGCGGCTGTATACCGACAGCCTTTATGCGGCGCGCAACACGGCACTGAGTGGCCTTGGCCTGGCGGTTATATCCAGTTGGGCGGTAGAAGATGCGATCAGAGAAGGTAAGCTGGTGGAGTTGCTGCCAGAGTGGCAGATCGCGCCGTTACCGGTTCATCTTGTCTACCCGTGGGCGCGTTATTATCCCGCACGGTTGCGTAAGTTTTTACAACTGATGCGCGAAGTAATGCCCGGCCTTGGCGGTATGCGCCAGCCGGTGCGGCAGGCATAAAAAAGCCGACCCGGAGGTCGGCTTTTACACTCGGTCAGATCACTCTACAGGGTGTGGTTTTGTCGCCGGTGCAGTTGCGGCGTGAGTGGCGCTATGGCCGCCCGCAGCGCCTTTACCGCTGAAGGAGAAGTCCGGGCGAACCCAGTCGCTATGACGCGGTGCTTCCGGTACATAGGCAGGTGCTGGTGCTTTGGTCATTGGCGCGGTGGCGATTTTACGAGCCATCGGTTCGGCGCTAACCTGCGTGGAAACATTTTCCTGCGCTTCTTCTTCCTGAGTTTCTTGTACGGCTGAGTTTTCACCTGCCGTTACCGGTGCAATAACTGCCTCGGGCTCCGCGGCTGGCTGGACTTCTTCAGCCACGTCTTTCGCGTTTTCCGCAACGGTGCGATCTTCTTCCGCGATCAGTTGCGGCTGTTGATCAACAGACGCTTCAATCACTTCCGGATGCGTGGTTTCAACAGCAACCGGTTCTGGCGCAGCAACCGGAGTGTGCGGTTCAACTACTACCGGTTCGGCAGCGTCAGCGGCCTCTGCAGGGGCTTCAATGACTTCTGCCGGCTGGCTGGCAAGCAATTGTGCTTCGGCAATGGCTGGCGCAACATCCTGACTGGCAACGGCGTTTTGCTCGATGTCGCTATCCTGAACCTGTTGCTTGTCCTGTGGGCGCACAACCGGATAGGTAATCCACACTTTACCTGACGCCATTTCTGGTGAAGCACAGGCCACGGTCAGCGGCATGGCAGACTGCAGCGGATAACGCTCATCACGATAGCGACGACGACGCTGGCCGCTCACACGCAAGTGACGCGGAGAACGACGTGAGCGACGCGGCATGGTGTTGTCGCGTGCTTCACCGTTATCATCCTGCTCCTGCTGAGGGGCATTATCCACAACGGCAGGCAGATCAACCTTCGCCACTTCTGTGCGCGGCGCTGATGCTTCCGGTACTGCGGTTTCTTCGACCTGCTCTGCAGGCGCTTCACCGATACGAACTTTCTGGCTCAATTGGCGCTGCTTACGGCGTGGCATAACCTGTACACGCTCTTCCTGTTCCGTTTCCTGAGCAGGCTGCTCTTCACGGTTCAGTTCCTTCACTTCCTGCTGTGCCTGACGTTTATCGTCATTGCGGCGGCGAGTGCGCTCGCGACGCGGCTGCTGATCGTCACGGGTTTTAGCTTTATCGGACTCTTCTGCCGCTACCGGCTGACGAATTTCACGGGTTTCCGCATTCTGCTGTGGTTTTTCACGACGGTTGCGGCGATTCTCTTCGCGACCCTCGCGGTTTTCACGGCCTTCGCGCGCTTCGTTGCCTTCACTGCGGCTATCACGGCGCTCATTACGATCGCGACGGTTGCCCTGGCGTGATTTCCGACGGTCTTGCTGACGATCTTGTCTTTCAGCTTTCTTCTCTTCTTCTTTCACTTCAACCGGAGCAGGCGTTGCTTCACCGGCAAACAGGCCTTTCAGTGCAGAGAAGAAACGGCTTACCAGACCCGGTGCAGCAGGGGCAGTCGCGGCGACTTCTGGCTGGGCTTTTGCTGCGGGGGCCGTTGCCGGAGCTTGCGGAACCGGTGGGACATCCGGCATCACGAAGGTGGCGAGAGCGGGCTGCTCCGGACGTTTACGTTCGGCAACGTCTTCTTCGGATGGCAGGGCCATCGCTTCTTCATGCAGTTTCGGCAGCAAATAGCTCAGGGTTGGCGTCTCTTCGCCTTTACGGACACGCAGCACGGAGTAGTGCGGGGTTTCCATCTGATCGTTCGGGACGATCACACAGCGAACACCGCCCTGACGAGCTTCGATGGCGCTAACGGCGGCGCGTTTTTCGTTCAACAGGTAAGAAGCGACCTGTACCGGAACAATCGCGTGGACTTCCTGCGTGTTCTCTTTCAGCGCTTCTTCTTCGATCAAACGCAGGATAGAGAGAGAGAGCGATTCGTTATCACGGATAGTACCGGTACCGCTACAGCGCGGGCACACGTGATGGCTGGACTCGCCAAGCGACGGACTCAGACGCTGGCGCGACATTTCGAGCAGGCCGAAGCGGGAAATATGGCTAATCTGGATACGCGCACGATCCTGGCGCACCGCTTCGCGTAGACGATTTTCAACCGCGCGCTGATGGCGTACCGGGGTCATATCGATAAAGTCGATAACAATCAGGCCGCCAAGGTCGCGAAGGCGCAACTGACGGGCGATTTCATCCGCTGCTTCAAGGTTGGTGTTGAACGCCGTTTCTTCAATGTCGCCACCACGGGTTGCACGGGCGGAGTTGATATCGATGGCGGTCAGCGCTTCGGTAGAGTCAATGACGATAGAGCCGCCGGACGGCAGGCGCACTTCACGCTGGAAGGCAGATTCAATCTGCGACTCGATTTGGTAGTGGCTGAACAGCGGAATTTCACCGGTGTACAGTTTGATTTTGCTGCTGAAATCTGGACGACCCAGCGCAGAGATATGCTGGCGGGCCAGCTCAAGCACTTTAGGATTATCAATCAGAATTTCGCCAATATCCTGACGCAGGTAATCGCGGAACGCACGCACAATAACGTTGCTTTCCTGATGGATCAGGAAAGGTGCAGGACGGCTGTCGGCCGCTTTTTGGATCGCTTCCCAGTGTTTCAGGCGGAAGCTTAAATCCCATTGCAACGCTTCGGCGGATTTACCCACGCCGGCGGTGCGCACGATCAGTCCCATCCCGTCCGGAAGTTCCAGGCTGGACAGGGCTTCTTTTAACTCGGTGCGGTCGTCGCCTTCGATGCGACGAGAGATGCCGCCCGCGCGCGGATTATTTGGCATCAATACCAGGTAACTGCCTGCGAGGCTGATAAAAGTCGTCAGCGCGGCACCTTTGTTGCCACGTTCTTCTTTATCAATTTGGACAATCACTTCCTGACCTTCACGCAGCACATCCTTGATGTTCGGGCGGCCGTGCGCGTTGTAATTGGCAGGGAAGTATTCGCGGGCGATTTCTTTGAGGGGGAGGAAACCGTGACGTTCAGCGCCGTAATCAACAAATGCGGCTTCAAGGCTCGGTTCGATACGGGTGATTTTACCTTTGTAGATGTTCGCTTTTTTCTGTTCGTGGCCCGGGCTTTCGATATCCAGGTCGTACAGGCGCTGCCCATCAACAAGGGCGACGCGCAACTCTTCCTGCTGAGTTGCGTTGATTAACATTCTTTTCATCGTAACTTACTCATTATTCTTACATTGACGACTAAGCTGCGGGCAAGATGACGCCTTTCCGGGGGAGAACCGATGGCCTCGTGACTATTCACGTCGCCAACCTCACGGTTGTCGGTCGCTTAAGAGGCGCAGTGTGTCGGCTGCCTGTATTTCCTGTGGAAAAAACAGCGCAATTATCAGGGGAACAGCCTGGGAAAAACTCTCCAGAGAAGATTCCATCTACCGGTAAGGACTGCAACCCGCAGCCCGCTAACTGCCTGAAAGTTCAATACGTCTTACGCCATTGCTGCGTGTATGATCGGACAGGCAAAACTGGTCATTCCGCTCATTTACTTGTTTTAGCAAAATTCAACACGGAAAACGGCAACATTATTCCTTGCGAACCCTGTTATAGCAAGCTGACTTTTACCATTTATCACCCGGTTACTCACAGTTTTTTCACCTTTGACCCGAGATCGGTTTAATAACCGTCGAATCAACTGTGCAAAAAGCGGCAAGCCAGGCTCAGAAGTAAATATAAGCATATAAAAATGAGTGGCGCTAATCATGCAGCCTATTTAGAATCGCCTCCCATGAAAACTGAGACACCATCCGTAAAATTTGTTGCTATTTCTGCTGACGAAGCAGGGCAACGCATCGATAACTTTTTGCGCACCCAGCTGAAAGGCGTGCCGAAAAGCATGATCTACCGTATTTTGCGTAAAGGCGAAGTACGGGTGAACAAAAAACGAATTAAACCGGAATATAAGCTGGAAGCCGGCGATGAAGTCCGTATTCCACCTGTGCGCGTTGCGGAAAGAGAAGAAGAAGCGGTATCGCCACATCTGCAAAAAGTCGCCCAGTTAACCGACGTCATTCTTTATGAAGACGACCATATTCTGGTACTGAATAAACCTTCAGGTACGGCGGTCCATGGCGGCAGCGGTTTGAGCTTTGGCGTGATCGAAGGCTTACGCGCGTTACGCCCGGAAGCGCGTTTCCTTGAACTGGTTCATCGTCTCGATCGCGATACCTCCGGCGTGTTGCTGGTGGCAAAAAAACGTTCTGCGCTGCGTTCGCTGCATGAGCAACTGCGCGGCAAAGATATGCAGAAAGATTATCTGGCACTGGTGCGTGGCCAGTGGCAGTCCCACGTGAAGGTTGTACAGGCGCCTCTGCTAAAAAATATTCTGCAAAGCGGTGAGCGCATTGTGCGCGTGAACAGCGAAGGCAAACCTTCCGAAACCCGCTTTAAAGTGGAAGAACGTTATGAATTCTCTACGCTGGTTCGTTGCAGCCCGGTCACCGGTCGCACGCACCAGATTCGTGTTCATACACAACATGCCGGCCACCCGATTGCGTTTGACGATCGCTATGGCGATCGCGAGTTCGACAAACAACTGGCGTCCACGGGGCTTTCGCGCCTGTTCCTGCATGCGGCTGCGCTTAAGTTCACCCATCCGCATACTGGCGAGACACTGCGCATTGAAGCCCCGCTTGATAATGCGCTGAAACATTGCCTGCAAGTGCTGCGCAACGCCAAATAACCTTTTCCCCTCCCATTATGGGAGGGGAAAGGCTCTCTCCTTAAGGCTTCAGCCATTTATCCAGCCAGGGAAAGACCTCATCCTGTTGTTCCTGATAAAAAACATGGCCCAGCGCTGGCCAGCTTTTAGTGAGCAGTTTGTCGTCGGCATGTTGCGATGACCAGACCTTATGCACTTTATCAAACGCCTCCTGTACCGCTTCCGGCGGGAAAAGTTTGTCTTTGCCACCGCTGAAAATCAGCATGGGTTTCGGCGCGGCGATACTGGCAAGATCGGGAATATCCATTCTGGCAGGCATGCCGGGATGCACCATGTAAAAAGCGGACTGGCCTCTTAGCACATTGTTACCGGGTTGCATCAGGCCGTTATAAGTACCAAACCAGGAAATCACGGCCGTCGCCGCGACTTTGTCGCTTAACGCTGCCAGTTGCCAGGCGCGAAATCCCCCCATAGAGAATCCCACGACGCCGATACGCTGTTTGTCCACGCCCGCATGGGCGGCAATGAAATCCACCGTGCGCATATCTTCATAAGCCACTTCGCCGGCCAGTGAGCGGCCAAGATTAAAGTAATTACTTGCCAGCGCTTGCTGTTGTTCGTACACCATCGGCCCACGATCGCCCCAGCCTGGGCTGTCGATTGCGATCACAGCGTAGCCACGGCTGGCCAGTTCATCGCCAATAAACTTACCGCTAAAAAATTTGTCTGCCCACGCCTGAGCACTGGCCAGTTTTTCGTTGTCACCCCAGGGGCGAACCAGCTTCTCTTTGCCGATGTCAAATTTTGAACCGTGATCGTGTAACAGCACGATAGCAGGATGTGGGCCGGGTGATTTAGGCATCAGCAGCAGTGCCGATACACGGTTATCATCCGTAATGTTAAGCGCCAGTTTTTCGGCAAAATAAGTGCCACGATCCTCTTTGGTTATCGATTGTGGGGCAAAGGGTTTAGTGGCGTCTGGCGTAAGCAGGGCAGAGCGAAAATGCTGGCGGCTCTGTTTTTGCCACTGCGAGAAGTTGTGAAAGTTCCCGGATAACCAGGAGTCCGGGTAGCGCATTTGCGCTTTTAAGGCCTGCCAGCTTGCAGGAAGATTACCTTCCACCACTCCTTGCGTTTGCCAGGAATCTTGCGCGCTCGCGCAGAAAGAAGCCAACAGCGTCAGCATCAATGTCACTTGTCGGGTACTTTTCATCACCTTTCCTTAAATTAAAACACTGTTTTAATAATTGAGGTGAATGTACTGGCTGTTTAAAAAAGAATCTGTGATCGCTAAGGCATTAACTTAATAGAGGATTACACTGCTCGCGACGAAGCATCTGGCACAGGGCAATAAGCGGTAACCCAACCAGTGTATTGGGATCCCGCCCTTCCAGGCGCTCAAACAAGGCAATACCGAGACCTTCGCTTTTGAAGCTTCCCGCGCAGTTTAAGGGGCGCTCTTTGCGAACATAATCGTCAATTTCCTGTTCACTTAAATGCCGGAAATGCACATCGAAAGGCTCACATTCGGTTTGTAAATGACCAGTGGCGGAATTAAAAAGCGCAAGGCCGGTATAAAAAGTAACAATATTACCGCTGGCTTTCATGAGTTGCTGGCGGGCATTTTCTTCGCTATGGGGCTTGCCGGTGATCTCACCGTCCAGCACGCACACCTGGTCAGAACCAATAATAAGATGATGGGGGTAAGCCTGCGCCAGCGACTGGGCTTTATCCTGCGCCAGGCGAAGCACGAGGTGTCGCGGAGACTCACCCGGTTGAGGGGTTTCATCGGTATTTGGCGCTGCGCATTCAAACGTTACCCCCAGCTTTTCCAACAGGGCGCGACGATAAGGAGAAGTAGAGGCAAGAATAATAGTAGACATATTTTTTTCACCAAATATGGCTTAACAAGGACAGGCATTTTAAACTGTAGGCCGCAATGTGTGCGAATTATTGGCAAAAGGCAACCGTAGGCTGCCTTTTTCTTTGACTCTATGACGTTACAAAGTTAATATGCGCGCCCTATGCAAAAGGTAAAATTACCCCTGACTCTTGATCCGGTTCGTACGGCTCAAAAACGCCTTGATTACGAGGGTATCTATACTCCCGAACAGGCCGAGCGCGTCGCCGAGTCTGTGGTCAGCGTGGACAGTGATGTGGAGTGCTCCATGTCGTTCGCTATCGATAACCAGCGTCTCGCGGTCTTAACCGGCGAAGCAACGGTCACGGTATCGCTCGAGTGCCAGCGCTGCGGGAAACCGTTCACCCATCATGTTCACACAACGTATTGTTTTAGTCCTGTACGTTCTGACGAACAGGCTGAAGCACTGCCGGAAGCGTATGAGCCGATTGAGGTTAACGAATTCGGCGAAATCGATCTGCTGGCGCTGGTCGAGGATGAAATCATCCTCTCCTTGCCGGTAGTTCCGGTGCATGATTCTGAACACTGTGAAGTGTCCGAGGCGGACATGGTCTTTGGCGAATTGCCTGATGAAGCGCAAAAACCAAACCCATTTGCCGTATTAGCCAGCTTAAAGCGTAAGTAATTGAGGAGTAAGGTCCATGGCCGTACAACAGAATAAACCAACCCGTTCCAAACGTGGCATGCGTCGTTCCCATGACGCGCTGACCGCAGTCACCAGCCTGTCTGTAGACAAAACTTCTGGTGAAACCCACCTGCGTCACCACATTACCGCCGACGGTTTCTACCGTGGCCGTAAGGTCATCGCTAAGTAATCACGCGCAAGCGTGATTAAGCTTAGTGAGGATTTCCCCGCGTAAGCGGGGATAAACCGAACCAGGCTGCGACGATACCTTGACACGTCTAACCCTGGCGTTAGATGTCATGGGGGGCGATTCAGGCCCGGCCGTGACAGTGCCTGCAGCTTTGCAGGCACTGAACTCTAATTCGCAACTCAACCTTCTTTTAGTCGGCGATCCCGACGCTATCACGCCATTACTTACCAAAGCTGATTTTGAGCAACGCTCGCGCTTGCTTATTGTTCCTGCACAGTCAGTTATTGCCAGTGATGTGCGCGCCGCACAGGCGATCCGTAATAGTCGCGGTAGTTCAATGCGCATTGCGCTTGAGCTGGTAAAAGAAGGGCGTGCACAGGCTTGCGTCAGCGCAGGTAATACCGGTGCGCTGATGGGACTGGCGAAAATGTTGCTCAAACCAATTGAAGGGATTGAGCGCCCGGCGTTGGTGACGGTGCTGCCACACCAGCAAAAGGGCAAAACCGTCGTGCTGGATTTAGGCGCTAATGTGGATTGCGATAGCACGATGCTGGCGCAATTTGCAGTGATGGGCGCAGTTATGGCGGAAGAGATCCTTGGCATTGCAAATCCGCGTGTGGCTCTACTCAATATTGGTGAAGAAGAAACCAAAGGCCATGACAGTATCCGCGATGCAGCGGCATTATTAAAATCGCTTCCTGCAATGAACTACATTGGTTACCTGGAAGCGAACGAATTACTGACCGGTAAAACGGATGTGCTGGTTTGTGATGGCTTTACAGGAAATGTCACATTAAAAACAATGGAAGGGGTTGTCAGGATGTTCCTTTCGCTGCTGAAATCGCAGGGCGAGGGGCAAAAAAGGTCGTGGTGGCTGATTTTATTAAAGCGTTGGTTACAAAAAAGCCTGACAAGGCGATTCAGTCACCTCAACCCCGACCAGTATAATGGTGCCTGTCTGTTAGGATTGCGCGGCACGGTGATTAAGAGTCATGGTGCAGCCAATCAGCGCGCTTTTAGCGTAGCGATTGAACAGGCAGTGCAGGCGGTGCAGCGGCAGGTTCCACAACGAATAGCCGCTCGCCTGGAATCTGTGTACGCACGCGCTGTTTCGCCAGAGCAAGAAGGTGAACACCAGAGCGCGCGTATATTACCCAAGAGTGACTGAGCGTACATGTATACGAAGATTATTGGTACCGGCAGCTTTCTGCCCGAGCAGGTTCGAACAAACGCCGATTTAGAAAAAATGGTGGAAACCTCTGACGAATGGATTGTCAGCCGTACAGGGATCCGTGAGCGTCGCATCGCCGCTGCAAACGAAACTGTTTCGACCATGGGCTATGCGGCTGCGCAACGCGCGCTGGAAATGGCCGGCATCGATAAAGATCAGATTGGCTTAATCATTGTGGCGACAACCTCTGCGACACATGCCTTTCCGAGTGCGGCTTGCCAGATTCAGAATATGCTGGAGATTAAAGGCTGCCCGGCATTTGATGTCGCCGCGGCCTGCGCCGGTTTTACCTATGCGCTGAGTATTGCCGATCAATACGTCAAGTCGGGTGCAGTGAAAAATGCGCTGGTAATTGGTTCCGACGTTCTGGCCCGCACGCTGGATCCAGAAGATCGCGGGACCATTATTCTGTTCGGCGACGGTGCTGGGGCTGTGGTGCTGAGCGCTTCTGATGAGCCGGGTATTATTTCAACGCACCTGCATGCCGATGGCAGCTATGGTGAGTTGCTGACGCTGCCGAACCTCGATCGCGTGACGCCGGATAATTCAACTTATCTGACAATGGCAGGTAATGAAGTCTTTAAAGTCGCCGTTACCGAACTGGCGCGTATTGTTGATGAAACATTAGCGGCCAATAATCTTGAACGCAGTGAGCTGGACTGGCTGGTGCCGCACCAGGCTAACTTGCGTATCATTAGCGCAACGGCGAAAAAACTCGGTATGTCGATGGACAATGTGGTGGTGACGTTGGATCGCCACGGCAATACGTCTGCGGCTTCCGTTCCCAGCGCACTTGATGAAGCCGTCCGTGATGGGCGTATCAAACCGGGCCAGCTTGTTCTGCTTGAAGCATTCGGCGGCGGGTTTACCTGGGGCTCCGCGCTGGTTCGTTTCTGAGTACAAGGATAAAAACATGACGCAATTCGCATTTGTGTTCCCCGGGCAGGGCTCTCAAACCGTTGGTATGCTGGCTGATATGGCGGCGACTTACCCGGTTATTACCGAGACTTTTGCTGAAGCCTCCGCGGCGCTGGGCTATGATCTCTGGGCGCTGGTGCAGCAAGGCCCAGCAGAAGAACTGAACAAAACCTGGCAGACCCAACCGGCACTGCTGACCGCCTCCGTCGCGCTGTGGCGTGTATGGCAGCAGCAGGGTGGCAAAACCCCTGCGCTAATGGCGGGTCACAGCCTTGGCGAATATTCTGCATTAGTATGCGCGGGTGTTATCGCTTTCGCTGACGCTGTGCGCCTGGTTGAACTGCGCGGTAAATTTATGCAAGAAGCTGTGCCGGAAGGTACGGGTGCGATGTCTGCAATCATCGGGCTTGATGATGCCTCAATCGCCAAAGCCTGCGAAGAGTCTGCCGAAGGGCAGGTTGTTTCTCCGGTGAACTACAATTCTCCGGGCCAGGTTGTGATTGCGGGTCATAAAGATGCCGTTGAACGTGCAGGCGCCGCTTGTAAAGCGGCAGGAGCTAAACGCGCGCTGCCGCTGCCAGTCAGTGTGCCGTCTCACTGTGCGCTGATGAAACCAGCGGCAGATAAGCTGGCTGCTGAGCTGGGCACAATTACTTTTAACGCGCCGCAGATCCCGGTTGTCAATAATGTGGATGTGAAGTGCGAGACAACGCCTGAAGCGATTCGCGATGCCCTGGTTCGCCAGCTTTATAGCCCGGTGCAGTGGACGAAGAGCGTCGAATTTATGGCAGCACAGGGTGTTGAACACCTGTATGAAGTGGGTCCAGGTAAAGTCCTCACTGGCCTGACAAAACGTATTGTTGACACCCTGACAGCGTCTGCGCTCAATGAGCCGACCGCGATGTCAGAGGCACTTGCGCAATAAAAGAGGAAGCCTATGAGTTTTGAAGGAAAAGTCGCGCTGGTCACCGGTGCAAGCCGCGGTATTGGCCGCGCTATTGCAGAGACCCTGGTTGCGCGCGGCGCGAAAGTTATCGGCACTGCCACCAGTGAAAATGGTGCTCAGGCGATCAGCGATTATTTGGGTGCTAATGGTAAAGGTTTGCTGTTGAATGTGACCGATGCTGCATCTATCGAATCCGTTCTGGAAAATATTCGCGCTGAGTTTGGCGAGGTCGATATTCTGGTTAATAATGCCGGTATCACTCGTGACAACCTGTTGATGCGCATGAAAGATGATGAGTGGAACGATATCCTCAATACCAATCTTTCATCTGTTTTCCGTCTGTCAAAAGCGGTAATGCGGGCTATGATGAAAAAGCGTCATGGGCGTATTATCACTATCGGTTCTGTGGTTGGTACCATGGGAAATGCTGGTCAGGCCAACTACGCTGCGGCGAAAGCGGGTTTGATCGGTTTCAGTAAATCGCTGGCGCGTGAAGTTGCGTCCCGCGGTATTACGGTGAACGTTGTTGCTCCGGGTTTTATTGAAACGGACATGACGCGTGCGCTGTCTGATGATCAGCGTGCGGGTATTCTGGCGCAGGTTCCTGCGGGTCGTCTTGGCGGCGCTCAGGAAATCGCCAGTGCGGTTGCATTTTTAGCCTCTGACGAGGCGGGGTACATCACTGGTGAGACCCTGCACGTTAACGGCGGAATGTATATGGTTTAACCACGATGAAATATATTTGCGTTATTAGGGCGAAAGGCCTCAAAATAGCGTAAAATCGTGGTAAGAACTGCCGGGATTTAGTTGCAAATTTTTCAACATTTTATACACTACGAAAACCATCGCGAAAGCGAGTTTTGATAGGAAATTTAAGAGTATGAGCACTATCGAAGAACGCGTTAAGAAAATTATCGGCGAACAGCTGGGCGTTAAGCAGGAAGAAGTTACCAACAATGCTTCCTTCGTTGAAGACCTGGGCGCTGATTCTCTTGACACCGTTGAGCTGGTAATGGCTCTGGAAGAAGAGTTTGATACTGAGATTCCGGACGAAGAAGCTGAGAAGATCACCACCGTTCAGGCAGCCATTGATTACATCAACGGTCACCAGGCGTAAGTGAACATCTCCAGGCGGTCACTCGACCGCCTGAGTTTTATCTAATTTAATCCCACGAATCTCTTTATTTATCCCTCCCTGGAGGACAAACGTGTCTAAGCGTCGTGTAGTTGTGACCGGACTGGGCATGTTGTCTCCTGTCGGCAATACCGTAGAGTCTACCTGGAAAGCTCTCCTTGCCGGTCAGAGTGGCATCAGCCTGATCGACCATTTCGATACTAGCGCCTATGCAACGAAATTTGCTGGCTTAGTAAAGGATTTTAACTGTGAAGACATCATCTCGCGTAAAGAACAGCGCAAGATGGATGATTTCATTCAATATGGAATTGTGGCTGGCGTACAGGCCATGCTGGATTCGGGTTTCGAGGTCACCGAAGAGAACGCAACCCGCATTGGCGCCGCGATTGGCTCCGGCATTGGTGGTCTCGGTCTGATTGAAGAAAACCACAGTTCCCTTGTCAACGGCGGTCCGCGTAAAATCAGCCCGTTCTTCGTGCCTTCCACGATCGTGAACATGGTTGCAGGCCATCTGACGATTATGTTTGGTCTGCGTGGTCCAAGTATTTCAATCGCAACGGCTTGTACGTCAGGCGTGCACAACATCGGCCATGCCGCGCGCATCATCGCTTACGGCGATGCAGACGCAATGCTGGCAGGCGGTGCAGAGAAAGCCAGTACTCCGCTGGGCGTTGGTGGTTTCGGCGCAGCGCGCGCACTCTCCAACCGTAATGACAATCCGCAGGCAGCAAGTCGCCCGTGGGACAAAGACCGTGACGGCTTTGTGCTTGGCGATGGCGCCGGCATCATTATGCTTGAAGAGTACGAGCACGCGAAAAAACGCGGCGCGAAGATTTATGCTGAGATCGTGGGTTTTGGCATGAGCAGCGACGCTTACCACATGACGTCTCCTCCGGAAAACGGCGCTGGCGCCGCCCTGGCGATGGTCAACGCACTGCGTGATGCAGGCATTGAGCCGGGTCAGATTGGTTATGTCAACGCACACGGCACTTCAACGCCTGCGGGCGACAAAGCAGAAGCTCAGGCTGTGAAATCCGTATTTGGTGAAGCAGCGAGCCGCGTGCTGGTTAGCTCCACCAAATCTATGACCGGCCACCTGTTAGGTGCAGCAGGTGCAGTAGAATCTATCTACTCGATCCTGGCGCTGCGCGATCAGGCTGTACCGCCAACCATCAACCTGGATAACCCGGATGAAGGTTGCGATCTCGACTTCGTGCCGCACGAAGCTCGCCAGGTCAGCGGTATGGAGTACACCCTGTGTAACTCCTTCGGCTTTGGTGGTACCAATGGTTCACTGATCTTCAAAAAAGTCTGATTATTTCAGCCTGCGTAAAGGCCCGCCTGTCGGGCCTTTTCTATTCGGTTTTCTCCGCTTGTTCTGCACTGTCCATCCTGCCAAACTGTCCCGTCACAGCAATAAGGATCCTCTATGTTCTTGATTAATGGCACCTGGCAGCACACGCTTCCCGCCACTGACCGGGCAACACAATTTGGTGACGGTTGCTTTACCACGGCACGGATAATTGACGGGCAGATCCAATTTTTGTCTGCACATCTCCAGCGCTTACAGCAGGCATGCGAACGCCTGCTGATTTCCTTTACTGACATGTCTTTACTGGAGCAGGAGATGAAAACGCTGGCGGCGGCACATGCCGATGGTGTAGTAAAAGTCATCATTAGCCGTGGCTCAGGCGGCCGGGGTTACAGTGCAGCGAACTGCACGGCACCGACGCGTATCTTGTCTCATTCTCCGCGCCCCGCGCATTATGCGCACTGGCGGCAGAAAGGCATTACGCTCGCGCTCAGCCCGGTGCGTCTTGGGCGGAACCCCCTGCTTGCCGGCATCAAACATCTTAATCGCCTTGAACAGGTTTTAATTCGTGCGAACCTCGAAAAGACCGGGGCAGAGGAAGCTCTGGTGCTGGATAGCGATGGCTGGTTGACTGAGTGCAGCGCGGCCAATCTTTTCTGGCGCTGCGGAGGCGATGTGTTTACCCCACGACTCGATCAGGCCGGTGTGAATGGCATTATGCGGCAATATTGCATACGGCAACTGGCATCTTCCGATTTTAACGTTGTCGAAGTGAATGCGTATCATGATGCCTTAACAAACGCAGATGAAGTCCTTATTTGTAACGCGTTGATGCCGGTGATCCCGGTATGTCAGTGGGAAGATTGCCACTGGGCAGCGCGTGATTTGTTCCACTTTTTAGCCCCCCTTTGTGAGCAGATAAATCAGTCATGAAGAAAATGTTACGTTTCGTTATCCTCCTGCTGGCGTTATTGGTTATCGCTGCGGGCGCAGGTATGTGGAAAGTTCGCCAACTGGCGGACAGTAAGATCCTCATAAAAGAAGAGACCATTTTTGCCCTGCAGGCCGGCACTGGCCGTCTGGCGCTGGGCGAACAGTTATATAACGAAAAGGTGATTAATCGCCCGCGCGTGTTTCAATGGCTGTTACGGCTGGAACCGGACCTCTCCCATTTTAAAGCCGGTA
Source organism: Kosakonia sp. (assembly GCF_032052965.1). Classification (GTDB taxonomy): domain Bacteria; phylum Pseudomonadota; class Gammaproteobacteria; order Enterobacterales; family Enterobacteriaceae; genus Kosakonia. The sequence goes on from NZ_DAMBVN010000001.1 coordinate 55,481, forward strand.
CCTATCGCTTTACGCCGGGAATGACGGTACGTGAAATGCTGCAATTGCTTGAAAGCGGTAAAGAGGCACAATTCCCACTGCGGCTGGTAGAAGGCATGCGCCTGAGCGATTACCTGAAACAACTGCGTGAGGCGCCGTGGATCAAACATACGCTGAAAGATGACGATTATGCCACCGTGGCACAGGCCCTGAAGTTAGAGCATCCGGAGTGGGTTGAAGGTTGGTTCTGGCCCGACACCTGGATGTACACCGCGAACACGACCGATGTGGCGTTACTGAAACGCGCACATCAAAAGATGGTGCGTGTGGTTGAGCAAACCTGGGAAGGGCGTATGGAGGGGCTGCCCTATAAAGACCAGAATCAACTGGTGACCATGGCCTCCATCATCGAAAAAGAGACTGCCGTGGCCAGTGAACGCGATAAAGTGGCCTCGGTGTTTATTAACCGTTTGCGCGTTGGCATGAAGCTGCAGACCGATCCAACGGTGATCTACGGGATGGGCGCGCGTTATAATGGTAAGCTGTCGCGCGCGGATCTCGAAGCGCCTACAGACTACAACACCTATGTGATAAGCGGCATGCCGCCGGGGCCGATTGCGACGCCGGGCGAAGCCTCGCTGAAAGCAGCAGCGCATCCGGCAAAGACGCCGTATCTCTATTTTGTGGCGGATGGTAAAGGCGGCCACACTTTTAATACCAATCTCGCCAGCCATAACCGGTCAGTGCAGGAATACCTGAAAGTACTTAAGGAAAAAAATGGGCAGTAAATACATCGTCATTGAAGGACTGGAAGGCGCGGGTAAAACCACCGCGCGTGATGTCATCGTCGAAACGTTAAAAACGCTGGATGTCGGCGAAATGGTCTTCACGCGTGAGCCGGGTGGAACGCTGCTTGCAGAGAAGCTGCGCAGTCTGGTGCTGGATATTCGTTCCGTTGGCGACGAAGTTATTTGCGATAAAGCCGAAGTCCTGATGTTCTACGCTGCCCGCGTACAGCTAGTCGAAACCGTCATTAAACCTGCGCTGGCAGAGGGCAAATGGGTGATTGGCGATCGGCACGATCTCTCTACCCAGGCGTATCAGGGTGGGGGACGGGGTATCGATCAGTCGATGCTGGCGACCCTGCGCGATGCGGTCCTCGGGGACTTTCGCCCGGATTTGACCCTCTATCTGGATGTAACCCCGGAAGTGGGGCTGAAGCGCGCACGCGCACGCGGCGACCTGGATCGCATTGAACAGGAATCGCTGGATTTCTTTAATCGCACACGGGCCCGCTATCTCGAGCTGGCAGCGCAGGATAAAACGATCCGCACCGTCGATGCGACGCAGCCATTGGAGGCGGTTATCCGCGATATTCGCCAGACCGTGACCGCGTGGGTGCAGGAGCAGGGCGCATGAAATGGTATCCGTGGCTGCGACCGGACTTTGAGCAACTGGTCGCCAGTTATCAGGCCGGGCGTGGGCACCACGCGTTACTGATTCATGCCTTGCCGGGAATGGGCGAAGATGCGCTGATCTATGCCATCAGCCGCTTTCTGCTGTGCCAGACGCCGCAGGCGCACAAAAGCTGCGGCCACTGCCGCGGTTGCCAGCTTATGCAGGCGGGGACGCACCCGGACTATTACCCGTTGGCACCGGAGAAAGGCAAAACCACGCTCGGCATTGATGCCGTGCGGGACGTCAGTGAAAAATTGTATGAACATGCCCGTCTTGGCGGCGCAAAAGTAGTCTGGATCCAGGACGCCGCCGTGCTGACCGATGCGGCGGCCAATGCGCTGCTTAAGACTCTGGAAGAGCCGCCAGCGCAGACCTGGTTTTTCCTTGCCTGTCGGGAACCGGCCCGTCTGCTCGCCACGCTACGCAGCCGCTGCCGCCTGCACCATCTGGCACCACCGGCCGAGAATTATGCGAGTGCCTGGCTGGGGCGTGAAGTGTCAGCATCCCCTGATGCCATCCTGACTGCGCTACGTCTGAGCGCAGGTTCGCCGGGGGCGGCGGAAATGCTGTTACAGGAAGAACAGTGGGCGCAGCGCAAGCAACTGTGCCAGGCCACGGAGACGGCGCTGCAAAGCGGTGACTGGCTGGCGATGTTGCCCGTGCTCAATCATGAGCGGGTTGCCGAACGTTTGCAGTGGCTGGCTTCGTTGTGGCTGGATGCGCTAAAAGTTCAACAAGGCGCGACCTTACTGAGTAATGTGGATTGTGCCGGCCTGGTTCATGATCTTGCTCGTCAGTTACGAAGTGAAACCTTGCATGCATTGCTGCATTCGGCATTTATCTGCCGTGAACAACTTCTCAGCGTCGTGGGTGTGAACCGCGAGTTGCTGTTGACCGATCTGCTGTTAAATCTGGAACGCTACCTGCAACCCGGTACTGCGCTTCCTGTATCCCATCTTTAAGAGAGACATTATGTTTTTAGTCGACTCGCACTGCCATCTTGATGGCCTTGATTACCAGGCTTTGCATAAAGACGTAGACGATGTGCTGGCGAAAGCCGCCGCGCGTGATGTGAAATTTTGCCTTGCCGTTGCGACAACCTTGCCGGGCTACCTCAGTATGCGCGAGCTGGTGGGGGAGCGTGATAATGTCGTCTTCTCCTGCGGTGTGCATCCTCTCAATCAGGACGAAAGTTATGATGTTGAGATGCTGCGTCAACTGGCGGCGGAAGAGGGGGTGGTCGCCATGGGCGAAACAGGCCTCGACTATTTTTATACGCCGGAGACGAAAGCCCGCCAGCAGGCATCTTTTCGTAACCATATCCGTATTGGCCGCGAGCTGAATAAGCCCGTAATTGTTCATACGCGCGATGCCCGCGCTGATACGCTGGCGATCCTGGAAGAAGAGAAGGTGACAGATTGCGGCGGTGTTCTACACTGTTTTACAGAGGATCGCGAAACCGCTGGCAAGTTGTTGGATATGGGCTTTTTTATCTCATTCTCCGGCATTGTTACCTTCCGCAATGCTGAACAACTGCGTGATGCCGCGCGCTATGTGCCCCTCGATCGCTTGCTGGTCGAAACGGACTCACCGTACCTTGCGCCGGTACCGCACCGTGGTAAAGAGAACCAGCCTGCGATGACCCGTGATGTGGCGGAATATATGGCTGTCTTAAAGGGGGTTTCCCTTGAACAACTGGCGCAACAGACCACGCAAAACTTTGCCAGTTTGTTTCACGTTGACCTCTCCCGCCTGCAATCCGCCTGATCTCGCAGCTTATTTTAGTACTCGTAATTAATAACCGATCAGAGTAAAGTTCACCGCCGTAAAAAAGGCGGTGACGCTCGCTTTTCATTCGAAGGTACCCGCCTTTTGTAAATTAATGTGAGTTTTGCAGCGTGTGCTAGCTGAAACGTGATAGCCATCAAACAAACCGAAATCGATTTATTTTACTCTGTGTAATAAATAAAGGGCGCTTAGATGCCCTTCCCACGGCGCGGCTCTCCCCCCGCGCCAATGCGCGAAAAGCGTAAAAAAGCACTAATACTCAGGAGCACTCTCAATTATGTTTAAGAATGCATTTGCTAACCTGCAGAAGGTCGGTAAATCGCTGATGCTGCCAGTATCCGTACTGCCTATCGCAGGTATCCTGCTGGGCGTCGGTTCTGCAAACTTCAGCTGGCTGCCAGAAGTGGTTTCCCATGTTATGGCCGAAGCGGGCGGTTCCGTTTTTGCCAACATGCCACTGATCTTCGCTATCGGTGTTGCGCTGGGCTTCACCAATAACGACGGTGTTTCGGCTCTGGCTGCAGTTGTTGCCTACGGCATCATGGTGAAAACCATGGCTGTTGTTGCACCGCTGGTCCTGCATTTACCTGCTGACGAAATCGCCGCAAAACACCTGGCTGATACCGGTGTTCTGGGCGGGATCATCTCCGGTGCGATCGCAGCGTACATGTTCAACCGTTTCTACCGCATTAAGCTGCCTGAGTACCTGGGCTTCTTTGCCGGTAAGCGTTTTGTTCCTATCATTTCAGGTCTGGCCGCGATTTTCACCGGTGTGATCCTGTCCTTCATTTGGCCGCCGATCGGTACTGCTATCCAGACCTTCTCTCAGTGGGCTGCTTACCAGAACCCGGTTGTGGCGTTCGGTATCTACGGCTTCATTGAGCGCTGCCTGGTACCGTTTGGTCTGCACCATATCTGGAACGTACCTTTCCAGATGCAGATTGGTGAATTCACCAACGCGGCAGGTCAGGTGTTCCACGGCGATATTCCGCGTTACATGGCCGGTGACCCGACTGCGGGCAAACTGTCTGGTGGCTTCCTGTTCAAAATGTACGGTCTGCCGGCTGCGGCTATCGCAATCTGGCATTCCGCTAAACCGGAAAACCGCGCCAAAGTGGGCGGTATCATGATCTCCGCCGCGCTGACCTCGTTCCTGACCGGTATTACCGAGCCGATCGAGTTCTCCTTCATGTTCGTTGCGCCGATCCTGTACGTCATCCACGCGATTCTGGCAGGCCTGGCATTCCCGATCTGTATCCTGCTGGGTATGCGTGACGGTACGTCATTCTCGCACGGTCTGATCGACTTCATCGTGCTGAGCGGCAACAGCAGCAAACTGTGGCTGTTCCCGGTTATCGGCCTTTGCTACGCGGTGGTGTACTACACAATCTTCCGCGTGCTGATCAAAGCACTGGATCTGAAAACGCCAGGTCGTGAAGAAACCACTGAAGAGAATAAAGTGGGCGCGACCAGCGAAATGGCTCCGGCCCTGGTGACAGCATTTGGCGGTAAAGAGAACATCACCAACCTGGATGCGTGCATTACGCGTCTGCGTGTCAGCGTAGCTGACGTAGCGAAAGTGGATCAGGCTGGCCTGAAGAAACTGGGCGCTGCGGGTGTGGTTGTGGCCGGTTCCGGTGTACAGGCGATTTTCGGTACCAAATCCGATAACCTGAAAACCGAAATGGATGAATACATCCGTAATAACTAAGCCATAGTCTGGGGAGACTGAGGGAGCCTGATGGCTCCCTTTTTTATTGCTGTTAAATAATACCGGCTGCATAAGAATCAGTTGGGTTGAGGCTTAGCTGCCCCTCTACAGACACAACACCCTCTTATGCGGTAATAAAAAAGGGGAGCCTAAAGGCTCCCCGGGCAGGAGTAGCGATGATCAGAAATCGTAATTCGCACTCACCGAGAAGTTACGCGGCGCGCCATACACCGTGTAGCTGCCAACGTAATCGTAATATTCCCGGTCGAACAGGTTGTTGAGGTTTGCCTGAACAGAGAAGTTTTTCGTGACCTGGTAGCGGCTGAACAGGTTTACCAGCGCATAGCTGCCTTGTACCGCACGGTCGGTAGAGCCGGAAGGGCCAGTCGCGTCATTCCATGTCTTGTTCTGCCAGTTTACGCCGCCGCCAATGGTCAAGTCTGGCAGCATCGGCAACTGGTAACGGGTGAACAATTTCATGGTGGTACGCGGCTGATCGGAACTGACCGTCTTGCCGTCTTTATCTTCTGCCACAAAACGGGTGGCACCGAAAGTTAATTGCCAGTTATCTGTCAGCGCACCGTTCAGCTCAAACTCAATCCCTTTGCTGACTACGCCATCCAGCGATTCGTAGATCGATTCACCGCTTGGCATATAGGTATAGGTGTTATTCGCGACGCCGTCCTGCTCAATGCGGAACACCGCGATGGAAGTGGTCAGACGGGTATTGAACCAGTCTGCTTTGACGCCGGCTTCATAACTCTTGCCGGTGGTTGGGTCGAGATAACGACCGCTGGCATTACGCTTGTCCTGCGGCTGGAAGATCTCGGTGTAGCTGACGTAAGTCGACCAGTCTTCATTGATGTCATAAACCAGCCCGGCATATGGCGTCACATCATCTTTGGTGCTGTGCAGACGCGTATCCGGCGAACCGGCCGGGTTATAGCGAATATCGTAATCGGTATAACGTGCGCCGACGATCAGGTGTAGCGGATCGGCCAGCGAGAAGCGGGCGGACGCATAAGCAGAAGACTGACGGATATCATCTTTGCTGTAGAGTGCCCAGGCGCTCCAGGTTGGATCGGCGATATTGCTGTTCCAGCCATTGGTGAAACTGCCCACGTTAACCGTGCTGTCGGGGAGCGGCAGGGAGTTGTCGTAATGGTTACGCTGGCGGCTGTAGCTGCCGCCAAACATCACTTCATGCTGACGGCCAAAGAGATCAAACCCGCCGCGCAGGAAGGCGTCAACGGCATCTTGTTTACGCTCGCCACGGTTCCAGCCGCCATAGCCGACCAGACCATCGCCGGTATCTCTGTCGGCATAGCCGTACATATACATCAATTTGCTGTCGAAATTGGTTTTCGCATGCATACCATTGATGTGTGCTTCCCAGCCATCGCCAAAGCGCTGGGTCAAATTGGCGAAGAGCCTGGTGTTGTCTTTGTTGGAGTAGGCCCAGTCGGGCGCAACCGTGGTGCTGCGATCGTATTTTGCTTTTGCGCCGTCGCTGTACCAGGTTGGCAATCCGCCCCATGTTGGGCTGTCGGTGTTGCTTTCCTGGTATTCATAGCCCACTGAAAGTGTGGTGTTGTCGGTGACGTCGGTATCAACGACACCGTAAAGGAATTTTTTGCGATAGTGGTAGTTATCTACCCAACTGTCATTGTCCTGATAGCCGGTAATCAGGCGACCCCGCACTTTACCCGATTCAACCAACGGGGCTTGTAAGTCCAGGACATAGCGCTGTTTGTCCCAACTGCCATAGCTTGCTGAGGCAGAACCTTTAAAGGTGTTACTGTCAGCATGTTTACGCACCATGTTGACATAGGCCGACGGGTTCCCGGTACCAGACATCAACCCCGTGGCACCACGTACCACTTCAATACGATCATAAATTGCCGTATCGGCAGCGGTGTCGCCAAAGTTCCACACTTCACTGATCGAGGTCGGCAGATCATCGTAGGCGTAGTTGCTTACGAAGAAGCCGCGGGAGTAGAACACCGTCCGGTCGCTATCCTGTACCTGCGCCGTTACGCCGGTGGTATTGGTCAGCACCTGGCCAATGGATTGCAGATTCTGATCCTGCATACGCTGCTGGCTGACGACGCTAACGGACTGTGGAATGTCGCGTGGCACCAGTAGCAGTTTTGTGCCAGTGGTGGTGGTTTTGACACTGTAATCCTGATCCTGGCTGGCGGTAATGTCGCCGCTATTTGTCGCAGTACCTTCTACCACGACAGTCTCTTCAGATGTGGTGGTGTCAGCTAATGCGCCAGCCGGCGCAAGCGCCATGGCAATGCACACGGCAAGTAGGGACGGTGTGGCAGCGAGCGGACGCGCGTCGTCCCTGGCGTGTTGAGTGAAAGACATGAATAAACCCTTCATGGTGTGTTTAAGGGAGTGTCCGGCGGCGATACGTTGTCGCGGGGGACGTTGGTTTTAATTTGTTGGATAGTAATCGCGCATGGAAATGCAAATGCGAAATATACGCATTCACTTCATTGATGTAAACAGATGTAAGCAGTAGTGATGAAATGCCGTTTCAGCATACTGAAAAGAGGTTGTTGGCTATTCCTGCGCCAGAGGTACCTGAAACCAGAAAGAAAAAGTGCGTTATGGTTGAAACGATAAGAGTATCTCGATCATACTTGAGAGCTATAATTGACGACGGCCGCGGGCACATTCCCCGCGCTCATAAAAGGAAAACGTCATGGCCGAAGAAACCATTTTCAGTAAGATTATTCGTCGTGAAATCCCCTCCGACATTGTGTATCAGGATGAACTTGTCACCGCGTTTCGGGACATCTCTCCGCAGGCTCCAACGCATGTGCTGATCGTACCTAATATCCTGATCCCGACGGTAAATGATGTGACCGAGGCGCATGAACAAGCGCTTGGCCGTATGCTGACCGTGGCGGCGAAGATCGCGCGTGCAGAAGGCATTGATGAAGATGGTTACCGTTTGATCATGAACTGTAATCGCCATGGCGGGCAGGAGGTATATCATATCCATATGCACCTGCTGGGCGGGCGCGCGCTTGGGCCGATGCTGGCGCAGAAAGGTCTCTGACATGACAAGAGGGCGTGTTGCGTTATTACTGGCGGCATTGACGCTGACAGGGTGCACTTCGCATCCCGCGATCCCGGTGGCCAGCGATCAATCCCTGGTAATGGAGTCCAGTATCCTGGCGGCTGGCCTCACTGCAGAACCGCCGACATTAAACACGCAGGAACTCCAGCCCTCCGCGTCCTCCCGGCTGTTTAACGAAAGAAAACAGCCTGTAACTGTGCATTATCGTTTTTACTGGTATGACGCCAGAGGTCTGGAAATGCATCCCCTGGAAGCGCCACGCAGCGTGACTATCCCGGCAAATTCCGCCGTGACGTTGTACGGCAGCGCGAACTATCTGGGTGCACATAACGTCAGACTTTATCTCTACCTGTAAGGGGTGACACTTGATTAAAACTATTGGACGCTATGCCCTTTTGACGAGCTTCGCCATGTTGCTCTCGGGGTGTATTATTCGCGGCGAACAGCAACCGGCGCCGGTCGATCAGGCGGGCGCGGGAACACAGCAACCCACGCCACAACAGCCGCAGCAACCGGTGCCAACGGTACCGTCTGTGCCGTCGATTCCTACGCAGCAGCCAGGACCGATTGAACATCAGGAGCAAAATGGCCAGCCTGTACCACGTGAACGTCACTATGACTGGAATGGCGCGGTGCAACCGATGGTCGGCAAAATGCTGCAGGCCAGCGGCGCCACTGCCGGCAGTGTGCTGCTGGTGGACAGCGTAAACAACCGCACCAACGGTTCCATTAATACTGGTGAAGCGACCGAAGTCGTGCGCAATGCGCTGGCGAACAACGGCAAATTTACGCTGATTACCGCGCAGCAGCTTGGCGTGGCGAAGCAGCAACTGGGCTTGTCACCGCAGGACAGCCTGGGAACGCGCAGCAAAGCTATTGGTATCGCGCGAAATGTCGGGGCGCAGTATGTGCTCTATTCCAATGCAACCGGCAACGCCAATGCCCCAGGTCTGCAAATGCAATTGATGCTGGTGCAGACCGGCGAAATCATCTGGTCGGGTAAAGGTGCGGTTCAGCAACAGTAAGCTTACGCGTGACGCCTTTCTGTCACGCTATTTCCCGCAGTACGCTCCCGTCGCCAGCCAGAATACCGGGCTGAGCGGCGGGAGCTGTCTTATTAGCGACGGGCAGCATTACCTTGTGCTGCGCCATCGGCATCAGGCAACGTCTTCGCCATTTTCCCGTCAGTATCGTGTCTTTAAACATCTGCCACACGCCATTGCGCCACGCGGCTGGCTTTATACCCGTGAGTGGATGGTGATTGACTACCTGCCCGGAGAAACACGAAGCGAGCTGCCGCCTGGTGACGAGCTGGCAGCGTTGCTATATACGTTGCACAGCCAGCCCTGCTTTGGCTGGCCGATCTCGTTGCTGCCGTTGCTGGAGGGCTACTGGCAACAGTCATCAGCCACTCGCCGCACGCTTATGTGGTTGCGTCAGTTAAAACGGCTGCGTCGACAGGGAGAACCGCGACCCTTGCGGCTGGGGCCGTTACATATGGATGTGCATGCCGGTAATCTGGTGCACGCGCCTCAAGGCTTGAGGCTTATCGATTGGGAATATGCCGGTGATGGCGATGTGGCGCTTGAACTGGCGTCTGTATGGATGACAAGCGAAACGCAACGCCATCACCTTGTGCAGGATTACGCGCAACGGGCCGCGATCCCCCCGAATTTACTGTGGCGGCAGGTCTTGCGCTGGCGGCCCTGGGTTTTAATGTTGATGGCGGGCTGGTATGAGTGCCGCTGGCAGCAGACAGGCGAACAACAATTTATTGCACTGGCGAACGAAATCTGGCGCCAGCTACAAACTGAAGGAAGAGAGAGGTGAGTGTGGGTCCGGTCATGTTGGATGTGGAAGGGTACGAACTGGATGCGGAAGAGCGCGAAATTTTGGCGCATCCGCTGGTGGGCGGCTTGATCCTCTTTACCCGTAATTATCACGATCCGGCGCAACTGCGGGAACTGGTGCGTCAGATCCGCAGTGCGTCGCATCATCGTCTGGTGGTGGCTGTCGATCAGGAAGGCGGTCGCGTGCAGCGTTTTCGTGACGGGTTTACCCGTCTGCCTGCGGCTCAGGCCTTCGCGGCGCTGCATGGGCTGGAAGAGGGTGGGCGACTGGCGCAGGATGCGGGCTGGTTGATGGCCAGCGAGATGATCGCCATGGATATTGATATCAGTTTCGCTCCAGTGCTCGATGTGGGGCATATCAGCGCGGCCATCGGAGAGCGCTCATACCATGCCGATCCGGAGAAGGCGCTGGCGATGGCGACACACTTTATCGACGGTATGCACAGTGCAGGCATGAAAACGACGGGCAAACACTTCCCCGGCCACGGAGCAGTGACGGCGGACTCGCATAAAGAGACACCGTGCGACCCGCGCCCGCAAGCGGAGATCCGGGCGAAAGACATGTCTGTGTTCCGTCAGTTGATTGAACAGAACAAGCTGGACGCCATCATGCCCGCCCACGTGATCTATGCTGATGCCGATCCACGTCCTGCCAGCGGTTCCCCCTACTGGCTCAAAACCGTGCTCCGTGGGGAACTGGGTTTTGACGGTGTGATTTTTTCTGACGATTTGTCGATGGAAGGTGCGGCCATTATGGGCAGCTATGCGGAGCGCGGTCAGGCATCGCTGGACGCCGGTTGCGATATGATCCTGGTCTGCAATAATCGTAAAGGTGCCGTCAGTGTGTTAGATAACCTGTCGCCGATCAATGCAGAACGTGTTACGCAATTGTATCATAAAGGTTCATATTCTCGTCAGGAGTTGATGAGTTCTGCGCGCTGGAAATCTGTCAGTCAGCAGCTCGAGCAGTTACAGGAGCGCTGGCAGGAACAGAAAGCGGCTCATTAATGCCTGCGGACGCGATGTCGAAGTGGTGAGGATACCATGATTATCTATTTACACGGTTTTGACTCAAACAGCCCCGGCAACCATGAAAAAGTGTTGCAGTTGCAGTTTATCGACCCGGATGTGCGACTGATCAGTTACAGTACCCGGCACCCGAAACATGACATGCAGCATCTGCTGAAAGAAGTCGACAAGATGCTGCAACTTAATGTCGACGAGCGTCCGCTTATTTGCGGTGTCGGTCTTGGCGGCTACTGGGCGGAACGTATCGGCTTTTTGTGCGATATCCGCCAGGTGATCTTTAACCCTAACCTGTTCCCCTACGAGAACATGGAAGGGAAAATCGATCGTCCGGAAGAGTATCTTGATATCGCCACCAAATGCGTGTCTAACTTCCGCGAAAAAAACCGCGATCGTTGCCTTGTAATTTTATCGCGCAACGATGAAGCGCTCGACAATCAGCGGGCGTCGGAGGAGTTGCATCACTATTACGAAATAGTCTGGGACGAAGAGCAGTCGCATAAGTTTAAAAATATCTCGCCGCATCTTCAGCGTATCAAAGCATTTAAAACCCTCGGTTAAGTCTCTCCCGGCAGGGTCGCTCTGCCGGCAAACCCTCTCTTTTCTTCTGTTACCGCTGATTTTACGCATTCCCTCGCTCATTTTTTGGTGAGACGTCTACACTTGTTCATCTTTTAGGCATCAAAACTTGATGTACATCAATTTTGGTATGACCAATGAACCTGACGTGATATTCTCAGTAGCAATGTTGGTTTGCAAGCCTGTAACCCTTTGTTAACTAAAGGCTATTTATATAACTTTTAGTTAACAATTGGTTAATATTTTAGGGGGTCACTTTGACTACACCATTGAAAAAGATTGTGATTGTTGGTGGTGGTGCTGGCGGTCTGGAACTGGCAACGCAGCTGGGCAAAAAGCTCGGCCGTGGTAAAAAAGCCAAAATCACGCTGGTGGATCGCAACCATAGTCATTTATGGAAACCGCTGCTGCACGAAGTGGCGACAGGATCGCTGGATGAAGGCGTCGATGCTCTGAGCTATCTGGCCCATGCGCGTAACCACCATTTCCAGTTCCAGCTCGGTTCTGTAGTAGACATCAATCGCGAGAGCAAAACCATTACGCTGGCTGAACTGCGTGATGAGAAAGGTGAACTGCTGGTGCCTGAGCGCAAGCTGGCTTACGACACGCTGGTAATGGCGTTGGGAAGCACCTCCAACGACTTCAACACGCCAGGTGTTAAAGAGCACTGCATTTTCCTTGATAACCCGCACCAGGCGCGTCGCTTCCACCAGGAAATGTTAAACCTGTTCCTGAAGTATTCCGCCAACCTTGGCGCAAACGGCAAAGTGAATATCGCGATTGTCGGCGGCGGGGCGACGGGGGTCGAGTTGTCTGCGGAACTGCATAACGCAGTGAAACAGCTGCACAGCTATGGCTACAAAGGTCTTACCAACGATGCACTGAACGTGACGCTGGTAGAAGCTGGTGAGCGTATTCTGCCTGCGTTGCCGCCGCGTATTTCCGGCGCGGCACACAACGAACTGACCAAAATGGGCGTCCGCGTATTGACCCAGACCATGGTCACCAGCGCGGATGAAGGCGGTCTGCATACCAAAGAAGGTGAATACATCCAGGCCGACCTGATGGTCTGGGCTGCAGGGATCAAAGCGCCGGACTTTATGAAAGAGATCGGCGGCCTGGAAACGAACCGCATAAATCAACTGGTGGTCGAACCGACGCTGCAAACCACACGCGACGCCGATATTTATGCCATTGGCGATTGTGCTTCCTGCGCTCGTCCGGAAGGGGGCTTCGTGCCGCCGCGCGCACAGGCCGCTCACCAGATGGCCAGCCTCGCGCTGCATAACATTCTGGCACAGAGAAAAGACAAGCCACTGAAAGCCTATGTCTATAAAGATCACGGTTCGCTGGTGTCGTTGTCGAACTTCTCTACGGTTGGCAGCCTGATGGGTAACCTGATGCGCGGCTCAATGATGATTGAAGGCCGTATCGCGCGTTTCGTCTATATTTCGCTGTACCGCATGCACCAGATTGCCCTGCACGGCTATTTCAAAACCGGTCTGATGATGCTGGTAGGCAGTATTAACCGCGTGATCCGTCCACGTTTGAAACTGCACTAATCATTGTCTGCCTTTGCGCTCTCGTGACGTTGTGTCGCGGGAGCGCTATTTCCTCCTGTCGATGAGCGTTATAGCGTTCGGAGAACTCTGAATATCCCCGTTTACCCCGTATATATCCCATTTTTTCCACTCTTTCCGATTGGCTTAATGCTTGCCCGAGTTGCAAAATTGTTACTAATACAAACGAGGGAGGAAATCCTGTGAATAAATCAATGTTAGCGGGTATCGGTATTGGCGTGGCCGCTGCACTGGGCGTTGCCGCGGTTGCCAGCCTGAATGTGTTCGACCGTGGACCTCAATATGCGCAGGTAGTCTCTGCCACGCCAATCAAAGAGAGTATTAAAACCCCCCGTGAAGAGTGCCGTAATGTGACCATGACGCACCGTCGCCCCGTGCAGGACGAAAACCGTATCACCGGTTCTGTTCTCGGCGCGGTGGCCGGCGGCGTACTGGGGCATCAGTTCGGCGGCGGACGCGGTCGGGACGTGGCCACCGTTGTTGGCGCGTTAGGTGGCGGCTATGCGGGTAATCAGATTCAGGGCGGGTTGCAAGAACGGGATACTTACACCACGACCCAGCAACGTTGTAAAACCGTGTATGACAAATCAGAAAAAATGATCGGTTATGACGTGACGTACAAAATTGGCGACCAACAGGGAAAAATCCGTATGGACAGAGATCCAGGAACGCAAATTCCGCTGGATAGCAATGGTCAGCTTATTTTGAATAACAAAGCATAAAACAGATGTACTCTGCATGTTGGCTCCCCAATTGCTCAGGCTGGGGAGCCTTTTTTCATTAAAAAAGCCTTACATTGCTGCAAGGCTTTAATGGGTCATATGAAGTCGTGTTGGCGAACCACCAGTACACCGGTGATGAGAACAGAAATAAAAGCAAAAAGTACCGAACCCCCACACAAAATCCACAGACCCAATAACAATGTTATTACTATTAACACTTTAATGAATGGTAATAGCAAAATCATCTCCATATTCCTTCTGCATGTGTTAAGTCAGTGAAATGCCTTTTATTCACGGTACAAATTCAGTACGGCTTGTAGAGCGAGAGTAAAGGAAAGTCATAGCTTATCGCATCTTCATGACGCTTATTATTCACGTATCACTCGAGCTAATCATTAGCAAGGCAATAATCACAATTAAGCATAGGAAAGGCGGCAAAAATAGTTGATAGATTTTACCTATTATTAAGATAGGCCGCGGCGAACAAAAAGAGAACCCGAACGGCACCGTGCCGTCGGGTTAACGGGGGTCAAACCTGAAGAAGGGTAGGCCATAGCCGCAGTGTCGTGCGGGTGATTTGCAGCAGTTTCTCGCAACTTGCGCCTTCACGCGCGCTCACCGACATGCCCTGCAGAACACAACCAAGGAACTGCGACAGCACTTGTGGATCGGCACTTGCCGGGATCTCTCCCCGCTGCTGGCGACGGGTAATAAACTGTAGCAGCGTCTCTTCCTGCTGCGCGTGGCGGGATTTAATGGTTTCCGCGATGGCATGTGAAGAGGCCGCGAGGGTCGCCGAAGTATTAATCATAAAACAGCCAGCAGGGGTATCGGTACTGGTAAAACACCTGGCGACAGCGGTGAAGTACGCCAGCAATGCCTGCTCTACGGGTGTGTCGTCCTGGTGCAAAGGCGCTTCGTGCTGGTTGGCAAATCGCGCGATATAGCGATCCAGTACCGCACGAAAGAGCCCCTCTTTGTTGGTGAACTCGGCATACAGCGTCGGTGCTTTCGCCCCGGTCGCCTCAACGAGATCGGATAATGATGTGGCTTCGTAGCCATGCTGCCAGAACAGCGCCATGGCTTTGTCGAGCGCCGCTTCCCTGTCGAACACTTTCGGTCGGCCACGGCTTTTTTTGGTGCAACTGGTCATTTCAGTCGTCATAGGGCCGCTTACCTTTGTTGGTTTGTTGAACGTACATTATAAAAACATTCCGTCAGCGTGACCAGCGACAAATAGCACAAATAATTAAATCGTATGTTTATGAATTTTAAGAAATTACATTTTTAAATAACGAGCGTTATAAAAATAAGTTGACGCGTGATGCAGATCACACTTATCATTTACCTATCGATCGTTAACATATTCGATAACGATACCCTTCATCTGCATTACAGGTAATAACATCATGACTAACGTAAAAACTTTTTTTGCTGCTGCTGTGCTCAGTTCTCTCTCTTTCGCAAGCTTCGCTGCGGTTGAAGTTCAGTCTGCTCCTGCAGGCCAGCAAGAACTCGCAACGGTGGGTGTTTCCGCCAGTACTAACCTGAGTTCTGTAGAGAACAAACTGGCGCAGAAAGCGGAACAGATGGGCGCAAAATCCTATCGCATTACGTCTGTGACAGGTACTGATAAACTGCATGGTACTGCGGTTCTTTATAAATAAGGTCAACCCCCTCATTGACCCTTAT
Organism: Kosakonia sp.; assembly: GCF_032052965.1. GTDB lineage: Bacteria > Pseudomonadota > Gammaproteobacteria > Enterobacterales > Enterobacteriaceae > Kosakonia. The sequence continues at coordinate 70,960 of NZ_DAMBVN010000001.1, forward strand.
GCCACTGCCATAAAAAAGGCCTGCATTGATGCAGGCCTTTTTTGTGCGCGCGATATTGTCAGAGCATCTGCGCGTTTTCGTCGTGATAACGGGTCACGTCCACCGGCATGCCGGAGCGGACCTCCATAGCATGTGTCATCACCTCTGCATCACTGCGCGCATCGTCTTTAAACGCCTGCATGGCGGCGTTGAGTATGATCGGCAGCGTTTTCGGATCGTCATCAATCGCTTTGGATAAGGGCTGATGCACTTCCACCAGGCGGGTGCCGTCCGGTTCGACCGACGCTTTGATCGGCGTATTAATAATGTTCACCGGCGTACCGGGTGAGACCGCGGCATAGAGCGCGGAAATATCCCCGTCGCGCAGGCGAATACAGCCGGAACTGACACGCATGCCTATCCCAAAATCGGCATTGGTGCCGTGTAACAAATAAACCCCGCCAAAAGCCGCCAGGCGGATCGCGTGGTGCCCCATCGGGTTATCCGGCCCGGCCGGAACCACGGCAGGTAAATCAATACTCTGGGCTTTATAACGCGCGCGAATGTTTGCTGTCGGTGTCCAGGTAGGATTGGCGCGTTTATCCGAAACCGTTGTTACCATTGTCGGCGTGAGAGTATCGCCGCCCAGTTGGCCAATGCCGATCGGGTAGACAATCACTTCACTTTTTCCGAGGGGATAATAGTAAAGACGTAACTCGGCGAGATTAATGACAATCCCTTTACGCGGCGCATCCGGCAGCAGGGTTTGCAAGGGAATGGTTAACACGCTGCCTGCCCGGGGAACATAGGGGTCAACGCCGGGGTTAGCCTGAAGCAATGCCAGAAAACCGACATTGTATTTTTTGGCGATCGCTTCCAGCGAGCCGCCGTCATTTTGTACCACGTGAAAGCGATTTTCACCGACCACGCGGCTTCCCGTCGGGGGCAATGGCCAGTTATTGGCGCGGGTAGGGAATGAAAGCACCGCCGTCATTGCAACGGTTACAAGCGCAAGCCAGAGGGAGAAGCGGAGCGTTTTAATCATGATCATAATCCATGTTAATCATAAGGTTATTTTTATAGGACTGTGTGATGGGATTATGGTGTGCCAGCATGTCGGGAAGTCCTGGCCGAATGCAAAATGTTGTAAATGTTTAGCGCAAATGAAAAGGCCAGGTCTGATGAGCTGGCCTCTGGGACGACATCAGGCGATGGCGTTGTCGGCAAGCTGGCGCATAAAATTACGCACCCAGTCCATGCGGGTTTTTCGTTCCGCCAGATCTTGTGTGAATTTAAGCCTGGTCGGGCCATCAAGGCGGAAATGCTGCGGTTGTTTTTGCAACAAGCCGATCAGCCAGCCCGGGTTGACGTTATTTTTCTCGTTGAATTCAATCACGCCACCTTTTTCATTGCCTTCTAGCTTACGAATACCGAGTTTCTGTGCCTGCTGGCGGAGCAGGGCGATATCCAGCAATGTGCGGGCGGCATCCGGCAGCAATCCGAAGCGGTCAATCAGCTCAACTTTAATCTCTTCCAGCGCATTTTCATCCTTCGCACTGGCAATGCGCTTATAGAATGACAGGCGCGTGTTTACATCCGGAATAAAGTCATCCGGCAATAGCGATGGCATGCGCAATTCCACCTCCGTTTGCTGGCTGGTGAGATCTTCCAGCGAGGGCTCGCGACCCGCCTTTAACGCCTCGACCGCGTTCTCCAGCAGTTCCATATAGAGTGAGAAACCAATGGTTTCCATTTGCCCGCTTTGATCTTCGCCAAGCAGTTCGCCAGCGCCACGGATCTCCAGATCATGGGTTGCCAGCGCGAAGCCTGCGCCCAAATCTTCCAGCGAGGCAATGGCTTCCAGACGCTTCTGCGCATCGGTGGTCATGGCTTTGGGATGTGGCGTGAGCAGCCACGCATAGGCCTGATGGTGCGAACGCCCGACGCGACCACGCAACTGATGGAGCTGGGCAAGGCCGAAATGGTCGGCGCGCTCAATGATGATTGTGTTCGCGGTAGGAATATCAATCCCGGTTTCGATAATGGTCGTGCAGACCAGCACATTAAACCGTTGATGATGGAAATCATTCATCACCCGTTCCAGTTCGCGTTCGCGCATCTGGCCGTGACCGATAGCAATACGCGCCTCTGGCACCAGTTCCGCCAGCCTGTCTGCCGCTTTCTGAATATTTTCCACATCGTTATACAGATAATAGACCTGGCCGCCGCGCAACACTTCACGCAGGATGGCTTCACGTACCACCAGATTATCGTATTCCCGTACAAAGGTTTTCACTGCCAGACGGCGAGCGGGGGGAGTGGCGATAATCGACAGATCGCGCATGCCGCTCATCGCCATATTCAGCGTGCGCGGGATAGGCGTCGCTGTCAGGGTCAGAATGTCGACATCGGCGCGCATGGCTTTAATCCGCTCTTTATGGCGCACGCCAAAACGGTGTTCTTCGTCAACGATCAGCAGACCGAGATCTTTCACCTTTACGTCGTTTTGCAGCAGCTTATGGGTGCCAATCAGGATATCGACTTTGCCTTCTGCCGTCTGTTCCAGCACCTGTGCCTGCTCCTTTGCGCTGCGGAAGCGCGAAAGCAGCTCAATACGAACCGGCCAGTTGGCAAATCGATCGCGGAAATTGTCAAAGTGCTGCTGTGCGAGCAACGTCGTGGGCACCAGCACGGCGACCTGCTTATTGTTTTCGACCGCAAGGAAAGCGGCGCGCATTGCCACTTCGGTCTTACCAAAGCCAACATCGCCGCATACCAGTCGGTCCATCGCCAGTGGCTGACACATATCGCTGAGCACGGCGTTAATGGCCTGCGCCTGGTCCGGCGTGGTTTCAAAAGGGAAGCCATCGCAAAACAGCTGATACTGCTCACGGTCGTGTTTAAAGGCGAAGCCTGCTTTTGCTGCGCGCTGGGCATAGATATCCAGTAATTCAGCTGCCACGTCGCGTACTTTCTCTGCGGCTTTCTGCCGCGCACGCGTCCAGGCATCGCTGCCCAGTTTATGCAGCGGGGCATTGTCTTCCGCACCGCCTGCATAGCGGCTGATCAGATGCAGTGACGACACCGGAACATACAATTTGGCATCGTTAGCATAGGTCAGCATCAGGTACTCATTTTTGATCCCGCCGGTTTCAAGCGTGGTCATCCCGGCATAACGCCCAACCCCATGCTCAAGATGCACAACGGGCTGGCCATCATGCAATTCGGCGAGGTTACGGATCAAGGTGTCCGGATTGATTGTCCGACGGCTATCCTGGCGGCGGCGGGCAACACGTTCGCCCAGCAAGTCGCTTTCACAAATCAGCGCGCGGTTACGCAGGGTATCGATAAAACCGTGCTCCGCCGCGCCTGTTATCAACCAGCTGCCCGCAGAGGTGGCCTCGTCAAGACGACGGATACGTTTCGGCGCGACTTTAATGCGTGCCAGCAGCTCAATCAACGCTTCACGACGGCCTTCACTCTCAACGGAAAACACCACCGGGCCGTTGAAGGCTTCAAGGAATTTTCGCAGGTTATCCAGCGGTGATTTTTGCTGCGCCTGCACGGCCAGATCCGGCAGCGACTGGTAACCCAGATTGCTGTGCCCGGCCTTCTCGGGCACATGCTCGCTTTTGAGTTGAATGCGAGGCCATTTCTTCAGCTCGCTGAAGAGGGCATCGACACGCAGCCACAGCGCTTCCGGTGGCAATAAGGGCCGCATGGGATCCACGCCGCGGTTCTCGAAACGTGCTTGCGTCTCTTGCTGAAAACGCTCGGCGCTGGCCTCAAGATCGCCCGTGTTGACCAGCAACGTATTGGCCGGGAAGTAGCTGAACAGGGGCGGCAACGGTTCGTTGAAAAACAGCGGTTGCCAGTACTCAATGCCCGCAGGCAGCGTACCTTTACTTACCTGCTGATAGATGTGTTCGGCATCGCGTTTGACATCAAATTTATCGCGCCATTGGCTGCGAAACAGTTCAATGGCCGTTTTGTCCGTCGGAAACTCATGAGCAGGTAACAAATTGATCGCTTCGACTTCTTCCAGCGTGCGCTGGGTATCGGCATCAAAAAGACGCAGGCTGTCGATTTCATCATCGAAAAAGTCGAGCCGGAAAGGCTGCACACTGCCCATGGGATACAGATCAAGCAATGCACCGCGGGTAGCATATTCGCCGTGCTCCATAACCTGATCAACATGGCGATAGCCCGCACTGTTTAACTGTTCGCGCAACTGATCGCGGGACAGGCGCTGCCCTTTTTTCATCACCAGCGCGTGGCCGTTCAGAAAGTTATGTGGGCAAACACGCTGCATCAACGTATTAACGGGAATAATTAAAACGCCGCGCTGCATTGAGGGCAATTGATATAACGTCGATAGCCGCGATGAGATAATCTCCTGGTGCGGTGAGAAGCTGTCATAAGGCAGCGTTTCCCAGTCGGCAAGATTGATGACCAGGTTATCGGTAAACTGCGCGATCTCATCCTGCAAACGCAGAGCGTTCTGCATATCGGGGGCGATCAACACCACCGGGCCGGGATGACGCTCAATGATCTCAGCCACTTCAGTTGCACAGGCAGCACCAGTGAGTTCACCCAACTGGCGCTGGTCACCGGCTTTCGTCGGCAGGGAATAACGGTATTGTTCAGGCATAGACAGTATCGGGGTCTCTGAAGGATATACCCCCATATGGGGGCATACCACTGATACGCAATCCCTTTATTATCTGCGATTGCGCCGTTTTAGCCAAGCCGAAGGCGCAGGATTAGCGCGTCGCAGCAGCCGGGCGCAGCTTCGCAGGCGGGGTGAAAAAGAGATCGGCAAACAGCGCGCTGGAGAGTTTACGCACCAGCAGCCCGACCAGGGTGCAAATCAACAGTGCCGCAAAGGGATAGACCATCAGCAGCGCCAGCTCGACTTTTGGCGGCCAGGCACCGGCATTCAGGGGTTTAAGCAACGCAAGGCTTAACCCTTCAATCAAAATACGGTGGGTGGTGTAAATCGCCAGCGTATTGGAGCCCACCACATTCAGCAGGCTATTTTCACTGGGCGGAAAGCGCTGCTCCAGCGCCCAGAAGAGCCGCATAATCCCGACAATTGACAGCAGGCACAGCGGCAGGGGCATATTGAACATCCATAAACCGAATGCGACCGCCACGGCAACGGCGAACAACAGGGCGTAGCGGCGAAGGGGTACCGTTTTAACCCACTCCATTAAGGCGTTGCCGTACCAGGCCCCCAGACTGTAAAAAATCATATTACGCACAACGCTGTTCATTCCCCACCACGGCAGCGGCAGGAAATTAATGGCGAGGCTGGCGAGGACCATCAGTCCCAGCACCGGTACTTTCCATCTGCTCAACAATTTACACAGTGTGAAATAGACCACCAGTGCATAGAGGTACCACAAACTGGTGCTGGCCGTGAGCATACCCGCTAAAAACTCGTGCCAGTTGTCGGCGTAAGCGGCATTGGAGGCATTGCTGAGATCGCGATCCGGTGCCAGCCAGTCGTTAATGTGGCTTAAGCCGACCCATTGCAGCACGCCCCAGAGTGCCAGTACGTAAACAATGCTCCAGATGCGTTTATCGAGTGTCTCTTTCCACGGCACATCGTCAATGTAGCGGCGGATCAAATAGCCAGAGATAAAGAAGAAGACCGGCATACGGAATGGGGCGAGGTAAAGATTAAAATAGACCCAACACTTTGCCAGCGTTTGTGACCATTGGTGTTGGAAAAGATCCAAATGCGGGTAAAAAGTAATTACTGAGTGATATATTACCACCAGGCAAATACATAACCCTTTGATCTGATTAATCCATAATGCTTTCTTTTTCATTAGCGTCGTTGCCTGTTATTGCCAAAATTTCGACTACTGATCCTGGTGAGCAGGGTCGGGGCTGTAATGAGGAAGTGTCTGTATTTGTTCATTTTCGGATTATGTCGACGGACGGGAATGATGAAATGGGTGAACAATAGCGTGTTTACCCAGGGCGACGCGTAATTAGCAAATTGATTTTTCGGTATTTTTTTGAAACTTGATGACGAATTCTTACGGTTTCACTCATTTACGCTCTGCGCTTTCGCTTATATACTTCTCAATCTGCTATCAGCAATCAGACGGATTTCATGTACCAGCCTGTCACTCTTTTCATCGGTCTGCGCTATATGCGTGGGCGTGCAGCGGACCGCTTCGGTCGCTTTGTCTCCTGGCTCTCGACCATTGGCATCACCCTCGGCGTTATGGCGCTGGTCACGGTGTTATCGGTGATGAATGGCTTTGAGCGCGAGCTGCAAAACAACATCCTGGGGCTAATGCCGCAGGCAACCCTGACCACCCAAAACGGCTCGTTGAACCCGCAGCAGTTACCCGCGAATCAGCTGAAACTGCAGGGGGTGACGCGTATTGCGCCGCTGACCACTGGCGATGTCGTGCTGCAAAGTGCGCGCAGTGTGGCGGTGGGGGTAATGATGGGGATTGACCCGACGCAGAACGATCCGCTGACCCGCTACCTGGTTAACGTCAAGCAGAGCGAACTGCAGGCGGGGCAATACAACATTATCCTGGGTGAGCAACTGGCCGGGCAGTTGGGCGTTAACCGGGGCGATCAAATCCGTGTCATGGTGCCTTCCGCAAGCCAGTTTACGCCGATGGGGCGTTTGCCAAGCCAGCGCCTGTTTACCGTCATTGGGACTTTCGCTGCCAATAGCGAAGTCGATGAATACCAGATGCTGGTCAATATTGACGATGCCTCGCGCCTGATGCGTTACCCGGCGGGCAATATCACCGGCTGGCGGTTGTGGCTTAATGAGCCGCTGAAAGTCGATGTGCTCAGCCAACAGGCGCTGCCCACAGGCACCAAATGGCAGGACTGGCGCGATCGCAAAGGGGAGTTATTCCAGGCGGTACGCATGGAAAAAAACATGATGGGGCTGCTGTTGAGCCTGATTGTGGCCGTGGCGGCATTTAACATCATTACCTCCCTTGGCCTGATGGTGATGGAGAAACAGGGCGAAGTGGCCATCCTGCAAACCCAGGGGCTGACGCCGCGCCAGATCATGGCGGTGTTTATGGTGCAGGGTGCCAGCGCCGGTATTATCGGTGCGTTGCTCGGTGCCGTGCTCGGGGCGTTGCTGGCCAGCCAGTTGAATAACCTGATGCCGATCATCGGTGCATTGCTTGACGGTGCGGCGCTGCCGGTGGCCATTGAACCGTTGCAGGTCATCACGATTGCGCTGGTGGCGATGGCCATTGCGCTGCTTTCTACGCTTTATCCTTCCTGGCGCGCCGCCGCCACTCAACCCGCTGAGGCTTTACGTTATGAATAAGATCCTGTTGCAATGCGACAACCTGTGCAAACGCTATCAGGAAGGCTCCGTGCAAACTGATGTGCTGCACGATGTCAGCTTCAGCGTGGCGGAAGGGGAACTGATGGCCATTGTCGGCAGTTCCGGTTCCGGTAAAAGTACGTTGTTGCATCTGTTGGGCGGGCTGGATACTCCGACCTCTGGCGACGTGATTTTTCGCGATCAGCCGATGAGTAAACTCTCGTCTGCGGCCAAGGCAGAGCTGCGTAACCGCGAGCTGGGCTTTATCTACCAGTTTCATCACCTGCTGCCAGATTTTACCGCGCTGGAAAACGTGGCGATGCCACTGTTGATTGGTAAAAAGAAACCGGCAGAGATCGAAACCCGCGCCCGCGAAATGCTGGCAGCTGTGGGTCTTGAGCACCGCGCACGCCATCGTCCTTCGGAGCTTTCCGGCGGTGAACGCCAGCGTGTGGCGATTGCCCGTGCGCTGGTGAATAACCCGCGCCTGGTACTGGCGGACGAGCCCACCGGCAACCTTGATGCCCGCAACGCAGACAGCATTTTTCAGCTGTTGGGTGAATTAAATCGTTCGCAGGGCACGGCGTTCCTCGTCGTAACCCATGATCTGCAACTGGCGAAGCGAATGAACCGCCAGCTTGAGATGCGCGACGGCCGCCTGAACGCAGAACTCTCCCTGATGGGGGCCGAGTAATGGCATCGCCTCTTTCGTTACTGATTGCCCTGCGCTTTAGTCGCGGTCGTCGGCGGGGCGGTATGGTGTCGCTGATTTCAGTGATTTCCACCGTAGGCATTGCGCTGGGCGTTGCCGTGTTGATTGTGGGACTGAGTGCGATGAACGGCTTCGAGCGGGAGCTGAATAATCGCATTCTGGCGGTGGTGCCGCATGGTGAGATCGAGCCGGTCAACCAGCCGTGGAATAACTGGAACGACGCGCTGGCAAAAGTGAAAAAAGTGCCTGGCATCGCCGCCGCTGCGCCATACATCAATTTTACCGGCCTGGTGGAGAGTGGTGCCAATCTGCGGGCCATTCAGGTCAAAGGTGTGGATCCGGTTCAGGAAACGGATCTGAGCGCGTTACCGAAGTATGTGCAGGGGAATGCCTGGCAGAATTTTAAAGCCGGCGAGCAGCAAATCATTCTCGGTAAAGGGGTTGCCGATGCGTTGAAAGTGAAACAGGGCGACTGGGTTTCAATTATGATCCCTAACTCTGACGATGCGCACAAACTGCTGCAGCCAAAACGCGTGCGGCTGCATGTGACAGGTATTTTGCAACTGAGCGGGCAGCTTGACCACGGTTTTGCCATGATCCCCATGCCGGATGCCCAGCAGTATCTGGACATGGGCGGTAGCGTGACGGGCATCGACATTAAAGTGAACGATGTGTTCAATGCCAATAAACTGGTGCGCGACGCGGGTGAAGTGACCAACAGCTATGTTTATATCAAAAGCTGGATCGGCAAATACGGATACATGTACCGCGACATTCAGATGATCCGCGCCATTATGTATCTGGCGATGGTCCTGGTCATTGGCGTAGCCTGTTTTAACATTGTTTCGACGCTGGTGATGGCAGTAAAAGACAAAAGCGGCGATATTGCCGTACTGCGTACGCTCGGGGCGAAAGACGGTCTTATCCGTGCGGTTTTTGTCTGGTACGGCTTGCTGGCGGGCCTGTTGGGCAGCGTGTGCGGTGTGGTGATTGGCGTGGCGGCTTCATTACAGCTGACCGCTATTATCAGTGTGATTGAGAAGATGATTGGCCATCCGTTTTTGTCGGGCGATATCTACTTCATCGACTTTCTGCCATCGGAATTGCATCCGCTGGATGTGGTATACGTGCTGGCAACCGCACTGTTGCTCAGCCTGCTGGCGAGCTGGTACCCGGCCCGACGGGCGAGCAATATTGATCCTGCACGAGTCCTGAGCGGGCAATAACGCCGACATCGACAGGCCACAACCAAGGAGTGGCGATGCATTACGGGTTTGATATTGGCGGCAGTAAAATCGCGTTAGGCGTCTTTGATGCCGGGCGGCGTATACAATGGGAAACGCGCGTGGCCACGCCCCACGACAGCTATACGTCTTTCCTGCGCGCCATTGCACAACTGGTGGCTGAAGCGGATGCACGCTTTGGCGTGAAAGGCAGCGTCGGTATAGGTATTCCGGGGATGCCGGAAACCGCCGATGGTACGTTATACGCCGCCAATCTCCCTGCTGCCAGCGGGCTGCCGCTGCGACGCGATCTCTGCGCGCTGTTGGGCAGGGACGTTCGCATAGACAATGACGCCAACTGCTTTACCCTCTCTGAAGCCTGGGATGATGAGTTCCGCCAGTATCCGCTGGTGATGGGGCTGATCCTCGGCACAGGCGTGGGGGGTGGGCTGGTGATCAACGGCAAATCCGTGAGCGGGCACCGGTTTATTACCGGCGAATTTGGTCATATTCGTCTGCCTGTTGATGCGCTTGGGTTGATGGGGTTTGACTTTCCGCTGACCCGCTGCGGCTGCGGCAAAATCGGTTGTATTGAAAACTACCTTTCCGGTCGTGGTTTTGCATGGTTGTATAAACACTTCTACCATCAATCACTGTCCGCACCGGAAATCATCACGCGCTGGGAACAGGGTGAGGCAAAAGCACAATCCCATGTCGAGCGCTATGTGGATTTGCTGGCGGTCTGCCTGGGCAATATCCTGACGATAATTGACCCGGATCTGCTGGTGATTGGCGGTGGGTTATCAAATTTCAGCGCGTTGACGCAACTGCTGCCGGCACGTATCCGTCCGCATTTGCTGCCAGCGGGCGAGGTGCCGCGTATTGAGCGTGCACGCCACGGCGACGCGGGTGGTATGCGCGGCGCTGCGTTTCTTCATCTTACTGACCCGTCCTGAGAGGATGCCATGCAATCGCGACGTTCACATCGTCTCAGCCGTTTTCGCCGTAACAAGCGCCGCCTGCGCGAACGCTTACGCCAGCGAATTTTTTTCCGTGACGCAATGGTGCCTGAAGTAATGGAAAAACCAAGAGTCGTTGTTCTGACCGGGGCGGGGATTTCCGCCGAGTCCGGGATCCGCACCTTCCGTGCGGCAGATGGGTTATGGGAAGAGCATCATGTGGAAGATGTGGCAACGCCGGAAGGCTTTGCCCGCAACCCGCAACTGGTGCAACGTTTTTATAACGATCGCCGTCGGCAGTTGCAGCAGCCGGAAATCGTGCCTAACGCCGCCCATCTGGCGCTGGCAAAACTGGAGCAGGCGCTGGGCGACCGTTTTCTGCTGATCACGCAGAATATCGATAACCTGCATGAACGCGCCGGTAATCACAACATCATCCATATGCATGGCGAACTGCTGAAAGTGCGCTGTTCGCAGAGCGGTCAGGTGCTGAACTGGGCACACGATGTTAACCAGGACGACAAATGCCACTGCTGCCAGTTCCCGGCGCCGCTGCGCCCGCATGTGGTGTGGTTTGGTGAAATGCCGCTGGGGATGGATGAGATCTACAGTGCGCTGGCGATGGCAGACGTCTTTATTGCCATCGGCACGTCTGGCCATGTTTACCCCGCAGCCGGGTTTGTACATGAGGCGAAGCTGCAGGGGGCGCATACCGTAGAGCTGAATCTCGAGCCGAGCCAGGTAGGCAGTGAGTTTGAAGAGAAACATTACGGTCTGGCGAGTGCAGTGGTGCCGGAATATGTAGAAAAACTGCTGAAAGGGCTCTAGCCTTCGGTTGCCATCCGGCCTGTGTCACGGATGGCGTTTACCGTTTTGCCAGCAGGATGGCGCAGCCTGAAAAGCCGTCGCCATCCGGTTGCGATTAACGTCCTGCTTTTAGTTTCTGGTAATACTCTTCGTAAAGGGCGCTGGTGCTGCCAACGTCGTTTTGCCATTCCCCTTTATTAATGGTCTCCGCGTCCGGGTAGAGGGATTTATCGTTCGCCACATCTGGTTTCAGTAACTTACGTGCGGCGAGGTTGGGCGTCGGGTAGCCGATGGTTTCCGCGACTTGTCTGGCAATCTCCGGACGCAGCAGGAAGTTAATCAGCTTCAGAGCACCCTCCACGTTTTTTGCGTTTGCCGGAATGGACAGGCTGTCCATCCAGAAAATACCGCCTTCTTTCGGCCAAACAACCTCCAGTGGCGTTCCCGCCTGGCGCGCCACATACGCTGAGCCGTTCCACACCATGCCCAGATTCACTTCGCCTTCCATATAGGGATTAGCCGGGTTATCCGAGTTGAAGGCCGCGACGTTAGGCATCAGTTTTTGCAACTCTTTATACGCGGCCTCAATCTCTTTCGGGTCGGTGGTATTGCCGGAATATCCGAGCTTGCGCAGCGCAATCTGGAATACTTCGCGGGCATCGTCGGTCAGGAGCAGGCTGCTTTTATATTCTGGCTTCCATAAATCCGCCCAACCCGTAACCGTTTTCGGATCCATCGCTTCGCTGTTCACGCCGATTGCCGTCGCTCCCCAGATATAAGGAATGGAGTAATCATTATTGGGATCGAAAGGCTTATTCAGCATTTGCGGGTCGAGATTGTGAAAGTTGGACAGCCTGCTTTTATCTATCTTCTGGATCATGCCCTCTTTACGCATCTTATCGACGTAATAGGTGGAAGGCACCACCAGATCATAGGCACCGTCTTTGTACGTTTTTAGCTTGGCGTACATGGTTTCATTCGACTCATAGGTCGAATAAATAACCTTAATTCCGGTCTCTTTGGTGAACTGCTCCAGCAGCCCTGGCGGCACATACTCGGTCCAGTTATAGAAATAGATCGTTTTGTTGTCGTCCGCATGCGCGACGCTCATCCCAATGGCGAGAACACCTGCTGCGAGCAGGTGGCGTGACCAGTTTTTCATTTACGTCCCCTGAGTTTTTGTTTTATCACGAGCAATAAGCTGGCTGGCAATCACCAGCACCAGCGACAGAACCAACAGAATGGTGGCCAGCGCGTTAACTTCTGGCGACACGCCGACTTTGACCATGGAATAGATCTTCAATGGCAGAATTTCATACCCCGGGCCAGTGACGAAGGAAGAAACCACCACATCGTCCATCGACAGGGTAAAACTGAGCAACCAGCCTGCGGCAACGGCAGGCATTGCCAGCGGCAGGATGATTTTGCGCAGGATGGTAATCTCGCTGGCGCCCAGATCTTTCGCCGCTTCCAGCATGCGCACATCGAAGCCTTTCAGACGCGAAAAAACCGTCACCACCACAAAAGGCAGGCAGAAGGTGATATGCGAGAACAGCAGCGACCAGAACCCCAGTTGCACGCCAAGCAGCATAAATAACACCAGCAGCGAAATAGCCATCACGATATCGGGCGACATCATCACCACAAATAACATGCCGCTGACAAACGGTTTGCCGCGAAAACGGTAACGATAAAGCGCCACCGCTGTCAGGGCGCCAATCAAGGTGGCGAATGAGGCCGACAGCACCGCCATGGTCAGCGAGTGTTGCGCTGCCTGCAGCAAACTGTCGTTGTTCACCAGCAGGCTGTACCACTGAGTCGAAAAGCCCTGCCAGTTAATGCCAAAGCGCGAGCTGTTGAACGAATTGACGATCAGGATAATGATCGGAATATACAGATAAGCATAAATGGCGGTCATAAATCCGCCGCGCAGCAGTCGACCGATCATTCCAGCTCCACCTTCTTATTCAGCAAACGCGCCGCACGCCAGTACACGAGCAGCATTAGCCCCATGACCAGCGTCAGGGTGATACTGGTGGCTGATCCAAACGGCCAGTCACGAATGTTCAGGAACTGGCTTTTGATGACGTTACCGATCAACAGATTCTTTGCGCCACCCATCAAATCGGAGACGTAAAACAGCCCCATAGCCGGCAGCATTACCAACAGGCAACCGGCAACAATCCCCGGCATGGTCAGCGGAATAATAATGCGAACAAACGTTTGTAGCTTACTGGCACCCAGATCTTTTGCTGCTTCCAGCAAGGGCTTATCGAGCTTTTCAATACTCGAATAGAGTGGCATGACCATGAACGGCAACAGAATATAAACCAGCCCAATAATCACCGCCCCTGGCGTAAACATGATGCGCAGCGGCGTGTCGATAATGCCGAGCCACAGCAGGCATTCGTTAAGATAGCCTTTGGTGCTGAGGAAAATCTTTAGTCCGTAAATGCGGATTAGGGAGTTTGTCCAGAAAGGCACTATCAACAAAAACAGCAACAACGGGCGCACTTTGGCAGGCAGCTTTGCCAGAAACCAGGCGAAGGGATACCCCAGCACCAGGCAAGCCAGCGTGGCTATCGCCGCCATATTCAACGAGTGCAGCAGCACGTCGAGATAGAGCGGATCCAGCAGGCGGGTATAGTTATCCAGCGTGAACACCAGTTTGACGAAATGGGCATCATCACGGGTTAAAAAGCTGGTGGCAATAATCATCAAATTGGGCAGGAAAACGAACAGTACAAGCCAACCGACGACAGTAGCAATCACCCCATTCTGGAATTTACTTGTCCTCTTCATCAGCCAGTACGACCTCCCAACTCTCTACCCAGTTAATGGCCATTTTCTGGTCCAGCGAGTGGTCAAAATCCGGATCATCTTCATTAAAGAATTCGCTGACCATCACCATTTTGCCGTTTTCCAGTTCAACCATTGACTCCAGCGTCATGCCTTTATAGTTGCGCTCGCGCACATAACCAATCAGGCCTTCAACCCCGGCAACATCGTGAATTTCCTCGACGCGCAAATCTTCCGGACGCAGCAGTACATTAAGCCGCTGGCCTTTTTCCACGGCAAAGTTGACGTAAATATTGCATTCGCGACCTTCGACATTCGCGCGCACGCGGCTGTCGTCCAGACGTTCGATCACTGTCGCGCTGAAGATATTGATTTCACCAATAAAACTGGCGACGAACAGGTTTTTCGGCTCTTCGTAAATCTCCCGTGGGGAGCCGTCCTGCTCAATGCGGCCTTCACGCATCACTACAATGCGATCCGACATGGTTAGCGCTTCTTCCTGATCGTGGGTGACGAAAACAAAGGTGATACCGAGCTTACGTTGCAGTGCTTTGAGTTCATTCTGCATCTGCTTACGCAGTTTATAGTCGAGTGCGGAAAGCGACTCATCCAGCAGCAGTAAGCGGGGTTTATTGACCACGGCACGAGCAATGGCAACACGTTGTTGTTGACCACCGGAGAGTTGATGCGGTTTGCGCTGTGCGAACGTTTCCAGTTGCACCATGCGCAGCGCGTCCATCACCCGCGGTGTGATCTCTTGCGAAGGTGTTTTTTGCATCCGCAGGCCAAAGGCCACGTTATCGAAGACGGTCATATGTGGGAAAAGCGCATAGCTTTGAAAGACGGTATTCACATGACGATGCTCCGCCGCAACGTGGGTGATATCGTCAGCATCGAGGTGGATATGGCCAGAATCGACGTTTTCCAGCCCGGCAATCAGTCGCAGAACCGTGGTTTTACCGCAGCCGGAAGGCCCGAGCAGCGTCAGAAATTCGCCGTTATTGATGGTGAGATTGAAATCAGAAATGACATTTTTGCCATCAAAGCTTTTGCGAATACCGGCCAGTTGCACAAGCGGTGAACGCGAACGCGGTTGTGTGTTCAATTTTTTACTCTGTCCCATGTCGACGCATCGAAAGGCTTATCAGATGCGGGGTTTGTGGTTAACCACCTTTGGGTTGTGCACGATTTAAGGGCTGGCATTCTACGGCAAAGCCATGAAATCGCCAATCGTTGTTCTTTGTAAGCCTGCCAGGTGCGGCTTTTCTCAGCTACGTTTATTACGCGGGAGGCAATTTTGAAAATATTCTCGTTTACGGGGTAAAAGTGACCTGACGCAATATTTGTCTTTTCGCGCTTATTGATAATGTTGAGACATTTTGTGGGGGTGGCTTTATGGACAAATTATTAGAGCGTTTTTTGCAGTACGTTTCTCTGGATACTCAATCAAAGCCCGGCGTCCGTCAGGTGCCAAGCACGGAAGGACAGTGGAAACTCCTGCGTCTGCTGCAAAACCAGCTTACGGAGATGGGGCTGGAAAAGGTCACGCTGAGCGATAAAGGCACGGTCATGGCGGTGCTGCCGTCGAACGTGTCAAAACCGGTGCCTGCCATTGGGTTTATCTCCCATGTTGATACCTCGCCAGATTGCAGCGGTAAGAATGTCAATCCTCAAATTCTGGAGAATTACCGCGGCGGCGATATTGCGCTGGGCGTTGGCGATGAAATCCTCTCGCCGGTGATGTTTCCGGTTTTGCATCAGTTGCTTGGTCAGACCCTCATCACTACCGACGGCAAAACGCTGCTTGGCGCAGACGATAAAGCTGGCGTGGCCGAAATCATGACCGCGCTGGCGGTGCTGAAGAAAAAGAATATTCCCCACGGCGATATTTGTGTCGCGTTTACACCGGATGAAGAGGTGGGTAAAGGCGCGAAACATTTTGACGTGGAACGCTTTGGTGCACAGTGGGCTTACACCGTTGATGGCGGCGGAGTGGGTGAACTGGAGTTTGAAAACTTTAATGCCGCCTCGGTCAACATCAAGATCGTGGGTAATAATGTGCACCCCGGCACGGCAAAGGGAGTAATGGTCAATGCCCTGACGCTGGCCAGCCGTATTCATGCGCTGGTGCCGGAAGAAGAGAGCCCGGAACATACCGAGGGCTACGAAGGTTTTTATCATCTCACCAGCATTAAAGGCACGGTTGAACGTGCCGACATGCATTACATCATCCGCGATTTTGACCGCAAGGCGTTTGAAGCACGCAAGCGCAAGATGATGGAAATTGCCAAAAAAGTGGGGAAAGGACTGCACCCGGACTGTTATATCGAACTGGTGATTGAAGACAGTTATTACAATATGCGCGAGAAAGTGATCGCCCATCCGCACATTGTCGATATTGCCCGACAGGCGATGCACGATTGCGAGATTGAACCGGACATGAAACCAATCCGGGGCGGCACCGACGGGGCGCAACTCTCCTTTATGGGGCTGCCCTGCCCGAACCTGTTTACCGGTGGGTATAACTATCACGGCAAACATGAATTCGTGACGCTGGAAGGAATGGAAAAAGCCGTACAGGTGATTGTGCGTATCGCCGAGCTGACCGCGCAGCAAGCGTCGTTGTAATGCCTGGTGGTGCTTCGCGCAGTTGAACTGAGCGGCGATTTAGCCTGTGCCGGATAGGGTAAACCGCTATCCGGCACAGGCTGGGTTATCAGGTATTAATCTTCGAAGAACCAATAGCCGCTATTGACCAGTGCGGCGAGCATGGCCAGGAACGACGGATCGTCCAGGGCATCGCCAAACATCTCCCCGGTCAGCACAATATGGCTTGCCAGTGCTGTCAGCGCCGGTCGGTGCGGCGAATTGATTCGCTCACCATTGGCGAAAACATCTTCCCCGATGCGCAACACGCGCAGCCCGCCAAGACGCACCAGTTTGTCGCCCTGTTGCAGCGCGTCATAGATCTCATCTGGCTGATAAGGCGGCTCCGGCGGTGCGATATCCAGTTCATGGCGCGTCTGCGAAATAAATTCACCCAGCCACTCGCTAAACTGCGCGGGTTGGTTGATCAAATCGAGCATCATCTCGCGTAATTTATCCTGCTCTTCCGGCAGAATATCTGCCGGGTGTTCACGCGGTGGGACGTCCGGATCGGTGTAACGATGGCTACCCAGTTCACGTTGCAGAATATAATCGGCAAAGCCGCTAATCAGCTCGCGACCGCTTGGAGCACGGAAACCGACGGAATAGTTCAGCGAGTTTTCCAGCGAATATCCCTCATGCGGGAACCCTGGCGGAATATAGAGAATATCGCCCGGCTCCAGTTCTTCGTCGATAATGGCCTCGAACGGATCCACTTGCAGTAAATCCGGGTGCGGACAATGTTGCTTCATCGGCGTTTTTTCGCCTACGCGCCAGCGGCGACGTCCGGTGCCCTGAATAATAAACACATCGTACTGATCAAGGTGTGGCCCAACGCCACCGCCCGGCACCGAGAAAGAGATCATCAAATCATCGGTACGCCAGTCGGGCAGGGCGCGGAATGGCCGCATCAGCGCGGCGGCTGGCTGATGCCAGTGGTTAACGGCCTGCACCAGCAACGACCAGTTGCTTTCACCCAGATGATCAAAGCTCTCAAAAGGGCCGTGACCCACCTGCCATTTACCGTCAAGGTGGCTGACCAGGCGGCTATCGACTTCATTTTCCATTGCCAGACCAGCCAGCTCATCCGGGCTGATAGGATCGACAAAATTTTTAATTCCGCGTTTCAGCACGACCGGGCGTTTTTGCCAGTAGCGTTGAATAAAGTCTGGCCAGTTTATGTCTACGTGATATTCCATATGCGTTTCCGGCAATTAATCAGGGCTGAGTAATGGATCATAGTAATGCTGCCAGGGCATTTTGTCCTGCGTAACGGCGCGAACAGGCAAGAAAAAGGGGCCACGATGGCCCCAGAGTATTTGTCTCTGTGTGTTATTGACTCAGTCCACGGCAACCACGGTCTGCTGGCGGCCAAACACCACTTCCATTTTTGCACCGCCGAGCAGGCTTTCTTGCGTCAGGATCTGGCCTTCATACTGATCGACAATGTCGCGCGCCACCGAAAGCCCAACGCCCTGTCCTGGCCGTAACGTGTCGGCGCGTTGCCCGCGATCGAACACCATTTCGCGCTTGGCAGCAGGAATGCCAGGGCCATCATCCTCAACAATAATATGTAGCGTATCGTCTGTTTGTTGGGCTGAAATTTCAACAAATTCAAGGCAATATTTACAGGCGTTATCCAGCAGATTGCCCATAACTTCCATAAAATCATTTTTTTCGCCAACGAAACTGATCTCCGGTGAGATATCCAGGGTGATGTTCACCCCTTTACGTTGGTACACCTTGTTCAGCGCGGAGGTCAGGCTGTCGAGCAGGGGGGCAACCGGGTGCAGTTCCCGGCTGAGCAGGCCACTGCTGCCGCGCATGGTGGCTCGATGCAGGTAATAGCCAATCTGCTGAGAAATACGGCTGATTTGTTCCAGCATTATAGGTTCGGCCTCGCCCACGCTCAGCTTCTCACCGCGCAGCGAGCGAAGCGTACTTTGCAAAACCGCCAGCGGCGTTTTCAGACTGTGCGTCAGATCCGTGAGCGTAGTGCGGTATTTATCGTAGCGTTCACGTTCGCTTTTTAGCAGACGGTTGAGGTTACTCACCAGGCTGGTCAGCTCGCGGGTCGTTTCCGGGTTTAACAGCTCGCGGTGGTGCTCTTCCAGTTCACGAACTTCCCGCGCCAGTGCTTCGATGGGGCGCAGGCTCCACCATGCGGCCAGCCATAACAGCGGCACCACCAGTAGCAGGTTGGCGGCCAGCACGTAGACAAACCAGCTCCACACCATGTAAGAACGTTTCAATTCAATAGGAATAGTATCGACCACTACAATGGTGAGCTGTGGCATCCGCGCGGTTGCGGGGTAAATATTGACCGCGACCGAGTGGGTCATTTCTGAACTGCTGTCGTCTTCGCGGATCTCTTTTAACTGCCGGGCGACGGAATGATCATCGTCGACCAGCGTACTGCTGGCACCCACATCGGCTTCGATTTCATGAAACCCATTGGTTTTCAGCCAGTCGGGTTCTATGCGTTGCTGTAGCCACGGTACATCGCGTTGTGACCAGATCAGCTTGCCTTGCTGATCGTAAATAAGCGCCACGGTTGGGCTTTGCAGATTGAGATTTTCCGGCAGATCAACATTCAGCGCGTTGTTTTCCCACTTCGCCAGCGTGTAGAACAGGTTGCTTTCGCCGCGCAGCAAACGGAAAGTGGTTTTGTCAAAGCTGACGCTATAACCCACCAGCGCGACCATGCCATAGGCGAGGGAGAGCACCATCACCACGGCTGCGGTGGCGAGTAAAAAACGTACCCGCAGCGAGAGCGGAAAAAAATGTCGTAACACGCGTCTCATTTAGGCAGTTCGAATAAATAGCCCTGGCCACGCACTGTGGTGATCACATCGCCCGGATATTGTGCCTGAATTTTTTTACGTAAACGCCCCATCAGTACATCAATGGTATGGCTTTCGCGCAGTTCCGCATCAGGATACAGCTGTAGCATCAGTGAATCTTTACTGACCACTTTACCGCTGTTGCGGATCAGCGTTTCCATAATGGTGTATTCGAAGGCGGTCAGTTTGATCACATCGTCATTCACGGAGAGTTCGCGACGGGAGAGATCAACCTGAAACGGCGGCATAGAGATCAGCTGTGAAGCAAGGCCACTATTGCGGCGCATCAATGCCTGAATACGGGCCATCACTTCTTCAATATGGAACGGCTTGGTGACGTAATCGTCGGCCCCGGCGCTCAGCACTTCAACTTTGTCCTGCCAGCCTTCACGGGCGGTCAGCACCAGCACCGGCAGCGTGACGTCATGACTGCGCCAGCGGCGGATCAACGACAACCCATCTTCATCTGGCAGGCCGAGATCAACGATGGCAACATCCGGGATATGTTCGTTAAGAAAGTAATCGGCTTCCTTTGCATCTTCCGCCGCATCTACCTGATGTCCCAGCTCCTGCAACTGAACTTTTAAATGGTGACGCAGCAGAGCATTGTCCTCCACAACCAGTATGCGCATGGTCAGAACTCTCCATAATAATTTGATACATCTAGTCTAACGCTGATTGTGGTGCAGAAGGGATAAACATTTATTAAACCGCAGAGGAGAGAAACCCTCTTTCATGGCGAAAGAGGGTGTGATGAGGCAATTACTTCAGTTCGTCAACCAGAGTGATGGCACGACCAATATAATTGGCTGGCGTCATGGCTTTCAGGCGGGTTTTCTCTTCTTCCGGCAGCGCCAGACCATCGATAAACTGTTTCATGCCTTCGGCATCGACACGTTTGCCGCGCGTCAGCTCTTTCAGTTTTTCATACGGCTTTTCAATGCCGTAACGACGCATAACCGTCTGGATAGGTTCGGCCAGCACTTCCCAGTTGTGATCCAGCTCGTCGAGCAGACGATCGCGGTTCACTTCGAGTTTGCTCACGCCTTTCAGGGTTGACTGGTAAGCAATCAACGCATAACCGACACCGACGCCGAGGTTACGCAGCACCGTAGAATCGGTAAGATCGCGCTGCCAGCGGGAGACCGGCAGTTTACTGGCCAGATGCTGCAACACCGCGTTGGACAGGCCGAGATTGCCTTCGGAGTTCTCAAAATCAATCGGGTTGACCTTGTGCGGCATGGTAGAGGAGCCAATTTCTCCTGCGATGGTTTTCTGCTTAAAGTGGTTCAGCGCAATATAGCCCCAGACATCACGATCGAAATCGATCAGGATGGTATTGAAGCGCGCCATGCAGTCAAACAGCTCCGCAATATAATCGTGCGGCTCTATCTGCGTGGTGTACGGATTCCATTGAATGTCCAGAGAGGTGACGAACTCTTCGCTGAACAGATGCCAGTCGACTTCCGGATAGGCGGCGATGTGAGCGTTATAGTTACCCACCGCACCGTTGATTTTGCCCAGGATTTCGACCTGATTTAACTGACGGAACTGGCGATCCATGCGGTAGGCGACGTTGGCCATCTCTTTACCGATGGTGGACGGCGTTGCCGGCTGACCGTGGGTGCGGGAGAGCAGGGGAATATCGCGATATTGCACCGCCAGTTCTTTAACCCCGTCGATAAGCTTGCGCCAGTAAGGCAGGATCACCTCGTCGCGGGCGGTTTTCAGCATCAGCGCGTGCGACAGGTTATTGATATCTTCTGACGTGCAGGCGAAGTGGATAAATTCAGAAACGGCGTGCAGTTCCGGAATGTCCGCCACTTTCTCTTTCAGAAAGTATTCAACCGCTTTTACATCGTGGTTGGTGGTGCGCTCGATGGTTTTAATACGTGCTGCGTCTTCTTCACTGAAGTCTTCGACGATTTTATCGAGGAAACCGTTTGCGTGGACAGCAAAAGCAGGAACTTCCTTGATCGCCGCGTGTGCCGCCAGTTTTTGCAGCCAGCGCACTTCTACCTGAACGCGAAATTTCAGCAAACCGTATTCGCTGAAGATCCCGCGCAGCGCGCTGACTTTATCGCCGTAGCGTCCATCGACAGGGGAAACGGCGGTCAGTGAGGATAATTCCATAAGTCACAACTCCGGGAGGTTAACAATGAGCAAGAATTTGTTTGGCCTGGGTCGTCAGGCGATTTCGGGACAACATTAATTGCAGGCGACCGCCGCCGACCTGGTGCCACAGCACCGCGGCGCGGATCCCGGCTAGCAGGGTAGCGCGGACTTTCGCCTGCACTTGCGGGCTTTGCAATACCGCAGGCGAACCCGTTACCTGGATACGCGGCCCGAGCGGGCTAATCACATCAACATAAATGGCGGCCATCGCGCTCAGCAGTGTGTCTGACTGTAGATCAAAATGCTCCAGCTGGCGCTGTAAACCGGCAATACGGTTGCCAAGCGTATCCATGGCTCCTTTGTTGCCGGCAAGTTTACGCTCCAGCACCATCATACTTAGCGTGTAGCGGGTCAGCTCGGCATTAAGCCCCTGGCGGCTGCTGGCATTGAGTACACCGAGCAGGGTTTCCAGCCCGGTGCGCAGGTTGGTTTCGCTGCCGCCGAAGACGCTGAGCGTTGAGTCAGGATTGAGATCGATAACACTGTTCAGTGAAACATGCAGCGCGTCGCTGTCACAATGCCCCTGGTGCGCCAGTTGTTGCACCAGACGTGCCGACTGGCAAATGCCTGCCAGCGCCAGGGTAATGTCGTAATAGTTCTTCGCCACTCTCGCTCCTTTTGCGCCCGCCTCTTAGCCACAGCGCGGGCTTTCGTCAGTCCGGTCTTGTGAGATCGTGTTTACAGAGGCAGCGGCAAACGCTGCTCAATAATGCCGCCGCCAAGGCACACTTCGCCGCTGTAGAACACAGCCGACTGGCCCGGTGTCACAGCAGCTACCGGATCGTCAAAACGCACTTCAATGCGTTCCGCGTCCAGTACGGTTACCGTGCAGGGAATATCTTCCTGACGATAACGGGTTTTCACCGTGCAGCGCAATGAGCCCTGCAGCGGCTCACGATCGACCCAGTGTAGTTGCTGGGCAATCAGCCCGACGGACATCAGGCGCGGGTGTTCATGGCCTTGTGCGACGATAAGGATGTTGTTTTCCACGTCTTTGTCGACGACATACCACGGCTCTTCGCTGCCTTCTTTTGTACCGCCAATGCCAAGGCCTTTGCGCTGCCCGAGCGTATGGTACATCAGCCCCTGGTGCTCGCCGATCTCTTCACCGTCAACAGTGAGGATTTTGCCCGGCTGGGCAGGGAGGTAGCGGCCAAGGAACTCACGGAATTTACGTTCGCCGATAAAACAGATGCCAGTAGAGTCTTTTTTCTTCGCGGTGGCCAGCCCCAGGTCTTCAGCAATCTTACGGACCTGCGGTTTTTCCAGCTCGCCAACCGGGAACAGGCTTTGCGCAATCTGTTCATGGCCCAGTGTATAAAGGAAATAGCTCTGATCTTTGTTGCCATCCAGACCGCGCAGAAGGCGGCTTTTGCCATCCACATCTGCACGGCGCACATAGTGACCGGTGGCGATGAAATCCGCACCCAGATCTTCGGCGGCAAACTCAAGGAACGCTTTAAATTTGATCTCTTTGTTGCACAGAATATCCGGGTTCGGCGTACGCCCGGCTTTGTACTCGGCCAGGAAGTGTTCGAACACGTTATCCCAGTATTCTGCGGCAAAATTGACGGTGTGAAGCTCAATGCCGAGCTTGTCGCAAACAGCTTGCGCGTCTGCCAAATCCGCGGCCGCTGTGCAGTATTCTTCGCCGTCATCCTCTTCCCAGTTCTTCATGAACAGGCCTTCCACCTTGTAGCCCTGTTGTTGCAACAGGTAAGCGGAAACGGAAGAGTCAACACCGCCGGACATACCGACGATCACTTTTTTTGGGCTATCTGACATAAGAATACTCACGACGTAGAACTTCAGGGCGGCGTATTCTAGCACGGGCTGGCGACGCAGGCATCCTTTGTTGCCCCTCTCAGGTTGCCGATGCGTTGCTTTTCGTCGCCATGCTCTGGCTTACGCTGTAAATGGCCAGTTAAACTCGCCCACCAGCGCCAGCGGATAACGCTCCCCGCGCTGCCAGCTACGGATGCTCTCTGCCACCAGTGGCGAGCGTAAATTCGACGCCTGCAAAATCTCTTCAGCGCTCACCCAAAGGCAGCGATCAATATCCCTATCGTGCGGCTCAGTGGCGCACATTTCGTTAAGCTCAATGGCAAACAGGAAACGTAAAAACGGGGTTTTGTCTGGCGCAATCCAGTGATGCATGCGAATAAACTGCTGCGGTGCGGCGTCAATGCCGGTTTCTTCCCAGAGTTCACGCTTTGCAGCCTGTACCAGGGTTTCGTTGGCTTCGAGATGACCTGCAGGTTGGTTCCAAAGGGTTTTTCCGCGAATCGTTTCTTCGACCACCAGGAATTTACCCTGTGCATGCACCACACAGGCAACGGTTACGTGGGGTTTAAACATGGGTACCTCCGTTGCGTATTAAGCGTCTCGCCACTCGCCATTAGCGAGGTTATCCAGCGTGTAAGTTCCCATAGCGTAACGGATAAGTCGCAGGGTAGGGAAGCCAACATGCGCCGTCATGCGCCGCACCTGGCGGTTACGTCCTTCATATAAAGTGATTTGCAGCCAACCGGTGGGAATGGACTTGCGTTCACGAATGGGCGGATTACGCGGCCATAGCCACTCTGGCTCGCTGACCCGCTCGACACCTGCGGGCAGCGTGGGGCCATCATTCAGGGTGATGCCATTACGCAGGGCGTTAATGGCTTCGTCGGTTGGTTCGCCTTCAACCTGAACATAGTAAATCTTGCCGGTGCGTTTGCCCGGCTGGGTCAACTGTGCCTGCAAACCCCCATCATTGGTTAACACCAGCAACCCTTCGCTGTCGCGATCGAGGCGACCAGCCGCATACACCCCCTGAACAGGAATATAATCCTTCAGTGTGCTGCGCCCGGCTTCATCAGTGAACTGCGGCAAAACATCGTAGGGTTTATTGAACAAAATCACACGTTTTGGCTGGCTTTTACGTTCAGACTGAGTAGCTTGTTGTGAGCTGAATCGCTCAACCCGGTGATTTCTAAAAGAACTTTTCTTCATGGTATTTTCACTGGTTATCAATTGCCGCATTATAACCGAATCACGATTGCCTTTCATGGAACCCAACTATCGGTTAGTATTGATGGGCTCATTACAATTCATTAACAAAAAAACGGTTTGCTCTGTGTGATTCACGTAACAGGTGAGCGGACGCAGTCTGAGCGCCCCGGCATGAAGTCAGCGAGCAAAACAACCAGAAGCGCTCGAAGGAGAGGTGAATGGAAAGCAAAGTAGTTGTTCCGGCGGAAGGTAACAAGATCACCCTGCAAAATGGCAAACTCAACGTTCCGAATAACCCGATTATCCCGTTCATTGAAGGGGATGGGATTGGTGTTGATGTTACGCCGGCGATGCTGAAAGTGGTCGATGCCGCTGTGGAAAAAGCCTATAAGGGCGAGCGTAAGATTTCCTGGATGGAAATTTATACCGGTGAAAAATCTACCCACGTTTATGGCCAGGATGTCTGGCTGCCGCCTGAAACGCTTGATCTGATCCGTGATTACCGTGTTGCTATCAAAGGCCCTCTGACCACGCCGGTTGGCGGTGGCATCCGTTCTCTGAACGTTGCGCTGCGCCAGGAACTGGATCTCTATATTTGCCTGCGTCCGGTACGTTACTACCAGGGTACGCCAAGCCCGGTAAAACACCCGGAACTGACAGACATGGTCATCTTCCGTGAAAACTCCGAAGACATTTACGCTGGCATTGAGTGGAAAGCTGACTCTGCCGACGCGGAAAAAGTGATCAAATTCCTGCGCGAAGAGATGGGCGTGAAGAAAATTCGCTTCCCGGAACATTGCGGTATCGGCATTAAGCCGTGCTCCGAAGAGGGCACCAAGCGCCTGGTTCGTGCAGCGATTGAATACGCCATCACCAACGACCGTGATTCCGTTACGCTGGTGCACAAAGGTAACATCATGAAGTTCACCGAAGGCGCGTTCAAAGACTGGGGTTACCAGCTGGCACGCGAAGAGTTCGGCGGCGAACTGATCGACGGTGGCCCATGGCAGAAAATCAAAAACCCGAAAACCGGCAAAGAAATCATCATTAAAGATGTGATCGCCGATGCGTTCCTGCAGCAGATCCTGCTGCGTCCGGCTGAATATGACGTTATCGCTTGTATGAACCTGAACGGTGACTACATTTCTGACGCCCTGGCGGCACAGGTTGGCGGTATTGGTATTGCCCCGGGTGCAAACATTGGCGACGAGTGCGCTCTGTTTGAAGCGACCCATGGTACTGCGCCGAAATATGCAGGCCAGGATAAAGTGAACCCGGGTTCCGTGATCCTCTCTGCAGAGATGATGTTGCGTCATATGGAATGGTTCGAAGCCGCAGACCTGATCGTGAAAGGTATGGAAGGCGCAATCGCTGCCAAAACCGTAACCTACGATTTCGAACGTCTGATGGAAGGCGCTAAGCTGCTGAAATGCTCAGAGTTTGGCGACGCGATTATCGCGAACATGTAATCCGCCTCACGGGTTAAACAAAAACGGGAGCCGCTTGGTTCCCGTTTTTTATTATTAGTATTCGAACGGTTATCCAAACAAGTTATCAAATTTGTATGCCAGGAGTATCCTGACCGACTTGGCCATAATGGGGGAAAAAATGAAAATTTCTGATCGTGTGCAATATGCTATCGATGATGCAAATTCAGGAAAACCTCAATCAGCGTTAATGCATGCATGTTTTGCTTTAGAAGGAACCGGAAATAAAATTTTTGATAGATCCATTGGGAGCCATAATGTTTTTGTTAATACATTCCAGCGTTATCAATGGGCTATTGAACCAATGTTCGCCTCCGGAATAAATATTGAGGAAACAATTTTTAAAAATATTTCTTTGAAAAAAAGAGAGGCACATTTATCAGAAGTACTTTATGAGATTTTTAGATGTAATTTCGCTCATGGTAACGAATTACCTGATGGGTTTGATATTGAATTCACTACCGATCCGAATCTAAGAAAAGTAGTTTTGTCTAAGCAAAGTATAATAATGCCAGATACGATAATATATGCCCTTTGCTCAGCGGTCGTTTTCTCGAGTGTAAATAGCGATAGCAAAATCAACGATGGTTATTACTTATCTCTTGGTACAATGTATTTTGATATCAATCGGTGGTGGGGAAGAGAAGACGATGCAAAAATATGTTTTTCTACTGTAAAATCTCCACGCATTGTATTAAATCTAGATTCCATGATTTAACTGATGACACTAATTTTTGACCATTCTTTACCTCGATCATCGTGATAGCGGGCAGTTTGATTAGGTGATCTGTGTCCAGGAAGTTTTTGCGTATCGTAAAGACGCTCTGCTAAGGGGCGTTGTTCATGGAAATCAGTTGGCGTGCCATCCCATCAGTCAATTTGTACTTTATCCCTCGCTTTATGGAAATTCATTGTAATGATGTTCGATTTTCCCTTGATTCCCGCATTCAGACTGCGAAGTCGCCTGCAAGAAATACACCAGATACGAACTTACTGCATAATCCTGGCACCGCGCAATTACTTCACGCAAGCTCCAGTTGATTGCGTTTAAACCCAGCGCTAAGGGAATGGCGATTTTACTCGCGGTTTTCCCCTGGACAATGAACGGAGGCTGGGCCAGCCATCGGGCAATGTATGCATTAATCAATGCACAGACCAGCTATTATGCCCTGAACGAAGTCAGACGGCTGCTAATAGACAAGGGTAAAAATTTCGGCCATGCTTTCCTGGTTCATACGCTCTACAGGACGAATATGATGGACACCGTTGAAGAACTTAATGGTACCTACTACTACGCAGGATGCTCGAACCTGACTGCAACTGAGCTTTTTTTTATGGTCTTTATCTTTAACACTGCGGATCAGTTCGGTGTTAAAGATATAGTTTCAATCTATGCCCTTTACGCTGGTAGGAATGATCAACTTACACGTACTAAGCCTAAAGATGCTTTGCCTGGTACATCCAGACTATCAAAAGGGATGAGACGAGTGTTTGGAGACAGAATGTTCCCATTTGGTTTAAAAATGCCTACATGGATTGGCGGTTATACGCCCTGGACAGTAAAACGCAGAATGGTCAGGAAGATTGGAACATGGGTAGGCCGCACTATTCCTGTTGTAGGTGAGATAATTCTCGCTGCTGATGTCTCGCAGATTATTTATAATTCAGTTAGAGAATACAACATGATAGCGCGGGGCAATGATAAGATATGGTGAACGATGATATTGAAAAACGTGTAATCGAAATGATCACTGTTCGAAGTGGTGTATATATATTTAGAAAAAAGAAATATGACACTTACACAAAAGAATCGAGTATCCATTTCGACGTGAGATTAGACCAGGACGATGTCGAGGAGCTCGTTGACGAGTATTCCAAAGAATTTAATGTGGATATGAGTGATTTTCATCTTGAAAAATATTACCCGCCGGTCAATTTCTCATGGAATCCCTTTAAGAAGCCAGAACCTGTTGATATTCAAGAATTAACTATTGATATGTTTATTCAATCGGCCAAAGCTGGGCGTTGGTTGTATAACTGACAATATCCAGATTGTCTTAGGGCTGTTAATATCACCTCGTAAGAGTGTATCGCAGATGGCTGCTACTAGAAGGGTAAAGCTTCAGGGTCCTAACGTTATTTTACCGTGTACAAATGAGAAACATTAAATAGCTCAAACCAACTGATTTAATTGAATAATTTCGGTTGAATTGAGTGGGTTTGAACCTGTCCCCTCAAACGCCATGTTAATGCCTGTCATAAAAGACGCTTTATACCAAAAATGGGCGCTGTTAACATTACTTTCTGTTATTAGAGGCGAGCATGTCATTACATATGGTTTCAATGATGTAGTTTGATTTTGATGCTCGCTCTGCATATGGAAACCTTCATTAAATGCTATCTCTATGTATCTACTGCTAATATCCTTATACCCACACAGTTTGTATGATATCCTTCGCTTCTCGGTTCCTGGCCACACCGCACCGGGCTTTTATTCTGGTTGTGTGGCTATAAAAATTAATATCAGTCGCGCCATGGTCGCCACTACAGGGAAATTTTCACAATGCAAAAAATAAGAGTACTGATGCTGATTG
Organism: Kosakonia sp.; assembly: GCF_032052965.1. GTDB lineage: Bacteria > Pseudomonadota > Gammaproteobacteria > Enterobacterales > Enterobacteriaceae > Kosakonia. The sequence goes on from NZ_DAMBVN010000001.1 coordinate 99,505, forward strand.
GATTAATGACCGCCAATATAGCGTTGGCAAAAACATGTGCCCCTTCGGATGCTGAAGCCGCTGATGTGGTGGTAGATTCATTAAATACCTGGAGTGCTGTTAACCAATATCGGGTAAAATTTGGCCACTGTGATGAGGGTGACATTGCGGAAGGTATTTCCGAATCGGTTGCGCGGCTTTTGGTCGACCACTGGGATACCTTGCCGGATTTAACAACCCAGATCAGTAAAAATCCTGCGCTAAAGAATTACGTACTTCGACATATTGATTCAACACTTGATGCTAAAGATCTTGATAAAATCCGGAATCAGGCATCACAGTTATGCCCCGTAAAACAGGACGCGCTTTGTCGCGAAATCAAGCGAGCAGCAGAAAAAGCAGCACAAGAATAACATTGCATCGGTTTGATCGAACGGAGGCTATGGATTGGCACCGTTCCGGATTAAGGACGAGCTGAATAATACTTCCAACAAGACGTCGATATTTATCCAGGGCTCGTTGTAAATTGGTCAGCCTGTTGAAGCTTTAACATAGGTAAAAAGAACGACTGATCGCGTGGGGCATCTCATTTCTGAATCTAAGCCAGTTCATCAACATACTCTCTATTTCCATCGCGCTCAGCGTAGGGAGAAAACCCAAATAATAAATATGCCGCTTTTTTTTGTTCTTTCATACAGTACCCTTGCAGCTGAGATGCATTGCCCGTAAAGACAGAAAATTAATCGGCAATTATATGTTTGGAAAGATGTTGGTTTATTTATTGGGCTATCGAAAAATGCTGATTTAATATCTGATACAGGCAATACGATTGTCTGGATCCTGTCTGATTATCAACATGAAGCCCCGGAGCTTCATACTACTTTATTTCTTGTATGGCGTTACAAGCATTAAAAAGACGAAATCGTTATAAAAGTCCCTGAAGAGGCAAAGCAGTGTGCGGCTTCTTTTGCTGAAATAAACGGTTTATGGCTTTATGTAAGTAAAACACGGGCTGCGGTAATCCGTAATGGGAATGTGCTTAACTAACGACAAAATTTGCTGTTTTGTTACACTGCAGCATATTGCCACGGTGTAATGGGTTAAGTGGCTAGCCTGAATCGTATTCTGGACAGTCGCTCTGTATAAAAACCAGCCATAATTAGCGAGTCTCACCGGGTGGTCTTTCGAGAAGACAGCGTTCAAAATTCGCTCTGTCTCCATGACAGTGAGGAATGTGTTTGGCTGATACATCACTTGCCCATAAATTATAACAAAGCTTATCATTGCCTTTCATCATTCCCTCTCCTTGAAATTGATTTGCTATGCCGATCCCTCTCTGGCAATGTGGCACCGCCAGTAATGCACAGCCCCGGTTGCTCAGGAAAATCTATGGATAAATATGTTGAAAATTTGAACGGATTTATGGATGCGTTGGGCACCATGAACCGTGATATCAACCGTGGATCTCACTATTTTATGGTCAAGCTTGAGGAAGGAGATACCCTGCGCGCTGCTGTGGCGGAGTATCATCGTCAGCAATCCGAGAAACATCCACCCGAGTACTGGCATCCCGTCTTTAGTGAAACAACCTGGCAGCATTCAGAACGTGTTGCCGCAGCCTGGTTTTTTGAACATTCCGCCATGACGACGTTGCCGGAAAATATTAAAAGTAATCTGCTGGCAGACTTTCACGACAAAATAAATGAAATGATGGGAAAGTTCAGGGTATTTGAACTCATTACCACCCCTCCGGTCTGGTATGCATCGAACTGGGATGAATTCGTTTTTGATTCCCAGTATGGTCGCTTTCTTCTCCATTTTAGTTGTTACGACTGAACGCACGGAGCGTGATGCCATGTCAGGACTATATCGTTTTAAATCAGGATATTTTGGGGTTCTTACCGCGCTGTTATTGTTCAGCTTCTCTTTTCACGCATGCGCAGCTGGCAAAAAATCTGCCGAAACGTGCAACGCTCAGGCGATTACCGAGGCGAAGAAATTGCTGGCTTTTTATCGCGACAACGATGACAGAATGGAGATTGATAGCGAGGTGACGCCTCTGATGAAAATGAAAAATCCGCAAAATCAGGCGCAATATTTCGATGTTTTACAAGTGTGGGGCTATCTCTACAAAGGAAAATATCGCATGCGGTTAATTTTCCTGGCTGACTGCACCCTGATGGGCGAAGAAATCCTTGAATACACGAATCCCTAAAAAAGCGCGCTGAATGAGTGTGTGTGGGGGGGATAAGTCACAGAAAGACCTGATGCGCTATTTCGTCCCATTTACATGGGAGCTTGTCTTCCCTTCGCCTGCGTAACTACCGCGACAAGGGTACACGTTCAGCGTTTACGGCAATTATTACAGGCAAGGGTGCCGGTAATGACACCCTTAGCTTTTCTTCAGAGCCCGTCGGGGCGCGGGACTTCAAAATAATTGCCGTCAATGTCGCGCGCATAGTAATGGCCATCGCGCAGGTAATACCGCTTCCCGTTAAAGTCCAGCACCTGTGCGCCGGAAGGTGAAGGTGACGCAGAGGGTTTTTCCACCACCACATACTGGGTACCTTGTCTCTGGTAATAAATCCCGTTCACCAGATAGTAGGTTAATCCCCCAAGTAGCACTGTGGTTGCGATATCCGGAAGAATGCTAAACCTGTCACCTGGGCGTGGGATATCGTCGCGGTGACCGCCATTGGGATAACCCGGCCCGCCATGCGGGTGGAAACCAGGCTGAGCAAGCACAGTGCTGGCGCCTGCTGCGAATAAGGTGATGGCCATCGCCAGTTTGTTTATCAGTTTCATCTCATCATCCTTTCCCGCTGAGGCTGATTCCTCGCCGGGGGGCTTCGCTATAATGCGGCATAAATGTGCAGAAAAAGTGAAACACGCATGAAGGAGTGTAAGGCCAGCCGGGTATTGGCATAAAAGTTGTAACCCGCCGTTAAAAAACATGGCGGCAGAGAACGTAGCGCGGCAGTTCCAGGCCCTGGTAACCCATACACCTGTCTCGTTTATAACGACCCTGTGATTATTTTCTCGCGCAGGGCCCGCCAGACGGGCGTTGTTTTTTCGCGGGCTCGCCCGAAAAAAGCGTATTCCTGGCCTTCATTACAGCCAAACGCTGGCAGTATCTGCACGGTATGCGCGTTTTCAACGCCCCCGCCAGCTTACCGCAAACTGGCGTGAAACCAGGCTGCGGTAATGGGAACCGTTGACGTCCTGGTCAGAATTTTACAGAGGGCGCGATGTTATCGGCACAGATGCGAAGGGCAGAGAGGTTCACTCCTGAACAAGCCACATGTCCGCTTCCTCGAACATCTCTTCAAGCATACGGTTTAATTTCTCACGGTCACTTTTGCTGGCATCGCTGTTTAAACCGTTAGCCTGCATCGGTTTTACACGCACGTCGGCCTCCGGAAAGAGACGCTGCACGCGCCTGGTCAGCTCGTTGAGGATTATCTCTCTGGCGCCCGGTAAACCTTCAACATTACGCTTGTCATAGATAAGCTCAACAAACATAAGGCATTCCTTTTTGCTGGTTAATTTTCCCTGTGTTTATACTGTATGCATAGTCAGTATTCAAGCCTGAAGGGAAGAAATCCCCCCCTGGTCTGTAGAAACCGCCCTGGCAGGTTGGGGGGGGAAGGGACGAGTGGCTTTATATTCAGCAGTATATGGCGTATGTTAGCGCCCGGTTCGTTGTATTGGTTGTACCTTCAGGAGGATGTGTGTTTGCCGAGTATGGAGTTATCAGTTACTGGTCTTATCTTATTGGCGCGATTTTCATCATTTTAGTGCCGGGGCCGAACACTTTTTTTGTCTTGAAGAGCAGTATCGCCGGCGGGCTAAAAAACGGCTATGTGGCGGCCAGCGCCGTCTTTATTGGCGATGCGGTGCTGATGTTTCTGGCCTACGCGGGTGTTGCGACGCTGATTAAAACCACGCCTCTGCTGTTTAATATCGTTCGCTATCTTGGCGCGTTTTATTTGCTTTACCTGGGTTGCAAAATGCTCTACAGCACCTTTGTACAGAAGACCCGGCAGCAGAATGAACAGGAGATCCACAAAGGCGATGTTTTTCGCCGCGCGCTGGTTTTAAGTCTCACTAACCCGAAAGCGATTCTGTTTTATGTGTCGTTTTTTGTGCAGTTTATCGACATTAACTATGCCAGTCCGGGTACGGCTTTCTTTATTCTTGCCAGCACCCTCGAAGCCATCAGCGTTTGCTATTTCAGCTTTCTGGTGATTTCTGGCTCATATGTGACGCAGTGGGTGAAAACTCGCAAGAAGATCACCCGTATTGGTAATTCTCTGATTGGTCTGATTTTTGTCGGGTTCGCGGCCCGCCTGGCCACATTGCAATCCTGACCGCGTAAAAAAGGTTCCGCAAGCTGGCCGGAACCTTTTGGCTTATTACTCCGCTAACGCCGGCATACGTTCCATGACAAACGCCAGAACCTTCTCGCCATCCATCGCGGCGAAAGGGTAACTCTCAATAACCGCAATCGGCGCGGAATCATCAATCGCTTCTTTCAGTTCGTCCAGCTTGTACTGAATATGTGGTGCGACCAGATAACAGTCAAAAGCCGGAGCGACACTGGCAAAATTAGAAACGCCAATAGCGCTAATCAACATCTGATGACCCTGCGCTCTGGCGGCTTTTTGCATCTTTCTGGCCAGCGCGTTGGCGGTATTGCCGAACAGACAACAGATCAATAACTTTTTCACAGGAATACCCCCTTAAACGTTGTGGCTATATTTGCTCCGCCGGACGCCAGGAAAATGTGCTGCCGGTGGCAAAATTGCAACATCTCCGTTTACTGAAAGACAGAGATGGCTTCTGCCAGACGTATCGCTTGCTGATTCATACGCCCGGAAGCCTCCGCCCCCTCCAGCACGCGCTCGGCGTTCTGGTGCGTTATTTTGTCCAGATCTTCCACTGCCAGGCTCACTTCGCTGAGCGCGGTGGCTTGTTCGGCGGTGGCGGCGCTAATCTGCGCAATTAGCGTCGTGACGTTCTGGACCTGGTCGACGATTTGCTGCATCGTTTTACCAGCGTCATCGGCGAGCAGGTTGCCGGAATTCACATGATTCACGCTGTTCTCAATTAGCGCTTTAATTTCGCTGGCTGCGCGGGCGCTGCGCTGGGCAAGGCTGCGCACTTCACCTGCGACGACGGCAAACCCTTTTCCCTGCTCGCCCGCACGTGCGGCCTCAACGGCAGCGTTCAGTGCCAGAATGTTGGTCTGAAAAGCAATGCTATCGATAATGCTGGTGATACTGGCGATTTGCTGAGAACTGTCGTCTATGGCCGCCATCATGGTGATCATCTGGCTCATTACTTCGCCGCCTTGCTGGGCGGCGTCACGCATGCCTTCAGAGAGGCGTGTCACTTCCGCGGCCGTTTCACGATTGCTTTTTACCGTCGCAGTCATTTCATTCATCGTCGCGGCGGTTTGCTGCACATTGGAAGCGGCCTGTTCCGTCTGCCGGCTGAGCGAGTCATTCCCGGCACGCAGGGACTCCGAGGCCTGCAGCACCGTTTGCGCCTGACCGCTGACATCATTCACCAGCCAGCGGAACATCAAACCAAGCTGATTAATCGCGCGCAGCGTCACGCCGACTTCATCCACGCGATGAGGCTGATCGACCTGGTGAGTTTCCCCGCTGGCGACCTGTAAAGCCTGGCGGCACAGGCGCTCCACCGGGCGGACAATCTGGTGTTCCAGCCACACGCCGCAGACCAGCAACAGTAATGCCATCACAGCGGAGAATAACGCCCAGTGTCCGGGCGTGACTGCACTGCGCCAGGCAGCGAGCATACTGAGCAGTAACGTCACAATCAGTGCGGAACGTAATCGCCAGCGTAAGGGCATGGTGACAAACAGTGACCGCCAGCGCATCAGGCCGGTGCGGATAATCAGGCCCTTATGGAAGCGCCTGCCTTTTGCCTGACCGTCACGGAACTGTTGGTATAACGCCTCGGTTTGCGCCACTTCTTCGGCCGTCGGGCGGGTTCGTACCGACATATACCCCTTGATGTTTCCGGCGCGGATCACCGGAATCGCGTTGGCACGTACCCAGTAATGATCGCCATTTTTGCGGCGATTCTTCACCAGTGCGCTCCAGGGCTCGCCCTGTTTTAACGTCGCCCACATATCGGCGAAGGCCTCTTTCGGCATATCCGGGTGGCGGACCAGGTTGTGCGGCTGCCCTTTAACTTCATGCAGGGTAAAACCACTGACTTGAATAAACGCATCGTTGGCGTAATTGATATAACTGGCCGGATCCGTGGTGGACATCAAGGTGGCATCATTATCGAAAACGTACTCTTGCTGGGTGACGGGTTCGTTGTTACGCATAGTGAGTCTTCTCAAAAAAGTCAGGAGCGATAAGGGCGTTAAACGGGTTATATCTGTTGAGTCGCTAACCCTGCCTACATTATTTTTAGTACGTTATCTTTGCTGAACTGATGAGAAATATATTATGGAAAAAACTGGAAATTTTACTTTAGTTGAACTTGCCTGAATTCAATTAGGGTGATCAGGCGCTTTCGCCATAGTGCGAAAAATAGTAGGCAAAGATAACTCTATATAATGTAGATGTTTTTATTATTGTCTGTGGTGAAAAATTAATTTTATGCCAGATTTTTGTGGAGAGCTCCACGGCGGTGACTCGAATGCCCGTTGTGGTGGGTGCGGGTAATATTTGTGGCGATGATCAAAAAGTCGCGGGTGGATTGTTTACTGGCTCACTAAAACCGTTGCTGAACATTTTCGTGGCCGCGATATTCAGCTAATCTGAAATCCCAACAGTGAAAGGAATTGTCTTATGAAAGGTACTGTCGTTCATCACGAACACCGCATAGGTTTCATTGTTATTCGCGACGAAAAGGGCGAGTTTGCTATTGCTGAGCTGCTCGGAAAGTACGATGTCGAAATGGGGGATGTCCTGTCCGGCAATTTGCAGTCCAGCGGTGGCGAAACGTTATTTAATCAAACGCAAGATGAATCGATGGAAGTTTTCATTAAGGGATACGGATTGTCTGAACAGGATGCAATTAGCATGCTCCTGCGTACTCATTAATTATCTGATGCCAAAGCGCTTGTTCTGAGCGCTTTGCTTTTTTATGCCGTGCAATAAGCGGGGAAGGTGTGCTGCATTAATAAAAATGGTGTAAACAAGGGATAAACCGTCTGCGACAGTCGCAGTCATCGGGCTGTAAGCCAGCAAAGTGCAAAGAAGAAAATAAAAGATGGCAGTTTCGACACCAAAACTGCCAGCGAAGAATTTAAGGCTTGTTAAATCGTATATCCGTCACTTGCGTACTTTATAACCTGCCGCCCGAATTGAATCAAACGCAAATTTTTCTGCCCATGGATTGAGAAATTTGATGATCAGCGTATTAATTCGCCAGGTCGCAAGTTTGCCCTCTCCGGCAACAAACGCCGGAGCAGGGCACGGCGGTTTTACACCGCGTTGTGTTGTGTGCGCAGTTTAAAAATCTGCACTATCTCCAGTAAGTTCTCAGCCTGCTGCTGCATAGCGTGTGCAGCAGCAGACGACTCTTGCGACAGCGTGGCGTTCTGCTGTGTCGCTGCATCCATATGCGTTATCGCAACATGCACCTGATCGATACCGACGCTCTGCTCTTTGCTGGCCAGGGAAATGGTTTCGACAAGCTGGCTGACACGTTCCACGCTTTGCACGATTTCATCCATGGCATTACCGGCATTTTTTACCAGCGAGTTGCCTTCATCAATGCGGTTAACGGAACGCTGAATCAATGCACCGATCTCTTTCGCCGCTGTGGCGGACCGTTGCGCCAGCGCCCGCACTTCGGAGGCGACAACAGCAAAGCCGCGTCCTTCTGTACCGGCGCGCGCAGCTTCAACGGCGGCGTTCAGCGCGAGGATATTGGTCTGGAAGGCGATACTGTCAATGACGCCGATAATGCTGCTGATCTCAGTAGAAAGCTGGTTAATTTCGCTCATGGTATTCACCACGCGCTCCACCACTTCGCCGCCCTGATTGGCGACGCGGAAAGCTTCACGGGTAATATCGCTGGCGACACGCGAGTTTTCGGCATTATTTTTAACTACCGAGGTTAACTCTTCCATTGACGCGGCGGTTTGTTCCAGCGCGCTGGCTTGTGCCTCATTGCGCGCAGAGAGTTCGCGGCTTCCGGTGGCGATCTCCTGCGATGCCCCGGCGATAGTTTCGGTACCGGAACGGACGCCGGTAACAATGCGTGTCAGGTTACTGTTCATCTCCTGCAACGCACGCATCAGCTCGGCGGTTTCATCGCGGCCACTAACCACAAACGAAGATTGCAAATCGCCGGAAGCCACATTGCGGGCGACTGAGACGGCCTGCGCCAGAGGATGGGTAATGCTGCGTACCAGCCACCAGGTGATAAGCAGCCCCACCAGCAGGGTTATCGCCATCACGATCAGCAGCATCAGGCGCGTCTGCGCAAAGTGTTCATGGTTGCGCGCATCAGTCTGCTGACGGATCAGCGTCGCTTGCTTCAGCGTGGTGGCGACCATTTCATCGATCATGCGCGTGGGTTCGCGATCAATCCCGGTGACCAGGTGATCAACGCGCTGTGCGCTGCTGGCATCCTGTACGCTGTACTGCTGCAATGCCGCCAGATATTGCTCTTCCAGCCGGGCATGCAAACTTATCGTTTTTATCGCTTCGCTATTATCGACGCCAATTTCGGGCAGCATCGCACTGAGGGTTTTTAATAATGTCTGGGTCTTCTGACTTTGTTCTACAAACGCGTTTTTGTATTTATCAAATGTCTGCTGGCCTTGTGTGCCACGTAGCAGGGTGTTCTTCCACTCCTGGACCTGAATTTTAAATTGCACCTGCGCGTTGCGGGCGGTGTCGATGCTGTCCGCAACCACCTTCTCCGTGGCCATAATCTGCTGGTTTTGTACTAATCCGCTGGCGTTGATAGACAAGCCACGTATGCCGATAAACAGCGTTGCCAGCAACAGCAAGGTCGCCAGGCAGCCGAGGCGTTGCCCGATAGTAAGGTGGTTGAGTTTCATCGTTTCATACTTCCCATAGTCTGTGGATGCGCGAAAGGCGCATGCCAGCAATATCGACCATCTTTAAGCGTGGCTTTAATGAGGAAATGGCGGCTAAAGGGGTAGAAAAGCGATAACGTATTGATGCAGGTTATAATTCAGAGTTTATGACATTTTCGTGACACTGCCAGACTGCGGCTAAAGACAACAGTCTGGCTAATTTTTAGCGGCTACGAATGGTGCTGATACTGTTGGCTGCTATTTTGGCCAGCAGACGAAAGGGTTTGCTGTCTGCCATCCACTCGGGGATTTCATCCGGCGAAAGGGGCCGGGAAAAAAAATACCCCTGGGCTTCATCGCAGCCGTACTCTTCCAGCATGCGCGCTGTTTCCAGGTCTTCTATCCCTTCGGCCAGCACCACATACTGCAACTCTTTGAGCATCATAATCACGTTGCGGGCGATGATCCGACTGCCAGGATCGGTGGTTACCTGGCTGACCAGCGAACGGTCGAGTTTGATGACATCAATAGGAATGCGGCGTAAGTAGCTGATATTGCTGTAACCTGCGCCAAAGTCATCCAGCAGGATGGTAAAGCCCAGCAGTTTGAGCTTATCCAGCTCTTTCAGTGCCGGATCGCTCTCCAGCACTTTCTCGGTTTCCAGGCATTCAATCCGCACATCGGATGAATACAAGCCGGCAGCAAGCACATCGCGGTGCAACTCTTCGGCAAATCCGGGGCGTGAAAAGTCACTCACCGTGACGTTAATCGAGATCGGTAACAGAATGCCGCGCTGTTTCCATTGGGTGAGTTGTTCGATCACCTTTTTGATCACCCATTGGGTAATGTCCGCCATCAGCGAGGTTTTTTCTGCCAGCGCGACAATCACCGCCGGAGAGATATTGCCCAGTTGCGGGTGTTTCCAGCGCAACAACGCTTCGACACCTTCGGTTTTGCCGGTGCGTAACGAAATTTTTGGCTGGTAAACCAGGTAGAGTTGATTTGGCGACTTAATGGCTTCGCTAAGGTCGTACAACAACTTAAAATCTTTATTGCGTTTGTGGTCGAGGATCGGGTTGAACTGCAGTGCGGGGATATCCTGGCGGATCGCTTCATGCAGGGCGCTGATCCCCTGACGGACGAGTTCCTGAGCGTTATCTTCCCGCGGGGAAAATTTCACATAACCGGCGTGGATCTTCAGATTGATGTCGATATCCCCGGCGACTTTGGCCTGAATGCCGGGTAAACGTTCCGCCCGTTTCACCAGCTTCAGCGCATCGGCAAGATCCACCAGTACAGCGTAGCGCCCGGTGGTAAAGGCATAGAGCATCACTTTTTCTTTCAGCTTCAGCCGTGAACGCAGCAGCGGCCCGAAGCTTTGTACCAGCTTTTCCAGCGCCTCCTGACCGAGATAGCGCGACAGCTCATACGCGCGCGCCATATCGATACAGTCGAAGATCACCAGACCGTAGTCGCCGCCTACGTTGTCGTGTGTCAGTCGCTCCATCTCTTTCATTAAAAACTGCCGGTTAGGCAGTCCGGTCAGCGCATCGACCAAGCCGGAGGCGTAACAGGATTCAAGAAAGATGGCGGCGAGAGAGGCCACACGATGGAAATTGGTGACCTGCCGCGACGAAGGCACATAGGTTTCCGGGTGGCTAACGCATAATGTGCCGAGGATCACACCATCTTTATTAATCATTGGCGCGGAGGCGTAAAAAAGAATATCGCCGCTTTTTACCAGCGGTTGATAATTAAATCGCTCATCAATACGGGTATCAGAGCAAATAACGGTCTGGCCGCTTTTGAGACAATATTGGCACATCGTTTGCTCGATACAAATTTGGACATGCGCAATCGGAATGTTTTTAACATATTTGATATATTGGTAGTCTTCGTCGAAAGTCGTAATAAAGCATCCGTCGACGCCCATTACTTCGCATGCCAGATTTGCAAATTCAGCAAGGGCAGCATCGCGGGGTTTATCTTCTTTACTCAGCAGCTCCAGTACCGCATGCCGTTTGCTTTCGCTGTTTTTGAGACCAGTGAACATAGCGAGCTCCTGCCCAAATAAATGAGACAACGGTGTTCTGCTCGGATGACGCCATCATATGCACAGGCAGGTAAAACGAAATAAATTTAGCTTAGTATTACCACCAGCCGAATTGGGTTCCGGCAACGGCAACGATCGCCACAATAAGCATAATGATAGTTGTCTTTCTCACGAAAACTCCTTCACTGGCGAGAAACGCCAGTAATCAATTGTATAAGAAATAGAAGAAAATGAGATTTTTCTCAAGCTGCTAAATCGCCTGGATCTGCTTAATCGAGGCGCTGAAAGGCTTTTTTTTCTTTATGATTTTTAACCTGGTACATGACTTCGTCTGCTGCACGTAACGCGCCATCAGCATCGGTTTGGTTAGGGTCGATTTGAACAACGCCAACGCTGGCACCAGGGTAAAAAATATGGGTTTTGCCGAGCTGATACTCCCCGGTAATGCGTTTATTGAGGCTCTGACTGAGCGACGCCAGCTCCGGGGGCTGCTGTTCGTCTAAGGGGCCGCCGAGGCAGGCAATCAGAAACTCATCGCCACCCAGACGCCCGGCAATATCGTCTTTACTGCGATCCTGCAGCAACCGCTGTCCGACCTCCACCAGGAAACGATCGCCCGCTTCATGACCGAGCTGGTCGTTGATGACTTTAAAATTATCCAGATCGATAAAGGCGATAATCACATAATTATCGAGATGGCGGGCGAGGGAAAACAGCGTGGACAAATTATCAAAAATCGCCCGTCGATTGGGCAGCCCGGTTAAAACGTCGGTGTAAGAGTGGGCTATCAATGCCGCGTTTGCCTCACGCAACTGCTGCACGAGATGCTCTTTTTCAATGTACTGCGCAATCAGCCCGGCAAACAGGTGCAATACCTGCTCGCCACGCACGCTGAGCGACCGCCTGGCATTACTGGCAGCGCACAGCGTGCCGTACAAAGAGCCGTCAGCCAGACGCACCGGGGTACTTAAATAGGTGGTAATGCCCAGCGCTTTCGCCGCGTCGCAGTCACTCCACATCTCTGCCACGTTATCGCTGTAGGGGCAGCCGTCGTCCAGTGCCCGTTTGCATAAACTGTCGCCCCAGGGCACAGAGAAACCTTCCGGGATCGCCAGTTTTTTACTGTTGCGCGAATAGAGGATGTGTTGCAGGCCGGCGTCGTCATCAATTTTGGTTAAGTATGTCGATTCCATCTCCGTTACTATTTCCAGCATTTCCAGCAGCTGGCGAACGAGGCTTTCAAGGGATTGTTCTTTCGAAAGCGTTTCTGAGACACGGGCGAGAATGAAATCTGACATTATCTTATGACTCCAGTGCATGGGGCTGTCATTGCCATACACAACACAGGCGGAAACATTTGGTAAGAATAATTAAAGCATGAACCATAAAAATTTTATATATCAAAGCGGGAAGATGACAACTTCTGACGGGGAAAAACGAAAAAAAGCCCCGTTGATGAAGCGGGGCAAAAACTCATTGATTACGGAATGATGTTCTCTGGTCATGGGTGAGAACGGGGCTAACTATAGGGAAAGAAAGTGCAGTAAGGATGAAGAAATCATGGAGATGTCTGGTGCTGATGATTATTCTGAAGCGTGCAACCCACTGAATAGAGACCCGATCATGCGTTATTATCTGTTGCTTCTCCCTGTTATCCTCTCTGCCTGTTCCTCCGTCAAACCGGAGGCACCCACGCCGCCGCAGATCGGTAAAGCGAACCCTGCAGCGATGTGGTGTATGCAAAAAGGCGGCCAGCGTGTGCCAGTCCAAAGCCCGCAGGGGGTCCGGACGGAGTGCAAATTGCCGGGTGGTGAAGTGATCGATGAGTGGTCGCTATGGCGACGCGATCATCCTTCAGCAGGATCGTGACAATAGCAGGTTTGCCAGGTTACACTTCTCTTTAAGAATTATCTTATTTTTAACCGACCACACGAGAGAAGTATGTTCCAGTTACGACCGGGCAGCCTGGCGATGATTATCGGCGCCCAAACCGCCAACGGACGGTGCAATATTGGTAAATCCGTTGAGCTGTTCGCGCTGTGTCAGCCCGGAGAGCGTTTCCTTAACCCGGTTAACGGTGTCGTGACCGATATGCCGCGCAACGCCGCCCGGGCGTTATGGCTGGTGACTGGCGATGTCACCGCGTTTGATGGTCAGCAAGGTTTCGCCTTTGTGCGTGCGGAACACCTGATGCCTCTGATGCCAGACAGCCTGCCGGAAGATATGCTGGAGCGCGTGCTCGACTAAATCAGCGAGCGCAGCCATTTCGCCAGCACTTCGGCGTGGTTATGTTGTGTATCTTTCGCCGCGTATAACAGTGTGACGGTGCCGTTTTTGCTGCGCGCTGCCAGTATCTGTCCCTCTTCTTTATGCGCGGCCAGCTCCTGCCGATACTGTTCACTGAACGCCTGAAAATCAAGCGTTTCGCCGTGGAATGCTTTCCGCAATTCTGTCGACGGCGCGAGGTTTTTGCTCCAGCCATCGTAGGGCAGATCGGTTTTTTTTACGCCGCGCGGCCAAAGCCGGTCGACCAGCACCCGGTAACCATCTTCTTTTTTGGCCGTGTCATAAACGCGTTTGCATTGGATCATCGACATTTCTCCCTTTCATTTACCCAGGCCATCAGCGCCGGTAATTGCTGTTCGGAAAAGACGCGGATGCCATGCTGTTGTAACAATGCGGTGGCAACGCCCATTCCCGGCTGGCGCGTGCCGCTAAACGTACCGTTATAAATAGACTGGCTTGCGCAAGTGGGGCTGCCGTCGGTCAGTAACGCCGCGCTGCATCCGGCCTGTTGCGCCGCCTGCAAAGCCAGCCATGCCGCCAGTTGATAATGGGCGGTCACGTCCTGACCGCTATTTTCAATAATTTGCGCCCTGCCACGCATAACATCCGCGCCGTTACCCGCAACAATTTCAGCGGGTAGACGTGGCACCGGAAGCCCTGCGGCGAGTTCCGGGCAATGAATAACCAGTCTGTTTTCCTGCTGCCAGCGTTGCAAAGTTGCCTGTAATGCCGCTTTTTCACTGCCGTTATAACGCACTTTTAAGCCCATCAGGCAGGCGCTGACAAGGATCTTAGTCTGCTGCACGGGTTCCGCCACGGTGATTCACTCCTGTTTACCTGGTTGTTGCTGTCTGCCGCTTTCACAAGCCCCGATTTTAAAGTGTTGTGATTCCATTAAAAGACAACTAATGTGATATTCCTTATGTTACTTATTATCTGCCCCGGCATAAGGACACTTCTATGCAGCACATCCCTCCGAAGAAAACACTGCGCATTGCGTTGATTGGCGACTACAACCATGACGTCGTGGCACATCAGGCGATCCCGCTCGCCATTGACGATGCTGCCGCCGTGCTGGAAATCACCGCCGATTACGACTGGCTGCCAACCCGAGAAATAAACAGTTATGAAGATCTGGTTGGCTACGACGCTATCTGGGTGGTGCCGGGCAGTCCTTATCACAACCCTCGCGGTGCGTTTCTGGCGATTCAGTATGCACGGGAAAATGCGGTGCCGTTCCTTGGCACATGTGGCGGTTTCCAACATACAGTGATTGAATATGCCCGCAATGTGTTGGGCTGGGGCGATGCCGCGCATGCCGAAACCGACAACGAAGGGCGGATGGTGATCTCCGCGCTAAGCTGTGCGCTGGTGGATGAGACCGGCACGATAGAGTTGCGCCCCAATACGCTGATTGCCCGCGCGTATGGACGTGAAATGATCGAAGAGGCCTACCGTTGCAGCTTTGGCGTTTCGCCGGAGTTTGCCCGCGAACTGGAAAGCGGTAATCTTCGCGTGACCGGCTGGGATGAAGACGGCGAAATCCGCGCAGTGGAACTGGTCACGCATCCTTTCTTTGTCGCCACCCTGTTCCAGCATGAGCGTGCGGCGTTGGCCGGGCTACCGGTGCCGTTGGTCCAGGCGATGCTGCGCGCAGCATGTGAATAAAAAAACAGGCCTGCGGGCCTGTTTTTTTAAGTTTGCATTATTCAGCGGTAACGGCTTTATCGCGACCTGCCAGCGCTCCGCATGCTGCCATAACGGCGGCTAACAGCGCGCATACCAGCAGTGGGATGTGCCAGTCGCCGCTGGCGTCGTGGATTTTCCCCATCAACGGCGGGCCGCAAGCTGCCAGCAGATAACCGACCGATTGCGCCATCCCGGAAAGGGCGGCTGCCTGATGGGCTGAGCGGGCGCGTAGTCCGATAAAGGTCAGTCCGAGAATCATTGTCGCCCCGGATCCGAAACCAAAAACGAGGGTCCACAACATTGCGTGTTCCGGCAACAGCCATAATCCCAGTGCACCGACAGTACACATCAGCGCCATCAACGCAGCAATGCCGCGCTGATCTTTCAGCCGGTGCAGGATCAGCGGCACCAACAACCCCGGCGCGGCGGTGGCCAGTTGCAGAAGACCGTGCAGCGAACCGGCTTGTGCCTCGGTAAAGCCAAGGGTGGTCAGAATCGAGGGCAGCCAGCCGATGACAATGTAGTAAATCAACGAGTTGATACCGAGGAACAGGGTCAGTTGCCAGGCCAGCGCCGATCGCCAGATACCACGGCTGTGCATAGCCCCTGACGAAGTCAGGCTGACACCGGCTCCCTGCCGTAAGTACGGCAGCCACAGCGCGAGCGCCAGCAACGGAAAGATCATCAGCATCAGCAGCGCGCCGTGCCAGCCTGCGCCACTCGCCGCCAGCGGTACGATGACCGCCGAACCGAGTGCCGCCGCCCCGCCCATAGTCAGGGAATAAGCCCCCGTGAGTTTAGCCACATGCCCGGCAAAATCGCGCTTGAGGATGCCAGGCAGCAAAACGTTGCCCAGCGCGATGCCACAGCCAATAACGGCAGTCCCCATAAACAGCAGCGTGGCAGAGGGCAGGGAGCGAAGGGCAATGCCGGCGCAGATCAGCAACATAGCGGCGAACAGGCTGCGCTCCATCCCAAAACGGCGGGCAACGCCTGCCGCCAGCGGGGAAATGAGGGCAAATGCCAGCAGTGGCAGGGTCGTGAGCATGCCAGTTTGCGCAGTAGAAAGCCCGTATTCAGTGCGGATAGCATCAAGTAATGGCGCGGCCCCGGTAAACGTCACGCGCAAGGTGGTGGCAATCATCAGGATCCCGGCAATCATCAGGATCCCTTGTTTGCCTCGGGCTGGAAGACAAGTCGTCATGGGAGTCTCGTGCAATAAAACAGGCGGCTACGATAGCGCTTTTTGTCACTGATTGAATCAAGCTAAAATGACACTTTATCGCTAAATTCGGACAACTTTATGCACGGACTCGGCCTGGGGGGATACGATCCTGATAGCCAGCAAGAAGCGGCGGTGGCTTTCAATATTACTGTCAGTGAAGATGAACAATTGATTCCTGCGCATCATCATCGTAAAGGGCAGCTCATTCTGGCTCTGAAAGGCGCCATCACGTGCGAAGTGGAACATGCACGTTGGATGGTGCCACCACATCATGCGATGTGGCTCCCCGGAAGCGTGCCCCATAGCAACCGGGCAACGGCAAACGCGCAACTCTTTTTCCTGTTTATTGAGCCATGGGCGGTGGTGATGCCAGAGCACTGCTGCACGCTGAAAATTTCCCCGCTGGTACGTGAGTTGATTGTCTCCCTGGCGACCCGCACGCCTGCGCAGCGGCGTCAGCCCGCCACGCAGCGACTGGTACAGGTGCTGTTCGATGAGTTGCCGGGGCAGCCACAAATGCAGTTACAATTGCCGGTTCCGGCACACGGCAAAATCCGCCAGATGGTCGACAGTATGGAACGGGATCCCGCCGCGCGGCAGACGTTAGCGCAATGGGCGCACACATTCGCCATGAGCGAACGCAATCTGGCGCGGCTGGTGGTCAAAGAGACCGGACTGAGTTTTCGCCGCTGGCGACAACAGATGCAACTGATCCTCGCGTTACGGCTGTTGATAGACGGCAAGCCGGTTCAGCAGATAGCCCATACGCTGGGTTACGACTCCACCACGGCATTTATCACCATGTTTAAAAAGGGACTCGGGCAAACGCCGGGGCGCTATCTGGCAACGCTCGGCGAGGCGTAAAATATTCTGCTGCCTAATCCCTTGTTTATCTGTGGATTAAACGGTTTTCTGCTAACAGCTGCCTGGAGATAAGACGTTCGTATGGGGGGCGGGTTTTTAATAACTTTTTCAGATAATCAATACACTTTTTGATATTTGTCTGCGGGTAAAGGTTATGTGAATTTAGCGCTGCAATTCACACAATAACAAGGCTTAAGGATCAGCATGGCAACCTCATTACATACTCAAAAAATAGCCACAGTCGGTGCGCTGGCGCTGCTTTCTGCACTCTCTTTCTCCGCCCATGCGGATAAACTGGCGGACATCAAAGCCGCAGGCGTGGTGAAAGTCGCCACCTTTGATGCCAACCCGCCTTTTGGCGCGGTGGATCCTAAATCTCACGACATCGTCGGCTATGACGTTGATTTCGCCAAAGCGCTGGCTAAAAGCCTGGGCGTTAAACTGCAACTGGTCGCCACGAACCCGGCTAACCGCATTCCTCTGCTGCAATCTGGTAAGGTAGATCTGATTGTTGCGGATATCACCATCACGCCGGAACGCGCACAGGTTATTGACTTCTCCACGCCTTATTTTGTAACCGGACAGCAGTTCCTGGTGCCTTCTACGGCGGCAGATAAACTGGATGCCTTCAGCAAAGCGCGCATTGGTGCGGTGAAAGGCACCACCGGCGAGCAGGCGCTGCATCAGCGTTTCCCGCAGGCTCGCGTACTGGCGTATGACGATATCCCACTGGCACTGACTGCACTGCGTAACGGCAATGTGCAGGCGATCACTCAGGACAGTACCATCCTGGCTGGCCTGCTGGCGGAAGCGCCAGATAAAGCCAAATTCAAAATCCTGCCGGACCTGCTGTCGAAAGAAGAGATTGGTGTTGGTGTCAGCAAAGGCGAACCGGCGCTGTTGAAAGCCGTGAATGATGAGCTGGTAAACCTTGAGAAAAATGGCGAAGCCGCAAAAATCTACGACACTTGGTTTGGTCCGCAGACCAAAACTCCGGCCCCGCGCAGCTTTACAATAGAAGCGAAGTAATATGTTGGCAGGTCTGTTCTCCGCCTCTGTGGCTGATGCCACGGAGGCGTTGTCCGTGGAAAAGGGCACGGTCACGTTTCGCGGTGTGAATAAGCGCTACGGCGATAATACCGTGTTAAAGCATATTGATTTGCACGTCGCAGCCGGTGAGGTGCTGGCGGTTTGCGGGCCTTCCGGGTCCGGCAAATCCACACTGATCCGGTTGATAAATCAACTGGAAACACTGAGCGGCGGCGAGATCTTTGTTGATGGTCAGCCGACTCGCCAGCTAACCGGACGCGGGCTGCGTGAACTGCGTCGTCACGTCGGGTTTGTCTTTCAGCAATTCAACCTGTATGCCCACCTGACGGCGCTGGACAATATCACCCTTGCGCTACGGCATATTCACGGTAAAAGCGCTGCCCAGGCGCAGGAAATCGCGCTGGCGCTGCTGGCGCGCGTCGGTTTGCAGGATAAAGCGCACCATTACCCTTCTCAACTCTCTGGCGGTCAGCAGCAGCGGGTGGCGATTGCCCGCACGCTGGCGGCGGACCCGCATATCATTCTCTTTGATGAACCCACTTCCGCGCTGGATCCGGAAATGATTGGGGAAGTGTTGCAGGTGATGAAATCGCTCGCCCATAGCGGTATCACGCTGATTGTTGTCACGCATGAGATGCAATTCGCCCGCGAGATTGCCGACAGGGTTATTTTTATTGATGGCGGCGAAATCCTTGAGCAGGCCGCCCCTGCGCAGTTCTTCTCTGCACCACAGCACCCGCGTGCGCAACGTTTTCTGCAGAAGGTGCTTAACCCGCTGCATGCAGAGAGCAAGGAGTTGTAATGGCGCTGCATCTCGACTGGGCAGGCGTGCTGACCGGCCAGCCTGCGCAATGGATCACGTCTGGCTTTCTGACCACTGTCTGGGTGACGGTCGCCGGAATGGTACTGGCCACCGTATTGACCGTGTTGCTGCTGGCGCTGCGGCTTGCGGGGGGAAGCGTTGGGCGAAGCGTAGTTGCTGTGTGGGTGTCGTTGTTTCGCAATACCCCTCTGCTGGTACAACTGCTGTTCTGGTACTTTGCCGCCTGGAATCTGTTGCCGCAGAGCTTCCGCCAGTATGTCAATGACGATCATGCGTTCAGCATCCTGCCGGGCGATGTCTGGTGGTTTACACCGGAGTTTCTCTCGTCTGCGTGGGCGTTGGGGCTGTTTACCGCTGCATTTTTGGTAGAAGAGATCCAGGCCGGACTGCTGGCGGTGCCAAAGGGGCAAATTGAAGCGGCGCAGTCACAGGGCTTCAGTCAGTTAGCGCTTTTTCGCTGGGTGTTGTTGCCGCAGGGGCTGCACAACGCCTGGCAGCCGGTCGTGGGGCAATATCTTAACCTGATGAAGCTGTCGTCGCTGGCAACCGGCATAGGTTTTGCCGAACTGACCTATCAGACCCGACAAATTGAGAGTTATAACGCCCACGCGCTGGAAGCCTTTGCTGTGGGGAGTGTGCTCTATCTGGCGCTTGGGCTGGTAATGAGTTTGCTGTTCAATCTGCCGCGCCAGTGGCGCGCATTGCGTCGTGCACCGGAGGCCCAGCGTGATCGCTAACATAACGGTGATTACCGATAATCTCGACTATCTGCTTTGGGGCCGTGCGGCGCAGGGCGAAGTGGGCGGGGTGCTGCTCTCGCTATTGATGACGTGTGGGGCAGCGGTTCTGGCCTTTCCGGGCGGCATTGTGCTGGCTTGCCTGGCCTGGCGTTTTACCGGCTGGCCGCGGAAGTTGCTGTTTATTTGGGCAGAGCTGATCCGCGGTATTCCGCTGATTTTCGTTATCTTCTGGCTGTGGTTTTTACTGCCCTGGCTGACAGGGGCTGACCTGCCGGGGGCGCTGACTGTGACGCTGGCGCTGGCGTGGTTTACCTCGGCAGCGGTGATGTACTCGACGCTGGCGGCCCTGGGGGCGTTACCCAAAGGGCAATATGAAGCCGCCCTCAGTAGCGGGTTCGGCAGCGTCGCCATCCTGCGGCGGGTATTATTACCGCAGGCGCTGCGTAATGCATTGCCGTCATATGTCGGGTTGTTGATCGCGCTGCTAAAAGACACGTCACTGGCGTTTATTGTGAACGTGCCTGAGCTGACCACCGTTGCCGGGCAGGTGAATAACCGGGTGCAGGTTTACCCGGCGGCGCTGTTTATTTTTACCGGGTTAGTCTATTACCTGCTGTGTAGCGCGCTGGAATTTGCGGTAAAACGCAGACAGCGGCGTTATTCACTGCCGGCCAATTAGCAGCGACACCAGCCCCGCCGCAATCAGTGGCCCGACCGGTACACCCCGGAACAGGGCCACCCCTAAAACGGTTCCCACCAGTAAGCCCGCCACCAGTGAGGGCTGCGAACTCATCAGCGTCACACCGCGCCCGCCCAACCAGGAGACAAAAATGCCAACTGCAATGGCAACCAGTGATTTCCAGTTTACAAACGAGTGTAACAGCGTGGACGGCGGAAGCGATCCGCTGGCAATCGGTGCCATCACGCCGATGGTCAGAATAATAATGCCAATCGTCAGCCCCTGTTTTTCGATCCACGGGAAAAAGGTATTCAACGGGGTGATACGGACAATGATCAACACCATAATCGACACGGCGACGGTGGTGTTGTGACTGACAAAACCGAGTGCTGCCAGCGCCAGCAAAATAAACAGGGTGGTATCAAACATGCAGGGATTCCTTGCCAAAAATGAAACCCGTTTACTTTACGCGTAAACATGTGAAAGGGGAGGCTTTTTCATACCAGCAGTGAAGATTCAGGCAATTGCCAGAACCGCTAATAATCCTCGTTCATGAGGTGGTGCTGGCAATGACCGGGGGCCCGGTCACTGCGTTACTGCCGGCGAAAGTCCACCAGTTCCGGCTGAGCAATACGCAGGTAGTCGCGGGTGCTCATGATCACGGACTTTTCCAGTAATCCCGCATTGAAGGCAATGTCGTCGAAACGCTCAAACAGCACGGGATCGGCGACCAGTTGCAGTTCCGGGTGGAAGGAAAAGGGTGGGATGGCGCCAAAGACGCAGGCGGTTAACTGTTCCACTTCCGCCGGGCTTGCCAGCGAGGCTTTCAGCCCGCCAAAATGTTGCGCCAGACGGGAGAGATCCGCCTGCAGATCGGCGGCAAGAATGGCCAGCACATGTTTTTTTACGCCATTGCCTTTGATCTTACAGACCAGCGCCTTCGCGCCCTGGCCGAGAGCAGTTCCGCGAATTTCGCTCACGGCTTCGCATTTGCCAACAGCATCATGCTCGACGACCTGAAAACGCGCGTGCTGCTGCTCAAGAAGGGTAAGCAGATGCTGGTGGACGTTGCGGCTGGCTATTTCTGACATGATCGCTCCGGTGCAGTGAAAGAAATTAAGCATAAACCACTGACCAGACGATGAAAATAAAAAAGCCGCCTGGTCAGGCGGCAAAAAATACAAGCACTACAAACAACGCTTTGTGTGTACTGTTTATTTCTTTTGCAACAGGTAGCTGTTTTCAAAGCCCGGAACGCTACCAATAACATCGAACCCGTTAAAGAACCCCCCTGCACGCAGCAGATCGACAGCCGGGCCGACTTCCGGAGAGTATTGATGATCGCGGTAATCATCAAACACAATAAATCCACCGCTGATCACCGTCGGTGAATAGAGCAGGAAGTCAGTCAACACGTGCTGTTTCAGGTGACCACCGTCAATGTGCAGCAAAATGGTTTTTGGCGAGAGCTGCATAACGCGGTCAATGCTGCGCTCGGAATAGCCACGCACCAGATTAACTTCCGGGAAAATGTGTTGGTGGTAGAAACCCAGCTCCAGAGGCTGGTTAGTCAGTTCCATAGGATCGATACTGATGATCCGGCGCTGACGGTTGCAAATTTCATTCATAAAGGCGCTGGATTTGCCCTTCCAGACGCCGATTTCAATAATATCGCCTTCCGCGCCGGAGTTAGTGATTAACCAGCACAGATAGCCCAGCAACTTGACATGATCGTGGAACGAGAGTTCCCGACGGGGCATGGCCATTTCTGGAGGTAAAATCAATTGCGTTTGTGCGAAGGTTTCTCCTAAATCATCCCAGATGGCATCGATGTACTGCTTCATTTCTGCATCACGGGTGAAGACCTTCAAGTCCTCGAGATCAAGCATGCTCATATATCCTGTCTAGTGTTCAACAACTGCCGCGCCACGCTGCATTCGGCTGGGTATAGTTAAAATGTGCCATATTAATTTTTGCGCAAGGGGACAAATAGCTGCCCTTTTGTAGGGCATTTCAGGCATTAGCCCGAAAATGGCGGCATTTTTGCGGGAAAGGTCACAAAAGAGGGCGATTCTGAAGAGAAAAAGCCGGAAAACACGTTTCCGGCTGGGGCAGTGCATTCAGGCACCTGAATTGGCGCTTTGCTTGTGAAAAAGCTCCCGGAATACCGGGTATATGTCTTCCTGATCGCGGATATGTTGAATGGCAAAATTATCAAACATCGTTTGCAGGTGCTCGTACTCCCGCCACAGTGTCTGATGCGCGCGACGGGTGATTTCGATATAGCTGTAGTAACGCACCACCGGCAGGATTTTCTTCGCCAGCAGTTCGTGGCACAGCGGTGAGTCATCGGCCCAGTTATCACCATCCGAGGCCTGCGCGGCATAAATGTTCCATTGCGCCGGGTCATAACGCTCTTTCACCACTTCATCCATCAATTTGAGCGCGCTGGAAACAATCGTCCCGCCGGTTTCCTGCGAGTAAAAGAACTCGTGCTCATCCACTTCCTTCGCCTGCGTATGATGGCGAATATAAACCACTTCAACGTTTTTATACGTCCGGCTCAGGAACAAATAGAGGAGAATATAAAACCGTTTGGCCATATCTTTCGTGGCCTGATCCATCGATCCGGACACGTCCATCAGACAGAACATCACCGCCTGGCTGGAAGGCTCGGGGCGTTTTTCGTAATTTTTGTAACGTAAATCAAAGGTGTCGATAAACGGCACGCGCTCAATTTTAGCTCGCAACTCCGCAATCTCTTTACGTAAACGCTCCTCTTCCAGCAACTGCACTGGCTCGCTGTTGGCGACCGTCTCCAGGCTCTCCTCCAGCTCACGTAACTCGCGGCGTTTGCCCGCGGTCATGGCGGTACGACGGGCAAGCGAGTTTTGCAGTGATCGCACGACGCTGATATTTGCTGGTACGCCGTTGGCGGTATAGCCCGCTCGGTGAGTTTTAAACTCGTTCATCTGCCGTTGCTGATTTTTCTTCAGATTCGGCAGCGCCAGGTCTTCAAACAGCAAATCGAGATATTCATCTTTGGAGATCTGGAAAACAAACTCATCCTGGCCTTCACCGTCCTGGCTGGCTTCGCCCTGACCGCTACCGCCACCACCGCCGCCGCCCTGGGGGCGTTCGATACGGTCGTTTTGGACAAAATGATCGTTTCCCGGATGCACGCGATGGCGCAGGCCGCCGCGCCCCTGATGGAACATCGGTTCGCTAATATCTTCCGTGGGAATAGAGACGGACTCGCCGTTCTCCACGTCAGTCACCGAGCGCTTATTGATCGCCTCAGAGATCGACTGTTTTATTTGCGCTTTATAACGGCGTAAAAAACGCTGACGGTTAACCGTACTTTTGTTTTTGCCGTTAAGACGCCGGTCAATGAACCAGGTCATAGTTCCCTCCCGCTGCGTATACCAACTCTGTCGCAGGGCCGCGCACGTGGCGCGGCCTGGTCGCTTTGTTATGATGATTTACGTACACGCAGATACCATTCGCAGAGCAGACGAACCTGCTTGCGGGTGTAGCCTTTTTCCATCATACGATCGACAAAGTCGTCATGTTTTTTCTGCTCGTCGGTTGAGGTTTTGGCGTTAAACGAAATCACCGGCAACAACTCTTCGGTGTTCGAGAACATTTTTTTCTCGATAACCGTGCGCAGTTTTTCGTAACTGGTCCAGTTCGGATTGCGGCCATTATTATTCGCTCTGGCACGTAACACAAAATTGACGATTTCATTACGGAAGTCTTTCGGGTTGCTGATCCCGGCGGGCTTCTCGATTTTTTCCAGTTCCGCATTCAGCGATTCACGGTCAAACAGCTGGCCGGTATCCGGGTCGCGGTACTCCTGATCCTGGATCCAGAAATCCGCATAGGTGACATAACGATCGAAAATGTTCTGTCCGTATTCGGAATAGGATTCAAGGTAGGCGGTCTGGATCTCTTTGCCGATGAACTCGGCATATTTCGGGATCAGGTAGCCTTTCAGGAACTCTAGGTAACGTTCAGCCTGCTCCTGCGGGAACTGTTCACGTTCGATTTGTTGCTCCAGTACGTAGAACAGGTGTACCGGGTTCGCTGCCACTTCGACATGATCAAAGTTGAAGACGCGTGAAAGGATCTTAAAGGCGAAACGTGTCGACAACCCGTTCATCCCTTCGTCCACGCCAGCATAATCGCGGTACTCCTGGTACGACTTGGCTTTTGGATCGGTGTCTTTAAGGCTTTCGCCATCATAGACGCGCATTTTCGAGTAGACGCTGGAGTTTTCCGGCTCTTTCAAACGCGAAAGAATGGAGAAGCGGGCCAGGGTTTCCAGGGTTCCCGGCGCGCAGGGCGCGTGGGACAACTCAGAGTGGTTGAGCAGTTTCTCGTAAATTTTGATCTCTTCAGAGATGCGTAAGCAATAGGGCACTTTGACGATATAGACACGGTCAAGAAATGCCTCATTGTTTTTGTTATTACGGAATTGCACCCATTCCGATTCGTTGGAGTGAGCGAGGATAATGCCGTTAAAGGGCAGGGCGGAGATGCCCTCGGTACCGTTGTAGTTCCCTTCCTGCGTGGCGGTCAGCAGTGGGTGGAGCACCTTAATCGGTGCTTTGAACATTTCCACGAACTCCATGATCCCCTGGTTCGCGCGGCACAGTGCGCCCGAGTAACCGTAGGCATCAGGATCGTTTTGCGCATGGTTCTCCAGCTTGCGAATGTCTACTTTACCCACCAGCGCGGAGATATCCTGGTTGTTCTCGTCACCCGGTTCGGTTTTGGCAATGGCGACTTGTTCCAGAATCGACGGCCACACTTTCACCACGCGGAATTTACTGATGTCGCCGCCAAAGTCATGCAGGCGCTTGGCGGCCCACGGCGACATAATGGTACCGAGATAGCGGCGCGGTACGCTGTACTCTTTTTCCAGTATTTGCGCGTCTTCTTGCGGGTTAAACAGGCACAACGGGTGGTCATTTACCGGGCTGCGTTCGCCATTGGCGCTGAGTACATAGATAGGGACCCGCTGCATCAGTGATTTCAGGCGCTCCGCGAGGGACGATTTACCACCGCCCACCGGGCCGAGCAGATAAAGGATCTGTTTCTTCTCTTCCAGGCCCTGTGCGGCGTGTTTGAGGTAAGAAACGATTTGCTCGATAGCCTCTTCCATACCATAGAACTCTTCAAATGCCGGGTAGCGTCCAATCACCCGGTTCGAAAAGAGACGGGAAAGCCGTGGCTCCTGGGCAGTGTCGACCATCACTGGCTCACCAATGGCCATCAATAGCCTTTCTGCCGCGTTAGCATAGGCACTGCGATCTTGCTTACAGATTGCAAGAAACTCCTGCAGTGTGAACTCTTCGTCCTTGGCAGCTTCATAGCGCTGGCGATAGTGATCGAATATATTCATGGCATGCCGTCCTTTCGTTTTTTAGCACAGGTTAAGAGCCGTTCATATGAGTAGTAGAGGCTCCCGGAAGCGTTAACTGAACGACGCTGAAAGTCACAGAGCAACCCTTATGCCAGGTTGCAAGTCATTAACAAAAAGCGGCTCAGGTAAATCGTCTTCTTAAATTAAGCGTAGATGGCTTTGCAAAACTTGCATGCTGCCAAAAAGCAATTTCAATGGCATATCAATAACTCATCCAAAAAAAACTGCTTTTGAGATAAGCGTCAACTGACGCTGTCTTCAACGGGTCATATAATTGCAAGCCGCCTGTCATTTAATAACCACATGATTGCGGGTTGAGTTTTGTAATCTTTAGGTAAAAAAATTTGGGGTGTACATAACAGGCGGGTAAACTTCTCGCGCCAATTATTTGACAACAGGAAAGGAAGGACTGTGACCAAACTCAAACTCCTGGCACTGGGTGTGCTGACCGCAACGGCCGCGTTTACGGCGAACGCAGAAAATACCTTTTCTCTTGGTGCGGGCGTAGGTGTCGTAGAATCCCCGTACAAACAATATGACCGTGAAGTGCTGCCGGTGCCGGTTATCACCTATGAAAGCGATAATTTCTGGTTCCGTGGTTTAGGCGGCGGCTATTACCTGTGGAATGACGATGCCGACAAACTGTCGATCACGGCGTTCTACTCACCGTGGCATTTCAAGCCGAAAGACAGCGATAACAATCAGCTGCGTCAGCTGGACAAGCGTAAAGCGACGCTGATGGCCGGGCTCTCTTATATTCACAATACGCCGTATGGTTTCCTGCGCACCACCGTTGCCGGTGACACGCTGGATAACAGTAATGGGTTTGTCTGGGATCTGGCGTGGCTCTACCGTTATACCAACGGTGGGCTGACTCTGACGCCGGGCATCGGTGTGGAGTGGGCGAGCGATAAGCAGAACCAGTACTATTATGGTGTTTCACGTGCCGAATCGCGTCGTAGCGGCCTGAGCAGTTACGATCCGGACAATAGCTGGAGTCCATACCTGGAACTGAGCGTCAGCTATCGCCTGACTGACAGCTGGAGCATCTATGGTACCGGTCGTTATACTCATCTGTCGGATGAGATCAAAGACAGCCCAATGGTGGACAAGTCCTGGGCAGGGCTGTTATCCACAGGCGTGACATACCGTTTCTGATTGTGCGCTTGAACAGTGCAATCTGTGCATGAAAACAGGGCCATTGGCCCTGTTTTGCTTTACGGTGGTGCATTTATCGCAGGAGGATAATATGGCAGATAAAAACGTCACTTTTTCCGGCCAGGCTTCGCTTCCCGCCATCGGCCAGGGTACGTGGTATATGGGCGAAAATGCGCAGCTGCGCAAATCTGAAGCGCATGCACTACGGGCGGGCGTTGAGCAGGGACTGACCCTTATCGACACCGCTGAAATGTATGCGGACGGCGGGGCAGAAGAGGTGGTCGGCGAAGCCTTACTGGGTGGTCTGCGGGACAAGGTGTTTCTGGTTTCTAAGGTCTACCCGTGGAATGCAGGCGGCCAAAAAGCTATCGACGCCTGTGAAGCCAGCTTACGCCGTCTGAAAACCGATTACCTGGATCTCTATTTACTGCACTGGCGCGGTAACTACTCCCTTAGTGAAACCGTCGGGGTTATGGAAACGCTGATCCAACAAGGCAAAATCCGCCGCTGGGGCGTTTCTAACCTCGATTACAACGATATGCAGGAATTGTGGCGCGTAAGAGGCGGCAAAGCCTGTGCTACCAATCAGGTGCTGTATCACCTGGCATCACGCGGCATTGAGTACGATCTGTTGCCCTGGTGTCAGCAGCAGGCAATGCCGGTAATGGCCTATTGCCCACTGGCACAGGCCGGGCGTTTACGCGACGGGTTACTGGAAAACAGTGTGGTGCGTGAGATTGCCAGCGCGCATCGCGCCAGCGCGGCACAAATTCTGCTTGCGTGGGTAATCAGTCATCAGGGCGTGATTGCGATCCCTAAAGCGTCGACGGTAGCGCATGTCGAGGAGAACGCAGCGGCATTGCACATTACGCTGAGCAGTGATGAGCTTGCACGTCTGGATAACACCTTTCCAGCACCAAACCGAAAAACACCGCTGGATGTTGTGTAACGCGTTTTTACCCTCTCCGGTGGGAGAGGGTATGATTAATTGCTCATGTATTTTCTTCCGCTTATAAAAGTTTCGTTAGTTGCTGGTATCAGTCAACGATGTCATTGTCGATATTTTTTATCAAAGTGTTCATGATGTCCGGGGCTTGATTGAAGCAGCGATAAAAGGTAAGAGTGAATTAATTAAATATATATCGAATGACACGCAGTACATGCGATACGAAAGTAATAGACAAAGGATAGCTTACCTGAAATGAAAAAAAATATGTTTGTGATTGTTCTGGCTGGTCTTTTTTTGCCCTTGAAAGCATTTGCTGGACTTGGTGAGGGGCTGGAGACCGAACAGTGCTATAAAAAATATAATAATGACTATCACATGGCTCATGATTGTATCTCACAAAAAAAGAAAGAAATTCTTTCAAAACTAGATGAATTTATAAAATCAACGGGTAATGATATAGTTAAGCATTACGATGGCCCTGTTTTCAACAGTAATGACGAAAATTTGACTATTGGGGATGTTTACAGGACACATTTCATTGCGTCGCAAAAAAATTGGGAGATATACAGAAAGGAATTATGTCTCGGGGTTGCATCTGAAATTGGAAAGGAAACATATGATTACCAACCTACTATCGATCAGTGTGAAATAAATTTAACAAAAAGGCACATTGAAGAAATTAAATTAATGTCTATTCCTAAGACTAATTAAACTCCATATTGACGCAGGGGAAAGCACTCTGCGTCTACTGTTAAAACAACCAAAGCTATATGTTTTGACAACTGGAATTACAACGTGTGGGATATATGAAAAGTTAAGGCGCATAAGTCTTAAAAATAAGTTCTACTTTAACTAATACGCACTGTGATCAAATTTATATTTCCTAAGCACAACTTTTATCCAAACCCGACATCTTCCCCCTCCCAGTCGAACCCCATATGACTAAGGCTGGGCATTTTGTAGAGCTTACCAGGATTGCATGTTGCTGCGGGATATGCTGAACCGTAAAACACCGCTGGATGTTGTGTAACGCGTTTTTACCCTCTCCGGTGGGAGAG
The DNA here is from genome assembly GCF_032052965.1 of Kosakonia sp. GTDB lineage: Bacteria > Pseudomonadota > Gammaproteobacteria > Enterobacterales > Enterobacteriaceae > Kosakonia. The sequence continues at coordinate 128,526 of NZ_DAMBVN010000001.1, forward strand.
GGTATGCGCATGATCAGCGTTTCACCACGCGGATAGTTTGCGCCAGGCGGGACGGTTTCTCTTCGGTGGCTTTCTGCGGCGCGGTCGCGTTGACCGACTCCACACACACGAACGTTTTATAACCGTCGTCCGGCATATCTGCCATGCTTACGGAGAGCGCCGGGCCTGGGTTCCACGCTACCACGTTGGCGTTGTGACTGTGGATCACTTCGATGGTGCGATTCAGTGCGCTGTCATGGATCAGACTGCAGGCTTCGGCATTGAGATAGACGCGGTCGGTACGATCCGGGAAGGTCTGTACCCCGTCTGCCAGGACGTCTTCTTTTGCGTCGTTGACTTTATCGATGAAACGATCGCCAAGTCCGCTCACTTTCACTGCCGCGATGTCGCCGACGTTAAAGTAGGTGTGTAGCGCGGAAGTGGTTTCGAACTCGCCGTGCGCTTCCAGTTCCATTTCACAGGTTGCGCCAATTTTGTAGCGGGCGTAGAGCGTAAAATCGTGCGGCCAGAATTTGCGGGAGGCATCGCTGCTTTGCAATTCAAATGTCAGAACAGCGCCAGTGGCATCTTCATTATGCGCTTTCAGAACCCATGGCAAATTACGCGCAAAACCGTGCGCAGGCAGGCCCTGCTGTTTTGCCGGGCCAAACCAGGGCCAGCACACCGGAACGCCGCCACGCAGTGCGACGCCATCTTTAAAGGGGGTGTTACCGCTCAGCCACAGGACCTCTTCTTCACTCTGCGGTTTCCAGGAGAGCAAATGCGCTCCCTGCAGTGCGAATGACGCTTTGACCTGCGGGTGGTCGACGACAATCAGCTCCAGCTCGTCGAGCTTGCGGCGAGAGAGCGTCGGGGTAATTTGTTCGACTACCGGAAGTGCAAAAATTTTATTAATCATTAACGCAATCCTCTGTCTTCAAAACAAAAAAAGAGCGACCGAAGTCGCTCTTTCAGATCATGTTCTCATCTCAACTTATTTGGAGATGTGAGCGATCAGGTCCAGAACTTTGTTGGAGTAACCAGTTTCGTTGTCGTACCAGGACACCAGTTTCACGAAGTTGTCGTTCAGTGCGATACCTGCTTTAGCATCGAACACAGAAGTGCAAACTTCGCCGTTGAAGTCGGTAGAAACAACGTCGTCTTCGGTGTAACCCAGAACGCCTTTCATCGGGCCTTCAGAAGCGGCTTTGATGGCTTTCTTGATTTCTTCGTAAGACGCTGCTTTTTCCAGACGAACGGTCAGGTCAACAACAGACACGTTCGGAGTAGGAACGCGGAACGCCATACCAGTCAGTTTGCCATTCAGTTCCGGCAGTACTTTACCTACTGCTTTAGCAGCACCGGTAGAGGACGGGATGATGTTCTGGGATGCGCCGCGGCCGCCGCGCCAGTCTTTGTGAGACGGGCCATCAACAGTTTTCTGAGTTGCGGTGGTTGCGTGAACAGTGGTCATCAGACCTTCGATGATACCGAAGTTGTCGTTGATAACTTTTGCCAGCGGAGCCAGGCAGTTGGTGGTGCAGGATGCGTTGGAAACGATGTCCTGGCCAGCATATTTGTCGAAGTTAGCGCCACGCACGAACATCGGGGTGTTGTCTTTGGACGGGCCAGTCAGAACAACTTTTTTCGCGCCTGCAGTGATGTGTTTACGTGCAGTTTCGTCGGTCAGGAAGATACCGGTTGCTTCAGCAACAACGTCAACACCGATTTCGTTCCATTTCAGGTTAGCCGGGTCTTTCTCAGCAGTAACACGGATGGTTTTGCCGTTAACAACCAGGTGGCCGTCTTTGACTTCTACGGTACCGTTGAAGCGGCCGTGAGTAGAGTCATATTTCAGCATGTACGCCATGTATTCAGCGTCCAACAGATCGTTGATACCAACGATTTCGATGTCAGAACGTTCCTGCGCAGCACGGAAAACAATGCGACCGATACGGCCAAAACCGTTGATACCTACTTTGATAGTCATATATTCCACCAGCTATTTGTTAGTGAATAAAAGGTTGGCTGTAAAATTACAAAAACCTTACGCAGCGTCAAGCGGAATCGTGTCAATCATTGCGACAAATCAATCCTCCGCATAACCTTTGTTCGACTGACTCGCCTCACTCTTCCCATGAGCATGCTCCCCATATCGGGACGCCGCCCGGAATTTTAAAGGTCGCCAAGGATAAAAATGTGATGATTCTCACAATTCGCTGGCTGCTTTATCGCAACTGCTAAGTTTAGAACAAAAGTTAGCACCGCAGTGTTAATGTTTTGTTAGAATCGAAGTGAACGTTGTCGGGTTTTTTACCGAGAGAAGTGAGCAAATGACAAAGAATTCTTCTGAAGACGACCTGAAAAACGAACTGACGGAAATGCAGTTTTATGTGACGCAGAATCACGGGACTGAACCGCCGTTTACTGGTCGCTTACTGCATAACAAACGCGATGGCGTATACCACTGCCTGGTTTGTGACGCGGCGCTGTTTCATTCGCAAACCAAGTACGATTCTGGTTGCGGCTGGCCCAGCTTTTTCGAGCCAGTAAGCGAAGAGGCCATCCGTTATATCAATGATTATTCCCACGGTATGCAGCGCGTGGAAATTCGTTGTGGTCAATGTGATGCGCACCTCGGGCACGTTTTCCCGGACGGTCCGCAACCGACCGGCGAGCGTTACTGCGTGAATTCCGCCTCTCTGAGTTTCACCGATGAGGAAAATGGTGACCAGACCCGCGGTTGAAAAATCGATTCAGCGATTATTCCATCGGAGTGAAACAGGATGAGTCTTGAACAAATCGTTAACAGCATGACGCCGGAGATCTACCAGCGTCTGTCAACGGCAGTCGAATTAGGTAAGTGGCCAGACGGTGTGGCGCTGACGCCAGAGCAAAAAGAGAACAGCTTACAGCTGGTGATGTTGTGGCAGGCGCGCAATAACACCGAGGCGCAGCACATGACCATCGATACCAATGGGCAGATGGTCATGAAGAGCAAGCAGCAGCTAAAAGAGGATTTTGGCATCTCGCCGAAACCGATAGCGACCTTCAAATCCTGAACAAAAAGCCCCGCTCGATTATGCTGGCGGGGCTTTTCGACGAATTACAGCGGAATGATCCCCATCCCTAATGCGGCAACCAGCGCCAACACGCTTAACGTCCAGACTTTAAAGATGGCATGTCTGATGTGTTCATCCACACGCAGCGAGAGCAGGTTTAATCCCAGATGCGTAGCCGGAATGACCGGGCTTAGCAGTAAGCCAATCTGTTCAGTAATCAGCATGGCAATGGTCACGTGCATTGGCGAAACATGAAAGGTTTCACCCAGCCCGACGGCCAGCGGCAGCAGTGCAAAGTAAAACGCGTCGGAACCGATTAAAATGACGATCGGTACGCTAAACGCTGCCAGCAGCAAATAGAGATAAGGTCCCAGACTGGCAGGCAACACCGCGGCCAGCGAATCCACCAGCGTCGTGATGATGCCCGTATTTTGCAGAATACCGACAAACACGCCAATGGTCAGAAAGATCACAATAATCGGGAAAACAGTGAGCGCGTAATCCTTTATTTTTTGTTGTGCATCTTTCGGATTAGGGAAATTGATCACGGTGGCAATAGAAAAGGCGATCATAAACAAGTAATTACCCGCCACCAGGCCGCTGATTAATACTACGATGGTGGTGATCACCAGCGCAAAATTGAAACGTAATAACCCTTTATTTTGCACTTTCTTACTGACCAGAAAATCATGTCGTAATGCGAGGAACGCGCTGTGATCGATTCCGGCGTTATTTTTCATTTCCACTCTGGCCATATACCAGCACAGGATCACCCCTAACACGAACAATACACCTTGTAGTGGCAATAAATTGTAATATACATCGAGGATATTTAAATGGGTGACGGCAATAGCGCGGTTGAGCGAGCCCCCCCAGGGCGTAATACCGGTTACGCCAACACCAACAGTGATGAGCAACAGCAAGGTTTTTTTACTGATATTCATTTTTTCATAGATCGGTAATAACGCGGGCACCGTTACTAACAGGGTCGCATAGGCATTACCATCCAGACTACATATAGAAGAGATAATCAGCGTCGCCAGCAATACAGAGAACACCGATTCTGAGACAAAACGGAGGATAAACCGCACAATGACATCAAACACGCCGGCTTCTTTCATTAATGTGAAGAACATAGCGCTGAAAGCGACCAGCGTGGCAGTACCGACAACAGATTTCAGGCCGCTGGCAACATATTCACTCAGTACCTTAAACTCAAAGCCGCAGACCAGAGCCGCGATAGTTGGCAGAATAATAAACAGCACAGCCGGAGGAAAGGTGTTTTTTAATAAACACCAGGTTAAAACGCCGAACATTACAATGCCGACGATAAGCATAAGAGACATATCGTTGTCCTGTTTTTTTAGAATAGTAGAGTAGCGGTCTGCGTGAATAACACGCAGACACGATCGCCGAGATTTAATTCAGGTGGCTTATTTCATATTAAACAGCGTATTCAGCTCGGCGACATTCTCCTCGCTAAGAGTCCGCATGCCATAGGGTTTTAGCATAAAATAGAGTTTGGCTGTCTCTTCCAGCTCTTCGGCATTAAAACAGGCTTCCCGAATATCTTTCCCGGCGATAATTGGCCCATGATTCGCCAATAGCATGGCGTTATGATCGCGCGCCAGTTTTTCTACCTCATCGGCAATTTTTGGCGAGCCGGGGCGAATATAAGGGATCACCGGTAATTTACCGACACGCATAACATAATAAGGCGTGATAGGCGGCAGGGCATTTTCAACATTCAAATCACTGAGGCAAGAGAGCGCCGTGAGCCAGGGTGAATGTAAATGAACAATACCCCCGCAAGTGGGGCGCTGGCGATAAATAGCCAGATGCATTAACACCTCTTTGGAGGCTTTTTGCCCGGAAATCAGCTCTCCGCCCATCGTCACCTTGCTCAGTTGGTCGGCATCAAGATCGCCGAAACTGGAATTGGTCGGCGTCGCCAGAATGTTGCCGTCCGGCAGCTTCAGGCTAATGTTTCCTGCGCCACCACTGCTGTAACCCCGCTGATACATCGATCGCGCATAACGCACAAGATCATTACGTAACTGGTACTCACTCATTGAAAATTCTCCTGCGCTTTTAAGAAGAAATCGGGTGCGCCGAAATTGCCGGATTTCAGGATCATCCACAGAGATCCATCACGGCTTTGTGTCCACGGAACGCCGGGCGCCACGGTATGACCAATCACCATGCCGGTGATATGAAGGCCCTGAGTGACCGCTCCGGAGGTTTCGCCGCCCGCGACAATAAATTTATTAAAACCGTCCTGCCGCAGTCTGTCGGCCAGCTGCGAAAAGAAACGTTCGATTTTTTCACTGACCTGCGCCGCGCCATAATGCTTCTGAACGGCTTCAATGAGTTGGGGTGGCTGGGTGGCGTAAATGAGGGGCGCGAGATCGCTATCGGCATGGCGTATCGCCCAGCGCAGCACGCCAGGCAAATAACTTTCATCATTGACGATTTTTTCAATATCCAGCGCCAGCGCATCCGCTCGCTGTGAGTAGAAATTCACTTGTTGGTTGGTCATTGAAGAGCAACTGCCAGACAAGATGATCGCTTTGCCCGCTTTGGGTACCGGCAGTGTTGTCTGCGCGACGGGGTTATCCGTTACATCCAGGCGCGCAATCGCGCTGCCCAGGCCTGCCGCGCCAGTCACCAGCCGGAAGTGGCGCGTTTTACTTGCTACCACGCGCAAATCCTGGTTATCGAGCACATCGAATACCACGTACTTAATTTTATTGAATGCCAGTTGTTCGAGCTGGCGGGCGATGTCATCAGGCGCATTTTTAACGGTATTCAGATCCACGATGCCGCATAAACCGGTGGATTGCTCTTCCATCAACGCTTTGATGGAAGACTTCATCATCGGCGTGACCGGGTGGTGCTGCATCCCGCTGTGATTCAGCAATTGCCCTTTGACAAACAAATGGCCGTGCACAATGGTGCGCCCATTGTCCGGCACGGCGGGGCAGAGCACCGTCATGGAGGCATTAACGAGTTTCATCAACGCGTCCGTCACCGGGCCGATGTTGCCATAAGCCGTAGAGTCAAATGTCGAGCAGTATTTGAAGAAAAGCTGCTGGCATCCCATCTCCAGCAGCCATTCTCCCGCGCCGAGAGACTGTTCTACCGCCACTCCGGCAGCGACAGAGCGGCTTTTTAAGGCAATCACAATGGCGTCGGCTTCTCCGGGCTGCACGGTTTCTGCCGGCACGCCATTAAAAAGAATGACCCGCCATCCCGCTTCCGCCATGAAACTGGCAATGTCCGTTGCTCCTGTAAAGTCATCTGCGATGACACCCAGCTTTATCATGTCATTTTTCCGGTGGTGAAATTTACTCCTGATTCTGCTTTTATTGATTAATAAGTGCAATATGGAGTGGGTGTGAAATGTGTTTTTGATCACAAAAATGTATGCGAGCGGATTGATGTATTTAACTTTTTTCTAACTTCTCCTCACCTTGCAGCGTGATTTCTGGCTTTTTTGGCGCTATCCTGTTTCAAGTCTCCCGATGGTTGTTAAAAAAAGAAAGCATTTGTTGTGTTAAAAATGTGATCTTCATCAATTTGCGTTGAATGCATTTATTGATATAAAAATGCAATCGATAGTTAATCAGTGAACTGGAGTGTGTATGCGTATTTTGGTTTTACCTTGTGATGGGATCGGCCCGGAAATTACGTCTTCTGCGGTTACCGTACTGAAGGCGCTGGATGCAGCACGCGGCCTGGGTTTTAGCTTTGACTATGATGATGTTGGCTTCAAAAGCCTGGAGAAATTCGGTACCACGCTGCGTGATGAGACGCTCGAAAAAGCAAAAACCTACGATGGCATCATTTTGGGCACGCAGTCGCATGCGGATTACCCCGTACCGGAAAAAGGGGGACGTAATGTCTCTGCCGGGTTTCGTATCGGGCTTGATCTGTATGCCAACGTTCGCCCTGCACGCACGCGTCCTTTCCTGACCTCAAACATGAAAGAAGGAAAGACAATGGATCTGGTTATCATGCGTGAAGCGACGGAGGGTTTTTACCCCGATCGCAACATGACGCGCGGTTGGGGAGAAGTGATGCCCAGCCCGGATATGGCGCTGTCAACGCGGAAAATCACCCGCCATTGTTCCGAACGTATCGCGCGCAAAGCTTTTGAACTGGCTATGCAGCGGCGTAAAAAAGTGACCGCCATTCATAAAGCCAACAGCTTCCACATGACCGACGGTCTGTTTCTGGAGTGCGTGCGCAACGTCGCCAGGTCCTTCCCCGAAGTGGAGCTGGATGACCTGCTGGTGGACGCCTCCACTGCGCACCTGGTACGCAACCCGGAACGTTTTGACGTGCTGGTTGCCACTAACTTTTACGGCGACATCATTAGCGATCTGGCCAGTGAACTCTCGGGCAGCCTCGGACTGGCGGGATCCATTATGGCCAGCGACACGCACTGCTGCGCGCAGGCACAGCATGGTTCCGCACCGGATATTCAGAATCTCGACAAAGCCAACCCGGTATCGATGATCCTGTCGGTAGCGATGATGCTGCAATGGTACGCAGAAAAACACGATAAGCCGGTGTTCCTGAAAGCCGCTGAAGAGATCAACCGTGCAGTAGACGAGGTGCTGGAAAACCCGGAAAACCGCACACCAGATCTGGGTGGCAAATGTGGTACCAAAGCCTTCTCAGAGAGAGTGGCAGCGGCAATCCGCGCCTGATGTTAATAGCGCCATCTGCGGATGGCGCTCTTTTAAGGATAACCTGATGCAGCAACGTATTGTGCTTGTCCACGCGACACCCCTGGCGATGGCACCGATTAACGAGGCGTTTGCCCGCCTGTGGCCAGAAGCCAGCGTCAGCAATTTACTCGACGATGCCCTGTCGGTTGATCGCCGTCGCGAGGATAACCTGACCCCGCATTTATATCAGCGGATTGCGGATTTGGTTGCCTATAGTCAATCGATAGAGGCAAGGGCAATTCTGTTTACCTGCTCGGCTTTTGGCGAAGCCATCGATGCCAGCGCAGCGGGGCAGGCTGTGCCTGTGCTGAAACCGAATGAAGCGATGTTTGAGCAGGCGCTTAACCTCGGAAACCGTATTGTGATGCTGGCAACCTTTGGCCCTGCCGTAGCGGGTATGGAGGCAGAATTTGCCGACATGGCCTCGCGCATTAGCCCGCAAGCGACACTGCGTACCTTCGTGATTGCCGATGCGCGTGACGCGCTGGAAACCCATAACCCGGCGTTACACAATCGTCTGCTGGCAGAGAAAGCTGCCACCGTGAAAGATGCCGATGTGATTTTACTGGCACATTTCTCAATGGCCATTGCCCTTGACCAGGTTCAGGCTGCCGTGACCTGCCCGGTATTGAGCAGCCCGCAAGCGGCGGTCAATAAACTCAAGTCGTTACTGAAATAACACACGAGCGCGACTCTTATTACAGGGCGAACTGTGAATAGCGTAAATAAAGAAAAGGAGGTGAAATACAGCGTTATTTCACATCCTGTCGGCTGCGTATTGCCGGAAAAAAGCTGCGATTGCCATCATCATATTTTTGATCCTCGTTTCCCGTGGGCGCCAGGTGATACCCGAAATTTACCTGCGGCAACGGTAAAGGATTATCAGCATTTTCGGCAGCGGCTTGGATTACAACGCAACGTAATTGTGCAACCGTCTTCCTATGGCGATGACAATCGCTGCTTGCTGGCTGCGTTACGCTATTTCGGTGGTGAGGCGCGCGGTGAAGCTGTGATCACGCCTGCCATCAGCGATGCGCAACTGGATGAATTGGCAGAAGCGGGCGTAACAGGCATTCGCTTCAATTTTGGCGCGAAAGCGGTGACCACGCCCGACATGATTTTGCCGCTGGCGCACCGGGTGGCAGAGCGGGGATGGCATATACAATTTCATGCGCCGGCAGATACCTTGCTCGAATTAAAACCGTTCATTGAGAAAGTCCCTAACCGAATTGTAATCGATCACTTTTTCCGTTTACCGCAACCGACGCCGATGGTGCATCCAGCCTGGCGATTTGCATGGGAGTTAATCGACAAAGGCAATTGTTGGGTGAAACTTTCTGCGCTGTATCACCAGTCTGCCGTCGCGGATGTTGCTGATATGTCTGCGGTGATCCAGGCGTTTATATCACAAGCAACTGAACGTGTTCTCTATGGCAGCGACTGGCCACATCCGAATCTCATTTCAGCCAATAAACCGATGCCCGATGATGCCCTTATTCTGAACCGCCTGTTCGAATGGGCGCAGAATACCTATTGTCGTCACCGGTTATTTGTTGCGAATGCTGAAGAATTTTATCGATTTAATTAGCTTTGCATAAGGCCAATATAAATGAAAATAGCACACGCTGAGACCTCGAAAAATAAACCCTCCCATTATCGGTATGTGATCTTACTGATGGTGTTTTTTAGTATTGCCCTCAATCATGGCGACCGGGCAACGTTTTCTATTGCCGGCACCGATATGGTGAAATCCGCCGGACTGGATATTGTTGCGCTTGGTTATCTTATTTCCACTTTCACCTGGGCCTATGTGCTCGGGCAATATCCGGGCGGGTGGTTACTGGATCGCTTTGGCTCGAAAAAGGTGCTGGTTACCGGCGTTTTCACCTGGTCTGCCTTTGTCTTCCTGGTCGGTTTTAGCTCCGCATTTGATAATGTCTGGGTAACGCGCATCCTGATGTTTGGTTTCATTTTTATGATGGGACTGATTGAAGCGCCGACGTTACCGGCCAACTCCCGTTTCCTGGCGGCCTGGTTCCCGGCGAAAGAGCGGGGTAAAGCATCGGGTTTCACCACTGCAGCGCAATATTTTGCCTTGGTGGTATTTTTGCCCACCATGGGCTGGTTCTCTTATCACTATGGCTGGGAATCGGTGTTCTGGTTTATGGGCGGGTTGGGGATTGTAGTGTCGCTGGTCATGAATAAGGCGCTGGCGGATACCCCAAAAGTCCACCCGTTAGTGAACAGTGCGGAACTGGAATATATTCAAAGCGGCGGCGGCCTGACGAATATGAAAGTGACACACAAGAACGACGATTCCGCCAAAGGCTACACCCGCAAGCTGCTCACCAACCGCCTGGCGCTGGGCGTCTATATGGGGCAATTTTTCTTTACCGTCCTGTCGTACTTTTTTCTCACCTGGTTCCCGGTTTATCTGGTTCACGATCGCGGCATGACGATCCTGAAAGCCGGTTTTGTCGCCTCGCTGCCGGCGTTATGCGGTTGTGCAGGCGCGTTGCTGGGCGGCGTATTGTCCGATTATATGTTGAAGTCCGGATTCAGTTTATCGGCGGCGCGCAAAACACCGATCGTTATCGGCATGTTACTGGCGGTAAGTATGGTGATTTGTAACTACGTCGATTCGGCCTGGATCGTGGTGGCCATTATGTCGCTCGCCTTTTTCGGCAAAGGATTTGGTGCGATGGGCTGGTGTGTGGTATCCGACTTCTCACCTAAAGAGGCAGTGGGATTGAGCGGGGGGTTGTTTAATATGATCGGCAACATTTCCGGTATTTTCACCCCAATCATCATTGCTTACATCATCAAAGATACCGGTTCGTTCAATGGTGCGCTGATTTTCGTGGGCGTGTGCGCGTTTCTGAACTTGTGTTGCTATCTTTTTATCGCCGGGAAGATCCAGCGCTTACACTTTCCGGGAGAACACACCGATAGCACGACAATCACAGGAGAGCCGGATGCCAGCAGAAGCTGATTTACCGCTACGTTTCGCCATTAACCTCGGCAACGCGGTACTTACGACCACTACCGCGCAGGGCGAACCGGGCGGGATCACCGTTGAGATAGCCAAAAAAATAGCCGCCCGCATGAACCGCCTACCACAGTGGGTGACTTACCCCGCCGCGGGAAAAGTGGTGGCAGATGCGGCCAGTGGCCGTTGGGATATTGCATTTCTGGCTATCGATCCCAAACGTGAAGCGCAACTGCATTTCACCGCGCCCTATATCACTATTCAGGGAACGTTATTGGTGAAGGCAGACGATCCATTGCGCAGTGTTGCTGAGATGGATAAGCCAGGCGTGGTGATCAATGTCGGTGAAAATGCGGCCTATGATCTCTGGCTTTCGCGCCATCTCAACCACGCAACCCTTAACCGTCTGCCGTCCTCGCAGGCGGCGATTGATCACTTTTTGCAGGGCGAAGGCGATATGGCGGCCGGGATTCGCCAGCCGCTGGAAAAAGCAGCGCGGGAAGCGGTGGGGTGCCGGGTGCTGGAGGATAATTTTACCGAAATCGCGCAGGCTATCTGCGTGGCGAGACAGGATGCGGCTTCATTTGCCTTCCTGCATGAATGGCTCGCGCAGTGGCAACAAGAGGGCGTGATTGAGCAGATTATCGCTGCGCATATGACCTGACGTTAACCGGGTATCAGCGTTCGCCGTTGGCGAACGCTGCCTTGTCGAATGTGCAATTTTCATTCAGCGATCTTTATGACAGGTTAATTCCTAAGACAAGACCGATAAAGACGTAAGGCGCGCATAATGCACAAAACCGTTCCGTTGACCCCGTTCCGTTTTCACCGTTCAGACTTTCAGATAGTCGCCCTCGACAGCCTGTTACCGCTTCCCGCAGTGCAAAAATTACCGTGGTGCCTCCGGTTGTTGCTGGAAAATGTCGCCCGGCGGTCACCGGAAACCCTGCCCACGTTTTTGCATTACCTTTCTGGTGCGTTGCCGCCTGGAGAGGTGCTGTTCTATCCCGACAGGTTAATGTTCCATGACACGACCTGTTTGCCTGCGTTGGCGGACTTTGCGGCCATGCGCGATCTCATTGCCGAACAGGGCGGCGATGCACGCAAGATGAATCCGCGCATACCGGCGGTGCTGACTATCGATCACTCCGTGATTGTTGAACGTTATGCCAGCCCGGATGCAGTAGAAGAAAACCTGAGTATTGATTTTCACCGTAATCAGGAGCGCTATCGGTTTATCCGCTGGGCGGAACAGTCGCTGGATAACTTTCGCGTGATCCCGCCCGGTACCGGCATCATTCACTTGATGAATCTGGAGAATATCGCCGACGTGGTGAGCACCGATCGGCGCGGGGCAATCCCGCTGCTACACCCGGACTGCATGATCGCGACCGACAGCCACACGCCAATGATTAACGCCTTAGGCATTCTTGGCTGGGGCGTGGGCGGGCTGGAAGGGCAGGCTGCGCTGGTTGGTGAACCGGTTACGCTGCGTTTCCCGGACGTTGTCGGCATCCGCGTGAGCGACGTTTTGCCTGCCGGTGTGACGGACAGCGATCTGGCACTGCATATCACCCGTTTGCTGCGCGAGCACGGTGTCGTGGGTAAGTTTGTTGAATTTACCGGCCCGGCGCTGGCGCACATGTCGGTGGAGTCGCGGGCGACTATCGCCAATATGGCCCCGGAATATGGCGCGACAGTAGTGCTGTTTCCCTACGATCGCCGCAGCGATGAGTATATGCGTCTTACCGGACGCAGCGAGGCGCACTGCGATCTGACATGGGCATATCTGGCGCGTCAGCAGTTGTTATACGATGCAGATGGGCCGCAACCGGATTATCACGCGGTGATTGAGATCGATCTGGCGGCTATCTCGCCAGCCATGGCCGGACCGGTCAACCCGCACCAGCAGGTAACGTTGCCTGAGGTGGCGCACAGTTTCAGCCAGACGTTGCCATCTGGCGAAAGCCAGCGTCAGTGGCAGCACTCCTGCTATGCCGAACCGGTGCGCCAGGGTGCAATCGCTATTGCCGCCATCACCAGTTGTACGACCACCGCCAATCCCCGGCTTATCATTCAGGCCGCGCTGTTTGCCCGCAATGTCGCGCGTGCCGGGTTGGTGCCGAAACCGTGGGTAAAAACCTCGTTCTCGCCCGGATCCCGCGCCGTGACCGATTATCTGACGCAGGCCGGGTTGTTAACGGAGATGGAAAAGGTCGGCTTTCATGTCACCGGGTACGGATGTATGACCTGCATCGGCAGTTCCGGCGCGCTGCAACCGGCCATGGAAACGCTGGTAGTGGAAGGGCTTAAGGCTGTGTGTGTCCTTTCGGGGAACCGTAATTTCCCAAGACGTGTTAATCCGTCGTTAGGGCACGGTTATCTCACGTCGCCAGCGATGGTGATCGCCTGGTCGCTGCTTGGCAATATTCAGCACGATATTGCCGCCACGCCACTGGGTGTGGATACGCACGGGAAACCGCGTTATCTGGCTGATTTAATGCCAGACCACGAAGAGGTGCAGGCGATCGTCAGGCAATTCGTCACCCGCGAACATTACCAGCTGCGTCGGGCAAGCGTGTGGCAAGGCACGCCGCACTGGCAGAATATTGCCGCGCAGGGCAGTACGTTTTTTCCGTGGGACACGACCTCGACCTATCTTCGCCGCCCCGGTTATCTGCAAGGGAAAGGGCGCGACCCGGCCGCGCCGCTAAGTTTACGCGGTGCGCGCGCTTTTTTGCGCCTTGGCGATGATGTCACCACCGATCATATTTCCCCGGCCGGGGCCATTGCCGCCGACAGCGCAGCAGGTCAGTGGCTGCTGGCGCAGGGGGAGTCTGTGAATGATCTTAATCTTTACTCCACGCGCCGCAGCAATCATGAGGTCATGATCCGTGGCGCGTTTACCAATTCGTCGGTTATCAATCGGTTGTTACCGACGGCGGCGCAGACGCGAGGCGGGCTTGCCTGGGCGGCTGATCATCAACAAATTATGCCGGTCTATGCCGCTGCGCAGAGCTGGCTACAACGACAGATCCCGCTGGTGGTGCTGGCAGGAGAGCGTTATGGCGCGGGGTCGAGTCGTGACTGGGCCGCAAAAGCACAGGCATTACTGGGCATTAAGGCCGTTGTGGCGTGCAGTTTTGAGCGCATTCACCGTACCAACCTCATCGGCATGGGCATCATTCCGTTGTGTTTTCTGCCAGGCGAGGCGAAGAATGTCCCGCCTCTGGATGGCAGTGAACAGCTGGATTTTAGTGGGCTGGAATGCCTGAGTCCCGGCCATACCGGGGTGAGTATGAGCATTTCGCGACACGGCACGCCGATCGCCAGCGTACAATTGCAGGCGGCGATCGACTCCACACAGGAGCTGCGTTATCTCATGCACGGTGGCATTTTGCCGTATGTCATTCACCAGACTATCCATTCTCAATGAGGGAGAACATGCGCTACGACCTGACCACGCTGTCGCTGTTTGTGGCCGTGGCTGAAGAACAAAACCTGACCCGCGCGGCCCGGCGTAAACACATGGCTGTTTCGGCGGCCAGTAAACGCATCAGCGAGCTGGAATTGCAGGTTGGTACGCCGCTGCTGCTGCGGTTGCCGCGCGGTATTGAACTGACGCCCGCCGGACACTCGTTGCTCTTTCATGCCAGAACCATTGGCAAAAATCTTGCGCAAATGGAAGAAGAACTCGGGGATTATGCCGCCGGTGTTCGCGGGCATATTCGCATTTGCGCCATCCAGGCGGCTTTAATGCATCACCTGCCGCTGGCGCTCAATCGGTATCTTGCGGCCTTCCCACAGACGGATATCGACATAGAAGAGCGCACCGGCATGGGCGTGGTACAGGGGCTACTCGAGGGCAGCGTCGATGTGGGGTTTTTCTCTACCTGGACCACCCCCGCGGGGCTTGAGGTCTGGCCATGGCGTGAAGACAGTCTGGCCGTGTTGATGGCGATCGAACATCCACTGGCAATGCGAGACACGCTGAGATTAAGTGAGTGCGCTGGCGAGAAAATGATTGGCGCGCACCGCGACAGCACGGTCAGCCGTATGCTCGAGCGGGAAGCGGCAAAATCAGGCATTACGCTGGACATTAACCTACGGGTGAGCAGCTTTACCTGCATGGCTGAACTGGCGCGCCAGGGGCTAGGGATCGCCTTGTTACCGGTCAACGAAGTCAATCACTTCACCTTGCACCCGGCGCTGAAATGCATTCCGCTGGAGGAGCGCTGGGCAAAGCGCGAACTGCTGGTAGCAACGCGCCGCTATCACGAGGCGTCTCCGGCCGCTAAATCACTGATCGATCATCTGACCGGTGGGCAGCGTGCCCCGCAGTGAATAGCGACTGCGGGGTGGGGATTACACAAAGCAGATGCAGGTGGGGCTCTCCGCCGGAATAATCATACCGCTTGCAGTCAGCATGCCGGACCCGGCATCAACGTGGAATTCACACAGCGTGTCGGCGTCTTCGTTGGCACTGTAGAAGCAGGTCCCTTCGGGCGAAAAAGCGGTAAAGCGCGGCGTTTTGCCGCCACAGTTTACCCACCCGGTGGCTGTCAGCGTACCGTGTTGTTGATCAATGCTGAAAATACCGATGCTGTCATGCCCCCGGTTCGCAGCGTAAAGAAAGCGCCCGCTCCGGTGTACTTCTACTTCGCTGGCGTCGCTGCGCTCTTCCCAGCCATCAGGCAGACTGCTGAGGGTCTGTTTCAGGCTGAGTGAGCCGCGTGAGGCATCATAATCGAAGACACAGAGGGTGTTCCCCAGTTCTGTGAGGCAGTATAGCCAGCGCCCGGAGGGATGAAAGTCGACGTGTCGCGGCCAACTGCCGTCGGCCAGCCGGACTTCGTCCGTTTTTATCACCTCGCCTTGCTGAAAACGGTAAATTTGCAGCATATCAAGGCCCATTCCTGCATCGCGGCCCTGAACGGGAACCGCGAAATGCTGCTGATCCGGGGCGAAGATGATCTCGTGAGGACGCGAGAGGTTTTTTGCGGCGCCCACGGCGGCAGGGCGACCGGCAATGGGGGTAAACGCCAGCGGTGGCGAAAGCGCATCGGCATTTTCTACGGCCAGGCAGGCAATATTTCCTGCTTCGTGGTTGGCAATCAGCACGTATTTTTCATCGGGCGTCAGCACAGCGTGGACCGGATTATTCCGCCGAAGAGGATCCAGGTCCGGGTGACGGTTAGCAGGGCCAGTGGTTTGATCGGACAGCCAGCGTAGTTCTCCGCTCTGGCTGTTGCGCTGATAGACGCTGATCCGATCACCGTCACCGTGGATTGCATACAGTCGCGTTGCCGCTGCGTTGAGGGTAAGCCATGAGGGATTTTCCTGTGATGAAGCGAGCGTCTGCACCAGGTGCCAGACGCCTGGTGCATCTATCCGAAAAACCTTAATTCCGCGTCCACGTGCGCCGCGTCTCTGCGACGTTCGGCAGCCAATGTAAGCATAAGAGGGCATGATCGACTCCTTGTTGATGTGCATTTATTAAAGTTTAAATGCACATTTTAGGCAGCGATCTGGATCACGATAAGAATAAAAATAAAATAAAATCAATAATCAAATAAAAGCGAAATAACAGCAGTACATCAACAAAAGCACTTCATGTCAGGCCTTGGCTAAGACCTGCGTGTCGATACGGCTCTTATTGTGTAGCGCTTTCACCAGATGCTGTTTCATGGTGTACGACGCCTCAATTAATTGACCGGATTCAATCAGTTCAAGAATATGCAAATGATCTTTCACTTCGGCATAGTAGCGGCCGCGATCGTCCATAATGCGGTAGTCCAGCAAGCGGCGCATGCGGTTGACATTACGCAGGGAGATTTCGAAATAAGGATTGTTAGAAAAACTGATCAATGTCTCATGAAAGCGATAACCCGCCAGTTGCAGCAGCGCAGGCGAAAGTTTTTCAATGCCGGAGTCGAGCAACATCTGCAGCTCTTTTTTCAGTTCCGCCACCTTATCCTGCGGGGCTTTATAGGTCGGTTCCAGGATCGCCATCGGTTCGATCACCATACGAAAGCTGAAGATTTGCTCGAGCGCTTGTTTGGTTTTGGCGACGGGCAGGAAACGCCAGCCATACCCTTGCTTACGCTCCACCCATCCTTCGCTCATGGCGCGGCTCAGAATAATATTCAACTGGGTTTTCGATAAGTCATAGGTGCGCAGCAAATATTGTTCTGTGACTTCAGCTTCGATATTGTCCTGCAACCAATCTTCAGCGATTTTGTAATACTCTTTCGGCAGATCACCATCGGTATTGCGTAAGTTGCTCACATGCGCCTGTGGCTGGTAATCATCGTTGACAAAAAAACCGCGGTTTTTTTGCTGGTTAAGAATGCCTTTAAATTCCAGAAACAGTAACGCTTCACGTACCGGGGAGCGGGAGACATCGAAATTCTCCGCCAGCTTTGGCACGCTTAAATGCGCGCCTGGCGACAACATTCCGCCGTCGATCATGCTGATAATTTTGTCTGAAATACGTTCCGTCAGTGAGCTAACCTTCATATAAGCTGCCTTATGCCTGTGCAGGGTGCATCTGGATGCAGATCAATGCCAATATTATTGCATTTTAAAAAATTTAAATGCAATCATGGCGCGCTGAATAACCCGGCACAGAACAGGGTATTAACGCGTTGAGAACAAAAGAGACGGCTAATGACCGATGATGAGCGCCAGATTATTGCGCAGGCAATAGAGATCCTTGACCGACGCTTACGTGAGCCCGGTTTGAAAATGACCGGTTCAGAAACAGTGAAGCAGTTTTTGCGCTTAAGCCTGGAGCCGGATGAGCGGGAAGTCTTTGCCGTCATGTTTCTCGACAATAAAAATACCCTAATCGGCTTCGAGAAATTATTCCTTGGCACCATCAACCGTGTGGAAGTGCACCCCCGAGTCATCGCGCAACGCGCACTACAGCTTAACGCCGCAGCCCTTATTCTGGCGCATAACCACCCCTCCGGGGATCCATTATTAAGCCGTTCCGATTATCAGTTAACCAAAGATATTCAGAAGGTAATGCGCTTGCTAAATATTGTGGTCCTCGATCATCTGGTGATTGGCTCTCATGGGATATTTTCGCTCGCAGAAAAAGGTCTGATGTAAAAAAGCGGGCACGCGAAAAGCTGCCCGCGTCGTTATCACCGGGAATAGAGCGGATAAATCCCCAGCAGTAAACCGCAGGCGAGAAATAACATGCACAATAAAAATGCCCATTTAAAGGTGTATTTCTGATGATCGCTGAACTCCACCCCCGCCAGCCCGACCAGCAAATAGGTCGAGGCGACCAGGGGGCTAAGCAGGTGCACTGGCTGGCCGACCAGCGATGCCCGGCCAATTTCTACCGGCGCGATACCATAGGTTTTTGCGGCTTCGGCAATCACCGGTAATACGCCGTAATAAAAGGCATCGTTCGACATAAAAAAAGTACCGGGCAAGCTGATTAAGGCCGTGATAGGCGCTAAATATGGACCAAAGCTGTCAGGTAAAATATCCAGCAGCGTGCCCGACATGGCGGTCACCATTCCGGTGCCGGAGAGAATACCGGCAAAGATCCCTGCCGCAAGGAATATCGAGGTCTGATTAAGGGCCGCAGGCGCATGGGCCGCAATACGCTGACGTTGCGCTTCAAGCTGCGGATAATTGATCAGCAACGCCAGCGCAAAGGCAATCATAAATAAGACGGCCAGCGGCAGTAATTCCAGCACCAGTGAAACCATTAATACGGTAGTCAGCGCAGAATTAATCCAGAACAGCTTAGGGCGACGCAGGGCCTCTTTTTCATCCGGCGCGTGGGTAATATAAGCCGCGGTTGTCTCTTCAGCGGCAAATTTCCGTCCGAGATGACCGGGGTGAATTGACAGCGTTCCCAGGCGCTGGCGCTCCCGCATGCCAATAAACCAGGCCAGCGCCAGTACACCAATAAAGCCGACAATCATTGTGGGAATTAACGGAATAAAGAGCTCGCTGGATTCCACTTTTAAGGACGCCGCGACTCTGGCGAGCGGGCCGCCCCACGGCAGCAGGTTGGTGATACTCCCCGACAGGAACACCACGCAGGTTAGCGCAAGCGGATCGAGGCGGATGCGTTTAAAGAGGGGCAACATGGCAGTCACACAGATCATATAGGTGGTCGAGCCATCGCCATCCAGCGACACCATTGCCGCCAACACCGCGGTGCACATCACCGCTTTAACGGGGTCGCCTTTAATAATGCGGATAAAGAAGCGAATAATCGGATCAAACAAGCCCGTGTCAAACATGGTGCTGAAATAGAGAATGGCGAAAATCACCATGATCGCGGTGGGGGCCACTTTCTTCAGACCGTCAATCATCATGCCGCCCATGTCGGCGCTGAAGCCTGCAAGCATGGCGAAAATAATCGGGATCAGCGTTAATGCCACTAGCGCCGAAAGTTTCCGGGTCATGATCAGCACCATAAAAACAACAATCATGCCGTAACCTAAAAGTGAAAGCATAAGGATCTCCTGCCGGCGCGGAGAGATCGCGCCAACTGTCAGAAAGTTCGCGTCTGTTTTCGCGGGGCTGTTCATCCCCGCGGTGCAAGTTGATAGCCTGCCACCTGAGGTCTGCTACGGGCTAAGCCTGTGCAGGGGGGTTGTGGTGGCTTAGGGGTGATAAAGCGTCATAAATACTCCAGAGGTCAGTTAATTGTTTTCATAATGTTAACAACATTCGATCAAATGGGTTTTTTAGCAAGAAAAATGCAATAAAATTGTGAGTCAAATCGATTAAAAACCGATCATCACTGCCGAAGGTGAGCACTGCTTGCGGGGGTGAAATGCAATATTCAAGAGGTATCAGATTATAAGTACAGCGTTTTTTTCATCTGCGAATGTGCAATGCACAGAAATGCATAATTTTTACGGCTTAAATGCATTTATGTGATAAAAAGTGCATTTTATGTGCGTGGCGGAAACGCAATGCTTCCGCCAGCAAGGGGGATTACGGCTGCGTTTCTTGCCAGTCCGCCAGGGTGTAAAGCGTGGCACCGGCAGCCGCCATTGCCATAAAGGCCTGCGCGCTGTCGTCAGCATGAAGATTCACACCGCGGCAGCCATCGGTGATCACACTGACCTGATAACCGAGTTGTAACGCATCCAGCACGGTGAATTTTACGCAGTAGTCGGTGGCCAGCCCGAGGACCACCAGTTCGTTAATACCGTGTTCGCGCAACCAGCCATCGAGGGCGGTTTTCTGCCGGTGGCCGTTATCAAAAAACGCGCTGTAGCTGTCCAGCAAGGGGTTTTCCCCTTTATGGAATACCGCCGCAATCGCTGTTTTATCCAGCAGCGGATGCAACTGAGCACCTTCACTGTGTTGCACACAGTGATCGGGCCAGAATGTTTGCGGCAGGCCATCCAGCTCGCCCTGGCTGAAGGGCGCTGCGTGATGCTGGCTGGCGAAGCTGCCGTGATCCGCCGGGTGCCAGTCAAGGCTGGCCACGATGGTTTCTGCGCGTGCGTGGCACCAGGCCACCATGGCATTGGCAATGTCCACCGTACTGTCGCCTTCTGCGACAGCCAGTGCGCCACCCGCACAAAAATCATTCTGGATATCGACCAGCAGCAAAGCGCGTTGCGTCATGGTTGCCTCCTCACTCGTCCGGCGTCAGTTCACCGCGCAGGTTTTGGGTCATTGCGCTGCGGATTGCATCGGCATCCAAATCCTGGCTTAACAGATAGTGAAGTTTAGTCAGCGTGGCTTCTACCGTCATGTCCGCGCCGCCAATCACACCG
Organism: Kosakonia sp.; assembly: GCF_032052965.1. Lineage (GTDB taxonomy): Bacteria > Pseudomonadota > Gammaproteobacteria > Enterobacterales > Enterobacteriaceae > Kosakonia. Next base: position 149,062 of record NZ_DAMBVN010000001.1, read on the forward strand.
GCATGGGCGAGGGCGTTGCCGGTGGCATAGCCGCCCATATTCACTTTGCCGGACATGCACTGGGTCAGGTTCACTACCACAATGCCGCGCGCGCTGGCTTCCTGCAGCTCTTTGAGAAACTCACCATTTTGCGGTGCGTTGCCCACACCATAAGAACGCAGGATCAGCGCTTTTACCGGCTGGCGTAAGAAGTTGCGCACGACATCGGCAGAAATACCGGGGTAGATAGTGACAACGCCAATCGGTTGCGGAGTGATCGGATGCACTACCAGTTCCCCCACGGTGTAAGGCGCAGGCGGCGTATTAAGACGACGAATATGGATACCCGCTTCAAGCAGCGGCGCGAGATTGGGCGAGGCAAAAGCATCAAAACCATCCGCATGCGCTTTGGTGGTGCGGTTCCCCCGGAACAGACGGTTATTGAAAAAGAGTGCCACTTCGTTGATGGGGAAATTCGCCGCCACATACAGCGCATTCAGCAGGTTGATCTGCCCGTCTGAACGCAGTTCCGCCAGCGGAATTTGTGACCCTGTCACAATGACCGGTTTGCCGAGATTTTCCAGCATAAACGACAGTGCAGAAGCGGTGTACGCCATGGTGTCGGTGCCGTGAAGGATGACAAAACCGTCGTACTGGTCATAGTTCGCTTTGATGTCGTCGGCAATATGTTGCCAGTCTTCCGGCGTCATATCGGAGGAGTCCATCAGCGGATCGTATTCGTGGATGGTAAAGTCGGGCATTTCCGGACGATGGAATTCAGGCATCAGCGCCAGCTGACGTTGCAGGTGCCCGGATACAGGCACGTAGCCGTGCTCAGAGCGCTGCATACCGATGGTCCCGCCCGTGTAGGCTACGTAAATGGATTTTTTTTGCATAATAATAAGTTCTTAGCATCAAAAAAATCCCCTCCGGCGGGAGGGGACGTGAACAGGCGATTTTAGCGGATATTGGCGCAGTTGAGACAGAGCGCGTAACGATTTTGTGGATCGTTAAACACGGCCAGTTTATCCGTTTCGTTTTTGACTTCCAGCGCGGCATTCGCCAGCGGGGCGGGCAGATACGCCTGTAAGGCCTGCGGCAACATGGCGCGAACAGAGCCGGACATGCTGTCCATTACCCGGTCAAAGAAGCTGGCTTCCTCTTCGTAGTAATCGACGTGCCACTGTTTAAGCTTCGCCAGTTCAGCGGCTTTCGCCAGCGCGTCGTCAAAGTCACCCAGCCCGTCGACCAGACCATTAGCTTTCGCATCCTGCCCGGTCCAGACGTGGCCTTGCGCAATCTGATCGATCTGCTCCGGCGTACTGTTGCGCGACTTCGCCACCAGCGTGATAAAGCGTTTATAGCCATTTTCTATGCTGAGCTGCATCATCTGCTGCACTTCATCCGGCAGGGCTTTGGTCATGCTGATATCCGCCAGCGGTGACGTCGCCACACCGTCAGTATGCACGCCAATGCTGCTGAGGCTGTTTTCCACGGTGTTGATAACCCCAAAGATACCGATAGAACCGGTAAGGGTGCTGGCATTAGCCAGAATGTAGTTTGCCGGGGTAGAGATCCAGTAACCCCCGGACGCGGCCATTCCGCCCATCGAAACCACCACCGGTTTGCCTGCCGCTCTGACCGCCGCCAGTTCGGAACGGATCACTTCTGATGCGCTGACGCTGCCACCAGGGCTGTTAACACGCAGCACAATGGCTTTTACTTTCGGATCCAGACGAGCATCGCGGATCTGCGCGGCGGTGGTGTCACCGCCCACGTTACCCGGCGTCTCTTCTCCATCCATGATCGCGCCATTGGCGAAAATCACCGCCACGGTATCGCCGACATCACTCGGTTTCTTCAGCGAATAGTCATAATAACTGACGGCACGGAAGTTCTTATCCTGGTCGCTCCAGCCAAACTGTTTAACCAGTGCTTTTTCCGCATCGGCAGCGGAGCCCAGTTCATCCACCAGTTTGTTATCCAGCGCATATTTCGCGGTATCGCCATCGGCTTTGCGTAAACCATCCAGCATGGCCTGCGCCCCAGGGAACACCTGCTGCGCGGTGATCTGGCGGTTCGCGGCCACGGTATTAAGGTAGTTTTGCCACAGCTCATTGATCCAGCGGCTGTCGGCCTCGCGCGCAGCGGGCGACATATCGTCACGGATAAACGGCTCGACGGCTGATTTATATGTACCGACGCGGAACACATGCGTGGTGACTTTCAGCTTATCCAGCAGCGATTTGTAATAAAGCCCGTTGGTAGCAAAGCCGTGCAGGTCAACCACACCCTGCGGCGAGAGCCAAATCTTGTTGGCGAAACTGGCAAGGTAGTACTGCCCCTGGCTGTAGTTATCTCCGACGGCATACACCGGTTTACCGCTGTCGCGGAATTCGCGTAGCGCTTTACCGATATACTGCATCGATGGCTGATCGGCACCGGCGAAGTTTTTCAGATCCATCACGATGCCGGTAATATTGCGATCGTTTTGCGCCTGGCGGATGGTTTCAACGATGTCGAACAAGGAGTTCTCTTGCAGGCGATCGGAACTGGTGCCAAAGAACTGACGACCCAGCACGCCGAGCCGGTTGCTGGCGCTCGGTTTGTCGACGACCACACCGGAAATATCCAGCAGCAAAGCACCGCGACTACTGTGATCGGCTTTACCGCTGCTGACCTGCATCCAGATGCCTACACCCACCAGCACCAACAAGATAAAGAACAGATTCAGCACCAGATTGCGGATAAAGTTCAGCAATCGCCAGGCCCACTTAAAAAAACCGGCAATAATACGCCAAAGGGTTCGCATGTATTCTCCCTGGTAGTTAACGCCCACCGCTGCCCTGAGCGGCAAAGTGTGGTTATCCTAATTACCCCGCCGTCACTTGTCAGCAGGAATCGCCTCCGGCGCTGTAACAAATTCTACGCCCGTGTTAATTTTATGAATAAATTTGACTACAGGAGGTTAACTAATGGACGCACTTGAATTGCTCGTCAACCGTCGCAGTGCTTCCCGACTGGCGGAGCCAGCGCCGACAGGTGAACAACTGGACAACATTCTTCGCGCCGGAATGCGCGCTCCGGATCATGGCACGCTGCAACCGTGGCATTTTTTCGTCGTTGAAGGCGAAGGGCGCGAGCGTTTCAGTCAGATTCTGGAACAGGGGGCTGTGGCGGCCGGCCAGGATGAAAAGGGCATCGAAAAAGCCCGCACTTCACCGTTTCGCGCACCGCTGATTATTGCGGTGGTCGCCAAATGCGAAGCGCACCCTAAGGTCCCGGAATGGGAACAGTTGCTTTCGGCTGGGTGTGCTGTGATGGCCATGCAAATGGCGGCGCTGGCGCAGGGGTTTAATGGTATCTGGCGTACGGGGCCGTTGACCGACAGCCCGGTCGTGCGTGAGGCATTTAACTGCCGCGAGCAGGATAAAATCGTCGGCTTCCTCTACCTCGGCACCCCGCAACTGAAAGCATCCACCACCGTCACGTTACCAGACACCACGCCGTTTGTGACGCGTTTCTGAATAGCAGACTATCTCTTGCAGGCCCGGTCAACGTCATCGCGCTGCCGGGCCATTCTGAACGTTTATTTGCGCTGAGCGGCAAATTCATCTTTGGCTTTTTGTAACTGCTGCAGGAAAGCCGGGTTGGTGTGCAGCGTGGCGACAACCGCCGAACCGACAATACGCGCAGCATCAACATCACTCTGCCAGTGGTAACCGCAAATCACCCGGCTCTGGCCAAGATCGAAACCACGTTTAAAGATCTGATCCTGGCGCGCCGGATTCACCTCCGCCAGCACCAGCGCGGTTGCCCAGCCGATGGAGGTATGGCCGGAGGGATAAGAGCCATTTTTCGACAGCGTGTCCTGCTCTTTGGTATTGCAGGTCGGTACGCCATAGAAGGCAAACGGGCGGATACGCATATATTTCTGTTTCGCCCCACGGGTGGCCAGATCGCCAGCGTCTTCAATCATGTTGGTCAGCAGCTTATGTAGCTGCGGAGAATCCTTCTCGGTAATGGGTGAGCCAAATGCGGCCGAGAAGGCATTTGCCACGCCGCCCGCACTCAGGTTGGCGTCTTCAGCCGCCTGTTTACCTCGTTCGGTGTTGCGCAATAAACGGCCTTGTTCATACATCGCCTGATCGTTCAAAAATGCAATGCTGCCCACCTCTGGCGGAGGCGGCAACAGCGCCAGGCTGTCAATCGCCTGATCATTTTTAAGGTAGTAAAGGTCAGGTTTGGTGGTGGCATCGTTGCCCGCAGGCACCAACGCCAGTGCGCTGGTAGAAAGCAGGCTGGCAAGACAAAATGCGAGAATATTTTTTTTCATTCGCCGTAGTTCCTTGGTGTTGGATAATGTCCGTTGCCCTCTCAGGCTCTGTCATATTTCTGTCACAATTAGAAAAAAATTAAATTGGCTTAGCTCGCAAAATGACAGATGAGATGCTCTCTGGCGACAGCCGTGACGTAAAAACAGGCGCGTCAGGGGCGGCTTTCGTTCGCTTAATGAGCAACAGCGCGCGATTTCAGATTGCCAGACTTATCACCTTACCGTTTGGGCGCTACCATAGCGGGATTGCATTGACAGGAGATGTCCATGAGCGAGCAAGTTATACGTTTAACGCAATACAGCCACGGAGCCGGTTGCGGTTGTAAAATTTCCCCCAAAGTGTTGGATACTATTCTGCACAGCGAGCAGGCGAAGTTTCTCGACCCGAACTTGCTTGTCGGCAACGAAACGCGCGATGACGCCGCCGTTTACGATCTGGGTAACGGTACCTGCATTATCAGCACCACTGACTTTTTTATGCCGATTGTCGATAACCCCTTCGATTTTGGCCGCATTGCCGCCACCAACGCCATCAGCGATATTTTTGCGATGGGGGGGAAACCGATCATGGCGATCGCGATTCTGGGCTGGCCGATTAACACCCTGGCACCAGAGATTGCCCGCCAGGTGATTGAGGGTGGCCGCTTTGCCTGCCAGCAGGCGGGCATTGTCCTTGCGGGCGGGCACTCTATTGATGCGCCAGAGCCCATCTTTGGTCTTGCGGTAACGGGCGTGGTGCCTACTGAGCGCGTGAAGCGAAACAGCACCGCCGAGGCGGGGTGTCGGTTATTCCTGACCAAACCGCTGGGGATTGGCGTTCTCACAACCGCTGAGAAAAAGTCGCTGCTGAAAGCAGAACATCAGGGACTGGCGACTGAAGTGATGTGCCGGATGAATATCGCCGGGGCGGCGTTTGCCGCTATCGACGGGGTGAAAGCCATGACGGATGTCACCGGTTTTGGCCTGCTCGGGCATTTGAGCGAAATGTGTCAGGGCGCAGGCGTGCAAGCGCAGATCAACTGGCAGGATGTGCCGAAGTTACCCGGTGTCGAAGCCTATATCGCACAAGGCGCGGTACCGGGCGGTACGCAACGCAACTTTGCAAGCTATGGCCATTTAATGGGTGAAATGCCGGCTGACGTGCGTGACCTGTTGTGCGATCCGCAAACCTCTGGCGGGCTGCTGCTGGCGGTCTTGCCAGAAGCGGAAACGGCAGTGAAAGCCACGGCGGCAGAATATGGCATTGAACTGAGCGCCATTGGCGAACTGGTGCGTGCCCGTGGCGGCCGCCCGATGATCGAGATCCGTTAATTTTATGCGGTTATTTATTGCCGAAAAGCCCAGTCTGGCCCGCGCTATTGCCGATGTGCTGCCAAAGCCGCATCGCAAAGGCGACGGCTACATTGAGTGTGGTAATGATCAGGTGGTGACCTGGTGTATCGGTCACCTGCTGGAGCAGGCGCAACCCGATGCTTACGACAGCCGTTATGCCCGCTGGAACCTGGCTGATTTGCCGATTGTGCCTGAGAAGTGGCAGTTACAGCCACGCCCCTCAGTGCTCAAGCAGATTAACGTCATTAAGCGTTTGCTCGCCAGTGCAGAACAGGTGGTACACGCGGGTGACCCGGATCGCGAAGGGCAGTTGCTGGTCGACGAAGTGATCGACTATTTGCAACTGGCCCCGCAAAAGCGCCAGCAGGTGCAGCGCTGCCTGATCAACGACCTTAACCCACAGGCGGTAGAAAGAGCGATTGAACGCCTGCGCGCCAACAGCGAATTTATTCCGCTGTGCGTGTCGGCGCTTGCCCGCGCCCGCGCCGACTGGCTGTACGGCATTAATATGACCCGCGCTTATACCTTACTTGGCCGTAATGCGGGCTATCAGGGCGTGTTGTCTGTTGGTCGTGTACAGACGCCCGTCCTCGGGTTGGTGGTGCGCCGCGATGAAGAGATCGAAAACTTCATCGCCAAAGATTTTTTTGACGTGAAAGCCCACATCCTCACTCCGGCGGGTGAACGCTTTACCGCATTGTGGCAGCCGAGCGAAGCGTGTGAGCCCTACCAGGATGAAGAAGGGCGCCTGCTGCACCGCCCGCTGGCGGATCATGTGGTCAGCCGTATTTCCGGGCAGCCCGCTATCGTCACGGCGTATAACGATAAACGGGAATCAGAACTGGCTCCGCTGCCGTTTTCGCTGTCGGCGCTGCAAATCGAAGCGGCTAAGCGTTACGGACTAAGCGCGCAAAATGTTCTGGATACCTGCCAGAAACTGTACGAAACCCACAAACTCATTACCTACCCGCGTTCTGATTGCCGCTATCTGCCGGAGGAACATTACGCCGGGCGGCATGCTGTGATGAATGCAATCAGCGTTCACGCGGCAGATTTACTGCCGCAGCCAGTGATCAACCCGGATACCCGCAACCGGTGCTGGGACGATAAAAAGGTCGATGCGCACCATGCCATTATCCCGACCGCTCGTGCCGCGAAGGTCAATCTTACCGAGAACGAAACCCGGGTTTACAACCTGATCGCCCGCCAGTATTTGATGCAGTTCTGCCCGGATGCGGTATTTCGCAAATGTCAGATCGATCTGGATATTGCCAACGGCAAGTTTGTTGCAAAAGCCCGTTTCCTTGCTGAGGCAGGGTGGCGTACCTTGCTGGGCTCGAAGGAACGTGATGAAGAAAACGACGGGACGCCATTACCTGTCGTGGCGAAAGCAGATGAACTGCTGTGCGAAAAAGGCGAAGTGGTCGAGCGTCAGACTCAACCGCCGCGTCATTTTACCGACGCCACCTTGCTCTCTGCCATGACCGGAATTGCACGGTTTGTGCAGGATAAAGACCTGAAAAAGATCCTTCGTGCCACCGATGGTCTGGGCACCGAAGCGACCCGCGCCGGGATTATCGAACTGTTGTTTAAACGTGGTTTCCTGGTGAAAAAAGGGCGCTATATTCATTCAACCGATGCGGGGCGGGCGCTGATCCATTCGCTGCCGGAAATGGCGGCCCGACCGGATATGACCGCGCACTGGGAATCCGTGCTGACGCAAATCAGTGAGAAAGAGTGCCGTTACCAGGATTTTATGCAACCGCTGGTCGGCACGTTGCATGAGCTTATCCACCAGGCGCGTAATACCCCGGTACGTCAGTTTCGCGGGCTGATTGCACCGGGCGGGGAAAAGAAAAAGAGCTTTGCGAAAGGCCGGGGTAAAAAACGCCCGCCAGCGGCGGAAACCCCGACAGAGATGTCGTAGGCTGGACCTACGTGCCAGTCGCCATACTGCGGGGGCGGCTGGCGCGTTGCTTATCCGGTCAGAAACCTGACGCTAAGCGCAGCGCCACCCGGCATTATGCCAGTTGGCCTGCGCCTTGCGAGTTCGAACCGGGTTAAATGACGCCCTGCGCCAGCATGGCGTCGGCGACTTTAACAAAACCGGCAATATTCGCCCCACGCACATAGTGCGTCTGTTTACCTTCTCCACCGTATTCCACACACGCCTGGTGAATGTCGAGCATGATATGGTGCAGACGGGCATCCACTTTCTCCGCTTTCCAGCCCATGCGCGCCGCGTTTTGGGCCATCTCCAGACCTGACGTTGCCACACCTCCGGCATTGGCCGCTTTCCCGGGGGCAAACAGGACGCCGGCGTCAAGGAACAGTTCTGTTGCTTCGATGGTGGTAGGCATATTGGCCCCTTCAGCAACGGCTTTAACCCCATTGGCAATTAGCAGGCGGGCAGCGTCAGTATCAAGCTCGTTTTGCGTGGCACACGGCAGCGCAATATCTACCGGTACGGACCACGGTTGCTGACCTTCGAGATAGGTCAGGCCAAATTCGCGCGCATAATCGGCAATACGACCATCGCGGCTGGCTTTGATTTCGCACAGGCGGGCGAGTTTTTCTGCGGTAAAGCCGGACTCATCGACCACGGTTCCGGCCGAATCAGAGGCTGTGACCACGCGGGCGCCAAAGGCCATGGCTTTCTCAATCGCGTACTGCGCGACGTTGCCGGAACCCGACACGGCGACGCGCAGGCCTTCAAAACTCAGCCCGTGGCGTTTTAACATGGCTTCAGTGAAATACACCAGACCGTAACCCGTCGCCTCCGGGCGGATCAGGCTGCCGCCAAATGATAACCCTTTACCGGTGAAGACACAGGCCGTGTTGTTAGAGAGTTTTTTCATCATTCCGGCCATAAAACCGACTTCACGCGCACCAACGCCAATGTCGCCCGCAGGCACGTCGGTGTCGGCCCCCAGGTGACGATAAAGTTCGCTGATCAACGCCTGGCAGAAACGCATCACTTCGCCGTCGCTTTTGCCTTTTGGATCGAAATCGCTGCCGCCTTTACCTCCACCCATCGGCAGAGTGGTGAGGGCATTTTTAAAGGTTTGTTCAAAACCCAGAAACTTCAGAATGGATAAATTCACCGAGGGGTGAAAGCGCATTCCGCCTTTGTACGGGCCAATGGCCGAACTGAATTGCACGCGCCAGGCACGGTTAACCTGCACCTGGTTGCGGTCGTCCACCCACGCAACGCGGAACTGGATCACGCGTTCCGGTTCTACCAGACGCTCCAGCAGTGAAAACTGGCGATAACGGGGGTTGGCTTCGAGAAAAGGCCAGAGGGTAGTCATAACTTCACGAACGGCCTGCGAGAACTCCGGCTGGTGTGGATCGCGTTGTTGAACATAAGCAAGAAATGATGCAAGAGAGTGGGTCTGATCCATAGATATAAGTTTCTCTTATCGGTGTGAATGTCTTGTGGTTGTGTGCGCAAAAAATGGGCGCTTTTGGACTATAACATCCGCAATGCGGCAGCGGGCAAGGGAAAAATTCGCTCACCAGGCAAATTAATAACCCCCGTGCTGTCATAACTAAAACCGATGATCCGTGAAATTAAAGTCCTGCCAAATAGATCCGTTATAGTAATTAGTGGAGTCAATTAGAAAGGACAAGTTATGACCCGTTTCACGTGGGCAGTGGCGACAACATTACTGGTCGCCTCCTATGGTGTGCTGGCGGAACGTATGCCGTCGCCTGGTATTGAAGTGAATGTTCCCGCTGAGGTGTTCAGCTCCGGCGGCCAGACGCAAACCACACAGCCCTGCATGCAGTGCTGTGTTTATGGCAATCAAAATTATACCGAAGGGGCGGTGATCAAAACCGAGGGCGTGCTTCTGCAATGCCAGCGTGATGAGAAAGCGTTGTCCACTAATCCGCTGGTATGGCGCCGCGTGAAGCCATAAACGCCTCCAGCAGCGGGACGTCTGCCGGGGCGAGCGATTGTTGCAGCGCATCGGCGGGCGTACACCATAGCAGGGCGCTGTGGTAGTGCCGCGTGGGTTCTCCCTGAAAGTGCACCACATGCCAGGCATGTAAATGAATTAACCGCCCGGAGACTTCGCGCTGATGGCTGGCGACGTAACCTGCCGGGTGGGCTTCAATGCCCAGTTCTTCGCGCAATTCGCGCGTCAGTGCCTGCGGCTGACTTTCGCCGGGTTCGACTTTCCCACCCGCCAATTCCCACAACCCGGCCTGATCGGCATGCCCGGGGCGTTGGGCGAGTAAAATTTTGCCATCGCGTTCAATAATAGCGGCGACCACATCGATACTGTTGCGTGTTGTCATACGAGCCTGTTTTCCATTAAGAGGACTGGCTCCATTCAAACCAGCCGCCGTCATACACGGCAATACGTTGCCAGCCAAGCGAGCGGGCGATCAGAAAAGCCAGCGATGCGCGCCAGCCCGTGCCGCAATAAAATACCACCTGTTTGTCGCCAGTGATCTGCTCCTGTTGCCACAAAGTGGCAATCTCTTGTGGGGCGCGCAGTGTGCCATCCGGGCAGTGGTAATTCTCAATATACTGACTGTCGCCTTCTGCATGCCCCCAACGGGCTCCCGGGATCTCGCCGGCTGCAGCAATGTAACCATAACCGCTGGTGGCGCCGGTGAATTCAGCCCGGCTACGTACGCTGACCAGCACCGTATCCGGTTGCGCCAGTAACTGGCGGGTTTGAGATTGATTCAGCAGCCATTGCGGCTGCATGGGTAGTGGTGCGGTAAAAGGTTCGGCGTGAAGGCGGCGGGCTGGGCCCACCTCCACCTTCAGTCCTGCGCGCAGCCAGCATTGCCAGCCGCCATCAAGCAAACGCACATCCTGGATCCCGGCGTATAACAGAATTTGCGCGAGCCGCTCGGCGGCGTAATTACCGCGACCGTAGAGGATCACAGGGGTGTCGACGTGCAGGGCATAGCGGGTCAGCACGGCGCGCAGACGTGTGGGGGAAACAACATTCCACAGCGGCGGTGCTTCTACCTCGCGCGTATCCATATACACTGCGCCGGGAATGTGCCCGGCGCGATAGGCTTGCGCGGCCTCGTAACCCACTTCCAACAACCGCCATTCCCGGTCTGGCGCAGCGGCCTGATTACACTGGTGCTGCAAATCGTTGAGCCAGTCAACACTGACCCACGGGCTGCAAACGGGCGCGGAGTCCATCAGTTTCAGATCTTAAAGGTGGCCCAGACCGGCGCGTGGTCGGAGGGTTTTTCCATACCGCGGATGTCATAATCAATACCGGTTTCGATGCAGCGCTCTGCCAGCGGCTGGCTCGCCAATAGCAGGTCTATGCGCAGGCCACGGTTATCATCAAAGCCTTTAGAGCGGTAATCAAACCAGGAAAAACGATCCTGCGTGTCCGGGTTGGCTTCGCGGAATGTGTCAACCAGGCCCCAGCTTTTCAGGCGATCCATCCATTCGCGTTCTTCCGGCAGGAATGAGCATTTACCGGTACGCAGCCAGCGTTTGCGGTTCTCTTCGCCAATGCCGATATCCAGATCCGTCGGGCTGATGTTCATGTCACCCATGATCAGCACCGGCTTCTCTTTTTTCAGTTCCGTATCAAGGAACTGCTGAAGATCCTGGTAGAACTTCTCCTTCGCCGGGAATTTCAGCGGATGGTCGCGGCTTTCGCCCTGGGGAAAGTAACCATTAATAACGGTGATATCGCCAAGCGGAGAGGGGATCTCTGCCATGATGATGCGGCGTTGCGCTTCGATGCCATCGTTGGGGAAACCGCGGCGTACCGAGACAGGCGTGGCTTTCGTCAGCAGCGCGACCCCGTAGTGGCCTTTTTGCCCATGATAGAACACGTTGTAGCCAAGGCGTGCCACCTCTTCGAGGGGGAACATATCATCATGAACTTTTGTCTCCTGCAGGCCGATCACATCCGGCTGATGCTGTTCTACAAGGGCCTGAAGTTGATGGGGACGGGCGCGCAGCCCGTTGATATTAAAAGAGACAAATTTCATAGTCGCAGCCACTTAGCAGAGTGAAAGATGCAGAGATGTTAGCAGAGTTTATGTTTCGCAACTGCCACTTATTGGTACGGCGCTTGTTTTGCCTGCCCCTTTGCACAAAAAACGCGCCAGCTGCCCTGTTTCTGTGCAGGATGCGCTTAAAAAGGGTGGTGGATGAAAATTAATTTCGCTGATGATCACAGTTCCAATATTAATTATTCTTATTGCATAAAGTCTCACGCCATTCCGCCTGCCATCACACATCGATCGCGAATTATTCACTTTTTATGCAATTAAAGTGAATGGCGACAGGTTGTAAGCGGTTGAATTATTGTTGAACAACCCCGTTTATGCATTTTCTCCGCTAGCTGGCACGAACCATGCAATCTACATTTACAGCGAAAGTCTTCACATTCGTTAACATTTTATAAACTTTTTATTTACCGGATGAGGTCGCTATGTCTCTGTCAATTACGCGTGAAAATTTTGATCAATGGATGTTGCCTGTCTACGCGCCAGCACCTTTTATTCCGGTTCGCGGAGAAGGCTCACGTCTGTGGGATCAGCAAGGTAAAGAGTATATCGATTTCGCGGGGGGGATTGCCGTTAACGCACTGGGACATGCGCACCCGGCATTGTGCAACGCCCTGAGTGAGCAGGCGGCTAAATTCTGGCATACCGGCAATGGCTACACGAATGAACCGGTGTTGAAACTGGCGAAGCGGTTACTGGATGCAACGTTTGCCGACCGTGTTTTCTTTTGTAACTCGGGCGCGGAAGCAAATGAGGCCGCGTTAAAGCTGGCGCGTAAATATGCTCACGATAACGCTGGCGCGCAGAAAAGCGGCATTGTTGCATTCAAAAATGCCTTTCATGGTCGCACATTGTTTACCGTGAGTGCGGGCGGCCAGCCTGCCTATTCGCAGGACTTTGCGCCGCTACCGCCGGCAATCCAGCACGCGGTGTATAACGATCTGGCTTCCGCCAGTGAATTGATCAATGACGACACCTGCGCGGTGATTGTCGAGCCTGTGCAGGGCGAAGGCGGCGTGGTGCCAGCCAGCACCGCGTTCCTGCAAGGTTTGCGCGAGCTCTGCGACCGCCATAACGCACTGCTGATCTTTGATGAAGTGCAAACCGGTGTTGGCCGCACCGGCGAGCTGTATGCCTATATGCATTACGGGGTGACGCCAGATGTGCTCACCACCGCCAAAGCCCTGGGCGGCGGATTCCCGATTGGCGCAATGCTGACGCGTGAACAGTTTGGCAAGGTGATGAATGTTGGTACACACGGCACAACTTACGGTGGTAACCCGCTGGCCGGGGCCGTTGCCGGAACGGTGCTTGACCTCGTTAATACCCATGAAATGCTAAACGGCGTGAAACAGCGTCACCAGTGGATAACCGAGCAACTGGCGGCCCTGAACGAACGCTATCACCTGTTTAGTGACATTCGCGGCCTCGGGTTGCTGATTGGCTGCCAGCTTGCGGAAGAATACGCCGGGAGTGCAAAGCTCATTTCGCAGCTGGCGGCGTTGGAAGGGGCAATGGTACTGATTGCCGGCGCGAATGTGGTGCGTTTCGCGCCCGCGCTGAATATCAGTGAAGAAGAGATCCGCGTCGGGCTGGAGCGTTTTGCCCGCGCGTGTAAGGAATTCGTTGCGGAGCGTTCATCATGATGGTGATCCGTCCTGTCGCTGAGGGCGATCTCGCGGCACTGCTGGCGCTCGCCGGGAAAACCGGGGGCGGGCTGACCTCTCTCCCGGTTGATGAAGCCACACTTGCGGCACGAATTGAACGTTCGCGTCGCACCTGGGCGGGGGAACTGGCGAAGAGTGAGCAGGGGTATGTTTTCGTACTGGAAGAGACGCAAAGTGGCGAAGTGGCCGGGATTTGCGCCATCGAAGTGGCAGTGGGGCTTAACGATCCCTGGTACAACTACCGTGTGGGCACACAAGTACATGCGTCAAAAGAGCTGAATGTCTATAACGCGTTGCCGACCCTGTTCCTCAGTAATGATCACACCGGCAGCAGTGAACTGTGCACGTTATTTCTCGATCCCGCCTGGCGCAAAGACGGCAACGGCTATTTGTTGTCGAAATCGCGGTTTCTGTTTATGGCCGCCTTCCGCGATTGCTTTAACGAAAAAGTGGTGGCGGAAATGCGCGGCGTGATTGACGAGCATGGCTATTCGCCTTTTTGGGAGAGTCTGGGGAAACGTTTTTTCTCGATGGAATTCAGCCGGGCTGACTACTTGTGTGGCACCGGGCAGAAAGCCTTTATTGCTGAACTGATGCCGAAGCACCCTATCTACACCCATTTTCTGTCGGAAGAGGCGCAGGCGGTAATCGGGCAGGTGCATCCACAAACGGCACCTGCCCGTGCGGTACTGGAAAAAGAAGGTTTCCGTTATCGCAACTATGTCGACATTTTCGACGGCGGTCCGACCCTTGAGTGCGATATTGACCGGGTCAGAGCCATCCGCAAGAGTCGTCTGGTGACCGTTGGCGAAGGCCATCGCGCGCCCGGCGAATGGCCGGCCTGCATGGTCGCGAATGAGCAATACCAACAATTTAGGGCCATGCTTATTACAGCCGATCCGGCCTGCGAGCGCCTGTTATTAACGCCAGCAGAGCTGGATGCCCTGAAATGCCAGCCGGGTGACACGGTTCGTCTCGCCCGCCTTTGCGCTGAGGAGAAATCACAATGAGTCTATGGATTAATGGCGACTGGATCACCGGCGAAGGAGAGCGTCGGGTAAAAACCAACCCGGTGAGTCATGAAGCGCTGTGGCATGGCTTCGACGCAACGGCTGCGCAAGTTGAGCAGGCCTGTGAGGCGGCACGTAAGGCTTTTCCACTGTGGGCGCGCCAGCCATTTAGCACTCGCCAGGCCATTGTCGAGAAATTCACGGCGCTGCTGGAGGCGAATAAAACCACGCTGGCGGAAATTATTGCGCGCGAAACCGGTAAGCCACGCTGGGAAGCGCTGACAGAAATCACTGCGATGATCAACAAAGCGGGGATTTCGGTGAAGGCATACCATACCCGAACCGGTGAGCAACATACCGAAATGGCCGACGGCGCCGCGACATTGCGTCACCGCCCTCACGGCGTGCTGGCGGTATTTGGCCCGTACAACTTCCCGGGCCATTTACCTAACGGGCACATTATTCCGGCGCTGCTGGCAGGCAATACTCTGCTGTTTAAATCCAGTGAACTGACGCCATGGACCGGGGAAGCCGTGGTGAAACTGTGGGAGCAGGCGGGTTTGCCTGCTGGTGTGCTTAACCTGCTGCAGGGCGGTCGTGAAACCGGGCAAGCCCTGAGCACGCTGCCAGGCGTGGATGGACTGCTGTTTACCGGCAGTGCGCAGACAGGCTATCAGTTACATCGCCAGCTTGCCGGGCAGCCGGAAAAGATCCTGGCGCTGGAAATGGGGGGCAATAATCCCTTAATTGTGGACGAACCCGAGGACATTGATGCCGCTGTACATCTGGCGATCCAGTCGGCATTTATTACTGCCGGTCAGCGTTGTACCTGCGCCCGTCGTTTGTTGGTGAAACGCTCCGCAACCGGGGACGCTTTTCTGCAACGACTGATGGAGGTCAGTGCACGGTTAATTCCACAGGCGTGGGACGCAGAGCCGCAACCGTTTATGGGCGGGCTGATTTCAGCCGGGGCGGCTCACCACGTCGTACAAGCCTGGCAGGCGCATGAAGCACGCGGGGGTAAAACCTTGCTGGCGCCACGCCTGTTATCGGAAGGTACATCATTACTGACGCCGGGCATTATCGCGTTAACGGGCGTTGCCGATGTGCCAGATGAAGAGGTCTTCGGCCCGTTGTTAGGCGTCTGGCGTTACGATGACTTTGATGAGGCCATCGCTCTGGCTAACGCTACCCGCTATGGGCTGGCCTGCGGCCTGATATCGTCAGAGCGCGAGAAGTTTGACCGGTTATTGCTCGAAGCCCGCGCCGGGATCGTTAACTGGAATAAACCCCTGACCGGTGCGGCCAGCACCGCGCCATTTGGCGGAGTGGGCGCATCAGGCAATCACCGCGCCAGCGCCTGGTACGCGGCGGATTATTGTGCCTGGCCGATGGCAAGCCTCGAAACGGCGACATTACACCTGCCGCAAACGCTCAGCCCGGGACTCGATTTTGCCCATGAGGAGCCGCGATGAAAGCGCGTGAAGTGAACTTTGATGGCCTGGTGGGGTTAACCCACCACTATGCCGGGCTGTCGTTTGGTAATGAGGCCTCGACAAGACATCGTTTCCAGCTTTCCAATCCACGGCTGGCGGCGAAACAAGGGCTACTAAAAATGAAGGCGCTGGCGGATGCCGGTTTCCCGCAGGGAGTGATCCCGCCGCAGGAACGGCCAAATGTTGCGCTGCTGCGCCAGTTGGGCTTTAGCGGCAGTGACGAACACGTTGTTGCGAAAGCCGCGACCCAGGCGCCACATTTGCTCTCAGCGGCCAGTTCTGCATCGGCCATGTGGGTGGCGAATGCTGCAACAGTGTGCCCGTCGGCGGATGCCCTCGATGGCAAAGTGCATCTGACAGTGGCGAACCTGAATAACAAGCTCCACCGGGCAACAGAAGCACCGACCACGGAAGCGTTGCTCCGGGCAATTTTCCCCGATCGGGACACCTTTGCTATCCACGGCGCGCTGCCGCAGGTGGCGATGCTGGGCGATGAAGGCGCTGCGAATCATAACCGCTTCGGTGGCGATTATGGCGAACCCGGTATGCAACTCTTTGTTTATGGTCGGGAAGAGGGGGGCGAGACGGGGCCAGCCCGATACCCGGCACGACAAACATTAGAAGCAAGTCAGGCTGTGGCGCGGCTGAATCAGGTTGATCCGCAGCGTGTGATTTTTGCCCGCCAAAACCCGGATGTCATCGATCTTGGCGTCTTCCACAATGATGTGATTGCCGTTTCCAACCGGCAGGTGCTGTTTTGCCATGCGCTGGCCTTTGTCGATCAGCCGCGTTTGTTAGCCGAATTGCGTGCCCACGTTCCGGGGTTTATGGCGATTGTGGTACCGCAGAGCGCCGTATCGGTAGAGGATGCGGTAGCAACCTATCTGTTTAACAGTCAGCTTTTGAGTCGTGACGATGGCAGCATGATGTTGATATTGCCACAGGAGTCGCAGACGCACGCCGGCGTTTGGCGTTATCTGAATACACTGCTGGAGCAGGATAACCCCATTAGCGAGCTGAAGGTGTTTGATTTGCGTGAAAGCATGGCGAATGGGGGAGGCCCAGCCTGTTTGCGTCTGCGGGTCGTGCTTAGCGAGACGGAGCAACAGGCAGTAAACCCGGCAGTCATGATGAACGACAGGTTGTTTACTACGCTCAATGACTGGGTTGATCGCTATTATCGCGATCGCCTGACGCAGGCCGATTTAGCCGATCCACAGCTGTTGCGTGAAGGACGCGAAGCGCTGGATCGTTTGACGCAGCTACTGAACCTGGGGTCTGTTTATCCATTCCAGCGTTAACAGGAGGTCGTATGGATAACTTTCTTGCCGCCACATTATCGGGTGACATTCCGCGTAAAATGTCTGGAGAGTCGGGGGGGATTCACTGGCTGTGGCATGAACAGGGGATCCTGGAGTTAGTGCCGCCGCAACCTTGCGGGCGATCGCTGGTGATTTCCTGTGCTATTCACGGCAATGAAACCGCGCCGGTCGAGATGCTGGATATCCTGCTGAAGAATTTATTTTCCGGTGTGCAACCATTGACCTGGCGGCTGCTGGTGATCCTTGGCAATCCCCAGGCGCTGACCCAGGGCAAACGCTTTTTGACCAACGATTTGAACCGCCTGTTTGGCGGACGCTGGCGCACACTGCCTCCGAGTGATGAAACGCTGCGCGCCGCACAGCTGGAGCGGGCGGTCACCCACTTCTTCGATGAAGGCGAGGGGGGGCGCTGGCATCTTGATTTGCATACGGCGATCCGAGGGTCGCACCATGTCCGTTTTGGCATATTGCCGCAGCGTGCAGAGCCGTGGGATGAGCTGTTTCTTGAGTGGCTTGGCGCCGCCGGGCTTGAGGCGCTGGTGTTCCATCGTGCGCCGGCAGGCACCTTTACGCACTACAGTTGCGAGCAGTTCGGTGCGTTGGCCTGCACGCTGGAGTTGGGTAAAGCTTTGCCCTTCGGCGAGAATGATCTGAGCCAGTTTCAGCGTACCGCCTGGGCGCTTGCTGCGCTGGTTGCCGGAGAGCCCGCGCCAGATACTGAAACCATGCCGTTGCGGTACCGCGTGGTGCAGCAACTGACCCGTAACAGCGAGGCGTTCAAACTCTATATTTCTGCCGATACGCTCAATTTCACGCCGTTTGAAGCGGGCACCTTATTGGCGGAAGATCGCGGGGAGCGTTATGTCGTTCAACATGACAGGGAGTATGTCTTGTTTCCAAACCCTGACGTCGCCATTGGTCTGCGTGCAGGATTAATGCTGGAAAAAATAGATTAATACCGAAGCCCTGCTGATGCAGGGCTTATTTTCATCACCCTCATGAATAAATTACAGATTTATCCTGGTGAGTGGCTTTATTTATAATCAGGTTTATTTTATAATTCTTCATAATCCCTTCTGAATCAGTAAGTTGTATATTTAATTTTCATCTCTTCACCCTTTATCCTTATTTCCTCCTTATTTGTCGTAAAAAGGTTATTTACACTTTCATTGTTTTACTGTCGCTCTGATTAATTGACGATAAAGGCAGTAAAGTGAATAGCGTCAACACGGCAACCGCCGTAAGTAAAACCGAAGTAAGGAATAAAATTATGCGTAAATTAACTGCCCTGTTTGTTGCCTCTACCCTGGCCTTCGGCGCCGCTAACCTGGCACACGCTGCGGACGCGCCTGCTGCACCGGCGGATAGCAAGCCGATGATGCATCACAAGGGTCCAAAAGGGCCGCATGAAATGATGATGTTTAAAGATCTGAATCTGACCGATGCGCAGAAACAGCAGATCCGCGACATTATGAAAAGCCAGCGAGACCAGATGAAACGCCCGCCGGTGGAAGAGATGCGTGCCATGCATGAAATTGTGGCCAGCGACAGTTTCGATAAAGCCAAAGCCGAAGCGCAACTGACGAAAATGGAAGCGCAGCATAAAGCCGACATGCTGGCACATATGGAAACCCAGAACAAAATTTATAACATTCTGACGCCGGAGCAGAAAAAACAGTTCAATGCGAATTTTGAGAAGCGTCTGACAGAACGTCCGGCGCCGGAAGGTAAAATGCCTCCTGCACCTGCTGAATAAAATAATTCAGCCCCCTCTTAAGACCGCCGGTTTTGCCCATTAACGTTTACGTGGTGGGCAGATCCGGCGGTTTTTTCTTACCTTCCTCTTGCCAGCCGCCACCGGCACGGTATTCTCATCATGCCACCCGCTTTAAGGGTGTTACTTATCTGAAATTTAGAGTTTTTTACTTGCAGAGTGAGGCATGTGTCTGAGGCTAATCCGCCTGGCTGCGGCCAACCCTGCATGGCATTCTGAACAATAACAAGTCAGTACGCTGTTCTGCGAAGCAGCGGCGCAGGCCTTGTGCCGCGCCATTCAGGAGTGATGATGGAATATTTTGATATCCGCAAAATGCCGGTCAATCTTTGGCGTAATGGTGCGGGTGAGACGCGTGAGATTTGTTGTTTTCCGCCGTCGACGCGGGATTTTAGCTGGCGTGTGAGTATCGCTTCCCTGGCGAGCAACGGTGAGTTTCCGCAGTTTCCGGGCGTTGACAGGGTGATCACGCTGATTGAAGGGGGAGAAGTCACGCTGGACGGCGGCACTGCCTTTCACCACATCCTGAAACGCCATCAACCTTTTACCTTTGCCGGTGAACAGGCTGTAAAGGCCGAATTGTCTGACGGAAAAATGTCGATGGATTTTAATGTGCTGACGCGCCGTGATCGCTGCCGGGCAAAGGTGCGTATTGCTGACCGCACCTTTACAACCTTTGGTGCGCGCGGCGGCGTGATCTTTGTGCTGAGCGGTGCGTGGCAACTCGGCGAGAAACTGCTGACAGCCGATCAGGGTGCGTACTGGCAGGAGGGCCACCATACCCTCCGGTTGCTAAAACCGGAAGGGCAGTTACTTTTCAGTGAAATCACCTGGTTGCCGGGGCACTAACTCAGTTCGATAATCTCATGCTCGCCTGAGAGAAGGGGTTTGCAAAGAATTTTGTAGCCGTCATGATCGAAACCGGCCGGGGTGCGCAGCAGTTCCTCGGCATCGCGCAGCCGGCTGACTGAGCCCAGCCATAGCCAGTTATGGATAATATGGTACTGCGTCATGGCATTGCCGTGTTCTTTCAGCGCTATCGGCCCCTGCCACGGCCAGCAGATCAACTGCATACGCGCCATCGCTGCGGTAAATCTTTCATGGTGCGTTTGCAGCGACTCTTTACCACAACATGCGCCAGCACAGCGTTGCAATGCTGAACGAAAGCAGGGACGCCCCCGTGTTATGGACTCCAGCCCGAGCAGGCCATAACAGAGCTTTTCGTCATCGGCGATACTCTGGAGTGCCTGCAGTGCCGCCCGGCGATTAGCGAACAATCCATACAAATCGGGCGAGGCTGAAAAATCCACCTCTTTTGCATACACTACCTGCGGCTTATCGCCGTGTAAGCTCAGCGAACAGAGCTGGCGATTACGGCGCAACCGTTTATTGAATAACGGTTGCTGCTCCTTAATGAGCCTGGCTTCTAACAAGAGCGCACCCATTTCGCCGGCGGTACAGATCCAGCTAATTCGCCGCGACTGGCGGAGCATGGCGGCTTCGTCCGGGGTGCGCAGGTGTGAAAGAACGCGGTTGCGAATATTCACGCTTTTGCCAATGTAGAGCGGCATGACCTCGCTTTCCCCGTGAAAAATATAGACCCCGGGCAGATTGGGCATCGCTTCCAGCGAGGGGCGAAGATGTTCGGGATATGCATAGATTGCCGCCGCTTCGAATTCGGGACGCGGGGCGGATAGACGCCTGACCACAACGGACTCCTGATACTGTTTACTTATCCAGTATAGCAGGCGTGTGGCGGTTAAAAAAGAGGCGGCTTACACCGCCTCTATGATTACTTCTTCCAGAAGTCGTCGAACACGGTGATCGGTGGGCGACGTTTATGCTCGGTTTTCACATACCAGCCTTCGATAATCTTCGCTGTGCCGGCATCCAGCGTTTTGCCTTCCAGATAATCATCAATATTTTCGTAAGTGACCCCCAGCGCCGCTTCATCCGGCAGTGAAGGGCGATCGTCTTCCAGATCGGCGGTGGGCGCTTTCTTGTAAAGGTGTTCCGGGCAACCCAGCCAGGCCAGCAGTTGTTTACCCTGGCGCTTGTTGAGGCGGAAAAGCGGGTTGATGTCGGTACCGCCATCACCGTATTTGGTAAAGAAGCCGGTGACTGCCTCGGCAGCATGGTCGGTGCCCACCACAACGCCTTTGCTCATGCCAGCAATGCTGTATTGCGCTTTCATCCGCTCACGCGCTTTTTCATTGCCGCGTACAAAATCACTCAGTTCGATACCGGTATCATGTAATGCTTGTTCGCTGGCGAGCACGGCGCTCTTGATATTTACCGTCAGCACGCGGTCCGGCTGAATAAAGGCAATAGCGTCCTGGCAATCCTGCTCATCGGCCTGCGTGCCGTAGGGCAGACGCACGGCGATAAATTGATAAGCCTCATCGCCGGTTTCCTGGCGCAGCTCTGATATCGCCATCTGACTCACTTTGCCGGCAAGGGTGGAGTCCTGCCCACCACTAATGCCAAGCACCAGCGATTTCAGAAAGGGAAACGTTTTCAGATAGGTTTTCAAAAAATCTACACTGCGACGCACTTCTTCTTCGGCATTGATCGCCGGCTTCACGCCTAACGCCTGAATAATCTCTTGTTGCAGAGTCATTTACCCCTCCGTTATGTAATCCTGCTTTGCAGGTTGCAAATAAATGATGGGCTCAAAGTAACCCTTTGGCCGTGAAACGACAAGGATCACAGTTTTGAGTGTCGCAATTTACGGCGTTTTAGCAAATTATCTCTGTTTTATTAGAACTTTCCGAAAGTTATGCCATCGCCTCTGTAAAGTTGAAAAATGCAATTTTATATTCCAGGCTTAGATAACACGCTGATACACAAGCGGATAAACAAGAGGATGGAATATGAACAAGAACATCGCAGGAATTCTTGGTGCAGCAGCAGTGATGACCATGCTGGCAGGGTGTACGGCTTACGATCGCGCCAAAGACCAGGTCAGCCAGCCAGTAGTGAAAGACGTCAAAAAAGGCATGAGCCGCCAGCAGGTGATGCAGATTGCAGGTCGCCCTTCATCTGAAGTGACGATGATCCACGCTCGCGGTACCTGCCAGACTTACATTCTGGGTCAACGTGACGGCAAAACCGAAACATACTTCGTTGCCCTGGATGAGACCGGTCACGTTATGAATTCTGGCTACCAGTCCTGTGCCGAATACGACACGGATCCGCAAGCTAAGCAGTAATTTTTCTCTTTTAGCCTGAGCAAACAAAAGCCCCATGTCGATAATGGGGCTTTTTTTATCCGCTTCAGGATCAGGCAGGAATGGCGTCTATTTTGCTAATGCGTGACCACACCCGGTGCGCAGCCAGCGCGGTGAGAACCTCGTCGACAAAGGTCGGAGAAGCGCTATCCGCCTCAATAATGCCCTCTTCACCTTGTGCGTCGACATTCAACAGGGCTTTGAACTGACGAGCATCACCCAGCAGCGCGATCGGTTTCAGGTGTTTATACGCCTCCAGCAGGTAGTATTTCGCATCGCCATTTTGCAACAGCCCACTGAGATGACCGCCAGGTACAACTACCGCATCTACGGTCAGGGAAGGCGAGCCGGCAAATGTCGCTGCAATCGGTAATTGCGAGCCATCATCAGCAATCACTTCTCCCATACGGGAATAGAGCAGTTTCGCGTGCACACCGTGGTCTTTTAACTGCTGTAACAGCGTGAGCACGTCGGCAGCGCGAACCTTCTCGTTCAACAATACGGCGACGACACGGCCTTTGACTGTGCCATCCGGCACCGCATATAAACTGAGCGCCGGATCTTTCTTCAACCCGTTAACGTCCGGCGGCGGCGCGGTGTTAAGTTGTTCATCACTGAGCGTAATACCGAGGTTCTCTGCTACGGCTGTCGCCAGATTGACGTCAATGCGCACCAGTTGATCGACGACGCGTTCCCGAATATAAGCCCGCGCCACTTTGCTGAGTTCAAAACTGAAGGCATCCACAATGTGGCGTTGCTCAAACGGTGTCTGGCTCAGCCAGAACAGACGTGGGTGCGCATAGTATTCGCCGAAAGAGGGGCTGCGCTCGCGGATTTTAGCACCATCGACCCGCTCCTGAGTGGTTTCAAAGGCACCACGTTTGGGGCCAGGAGGCGTTTCACGTGGCCAGTTATCGTTGATCGAGTTCGGTTCATAGTTCGCCGGGTTGGTGTCGATCTCCATGCGATGCATGCCGTCGCGCTGGAAGTTGTGATAAGGGCAGGTGGGGCGATTGATCGGGATTTCATGGAAGTTCGGGCCACCGAGGCGGCTAATCTGGGTGTCGGTGTAAGAAAACAGACGCCCTTGTAACAATGGATCGTTGGTGAAATCCAGACCGGGGACAATATGGCCCGGATGAAATGCGGCCTGTTCATTTTCGGCAAAGAAATTATCCGGGTTGCGGTTAAGCACCATTTTCCCGACGCGTTGCACCGGCACCAACTCTTCGGGGATCAGTTTGGTGGGATCCAACAAATCAAAGTCGAACTTGAACTCATCCTCTTCCGGGATCAGTTGCAGACCCAGTTCATATTCCGGGTAATCGCCCGCCTCAATCGCCTCCCACAATTCCCGGCGATGGAAATCGGGATCGCGGCCGGTCAGTTTTTGCGACTCGTCCCATACCAGCGAGGCTTTGCCCGCCAGCGGCTTCCAGTGGAAACGCACGAACGTTGCCTTACCTTCGGCATTGATCAGCCGGAAGGTATGAATGCCAAAACCTTCCATTGTGCGATAGCTACGGGGGATGCCGCGATCGGACATCGCCCACATCACGTTATGCAGCGTTTCTGGCTGGAGAGAAACATAATCCCAGAAGGTGTCATGAGCGCTTTGGCCCTGCGGTATCGCCCAGTGCGGTTCAGGTTTTACCGCGTGAACGAAATCCGGAAATTTATGTGCATCCTGAATAAAAAACACCGGCGTGTTGTTGCCAACAAGATCAAAAACGCCCTCGTCAGTGTAGAACTTGGTGGCGAAGCCACGAATATCACGCACGGTATCGGCTGAACCTGCGCCACCCTGAACAGTTGAAAAACGCACAAAAACAGGTGTGATCTTCTCTGGATCGGAAAGAAAATCGGCTTTTGTCACGTCGCTCAGGCTGCGATAAGGCTGGAAGTAACCATGCGCTGCAGAACCTCGCGCATGCACGATACGCTCCGGGATGCGTTCATGGTCGAAGTGGGTGATCTTTTCCCGCAGGATAAAATCTTCAAGCAGTGTTGGACCGCGTGTGCCGGCACGTAATGAATTTTGATCATCGGCAATGCGCACGCCCTGATTGGTGGTAAGAGGATAGTTTTCGCCGCCCTTGCGAACAGACGCCAGCGAGGTGAGTTTGCTGTTCGCGGTATCCGGGGCTTTCAGGCTGCCCGGTGCGGTTGGTTGCTCGCCCGGCGCGGTCGGCTGGGGAGAAGGGCGGTGTGAGTTATCTGCGGGCGCCAGGGAATCCAGTCCGGGGCGCGACTCGCTGGCATCGTGAACCGGCGCGTGATGTTGTGACTCTTTTTCATTCTGCGACATTGAACTCGTCTCCTGTTTCCATTGCTGAAAAGGGTCGTTGTTACATTAAAACCCCTCTAACTATAGAACAATGTCCTGACGGCGACGGTTTGAGGGGCGCCTGAACCCCGCGAAAAATAAGAGAAAGTCACCGCAGGCGCGACGCGCAGGGCAACTTTCGGCTATGATAGGTGATTACTGGTTGTGGAAATTGTCTTTAGTGAATGCATTGCCTATGAAACCTTTTCGTCAACAAAACCGCGCTGTTATCAGCTATGTACCCCGTGTCGAACCGGCTCCGCCCGATCACGCCCTGAAAGTTGAAGGGTTTCGCGATGTCTGGTTATTACGTGGCAAATATGTGGCTTTTGTCCTGATGGGCGAGCATTTTCGCCGTTCTCCGGTGTTCAGCGTACCGGAGTCAGCCCAGCGCTGGGCGATGCAGATGCGGCAGGAAGGTGAGATAGATATCGATAACGAATAAAAAAACCGCCTGACGGTGCAGGCGGTTAATGTGGTACTTGTTCTTTTAGCGATGCGCCAGTTCGGCGTCCTCTTCGCTATCCAGCACGGTTTTATCCGTTTGCTTCAGCCACTGGCTGGTCAGCGTGCCTGCGGTCATTGAACCATTGACGTTGAGCGCTGTACGGCCCATATCGATCAGCGGTTCGACAGAGATCAGCAGTGCGACCAGCGTCACCGGCAGCCCCATTGCAGGTAGCACGATCAGTGCTGCGAACGTTGCGCCGCCGCCGACGCCCGCTACCCCGGCGGAACTGACCGTCACAATGCCGACCAGCGTGGCAATCCAGACCGGATCAAGCGGGTTAATGCCGACCGTCGGGGCTACCATCACCGCCAGCATGGCCGGATAGAGGCCAGCACAGCCGTTCTGGCCAATGGTTGCGCCAAAAGAGGCAGAGAAACTGGCAATGGATTCCGGCACACCCAGACGACGCGTTTGCGCTTCGACGTTCAGTGGAATTGAGGCCGCGCTGGAACGGCTGGTAAAGGCAAACGTCAGTACCGGCCATACCTTACGGAAAAATTTCAGCGGGCTGACGCCGTTAATGCCCAGCAGCACGCCGTGCACCATGAACATAATAGCCAGACCCAGGTACGAGGCAATGACGAAGCTACCCAGCTTGATGATGTCCTGAATGTTGGAACCTGCCACGACCTTGGTCATCAGCGCCAGTACGCCATACGGCGTCAGTTGCATGACCAGACGAACCAGTTTCATTACCCAGCTCTGCAGAGTGTCGATAGCAGTCAGTACGCGTTGCCCTTTCGGCGCATCGTCTTTCAGCAGTTTCAGTGCCGCGACGCCGAGGAATGCGGCAAAGATCACCACGCTGATAATCGACGTCGGGTTTGCGCCGGTGAGATCGGCAAAAGGATTTTTCGGCACAAACGACAGCAGCAGTTGCGGCACCGTCAAATCCGCCAGTTTACCCACATAGTTGCTCTGAATTGCATTCAGGCGCGCGGTTTCCGCCGAGCCCTGCACCAGTCCTTCCGCAGTCAGACCAAACAGATTAGTGACCAGCACACCCACCAGAGCGGAAATCAGCGTCGTGAACAGCAGCGTGCCGATGGTTAAGAAACTGATTTTGCCCAGTTGAGAGGCATTATGCAGGCGGGCAACCGCACTCAGAATCGAAGCGAAAACCAGCGGCATAACGATCATTTGCAGCAGTTGCACATAGCCATTACCGACGATGTTGAACCACTGAATAGAGCTTTTCAGTACCGGATTATCGGAGCCATAGATCGCCTGCAGCGCCAGTCCAAAGACCACACCAAGGCCTAAACCGACCAGTACTTTTTTTGCCAGACTCCACTGTTTGTGGCGAGTCTGCGCCAGCAAAAACAGCAGTGCCACGAACACCACGATGTTCGCGATTAATGGAAAATTCATCCCCGTTCTCCTGATATCATTATTCGGTCAACCTGTCGGCCGATCCCGTGGCGCAAGGTTAGCAGAACTCCCAGGACGCTCTTATATCCAAATGGAATGGGTTATGCCAAAAATGCGATAACGGGTTAATTACTGGCCGGATTGTTGATGAATAAAGCGATCAAACTGGCTTTGCAATGCGTTAATCACTTCTGAGGACCAGCGTACTGCCCCGTTTTCGGGCAACGTGGGGGGCATCCACACGGCATAAGTAAACAGCGCCATACACAAGACGCGCTCCAGTTGATTGCCTTTTTGCGGTGAGAGCAGCGGCAGACGAAATCGCCAGCGACAAGGCCATAACAGCGGGACACCCGCCGGGGTGATCATATCTGCCAAAATATGGCTTAAATACCCAACCACCATGCCTTGCAGTGCATCGGCCGGAATAACCCAGCTTTCCGGAACTTTCAAATAAAACAGGGTTAGCGCAAGGAATACCGCGAGCAGACTGTGGGTAAATCCCCGGTGACCAAAGGCGCGTGCCACAGGTTTGGAAACCCATTTCAGCCGCTGTCCAAGGAATGATTTCGGGTGGTCAATATCGGGTAGCAGGCAGGTGAGAATGGCTGATGGCACAATATGCCACCAGTCGGCCTGAGCAAGCACGGGCGTCAGCTCGGCGTTTTTGGCAAACACCGTGCAGGCAATGGAAAAAAGCAGGTGGCCTTCCGCCGTCATGATCAAACTCGCGTAACTGTCGATGCATACAGTATAGGATGTTTGTACAGTAGGCGGAAGAGGTGACGGTGTAACTCTTTGTCACAATCCTGTCAGATTTAGCGCGCCAGCCAGCCACCATCGACGGCAAGGGTATAACCGTTGATATAGTCCGCGGCCCGGGACGCTAAAAACACTGCAGCGCCCTGTAAATCGGCGGGTTCTCCCCAGCGCCCGGCAGGAATGCGATCGAGGATCTCCTGACTGCGTTCGGCATCTTCACGCAATTGCTGCGTATTGTTAGTCGCCATATAGCCCGGCGCTATGGCATTCACATTGATATGGTGAGGGGCCCATTCATTCGCCAGCAGGCGTGTTAGTCCCATCACACCACTTTTCGAGGCCGTGTAGGACGGAACGCGGATGCCACCCTGAAAGGAGAGCATTGAGGCGATATTAATGATTTTACCGCCATCGCCTTGTGCAATGAATTGCCGGGCAACGGCTTGTGACAAAAAGAACACCGTTTTGAGGTTGAGATCCATTACGTCATCCCAGTCCTGCTCGCTAAAGTCGATTGCATCGCAACGGCGGATAGTACCGGCATTGTTCACCAGGATATCAACGCGTCCCATCCTGGCAACGGTTTCGGCAACAATTCCCTCAAGCGTCTGCTGGTGGCGCAAATCTGCCTGAATCGCCAGGAAGCGGCGTCCCAATGCTTCTACTCTTTGGGCGGTTTCATGCGGAATTTTACGGTTTACGCCAACAATATCGCAGCCCGCTTCCGCCAGCCCCAGTGTCATTCCCTGGCCAAGGCCGGTATCACACCCGGTCACAATGGCCACTTTACCCGCAAGCTTAAAGGCATCCAGTATCATGAGTTCTCCGGCATATTATTGTTGTGAAAGAGGGCGTCAGCGCCTGAGTTTCAGGATAGAAGGGGGGCGGGGAAAATACAAATAAAAATGAAATGATGTTTCAATTATTTTGAGCGGGGCGACAAAATGCCACCCCGGTAACTTAGCCCAATAAATGGGATAGCGTCAGTTGTTGAAGAGAATCAAGTTTGACGTTCGCCAGAACATAACGCGGATCGGCACGATGTTCGGCATCCGGCACAACGATGGAACGCATGCGGGCCGCTTTGCTGGCGATCATGCCATTGACAGAATCTTCCAGCGCCACGCAGCAGAGCGGTTCAACGCCAAGTTTCGCAGCGCAATCAAGGTAGACCTGCGGGTGGGGTTTGCTGTAGGGGAGCGCTTCAGCCGAAGCCAGCGCATCGAAGTTGTCGCGCAGGTCAAACATGGCGAGTACTTTTTCCAGCATACGCAGTGGCGAGGCGGAGGCCAGACCCACTTTCAAACCGTTGGCTTTGCACAGTGCGACAGCCTCGCGGGCACCTGCGAGCAGCGGGCGTTCTTGTTCAACCAGCGAAATCGCGCGCTGTATGATCCGATCGGTGACCTCCTGACGACCAGGACCGTTCCAGGGTTGCTGCGCATACCAGAGTTCAACCACCATATCGATGCGCAATCCGAGGGTATCCGGCAGTTCATTGCGTCGTGTGATATCGACCCCAAGTCCTGCGATGACGTCCAGTTCAGCGCGATCCCAGAGTGGCTCTGAGTCGATAAGTAATCCATCCATATCAAAAATGGCAGCAAGAATTTGTTGCGGGGCAGACATAACACCTCTCTTTTTAGCGGCTCGTGTCGGGAAGAAAGTTCGGATTATGAGCGAAAGGGCATCATACCGCCTTTAAAGATCAGGCGAAAATGATTCTCTGCAGGTAGACTTAGGCGCAAACCGTGCGTCACAACCAAGGGGAAGCCATGACGTATCAACAAGCTGGACGCATAGCCGTGCTGAAACGCGTTCTGGGTTGGGTGATTTTTATTCCGGCCATTATTTCGACCATTATTTCCATTCTGAAATTTATGTACGACCACAGCGACAAGCAGCCCGGTATCAACGCGGTGATGCTGGATTTCGCTCATGTAATGATCGAAATGATGCGCTTCAATACGCCGTTTCTGAACCTGTTTTGGTACAACTCGCCAACGCCGGATTTTCACCAAAGCCTGAACATCATGTTTTGGATTATCTTTGCGCTGATCTTTGTGGCTCTGGCGTTGCAGGCTTCAGGCGCGCGGATGAGCCGGCAAGTGCGTTTCCTGCGTGAAGGGGTGGAAGATCAGGCCATTCTGGAAAAGGCCAAAGGCGATGAAGGTCTATCGCGCGCGCAGCTTGAAGCAAGGATCGTGGTGCCAAATCACTCCATTTTCCGCCAGATTTTCCCGCTGTATGTGTTGCCGGTGCTGATCATTGTCGCAGGCTACTTCTTCTTTACGCTGCTGGGGTTTTTATAACGTGAAAGGGCCCGGTAGCAGCATCTGTCCGGGCCCGATGCAGAAAAATATCCTACACGGCTAACACGCGTTCGAGGGCTTTTTGGGCATTCACCAGGTGTTCGCCGCCGAAAAGGATCGCGCGGTTGAACAAGGTATAGAGCTGGTAGACAGGCTGGCGATCGAGGAAATCATTCGGGAGCGGAGAGACTGACTGGTAGCCATCGTAGATTTGCGGCGGCTGATCCGGATGAAGCGGCAGCATCGCCAGATCACATTCACGATCGCCCCAGTAACATGCCGGATCATAAATGTAAGGTCCGTCCGGTCCGAGGGCGCAGTTGGCCGACCATAAGTCGCCGTGAAGCAGCGAAGCCTGCGGCTGGTGCGACGATAAACGCTGCTGAACATGTTCCACAATGGCATCGATGTTGCCGAACTCCAGGCCTTTTTCTGCCGCCAGTTCCAGTTGCCAGCCAATGCGCTGTTCGGCGAAAAAGGTAGACCAGCGTCGCTGCCAGGCGTTGGGTTGTGGGGTAGTGGATAAGTCGTTATCAAAATCAAGGCCGAACTGCGGCTGATCGCTCCACTGATGCAAGTGCGCAAGCTGCTGGCCGAGCAGAAAGGCGCTGTGTGCATCCAGCGGGCGGGCTGGGAGATATTCCATCACTAAAAAGCTGTAATCACGGTCGCTGCCGAGCGCCCATACTGCGGGTACTTTGACCGTGTTGCTCCGTGCCAGCAGCGCTAATTGATCGGCTTCGGCGGTAAAGATGGGTAACAGTTCACGTTCATCGCATTTCACGAAGAGATCGCGGCCCGCATAACGCACGCGCCATGCAGCGTGGATTTCGCCGCCTGGCAGCTCCTCACGCTGCTCAATCTCGCCTTCGCCCAGTTGCTCGCTTAACAGACGGCTTATCGCTTGCCACATGATGTCTCTCCCATGTAATCAGCCAGATCATAAGGTTAGCGCACTAAAGCTTTCAAAAAACAGGATATAACGCACAACTGAGCAACGAAGGGCACAACAGCGTTCTTAATGATCTTGCTGTTGCCAGGTGTCCCAGGTGCTAACGGTAATGTCAGCCTCTTCGTCGATCGCGCTTTCCGCCAGTCCACTCGCCAGCGCGTGGACATCTTGCTCGCTGAGCGCGCTGATAAAACCGAAGGTGTTAGTGCCGAGATCGTGCACGTTGCCTTGTTCATCGGTCATGGTGAGGAGAAAACCCGCGCGTGTAAAGTGGTTATTCAGTTCATTGATTTCGGTCAGGGTTCGTTCATGAAAGGTGACCGTTACGACGTAGCGCGTGATGCTGTCACTGCCCATATTTCACCTCGTTGTAATCCTGAAAGTTTTTTTAGCATAGTCGGCAAGGAAAATTTGTCGACTACCCTGATCGCTTTGATGCGCGCCCGCCCGCCCAGCGAAGCGCGGCTTTTTCAGACTTTACGCAGATAGTCGTAAATTTTCTGCGTGTCTTGCAGGGCGCATAACCGCGTGCCCTGGTTAATAGTGGCCGCGCTCCCGGCAGCAACGCCAAAACGCACCATATCGGCAAGCGGGGCATTCTGTGCGAGCTTGAGCGTCATCGCGCCGACCATGCTGTCTCCTGCCCCTACCGTACTTTGGCTTTTCATTGGGGGTGGCACAACCTGCACACAGTCTTCCGCATCAACGCCCAGTGCGCCTTGCGGTCCCAAAGATACCACCACCCGCAACGCTTTACCGCTGCGGACAATCTCCTGTGCCGCAAGGCGAACATCATCCGGTTGCGTCAGTTCCCGCCCGACCAGTGCGCTCAACTCTTTCTGATTGGGTTTTACCAGTTCAATATTGCCGATCGATAACGCGGCGGTGAGCGCCTCTCCGGAGCTGTCCACGATGCATCGGATGCCCTGCTGCTGCGCCGCTTTGATAAGCTGTGTCAGGTTATCTACTTTGATGCCTGGCGGCAGACTGCCGCTGATCACCAATATTGCGCCGGTTTCAATGGCGAGGACTTTTTCTTCCAACTGGCGAAACTCATCATCGCTGAGCGCGGCCCCCGGCATAACAAAGCGGTACTGTTCGCCGCTTGACTCGATATGTACGTGCAAGTTTTGCCGCGTCCAGTCTTTGGCCGCCACCGCGATAGTCGGCACGCGTTCGTCCGCCAGTAAATTGACCAGGTGTTCACCGGTCGCTCCGCCCGCAGGAAAGAGGGCTGTTGCTTTGCCGCCCAGGTGCGCAATCGCCCGGGCCACGTTGATGCCGCCGCCGCCGGGTTCAAATACTGGTGTGCTGCAACGCAGTTTACCTTCAGGGTAGATGTGTGGTGTTAGCGTCGCGCTATCCAGAGAGGGCGCGAGCGTCAGGGTATAAACAGAAACCATCATGATCTCCTTTTTATCCGGTTGCCCTAAGCCTGGCACCGATTACCCGGAAGGGAAAGGAATAACAGTATGATTTTCAGCATGAAATTGAGTTAAGGCATAAAAGCGATTAATAACCAAATACCCCTTTTTGAGATCTCTCTTATTCAAAAAATCAAATAAGATTTCATTGATATGTTTAACGGGGCTTTTTATAATTTGTTACCTTTCTTAGGACCGTTGGTCATTGATCCTCATGAAAGATTCCGGGACCGTGTTGGTCTCTTTTTTTGCTGTACGGACTCTTAATAAATGAAGCTTTTTAAGACAGTACCCGCATTGCTTATCGCTGCGGGCGTGCTTGCGTCGATGAATGCTGCCGCAGATGATACCGTTTTTACTGTCATGGATGATCCTTCAACTGCGAAGAAACCGTTCGAAGGTAGCGTGAATGGTGGCTATCTCGCCCAGTCCGGCAACACAAAGAGTTCTTCTTTGACTGCCGACTCCACGCTGACCTGGTACGGTAGCAGAACGGCATGGTCTTTGTGGGGCAATGCCAGTAACACCTCATCAAACGATGAACGTTCGTCTGAGAAATATGCTATTGGTGGCCGTAGCCGTTACAACCTGACGGATTATGATTACCTGTTTGGCCAGGCGAGCTGGTTGACGGACCGCTATAACGGTTATCGCGATCGCGACGTGTTGACGGCAGGTTATGGTCGTCAGATCCTGAACGGTCCGGTGCATAGCCTGCGTTTTGAATTCGGTCCTGGTTTGCGTCATGATAAGTACACCGATGGCGACACGAAAACCACTGCGCTGGGGTACGCTTCTGGCACCTATGCATGGCAGATCAGTGACAATACGAAATTCACGCAGGGCGTTTCCGTCTTTGGTGCGGACGACACTACTGTGAACTCCGAGACGGCGCTGAATGTCGCTATCAACGCGCATTTCGCGCTGAAAGTGGCGTATAACCTGACCTGGAACTCCGAGCCGCCATCCACCGCGCCGGAACACACCGATCGCAGAACGACGGTAACGTTAGGCTATAAAATGTAATTAAGTGGGCCGGAAATACCCGGCCCATTATCTTTATTTGTTAATTTGTGCTATTTTCTTCGGCCTTTGATAAATTTCATTTAAGTATATTCATACCCTCCTTAATTTCTCCATAATTAATTGTTGTGAAACATATTCAGTTTATTTGACACGAATGGATAAATAAATTGACTGTGCAAAAGTGTGATCCAGATCTACACTATGAGCACGGGTAATTAATCACCCAGACAGTCATCTGTGTTATTTAAATTAGAGAATGAAATCATGAAAAAAATCAAAACTACTGCAGCAGTTGTAGTGCTTTCTGCACTCTCATTTGGTGTCTTCGCTGCTGATACCGTTAATGCACCTGCCAGCCAGAACAGCTCAAACATCACTAATATCGAGGCGGGCTCTAACATGGTTACCGTTGCTCAGTCTACGCACGGTAACAACGATGCCGCATTTGATGCTCACACACTGGTTGCTGGTGAGTGGAACTAATTATCTCTTCCGTTCCTTCCTTTTCTTAAAAAACCGGATTGTGTCGTACCGGTTTTTGTATTTACGCGAAAGATTGGGCAACTGTAAAATAAATCGTTAGCAATTTTGACAAAAACTGAAAGTAATTATTTATTGCTTCTTTTAAATAGCTTTTAAGATTTAACTGCGTAGCAGGGCAAGAATATTTTGCGCCGACTGGTTGGCGACTTTCAGTACCGCATCCTGACCTTGTTGCAATATTTGCGCTTTTGCCATTTTACTTGCCTCTAACGCATAGTCCGCATCCTGAATACGACTTTGCGCCGCTTGCGTTGCAATGCCTTGTTGTGCCAGAACGGATTTATTCGACTCAAAACGATTGATCGACGCGCCATACTGCGCGCGATAGCCACTGATTTTATCCAGCGCCTTATCCAGCAGCCCCATCGCCACACTGGCGGTGCCCGTTGATCGTAAATCCGTCTGCGCCAGCCCTAACGATTTCAGATCCGAGGGGGTGGTTGCCAGCGTGACAGCTTTTACGTCGTCGCCGTAATTGGCGCTGGTGACCACTTCCCACGGACGACTCTGTTTCGGCGGCGTGGTCGGTGTGATAGTTGGCGTGGGCAAATCGCCCCAGGTCAGGTTACTGGTAAACGAACCGCTACCCAGCACCATCACGATCAGATCTTCGCTGGCCTTATCGATTTTTAAACGTTCCAGACGGTTCGTTCCATTGCTGCCGTCATTAAAGGCCCGGCCCGTTTCATAGCGATCGCCGTCGCCACTGTAGCGAATGGTCATGCCGTTATAATTAAGGGTAGCGCTGCCGTTCAGCGCCCAGGATGCCCCCCCCTCAATTAATTGCGAATCATCGTAAGTGGCGCCGCTTTGAAAACCATTGGCCGCCGTCAGTACTTTTGACGTGGCTTTGGTCGAATCCGTTATGCCGCGGCTTTTCCATGTATAGTCCGGATCGCTGCCCGTGAGCGGTGTACCGGCCAGATGTTTACCGTCGCGAGTAAACAACTGGATGTCATCATCCAGGCCCAGCGAATCCATGGTTAGCGTAATGTTTGTGGCGCCGGCAGGGATATACGCCAGCGAGACAATGCCAGAACTGAATGTATAGTTGGTGCCCTGCGCCGGAAACTTAACGCTGAGCGGCGGGACATTGCCTATCAGCTCAGGAGGCAATTCAGGGCTGTCGGTAGCCAGTGGATAGCGGCCAAAAATCTCAGTGCCTTCCGAAATGGCCTGAATACTCTTAAGAATACTTTGATATTCGTTATCAATGCTCTGATGATCGCTGGCGGAAAGGGTGCTATTACCTGACTGGATCGCCAGACTTTTGGCGCGGATCAGTAATTCACTGATGGTGTTCAGCCCGCCATCAGCGGTTTGCGCCATACTGATAGCGTCATCCAGTCCGCGGGATACGACAGTATCCGCGTTGACATTTGCGCGCATGCGGTTGGCAATGGCCTGACCTGCTGCGTCATCCTTCGCGCTATTGATCCGTAACCCCGACGACAGACGCTGAATAGATTCCTCCAGCGTCGAAGCGGTCGCCGCCCTGAGCGTCAGGTTCAGACCGGTCATGTTGTCGTAATTGATCGATGGCATTGCTGTATTGATTCATTCAGACCGCTAATGTTTCAATCATCGGCAGGCGGCAGGGTGATCTTTAACCCAAATTGGCGGAAAAATTTAACTTTGTGCAAATGTCTGAGCGAAGCGGTGTCGGTGGGAAAGGGGCATCAGGCCAGGGCAGAAGGAGAGAAAACTTGCCACATCGTAAGCCTCTCCGGTAAAAAGCTCCCTTCCGGGTGAAATCCGCACGCATCGGAAGGGCAATAAAAGTTATTCGTTACAAAGAACATCTCTAATAATGTTGCAACGCACAGGATGCACCTGGCGATGTTTCTTTATTAGATATGGTTAGCTTAACGCAAATTCTTAGGTAACACCACGCAACCGGAGGCATGATGGGAAAGGCAACAGATAACGAGTTATATGAGGAGATGTGCCGGGTGGTTGGAAAAGTGGTGCTGGAAATGCGCGACCTTGGGCAAGAGCCGAAACACATTGTTATTGCTGGTGTGGTCAGAACGATGCTGGCAAACCCCCGCATAAAACGCTCTCCCCTGACGCATGATGCGATGGAGGAAGTCATTCGCGCCTTAGGTTACGAAGCCTGAGGTGAGTAACAGAAAAAGGCACGCATAACGCGTGCCTTTTTGAGCAGGTGGATCCTTATTAGTGCCGTTTTTTATGACGGCCTGGCAGGTTCCTGGACGACTTCATGCTGTAGTGCTTATAAAACGAGAACACAATAATCGCGACCAGCGCGATAACCAGAAGTGGATAGATTATTTCCATTCATTATCAGTTGGTTAGGCGTTGATGAATGCTATTCGAACCTGAAGCAGTGCAACAGGACAAAATAGCGTCTTAAAACATGATAAACGTCAGATGGCATTAGTATTTTTAAAATACCTTTTCATTCTGCTTACCAAAATGAAAAGGCAATACAAAGTAATTTCGCCTGGAACGCCCATTGTTGTAAATATGTAATCACCCCGGTGAAACAAAATAGAAAAAACTCACTTCAACAGGGGCGTCCACACGACAAACCTTAGTGCAGTAAGCGGGGGGGAGTTAATTTGGCTGACGCTTTCTTTATTAATGCGGTGTCCCCGGGTGCCCTGTGAGGTAGGAAGTACCGTAATGTCGACATCCGCCGCGCAGTATAACGATTTTTTTCATACTTTTATGTGAAGCCAATGGCGTGTACTATTGGGGGGCGTTATCAGCCGGTGGGGGTGGGTACATCCCGAATGCTGTTGTACAGACTTTGCAGAGTGAAGCAAAGAAACATCTTTAACTTGCTGATATAAATACATTGTTTAGTTTTGTATGTGCTCTTTCGTGTGGGGCACCACTGCAAATAAGGAAATGAAATGCCTGTAATTACTCTTCCTGATGGCAGCCAACGCCATTACGACCACGCTGTAAGCCCCATGGATGTTGCACTGGATATCGGTCCCGGACTGGCGAAAGCCTGTATCGCTGGCCGCGTTAATGGCGAACTGGTTGATGCCTCTGATGTCATCAACAGCGACGCCAACCTTGCTATCATCACCGCCAAAGATGATGAAGGCCTGGAAATTATCCGTCACTCCTGCGCGCACCTGTTAGGCCACGCTATTAAGCAACTTTGGCCAAACACCAAAATGGCGATTGGTCCGGTCATCGATAACGGTTTCTATTACGACATCGATCTTGACCATACGTTGACCCAGGAAGATATCGACGCGCTCGAAAAACGTATGCATGAGCTCGCCGAAAGCAACTACGACGTCATTAAGAAAAAAGTGAGCTGGCATGAAGCCCGTGAGACGTTTGTCAAACGCGGTGAAACCTACAAGGTCTCTATTCTTGATGAAAACATCGCGCATGATGACAAGCCGGGCTTGTATCATCACCAGGAATATATCGACATGTGCCGCGGTCCGCACGTGCCGAATATGCGTTTTTGCCATCATTTTAAACTGATGAAAATTGCGGGCGCTTACTGGCGCGGTGACAGCAACAATAAAATGTTGCAGCGTATTTACGGTACTGCATGGGCAGATAAAAAAGCGCTGAATGCGTACCTGCAGCGTCTGGAAGAAGCAGCGAAACGCGATCACCGTAAAATCGGTAAACAGCTCGACCTGTATCATATGCAGGAAGAAGCGCCGGGTATGGTGTTCTGGCATAACGATGGCTGGACGATTTTCCGCGAACTGGAAACGTTTGTACGTTCCAAACTGAAAGAGTACCAGTACCAGGAAGTAAAAGGTCCCTTCATGATGGACCGTGTCCTGTGGGAAAAAACAGGCCATTGGGACAACTATAAAGATGCGATGTTCACTACCTCTTCTGAGAACCGTGAATACTGCATTAAGCCGATGAACTGCCCGGGTCATGTGCAGATCTTCAACCAGGGGCTGAAATCCTATCGTGATTTGCCGCTGCGTATGGCAGAGTTCGGCAGTTGCCACCGTAATGAACCATCGGGCGCGCTGCATGGTCTGATGCGCGTACGTGGGTTTACGCAAGATGATGCTCATATCTTCTGTACGGAAGAGCAGGTTCGCGATGAAGTGAACGCCTGTATCCGTTTAGTCTATGATATGTACAGCACTTTTGGTTTTGAGAAAATCGTCGTCAAACTGTCAACGCGTCCTGAAAAACGCATTGGTAGTGACGAAATGTGGGACCGTGCGGAAGCAGATCTGGCCGTTGCGCTGGAAGAAAACAACATCCCGTTCGAATTCCAACTGGGTGAAGGTGCTTTCTACGGCCCGAAAATTGAATTTACACTGTATGACTGCCTCGATCGTGCATGGCAGTGCGGTACTGTACAGCTGGACTTCTCTCTGCCGTCTCGTCTGAGTGCCTCTTATGTAGGCGAAAACAACGAGCGTCAGGTGCCGGTGATGATCCACCGCGCAATTCTTGGTTCACTGGAGCGCTTTATCGGCATCCTGACTGAAGAATTCGCAGGTTTCTTCCCGACATGGCTTGCACCGGTGCAAGTTGTCGTGATGAATATCACCGATTCCCAGGCTGATTACGTTAATGAATTGACCCGGAAACTGCAAAATGCGGGCATTCGCGTAAAAGCAGACTTGAGAAACGAGAAGATAGGCTTTAAAATCCGCGAGCACACTTTACGTCGTGTCCCTTATATGCTGGTTTGTGGGGACAAAGAGGTTGAGGCCGGCAAAGTTGCTGTGCGTACCCGTCGTGGTAAAGACCTGGGTAGCCTTGACGTAAATGAAGTTATCGAGAAGCTGCAACAAGAGATTCGCAGCCGCAGTCTTCAACAACTGGAGGAATAAAGTATTAAAGGCGGAAAACGAGTTCAAACGGCGCGTCCTAATCGTATCAATGGCGAGATTCGCGCCCTGGAAGTTCGCTTAACAGGTCTGGAAGGCGAGCAGCTTGGTATTGTGAGTCTGAGAGAAGCTCTGGAAAAAGCTGAAGAAGCCGGGGTAGATTTAGTTGAAATCAGCCCTAACGCCGAGCCGCCCGTTTGCCGTATAATGGATTACGGCAAGTTCCTCTATGAAAAAAGCAAATCTTCTAAGGAACAGAAGAAGAAGCAAAAAGTTATTCAGGTTAAGGAAATTAAATTCCGACCTGGTACAGATGAAGGCGACTATCAGGTAAAACTCCGCAGCCTGATTCGCTTTCTCGAAGAGGGCGATAAGGCCAAGATCACACTGCGTTTCCGCGGTCGTGAGATGGCCCACCAACAGATCGGTATGGAAGTGCTTAATCGCGTGAAAGACGATCTGAATGAACTGGCAGTAGTCGAATCCTTCCCTACGAAGATCGAAGGCCGCCAGATGATTATGGTGCTTGCTCCTAAGAAGAAACAGTAAGGCCATCAAGTAACTAAACCTTGGGCCGCAAGCTCAGGGTTTAGTTCGCCTATGTTTCGTTTATTAACAATGCGAAGTGGAAGTTAAAAAATGCCAAAAATCAAGACCGTACGCGGTGCTGCTAAGCGTTTTAAAAAAACCGGTAAAGGTGGTTTTAAACACAAGCACGCTAACCTGCGTCATATTCTGACCAAAAAAGCTACCAAGCGTAAACGTCACCTGCGTCCGAAAGCCATGGTTTCCAAAGGCGATCTGGGCCTGGTAATCGCGTGCCTGCCGTACGCATAAGTCGTTAACCTTTTAACTTTTTAATTAGAATATACAGGAGAGCATATGGCTCGCGTAAAACGTGGTGTGATTGCACGTGCACGTCATAAGAAAATTTTGAAACAAGCTAAAGGTTACTACGGCGCGCGTTCACGCGTTTACCGTGTTGCCTTCCAGGCTGTTATCAAAGCTGGTCAGTACGCTTATCGTGACCGTCGTCAGAAAAAGCGTCAGTTCCGTCAACTGTGGATTGCACGTATCAACGCAGCAGCACGTCAGAACGGTATTTCTTACAGCAAATTCATCAACGGCCTGAAAAAAGCCTCTGTTGAAATCGACCGTAAGATCCTGGCTGACATCGCCGTATTCGACAAAGTGGCATTCTCTGCCCTGGTTGAAAAAGCGAAAGCAGCTCTGGCGTAAGCCAGTTTAAGAGAGGGAGCCTGGCTCCCTCTTTTGCTTTAACATTATCAATCCATTGACATTTTGCCGTGATACGCTTTCAATAAGCCATCACAGCTCACTTACCCGGTTAAGGTAACGCAAGCATGAATGCTGCTATTTTCCGCTTCTTTTTTTACTTTAGCACCTGAATCCAGGAGGCTTGCGCGTGAAAGAAGAAACGGAAAACAGCGCCAGAAAGCCTCCCTTGTGGAGGCTTTTTTTGTATCTGCCGCATGTAAATATCGTCATATAACGAGGAAAACCATGTCACATCTCGCAGAGCTGGTTGCCAGTGCCAAGGCAGCCATTAACGATGCCCAGGATGTCGCCGCGCTGGACAATGTTCGCGTCGAATATTTGGGTAAGAAAGGGCACCTGACCCTTCAAATGACCACCCTGCGTGAGCTGCCGCCAGAAGAGCGCCCGGCTGCCGGGGCGGTGATCAACGAAGCTAAAGAGCAGGTACAGCAAGCGCTGAATACCCGTAAAACCGACCTTGAAAACGCGGCACTGAACGCGCGCCTCGCGGCTGAAACTATCGATGTTTCCCTGCCTGGACGCCGTATCGAGAATGGTGGTTTGCATCCGGTAACCCGCACCATTGACCGTATTGAAAGTTTCTTCGGTGAGCTCGGCTTTACCGTGGCGACAGGTCCTGAAATCGAAGATGATTATCATA
Organism: Kosakonia sp.; assembly: GCF_032052965.1. Classification (GTDB taxonomy): domain Bacteria; phylum Pseudomonadota; class Gammaproteobacteria; order Enterobacterales; family Enterobacteriaceae; genus Kosakonia. The sequence goes on from NZ_DAMBVN010000001.1 coordinate 189,191, forward strand.
ACTTCGACGCCCTGAATATTCCGGGCCATCACCCGGCACGCGCTGACCACGACACTTTCTGGTTTGATGCCACCCGTCTGCTGCGTACGCAAACGTCCGGCGTGCAGATCCGCACCATGGAAAATCAGCAGCCGCCAATCCGTATCATCGCGCCGGGCCGTGTTTATCGTAACGACTACGATCAGACACACACGCCGATGTTCCATCAAATGGAAGGGCTGATTGTTGATAAAAATATCAGCTTTACCAACCTGAAAGGCACGCTGCACGATTTCCTGCGTAATTTCTTTGAAGAGGATCTGCAGATCCGCTTCCGGCCGTCTTACTTCCCGTTTACTGAACCTTCTGCAGAAGTCGACGTAATGGGTAAAAACGGGAAATGGCTGGAGGTGTTAGGCTGCGGTATGGTTCATCCAAACGTGCTGCGTAATGTTGGCATTGATCCGGAAGTTTACTCTGGCTTTGCGTTTGGAATGGGTATGGAGCGTCTCACCATGCTTCGTTATGGCGTGACCGATTTGCGCGCTTTCTTCGAAAACGATTTGCGTTTCCTCAAACAGTTTAAATAAAGGCAGGCAAAACAATGAAATTCAGTGAACTGTGGTTACGCGAATGGGTAAACCCGGCCATCGATAGTGAAGCGCTGTCTGGCCAAATCACTATGGCGGGTCTTGAAGTCGACGGCGTTGAGCCGGTTGCCGGTGCGTTTCATGGCGTGGTAGTTGGCGAAGTCATGGAGTGTGCTCAACACCCGAACGCGGACAAATTGCGCGTAACAAAAGTCAATGTGGGCGGTGATCGCCTGCTGGATATTGTCTGTGGTGCCCCGAACTGCCGCCTGGGTCTGAAAGTGGCTGTGGCGACTGTTGGCGCAGTGCTGCCGGGCGATTTCAAGATCAAAGCCGCAAAATTGCGTGGCGAGCCGTCAGAAGGCATGCTGTGCTCCTTCTCAGAACTGGGGATTTCTGACGATCACAGCGGCATTATTGAATTGCCGGCAGACGCGCCGATTGGTACCGATATCCGCGAATACCTGAAACTCGATGACAACACTATCGAAATCAGCGTAACCCCAAACCGTGCTGACTGCCTGGGCATTATCGGCGTCGCGCGTGATGTTGCTGTACTGAACCAGTCTCCGCTGCTTGTGCCGGAGATTACACCGGTTACCGCGACCATCACCGATACATTGCCGATCGTGGTTGAAGCGGCAGACGCCTGCCCACGCTACCTCGGTCGCGTCGTAAAAGGGATTAACGTTAAAGCCCCTACGCCGTTGTGGATGAAAGAGAAACTGCGTCGTTGCGGAATTCGTTCTATCGATGCTGTTGTCGATGTGACCAACTTCGTACTGCTGGAACTCGGTCAGCCGATGCATGCGTTCGACCGCGATCGCCTGGAGGGCGGGATTGTCGTTCGCATGGCGAAAGAGGGTGAAACCCTGGTTCTGCTGGACGGCAGCGAAGCCAAACTGAATGCCGACACCCTGGTGATCGCCGATCACAGCAAAGCGCTGGCGATGGGCGGTATTTTTGGCGGCGAGCATTCCGGCGTGAACGCTGAAACACAGAATGTCCTGCTGGAGTGTGCGTTCTTCAACCCGCTGTCGATTACCGGCCGTGCACGCCGTCATGGTCTGCACACGGACGCGTCTCATCGTTATGAGCGTGGTGTTGATCCGCAGTTGCAGTATAAAGCCATGGAACGTGCGACCCGTTTGCTGCTCGACATTTGTGGTGGAGAAGCAGGCCCGGTTATCGATGTGACCCATGAAGACACGTTGCCAAAGCGTGCCACTATTCGTCTGCGCCGCAGCAAACTGGATCGTTTGATTGGTCATCACATCGCTGACGAGCAGGTGAGCGATATTCTGACGCGCCTGGGCTGTGAAGTGACCGAAGGTCAGGATGAGTGGCTGGCCGTTGCGCCGAGCTGGCGTTTCGATATGGAAATCGAAGAAGACCTGGTTGAAGAAGTCGCGCGTATTTACGGCTACAACAATATTCCGGATGAACCAGTGCAGGCTGGCCTGATTATGGGTGAGCACCGTGAGGCGAACCTGTCACTTAAGCGCGTGAAAACGATGCTGAACGACAAAGGCTACCAGGAAGTGATCACCTACAGTTTCGTTGATCCGAAACTGCAACAGCTGATCCATCCGGGCGAAGAAGCGCTGATTCTGCCAAGCCCGATCTCCAGTGAAATGTCTGCGATGCGTCTGTCATTGTGGACCGGCCTGCTTGGTACCATCGTCTATAACCAGAACCGCCAGCAGAGCCGTGTACGCATTTTCGAAACCGGTCTGCGCTTTGTGCCGGATACGCAGGCAAATCTGGGTATTCGTCAGGATGTCATGCTGGCGGGGGCCATCTGTGGCAACCGTTCCGAAGAGCATTGGGATTTGGTGAAAGGCAGCGTCGATTTCTTCGATCTGAAAGGTGATCTTGAGTCTGTCCTGGAACTGACGGGCAAATTATCGGCAATCGAATTCCGTGCAGAGACCAATCCGGCATTACATCCGGGGCAGTCGGCGGCGATTTATCTGAAAGATAAACGTATTGGTTTCATTGGTGTTGTCCATCCTGAGCTGGAACGCAAGCTCGATTTAAACGGCCGTACACTGGTGTTTGAATTGGAGTGGAATGCGCTTGCAGACCGCGTGGTTCCTCAGGCTCAGGACATTTCTCGCTTCCCGGCGAACCGCCGTGATATCGCTGTTGTGGTTGCCGAAAATGTGCCTGCAGCAGATGTTTTGGGCGAATGTAAGAAAGTTGGCGTAAATCAGGTAGTTGGCGTAAACTTATTTGACGTGTACCGCGGTAAGGGTGTAGCGGAAGGGTATAAGAGCCTTGCCATTAGCCTGATCCTTCAGGATACCAGCCGTACACTCGAAGAAGAGGAGATTGCCGCTACCGTTGCCAGATGTGTAGAGGCATTAAAAGAGCGATTCCAGGCATCATTGAGGGATTGAACCTATGGCGCTTACAAAAGCTGAAATGTCAGAATATCTGTTTGATAAGCTTGGGCTTAGCAAACGGGACGCAAAAGAGCTGGTAGAGCTGTTTTTCGAAGAGATCCGTCGTGCTCTGGAAAACGGTGAACAGGTAAAACTCTCCGGCTTTGGCAACTTCGATTTGCGCGACAAAAATCAACGTCCGGGTCGTAACCCCAAAACGGGCGAAGATATTCCCATTACAGCCCGGCGCGTGGTGACCTTCAGACCCGGCCAGAAGTTAAAGAGCCGTGTTGAAAACGCTTCGCCGAAAGCTGAGTGATATGAACTAATTAAAAAGGCCGCTATGCGGCCTTTTTTCTTTTCAGCCCTGCGCATCAATCATAAAATCAGTCTCCTGACTGACCGCGAAAACGGAAATCATGCTGGCATACGCACACCTTCAACAGCAAAAAAATCGCCGCTGGCTTTGCGGACTATCGCTGCTCTTACTGTTTGCGCTCTTCTTTAGTCTCTGCGCGGGTGAACAATGGATTGCGCCGTCTGCCTGGTTTACGCCCGACGGGCAACTCTTCGTCTGGCAAATTCGCCTGCCGCGCACGCTGGCTGTAATGCTGGTGGGTGCGGCGCTTGCCCTTTCTGGTGCCGTGATGCAGACCCTGTTTGAAAACCCGCTGGCGGAGCCCGGTTTGCTCGGTGTTTCCAGTGGTGCGGGCGTTGGGGTGATTGCTGCTGTGCTGCTCGGCGGTGGTATGCTGCCAGGCTGGGCATTAGGGGTATATGCGATCGCGGGCGCACTGATTGTCACCCTGATTTTGTTGCGTTTCGCGCGTCGGCACCTTTCCACCAGCCGGTTGTTACTGGCCGGGGTGGCATTAGGGATCATCTGTACGGCATTAATGACCTGGGCGGTTTACTTCTCGACATCATTCGATTTACGGCAGTTAATGTACTGGATGATGGGCGGCTTCGGTGGCATTGACTGGCAGCAGAGCTGGTTAATGCTGGCGCTGTTGCCAGCCATTATCTGGATAAGCCTGCAATCGACACCACTTAATATCTTGGCGCTGGGCGAAGTTTCGGCGCGACAACTGGGCTTGCCCTTATGGCTGTGGCGTAACCTGCTTGTGGGCGCTACCGGCTGGATGGTTGGTGTCAGCGTGGCGCTGGCCGGGGCGATAGGATTTATTGGTCTGGTGATCCCGCATATTCTCCGCTTGTGCGGTTTGACAGACCATCGTGCGTTACTGCCTGCTTGTGCTCTGGCGGGTGCGGTTGCGCTGTTACTCGCCGATGTGGTTGCCCGTCTGGCGTTAAGCGCTGCAGAACTTCCGATAGGTGTCGTGACCGCAACGCTGGGCGCGCCCGTCTTTATCTGGCTATTATTGAGGGTCGGGCGTTAGATCCGGCATCCATAACATCAACAAAAGGTACGCTATGCAACAGGATATTCTGAACACTGAAGTAACGACCATTAATGGCGAACGCACTACGCTTGAGGCATATCGCGGCGATGTTTTGCTGGTGGTTAACGTGGCATCTAAGTGTGGTCTGACACCGCAGTATGAGCAACTGGAGCAGATCCAGCAAACGTTGGGTAAAGAAGGGTTTAAGGTGCTGGGCTTCCCCTGCAATCAGTTCCTGGGCCAGGAACCCGGCTCCGAAGAGGAGATCAAAACCTTTTGCAGCACTACCTATGGCATCACGTTCCCGATGTTCAGCAAGATCGAGGTCAACGGTGAGGCCCGCCATCCACTGTATAAAAAACTGATTGCCGCTGCGCCAAAGGCGATAGCGCCTCAGGGGAGCGGTTTTTATGAACGAATGGAAAGCAAAGGACGGGCGCCAAAAGAGCCGGGCGATATCCTCTGGAACTTCGAAAAATTCCTGATTGGGCGTGATGGCCAGGTGATCCAACGCTTCTCGCCGGACATGACTCCGGACGATCCTGCGCTGGTGGAAGCGGTTAAAGACGCGCTGGCAAAATAATGTCAGGGCTGTTAAACCTGCGGGATGTGGCCGAAGCGGGCAGGCTGGGGCCGATAACAGCGCAGGTGGGGCGCGCTGTTATCCTGCATTTAGTCGGGCCGAACGGCGCGGGTAAAAGCACGCTGATGGCCCGGCTTGCCGGGTTGTCAGAGGGGCAGGGGGTCGTCTCTTTTGAGGGTAAACCCCTGGCAAGCTGGTCAGCGACGCAGCTTGCGCATCAGCGTGCTTATCTTGCCCAGCATCAACCCCCACCATTTGCGATGCCGGTCTGGCACTACTTATCGCTGCATCAGTCTGATAATGCGCATAGCACGCTGGTGCCAGAGATCGCCGGCAAGCTGGGGCTGATGGATAAGCTTGACCGTTCCGTTAACCAGCTTTCGGGTGGTGAATGGCAACGTGTGCGTCTGGCCGCAGTGATTTTGCAAATCCACCCGCAGGGGAACCCTTCCGGGCGACTGCTCTTACTGGATGAGCCCATGAACAGTCTCGACGTTGCCCAACAGGCCGCGCTGGACAAGCTGGTTGATGAACTGGCGGCGGCGGGGATCACAGTGGTGATGAGCAGCCACGACCTTAACCATACCCTGCGTCACGCGCATCAGGCCTGGTTACTCAAAGCCGGTAAGCTTGTTGCTGCCGGGGCTGCAAACGAAGTATTAATGCCATCAATACTTGCCACTGCGTATGGTATGCCGTTTCGCCGGCTGGATATTGAAGGGCATGCGATGTTGCTCCCGCTGGCGTGACAAAACGTGACTTGCCAGGGATCTCATTCCCACGGTAGATTATTCCGGAAAAAAGAAAGAAAGGGGCTTGATCCAGAATGCGTATCTGGTTTCTCGTGGCAGCAGCGTTATTCCTTGCAGGATGTAGCTCTCATCGCGCGCCGCCACCTAACCCGAGGTTGTCCGACTCGATTACCGTTATCGCGAACCTGAACGATCAGCTTGGCGAATGGAGTGGCACACCCTATCGCTATGGTGGAATGAGCCGCTCAGGTGTGGACTGTTCCGGTTTTGTGATGATGACCTTTCGGGACAAATTCGCCCTTCAGCTTCCGCGTGAAACGCGTCAGCAGGCAGAAATTGGAACCCGTATCGACAAAGATGATTTACTGCCCGGCGATCTGGTTTTCTTTAAAACCGGCTCCGGTGAAAATGGTCTGCACGTAGGAATTTACGACACGGACAATGCATTTATCCACGCATCGACGAGTCGTGGTGTGATGCGATCCTCACTGGATAACGTGTACTGGCGTAAAAATTTCTGGCAGGCGCGGCGCATTTGAGTCATTAGCGTCGTTCGCGACATGATAAAAGAGGCATCGCGCTACGCAGAGCGCAGCCTCTTTTGTTTTTAAGGGTTTACCTTTTTGATTCCAGGAAATTTCCGCTAATTAATATTTATAATATTAATTAATCTGGTCGTACACTTGGAACCGGGTATGCAGATTATTCGCATTTATCCTCGATGGTTTAAAAAGGATTAAGGATAATTCGAATTTAAAACGGAAAAAAATGACGTTAATCCTATTAAAATCAAGAAATTTGAATTATGTATATCTGGGTCTGTGTATGCCGGAAATCACCCTTAATGCGGGACTGGCGCAATGATCGTATCGCTTGATGACACATACCGCTCCGAGCTTTTATTACTGCCTGCGAAAAAGCGTAACGGGATGCTTCAGGGGCTGGAAATTATCGTCAACTTTGTGGGGTTAGACAGCAATGTCCGCGCCCCTACAGAGCTGGTTGCCCCACGTCTTACGGCAAGCGAAACGCTGGAACTGTTTACCGAACAACTGGCGTTGCTGGAAACCTGCCAGCTCTTTTTTATACAACATCAGTTAATCGCCTGGATAAATATCTCACCCCATATTGTTGAAGCTCTGCTCAGCGACGAACAACTTGCGGCCAGCGTCAATAAATTTCCGTTCCTTGAGTTAATGATCAATGAGAATTTTCCCTGTCTGAATAAGGGGAACGAAAATCAGATATTGTCTCTATTGGCGAAACAATATCCGTTGGTGTTAGCCAATTTCGGTACTGGCGCCGCATCGACGAAAGCCATTTTTGATGGCCTGTTTAAAGGTGTGATGTTTGATAAAAATTTTGTACATCAACGATTATCGTCAAGCTCTTTTGAACCCTTTATAAGGGCGATTGTTTCTCAAATTGAACCCTATTGCCGATCGATAATGATTGCCGGCATTGATGACGAACTGGCGCTAAAGCGGATTGCGCCATTCCCTTTCAGCGCCATTCAGGGCGCGATGTGGCCGGCAGTCACTGTACCGATGCTGACCTCACTGGCACATTCATAGCCTTGCTTTTCCTCCGTGTTTAAATACCGTTGCAGGCTCTACACTAAAGGCAGGAGGATTTATGACCCTGTCTTTTACAACACACTGGCGCGATGAGCTGCCACAATTTTATACCGCACAGCTTCCAACGCCGTTGCATAACGCCCGTCTTATCTGGCGTAACACCGCGCTGGCGCAGGTGCTGGGCGTGCCCGATTCACTTTTCCAGCCGTCGTCCGGCGCTGGCGTCTGGGGAGGCGAAACCTTGTTGCCCGGTATGTCGCCGCTGGCGCAAGTCTACAGTGGGCATCAATTTGGTGTATGGGCCGGTCAACTGGGCGACGGGCGTGGTATTTTGCTCGGCGAACAGCAATTGCCAGATGGCTCAACCCGCGACTGGCATCTCAAAGGTGCAGGTCTGACACCGTATTCACGGATGGGCGATGGCCGGGCCGTGTTGCGTTCTACCATCCGTGAGAGCCTGGCCTCAGAAGCGATGCACCGCCTCGGCATTCCCACAACGCGTGCGCTGAGTATTGTCACCAGTGATACTCCCGTCATACGCGAAACGCGCGAGCAAGGGGCAATGCTCATGCGCATAGCTGAAAGCCATGTGCGGTTCGGTCACTTCGAGCATTTTTACTATCGGCGTGAACCGCAAAAGGTGCAGCTACTGGCAGACTTTGTCATCCGTCACCATTGGCCGGCATTGCAGGAAGACAGCGATCGCTACGTGTCCTGGTTTCGGGATGTGGTGCGGCGCACGGCAAAGTTGATAGCCCAATGGCAGGCGGTCGGCTTTGCCCACGGCGTAATGAACACCGACAATATGTCGATCCTGGGGCTGACTATCGATTACGGCCCATTTGGTTTTCTCGATGATTATCAGCCAGGTTTTATCTGTAACCATTCGGATTATCAGGGGCGCTACAGTTTCGAAAACCAACCGGCGGTTGCCCTGTGGAATTTGCAGCGTCTGGCGCAGTCGCTTTCACCATTTATTGCGGTTGAAGCGTTAAACGCCGCACTGGACGAGTACCAGCACATTCTGATGGATGAATATGGCGTGCTGCTGCGCGCGAAGCTGGGTTTCTTTAGCCAGCAACAAGGGGACAATGCGCTGCTTGATGCGCTGTTTTCACTGATGGCGCGGGAAGGGAGCGATTATACCCGGACTTTCCGCATGCTAAGCGTGACGGAACAGCTCAGCGCCAGCTCGCCGCTGCGTGATGAGTTTATCGATCGTGCCGCGTTTGATGCGTGGTTTGCGCGTTACCGCGCACGTTTACAGACCGAAAATATTGATGATGCACAGCGCCAGCATCAGATGCTGAGCGTTAACCCGGCTATGGTGTTGCGAAACTGGCTGGCACAACGCGCGATAGCCGCCGCTGAGCAGGGCGATATGACGGAACTGGAACGGTTACATGAGGCATTGCGCCAGCCTTTCATCGATCGTAATGATGATTATGTCAGTCGTCCGCCAGACTGGGGAAAACGGCTGGAAGTAAGCTGCTCAAGCTAATCTTACTTAGTAAGGATCAGTTTCCCGGCATGGGTCTGGCGCAGCAAGTACTCTTGTCCCTTGTGCTCAATGACAATGCGCCCTTCGTCGCCCAGCAGCGTCTGGCTGTTGATGCGGCGATCGGCCGGGGTCACGTAGGTTGTATTTTCCTGCGAGCTGACAGGGAGGCGCGTCGTGCTATCCATATGCGACATATCCACTCAAACAATGCAATGTTAACAATGATAATCATTATCAATATTATAGAGTGAGAGGCAAGCGCATGACGGAAGAATATCGGTATTCCCCCAGGAAAACGTAGGCGGATGCATTCGGCGTACCCGCCGCGGACGGCGGGCGAAGGTCAAAAACGCGTGGCGATGGCAGCGGCCAGGTCATCCAGCAGCCGTTCACTGTCTTGCCAGTTCAGGCAAGGGTCGGTAATGGATTGCCCGTACGCCAGTGGTTGGCCATGAACGATTTTTTGTGTGCCTTCCTGGAGAAAACTTTCCACCATTACGCCAGCAATGGCCGTAGAGCCATTACGGATCTGCGCACAAACATCTGCACATACATCCAGCTGGCGGCGGTGCTGTTTCTGACAATTGCCGTGGCTGAAATCCACCACCAGATGTTCTGGCAGACCGAATTCACGCAGCGCCTCGCAGGCTGCGACGATATCGCCATGATGATAATTCGGTTTTTTCCCGCCACGCATGATGATATGACCATAAGGATTGCCGCTGGTCTGGTAAATGGTCATTTGCCCGCTTTTATCCGGCGAGAGGAACATATGGCTGGCACGCGATGCGCGGATCGCATCGACGGCAATACGCGTATTACCATCCGTACCATTTTTGAAACCGACCGGGCAGGAGAGCGCAGAAGCCATTTCCCGGTGGATTTGGCTTTCTGTTGTCCGCGCGCCGATAGCACCCCAGCTGATCAAATCGGCAATAAACTGGCCGGTAACCATATCCAGGAACTCGGTTGCGGTCGGTACGCCCAGCTCATTGACCTGGAGCAGTAACTGACGTGCCAGTGCGATACCGTGGTTAACCCGATAGCTGCCGTTCAGATCCGGGTCGGAGATCAGCCCTTTCCAGCCCACCACGGTGCGGGGTTTTTCAAAATAGGTCCGCATCACAATTTCCAGATGCGCATGATATTTTTCCCGTAAGGTGCGCAGACGACGGGCATAATCCATCGCCGCGTCCAGATCGTGGATCGAGCAGGGGCCAATAACCACCAGCAGGCGGCGGTCTTCGCCATTAAGGATTTTTTCTATCCGGCGGCGGGAGTCGGTTACATGCTCCGCCACCGTTGCGCTAACGGGGTATTGCTGCGCAAGTTCAGCCGGGGTGACCAGGCTGTCAATTCGCGCAGTGCGAAGTTCATCGGTTTTATTCATCAGAGATCTCAAAAATGTGTGCTTCATCGGCAGAAATACCGGAAGTAATGGGCGACACCTTAAACCAATCCTGGCTTAATTCAAGTGTAGCCGTGACGCCCATCACGTTGTTGCGGCACATCATAGCGCATCGCGAACTCATGTACTAGCCTGTTAGTACATGCGGCGGTTCAGGCCCATAATGTCGAGCATTTTGGTCGCAATCTCTTCGACGGAGTAATTGGTGCTGTTAAGGCACGGAATATTATTTTTGCGGTAAAGCGCTTCCACTTCCTGCACTTCCATACGGCACTGGCGCAGCGATGCGTAGCGGCTATTCTCGCGACGCTCTTCACGAATGGCGGCGAGACGTTCAGGATTAATGGTCAGACCAAATAATTTATGTTGCAGTGGCTTCAACGCAGCGGGAAGAATGAGATTATCCATGTCATCGGCAATAAAAGGATAATTTGCCGCGCGAATACCAAATTGCATTGCCAGATAGAGACTGGTTGGCGTTTTACCGCAGCGGGAAACGCCGAGTAAAATCACCTGCGCCTGATCAAGGTTGCGCAACGAAATACCATCATCATGGGCAAGCGTGTAATCAATTGCCGCAATACGCGCATCATATTTGGTTAAATTCCCAGGATTAAGGCCATGCGTGCGGTGCGCAATCGGGGTGGGATCGAGTTTTAATTCTTGTTGTAAAGGCGCAACCAGCGCCTGGACGATGTCCTGACAGAATCCTTCGCTTTGCAAAATAATGTTGCGAATTTCCGGGATCACAATGGAATAAAAAACCAGTGGGCGATTACCGGTCTGTTGATAGAGCGCATCTATTTGTTCTTTGACAGCTTTGGCGCGGCTTTCGTTTTCGACAAAGGGCAGCGTGATGCTGCTAACGGCGACAGGGAATTGCGACATCACCGCATGGCCTAATACCTCGGCTGTGATAGCGGTTCCATCAGAAATATAAAACACGTGGCGATCAACAGAACTGTCCATTTAACCCATCCTGAATATCATGCGTAATTCTATGAAAGCATAAATTAAAAGCCCGATCTTGCGTATATCCTTTTTCTCATTTTTAAAAATGAAATGCTGTTTTTATTTTTAATGAAAAGTGCAGTTCAGTTTTTTTAATCTACTATGAAAAATAAGGTTTTACTCAAAGAAATTATTTTCTGAGGGCCGTTGATTGATGGGAATCTGTCCGAAAAACCAGAAATCGTAATTGCTTACACGATTCACCGTTTTTTCAATGAAATTAAATATGCCAGGATTAATGCGTAGTCTGGTGTTTTACCCATTCATATATCACAAAAGGATTGTTTCGATGTCCAACAATGACTCGTCTCCGCTGGTGCTTTGGTATGACCAACTCGGCATGAATGATGTAGACAGAGTTGGAGGCAAAAATGCCTCCCTTGGTGAGATGATTACTAACCTGTCCGGTGTGGGTGTTTCCGTACCGAATGGTTTTGCGACCACCGCCGATGCGTTTAACCAGTTTCTTGAGCAGAGCGGGCTGAACCAACGTATTTATGAACTGCTGGATAAAACGGACATCGACGATGTTGCCGAACTGGCGAAAGCCGGGTCGCAGATTCGCCAGTGGATCGTCGACACGCCGTTTACGCCAGCGCTGGAAAAAGCCGTTCATGATGCGTATGCCAGGTTGTCAGAAGACGATGCGCAGGCTTCCTTTGCTGTTCGATCGTCGGCAACAGCGGAAGATATGCCGGATGCGTCCTTTGCCGGGCAGCAGGAAACCTTCCTCAACGTACAAGGGTATGACGCGGTGCTGGTGGCGATTAAACATGTTTTCGCCTCACTGTTTAACGATCGCGCCATCTCTTATCGTGTGCATCAGGGTTATGACCATCGCGGCGTTGCGTTGTCGGCAGGGGTGCAGCGTATGGTGCGTTCCGACATCGGGTCTTCCGGCGTGATGTTCTCCATTGATACCGAATCCGGCTTTGACCAGGTGGTATTTATCACTGCGGCCTGGGGGCTGGGTGAAATGGTGGTGCAGGGTGCGGTAAACCCGGATGAATTTTACGTGCATAAACCGACGCTTGCGGCTAATCGCCCGGCGATTGTGCGTCGTACAATGGGGTCGAAAAAAATCCGTATGATTTATGCGCCGACCCAGGAACACGGAAAACAGGTGCAGATCGAAGACGTGCCGCAGGAAGAACGCGATCGCTTCTCACTGACCGACGAGGAAGTGCAGGCGCTGGCGAAGCAGGCTGTACAGATTGAACAGCACTATGGCCGTCCAATGGACATTGAATGGGCGAAAGACGGTCATACCGGCAAACTGTTTATTGTGCAGGCGCGCCCGGAAACTGTTCGCTCGCGTGGCCAGGTAATGGAACGTTACACGTTGCATGCCCAGGGCAAAATCGTCGCTGAAGGCCGGGCCATTGGCCACCGCATTGGTGCGGGTACGGTTAAAGTGATCCACGATATCAGCGAAATGAACCTGATCCAGGCGGGCGATGTGTTGGTGACAGACATGACCGACCCGGACTGGGAACCGATCATGAAAAAAGCGGCGGCCATTGTGACTAACCGCGGCGGTCGTACCTGCCATGCGGCAATCATTGCCCGCGAACTGGGGATCCCGGCGGTAGTGGGATGTGGCGACGCGACCGAGCGCATCAAAACGGGTGAGAAAGTGACCGTTTCCTGTGCCGAAGGTGACACCGGGTATGTGTATGCCGATCTGCTGGATTTTAGTGTGAAAAGTTCCAGTGTCGATACCATGCCGGACCTGCCGCTAAAAATCATGATGAACGTGGGTAATCCGGATCGTGCCTTCGATTTTGCCTGCCTGCCTAACGAAGGTGTAGGCCTGGCGCGTCTGGAATTTATCATCAACCGCATGATTGGCGTCCATCCGCGTGCGCTGCTTGAGTTTGATGATCAGGATCCGAAGCTGCAAAACGACATCCGCGAAATGATGAAAGGTTTCGATTCGCCGGTGGAGTTTTACGTTGGCCGTCTGACGGAAGGCATTTCAACGCTTGGGGCAGCCTTCTGGCCAAAACGCGTGATTGTGCGTTTGTCCGATTTTAAATCGAACGAATATGCCAACCTGGTGGGGGGCGAGCGCTACGAGCCGGAAGAAGAGAACCCGATGCTCGGCTTCCGTGGCGCCGGGCGTTACGTGGCCGACAGTTTCCGCGACTGTTTTGCGCTGGAATGCGAAGCCGTGAAACGTGTGCGTAATGAGATGGGGTTGACCAACGTCGAGATTATGATCCCGTTCGTACGCACCGTTGAGCAGGCGAAAGCCGTTGTCGATGAGCTGGCGCGGCAGGGGCTAAAACGCGGCGAGAACGGGCTGAAAATCATTATGATGTGTGAAATCCCGTCGAATGCCCTACTGGCTGAGCAGTTCCTCGAGTATTTCGATGGTTTCTCGATCGGGTCGAATGATATGACTCAGTTAACGCTGGGCCTTGACCGTGACTCCGGTGTGGTGTCAGAACTGTTTGACGAACGCAACGATGCGGTGAAAGCTCTGCTTTCTATGGCTATCCGCGCGGCGAAAAAACAGGGCAAATATGTCGGTATTTGCGGTCAGGGGCCATCGGATCACGAAGACTTTGCTGCCTGGTTAATGGATGAAGGCATTGACAGCCTCTCCCTGAACCCGGACACCGTCGTGCAAACCTGGTTGAGCCTTGCCGAACTGAAAAAATAACGGCTAAATCAAAATCCCCGACATCATGTCGGGGATTTTTTCTGCTTTCACTGCGAATTCGTCTTCGATCACAATTACCAAAAAACGTAAAAAGCCTGGTAATTATTGCAATTGTGACCCGCATTTCTTCTTCCAATACTTGAGCCGGTAGTGAGTGGCGTGACGCGAATTATCACGTCAGGTTGAAATATTTTTTCACCTCACAAGGCTAATAAAAATGACAATTCCCTCTGTCCTGCGTACTTCAGACAAAATAGGCTACGGCCTGGGCGATATGGCCAGTGCGCTGGTCTGGCAAACAGCCACGCTGTTTCTCGCCTATTTCTATACCGATGTGTTTGGCTTGCCAGCTGCAATTATGGGCACCATGTTTTTAGTGGTGCGTGCGATTGATGCTTTTGTCGATCCCTGTATTGGCGCGCTGGTCGATCGTACTCAGACGCGGCACGGCCGTTTTCGCCCATGGCTGCTGTGGTTTGCCATACCCTTCGGCGTAAGTTGCATCATTACGTTTTACGTGCCGGATGCGGGGGCGACGGCAAAAATTATCTACGCCTGCGTCACTTATGCGATCCTGAGTTTTATCTATTCGGCCATTAACGTCCCTTACTGCGCCATGCCGGGTGCGCTGACCATGGATCCACATGAACGTCATTCATTGCAGTCCTGGCGCTTTGGCCTGTCCTTTATTGGCGGTTTGATCGTCACCGTCATTGCCTTGCCATTGGTGGCGCAGTTGGGTGGCGGCAACGATCAAAAAGGCTATTTCTACGCTATGAGCCTTATGGGGATCCTCGGCATTGCGCTGTTTTTTGGCTGCTTCTTTATGACCCGCGAGCGATTCACCCCGCGTAATGACAGTTCCGGTTCCCTGGTCAGTGACCTGAAACTGCTGGCGGCAAATAGCCAGTGGCGCATCGTATTTGTGTTCAATATTTTGCTGTTAACGGCGGTGGTGACGCGCGGTTCTGCAACCATGTATTACGTCAAATATGTGCTGCAACGTCCGGAAATGGTTTTTACGTTTATTGTTTCTGGCATGCTTGCCGCGCTGGCTGGCGCACTATTATCTGCACGTCTGCTGGGGAAATTTGACCGTGTGCGTGCCTATCAGTGGACGATTATTACCTTTGTCGTCTTTGCCGCGCTGATCTTTATTATTCCTCCTACCCAGGTATGGCTTATTTTTGCCGTCAACATCGTGTTCAGTTTTATTCAAAACCTGACCACGCCGCTGCAATGGACCATGTTCTCTGACGTTGTTGATTATGAAGAGCATCGCAGTGGTCGGCGGCTGGATGGCCTGGTATTTTCCACTGCGCTATTTGCCATTAAATTCGGCCTTGCGCTGGGCGGTGCCGTGGTGGGCTGGGTGCTCGCGGCGGTCGACTATGCGCCCAATCAGGCGCTACAAAATACGACTGTACTCACCACCATTAACGCACTGTTTACCCTTATCCCTTGCCTGTTGTTTATCTGTATGGTGCTGCTGTTAACGCGTTACAAACTCAACAGCCAGCTTGCCGACACCATTGCACAGCAATTGATTCAGAAACGTGGCGAGCCGCAGAGCACAACGGCGCCACAAGATTCCCCGGATTTCAGTAACACAGGAGTGATCCGATGAGTGCGATTTATCAGGATGCCAGCCGCCCGGTTGCAGAGCGCGTGGCTGATTTACTGGCGCGAATGACGCCGGAAGAGAAATTCGCCCAGATGCATGCGCTGTGGCTGGTGCTGGACGAAAACGGCAAGCACCGGGAACGTACGGACCTGAGCGATGAGTTTGCCGGTGTCAGTGCGCAGGCTGCGCTGGATCAACGGTTGAAGCTCGGCGTCGGGCAGATAACACGCCCGCTGGGCACCCATATCGTTGACGCACACAGCGGCGTGCGCGCAGCCAATGCGCTGCAAAAGAGACTGGTGGAAGAGACGCGCCTTGGTATTCCGGCGTTGTTCCATGAAGAGTGTCTGGTGGGCCTGTTGTGCAAAGACGCTACGCTATTTCCCTCCTCACTGAATTATGGCTCAACCTGGGATCCGGAACTGATCAAGCGTGCGGCGCTGCAAATAGGCGAAGAGGCGCGCTCTACGGGCTGTAAGCAGGGCCTTGCGCCCGTGCTGGATGTTTCCCGCGATGTGCGCTGGGGGCGCACCGAAGAGACGTTCGGTGAAGATCCCTGGCTGGTGGGGGTCATGGCGTGCGCGTATGTAGAGGGTTTACAGGGTGAGAAGGGCGATTTACTGGCGACGCTTAAGCATTACGTCGGTCACTCATTTAGCGAGGGAGCACGTAACCATGCACCGGTGCATCTCGGTTTTTGCGAACTGAACGACACCTTCCTGTTGCCATTTGAGATGGCGGTCAAGCTGGCAAAAGCCGGGTCGGTGATGCCGGCTTATCATGACATTGATAACCAGCCAGGCCATAGCGACCACTTTCTGCTGACTACCGTGTTACGTGAGCAGTGGGGCTTTGATGGCATAATCGTTGCCGATTATGGCGGCGTCAGTTTGCTGCACCAGCATCATGGCATTAGTCATGATGCGGCAGAATCGGCCGCGTTGTCTTTCAATGCCGGTCTGGATGTCGAATTACCGAAAGATGATTGTGCGCGGCATCTGGCGCAGGCCGTAGAACGTGGGCTGATATCGATGGCTAAGATCGACGAAATCGTTGCCCGTGTACTGGCGGTGAAGTTTCGCCTGGGTTTGTTTGAGCAGCCTTATACGGATGAGCGCGCTATTCGCTTGCAATCTGACGATGCGCGACAGACCGCGCGCGAGGTGGCGACGCGTTCACTGACGCTGCTGGAGAATAATGGCATTTTGCCACTTAATGGCACGCCGCGGCTGGCAGTCATAGGCCCAACGGCGGACGATCCGTTGGCACTCCTTAGCGGTTATAGCTTCCCGGTGCATCTGATTATCAGCGATATGCTGGAAGAGACTTCGCAGGTCACCACGCCTCTGCAGGCGTTGCGCAACGTGCTGGGCGAGGAAGGTGTTCGCTATGCTAAGGGCTGCTACATTATTGAAAAGCGCGCCTCAGGCGCACCGGTATTTCCTGGTGATACCTCTGGCAAGCCGATCCAGCAATCGCCAGTATCGAACGATACCTCGCTGATCCCGCAAGCAGTGCGTGTAGCCCAGGAGAGTGAAGTGGTAATCGCGTGTGTGGGCGATCTGGCTGGTTTGTTCCAAAGTGGCACGGTAGGCGAAGGCTCAGACACGGATAGCCTGGCTCTGCCTGGCGTGCAGCAGCAATTATTGGAAGCGCTGGTCGATACCGGTAAGCCCGTCATTGTGGTGATGACCGGCGGGCGTCCTTATCACCTGCAGGGGCTGGAATCGCGCGTTGCCGCTTTGCTAATGGCATGGGCGCCGGGGCAGGAGGGCGGCTGGGCCATTGCTGATGTGCTGACAGGGCGTGCCGAACCGCAGGGGCGGCTGGTGGTGAGTGTACCCAAGAGCGCGGGCGCGATGCCGTACTACTACAATCATAAACTGAAAAGCGGCGGCACGCCCTTTGCCTTCCATTTCGGTTCCCGCTACCCCTTCGGCTACGGTCAAAGCTGGACGCATTTTACCTATGCTCAGCCGGTTTTGCTGACGCCAGAGGTCAGCATTGAGGGGGAAATCCGTGTTCAGGTCGCCGTCAAAAACAGCGGTGAACGCAGCGGCAGTGAGGTTGTGCAGCTCTACGTTCGCGATCACATCGCCTCGCTGGTGCGCCCGGTAAAAGAGTTGAAAGCCTTCCAGCGCGTGGCCCTGGCACCAGGTGAAACGGCGACACTGACCTTTACCCTGCCGGTCGATATGCTCAATTTTACGCGCCGCGATGGCCGACGTATTGTCGAGCCGGGAGAGTTTACGCTGCAAATAGGCGCTTCATCGGCCGATATTCGCGGCGCGGTTACCGTGAATGTCACTGGCGAAACCCGGGAGCTCCCGCGAGACTGGAATATGATGAGCCAGTGTCATATTAACCAGTAGTTATTTGAGTAACATAAGGCCTGTTAATATAACAAACAGGCCTGTTACCTAACATCTGCCTAAGCGATTTGTGGGATCGTAAGCTATTTGTGCGTGCCCCTGTCATTTATTGATTGTGCTGATAATTACCCTGCATATAATTCATCTTATCAACTGATTTATGCCATGCCAGCAATACATACGTCATGTCTGGTGAGGCGGAATATTCGCGTAAGGAAGATGAAATGAGAAAGAAATACGGGGAACACCGATATGTGCATTTTATTTGTAATGGGCTTACCGGTTTTATTGAAGTGGAACCGTGTGGGGGGATGTGGGTGAGCTATGCGGGCGAACGCCGGGGTTACGGCGGGCTGCAGGGCCGGTTAAAACACGTTGTCGACCATATTATGCAGCAGCATGGGTTAATGCATCACTGACGTATTCGTCTGTTATTACGTATTTCCTCGCAGTAAGAAATGCAGCACAGAAATCCTTATTTATTCGACGGTGAACCTTTTTTTACCGGCAGATAAATACACTTACAAAACCAGAGAGCAGTTAAATGAAAGCAATATCAATGATTATTGCGGTACTGGCCTGCGCCAGCCTCGCAGGTTGTGCGTCATATAACGAACATATTAAAGCCTGTGACGGGCAGGACGTGAGCGCGGTCCATCTCGCGTTTGATTATTTGCCGATCGGTGCAGTGCTGGATAACGGAACCTGCGCGGTGACTGGCGGTAATCATGTGCAAACAACACGTACTCAACATGCAGGATAAAAAAAAGCCCATCGTGGGAGATGGGCAAAGACTACACACAGCAATTCATTGTTTCACTCAGGGGATTTCCATGCTTATAAATCAAGATGTTGATCTATAACCTTGAGCTAATAGTAGGCATCCTGAATTTTTGAGTCGATCAGATTCGTCTCATTAGTTAAACATACGTAAAGAATATACCTGCCAGGTACCGCATTCTGCGGGGTTTGGACGTCTCTTGCCAGAATTAGCGCAGCTGAATGATAAGCAATGCTTAATGATTACTTAAGGCGGGCTTCCCCGCCTTAAGGCGCGTCAGGAGGGATTGTCTAAATCTTGCACATCGGTAAGTGCGTTATCACTGTCTTCGGGGGCCGGGGCTTCACTGACCCATGCCGAGAAAAGTCGCCACGAAACGGCGAGCAGTACCGGGCCAATAAACAGCCCAATCATTCCGAAAGCGACCAGTCCGCCAATTACCCCGGACAGAATGAGGATCAGCGGCAAATCAGCCCCCATGCGGATCAGCACCGGGCGGATAAAGTTATCCAGCGTTGCCACCACACAACTCCATACCAGCAGTACGGTGCCCCAGGTCGAGTCACCACTCCAGTAGAGCCAGATAATAGCAGGAACTAATACCAGCAAAGGACCAATCTGTACCAGGCAGGTCATCAGCATCATCACGGTGAAAAGGGTAGCGTAAGGTACGCCGGAAATCGCCAGACCGATACCACCAAGTACCGCCTGCACCAGCGCCGTCACGACCACACCGAGCGCCACGGCGCGTATCGCCTGGCCGGCAAGCAGTACCGCCGCATCTCCGCGGCGGGAAGCCAGCCGGATGGCAAAGTGGCGAATACCCTGTGCTACCTGCTCACCGCGCCAGTACAACAGGGCGCTGAATAACAGCATCAGAGTACAATGCAACATAAAACGGCCAATATGCGCAGCCTGACCGACAAACCAGGTCGTGGTGGCGCCTACGTAAGGGCGCAGTTTCGCCATAATACCGCTTCCGCCCATGTCCAGCAGACTATGCCAGCCAGCATAAAGCCTGTCGCCAACCAGTGGAATGCTGTGCAGCCAGGCCAGATCCGGCGGCGATGTTACGCCGGTTGTTACCGCATGAATAACCGGGCCGCTGGAGTCAACCAGGCTGTTAACCAGCAAAGCAACCGGAATAATAAACAGCAGGATCAGCAACAGCATCATCACCAGCACCGCCAGCGAGCGGCGGCCAAAAAGCACGCGTTGCAGACGCAGCAACAACGGCCAGGTTGCAATCACCACTGTACCCGCCCAGGCGAAGCCGAGGATAAAGGGCTGAACGACCCACAGACAGGCAATGATCATGAGCGCTAAAAACAGCACCGACAGCATGACTTGCGGTACATCCCTGGACTGACGTAGATCAACCATATGAATTACTCACCTTTTTACGTGGCCGAAAATTCGGTATATCGGGAAATCACCAGTGATAATGATTAATGATTTCAGCGATTTTGGACAGTCTGATTCTGCCTGTAATTCTCATGGGCGTATAAGAAAAAAATGTGATACAACGATGAATGCAACAAGCAAACGATTAACTCTTTACAACACTCACCGTCAGGCAGGGTCAAGCATAATGATCCCACAGATTTCCCAGGCACCCGGCGTCGTTCAGCTGGTGCTGAATTTTTTGCAGGCTTTGGAGCAACAAGGTTTTACAGGTGATACCGCCACCAGTTACGCCGACAGGCTGACAATGGCGACAGATAACAGTATTTACCAGTTATTACCCGATGCTGTCGTTTTCCCTCGTTCAACGTCAGACGTTGTCCTCATTACCCGCCTTGCCGCCGAAGAGCGGTTTCGCACGCTGGTGTTTACCCCGCGTGGTGGTGGTACCGGCACCAACGGGCAGGCGTTAAACCAGGGCATCATTGTTGATATGTCCCGCTATATGAACCGCATTATGGAGATCAACCCGGAAGAGGGGTGGGTGCGTGTAGAGGCGGGGGTCATTAAAGATCAACTGAATCAGTACCTCAAACCTTACGGTTTCTTCTTCGCCCCGGAACTCTCCACCAGCAACCGTGCGACACTCGGTGGCATGATCAATACCGACGCCTCCGGTCAGGGCTCGCTGGTGTATGGCAAAACGTCCGACCACGTACTGGGCGTTCGCGCTGTTCTGCTGGGCGGCGATATCCTGGATACACAGGCGATGCCGGTTGCGCTGGCGGAAACGCTCGGGGCGGCGAACACGGCCATTGGCCGCATCTATAAAACGGTGCTGGAACGTTGCCGCGATAACCGCCAATTAATTCTTGATAAATTTCCGAAGCTTAACCGTTTTCTGACCGGTTACGATTTACGTCATGTCTTTAATGATGAGATGACGGAGTTTGACCTCACCCGTGTGCTGACCGGGTCCGAGGGCACGCTGGCTTTTATTACTGAAGCCCGTCTGGATATCACCCCTTTACCGAAAGTACGCCGGCTGGTGAACGTCAAATATGACTCCTTTGACTCTGCGTTGCGCAATGCGCCATTTATGGTGGAAGCGCGGGCGTTGTCGGTGGAAACGGTGGATTCCAAAGTACTGAACCTGGCGCGGGAAGACATTGTCTGGCATTCGGTTAACGAGCTGATTACAGATGTGCCGGATAAGACAATGTTGGGTTTGAATATTGTTGAATTTGCCGGCGATGATCAGGCCTTGATTGATGGCCAGGTGCAATCGTTGTGCGAGCGTCTGAGCACATTGATGGCGGACGGTGAAGGCGGCGTGATTGGCTGGCAAATTTGTGAAGATTTGGCCGGTATTGAACGTATCTATGCAATGCGTAAAAAAGCCGTCGGGCTGCTGGGCAATGCCAAAGGTGCAGCAAAACCTATCCCCTTTGCCGAAGATACTTGCGTACCGCCGGAGCATCTGGCCGATTATATTGTTGAGTTCCGCGCGCTGCTGGACAGCCACGGGCTGAGCTATGGGATGTTCGGTCACGTTGATGCCGGGGTGCTGCACGTGCGTCCTGCACTGGACATGTGCGATCCGCAGCAAGAGATACTGATGAAAACCCTCTCTGATGAGGTGGTTGCACTCACGGCAAAATATGGCGGCCTGTTATGGGGCGAGCACGGGAAAGGTTTCCGGGCAGAGTACAGTCCGGCATTTTTTGGCGAGCAACTCTATGGCGAGTTGCGCAAAGTCAAAGCAGCGTTCGATCCGCAAAACCGTCTTAACCCTGGGAAAATTTGCCCGCCAGAAGGCATCGATGCGCCGATGAAGCAGGTCGACGATGTTAAACGTGGCACGTATGATCGACAGATCCCGATTGCCGTTCGTGCCTCCTGGCGTGGGGCTATGGAGTGTAACGGTAACGGTCTGTGTTTTAACTTCGACGCGAAGAGTCCGATGTGCCCGTCGATGAAAATTTCGGCTAACCGTATTCATTCACCGAAAGGACGCGCCACGCTGGTGCGGGAGTGGCTGCGCCTGCTGGCGGATCGCGGAATCGATCCTGTTCAACTGGAAAAAGAGTTGCCGGAAAAACGCGCCAGTCTGCGTTCGCTGATTGAACGGACCCGCAACAGCTGGCATGCGCGCCGTGGCGAATATGATTTTTCCCATGAAGTCAAAGACGCTATGTCGGGCTGTCTGGCCTGCAAAGCCTGTTCTACCCAATGCCCCATTAAGATAGATGTGCCGGAGTTCCGCTCCCGGTTTCTGCAGCTTTACCATAGCCGTTACCTGCGCCCCATGCGCGATCACCTGGTCGCGACGGTAGAAAGCTATGCGCCGCTGATGGCGCGAGCGCCGAAGACCTTCAACTTTTTTATGAGTCAGCCTTGGGTGCGTTCGTTGTCAGCAAAACACATCGGCATGGTGGATTTGCCGTTACTGTCGGTGCCGTCGCTGCAACGCCAGATGGTGGGCCACCGAACGGCCAACATGACGCTGGAGCAACTCGAACAACTCGATGTAGCGCAAAAAGCAAAAACGGTGCTGGTGGTCCAGGATCCCTTTACCAGTTATTACGATGCGCAGGTGGTCGCGGACTTTGTCCGGCTGGTGGAAAAACTGGGTTTCCAGCCCGTTGTGCTTCCTTTTTCGCCCAACGGCAAGGCGCAGCATATTAAAGGCTTCCTGAACCGTTTTGCGAAGACAGCGCAAAAGACAGCCGATTTCCTTAATCGCGTGGCTAAACTTGGCATGCCGATGGTAGGCGTCGATCCTGCGCTGGTGCTCTGTTATCGGGATGAGTACAAGCTGGCTCTGGGCGATGAGCGCGGCAATTTTCATGTGCAACTGGTGCATGAATGGTTACCTGCGGCGTTGGAAGAAAGAGACGCGCAGGCGATCAGCGGCGAGCCGTGGTATCTGTTTGGTCACTGCACTGAAGTGACGGCGCTGCCTGGCGCGCCAGCGCAATGGGCGTCTATTTTCGCGCGTTTTGGCGCGAAGCTGGAAAACGTCAGCGTTGGCTGTTGTGGAATGGCCGGAACCTACGGGCATGAAGTGAAAAACCATGCCAGTTCACTGGGTATTTATGAACTCTCCTGGCACCAGGCCATGCAACGTCTGCCGCGCAGTCGCTGCCTGGCAACGGGATACTCCTGTCGCAGTCAGGTGAAACGTGTCGAAGGCAATGGCGTCCGTCATCCGTTACAGGCTTTACTGGAGATACTGGCATGATCTGGAAACGCGCGGTGACCCTGGAAGCGCTGAATGCCATGGGTGACGGCAATATGGTGGGGTATCTCGACATTCGTTTTGAGCGCATCAGTGATGATGCGCTGGAAGCGTCGATGCCGGTAGACCATCGCACCCATCAGCCATTTGGATTATTGCACGGTGGTGCCTCTGTGGTGCTGGCAGAAACGCTGGGCTCGGTGGCCGGGTATTTATGTACGGAAGGAGACAAAAAAGTGGTAGGGCTGGAGGTTAACGCCAACCATCTGCATTCCGTGCGTAGCGGGCGTGTTCGCGGCGTTTGCCGCGCACTGCATGCGGGCGGGCGGCACCAGGTGTGGCAAATTGATATCTTCGATGAACAGTCACGACTCTGTTGTTCATCGCGGCTGACAACCGCCATAGTCTGAGCCACAAACCTGTGTAATTGGAAAGAAAAATTCATTTTTTATTCACTATTCTTTACATAGGTTCTTAGCCGTTCGTGCTATATTGCGCAGCACTGGATGTGTCGCTTCGGTTGACCCCTTTCATGGAAACCGCAGTGAAGTGTTGTAACGCATAATGACCTGATGAAGCGATTCATTGTCTCCTTAAGCGCTACTGAATACCGGCTTTTTGGTGACAATGATGGCTACATTTAAACCCGCATTTTTACACCCACGTTACTGGATCACATGGTTCGGACTTGGGTTTCTCTGGCTCCTTGTGCAACTTCCGTATCCTGTCCTTGCCCGCCTTGGCGCGGGCCTTGGGCTTGCTTCTCGCCCCTTTCTCAAACGCCGCGAGCGCATAGCGCGCCGTAATCTTGAGCTGTGCTTTCCGCTAATGGATGGCGCACTGCGCGACGCTTTGATCGAAAAGAATTTCAAGTCGCTCGGCATGGCGCTAATCGAAACAGGTATGGCCTGGTTCTGGCCGGATCAACGCGTGCGTCGCTGGTTTGACGTTGAAGGCTATCAGCATTTGCAGTCGGCGCAGGCTAGCCAGCGCGGGGTGATGGTCGTGGGCGTACACTTCATGTCGCTGGAGCTCGGCGGCCGGGTGATGGGGTTGTGTCAGCCGATGATGGCAACCTACCGTCCGCACAACAACCCGCTGATGGAGTGGGTACAGACGCGTGGTCGTATGCGCTCGAATAAGTCAATGATCGATCGCCGCAACCTCAAGGGGCTGGTCAATGCACTGAAGCAGGGGGAAGCGGTGTGGTTTGCACCGGATCAGGATTATGGTCGTAAAGGCAGTATTTTTGCGCCGTTCTTCTCAGTTCAAAATGCCGCCACGACCAATGGTACTTTTGTTCTGTCGCGCCTTTCCGGGGCGAAAATGCTGACGGTCACCATGGTGCGTAAAGAAGACAATTCAGGCTACGCGCTGCATATTGGCCAGGCGCTGAGTGATTATCCTGTACAGGACGAATTCGCAGCGGCCAGCTATATGAACCGGGTGATTGAGCGTGAAATCCTGCGCGCGCCGGAACAATATTTATGGATCCATCGCCGCTTCAAAACACGACCTGTCGGCGAGCCTTCTCTTTATAATTAATCAGCACGTTGAACGCCCCGTTTTGGGGCGTTGTACTATTATTTTGCCAATAAACGGCTACGGGATGCATATGATCAGGTTGATTGCGGGCGGCTGCTTGGCCCTGTTTACTGTTTGTAGTTCTGCGGCGGGCATCAGCCTGCTGTGTGATGAGTATACGGCTGTTGTCGATCCGGGTGGATTGACGGTAAATGGCCGCCACTACACCAATCCGCAGGAGAAACCGTATGAAATCTCCGACCAGTACAGCGGGCGCACCCTGACGTACACCGACAGTAACGATCAAAACAGCGATAGCAACTGGGTTTCTATTCATATCATTACCCAGCTTTCCAGTGGCAAAAAAGCTTTTTTCTATTCCGATAATCATCATACGAATGAGAAGGCGATTATCTGTACCCGCAAAGATGAGGTACAGCAGCCCTAACGGGCGATACGCTAAATAGCCACACTAAATGGTTGGTTACCTTCTATTTGATTTTCTTATGCAGGGGTATTCTCTGTCACTGCGAGGAACAAGCAAATTAAGGGAAAGGATCATGGATACGTCATTAAAAGGGGTGCCAGCTTCACAGACGGGCTCTGCTGTCGTCAAGGGGAGCTGGAAGGCGAGGACTGAGCTGCAAAGCGGCACGTTTCAGACGCTCCTGAAGCAGGCCGCAAAAGAAGATAAATCGCAGAAGGCGCCGCCTTTTAGCCGGTTAACCCCCACCACGTTAAAAACTATCGTCACCCAGCTCTCAGCGGGGCAAAGCACCACACCTTCCGCCGGATCGCAACACGCTACTCACCAGGGTAAAAAAGCGCTGACAGATGAACAGAGCGCAATTCTCAGCATCAAAACTACACTGCTTGCCGAACGTGAACGCTACAGTGGCAAAGTGCAGAAACTGGCTAACCCAAAAGACCCGCTACTGGTGTTCAACCTGCTGCGATTGTAGTGACTCCCGGCCTGCTCAGTTATGGGCAGGCTGTTTGTCGCCGATGTTCTCAGAGTCCTTCCAGCAGACGTAACTGACTGTAGGTGAGCGGACGGGACAATGCATAGCCCTGAATGCCTGGCGAGGGATGTTTCTGCAGAAAGTGCAGATCTGCCGACTTCGCGATGCCGGTACAGAACACCGTAATACCTGCAGAGATAAGCGGCCCGATGCAACGGCGTAGCGCAGTAAAGGTTGCAGCATCCTGATGGATATTCTCAATCATGGCGCGGTCAAGGTGGATCGTATCAAAAGATAACTGTGACAGAGTGCTGGCGGGTATTGCGCCGGGCCTGGCCTCGTCCAGCGCCAATAAAAAGCCATATTCTTTAGCCTGTCTTAAATATGTAACGTAATTAATAAGTGGTGCTTTAAGGATCTTCTCGCTTATTGTGATTTCCAGATTCTGAGGTGCAACATTATTCTGCAAACTGCGTTTATAAATGCCTGCCAGGTATTCCATGTTGCCCATCAACTGCGCGGGTAACTTAAAGGAAATTACCAGCGCAGATTTGAGTTTAAGTAAGTTACATGCACTCGCGATAATAAAATCACAAACCTGAAAAAGCGTCTGCGGATGCGTTAACTCAGGCGTGATCTGTTGCGCAGGGATTAAGAAACCTTCGGCATTAAAAAATCTGGCAAGCACTTCATAACGTAGGATTTTATTACCTGAAAGCTGAATAATCGGTTGAAACTCAGCAGTCATCTGCATTTTCTTGCCAGTAAATTCTAAGGTTTGTATTTCCATTATCCCTGATAAGGATCTCCACAAAATGATACAGCATATTGAAAACATATAATTTTTTGATTCTACATGCCGAATGATAACCGTTAAAATTGTTTTGAATGATCGATTACTCTTACTTTGATAGTCTCTATCTATCACTGTTAAGAAAATGATCGCTTAAATCTATAAATAAAACTGGTATTTCAAACTCGTTAGCTTTATTTTGGGATGACCTTTGATTGTTATGATTTTGAGATGGATCTTATCTACTTGTTTTTAGTGCAAGAGGGGCATTGAGGCGCGTCAGTTAAAGCTTATCCTATCGTTTTGTTTTGCATATACCCAGCAAACCTCCGTCAAATAACAATCCATAAATCAAACAGTTGGTTTTTTTATCTCTAATTAACGTACGAATTGTTTATTTCGAATTTAGAAAAATCTTAATCTATTTTTTGTAGTATTAAACAGGCATCATGGATATTAGAATCGGGGCAGGAATGGCCAAAAAATGAGAAAGTGACGTTTCTGCGTCATCTCTGCCCCGTATAACACGTTGTTGCGGAGCGTATCGGTTCATCTGCGCTGCGCGCATTACAATGATTCGGCCGCGGCCACTGACCCGCGGCGACATCATTTATCATGTAAGGGATAAAGCATGGCGGAACACTGTTCACTCCCACCAGGAAATGTTATCCATTCGTTAATTCAGCATCCGCATATGCTGTCGATTTATGCGCAAGATATGCCTTATGCATTAACTGCGGGCATCAGTGCGCTCGATCAACAAACGAATCGTATGGTGCTCGACATTGAATACGCCGGTAAGGATATCGAAAATTATCTTTTTGAGGGTGGTCTGAACTTCGATCTCGAAGCGGTTAAAGCCGGCGAGGATATTGAGCGCGATACTTATAGCCTGAGCCGTATCCCGGCCAGGCTCATAAAAACAGACAGCAAATTCTACCGGTTCGAATGCCAATTACCGGAATCTGCCCTCGTTGAAGAGAGCCGTGGGGAAATACGTATTCCGTTTATTCTTGGAATGCAGGCGCGTGCATCCCTTGATGTTTACTCACAGCAACTCTCCATTCCCGGCCGGGTACGCAATTTATCCGTTGGCGGCTGCATGGTCGAAATTGACCTGTTCGAGAGTATTGCTCTGGAAGTTGGGCAGACTATTTCAGGCATAACGCTGGAGTTTCCTGACGGAGAACGTTTTGACGCGCAGGGCGCTATTCGCCATATCCGCCCGTTTGGTAATAACGGTTATGCCGCTATCGGGATCCAATTTGTCGACCTGACCTCATCCCAGTCCCAGTCGTTATTCCGCTATGTGAATGAGGCGGAAAGGGAGGCCGCGTACCGGACAGGGATCCGCGGCATGATGGTCTACGAATCGCCGCTGTTTATTCCAGGGCAGGGTGAACGTAAAGCCCGGCAGCGTGAAATGCAGGAGCGCGAGAAACGCGCGCGCCAGACGCCAATGGAGCAAGGCGTGATGAAAGTGGCGCACCGCCTGCAGGTGGCGCTGATGTACATGAAAACGCGTAACCGTTTACCGGTTGATATCTTTTATGACTGCGTCGATACGTTGCTTTATCTGCAACAGCAGGATCGCAAGGTACTGCTGTATGCACTTTCCTGCCTGCGCGACGAGCCAGAATGGGTACGGCATGCCATCCAGGTTGCAGCCAGACTGGCTGATATGCTGCGTCTTCGTGACCCGCGCGATCCGCAACTGCGTGAGGCCACGCTAGGTGCCATCATGCATACACTGGGTAAACCGCTTCTGGTCAGCGCCGCGTTGCCTTCCCTGAAAATCAACATGGATGCGCAGCAGAAAGCGCTTCTGCGAACCCATGTTGGTACATTGCTGAACCGTTTACGTGCGCTGGGGTGGACGCCGGGGCTGACCTGCCGCGATGTGATTGAAAATGCCAACGAACGGCTCGATGGCTCAGGTTATCCTGCTGGTAAACGCGGGGCGCAACTTTCCGCGCTGGCACGGCGTTTGTCGGTTATCAAAGCAATCAATAAACAGACGCATGCCCGCAATGGCGAGCCACCGCTCACGCCGCTGGTCGCCTGCCGTAACATTTACCAGGCCGATCACGTTTGGGATCGCGAAGTGATTGTCGAGTATCTGCAAATTTACGGTTTTTACCCGATCGGCAGCCTGGCGAAATACGCCGGCGGTTTTCTTGGCTGGATCAGTGATATCGACAGCAAAGGGAAGCCGGAGGTGGTGCACATCGTGAAGAATTTGCGTTTCCCGGAGAGCACGATCCATTGCGTCGTGTCGAAAGAGGCATTAACCCAGATGGGCACGCTGGAGGACATTGTTAACCCGGCAGATTACGGCCTGAAAGTGGTTAAACTTTAAGGCCGTGATCACGCGTGGTGTATTACCCGTACTGTTTGAGGAAATCGACAATCAGTTGCGTGACTCTTTCCGGGTTTTCGCGGTTACTGATATGCGCAGCATTCGGGATCAGCGTAAAGTCGCAGCCAAGTTTATCGGCCATTAAACGGCCTTCCGTTGCCGGGCGTGGAAGGTCGAGCGCGCCGGTGGCGACATGAACAGGACAGGTAATATTTTCCAGTACGGGCAGGCGGTTTGGGCGACCAAAAATGAGTTTGCCGAGAGGAACAATACTGTTACGCAGCTGTTCTGCGCTGAGCGACGCCAGGGCGCTGTGCAGGTGCTGAACATCTTCCTGGGCAGCGTATCTGGAGTAGAACTGTGCGACCACATACTCCAGCATCGGTGCCGGTATAGCCCCGGTGACGTTGATTGCATTGAGCATCATGAAGTATTGATCTCTCGCTGCCTGCGTTTCATCGCCGATGAACGTATCGAATAGCATCAACGCTCTGACCCTTTCAGGTGCCGCGGCTGCCAGTTCGGCACCCCACATGCCGCCAACGGATAAGCCGACCACCGCGAACTGCTCAATACCCAGCGAATCCATTAATGCCAGATGATCGCGGGCGATATCCGCCATCGATGAGACCGATTCGGGCAGGGCGGGTGATTCGCCATGACCCCATAAATCGGTGGCGATTACGCGAAAATGGCTCGCCAGTGCATCAATCTGCGGCGACCACATAGACTTATCAAACAGATAGCTGTGGCCCAGTAAAACGGGAAATCCTGCACCTGTATCTGAATACGACATTTTTAGCTGCGTCTTCACTCATACTCTCCTTGCGCTAAAGAGCCCTCGCGTGGGCACGGATTTTAAACAGCCACATCATAGCTGAGATGCTCACCTACGGTGAAGGAGGCAAAATCCCATTCTGCCAGCCAGGTTTTTGAATTAACGCACCGGGAATGGCGGAGTAAGGATGCGAGGTATGTCCTTGATTCCCGGTTTTGTGATGCAGCTAACTTTTTGATTACTGACTAACTTTTTGATTCAAAGAATTTTTCAAATCCTATCTCAAAAATAGGTATTGCCTATACATCTTTTCTTTTTTAACCGCTTGCTCATGGCTGGCCGTTTAAAGTCATTATTTATCAATTTATTAAACAATTTTTCACTTGTCTGTAAAGCCATTCAGCAGGGTCTATGCTTATAGCAAGTGCCGAAAAAAGGGGCATCGGCGGAATAACCCTTCGGAAAAGAGGTTGAAGTGATAATCATTATCACTAACATAGCGTTATGCCCTTCTGATCTGCTGATGTGAGGTAAAGCGATGGAATCATTTAATCCGGAAGATTTTGCATGGCGCGGGCTCACCATGACGCCTGCTGCTGCAGAACATATTCGTGCTCTGGCTGCGAAACAGGCGGGTGTGCTTGGCGTGCGGCTTGGTATTAAACAGACCGGCTGCGCCGGGTTTGGCTATGTGCTCGATACAGTGACCGAGCCCAGTGCCGATGATTTGCTGTATGAATCTGACGGCGCGCGTCTTTATGTGCCCCTCCAGGCCATGCCGTTTATCGATGGCACCGAAGTGGACTACGTGCGCGAAGGCTTAAATCAGATCTTCAAATTTCATAACCCAAAAGCTCAGCACGAATGCGGCTGCGGCGAAAGTTTTGGGGTATAGGCGGTACTATGTCTCGTAATACTGAAGCAACAGATGATGTCAAAATCTGGACCGGCGGCAACCTCAACTACAAAGAGGGTTTTTTCACCCGCCTGACGACCGATGAGCTGGCCAAAGGCATCAACGAAGAGGTTGTGCGGGCGATCTCGGCCAAGCGTAACGAGCCGGAGTGGATGCTCGAATTTCGCCTGAACGCGTTCCACGCCTGGCTGGAGATGGAAGAGCCGCACTGGCTGAAAGCCCACTACGACAAACTGGATTACCAGGATTACAGCTACTACTCGGCCCCGTCGTGTGGCAACTGCGATGACACCTGTGCTTCGCAACCCGGCGCCGTTCAGCAGACGAATGCCAACGCCTGGTTAACCGAAGAAGTGGAAGAAGCGTTTAACCAGTTGGGTGTACCGGTTCGCGAAGGGAAAGAAGTGGCGGTAGACGCCATTTTTGACTCCGTTTCGGTGGCAACCACCTACCGTGAAAAACTGTCGGAACAGGGGATTATCTTTTGCTCCTTTGGCGAGGCGATCCACGATCATCCGGACCTGGTAAAGAAATACCTTGGCACGGTCGTGCCCTCAAACGACAACTTCTTCGCGGCGCTGAATGCAGCAGTGGCCTCGGACGGTACCTTTATCTACATCCCGAAAGGGGTGCGCTGCCCAATGGAGCTGTCGACCTATTTTCGCATTAATGCAGAAAAAACGGGCCAGTTCGAACGTACCATCCTTGTGGCCGATGAAGGCAGCTACGTCAGTTATATCGAAGGCTGCTCTGCGCCGGTGCGCGACAGTTACCAACTGCACGCGGCGGTGGTGGAAGTGATTATCCACAAAGATGCCGAAGTGAAATACTCAACGGTGCAAA
The DNA here is from genome assembly GCF_032052965.1 of Kosakonia sp. Taxonomy (GTDB): domain Bacteria; phylum Pseudomonadota; class Gammaproteobacteria; order Enterobacterales; family Enterobacteriaceae; genus Kosakonia. The sequence goes on from NZ_DAMBVN010000001.1 coordinate 220,647, forward strand.
ACTGGTTCCCAGGTGACAATAACACCGGCGGTATCCTCAACTTTGTGACTAAGCGCGCGCTATGTGAGGGCGACAACAGCAAGATGTCGTGGACGCAGTCTGAAACCGGTTCGGCCATTACCTGGAAATACCCGAGCTGCATTCTGCGTGGTGATAACTCGATTGGCGAGTTCTTCTCCGTAGCGCTGACCAGTGGACATCAGCAGGCCGACACCGGCACCAAAATGATCCACATCGGTAAAAACACCAAATCGACGATTATTTCGAAAGGGATCTCGGCCGGACACAGCCAGAACAGTTATCGCGGCCTGGTGAAAATCATGCCGACGGCCACCAATGCCCGTAATTTTACCCAGTGTGACTCCATGCTGATTGGCCCCGACAGCGGCGCACATACGTTCCCTTATGTTGAGTGCCGCAATAATAGCGCGCAGCTGGAGCACGAAGCGACCACATCACGTATTGGTGAAGATCAACTGTTCTACTGCCTGCAACGTGGCATCAGCGAAGATGACGCGATCTCAATGATTGTTAACGGCTTCTGTAAAGACGTGTTCTCTGAGCTGCCGCTGGAGTTTGCCGTCGAAGCGCAAAAATTGCTGGCTATTAGCCTTGAACACAGCGTCGGTTAAGGATTAAGGGACAATAAATGTTAAGTATTAAAGATTTGCAGGTGAGTGTTGAAGATAAAGAGATCCTGCGTGGTCTGAGTCTGGAGGTTCGCCCTGGGGAAGTGCATGCCATCATGGGGCCGAATGGCTCCGGCAAGAGCACGCTTTCTGCAACGCTGGCCGGGCGTGAAGATTATGAAGTTGTTAGCGGCAGCGTGGCGTTTAAAGGCAAAGATCTGCTTGCGCTTTCACCGGAAGACCGGGCAGGCGAAGGCGTGTTTATGGCTTTTCAGTATCCGGTCGAGATCCCCGGCGTCAGCAACCAGTTTTTCCTGCAAACGGCGCTCAATGCGGTGCGTAAATATCGCGGCGAAGAGGCCCTGGATCGTTTTGACTTTCAGGATCTTATGGAAGACAAAATTAAGCTGCTGAAAATGCCGGAAGATTTGTTAACCCGCTCGGTAAATGTGGGTTTCTCTGGCGGTGAGAAGAAGCGCAATGACATTCTGCAAATGGCGGTACTGGAGCCGGATCTGTGCATTCTGGATGAAACCGACTCGGGGCTGGATATTGATGCGCTGAAAATTGTTGCCGACGGCGTAAATGCGCTACGCGATGAGAAGCGGGCTTTTATTATCGTTACGCACTACCAGCGGATCCTTGATTACATCAAACCCGACTTTGTGCATGTGTTGTATCAGGGGCGCATTGTGAAATCGGGCGACTTCACCCTGGTTAAGCAACTGGAGGAGCAGGGCTATGGCTGGCTTACCGAACAGCAGTAACGCACTGCAGCAGTGGCATCACCTGTTTGAAAAGCAGGGTGGTACCCGCTCCGACATCGCGCAGCAACACCTGCAACAGCTGCTGCGACTGGGGCTACCGACGCGCAAACAGGAAAACTGGAAATACACGCCGCTTGATGGCTTGCTGAACAGCCAGTTTGTGGCGACGACGGCGCCCGTCAACGCGCAACAGCTTGCAGCACTGGCCTTGCCGGTGGAGGCCATACGGCTGGTGTTTATCGATGGTGAGTTTAACGCCGCCTTAAGTGATGATACTGCTGGCTCCGGTTTCGACGTGTCGTTTGTGGATGCGCGGCAGAATTTGCCTGCACCGGTACAGCCAGAAGTGTTCCTGCATTTAACGGAAAGCCTGGCGCAGGGCGTGACCTGGATTAAGGTGGTACGTGATCAACGGCCTTCTAAGCCGTTGCTCTTAATGCATATCACTCAGGGCGTGGCGGGTGAGGAGATGAACACCGCGCACTATCGCCACCATCTGGAACTGGCGCAGGGTGCGGAGGCGACAATCTATGAGCACTATGTCAGCCTCAACGCGCAGCCGCATTTTACCGGTTCGCGCCTGACAATGAACGTTGCGGCCAATGCGCACTTGCATCACGTCAAACTGGCGTTTGAAAACCCGGTGAGTTACCACTTTGCGCACAACGATATCTGGCTGACGGATGACGGTTCTGCAGAGAGCCACAGTTTTCTACTGGGGGGCGCGGTGTTGCGCCATAACACCAGTACGCAACTGAATGGCGAAAACACGCAACTCAATATCAATAGCCTGGCAATGCCGGTGAAAACGGAAGTCTGCGACACCCGCACCTGGCTGGAGCACAACAAAGGCTACTGTAACAGCCGCCAGTTACATAAAACCATTGTCAGCGATAAAGGCCGGGCAGTGTTTAACGGCCTGATAAATGTGGCACAGCACGCGATTAAAACCGATGGGCAGATGACCAACAACAACTTGCTGCTTGGGCGTCTGGCGGAAGTGGACACCAAGCCACAACTGGAAATTTACGCCGACGACGTGAAATGCAGCCACGGTGCCACCATTGGTCGAATTGACGATGAACAGATGTTTTACCTGCGCTCGCGCGGTATTGATCAGCAGGCGGCGCAGCAAATGATTATCCATGCCTTTGCCGCAGAGCTGACAGAAGCTATCCGCGACGAAGCGCTGAAACAACAGGTGCTGGCGCGTATCAGCCAGCGCCTTGCAGGGGGCGTAGCATGAGTTTTCCCGTTAACAACGTGCGTGCCGATTTCCCGGTCCTGCAGCGTGAAGTGAACGGATTGCCGCTGGCGTATCTTGACAGTGCCGCCAGCGCGCAAAAACCGAATCAGGTCATTGACGCGGAAGCGGAGTTTTTCCGCCACGGCTATGCGGCAGTCCACCGCGGCATTCACACCCTGAGCGCTGAAGCCACGCAGCGTATGGAGAATATTCGTGTGCAGGCGGCGGCATTTCTCAATGCCCGCTTGCCGGAAGAACTGGTGTTTGTGCGTGGCACGACTGAGGGCATCAACCTGGTAGCGAACAGCTGGGGGAACAGCCAGGTTCGCGCGGGGGATAACATCATCATTACCGCGATGGAGCACCACGCCAATATTGTGCCATGGCAAATGCTGTGTGAGCGGGTGGGCGCGCAGTTACGCGTGATCCCGCTGAACCAGGATGGCACATTACAACTGGAAGTGCTGCCGACATTGCTTGACGAGCGCACCCGCTTACTGGCGGTTACGCATGTGTCTAACGTGCTCGGTACCGAAAACCCGGTGGCGGAGATCATTGCCGCTGCGCATCAGTTCGGGGCGAAAGTGCTGGTGGATGGCGCGCAGGCGGTAATGCATCATCCGGTCGATGTACAGGCGCTGGATTGTGATTTTTATGCCTTTTCGGGTCATAAGCTCTATGGCCCAACGGGCATTGGTGTGCTGTATGTCAAAGAGGCGATCCTCAATGATATGCCACCGTGGGAAGGCGGCGGCGCCATGATCGCCACAGTTAGCCTGACCGAAGGCACGACCTGGGCAAAAGCGCCGTGGCGTTTTGAAGCAGGCACGCCCAATACTGGCGGGATCATCGGACTGGGAGCGGCCCTTGATTATGTAACGGCGCTGGGGCTAGACGCGATTGGTGAGTATGAGCAAACGTTAATGCACTATGCCTTAACGTCGCTGGCGGATGTGCCGGATCTCACGCTGTATGGCCCGGCACAACGCCAGGGAGTCATTGCTTTTAATTTGGGTAAGCACCACGCTTACGACGTTGGCAGCTTCCTGGATAATTACGGCATTGCGGTGCGTACCGGGCATCACTGCGCCATGCCGCTGATGGCATTCTACAATGTGCCCGCCATGTGCCGTGCGTCACTCGTTATGTACAATACGGAAGAAGAGGTGGATCGTCTGGTAGCAGGCCTGAAACGTATTCATCAGTTACTGGGCTAACTTAAGAGGCGAAAATGGCGGTATTACCGGATAAAGAGAAATTGCTGCGCAATTTTGGCCGTTGTGCCAACTGGGAAGAGAAGTATCTTTATATTATCGAACTCGGTCAGCGACTGCCGGCCTTAAGCGACGAAGATCATAACTCTCAGAACCTTATTCAGGGTTGCCAGAGCCAGGTGTGGATTGTCATGCATCGCAACGAGGCCGGGGTCATTGAACTGGCCGGTGATAGTGATGCCGCGATAGTCAAAGGACTTATTGCGATTGTCTTTGTGCTCTATCAGCAGATGACTGCGCAGGATATTGTCGCGTTTGATGTACGCCCATGGTTTGAACAGATGTCGTTAACGCAACATCTCACCCCCTCCCGCTCGCAAGGGCTTGAAGCCATGATCCGCGCTATCCGCAACAAAGCTGCAAACATTAGCTAAACTCTAAAAACAGCTTCCATCCTGTGATGCGAGGTGATATTCACCTCGCATAGGCTTTGCATTCTGGTGGCTTGCCAGTGAATACAGGAACTACACATGAAACGCGTCTCTCTTCTTTCTCTGTGCTTTTTCGGCGCGGTTAGCGCAACCCAACTGGCCTGTGCGGCGGAGTACTCATTGCCAGCGGATAGCAGCCGTCTCCTTGGTCAGAACCAGACGTACACCGTGCAAGCCAGCGATAAAAATTTACAGGCCATTGCCCGGCACTTTGATACGGCCGCGATGTTGATTCTGGAAGCCAACGACACTATCGCGCCCGTGCCGCGCCCGGGTACGGTCGTTACCATTCCTTCGCAATTGCTGTTGCCGGATACGCCGCGCGAGGGGATTGTGGTGAACCTCGCAGAGCTGCGGCTTTACTACTTCCCGCCGGGTAAAAACAGTGTGCAGGTCTATCCTATCGGTATTGGTCAACAGGGGCTGGAAACGCCGGTTTCGGTGACCCGCATTAGCCAGAAAATCCCCAATCCGACCTGGACACCCACCGCGGGCATTCGGGCACGCTCACTGGAGCGGGGCATTGAACTCCCGCCCGTGGTGCCAGCAGGGCCGAATAACCCGCTGGGGCGCTTTGCGCTGCGCCTGGGGATGGGGCAGGGTGAATATCTTATCCACGGCACCAATGCGCAGGATAGCGTAGGATTGCGCGTCAGTTCTGGCTGTATCCGTATGAGCGCACCAGATATTCAGGCGCTTTTTGCGCAGGTTGCAGCGGGTACGCGGGTCGCTATTATCAATGAACCGGTGAAATATGCAGTCGAACCGGATGGCCGGCACTATATTGAAGTGCATCGTCCGTTGTCGCAAACCGTTGAAGAGGACACGCAACGTTCGCCTATCGCGATTTCCGCCACGCTGGCGACATTGATCGATCAGTCCGGCGGCGACAGGCAGTGGGTTACTAAAGCGCTGAATCGTCGTGCCGGTTACCCGGTGGCCATTCCGGCAGGGAAATCCGCGTCAGTGACGGAGAGCGTAGTTTCAGCGCAAAACAGCGACGATAAAATGGCAACAGATACGGCAACAGATCAGCAGACGGGGACACAACGGGGCGGGTAAATAGCAGGCAAAAAAAATGGCGCACAATGTGCGCCATTTCATCACAGGTACTCTTACTTACGGTAAGAATGAGCCTGGTTGTCCAGACGCTGGTTAGCGCGAGCTGCGTCGTCTTTAGCAGCCTGAACGTCGGAACGGATTGCGTTCACGTCGTTGCTCAGCTGGTCAACTTTAGCGTTCAGAGTCTGAACGTCAGAAGACAGCTGATCGATTTTAGCGTTGCTGGAGCAACCAGCCAGCAGAGTAGAACCCAGGATTACCGCGCCCAGTACCAGTTTAGTACGATTCATTATTAATACCCTCTAGATTGAGTTAATCTCCATGTAGCGTTACAAGTATTACACAAAGTTTTTTAGGTTGAGAATATTTTTTTGATGGGAATCCACTTAAATTTGATCGTTCGCTCAAAGAAGCACCGACTTTTAGAAAAAAGTTAAAAAACGTCTGTTAAAACAGCACAATCTCATCGGATTCATCTTAGATAATGTCGCGATTAAATAGTGAAAGCCTATTTGCTTTTTTATTTATGGCGGTATTCAGAATATAAAAAAAGCGCCACAAGGGCGCTTTTTTTATCAACGATGAATGTCCGGTTTTATTACAGAACGTGGACAGACGCCGTGTTGGTGGTACCGCTCGGAACCAGCGCGCCGGAAACCATAACGACCACGTCGCCTTTGGCTGCCAGACCGCTTTCCAGCGCTACCTCTTTACCCAGACGGTAGAAATCATCGGTAGAGGAGATCTCTTTCACCAGCTGCGCGACAACGCCTTTGCTCAGCACTAACTGACGTGCGGTCACTTCGTTAGTGGTCAGGGCCAGAATGGTGGCATCCGGGAAGTACTTGCGCACGGCACGTGCAGATTTACCGCCCTGGGTTGCAACGACAATCAGCGGTGCTTCCAGTTTTTCAGCCGTTTCAACCGCGCCACGGCACACCGCTTCGGTGATGCGCAGTTTACGGCTGTCGTTGTTGAAGTCCAGACGGCTGGTCATCACGCGGTCGGTGCGTTCGCAGATGGTCGCCATGATAGAAACGGCTTCCAGCGGATATTTACCTTTTGCAGACTCACCAGACAGCATCACGGCATCGGTACCGTCGAGGATGGCGTTCGCCACGTCGCCAGCCTCTGCGCGGGTCGGACGCGGGTTTTTGATCATTGAGTCCAGCATCTGGGTAGCAGTGATCACCACTTTGCGCGCGCGGATACATTTTTCGATCATCATCTTCTGGGCGAAGATCACTTCTTCAACCGGGATTTCAACACCCAGATCGCCACGGGCAACCATGATGCCGTCGGAGGCTTCGAGAATTTCGTCGAAGTTGTTCAGGCCTTCCTGGTTTTCAATTTTGGAGATGATCTGAATGTGCTCGCCACCGTGTGCTTTCAGGTGTTCGCGAATTTCGACTACGTCGGAACGTTTACGAATAAAGGATGCTGCAACGAAGTCCACGCCTTGTTCGCAGCCGAAAATCAAATCTTGTTTGTCTTTTTCAGCCAGCGCTGGCAGGGCGATGGAAACGCCAGGCAGGTTTACGCCTTTGTTTTCGCCAAGATCGCCGTTGTTCAGCACTTTACAGATAACTTTGTTGCCTTCTATGGCAGTCACTTCCATACCGATCAGACCATCGTCAACCAGTACGGTGTTGCCGACGCTCAGGTCGCTGGTGAAGCCTTCATAGGTGACGGCGACGGTATCGGCGTTGCCGACGACAGATTTGTCGGTGGTGAAGGTGAAGGTCTGGCCGGCTTTCAGAGAAACATCATTGCCGCCTTCCAGTTTAATGGTGCGGATTTCAGGGCCTTTGGTGTCCAGCAGGATTGCCGCTTTTTTCCCGGTTTTGCTCATCACGTTGCGCAGATTCTGGATGCGCTGGCCGTGCTCAGCATAATCACCGTGGGAGAAGTTCAAACGCATGACGTTCATGCCCGCGTCCAGCATCTTCGCCAGCATCTCTTCGGATTCGGTTTTTGGACCGATGGTGCAAACAATTTTGGTCTTTTTCATGACAGTTCTGGTCTTTAAGTTTGAGTTGAGAAGGATATGGAAATCACGCTCCGGGTAGCGCACGGCTCCGGAGTCAAACCTGTGTTGCGAAAAGAGCGATGCCACAGACTAAGGATAGGTGACATCAAAAAAGCGTGCAGAGTAATGTGTGCCTGAGATTCAGCCAGATCGGGGAAAAATTGATGTGAGTTATTTGTTTTACAGTTCAATCAGCTGAATCCATTCAAATTAGGATGGCGGCATTATAGCGTCCACGTAGACAGAAAGGAATTAAAAACGCTGTTTCAAAATACGAAATTATCGTCATCCTCCTTTTGTTGTGTAACCGTTATCACAAAATTGCGCAACCGTTGCGTGAGCGAGACGGCATAGGGCCTGGCCATCGCGTTGATATCAGTTTTCCCCCTTTTTAGGCAACGTTATTTTCGGTTACAGCCGGGTTTATATATTCTCGGTTTTATGGTGACTTAAAAATAATCAATCGGATTGTTCCGTTTGTTATTTTATATGAAGGTTGTCAGTCCTAAATTAAATAAAAGAGAGCGCTTCGGCTTGCTTGTAAAATAACAGATGAGGCGATTTTGTTTTGCTCAACATTCTGATCTTAGCGAGGCGGATATATCTTCATAATGCCATCCAGAGAGGCGAGGATATATTTCATATTTCCAGTGATTGTCACTTTTTCGCACTAAATTTGCTTTAAGGATAATCCTAAATTTCTTGCTTTTGATGATAGGTAAGTGGTTGTTTTTTCGATGTTATTGAGATCGGGCTTAAAAATGTTCAAAAACTAAGTTATTGATATATAGAGATCTTAAGATTTAGAAAGAATTTGCAATAAATCTCCTTATTACTACCATTAATCGACTCTTAACGAGACTCAATAAATTTATAAAGACATTCACTCCGGATTATTGCATCCGGAGGTCGGCTGGTGCCCGCTTATTATTTACTACCAGCCTTATTTAATGCGTTTACTCATGATTAAGGTTAGGCGATGACGACTTCCGCAGTGGTTGGTCATGGATATGCTTTTATTTCACCGCCAGAAATTCCTACTCAGCAGGGGCCAATGGGTATCCTGTATGATTTTAATGACGGCGCCCGGTTACTGTTGCCGCCCGGCAACTGGCGGGTAGAAATAAGCGATGAAGAAACGGGAAATATTCTGTTTTCCGACGATGTCGCGCAGGGCTGGGTGATCAGCACAAAAAAGTATTACGTGCGGTTTCGTCTGCGGGTCTGGGACGGTGTTCAGTCGGAACCCGTGCTGGATCACGTTCTGGACATGCGCGGCAAAAAGGTACTGGTTTCATTTCCCTGCGGTACGCTGGGTGACCTCATTGGCTGGCTACCCTACGCCGAACGCTTTCGACAGACATACCAGTGCAACGTTGATTGCACCATGGCACAGCCCATCGTCGATCTTTTTAAGCCTGTCTATCCGCAGCTCAATTGCTTTACCCCTGAAGCCTGGCAGGCCGGGCCGGGCGTGAGCGAGCCGCCCTATGCCAGTTGGCGCGTCGGACTGTTTTTTCATGGCGATCTCAACAAACAGCCATTTGATTTTCGAGCCGTTGGTCTGCACCGCAGTGCCGGGCATATTCTCGGCGTCGACCCTACGGAAATTGTTCCGGATCTGCGCCAGCGCAGCCCACGTCGTATCGCCGAACCCTACGTCTGCATTGCGACTCAGTCCACCAGTCAGGCCAAATTCTGGAACAACGGCAGCGGCTGGCATGAAGTGATCGACTATCTCAAAGAGCAGGGTTACCGCGTGTTGTGTATCGACAAAGAGCGCGTGGTAGGCCGCGGTTACATTTGGAACAAAATCCCCCACGGCGCCGAAGATTTCACCGGCGATCTGCCCCTCGCTGACCGCGTAGCGCTGCTGGAGCACGCCGAATTTTTTATCGGCCTCGGCAGTGGTCTCTCCTGGCTTGCGTGGGGCTGTCGTATTCCGGTGGTGCTAATCAGTGGATTCAGCCTGCCGAACAGCGAATTTCATACCCCCTGGCGCGTCATCAACACGCATGTCTGCAACGGCTGCTGGGATGACGTGCGGCTTAATTTTGATCATCAGGACTATTTCTGGTGTCCGCGCCACAAAGGCACGGAACGCCAGTACGAATGCACTCGTTTTATCACTGGCAAGCAGGTCATCGGCCATCTTCGTCGGCTGATTGCCCTGCAAAGCAATCCCTTTGGCATCAAAACAACAGCATTGGCAGACCCCGATCAACACGCCGCCTGACGGATGAGAGACGGGTTTCGAGGACATTTAAATGAAGAAGAGTCTTAACTGCAGTTACCGGCTGGTGTGGAATGACGTTCAGCGGGCGTTTGTGGTGGTTTCAGAACTGACCCGGGCGAAAGGCAAGCGTGCAAGCGGCGCGGTGTTAATCGCAGCGGCGGTGGGCGGCATGTTTGCTAGCAGCGGGGCGATGGCGTTCACCGAGGATGTCACCGGATCGACTCGGGATGAGGTAGTACAGGAGGGCGTACAGAACGTACGCACCGGTGGGTTAACTACCAACCACACTATCGGCAACCGCGGCATCCAGATAGTGGCGGGTGGCCAGACGGTGGATACCCGCGTTCAGAATGGCGGCTCGCAGATTGTGCGTCAGAACGGCCAGACGACCGGGACCGTTGTCACTGACGGGACTCAAATTGTTGAAGTAGACGGGACAGCAACGGGTTCGCAGCTTAACAGCGGCGGCAAGCAGGCGGTCGCCGGTATGGCTAATGGCACCGTTGTCGGTGCTGGCGGTGTGCAAACGGTGCTGCAGAGCGGGGTGGCAAGCCAGACGATTATTAACAATGGCGGCGTGCAAGCCGTTAACGGCAGTTCAGCGCAGGGCGTCATTAACGCTGGCGGCATTCAGCTCATCAACAGTGGTGGTTTTTCTCAGGACGCGACGGTCAACAGCGGCGGTGTCCAGCACGTTAACGTCGGCGGTTCCGCTGCCGACACCGCCATCTTTGGCGGCGGCAGGCAAGTCGTGGCCGGCACGGTATCCGGTGCTCACCTCAACGACGGTGGCGCACAGCTGGTTCAGCAAACCGGCAAAGCGACCGGCACTATCATCAACAACCGCGGTACGCAGACCGTAGACGGCACCGCTATCTCCGCAGTTGTCAACAGCGGCGGTACCCAACTGGTGCATAGCGGCGCGCTGGCGGCGGGCACCGCCGTGAACAGCGGTGGGGTTCAGCATATCAATCAGGGCGGGGCAGCCTCCGACGGCGTAGTGTTTGGCGGCGGCACCCAGGTGGTCGCGGGGACCGCATCCGGCACCAGCGTCAACGATGGCGGTGCGCAGCTGGTGCAGCAAACCGGTAAATCGACCGGTACCATCATCAACAATCGTGGCACGCAAACTGTAGACGGCCAGGCCATCTCCTCAATCGTCAATACTGGCGGTACACAGCAGATTAATCGCGGCGGACTGGCGACAGGCGGCGTGGTGAACACCGGTGGGCTACAGCATATTAGCGAAGGCGGTGCGGCATCCGATGCCATTTTGCTCGGCGGCACACAACTGGTGGAAGGCGCAGCCTCTGGCACCGTCATCAATAACGGCGGGCTGCAACAGATTCACGCCAGTGGCTTGAGCCGTGATGCAGTAGTTAACGCTGGCGGCGAACAAGATATCGATGGCGTCTCGTTCTCAGCAGAAGTGAATGACGGTGGTCTGCAAAAAGTCCGCAGCGGCGGTGCCGCCACCAGCGCGGTGATCAACAGCGGTGGTATTCAAAACGTGCTCTCAGGCGGGTCAACCGCTTTCACCACGCTGTTGGGCGGTATTCAGCAACTGGCGGGCGTGGCGGCAGACACCATTATCGGTGCAGGCGGCGTACAACACGTGCAGGTGGGCGGCAGCGCCACCGGGTCGCTGATCAACGATGGCGGCCTGCAGCGCGTGGACGGCACAGCCACCTCATCGGTTATTTATGACGGCGGCACCCAACTGGTGAACCGTGGTGGGCTGGCAGATAACGCTACCGTTAACAGCGGCGGTCTGCAGCACATCAATGAAGGCGGCGCCGCGTCCGACACCACGGTGTTTGGCGGCGGTCGGCAAGTTGTTGCCGGCACGGCCTCCGGTACCAGCATCAACGACGGCGCTTACCAGCTTGTCCAGGCTACCGGTAAAGCCACCGATACTATTATCAACAGCGGCGGCACGCAGGCGGTAGACGGCACGGCGATCTCCGCCGTGGTCAATGATAGCGGTGTTCAGCTGATCCACTCCGGCGCGCTTGCCGCGGGCTCGCTGGTTAACGCCGGTGGTCTGCAGCACATCAACGAAGGTGGCGCAGCCTCAGATGCGCTGCTGTATGGCGGCACCCAGATTGTTGAGGGTACGGCTTCCAACACCCGTGTGGACTCAGGCGGTGTGCAGCAGGTTCACGTTACCGGGAAAACGACGGACAGCAAAATCTATGACGGCGGTTTCCAGGATGTTGACGGCACGGCTAATGGCACTGTCGTCTATACCGGTGGCAAACAGTTGATCCGCAGCGGCGGTCATGCGAACAACACTCGCGTCGATAAAGATGGCGTACAGATTGTGCGTGCCAACGGTGCGGCTTCCAAAACGACGCTGCTGGGCGGAACGCAACTGGTAGCCGGGCTGGCGGGCGACACGGTCATCGGCGACGGCGGCATTCAGCACGTCCAGGTGGGCGGTCTTGCTACAGGGGCGCTTATCAACAGCGGTGGTCTGCAGCGTGTGGATGGTTCGGCAACCTCTGCTGTCGTGAATAACGGCGGCGTGCAACTGGTGAACAGCGGTGGGCTGGCCGCTGGCTCCATCATCAACAGCGGTGGTTTGCAGCACATCAACCTTGGCGGCGCGGCCTCTGATGGCACCATCTTCGGTGGCGGTAAACAACTGGTAGCAGGAACCGCGTCCGGAACCAGCATCAGCGATGGCGGTCTGCAGATTGTGCAGGCTACCGGCAAAACCACCAACACCATCATCAACAGCGGCGGTGTTCAGAGCGTGGATGGCGATGCCACCTCATCGGTGGTACGCAACGGCGGCACCCAACTAGTGAATAAAGGTGGCCTGGCGACAGATACCACGGTCAACAGCGGCGGCCTGCAGCACATCAATCTCGGCGCTGCGGCGGCTGGGGGCACCATCTTCGGCGGCGGAAAACAGGTGGTGGCGGGCACGGCGGCGGGTACCAGCCTGAATGATGGCGCCTATCAAATCGTTACCACCAGCGGGAAAGCGACCGGCACCCTGATCAACAGCGGCGGTGTCCAGAGCGTCGATGGCAACGCGACGTCGGCGGTGGTGCGCAACGGTGGCACCCAACTGGTGAATCAAGGTGGCCTGGCGGCAGGCACCACAGTGAACAGCGGCGGTCTGCAGCACATCAGCCTCGGCGGCGCGGCATCTGACGGCACCATCTTCGGTGGCGGCAAGCAGGTGGTAGAAGGTACTGCCTCCGGTGCCAGTCTGAATAATGGTGGTATGCAGTTGGTGACCGCGAGCGGTAAAACCACCGAAACCCATATCAACAGCGGTGGCGTACAGAGCGTAGACGGCACGGCCATTTCCTCAGTGGTGAATGACGGCGGTCTGCAACTCGTCAACTACGGCGGCCTCGCAGCGGGCTCGATCGTGAATAACGGTGGGGTGCAGCACGTTTCCGCCGGCGGTGCGGCGTCTGACGGCACGGTGTTTGGCGGTGGTACCCAACTGGTAGAAGGCGCTGCGTCTGGCACCAGCATCAGCGACGGCGGGGTACAACTGGTGACCAAGAGCGGCCAGGCCAGCGGCACGCTGATTAACAGCGGTGGCGTACAGCGAGTCGACGGGCAATCGTTCGACGCGGTGATTAATAACGGTGGCCTGCAAATCGTTGACCCGTACGGCTGGTCACGCCAGAGCGTCATTAACGCTGGCGGAACGCAGATCCTCAGCAACGCCGCAGTGGCAATCTCCACCGTGTTGAACGGCGGTGAGCAGCACATCAATAACGGCGCAAAATCCTTTGCTGCGCGCCTGCTGGGCGGTACGCAGAATATCGGCAGCGGCGGGCAGGCCTATGAAACACGCGTTGAGAAGGGAGGTGTGCAGAACGTTAACTCGGGCGGTTACACCTACGGTGGGACCATCTCCACTGGTGGCAGACAAAACGTTGCCTCCGGCGGCGTCACTGACTTCACCTTTGTCGATGGCGGCTTGCAAGTGGTTGATGGAACGTCGATTGTCAGCATCGTGAAAAACGGCGGGCGTCAGGTGATTAACAAAAACGCCAATGCTGAAGTCTCTGTGGTGATTGATGGTGGCATTCAGGAGGTCTTCGGCACGACCACCGGGTCGGAAATCACCAATGCAGAACAGCGTATCTATGACGGGGGTTCAGCGACCTCTACCGTGCTCAGCGACGGTGCGGTGCAGGGGATTTACGACGGTGCCGTAGTGACCGATACCCGTAACCGCAACAGTATTCAGAACCTGTACAGCGGTGGGCGTGCGGAAAACACCCTGATGGATAATTTTGCGGTGCAGAATATCGCGGCGGGTGCAACAGCAGTGAAAACCTCGATGATCAACTCCAGCCAGCAGAATGTTCGCGGCAGTGCGGTTGATACCGACCTTTCCGCGAACGGCGTGCAGAATATCTACCGGGGCGGGACCGCAACTCGCACCGCGATCTACGAGCGCGGCATCCAGAATATTTACAGCGGAGGTTCATCGGTGCTTGCCGTCATCCAGGCCGGCGGGATCCAGAATGTGCTTAACGGTGGGACCTCCATCAGCACCACCATCAACGATGGCGGCACCCAGAACGTAAGCAGTGGCGGGACGGTCATCTCCACCCTCATCCGTGAGGGCGGGATCCAGAACGTTAATGATGGCGCGATCGTTATCGACAACAGGGTAGTGGGCGATCAGGTGGTCAATCAGGGCGGCACCGTTGCCTCGTCAACCGTCAGCGAAAATGGCACCCAAAGCGTCACTTTCGGCGGCACGGCTATTGCTACTACGGTTAGCAAAGGCGGCGCCCAGTTCGTTCGCGCCGGGGGCGTGGCGGATCTGACAGCGATTGAAAGCGGCGGCATACTGGCGCTGGAAGATGGCGCAACGGTCACCAATATCAACCTTAATAGCGGCGCAGCGCTGATGGCGGGCACTGACACCACGCTCACCGGCACCAACGCGCTTGGCAGTTTCTCCATTGCCAATAGTGTTGCGGAAAACGTACTGCTGGAAAGTGGCGGCCTGCTATTGGTTGCTGCAGATGGCAGTGCCAACAACACCGTGGTAAGCGAGAACGGTACACTGAGCGTTGCCGAGGGCGGTATGCTGACCGGCGTAACCCAGGTCAACGACGGCGCAACGCTTGCCGGTAACGTTAACAACAGCGGCGAACTGCATATCACCACGGATACCAGCGACAATACCGTTAACGCGGCCATTATCGGTAACGGTACGCTCTATAAAGAGGGTGGTAACACCCTGACCCTGAGCGGTGTGCTTGAACAATCTGGCGGTACCTACCTGCAGAGCGGCACCCTGGTATTCAGCGGGCTGGATGCCGTGACTGACATCATCGCCCAGAGCGGCACCTCACTACAGCTGACCAACGGCACCTCGCTGACCGGGATGATTGACCCGACAGATCTGACCATTGATGCCGGATCAAACTGGCTGATGACCGCTAATTCCCTGCTCGATAACCTGACGCTGGGCGGTTCGATTGATTTCCAGGCACCGACCGGGACCTTCGTTCCGAAAACCCTGACGGTCACCAATCTGGTAGGCAATGGTGGCACCATTACCCTGAATACGCTGTTTAACGGCAATACCGCAGTGAGTGACAGCCTGGTGCTGGACGGCGGCACAGCTACCGGTAATACACAGATCGCCATCCGCAGTCAGGGCGGTCTGGGGGCACGTACTACCGGAAACGGTATTCAGGTGGTGAATGCCATCAACGGCGCGACCACTACCGATGATGCCTTCAGTCTTAGCGGCAGCTTGCAGGCAGGTGCATATAACTACACCCTGCAACAGGGCAGTGCCGACCAGAGCTGGTATCTGACGACTGCTGACGCCGGCAGCAATGAGAACGGTCCGCAGAACTACCGTTCGGCGATGTATCTCTATAACTCCGTCTATGCTCAGGCCATGGACTACGACAGTGCGCTGCTCGGTTCACTGGATGCCCGTCGCTATGCGGCGCGTACCGCAGCCGAAAGTGGGACCAACATGTGGGCCCGTTTCCAGGCCGGCCAGATGAGCCACGATCACGGCAGCAACGATCTGCGCAGCGGCAACACACCAGACAGTAAAGGCGGCTATACCTTCCTGCAAATCGGGAGCGATCTGTGGCAGGGATCGGCTTCTACCATGGAGTGGAGCGTTGGCGTGTACGGTGCGGCGGGACTTTCTGCCGTCGACGTGCAGCGTAACAACAAGTCGAAAGCCGGTACGGTACGCGACGATGCTTACAGCGGTGGCCTCTATCTCAACGGTGTGCATGAGAGTGGCTGGTGGATGGATGTGGTGGCCCAGGGTACACGCCACAACTTCGATACCAACCCGCGCGACGGCGACGGCCTGAAAACCCACGGCTGGGGCTACGTTGGCTCCTTCGAAACCGGTCTGCCGTTTGAGATTGGCGGCGGTCTGATGCTGGAACCGCAGGTGCAGTACCAGTATCGCGGAGTAAACCTGAAAGATGGTAATGATGACGTAGCAAACGTGCAGTTTGGCGACGGTCACAGCCAGCAAGTACGTGCCGGTCTGCGTCTGGGTAACAACGCGACGCTGAAAGAGACTGGCAAACCCGTACCGGTAAGCTGGTGGGTGCGTCCATCCTTTATCCAGACCTTTGATTCGAAGGGCACGCTGAACGTCAACGCGCCAGGCGTAGCAGGCAGTGAGGTCGCATTTAATCCGGATCAGGACGGGGCAGCGGCAGCACTGGATGTCGGCATCGACGGCCAGATCCGCGACAACGTTACCCTCGGAGTGCGCGCAGGCTATACCCGGAGCATCAACGATGCGGGCACCGGGGGCTACGGCGGTCAAATCACGCTGAAAGTCGGTTTCTGATAGCCAGACTGTAAAACGAAAAGCCGCGCCGAAAGGTGCGGTTTTTTTATGCCTGTTTTTTCAGCGAATACGGAAAGATTGCATTATTACTGTCGCTAAGGTGCAGCAGTGGTATTTATGCTGAGATGAAAAACCGGGAAAGAAACTGAGATTTACTAAGAATGGTGCGTCCGAGTGGACTCGAACCACCGACCCCCACCATGTCAAGGTGGTGCTCTAACCAACTGAGCTACGGACGCACTGAAGAAGGATGGTGCGTTCAATTGGACTCGAACCAACGACCCCCACCATGTCAAGGTGGTGCTCTAACCAACTGAGCTATGAACGCAGTGTTGCGGTTGACAACGGGAACGAATATTAGCGGCAGGTCAGGGAAGTGGCAAGCAGAAAATGGCAATTTTCTTCCTGAATTCACCCGATTGCGGAACAACTGAACAAAACGTCGTGAAAGTAGCCGCCAGCGGGCGGCTACCGCCATTTTAATGCGCAGCGCGCTGCAAAATTGTCGCCGAAGGCTGGCGTTGCAGGAAACGCATGCGCAGCATCATCATAATTGCAGCCGATGTCAGGCCAATAATAAAGCCTGTCCAGAACCCCGCCGGGCCCATCCTGTCGACCAGCACATCCGTCAATGCCAGCGTGTAACCTGCGGGCAATCCCAGCACCCAGTAGGCAATAAAGGTGATATAGAAGATCGAGCGGGTGTCTTTATAACCACGCAGGATACCGCTGCCGATCACCTGAACAGAATCTGAGATCTGATAAATCGCCGCTAATAACATCAGATGTGATGCCAGCGCGACCACCTCCGGATTTTTGTTGTAGAGCAGGGCAATGTGCTCGCGCATCAGCACGGTAAAAATCGCTGTGAGCGCTGCCATACAGACACCGACAATCAACCCGGTATGGGCTGACGTTTTGGCATCGAGTGTCGAACCCTGCCCAAGACGAAAGCCCACGCGGATTGTCACCGCAGCCGCCAGCGACATCGGCAGTACAAACATCAGTGAACTAAAGTTGAGCGCAATCTGGTGACCGGCAACATCAATAATACCGAGTGGCGAAACCAGCAGGGCCACAACGGCAAATAACGTGACCTCGAAAAAAAGCGCCAGTGCGATAGGCAACCCCAGTTGCGTCAGGCGCTTCAGCGCCCCGGCATCGGGTTTGGCAAAACGCTGCATTTTTTGAATATCCCGCATTGCAGGGGCGCGTTTTACATACAACCGCATACCAATAAACATCACCCAGTAGACGGAGGCGGTCGCTACACCGCAACCCACACCGCCCAGCTCCGGCATGCCAAAATGGCCATAAATAAAGATATAGTTCACCGGAATATTGACCAGTAACCCAAGAAATCCCATTACCATGCCGGGTTTGGTACGGGCAAGGCCTTCGCACTGGTTACGCATGACCTGGAAAAAGAGGTAACCCGGCGCGCCCCACATCAGCGCACGTAAAAAACGTACCGCTTTTTCGGCCAGTAACGGGTCAATGTTCTGCATCGCATGAATGATATGCCCGGCATTCCACAGCACAATCATGATCAGTAATGAGACAAAACCTGCCAGCCAGAAACCTTGCCCGACCTGGTGCGCAATGCGATCGCGACGACCCGAACCGTTAAGTTGGGCAATGACCGGGGTCATGGCCAGCAACAACCCATGGCCAAATAGAATCGCGGGAAACCAGATAGAGGTTCCGATGGCCACAGCCGCCATATCTGTGGCGCTGTAACCCCCGGCCATCACCGTATCAACGAAGCCCATCGCTGTCTGGGCTACCTGCGCGAAAATAACTGGCAATGCGAGGGCCAGCAATTGACGCGCTTCTGCAACATACTTCTGCACGTGAACACCTTTTATATTGTTTTGTAGTTATTAGAGAGAATGGAACAGCTAATCAGGAAGGAGTTTTATCCTTGTGCTAAACGATGCCACAGCGTAATAAATGTGGCATGTGCTCAAATAGTACCTGCTATGTGCTTTTTTTGCCACGTTAACCATAGAACAAAATTATTTCTTATCGGGCGCTGATTTGCACAACTTATCATCATCTGTCAGGGAAAACGGGTGCCCCCGGGATTGTGACTGGCAAGGGCAATTTTCACCTGTTATTGTGCGTAAAGAAAACGGTCACGCCGTATGAATGGTAACAGGAGTGGTAGGTATGTTTACTGGTATTGTACAGGGCACGGCAAAACTGGTGTCTATTGATGATAAACCCAATTTCCGCACCCACGTTGTTGAACTCCCTGAGTATATGCTGGAGGGCATCGAAACCGGTGCGTCGATCGCCAATAATGGCTGTTGCCTGACGGTCACGGCGATCAACGGTAGCCATATCAGTTTTGATTTGGTGAAAGAAACACTGCGGATTACTAACCTCGGTGAATTAGAGATCGGGGATACGGTCAATGTTGAACGCGCCGCCAAATTTAGCGACGAAATCGGCGGGCATTTAATGTCCGGCCATATTATGACCACCGCTGAAATCGTCAAAATCCTCACCTCCGAAAATAACCGGCAGATTTGGTTCAAGGTGCAGGATCCTGCACTGATGAAATACATTCTTTATAAAGGCTTTATCGGCATTGACGGTATCAGCCTGACGGTGGGTGAAGTCACGCCCACGCGTTTCTGCGTTCATTTGATTCCGGAAACATTACAGCGCACTACGCTTGGGGCGAAGAAACTGGGTCATCGCGTGAATATTGAGATCGATCCGCAAACGCAGGCGGTCGTGGATACGGTAGAACGTGTGCTGGCCGCGAAAGAAGCCGCTGTTGTGGTGATCAACGAAGAGTGATCCTGACGGGCAAAATAACAGAGGCCGCACTGGAAACAGGGCGGCCTCTGGTCCTCTGCGACATGCGTTAGCGCGCGACGCGCAACCCGTTTTCCACACCCCGGCTAAAAACAACCTGCCAAAGCTGAATATCCCGTGCACGGAAAGCGCCCGCGCAGGCGTTCAGGTAGTAACTGAACATACGTTTAAAACGTTCGGAGTAGTTGTCGGCGATTTCCGGCCAGGCGGCAAGAAAACGCTCATACCATGCCATCAGTGTACGATCATAATCGGCGCCAAAATTATGCCAGTCTTCCAGCACGAAATGGGGTTCGCTGGCTTCGGCTATCTGGCGCACTGAAGGCAGGCAGCCGTTAGGGAAAATGTAGCGGTTGATCCACGGGTCAACATTATGGTCAGTCTGATTTGAACCGATGGAGTGCAGTAAAAACAGCCCGTCCGGTTTCAGGTTACGGTCAACCACCCTGAAGTACGTGGCGTAATTTTTCGGCCCAACGTGTTCAAACATGCCGACCGAGACAATGCGGTCGAACTGGTCATGCAAATCGCGGTAATCCTGCAGGCGAATATCCACATCCAGCCCTTCGCAACGCTGCCGCGCCAGTTTTTGCTGCTCAGCAGAAATGGTCACGCCCACCACGCTGACACCATAATTTTGCGCCATAAATTGCGCCAGACCACCCCAGCCACAACCAATATCCAGCACGCGCATACCCGGTTTTAACTGCAGCTTTTCACAGCAAAGCGTCAGCTTAGCCCGTTGTGCGTCGTCCAGCGTTTTGGCCTCTTTCCAGTAGGCGCAAGAGTATTGCATCTGTGGATCCAGCATGCGGGTAAACAGATCATTACCAAGATCGTAATGCTCTTTACCGACAATCCAGGCCCGTTTTTTACTTTGCAGATTAAATAATCTTGCTCCGGCAATGCGGAGTGTATCTTTTAAGTGGTGCGGGAGTTGTTTTTCGAGGCCAGCGCGGAGCACTTTGGTAAAGAAGATATCCAGACGGTCGCAGTCCCACCAGCCGTCCATATAACTTTCGCCGAGTCCGAGCGAACCCTCTTGTAATACGCGTTTAAAAAAATCAGGATTTTTCACCTGAATATCCGACGCCGCAGGACCGTTAATCTGAATACCTGCGCGGCTCAGTAGTTCGTTTGCTATACGGAACCAATTATCATCCCGTACGCTAACTTCTTCTATACACGATGAACTCATAACTTCTCCATCACTCATCAGTGATCAGAACCTTCAAACAGCGTAGACGCTTTTTCGGGCTTGTGAGAAATCTCACGGTTTTCGCCGTGAGGCTGATATCCGACGTAGAACAGAGGAAGGGAGACGACCCTTGCCAGAATGGTCTTCCATGGCACAACGGGCGCTATCCAACGCCCGTTAATTGATAATATTTATCGTATTTATAGAACAGCGAAATTTAGTATAGGCTTCAATATCAGGTGATTCAACAGAAAACTGTTAGCATGCTAATCAGTGACTTAAGCATAGTCGCTGGCGCGACTATGCGATGTTTACCGCGAGGTGGTGACGGTATCTGTTGCAGTGGCGTCACGGTGTTGGGCACGTTGCAGGCGATAACCAACCGTTGCCAGCACCACCATTGATAGCATTACGCTGGTGGTGGTCAGTAGCGGTGTCGCAATCAGCCAGGAAACCATCAGACTGGCGAGGAAACATAACCCCAGTTGCAGCGTATTTTGCAATGCTGCGGCACGGCCGGTGGCCTGCGGGAAAGGGCGTAGCGCCTGGGCCACAACAATGGGATAGATAGCGCCGTTTGCCATTGCCATGAAACAGAAGGGGATCAGCAGCGCGGTGAGTGACACGCCAGGCATAAAGCCCGCGGCCCAGGTTGCCATTACACTCAGCGCGAACCCGCTCAACAACCACGGTAATAACTGCTCTCCCTGCCATTTTTGCAGGGCGGCGCGGCAGCCGTAACCGCCAATCAGAAAAGCAATCGTCTGCGGCACATAGCTCAGGCCGATCACCGCGGGGCCATAACCCATGTCGTGCAGAATAAACGGCGAACCGGTCAACCAGGCGAAGAAGCTGGCCGAGCAGGCAGCATAGATAATCACGTTACCGCGATAATCTCTGGCGCGGAGCAGATCCATAAAAGTCAGCGGCTGCGCGTCATGCGCGGCTGCTTTTGTTGAGGTTTTAAGCCGTAACGCCGGGATCATCAACAGTAAGGTAATCATCAGCAGCGTGGCGAAAATGGCCTGCCAGGAGAGATGCGCGAGGATCCAGGCACCCAGCAACGGTGCCAGTGCCGGTGTCAGCCCGACCAGCGGCATAATGGTCGCGAAGATACGGTTCACGCGATGTGACGGATAGTGATCCGTCACCAGAGCCTGCCAGCTTACCGTAGCGGCACACACGCCGACAGCCTGTACAAAACGCAGGACCAGCAATAATGTGGCATCCCGCACCCATAGAGTGCCCAGGCAGCCGATGGCGAAAATAGCCAGCCCGCTTAACAGGACAGGTTTGCGACCATACCGATCCGATAACGGCCCCCAAATCAGCTGCGCGACAGCGAAGCCAGCGAGAAACAAACTGAGCGTGGCGCTGACCACCGCGGAGGAGGTTTGTAAATCTTGCTGTATCGCGCTGAAAGCGGGCAGGTACATATCTGTGGCTAAAAAGCCCAGTACGCTTAAGCCCGCGAGCCAGACTAAAAATCCTTTGCCAGGTTGCATGGTGATATTTTATCTCTTGTGCAGGTGTTCAGGGGAGTCGAGTGTAAGGAGTGCATTGCTGCTTGTGAAACGCTAATATTTGCGTGGTGATTTCAATTTTTTTGCAGGCAGATTATGTGGTCTGAATATTCTCTTGAAGTGGTTGATGCTGTCGCACGGAATGGCAGTTTTAGCGGCGCAGCGCAGGAGTTGCATCGTGTGCCTTCTGCGGTGAGCTATACCGTGCGCCAGCTGGAGGAGTGGCTGGCGGTTCCGCTCTTCGAGCGTCGCCACCGTGACGTGGAATTAACACCTGCAGGCGTCTGGTTTTTGAAGGAAGGGCGCTCTGTTATCAAAAAAATGCAGGTCACACGTCAGCGGTGTCAACAGATTGCCAATGGCTGGCGTGGGAAACTGGCGATTGCCGTCGACAATATCGTCAGGCCCGCCCGAACCCGGCAATTGATCGTCGATTTTTATCGTCACTTCGACGATGTGGAATTGCAGGTCTACCAGGAAGTATTTAACGGCGTCTGGGATGCGCTGGCCGACGGGCGAGTTGAACTGGCTATTGGTGCCACTCAGGCGATCCCGGTGGGCGGGCGCTATGCGTTCCGCGATATGGGTATGTTGAGCTGGAAGTGCGTTGTTTCCAGCCGTCACCCGCTGGCGAGCCTCGACAGCCCGTTGAGTGATGAAACGTTGCGCAACTGGCCTTCATTGATCCAGGAAGATACTTCCCGTTCTCTGCCAAAGCGGATCACCTGGCTGCTGGATAACCAGAAGAGGGTGCTGGTACCGGATTGGGCCTCGTCGGAAGCGTGTCTGTCGGCAGGCGTATGTGTGGGAATGGTCCCGTCGCATTTTGCCCGACCATGGCTGGAAAGCGGAGACTGGGTAGCGCTGGAACTGGAAAATCCCTTCCCGGATGCAGCCTGTTGCCTGACATGGCAACAAAACGAAGCCTCGCCAGCGCTAAACTGGTTGCTGGACTATTTGGGCGACAGTGAAACACTGAACCGGGAATGGTTGCGGGAGCCGGAGTGAAGGCTCCCACCGAAAAGTATTAACGACGGTAGTCGCGGAACGGGCCGTCAGCAACCGAACGGCGCTCAATCAGGCGCGGATGGACTTCAATGGATTGCGATTCTTCACGTTTGTTAACGATGCGATCCAGCAGCATGGTAAACGCCGTTTCTCCCAGCGAGTCTTTCGGCTGATGGATAGTGGTCAGTGACGGCGTAAAGAAACGGGAGTTGCGCACATTGTCGTAGCCAATGAGCGAAATATCCTGCGGTACGCGCAAGCCCATTTCATCGGCGGCACAGAGCGCGCCCATGGCCATAATATCGCCCCCACAGAAGACGGCTGTCGGACGGTGCGCCTGCGACAGGATCTGCTGCATAGCGCGATAACCGGACTCCGGCTCAAAGTCACCCTGCACAATCCAGCTTTCCGGCACTGTGATCATGGCTTCGGTCATGGCTTTCATAAAGCCTGCCAGACGCCCAGCGCCGGTGTTGCGCTCCAGCGGCCCGGGAATAACGCCAATGTCACGATGCCCACGCTCCACCAGATAACGACCAGCCATATAGCCGCCTTCAAAGGCGTTATCAATCACCGAGTCAGTAAAGTCAGCTTTGGCTTCGCCCCAGTCCATCACCACCATCGGAATATGGCGGTACTCTTCCAGCATGCTGAGCAGCGACTCCGGATATTCCGAACACATCACTAACAAACCATCGACGCGTTTTTGCGCCATCATGGACAGATAAGCGCGTTGTTTTTCAAGGTCATTCCAGGCGTTGCCGAGAATCAGGGTATACCCTTTCTGAAAACACTTTTTCTCGACAGCTTCAATGATTTCAGCGAAATACGCCGCTTCGCTACTGGTTGCCAGCAAACCGATCGATTTGGTGTGATTCACCTTCAGGCTGCGCGCGACGGCGCTGGGTGAATAGTGCAACTCTTTGATCGCCGCCCACACAGCATTGCGCGTCTCTTCGGCGACGAAACGGGTTTTGTTAATTACGTGTGATACAGTTGTGGTGGAAACGTTTGCTCGCTTCGCTACGTCTTTGATCGTTGCCATCAGATGTCACTCCAGACCATATCTTAAGCTCCTGATAATACATAAGGTAAACGTTTGCCTTCAATCACCCTGTACCCGCGAAAGGGAATGCGGTACGCCGGGAAAAAGACACTGGACGTCAGGAGGGGAGTCAATGGCCGGTACGCTAATAAATTTAGCGTCGAATTTTGTCTGATCTTGAGCAAAAGGGGAAGAGATAAAACATTCGTCTCACGAATTCCTGCAAGATTTTTATGATTATTTGTGCAAAAATGCGCTAACGCACTTTTTGTGTGGAAATTAAAACGGAGAAAATTGATGAGCACCGACCTGAAGTATTCACTGTTCACCACCATTATCGTTCTGAGCCTGATTGTTTTCGGCGCTCTGACCGCAGCTCTGCATTGATCCCGCGCGAGGGAGAGGCTTTTTCTCCCTCCGTTTTGCCCGCTTTTCTGCCCATTGTTATCAAACCCGCAATAATCTTTTGTCATTTTGCTAACTGCTGTTTTTTGTGATTACTGTCATACTTTTGGCTTCTACAACAGTGTCATCCACCGACACGGTGTTTCCGGAGTCTATCTATGAAAGTGAATTTTCCTTTGCTTGCCCTGGCGATTGGCGCCTTCGGCATTGGCACCACTGAGTTCTCCCCGATGGGGTTACTGCCAGTGATTGCCCGCGGCGTTGATGTTTCTATTCCGGCGGCGGGGATGTTGATTAGCGCATATGCCGTCGGTGTGATGGTCGGTGCGCCGTTAATGACACTGCTACTTTCACATCGCGGCAGACGTAACGCGCTGATCTTTTTAATGGCGATTTTTACGCTCGGTAATGTGCTTTCAGCAATCGCACCGGATTACGCCACGTTGATGCTGGCGCGTATTGTTACCAGTCTTAACCACGGTGCCTTTTTTGGTCTTGGCTCGGTGGTCGCAGCCAGTGTGGTGGTGAAAGAGAAACAGGCCAGCGCCGTGGCCACCATGTTTATGGGGCTAACCATTGCCAATATTGGCGGCGTGCCTGCAGCCACCTGGATGGGCGAAACCATCGGCTGGCGGATGTCGTTTTTAGCTACCGCAGGCCTGGGCGTGATAGCGATGCTGAGCCTGTTTTTCTCGCTGCCGAAAGGTGGCGCGGGCGAGCGCCCCGATGTGCGTAAAGAGCTGGCCGTGTTGCTGCGTCCGCAAGTCTTATCGGCACTGCTCACGACGGTGTTGGGCGCCGGTGCGATGTTCACGCTTTATACCTATATTGCGCCGGTGCTGCACACCCTCACTGACGCAACGCCGGTCTTTGTTACCGCCATGCTGGTATTAATCGGTGTCGGCTTCTCGATTGGTAATTATTTGGGCGGTAAGCTGGCGGATCGTTCTGTAACCGCTACGCTGAAAGGTTTTCTGGTGCTACTGATAGCTATTATGCTGGCGATCCCGTTGCTGGCGCAAAGTCAGGCAGGTGCGGCTATCAGTATGGTGATCTGGGGTGCGGCGACCTTTGCTGTGGTGCCACCGCTGCAGATGCGCGTGATGCGTGTCGCGCATGAGGCACCTGGCTTATCGTCCTCTGTCAATATTGGGGCATTTAATCTCGGTAATGCGCTGGGTGCCGCCGCCGGCGGTGCGGTGATTTCGGGTGGTCTGGGTTACGCCTTTGTGCCGGTGATGGGGGCGATCATCGCCGGGCTGGGACTGCTGCTGGTGCTGTTTACCCGTCGTTCGCAAGCGGAGCGTGTCTGTACTGCGCTAGAGTGATTAAGCAGGAGGGGAGATTTCCCCTCCAGTCATCTCAGGCGGCGAAATTTTTTGCCACAAACTCCCAGTTTACCAACGCCCAGAAGTGTTCCAGATAGTTCGGACGGGCGTTACGGTAGTCAATGTAATAAGCATGTTCCCAGACATCCACCGTTAACAGCGGCGTGGCATTGGTAGTGAGCGGTGTACCGGCATTCGAGGTCGATACAATCGCCAGTCCGCCATCCGCTTTCTTCACCAGCCAGGTCCAGCCTGCGCCAAAGTTTTTCACTGCTGCTTCAGTAAACTGCGCCTTAAAGTCGGCCACGCTGCCGAAGGATGTCTCAATGGCAGCGGCCAGTTCGCCAGTTGGCTCACCACCTGCATGAGGGGCCAGGCAGTGCCAGTAAAAAGTATGGTTCCAGACCTGCGCTGCGTTATTGAACACGCCGCCTTCGCTGTTTTTGATGATCGCTTCCAGCGTCTGGCCTTCAAACGCGGTGCCTTTGATCAGGTTGTTAAGGTTTGTGACATAGGCCTGTTGGTGCTTACCATAGTGGTATTCGAGTGTTTCGGCCGAAATATGTGGCGCCAGGGCGTCTTTTGCATACGGTAATGCAGGTAATTCGAACGACATTGCTGCTCTCCTTCATTATTTTAATACACTCAATAGCCCTACTGAGTGTATGGATAGAGTAGCAAATAGAAAGCGCTGGCAAAAGAGAGAGTTACCTGCCGCCTGCGCGGCAGGTGATGAAATTAGCGGATGGTTTTCGGCGTGACAACGCGACGTGCGCCGACATAGTGACGCTGCCAGTAATCTTCACTCAGGGACGTCACCTGAATATCCTGGCCGCTGCGAGGCGACTGAATGAATTTGCCGTTGCCTACGTATACGCCGACATGATCGGCAGTCCCGCGCCCTTGTGTGCGGAAGAATACCAGGTCGCCGCTTTCCAGTTCAGCCACGTTCACGGGCGAGGCATCACGCAGGTGATACATTTCATTGGCGGTACGTGGAATACGGAATTTCACCAGATCCTTATAGGCGTAGTAGACCAGACCACTGCAATCAAACCCGGTGTTCGGTGAGGTGCCACCCCAGTGATACGGTTTGCCAATCTGATTCATCAGTTTAGACATCGCCGTTTTTTGCGCTTTCTGGATGCGAACTTTGTGCGCATCAGCAATGGTTGCCGGTTTGCTGCTTTTGACTTTTATACAGTGTGGCTTGTGGCCTTTGCGCGGCGTACATTTTTCCGTCCAGGTGACGGTTGCGGTTTTAACCTGGCTGGGCTTGCTACGACGCGAAGAGAGTTGGCTGGCTTTGCTGCTGGTGGTGACTTTCTTTACTGAAGACTTTTTGGTCTCCGTGGTTTTTTTAGTGGTTGTTTTTGTTACTGCATTGCGACTGTTTTTCTTTGTGGTCTTTTGTGAAGTGCTTTTTTTCTTACGTTCGGATGCTTTCACCAGATGCGATTTTTGCACGGCCGACGCTCGCGCTTGTTCAGAAGCGCTGGCTAATGGCGTGAAAGAAAGCGTAGTGAACAACAAAGCACAGAGCGTGACTGAAGCCTTAGGTATCCGCGCCACTGAGCAATCCCCTGTTAGAGCAGGCATTAAACATGCATGCATATGATTTTCAAAACCCGTCGATTCTAATCCATAAAAAGCCCAAAAGTTAATAGTGTTTTTGCATCTATAGCTTCGTTTCGTTAACAAGCGCAAAAAAAAGCGGCAAAACGTTTCGATCGTGAGTAAGAGTTAAGCAACAGGCGCAATCCGAATTGTGCACATTCATCGTTTAGATGAAACATTTAGAAAGCAGTACGTAAAACGCTAACAAATTGTTATTTTCTGTTAGAGGCATGAGCCGTTACAATGTTTGTATCTGCCGAAGATGTTGAAGGAAGTAAGACAATGAGCACGACTATTGAAAAAATCGAACGTCAAATCGCTGAAAACCCGATTCTGCTGTACATGAAAGGTTCTCCGAAGCTGCCAAGCTGTGGCTTCTCCGCGCAGGCTGTACAGGCGCTTACTGCCTGTGGCGAACGTTTCGCCTATGTGGATATTTTGCAAAATCCGGATATCCGTTTTGAACTGCCGAAATATGCTAACTGGCCGACCTTCCCGCAACTGTGGGTGGAAGGCGAATTGATTGGCGGCTGTGACATCATCATTGAGATGTACCAGCGTGGCGAACTGGTTCCCCTGATTCAAGAGACTGCAGCAAAACATAAAGACCAGCCGTCAGCGGAATAAGGCTCGCCTGATATTCCATAAACGTCAAAGGGTTCATGTTTGTGCATGAACCCTTTTTTACTGCCAGAAGAAAATCACAGCCTGCGGACGCGGTCCTCGATGGGTTTTGACCCTAAGTTAACGTGCCGGAATTAAATCTCACTGAAGGGCAGACCCTGTTTTAAGGCGCTGGATATATCTTCTTTGATGTAATCAACACCGACTCCTATAGCAGCATCTTTACATCAGAAGGTGTATTTCACTCCCGCTGTCGTGAGAAAGTTGTAATTTTCTATGCCGCCAGCGTCTCTGTAGTCTGTCGAGACGCCACTGCGGTAGTTATTGACGTTAACGTTGGTCTTTTTATTGGTTGCACGATTCCAGGTCCCTTCGACATAAACTTTGACATTTTCCGAGACGTAATAACCGACATTGGCTGCCAGCGAAAAGTAATCTTGGCCGCTGCTCTTATCGGTAAAGGTCAGGGTCCTCAGGTAATGCTCATCGTTTCCTGTAACCCGCGCCCATGCGCTGTATTTAAATGTCCCGCCGATTTCAAAATCCCGGTAACGGTACTGACCGGTAACACCGATATACGGCACGCTGAAACGCTGTTTATAGCCGATACTCATCACATTTGGCGCAAAGGTGCCGGTATTAGCGCCGTTATTGTAGCTATAACTCCCGCCACGGCTGTTAAAGCTAAAGCGGCTCTCCTGGTACCCTGCCATGACACCCATGCGCCATTCAGGGTATTTGAAAATCCAGCCGGTCGCGTGAATATCGAACTGGTTAGAAAAATTAAGATGCGTATTCGGGTGTGAGCTATGATCTGTCCAGCCATTTTGAGAGGCGCTTTGCCAGTCATAGTCATCCATTCGCCCTTCTTTGCGGGTGAAGGTGGTCCAGCCTGAGGTGCCAAGCGAAAACCACGGCATGGCACTCCATTCCAGCGAGCCCTGAATCACCGCCGCGTTGCTATAACGCCAGTCCAGTTGGCTGACTTTACGTCCCCCTTGTGCCGGGGAATATGCCCTTTCGCTGGTTTTTCCACCCAGTGAGCCCAGGTTCACACCCGCAGTAACGTGATCCCAATTAAACATTGGAGGTTGAGGTTCTGCCATGGCTGAATAAGCCAGTGGCGCGCAAATCGCAAAAGCGAAAATTTTTAACATGTGCATCAGTTCACCTTAATTTAAAGAATCTCCAAATGGGTACCTCTGCGAAGATGTGTTAACGGGATGTTGCAGTGTGACGCATTTGCTTTGCTAATCATTAACCCATGCATAGGACATCATTCAGGTACGCAAAAGGATCATCGGCTGCACTGACGCAAATTTTATGCTGGAAGGATAAATGGGATAATTAAGCTTTAATTTGTGATTTTTCATACACATTAATTGTATTGTTTTTAATTTTGTGGTTTTTAAATCCCAAAAAATAACAATTTATAGCTAAAAATTCTTTTTATTACATCTTATGTACTCTTAGCTAATTCAGCATGTTTATGAGTTTTTTGTTGTTATAACGATATTTTATAAAGTTAAGCATATGTGATGCGTTCAGCCATCACGGTAAAAAATAGTTATCGCCGGTAATCAAAAAATGCGCTGATGAAGGATGTTTTTTACAATGCAGGAGAAGAGACAACGAGCGCGAGAAACCAAAACAGCCTGCGACGGGGGGTATCGTGCGCTGGAGTCGGGGTGGGCGTAACTTCCGGCAGGCACCAAAGCCTGCCAGAAACAAGATAATCAAAGCCAGTCATCTGGCGGGATGGGTTTTTATGCCTGTGGTTCGGCAGGCGGAAGCGGCCAGCCACCAAGGCGCTTCCAGCGGTTAACGATTTCGCAGAAAAGCAGGGCGGTTTGCTCAGTATCGTACAAGGCGGAATGTGCCTGTGTGGCATCGAAAGCAATGCCTGCAGCGGTACAGGCTTTTGATAACACCGTTTGTCCGAGGGCGAGGCCGCTCAGTGACGCGGTATCGAAAGTGACAAAGGGGTGAAACGGGTTGCGCTTCAGCGAGGCGCGTTCTGCGGCGGCCATCATAAAACTGTGATCGAACGTAGCATTATGCGCCACCATGATGGCACGATTGCAGCCCTGATCTTTGATGCCCTTGCGTACCATTTTGAATATGGCATGAAGCGCATCGTATTCACTCACCGCGCCACGCAGCGGATTGGTCGGATCGATACCGTTGAAGGCCAGCGCTTCCGGCTGCAAGTTTGCTCCTTCAAATGGCTCAACGTGAAAGTGCAGCGTAGTGTCTGGCATCAGCCAGCCGTTTTCATCCATTTTCAGGGTAATGGCGGCGACTTCCAGCAGCGCGTCGGTTTTGGCGTTAAACCCTGCGGTTTCGACATCAATCACGACAGGATAAAAACCGCGAAAACGGTCGCACAGACCAGCAAGTTGAGCGTTATCGGACATCAGGATCTCTTGAGACGGAAAAATGGCAGCGCATTATGGCAAATTTTACGAAGGGATGTAAAACAGCGGGCGCGAAGAGCGCCCGAAAGGATCAGTTACCCAGACCGTGGCCTGCGTCTTTCTCTTCAATCAGCTCAATTTTGTAGCCGTCAGGATCTTCGACAAAGGCAATAACGGTGGTGCCGCCTTTAACCGGGCCCGCTTCACGCGTAACGTTGCCGCCATTTTTGCGGATCGCTTCGCAGGCTTCTGCCGCATTTGGCACACTCAAGGCAATGTGACCGTAAGCGGTGCCCAGGTCATAGCTTTCTACGCCCCAGTTGTAGGTCAGCTCAATCACCGCTTCGTCGGTTTCCGGGCCATAGCCCACAAACGCCAGAGAGTACTTATACTCCGGGTTTTCACTGGTGCGCAGCAGTTGCATTCCCAGCACGTTGGTATAGAAATCGATGGAGCGTTGCAGGTCGCCAACGCGCAGCATGGTGTGAAGTAAGCGCATAATGTCCTCTTTTATAAATGGTTTAACCTTGCGGTCAGAAACACTGTTTTAGTATAGCGGCGGGAAGCCGCCGCTATCAATCAACAATCAGAGGATCACAACGTTGGGTAGTCCGTATAGCCCTCGGCGCCACCACCGTAAAAGGTTTCCGGGAATTGTGGGTTCAGCTCGGCTTTCAACTGCAGGCGTTTTACCAGATCCGGATTAGCAATATAGGCGCGGCCAAAGGCGACGGCATCAATTAAGCCTTTTTCAATCAGATCTTCCGCTTTTTCCGGGGTATAAGCACCTGCGCCGATAATCGGTCCATGGAAGCGTTCACGTACTTTCTGGCGGAAGGCTTCGGTGTAAGGCTGGCCGCCTGCCCAATCCGGCTCGGACATATGCAGATAGGCGATGCCACGTTTGCCCAGCTCTTCAATCAGATACAACGCGTCAGCTTCTTCATTCGGGCCGTTGTCGGTGTTCTGGAACGAGCCAATCGGAGAAACACGAATACCAATACGGTCGGCGCTCCACTCTTTGCTCACGGCATCGACCACTTCCAGCACCAGACGGGCACGGTTTTCGACGCTGCCGCCGTACTGATCGGTACGGTGGTTAGCGGAAGGCGACAGGAACTGGTGCAGCAGGTAGCCGTGGGCGGAGTGCAGTTCGACCAGATCGAAACCGGCTTCGCGCGCATTGGCAACGGCCTGGCGGAAATCGTCAACGATGCCCGGAATTTCGTGGGTTTCCAGCGCGCGTGGCATGGAGGTATCTTCACGAATGGCATTGCCGTTGGCATCACGTAGTGAGGTACGAGTACCTGCGCTGATGGCGGAAGGGGCTACTGGTGCTGCGCCACCGGGTTGCAGGCTGTTATGAGAGATACGACCGGTGTGCCACAGTTGTACAGCAATACGACCGTCATCACCATGTACTGCGTCGGTGATTTTTTTCCATGCGGCGATTTGTTCCGGGCTGTGCAGCCCTGGCGCACCGGCATAACCTTTTGCCTGCGCGGAAATCTGCGTGGCTTCACTGATAATCAGACCGGAACTGGCGCGCTGGCGGTAGTACTCCGCCATCAATGGCGTCGGGATATCGCCCGGCTCAATACTGCGCAAGCGCGTCAGCGGCGCCATCAGAACACGGTTTGGTACGGTAATTGCGCCCACTTTCAGCGGCGTAAATAATTTACTCGACATAACAACTCCTGAATAGACCGGTCGACTAGTGGTAAAAGAAATAAAAACGCCTGAATTATTCAGACGTGGTAATGATGGATTGCACATGCGCCAGCGCGCTTTCCAGCGGAAGGGCGCTGCGCGAAATTTTTGCCTGCAAATTAGCTCCGAGCCACAGCGCATACAACACCTGCGCCTGGGTGAACGCATCGCCAGCGAAAGACAGACTTTGCTCGCGCCGTCCTTTTTCAATCGCATCTGCGAGCAGGGCGATGACACCGCTGGCGCCTTTGTCCATCGCTGCACGCATATCTTCCGACAAATCGCACACTTCAGCAGAGAGTTTCACCGTCAGACAACCGCTAATGATGCCCTGCTGACAAAACTGATTGAGCGTTTCCTGGTAGTAGGCCAACACTCTGTCACGGTAATTTCCTGCGCCACTGGCAAAGTGATTGGCCAGTCGCTGGTGATACCCGGCGTAATGACGCTCAAGCAATGCCACGCCGAAGGCCTCTTTCGAGCGAAAATAGTGATAGAAAGAGCCTTTCGGTACTTCGGCTGTTTTCAGTAATTCGCTCAGGCCCATACCGGTAAACCCGCGATGCATGCAAAGCCGCTCGCCGGTCGCCAGTAAATGTTCGCGTGTGTCGTGTTCGGTATGTCTGGTCATCAGATTACTGTACTAGACCAATCGGTCTGTTGCAATTGGCAAACAATGCGCTTTAGGGGTTGCGCGTTATGACCTGGCAGTCTTCAATAGAAGTAGACGCTTGCATTGCAGGAGAGGACAGTGCCAGAACAACTGGAGTTTTTCCCTATCCAGAGCCCGTGCCGGGGAATTTGCCAGTCCGATGATAAGGGCTTTTGCCGCGGCTGTATGCGGAGCCGGGATGAACGTTTCAACTGGCAGCACATGAGCGACACGCAAAAGCAGGAGGTTCTGCGTCTGTGTCGCCAGCGTTGGCTGCGCAAAATGCGCGCCGCGAAATCACTTCCTCCCGAAGAACCTCAGCAGCCTTCACTGTTTTGACGCCGTAATTGCGTATAATCGAAGGAAATTACCTTCGAGGAAATCGTTATGGTTCAACGTATTGCCCTTGCGCCGCAAGGTCCGGAGTTCTCCCGCTTTGTTATGGGTTACTGGCGTTTACTGGAATGGAAAATGTCTGCCCGGGAACTGGTCGGGTTTATTGAATCTCATCTTGAACTGGGTGTGACAACTGTTGATCATGCCGATATTTATGGCGGATATCAGTGTGAAGCCGCATTTGGCGAGGCGTTGAAGCTGGTGCCGCAGTTGCGCGCGAAGATGGAGATCGTCAGCAAATGTGGTATTGCCACTACCGCTAAAGCTGAACATGCCATTGGTCATTACATTACCGATCGCTCTCATATTATTCACAGCGCAGAGCAATCGCTCAGCAATCTGTCGACTGACTATCTGGACCTGTTGTTGATCCACCGCCCGGATCCGTTAATGGATGCGGATGAAGTGGCTGAGGCATTCCTCAACCTGCACCAGAGTGGTAAGGTGCGCCACTTCGGCGTTTCTAATTTCACCCCGGCGCAATTTGCGCTGCTGCAATCCCGCTTGCCATTTACACTTGCCACTAACCAGGTGGAAATTTCCCCGTTGTATCAACCGCTGCTGCTGGACGGTACGCTCGATCAGTTGCAACAGCTGCGCGTGCGCCCGATGGCCTGGTCCTGCCTTGGCGGTGGCCGTTTATTTAATGACGTGGAATACCAGCCGCTACGCGAAGAACTGAGGGCCGTGGCGCAGGAACTGAATGCGGATAACATCGAGCAGGTGGTATATGCCTGGGTAATGCGTCTGCCGTCGCAACCGTTGCCGATCATTGGCTCGGGTAAAATCGAACGTGTACGGGCAGCATTAGGGGCAGAACAGTTGCAAATGACCCGCCAGCAGTGGTTCCGCATTCGTAAAGCGGCGCTGGGTTATGACGTTCCATAAAGCCGCACAGGCGACTTTCCGGTGAAATCTTTTACCCTGGTTTAGACTTACAGGGTAAAAGTAATTCTAAGGAGGTCATATGAAGCGTTTTAGTCTGGCAATACTGGGGTTGTTAGTCTGTGCCGGCGCGCAGGCAGCCAGTGAAGAAGTGGATATGCATCTCGTTACCGCTCAGGGAATAGGGCAATCGATCGGCAGCGTAAAAATCAGCGAAACCGATAAGGGCCTGGAGTTCACTCCCGATTTGAAAGCCCTGCCGCCGGGCGAACATGGTTTTCACGTGCATGCCAAAGGCAGTTGCGAACCAGCAATGAAAGAGGGCAAAGCGTCGGCGGCGGAAGCGGCAGGCGGCCATCTTGATCCTCAACATAGCGGTAAACATGCTGGTCCTGAAGGGGACGGGCATTTGGGCGATTTACCCGTGCTAGTGGTGAATAACGACGGTAAAGCTACGGAAGCGGTGGTCGCGCCACGGTTGAAAAAACTTAGCGACGTGAAAGATAAAGCGCTGATGGTGCATGTTGGCGGCGATAATATGTCCGATCAACCGAAACCGTTGGGCGGCGGTGGCGCGCGTTACGCCTGTGGCGTTATCAAGTAAGCGTGCCAGCCGGTGGTGCCTGTTCCAGTTGCGACAGTGCGCAATACAGGCGCCAGACAACGGAGGCCAGCTCGCGAGCAGCGGGTTGATGGTGTTTACCCAGCGTCGTACAAATCTGCTGCAGTTCTGCCAGCGTGGCGGTAAGCGTTCGTTGCTGAACGCCACGTTCACTCATCACATCACGCAGTAAGGCGATGCAAATATCACGCACTTTTGATAAAGGATCGGAACGGATCTCCCATTCACGCAGTTGCCAGACCACATGTGAACAGTTCAATAATACGACGCCCCAGCGCAACAGCCAGCGGCGCGCCAGGGCATCTTTGCTGTTACTGAGTTGACTGATGTGATGGTAGACCACCGATTCAAACGCATGTTCGCTCAGTTGCGGTATGCGGCTAAGTTGATCGACAAAACTGCGGCGCAATGCGCGAATATGACGGCGACTTTTTCGCGCGTCTGACCCAGGACGCAGGACGGCGAAGGCCAGCCAGGCCAGTGCCACACCGAGGATCTTCGCCAGGTTGTCATTTAAGAAATCGGCAAAGTCATACACCGGCGGATTAGTTACAGCGATAAACGAGCCCATAAACACAATCAACTGCCCCCACAGTCCGGCCAGTTTCGGCATTTGCAGTTTTAGCAACTGCAGTGTGGTCAGTAACGGGAACAGAAACAGCAAAAACGAAGCGAGCTCGTTGATTTGCACCATCAGCCCAAACTTCACCACAAAGCTGAACAGCGACAGCAGCGTTAAGGTGCGCAGCAGTAGCGTCAATGAGTTGAATGGCGCTGGTGAAACCGAGTAAAGCACACAGCTAATTGCCGCCAGTGTCAGTGCCGCCGGGCCGCTTTCCCACTGCGTGGTAATGCTCCATGCCCCAACCAGACTGAGTGCACAGAAGGTGCGCAGCCCGCTCCAGAGCGCCTCAGCGTGGTCGGTATAGCGCATTAAACCCGGACTGCGGGGCACCGTATAAGCGCTGATCGGCGTGGCATTCTCCACTCGTAACAGCCAGCGGCTGCTGACCAGATACAAACGACAAAAATAACGTAAACGCTGCCAGAAAGCCCGATGGTGGTAATCGTCAGTCTCTGTTGGCGCGAGGGGGGCAATGATCCGCGCCACAGTTAGCGCATCGGTATGCGGATGCGCCAGCGCAGCCAGTAACTGCTCAAGAACCGGGCGCAGATTCGCCGGGGCATCGGGCCAGTTCAGCAGCATTCTGCGCAGGCTGGAGATCACGCTGGTCATGCGTAATTGCTGATGCAGCAACCAGGTCAACAGCGTATTTTGCCGCCGGAAGCGGTAATGACTCCAGAAAGCCTGAATGCGCAGTAAATTTGTCGTCAGGATCTGGCCAATCACACTTTCATGGGCGCTGCGGATAGCATCAGTTGTTTCGGGTTGCCAGAGCAGGCTGGCGTGTTCCAGCAAGCGTGCGTGCATCTTTTTCAGCGCGGTGAGCAGCGCCGGGCCATCGGCGGTGCCGGGCAGGATCATCATCATCATGCCGCCGCACACGATGCCAAGTATTACCTCGCATACCCGCGCCTGGGCAATATCCCACAATTCGGTGATATCGGTGACATTCACCATTGTAAAGGCAATGATCGCCGCAGTGTAACCGGCCAACTGGCAGGCATAGGCGACATTATTGCTGAACTGGGCGCAGGCCCAGGTACACAATGCAATCCAGCCGGACATCATAAACAGAAACAGCCATGGATCGTTCAGCGTCTGCCCGGCAATGATCAGCGCGGCGCAGGCCCCCAGCAGACTACCCGCAATACGCCCAAGGCTTTTACTGATGACGCCACCCACAGTCGGGAAACTGACCACAGCGGCGGAGGTCAGCGCCCAGTAAGGCTCGTCGAGATCAAGATAATACGCCACCGTCAGCGCCAGACACATGGCGATGCCGTTGCGCAATGCATATCGCCACTGACCGGCGCTGGCTTTCACCCACGGCAGTTTGTTCCAGAGCGAGAGCGGCGAGATCATCACCGACCGCCGATGGCTACGGTGCAGGTGGTGCCGGAAACCATGGTGACATCCTGCGGCACACTGTCGAGCTGGATCCGCACGGGCACGCGTTGCGCCAGGCGCACCCACGGCACGTTAGGTTTGATATCCGGTACCAGTCCGCTGTCTGTTTCTATGCTCTGATCATAAATGGCACGACCAATACTGGAAACGTGACCCTGTAACGTTACGTTGCCGCTGTAGAGAACAATTTTCGCCGTCGCGCCAGGATGAATATGGCGCAGTTTGGTCTCTTCGAAATAGCCCATCACATAAAACGAATGACCATCCACCAGTGCAAAAATAGGTTGCCCGGCGGTTGCGTAGTTCCCTTTGCGCGCGGTGAGGTTTGTGACCCAGCCATCGACAGGCGCTTTGACGTCTGTTTGTGTTAACTGCCATTTTGCCTGTGCCAGTTGGGCCCCGGCGGCAGCGACACTCGCTTGTGCCGCTTTTACACTAATATTGGCAGTATCGAGATCTTCCGCGGAGATGTAGTTTTGCGAAAGATGACGACGGCGGTTGGCTTCGTTATTGGCTTTTGCCAGTTCGGTCTGCGTTTTGGCCAACTGAGCTTCGGCGTTAAGGACAGCAATGTGGTAGGGGGTGTCGTCAATGCGAAACAGTGTGTCGCCAGCTTTTACCCACTGGTTATCGGTGATATGAAACTCGCGGATACTGCCAGAAACCTGCGGAGTAATACTGACCTGCTCGGCGCGGACTTTGCCGTCGCGCGTCCAGGGCGATTGCATGTAATAGTTCCACATCCACCCTGCGGCGACAATTGCCACTGCCAGCACCAGTAACGTGGAAAAATATTTCAGCGATTTCAGATTCATCATGACCACACAATCAACAAGCCGAGGGCGAGGCTCAGCGCAATAACAAACAGAGAAAGATCCATCAGGATGGGGTGCCAGATGTCGCCGGCATAGATCCAGTCACGCAGGGCGCGGTGGGCAATAAGCCACAGTAAAAAGCCCAGCATCACCGCTTTAAATAAGGGAGGAAAGTAAACCGATGCGCCGAAAATCAGGTCCTGCAGGGGGAGAACCGGGGAACTGGAAGTTAACTTCACGCGTAGGTGTCCTGTGCCGTCACGCACATCGCCGGGCCAGGAGAGACAGTCATAAAAGCGCGAAAATTACACCATAATAACGGTGTAACGCGCTGCAATTGCCCTGACGAGTGCTGCAATACATTTGTTTTAGCAATATAAATACTGCAAACTATTTTAAAATGAGTATAATAACTTAGCAAGCTAATTATAAGGAGATGAAATTGGAATCGCCATTAGGTTCTGATCTGGCACGCTTAGTGCGCGTCTGGCGCGCTTTGATTGACCATCGCCTGAAACCTCTGGAATTAACGCAGACTCACTGGGTAACGCTGCACAATATTCACCAGCTGCCTCCCGATCAGTCGCAAATTCAACTGGCAAAAGCGATTGGCATTGAACAGCCTTCGCTGGTGCGTACGCTGGACCAACTGGAAGATAAGGGGCTCATTTCCCGCCAGACCTGTGCCAACGACCGCCGGGCTAAGCGGATCAAATTGACAGAAAAAGCGTCACCTATCATCGAAGAGATGGAAACGGTTATTCGCAAAACGCGGGGGGAAATTCTCTCCGGGATCTCTGCTGAAGAACTCGATCTATTAATTAAGATGATTGCCCGGCTGGAGCAAAATATTCATGAGCTACAGTCGCGTGATTAACAGTAAAAAGCCTTGCATTCGCAAGGCTTTTTTTATGCCCCTGAGAGGGCAAATGAAACCATGTGACCACCGGGCTTAGCGCGGGGAAACGGTTACCTGACGGCCATTGCTTGCCAGCACAACGCGCTGACCTGCGGCGAAACGGGTATTGCCCTGTTTCTGTACCACCATAATGGTGTTGCCGTCGTCTTTACGGATTTCCAGTTCAACACCCTGTGTTTTGTTCAGCGAACCCTGTACCGACTGACCCGCTACGCCACCTGCCACAGCACCGGCTGCCGTCGCCAGAGAACGACCTGTACCGCCGCCAACCGTGTTACCGAGGAAGCCACCCAGGACAGCACCGCCAAGCGCGCCGATGACATTATTCTCATCGCCACCCTGAATCTGTACCGGACGTGTGTTCACAATGGTGCCGTAAGTGACATTTTGCACTTGTTTGGCTTCGGATGCAGAATAAACATCACCAGAAAGCGTATCGTTGTTCACGCAGCCTGCCAAAGTAAAACCAATCAGCGAAACTGCCAGTGCACGTAACATCATTTATGAATCTCCTGTTCACCATGTAACGCTCGTATGAGCATCCGTCATGGTTAAATTATATGGCATTTTAACAAGGCCAGGTCATATCTTCTGCCAAATCCCGGCAAAAAGAGTAATCAAAGGGACTTTAACCGGTTTTAAACGAAGCGATTATAAGCGCTGGTCAGATGAATTTCACTTAGCGAAAAGCGACTGGATTGTTAAAAAGTGTTTGTACGTAATGGCGTTAACCTACACTTTGTGGTGGAGTGTTAACCCTCTGCCACGCATTAAAGGAAGGCGTATGAAATCGGGTCGCTACATTGGATTGATGTCGGGAACCAGTCTGGACGGTATTGATGTCGTACTCGCGGCAATTGACGAAACGATGGTCGCCCAGCAGGCCAGCCTGACATTTCCTATTCCGCTGCCGTTAAAAGAGGCGATCCTCAGCATCTGCCAGGGCCAGCAACTCACGCTTTCGCAACTGGGGAGGCTGGACACCCAACTGGGCAAATTATTTGCCGATGCGGTGCTGGCTCTGATGGACAAAGAACAC
This sequence comes from Kosakonia sp., assembly GCF_032052965.1. Classification (GTDB taxonomy): domain Bacteria; phylum Pseudomonadota; class Gammaproteobacteria; order Enterobacterales; family Enterobacteriaceae; genus Kosakonia. Next base: position 260,220 of record NZ_DAMBVN010000001.1, read on the forward strand.
CTGCGCCCGGAAGACATTGTCGCCATCGGCTGCCACGGGCAGACCGTGTGGCATGAACCTGTCGGCATTGCGCCTCACACCCTGCAAATTGGCGATAACAACCAGATCGCTGCCCGCACTGGCGTGACCGTGGTGGGGGATTTTCGTCGGCGCGATATGGCGCTTGGTGGTCAGGGCGCGCCGTTAGTACCTGCGTTTCATCATGCGCTACTGGCGCATCCGGTCGAACGCCGCATGGTGCTGAATATTGGCGGCATTGCGAATCTTTCATTGCTGATCCCAGGCCAGCCGGTGCGCGGATATGACACCGGGCCAGGTAATATGCTGATGGATGCCTGGATCTGGCGGCAAAAAGGTAAGCCGTACGATAAAGATGCCCAGTGGGCGAGCGAAGGCAAAGTGGTGTTGCCATTGCTGCAAAATATGCTGAGCGATCCCTATTTTTCAACCCCCGCGCCCAAGAGCACAGGCCGTGAATATTTTAATTACGGCTGGCTGGAGCGTCATTTGACAAGCTTCCCGGCACTGAACGGAAGCGATGTGCAGGCGACGCTGGCCGAACTGACGGCCATCACCATTTCGGAGCAGGTACTGCTGAGCGGTGGCTGTGAGCGGTTACTGGTATGCGGTGGCGGTAGTCGCAACCCGCTGGTAATGGCGCGTCTGGCGGGGCTGTTACCGGGGATTGAGGTCGGCACGACCGACGATGCGGGTATCAGCGGCGATGATATGGAAGCACTGGCCTTTGCCTGGCTGGCATGGCGCACGCTGGCAGGGCTACCGGGAAATCTACCTTCGGTCACCGGCGCGTCTGCCCCCTCGGTGCTGGGGGCGATTTTCCCCGCCAACCCGCGCCAGAATCAGAGTTAACTTAATTTCACCTTGCTGGCACACCGTTAGACTGACCATGCTTAGGGAGGGCTGTTTGCCCTCCATGACCAGGACAGTCCCGGGAATACCACATGAAAAAATTGTTGATCGTCTGCCTGCCCGCGCTGCTTGCCGGATGCAGTTATTACCATCAGTTTGTTGAACGGATGCAAACCGATACGCTTGCGTACCAGTGTGATGAAAAGCCGCTTACCGTGAAACGCAATAATTCGCGCCAGCAAGTCAGCTTTGTCTGGGATGACAAGTTACTCAACCTCCAGCAAGGCTTATCCGCATCTGGCGCTCGTTACACTGACGGCGTGTATGTCTTCTGGTCGAAAGGGGATACCGCGACGGTCTATAAACGTGACCGTATCGTGCTGAATAACTGCCAGTTACAAAATCCGCAGCGTTGAGATTTTCACAGGGGGGCGCATAATAGCCCTACCTGATGACTACACTCGCTAACGCCATGTCTGATAACGATCAATTGCAGCAAATCGCGCATCTGCGCCGTGAATACACCAAAGGTGGCCTGCGCCGCGGCGACCTCCCCGCTGAACCGCTGAAACTCTTTGAACACTGGCTGGGCCAGGCTTGCGAAGCAAAACTGGTTGACCCAACGGCCATGGTGGTCGCGACGGTGGATGAGCACGGCCAGCCCTACCAGCGTATTGTGTTGCTCAAGCATTATGATGAAAAAGGCCTTGTGTTCTACACCAATCTTGGCAGCCGTAAGGCGCACCATATCGAACACAATCCGTCCGTCAGTTTGCTCTTCCCGTGGCATATTCTTGAGCGCCAGGTGATGGTCACCGGTAAGGCAGAGCGTCTGTCGACGCTGGAGGTAATGAAATACTTCCACAGCCGCCCGCGCGACAGCCAGATTGGTGCCTGGGTGTCAAAACAGTCCAGCCGCATTTCTGCGCGCGGCATTCTGGAAAGTAAGTTTCTCGAACTGAAGCAAAAATTCCAGCAAGGCGAGATCCCCCTGCCAAGTTTCTGGGGCGGTTACCGTATCAGTATTGAGCAGATGGAGTTCTGGCAGGGGGGCGCAAACCGTCTGCATGATCGTTTTTTATACCAGCGCGAAAATGACGCGTGGAAAATTGACCGTCTTGCCCCGTAATCACTGAAAAATGTTGCGTTAAGCGCTGGCACTCCGTGTGCCGGCGCTTTATTCTATCTGCCCCCCATGAAGTATCCTTTCGCATCTGGCGAAAAGTCGTGTACCGGCATAGGTGCAGTCCGTTTTATACATGGAGAATTTGATGGCTAGCAGTAACTTGATTAAACAATTGCAAGAGCGGGGCCTTGTGGCCCAGGTGACGGATGAGGAAGCGTTAGCAGAGCGACTGGCGCAGGGCCCGATCGCGCTCTATTGCGGCTTCGATCCCACCGCTGACAGCTTGCATTTGGGGCATCTTGTTCCATTGTTATGCCTGAAACGCTTTCAGCAGGCGGGCCATAAGCCGGTCGCGCTGGTGGGTGGCGCAACCGGGTTGATCGGCGACCCGAGTTTTAAAGCCACCGAGCGTAAACTGAATACCGAAGACACCGTGCAGGAGTGGGTGGATAAAATCCGTAAGCAGGTTGCGCCATTCCTTGATTTCGATTGTGGCGATAATTCAGCGATTGCTGCAAACAACTATGACTGGTTCGGCAACATGAATGTGCTGACCTTCCTGCGCGATATCGGTAAGCACTTCTCTGTTAACCAGATGATTAACAAAGAAGCCGTGAAACAGCGTCTGAACCGCGATGATGTCGGCATCTCGTTCACTGAGTTTTCCTACAATCTGCTGCAGGGTTATGACTTTGCCTGCCTGAACGAACTGCACGGCGTGGCGTTGCAGATTGGTGGTTCTGATCAGTGGGGCAACATTACCTCCGGTATCGATTTGACCCGTCGTCTGCACCAGAATCAGGTGTTTGGTCTGACGGTTCCGCTGATCACCAAAGCCGATGGCACTAAATTTGGTAAAACCGAAGGCGGCGCGGTCTGGCTGGATCCGAAGAAAACCAGTCCGTATAAGTTTTACCAGTTCTGGATCAACACCGCAGATGCAGATGTCTACCGTTTCCTGAAATTCTTTACCTTTATGGACATCGCAGAAATTAATGCGCTGGAAGAAGAGGACAAGAACAGCGGTAAAGCGCCGCGCGCGCAGTATGTGCTGGCGGAGCAGGTCACTCGTCTGGTGCATGGCGAAGAGGGGCTGATTGCGGCGAAACGCATTACTGAAAGCCTGTTTAACGGTACGCTGAGCGCGCTGAGCGAGGCTGACTTTGAACAGCTGGCGCAGGATGGCGTGCCGATGGTAGAAATGGAAAAAGGCGCGGATCTGATGCAGGCGCTGGTAGATTCTGAGCTGCAGCCGTCGCGTGGCCAGGCACGTAAAACCATTGCCTCTAATGCGGTGACCATTAACGGTGAAAAACAGTCCGATCCGGAGTATTTCTTTGCCGACAGCGATCGCCTGTTTGGTCGTTACACGCTGTTGCGTCGCGGTAAAAAGAATTACTGCCTGATTTGCTGGAAGTAATCTGTTGCCTTTCCAGGGGAGTGAGAAATCACTCCCTTCTTTTATTGCCCTATCTTGCAAGGCCCTCAACATGAAGAATATCCTCGCCATTCAATCGCATGTGGTTTTCGGACATGCGGGGAACAGTGCTGCCGAATTTCCGATGCGCCGTCTGGGCGCCAATGTCTGGCCATTGAATACCGTGCAGTTTTCTAATCATACGCAATATGGCAAGTGGACCGGCAGCGTGATGCCGCCAGCCCATTTAACGGAGATTGTGCAGGGTATCGCCGCCATCGACCAGCTTCAGCATTGCGATGCCGTGCTGAGCGGATATCTGGGATCGGCGGAGCAGGGCGAGCATATCCTTGGCATTGTGCGACAGGTGAAAGCAGCGAATCCGCAGGCGAAATACTTTTGCGATCCGGTAATGGGCCACCCTGAAAAGGGCTGTATCGTGGCGCCGGGCGTCGCCGAATTTCATGTGCGCCACGCATTACCCGCCAGCGATATTATCGCGCCAAATCTGATTGAACTGGAGATCCTCTGCGAGCATGCGGTGAATACCGTAGCAGAAGCTGTGCAGGCGGCACGCGAGTTAATTGCGCAGGGGCCGCAAATTGTGCTTGTGAAGCATCTCGCCCGTGCCGGGCTGAGCGTGGATAGGTTTGAAATGTTGCTGGTAACGCCGCACGAGGCCTGGCATATTAGCCGGCCGCTGGTGGATTTTGGCGCGCGTCAGCCTGTTGGGGTCGGCGATGTGACCAGCGGGCTACTGTTAGTGAAATTGTTGCAGGGAGCCAGCGTGCGCGAGGCGCTGGAGCATGTCACTGCAGCGGTGTACGAAATAATGAAAACCACCCAGGCGATGCAGGAATATGAACTGCAGGTGGTGGCGGCGCAGGACCGCATTGCGCAGCCGGAGCATCTGTTTAGCGCCACGCAGTTATAAAAATGGCGGGGAGATCCCCGCCATAGCGTAAAACCGCATTGCATGCCGGGTAACGTTGTGTCACCGGCATGCATATCGGGAACCGGGAGCCTTGCTCAGGCAATCCCTTCTGCTGCCATGGCTGCAGCCACCGCAGGGCGAGCCGCAGCACGCGCCATAAACGCATCAATGTTCGCAAGGCCGGTCATATCCAGTTTTACCGCGCGCGCCCAACGCAGGACGGTAAACAGATAGGCATCCGCGATGGTGAAATGTTCACCACTTATCCACGCTGTATTGCCCAACGCCTCGTTGACATACTGCAGTTTCTTCGCCAGCAGCGCACGTACGGTAGGTTTGTACTCTTCCGGTGTATCCGGGCGGAACAGCGGCGTAAAACCTTTATGCAGTTCAGTCGCGATGAAGTTCAGCCACTCCAGCGTCTTGTAACGCGGCAGCGTGCCTGTCGGCGCCAGCAACTGGCTTTGTGGTGCGTTATCAGCAACGTATTGCATGATCGCCACACCCTCGGTGAGCAGCGTATTGTCATCCAGTTGCAGTGCAGGAACCTGGCCTTTGGGATTGATAGCAAAAAAGTCTTCACCATTTTCCAGGCGTTTTTTCATTAAATCTACGCTGGTCAGGGAGATCTCGTTTCCGGCTTCACGCAGGGTGATATGGGAAGCAAGAGAGCAGGCGCCGGGCTTGTAAAACAGTTTCATTGTTTTTTCCTTATGGCTGAATTCCGGCATAGGTTATTACGCCCAGGCATAAAAAAAAAGCCGATAACGTGCGTTATCGGCTTTCTCTGTCGTCTTCCCCGCAGGTCTTAAGCAGCGGCGGTTTCCGTTGCTTTCGCAGCGCTGTCGTCGCTCTGCGTCATACGGTTAAGTTTCGGTGCCGCCAGAATCATCAGCACTGCGATCACGGCAGTGACGATACCAATCTGGAGGAAGACGCTGCCATAAATATTCAGCGACATCAGCGGATCGGTGACGTTTTCCGGGATTGCCATCTGGTTTGCCACATAACCCGCGATGATGTTCGCTCCTGCAGTGGTCAGGAACCAGCTACCCATAATAAAGCCCATCAGGCGCTGCGGCACCAGTTGTGCCACCATGGCCAGTCCCAGCCCCGAAATCATCAGCTCACCGATACTCTGCAGACCATAACTTGCGATCAGCCAGTTAACGGAAACAATACCGGCCTCAGAGGCGAACTTCGCGCCCAGCGGCAGGATCAGGAACGCACCGGAGCACAGCACCATACCGATGGCGAATTTGTGCGGCATTGGCAGCGTATCGCCCATTTTGTTATAGATAGCGGCGAGAATCGGGCTACCAATAATGATCCAGAACGGGTTCAGCGCCTGATACTGCTCAGGTTCAAACGCAATACCGAACAGCGTGTGCTCTACGTTGCGAATGGCGAAGAAGTTCAGCGAGGTCGGCATCTGGCTATACAGTACGAAGAAGACAATCGCCTGCAGCATCAGAATAAAGGCAACAATCATTTTGCGACGTGCCGCGCCTTTAAGTGCAAACGTCTCTTTTGCAAAAATGCAGATGATGCACAACGCTACGACGCCGAGAACCATACGTGCGATGCCCTGGTTATGCAGCAACCAGGTTGCAATCGCGACCAGGACAACGATCCCGACGATAGTCGCCAGCAGGTAGCCAACACGCACCGGTGCGAAGTCCGGTTTAGAACCGTAGTTTTTAACCCAACGTTTACAGAATGCAAAGTTAACGATGGTAATCAGCAAACCAACAACGCTCAGACCGAAAGCGGTGCTCCAGCCAAAGCGTGCAGCCAGCCACGGTGTCGCCAGCATGGAGAAGAAGGAGCCAACGTTAACAGCCATGTAATACATGGTGAATGCGCCATCGAGACGCGGGTCATTTTTCTCGTAACACGTAGAGAGCAGGGAAGACGGGTTGGCTTTAAACAGGCCATTACCCACGGCGATAGCCGCCATACCCATGTATACGATACCTGCATCATGACCGGACCAGGCAACCAGCGCATAACCCACCGCCAGTACGATTGCGCCCAGCATAATCACGCGTTTGGTACCCAGTACTTTATCGCCCAGCCAGCCGCCGATGGCGACGAGACCGTACACCAGCGCACTGAAAGAGGAGAACAGAGTGATAGAGTCCGCTTCTGACATACCCAGTTGTTTAACCAGGTAAACGGCCATGATCCCTTGCAGGCCGTAGTAACCGAAACGCTCCCAGAGCTCAATGGAGAAAATGAGATAGAACGCTTTCGGTTGTTTAAAAGCGTTTAAACTCACGCTTTCGGTTGGTTTGTTTGCAGTCGACACATATACCTCTTTTTTTACATCCCATATTAACGGGGGTGTTCGGCGCGTAATGACCAGAGTTCATCACGCTTATAGTTATATTGGGAGGGGAAACGGCGGGTAATGTTCACTATCCTGGCCGTTCAGGCAAGCCCTTTGAAATATTCTGTTACATAGATCCGTGTCGTTACATTCCTCGGTGAATTCAATTGTTATTCAGAGTTAAATTTCACCATTGCAATAATCATGGTTTTTTTCACTACTCGAACCCGGTGGTTAGGGTTATTAAGGTATATGTTCTGCTGTTTTGCCTATGAAGTAGTGTATTGGGCTGGTTTGTGAAAGATATCTGGTCATATGTCTCGACAAGGAGTGGGTAAAGTTTGTACTGCCGAGGTTGAGAGCTGTATAAAACACACTTTTTTAACAATGCATTAGCAATGTCATCATTCTCACAGGTTAGTAGGATTTTTTTCGTATAAAAAAAGGTTTTAACTTATTAATTACGCATAAGCGGCAGATTATCTGCAGGTGAGGTGTGTTTAGCCGAATCATCGTCCTCAGAAAGAAACTTTCAAAGATGTGAGAATCGTCACGTGCTGAAATTCTAGAAAATCAGTGCGTTCAGCAGGTATTGCCGCAACGGAATGCTTTAAAAGATCAATAAGGAGATAATTTTTGTGGAAAAGCCGCGCATTGTTCATGACATCAGGCGGTCCGGCTGTCAGACTTTCCTGAATCCTTTTTTACGGAGTTAACCGATGAATTTTCACCCCTGGCTCAACGCGTTGCATATTATTGCGGCGATTATCTGGATTGGCGGTATGTTTGTAATGGCAGTGGTCGCTGGCTGGAGTGCGGTGCAGAAAGATCCTTCGCTCACCGACGGGTTACTGGTGGAGGTGAGGCGCTGGAGCCGAAGAATCACTACGCCCGCAATGTTACTGTTGTGGGCGGCGGGCATCATCATGGTACTGGCGCACGGCCAGTGGCCGCATGGCTGGCTGCTGTTAAAAGCGTTGGTGGTGGTGTTGTTGTCTGGGCTGCATGGTTTTCTCTCCGCCACACTGCGCCGAAGGGTTGCAGGTGAAGCGGCGAAAGGCACCGCTATGGTCGGCAAAGCGACTACGCTTATCATTGTGGCGGTGGGGGTGATTATTCTACTGGCGATCCTGCGCCCCTTCTGAAGCGTGTCAGATATCGACTTTGCTATCGTATTCGCACAGATCTTCGATAATACAGGAACCGCAGCGCGGTTTACGGGCGATGCAGGTGTATCGCCCGTGCAGGATCAGCCAGTGGTGACAGTCAACTTTAAACTCCGCCGGCACGACTTTCAGCAGCTTCTCTTCCACCTGCTCTACATTTTTCCCCGGTGCGAAACGGGTGCGGTTGGCGACGCGAAAAATATGCGTATCGACCGCGATAGTGGGCCAGCCAAAAGCGGTATTCAGCACCACGTTTGCCGTTTTACGCCCGACGCCCGGTAATGCTTCCAGCGCTGCCCGATCTTCCGGCACCTCGCCGCCGTGCTGTTCCAGCAGAATACGGCAGGTCTTGATGACATTTTCCGCTTTGCTATTAAACAGGCCGATGGTTTTGATGTATTGCTTCACACCTTCGACGCCCAACTCGAGCATGGCTTTTGGCGTATTGGCTACCGGGTAAAGCAATGCGGTGGCTTTATTAACACTGACATCAGTCGCCTGAGCCGAAAGCAGAACTGCAATCAGCAGTTCAAACGGCGAGCTAAAATTCAGTTCGGTGGTCGGGTGGGGATTGTTGTCCCGCAAACGGGATAAAATTTCCAGCCGTTTCTCTTTATTCATTATGCCTTCTCTGGGGATGCCTGCGGGCCTTCGCTGGCAAGGGTTGCCGCTTCACGTCGTTTTTTCATACGCTGGTCAATCAGATATTTAACCGCCAGCATCATTCCGAGGCCGATAAACGCACCAGGAGGCAGCATTGCCAGCAGGAAAGGAGAATCCGTATGAAATACTTCAATACGCAGGATTTTCGCCCAGCCGCCCAGCAGACCGTCTGCGCCGTCAAACAGCGTGCCATTGCCGAGGATTTCACGCAGCGAACCCAGCACAAACATTGCGCTGGTGGCTCCCATACCAATAGAAAAACCATCCAGTGCCGACAGCGCCGGACCTTTTTTAGCGGCAAACGCCTCTGCGCGCCCGACAACAATACAGTTGGTTACGATCAGCGGAATAAAGATCCCCAGCGACTGATAAAGGCCAAATGCATAGGCGTTAATCAGCATCTGGACCGCGCTGACCACCGAGGCGATGATCATCACGTAGACAGGAATACGGATTTCATCCGGCGTCCAGCGCCGCAATGTAGAGATAAACAGGTTGGTCAGGGTTAATACCAGCGTGGTCGCCAGCCCCAGACCAAGGGCATTGGTTGCCGTGGAAGTAACCGCCAGCAGTGGGCACATTCCCAAAAGCTGAACCAGCGCGGAGTTATTTTTCCACAACCCCTGGACGATAACCTCTTTCACTTCGCTCATGGCTACTCTCCACAAACCGGTAAACGGGATAGCTGCTCGGGCAGCGTCGTGGCATACAGTCCGGTACGTTTGACTGCATTGACCACCGCACGAGGGGTGATAGTCGCACCGGTAAACTGGTCAAAATCGCCCCCATCTTTTTTCACGGCAAAATGACTGTCATTCGCACCGTCAATTTTTTTGCCCGTGAAATGGGTGATCCAGTCAGTCACGCGCAGTTCAATTTTATCGCCGAGGCCCGGAGTTTCGTGATGTTCCGTTACGCGTACGCCGAGCACGGTACCGCTAAAATCCACACCGACCAGCAATTGAATGGCGCCGGAATAGCCGTCTGGTGCGGTGGATTCAACGATCGCCGCCACGGGCTGGTCATCTTTTTTCGCGATCCACACCCGGTGCGGGCCTTTACCCAGCGCCGGATCGCTGACCACGAAACAACTCCGCTGCAGCGCGTTATTATAGCTATCACCCGGGATAACCTGGTCGAAAAGGGCTTTCTGCTGGATTGCCGCCTGTTCGGCAATAGTGGTTTTGGTCAGTTGATCGATAGCCGCCGTCAGCCCGGTGGAGCCCGCAGCGAACAGGGCCAGCGTCACACCATGTTTACGCATTGTCTTTAACATGGCCACTCCTTAACGATGCCCGTACACGCGGGGACGTGTGTAGTAATCAATCAGCGGCACGGTAATGTTCGCCAGCAGGACGGCAAAAGCAACACCGTCCGGGTAGCCGCCAAAACTGCGGATCAGCCATACCAACACGCCTGCCAGCGCGCCGAAAATCAGGCGACCTTTATTGGTGGTCGAGGCGGTGACCGGATCGGTCAAAATAAAGAACGCACCGAGCATGGTGGCGCCAGAAAGCAGATGCAACTGCGGGGCCGCCAGCGATTCCGGGGCAAAGATCCAGCCGAGGGTCGCGCAAATCGCCAGCGTCAGCAGGAAACTGACCGGAATATGCCAGCGGATCGTTTTCTGCCACAGCAGGAACAGACCGCCAGCCAGGTAACCCAGGTTTACCCACTGCCAGCCCACCCCGGCCAGCGCGCCATGATAAATAGCAGACTGCAGAATTTGCTCAACGGAATGACCGGCATGCAGCGATGTTTTAAAGGTATCGAGTGGCGTTGCCTGGCTGACACCGTCAATCCCCATACGCAGGGTGTCCATGGTCGCGCCTGTTGCGCTATGTCCGGTGAAAATCACCTGTAACGCATCAATAAAACCTGGCACCGTACGGGCAATCTCATAAGGCGGCAACCAACTCGTCATCTGTACCGGGAATGAGATCAGCAGCACCACATAGCCAATCATTGCCGGGTTGAAAGGGTTATGGCCCAGACCGCCATACAGTTGCTTGGCAATGATCACCGCAAATACCGTCCCGAGTATGATCATCCACCACGGAGCGAAAGAAGGAATGCTGATCGCCAGCAACAACCCGGTGAGCAGTGCAGCGTTATCGGCGAGGATCGGCCGCACACGTTGCTTACGTAATTTCAGCACCAGCGCTTCGGCGACCAGAGCGCTGGCAATGGCGAGGACGATCTGTACCAGCGTACCCCAGCCAAAAAACCAACACTGTGCGGCAATACCCGGCAATGTAGCCAGCGTGACCAACAACATAATACGCGAGGTCTGGCGCTGGTTATGGGTATAAGGGGAGCTTGCGATTCTGAAAACCATTTAATCCTCGTTTACGGCTTGCTGCGCGGCTTTTTTAGCCTGAACCCTGGCGATGGCAGCGGCGACGGCGGCTTTGCGCGGGTCGTCATTGGCGGCTTCCGGGGCAGGCGATGTGTCTCGCGCCTGCTCCTGTGCTAATTTGCGCGCTTTGGCGCGGGCAATGGCAGCCTCGACTGCGGCTTTGCGCGGGTCGACAGGTGTGTCGACGGTGTCCGGCTCAACCGCGTCCGGCTGCGGCGCGGCAGCATCTGCCTGTGCCAGTTTGCGCGCTTTGGCGCGGGCAATGGCAGCCTCGACAGCGGCTTTGCGCGGGTCGACAGGCGCGTCGACGGTGTCCGGCTCAACCGCGTCCGGCTGCGGCGCGGCGGCATCTGTCTGTGTCAGTTTGCGCGCTTTGGCGCGGGCAATGGCAGCCTCAACGGCGGCTTTGCGTGGATCATTGCTGTCGCTGGTCGTGGCTGCGTCGGATTGTGCTGCGTTTTGTGCTTTCTCCGCCTGACGAGCGCGTGCCTGTGCTTTACGTGCTTCGCGGGCAGCAATCACTTCGCTGTTGTCGGGCTGCGCGCCTGCCTGAATGACGACGGACTGCGCGGCACGGGTCTGTTTTTCCCTCACACGGGCAAGCGCGGCATCTATGGCCTGCTGGTCTTTCGCGCCGGGTTGCACCGCCGCTTGTTTATGACGCTCCTGGCGGGCAAGCTTGTCACGCTCGAGTCGCGCCTGGCGGGCTTCAAAGCGTGCTTTAGCTTCGGCAGTCCGTTTTTCTTCCTCTGCGATGGCGTAAATCTCCGCCTTTTCCTGGCGGAAATATTGCACCAGGGGAATATTACTCGGGCATACCCAGGCGCAGGCACCACACTCAATACAGTCGGAAAGATTATGCGCTGTCGCTTTATCGTGCTGCTGGCCTTTGCTGAACCAGTACAACTGCTGGGGTAACAAATCCGCCGGGCAGGCGTCGGCACAGGCGCTACAGCGAATACAGCCTTTCTCTTCCTGCGGCTCTCCCATTTCACTGGCAGAGGGTGCCAGCAGGCAGTTGGTGATCTTTATGACAGGAACATCCAGCCACGGCAGGGTAAAGCCCATCAGCGGGCCGCCCATAATGACTAATTGTTCAGCAGAAGGAGAGAAACCGGCATTGTCGAGCAGGTGGCGTACCGGTGTGCCCAGGCGCGCCCAGACGTTACCGGGCCGGGTCACGGCTTCGCCGGTCAGGGTGACGACACGTTCAGTCAGCGGCTCGCCGTCGATCACGGCACGCTTAACGGCATAAGCGGTACCGACGTTTTGCATCAAAATACCGATGTCGGAAGAGCGTCCGCCGTGCGGCACCTGTTTACCGGTCAGGATCTGCGTTAACTGCTTCGCGCCGCCGGAAGGGTATTTAGTCGGGATCACTTTCAGCTGAATATCATGTGAGCCTGCCAGCACCGCCCGCATCATCGAAATCGCTTGAGGTTTATTATCCTCAATGCCGATCATGACCTGACGCGGCTGAAGAATGTGCGCCAGAATCCGCACCCCCTCCATAATCTGTGCGGCGCAATCCTGCATTAAACGATCGTCGGCGGTAATGTACGGTTCGCACTCCGCGGCGTTGATGATAAGCGTGGTGATCTTGTCACCGCCGCCCTGTAGCTTGTTGCCGGTAGGGAAACCGGCGCCGCCCAGCCCGGCGACGCCAAACTGGTGAATTCGTGTGATCAACTCTTCACGACTGTGCGAGCGGTAATCCTGCCAGCCATCACGGTCGATCCAGCGATCTTCGCCGTCTGCTTCAAGAATGACGCTCATTTCCGGCAGTGCCGAAGGATGGGCGGTTGAGTGCGGAGCAATGGCCACAACCCGGCCCGAGGTCGGCGCATGGACAGGCAGCATACGCCCACGACCACGCGTCAGCGGCTGACCGCGCAATACGTTGTCGCCAACTTTAACGCACAGTTCCCCTTCAGCGCCGATATGTTGTTTCAGCGGAATAACAAAGCGGTGCGCCAGCGGTATCTGCCGCAGCGGCGTGCCGTTGGACTGCGTCTTCATTTCCGGCGGGTGAATGCCACCGTGAAAATCCCACAGTTTCTCTTTTCGGAAAGCGGAAAATAACTTAAGCATGGTGTTCCACAGGAATTATGCGCACAGGAATGGTCTGCAAATCCCATTTCCAGCTTTGGGTGGTCGTTTCCACCGGGCGCAATTCGATACACTGCGTCGGGCATGGATCTACGCAAAGATTACAGCCGGTGCAAAGATCGCTCATTACGGTATGCATGGCGCGCGTCGCGCCAACAATCGCGTCGACCGGGCAGGCCTGGATGCATTTGGTGCAGCCGATGCAATTATCTTCATCAATAATCGCCAGCATGCGTACCGGCTCTTGCGCATCGGCATCGCCGTCAATCGGTTGGGGATCGACATTGAGCAGGGTGGCGATCTTCAGCATTACGGCTTCTCCGCCCGGCGCGCAGCGGTTAATTTTTTCACCCTGAATGCCTACCGCTTCAGCGTAAGGCCGACAGCCGGGGTAGCCGCACTGCCCACACTGGCTTTGCGGTAAAAGTTCATCAATTTTTTCAACAACCGGATCGTCTTCCACCGCAAAACGGCGGGAGGCATAACCGAGAATGAGGCCGAACAGCAACCCGAGCACGCTCAGGGCGGCAACGGCAATCGAAATTGCGCTCATTACAGTTTCACCAGACCACTAAAGCCCATAAAGGCCAGAGACATTAAACCCGCAGTAATTAAAGCAATCGCATTACCGCGAAATGGCGCGGGTACATCGGCAACAGCCAGACGTTCGCGGATTGCGGCGAACAGCACCATCACCAAAGAGAAGCCAACTGCGGCGGCAAAGCCATACAATGCGGATTGCATGAAATTGTGCCCAAGATTGATGTTGAGCAGGGCCACACCCAGCACCGCACAGTTAGTGGTGATCAGCGGCAGGAAGATGCCCAGCAGGCGATACAACGCTGGACTGGTCTTGCGCACCACCATTTCCGTGAACTGCACCACTACCGCGATAATCAGAATAAATGCCAGCGTGCGCAGGTAGACCAAATCCAGCGGGATCAGTACCCAGGTATCGATGAGCCAGGCGCAGATGGAGGCCAGCGTCATCACAAACGTGGTCGCCAGTCCCATACCCATTGCGCTTTCCAGTTTTTTGGAAACGCCCATAAACGGACACAAGCCAAGAAACTTCACCAGGACGAAGTTATTGACCAGTACCGTTCCGATAAATAGCAGCAGATAGTCTGTCATTATGTGGCCTGAAATAAAAAAAGCCGCCTATTATCGGCCAAACAGCACCGGGCGACAACAGGATAACTGTAAGGTTATTACGGGTTAATAAAGGTCTTCTGAACGCGGGTCGAGCGCTTGAAGTAGGGCACCATTACGGCAGCGGCAAGCAGCGGAAACAGCAACTGGCGCAGGGCCAGTTCATCGGAAACCGGTGAAAAAGCGAACGCTTTGACTGCAAGCAAAACGGAGATCAACAACCAGATAATATAATGCTTTGGCACGCTGCGACGGCGTTTAAAAAAGGCTATGGCCAGCCAAAGGGTGTAAAACCAGATAGCGATAGCAAACGCGAATGAGGCGAACCACAGCAGTTGCGTACTTAGCGGCTGTGCGCCGAGTAGCGTGAAAGTTTGCGGCGTGAGCAGTGCCGTGGCATACATCAATAATGCCAGTGTGGAACTGAAGAGCACGACCAACAGCCAGGCCAGAGGCGCAAGTAACCAGCCTCCAATGCGTTCTGCGGATGTTGTTGTCATGCTTTTTCCTCACTGAAGGCGTTACAGCTACTGGTCATTTTGCCGGTCGCTGAGTATAAAGCATTACACGCTGATTGCCAGTAGCGTTACTGCACGTAATGCCATACCGACTTTGGAACGCACCCAATGTCAAATAAGCGGCCGCCGGAGACCAACTCAGCACGACGATGATCTGCAGCGCGGTACATGTTAATGATCTCGTCGTTATCGCTCAGCGTGTAGTTGAGGTGATCAAATAATTTTTCCAGACTTTCAAGCGAACTGATTTTGCGAAATTTTAATAAATAGTCCTGGACGGTCATATTGAGGGTTATCCATATATTGAAAGAGGCAGGATTATGCGCATGTGTAATTCGTTCGAATAATAAACATTCTTAACAGCACGTAAATAGCTGCTTAACGCCCTGCCATTAAATTAAGAGTTTTCTTTGCGAATAAAACCAGACGCCAGAACAGCGCCCCGGTAAAAGATTAACGATCTTCCCCACGACTGGCAATAAACATCTGCACGCCCCGTTTTACGCAGCGGCGACATTAAGCCGATTATTTTTTCTGCGCAATGGCTGTTTGTTCTGGCGGCTGGTAATTATCGATATGACTGGCAAAAACCAACAGAATAGTCGATACCCCGAGCACTACCCAGCCCATTAATTCAATGATCCGATTGACGATTGCGGCCATACTTCTACTACTCCCTGATGTTAGCCTACGCATGTTACTGATGCCGCCCGCTCGCGGCAAGGCATTGATGGAGGATTTAAGCAGATTCCGAGGCGCCAAACCAGGGCGAAACGGCATCTCTTTATACACTTAACCTGGCCACGTGCGAACGGGTTGTCCTGGCCTGTCAGATAGTGTGAAATAGCCTGACAAAAGAGGAGAGGCGCACTATGAGTGATAATATCCGTGTCGGATTAATTGGTTATGGGTATGCCAGTAAAACATTTCACGCGCCGTTGATTGCCGGAACCGCTGGAATGGAGCTGGCGGCGGTTTCCAGCAGTGATGAAGCCAAAGTGAAAGCAGACTGGCCGGCGGTACCGGTCGTTTCAGAACCAAAACACCTGTTCAACGATCCGCAAATCGATTTAATTGTCATTCCCACCCCCAACGACACTCACTTCCCGCTGGCAAAAGCCGCGCTGGAAGCCGGAAAGCACGTGGTGGTAGACAAACCCTTTACCGTGACACTGTCACAGGCGCGTGAACTGGATGCGCTGGCGCGCAGCCTTGGCCGCGTATTATCGGTGTTTCACAATCGCCGCTGGGACAGCGACTTTTTGACAGTTAAAGCTTTACTGGCCGACGGTGCGTTAGGAGAAGTGGCCTACTTTGAATCGCATTTCGACCGTTTTCGCCCGCAGGTGCGTAACCGCTGGCGCGAACAGGGCGGGCCGGGTAGCGGCATCTGGTATGATTTGGCGCCGCATTTGCTCGATCAGGCAGTAAATCTGTTTGGTTTACCGGTTTCAATGACGGTCGATCTGGCACAGTTGCGCCCGGGTGCGCAGGCGACGGACTATTTCCATGCTGTGCTGGCTTATCCACAGCGTCGCGTGGTCTTGCACGGTACCATGCTGGCGGCGGCAGAATCTGCGCGCTATATCGTGCATGGCACGCGTGGAAGCTATGTGAAATATGGTCTGGATCCACAGGAGGAGTGCCTGAAAAATGGTGCGCGCCTGCCGCAGGCCGACTGGGGCTACGATATGCGTGACGGGGTATTAACCCGAGTTGATGGCGAAGAACGTAAAGAAGAGAACTGGCTGACGCTGCCGGGCAATTATCCGGCTTATTATGCCGCCATCCGCGATGCGCTGAACGGCGTCGGTGATAATCCGGTTCCGGCCAGTCAGGCTATTCAGATTATGGAATTGATCGAGCTGGGTATTGAATCGGCTAAACACCGCGCTACGCTGAATCTGACCTGAAAACAGACCGCTCACGCCGCAACGTGAGCGGTTTTTCTCAGGCGTTTGCGACCTTATCCCGCAGCGCCTGTTTTTCTGCAGCGCTCAGGAAGGCCATCTCCAGACCGTTAACCTGCGCCTGGCGGATCTGCTCGCGGCTTAATCCCGCTGCCAGAGCAGCGACCTGATATTCATGACCAATCTCCACGCCCTGAACGGCGGGATCGTCTGTATTGATGCTGGCCAGAATGCCATGCTCAAGGAACGTTTTCAGCGGATGACGCGCCAGTGACGGGACGGTGCTGGTTTGGATGTTCGATGTCAGACAGGATTCAATGCCAATTCGCTGGCTGGCGAGGAAGTCCATCAGCGCGGCATCTTCAACGGCTTTCACCCCATGCCCGATGCGCACGGCACCCAGCTCGCGGATCGCCTGCCAGATGCTCTCCGGCCCGGCCGCTTCACCTGCATGGACAGTGATATGCCAGCCGGCATCGCGGGCGCGATTAAAGTGCGACAGGAAGAGACTTCCGGGGAAACCCAGCTCGTCACCCGCCAGGTCCAGCGCAGTGATGCCGTCGCGATGAGCCAGCAGGGCTTCCAGCTCCTGCAAGCAGGCAGCTTCGCCAAAAGTACGACTCATGATGCCAATCAGGCGTACCTCAACTCCAAAATCGCGGCTGCCTTCGCGCACGCCAGCAATCACCGCCTCTACCACACCTGCCACCGGCAGGTTATGGGTCATTGCCATATAACCCGGAGAAAAACGCAGCTCGACATAATGCAAACCGTTTTGCGCTGCATCCTGCATATTCTCATACGCGACGCGGCGGCAGGCCTCCAGCGAGCCCAGAACTTTCACACCCCAGTCAAGTTTGGCAAGGAAACTCACCAAATCCGGTTCGTTAGAGGTGACCTGGACATGCGGCCGCAGGGCGTCGAGAGTCTCAGCTGGCAGAGATAAGTTGAACTGGCGGCCAAGATCCAGAATTGTTTGGGCACGGATGTTGCCGTCGAGATGACGATGAATATCAGTTAGTGGCAGGTTAGGATCAATCATGGTCGCACTCTTATTTTTGAAAATGTGCACGTTATTATACATCAGCAGCCAGGGTGATTACATATATTGCTGCCTCACGTCTGTTTTTCAGTATGCATTATCAACGCAACCGTTTTCGGGGAGGGAAAGAGCACGGTTAATTTTCACGACCAGCAGAACAATGCGGTTAAATTAACCGTCTCGCTGGCGCAAAAAAAATCCACCGTAACGGTGGCCATGAAGGATTAAAATCCAGGTGGTAAATGGAATTTTTCGTTGACGGCTCGATCCGCCTGTACCGTAATATCGATATCGTTCTTAATCACTCCGTTAGATTTCAATGTTTCCGCGATCTCTTTGCCCCGGGTGAGCGGAAAAGGCCAGTTATCAATATCATCACCTTTAGGAACAATCAGCGTCATCGACTTACGTCCGGCCTTATCTGCACTGATAACCTGATCAATCATAAACTGGCTGACGTCTTTAGCTGTCGCGTAAGGCAGATTGCCATTGTGGGATTCACGTAATGATTTGTCCTGATCGGTGGTCTTATTGAGCAGGCATAACAAGATGACAGGAACAATATATTGCAACCCTTTATACACGTTGAGTAAATAACCAAAAGCAATACTTGCCGCTACAATCAGGTACATAAAAAGTCCCCATACGGCGGCGGGGTATAAAAGTGATGGATATGCAGGCACTGGATATGGTGTAGATCTTTTCAGAATGTCGGTATGCGACACTTAGTATCGGTAATTCTACCTAAAATACTCCACCGGCTTTTTCCGTTGGTGATTTTTCTTAAAAGGCTCTGGCAAGATGTGGAAAAGAAGAATGCTAGCCTGAGATGAGCAAAATAAAGGATTTCGAGCGGGCATAAATCTATACCCCAACAGATGTGTATTTAGTGAATAATTTTAACATTGGTCACTGCTTTAATGAGTTCGCCCGCAGGAAACAGGTGCTTAACAGAAATGAGAAGCGTATGAAAATCCATCATAAAATGTGCAATTTATCATTACGTTGCAAGTTATCTTAGTTGCTTTCATATCATAACACCCCCTCTGTTACCGATCACCTTTCATAATAATGCACGCATGAGCAGGCAGATGGCTGACGCCGGGTTTCAGGTCAGCGACTGCAGGGCAGCAATCAATCCATGTACGCCACGTTCCAGTTTTAGCCGCGGGCATCCGACATTTAACCGCAAAAACCCCCGGCCTTCCGGGCCATACGTGTCGCCGCGCATCATGGCGATCTTCTGTTGCTCAATGAGCGCAACGTGGAGTGCCGTGTCGTCGATCATCAATGGACGCAGATCGATCCATGCCAGATAGGTCGACGCCGGGATTTGCCAGCGCAACGCCGGAAATGCGCCATTCAAGGTACTGGCGACATACGCGAGGTTAGCCCGCAAATAACCACGTAACGCATCCAGCCAGTCCGCCCCCTCACGGTAAGCTGCAATGTGGGCGACGATCGAGAGCACTGCAGGTGAAGAGAGGCCATTGCTGTCTTTCAGCGCATTCAACCAGCGCTCGCGGGAGGGCGTGTCGTCAATCAGGCCCCATGCACCGGTCAGCCCTGGAATGTTGAAACTTTTTGATGCCGAAGAGAATAGCGCCCACGGGCCGCGTGCAACCCTGGCCCACGGGATGTGTGGCTGCGTGCTCCAGACCATATCCATATGGATTTCGTCGCTGATCACCTTCACGTTATGGCGCTCGCACAGCGTAGCCATCGTGTGTAACTCCTGCTCCGTCCAGACTTTACCGGTGGGATTGTGCGGACTACACAGCAACAGGATTTTACTCTGTGGGCGCGCAAGCGCTGCTTCAAGACGGGCCATATCGCACTGCCAGCCCGTCTCGTCTGGCGTTAACGGCACCGCCAGTAACTCACGCTGGTTGCTGGCAAGGGTCTTATAAAACGCATCGTAAGCGGGGGTATGCACCACTACCGCATCGCCGGGATGTGACCACTGGCGAATAAGTTCGGCAATCATCCAGATGACAGAAGGGCCATAAACAAGGGCCTGGGTGTCAATGGCGGTATGAAAACGGCTTGCCAGCCAGTGTTCAATCGCGCCGAGAAAGTCGTCGTTTTTCCAGCGACTGTAACCTAATACACCATGCGCCAGGCGTTGCTGCATAGCGGTGATAACGCAGGGCGCAGTGGCAAAATCCATATCGGAGATGGTAAACGGCAGGAGATCGGCGCGACCAAAACGGTCAGCGACGAAGTCCCACTGTGTACACCAGGTGCCATGGCGATCGATGACTGTCGAAAAATCGAATTTTTTTTCACTCATGCCCGGTTTCCCCTCCGGCCGTTGATGCGCGTATCAGCGAGGCCATTTCATCTTTCACCGACTGCACCTGGGGGCCAATCACCACCTGTAAGTTGTGCTGATTAACCTTAATCACGCCAATCGCGCCGTTAGCCTTCAGGGCGTCGGCGCTAACCTGTTCCATCTTATTAACCGACAGCCGTAAACGGGTGATGCAGTTATCCAGCGAGGTGATATTCCCTGCACCGCCGAGTGCCGCCAGCAACGCCGGGGCATTATACCCCGATGCGCCAACGTTTCCCGCTATCGCGGGGTCGGCCGCGGCGCTCTCGCGCCCGGGAGTCTGCAGATTAAAGCGGGTAATGGCGAAACGGAACAGGGCGTAGTAAACGGCAAACCACAGTGCCGCGACGACCGGTACCAGGTACCATTTGGTCGACAATCCATGCAATACGCCAAAAACAATAAAGTCGATCACATTGCCGTCGGTATTGCCAATCGTCACGCCGAGCATTGCCATCACGGTGAAACCCAAACCGGTGAGCAGTGCATGGATTAAATAGAGCGCCGGAGCCACAAAAAGAAACAAAAACTCAATAGGTTCTGTGGTGCCGCCGACCACGCATGCGATAACACCTGAAATCATTAACCCTTTAATCTTATGGCGGTTTTCCGGCCTGGCACAGTGATACATCGCCAGCGCCGCACCGGGTAGACCTCCCAGGAAGGCTGGCATTTTGCCTTGCGACAGAAATCGTGTCGCAGTTTCCGAGAAGCCTTCTGTTTCGGGGCAGCTTAACTGAGCCTGGAAAATGGTCAGCGCGCCGTTAACGGTGTGTCCGCACACGTCCATTGTGCCGCCTGCTTCGGTAAAGCGGATTAGCGCCACCAGAATATGCTGCAGGCCGAAGGGGAGCAGCAGGCGTTCGCCGGTGCCAAAGATCATCGGGCCGAGCTCACCGGCGCGATCGATAAGGTGCCCAAGGCCGCTAATACCCAGCGCAAACCATGGCCATACCAGCGGGATCAGCAGACCAATCAGCCCCATCACCACGCTGGTAACGATCGGCACAGAGCGGGTGCCGCCGAAAAAGGCCAGCGCGTCCGGCAGACGTAAAGCGTGAAAACGTTCATGAAGACGCCAGATAATCACGCCGGCAATGACCGCGCCAAGAATACCGGTATCAATCGACGGGATACCCAGCACAGTCTGCACATTGTACGCTTTCAGGATCGCTGCATCGCTGGTGGGCAAAACGCCTTGTGCGGTCAGCCAGAAGTTGACCGCCAGATTCATCACGGCATAGCCAACGAACCCTGAAAACGCGGCGACACCTTTCTCTTCCCGTGCCAGCCCCAGCGGAATGGCAATGCAAAACATCACCGGTAAAAAGCTGAAGGCGAAGGAACCGATTTTGCTCATCCAGATGAAGACTGCCTGCAATATGGGGTGGCCTAATAACGGCAGCAGGGTGATCACGTCGCGACTGCTTAATGAACTGCCGATGCCGAGCATGATCCCGCAGAACGAGAGCAGCGCCACCGGCAGCATAAATGTTTTTCCAAGCTGCTGAAAAAACGCCCAGAGGGTGATCTTTTGTGCAGTTTTCCCTGTCATAACGCGTCCTCAATTTAAATGTGTAATAAGAGTCAGGACCGCAGAGAGTAAGGATTTTATCGGGTTTTGTTGCGAGGCAACGCACGTAATTAAGCGCACGTCGCTTTTTAAGATTTCAACAAGAGTGCAAAACAAAAAAAGCCCCTCAAAAGAGGGGCTGGATGATTATTGCTGCGGCACGGCAGGTACGGGTGGGGTGTTGCTATCCGGCTGTTGCAGAGACGGCAAACCAAACATACCCACAAACTGCTCCAGCGGCATTTTCTCGCCGTTCAGTGTGACCTGACCGTTGGCATACTGCAGGCTGGTGAGAATGTTGTTATTTTCCAGCGTAGTGATACGGAACATCTGGCCCATTGCCGCCAGGCCTTTCACCTGCTGGTTGGCCAGTTTTGTGGCATCTTCTTGCTGATAACCTTGCAGTTTCGCCACCTGCGTCATAAATTCTGTGGCCATATCTACCGGAATGGTCAGCTTGCTATCGAGTGACTTCACATTCCGGTCGACTTGCTCTGCCAGAGTTTGCGGCGTCCCGGTCGCAGTGGATGGATCTTTCAGGAACAGCGAAAGGTTGAACGTTGTCTCCCCTTTGGCATTTTTCCAGCTCAACGGGGCTACAGTGATCACCGGCTCGCCTTTCAGCAGCACCGGCACGGCATTCAGA
The DNA here is from genome assembly GCF_032052965.1 of Kosakonia sp. Lineage (GTDB taxonomy): Bacteria > Pseudomonadota > Gammaproteobacteria > Enterobacterales > Enterobacteriaceae > Kosakonia. Next base: position 282,372 of record NZ_DAMBVN010000001.1, read on the forward strand.
AACGCTTCAGTGGCTTTTTGCTGATAAAGTTCCGGGTTTTGCATCACCTCCGGCTGCGCCATTAGCGCGCGGGTCTGCGCATTATATTGCTGGCTGAACTGGTGCCACGCCTGGCCATCAATTTGCCCGACTTTCAGTGTCAGTTTGCCGCTACCCAGATCCTGCCCCTGTACTTTCAGGCTGTTAAGGTCGTAATCCAGCTGGCTGTTAATGGTTTTTTTGTCTGCCGCCACCTCGGATTTGGCGGTGAAATGCATTCCATCCAGCACCGCCATCTCTTTATTCTCAATCGCGATAGTGAGCTTATCCACACTCAGTTTCTGGCTGCCAACACGCTCTTCGAAACTGGCGACTTCGCTGATACCGTCGGTTTTCAGGTTATTAAACGACAGCTGGACTTTCTGGCCATATTCGTTCACGGCATCGACAAGGCCGCTTTCAGCTGAACCGCTCAGCCCAATAGCATTGCCGTCTTTGTCCACATTCAGGCGGAACTCGCCGCCGCTGAAGGAGACTTTTTCGCCATCTTTTTCTGAATTCAGCGGGCGCAGGCTGATATCGCTACGGGTGTCGCCGTTATAGCTGATACGCGTATCTGCGATGAATGGCGATTCGCCTTTGGCGATATCGAACAGCGGTTTGGTCACGTCGTTATTGACCAGTTGCGTATGCACCGAGGCCATTGACGGGGTCAGGTTAAACGACTTAACCTGGGTCAGCGGAAAGGGGCCGTGATCGACAACTTCCTGCAACACAATAGACTGACCAGGTTTTAGCCAGGTATTCTCGCTACCTGCAACCGGTTTGATCAGCAAGGTAAACTGGCTGGAAAAGAGGCCGCGATGATAATCCTGCGCGGAAAGTTCGATGTTGGCTTCCGGCGCGTTGTGCTTAATTTGCGCGTTGGCCTCGCTGACCCTCTCAGCAAGACGCCCCTCCAGTTGTTTCCCTGTATACCAGGCGCCTGCGGTCCAGACGACCCCCAGCGCAACAATCACTCCTGCGGCAACCAGCGTTTTTTTCATAGCGTTTATCCATAAAAAATGAAACCAGGCGGTATACGCCGCCTGGACTGTTGAAATAAGTTACCTCAAGCTTAGCAATCCTTGCTAAAAAATACAGTAACTTAGTCTCACTTATTAAACACTCGCGCCAGTCTGCCCGTGCCGCTGGCGGCCACCGGTGACTCGCTGGCGGCAATAAATGCCGATTCGCCAGGTTTGAGCACCAGACGCTGGCTATCTTTACTGAGCACGGCTTCCCCCTCAACGCAAAAGACAATCGCTGCGCTCTGTTGCGCCAGCGCAGTTTCACTCGCCGAAAGGTCATGCAGGGCGAACGCGAAATCATCCACCGGGATAGGGAAATCCAGCTCTGCACCGTTACGTGTTGGCTGGGTCAGCAGTGTGTCAGCCGGTTTAGGGGTAAATTTGACGTTGGCGACCAGCTCTGGAATATCAATGTATTTTGGCGTCAGGCCCGCACGCAGCACGTTATCAGAGTTGGCCATCACTTCCAGCGCCACGCCTTGCAGGTAAGCGTGCGGTGTTTCGGCAAACAGGAACATTGCCTCGCCTGGATTCAGTTTCACTACGTTAAGCAACAGCGGGGAGAAGAGGCCACTGTCATCCGGGTAAAAGGCCGCAATCGTACGGATGGTTTGCCAGGGCTCGCCTTGTTGCTGCTCAAGCACCGATTTCAGTACCGCCAGCGCGCGGGACTTTTCGTCGCCCTGCATATTCAGTAGCGCGGCGAACAGTTCACTCAGGCGCTCTGCGCCAGGAGCCTGTAAAAAATGGGCAATGGCCGGGTGCGCGCCGGCAACCGGCTGCAACAGCGAAACAATGTCGGCATATTCACGAAACGCATTCATCGCCAGGAAGGGAGTCAGGGCGAATACCAGTTCCGGTTTGTGGTTCGGATCCTTGTAATTGCGTTCTGCGGCGTTCAGAGGGATGTCCGCGTCATTCTCTTTGGCGAAGCCAATCTCTGAGTTTTTTTTATTAGGATGCACCTGGATCGACAGCGGCTGATCGGCACACAGAACTTTGAACAGGAACGGCAGCTCACCAAAGCGTTCTGCCACAGCCGCGCCCAGCAAGCTCTGCTTATCCTGGTCGATCACCTCGCGCAGTGCGCGGGTTTCGCCATTGGTATCCTGCACCTTTGAGCTGCTCTTCGGGTGGGCGCCCATCCATAACTCAGCCATCGGCAGGTTATTCGGATTGGCGATCCCATAGAGATCCGTTAACGCAGTTTTACTTCCCCAGGCGTAGTTCTGCACTGAGTTGATGAGTTTTTGCATTATCAAGCCCTTTCAATTGAACACACTATCGCGCCATTAAAGCAATAAAGCGGGGCGATGTAACCAGCGGGGATAAAAAGTCGTATTAGTCTCAGTTTTTGTTAAAAAATTGTGTAGGATAAGTCGACTCGCTTTGATACAGGGCAGAAGGAAGCGCTGCCGGAACAATAACCAGATCGTGCCGTAAGTGAGAGAACAATGTCGAACAAACCCTTTTATTATCAGGATCCTTTCCCGCTAGGAAAGGATGATACCGAGTATTATCTGCTCAGCCGTGACCATGTTTCTGTGGCGGAATTCGACGGACAGGAGATCCTAAAAGTTGATCCGCAGGCGCTGACCTTACTGGCCCAGCATGCTTTTCATGACGCCTCTTTTTTACTGCGCCCGGCGCACCAGCAGCAGGTGGCAGACATTCTGAATGACCCACAAGCCAGCGAAAACGACAAATACGTTGCGCTGCAATTCCTGCGTAACTCTGAAATCGCGGCAAAAGGTATTTTGCCCACCTGCCAGGATACCGGCACAGCCATCATTATGGGCAAGAAAGGGCAACGTGTGTGGACGGGTGGCGGCGATGAAGCAGCGCTGGCGCGTGGCGTCTATAACACCTATATCGAAGACAACCTGCGCTATTCGCAAAACGCCGCGCTGGACATGTATAAAGAGGTCAATACTGGCACCAACCTGCCAGCGCAGATCGACCTCTACAGTGTCGATGGCGAAGAATATAAATTCCTGTGCATTGCTAAAGGCGGCGGTTCCGCCAACAAAACTTACCTGTACCAGGAAACCAAGGCGCTGATCACCCCGGCGAAGCTGAAAAACTATCTTGTCGAGAAGATGCGCACGCTCGGTACCGCAGCCTGCCCGCCGTACCATATTGCGTTTGTCATCGGCGGAACCTCGGCGGAAGCGACGCTGAAAACGGTGAAACTGGCGTCTACCAAATATTACGATGCGCTGCCAACGGAAGGTAATGAACATGGTCAGGCCTTCCGCGATGTGCAACTGGAGCAGGAACTGCTGGTGGAAGCGCAAAACCTTGGCCTGGGCGCGCAGTTTGGCGGTAAATACTTTGCGCATGATATTCGCGTGATCCGCCTGCCGCGCCACGGAGCTTCTTGCCCGGTGGGCATGGGCGTGTCCTGTTCAGCGGATCGCAATATTAAGGCGAAAATCAACCGCGAGGGGATCTGGCTGGAAAAACTGGAGCAGAACCCGGGGAAATACATTCCGCAGGCACTGCGCCAGGCAGGCGAGGGTGAGGCGGTGAAGGTGGATCTTAACCGGCCGATGGCGGATATCCTTGCGCAACTGACGCAATATCCCGTCTCCACGCGTTTGTCGCTGACCGGAACCATTATCGTGGCGCGTGACATTGCCCACGCCAGGCTGAAAGAGCTGATGGATAAGGGCGAACCGCTGCCGCAGTACGTTAAAGATCACCCAATTTACTATGCCGGACCGGCTAAAACGCCTGAAGGCTATGCCTCTGGCTCACTGGGGCCAACGACGGCAGGCCGTATGGACTCCTACGTGGATCAGTTACAGTCGCAGGGCGGCAGTATGATCATGCTGGCAAAAGGCAACCGCAGCCAGCAGGTAACAGACGCCTGTCATAAACATGGCGGTTTCTATCTTGGCAGCATCGGCGGCCCGGCGGCGATCCTGGCGCAAAACAGCATTAAAAGTCTGGAGTGTGTGGCCTACCCGGAACTGGGTATGGAAGCCATCTGGAAAATCGAGGTTGAAGATTTCCCGGCGTTTATCCTGGTGGATGACAAAGGTAACGACTTCTTCCAGCAGATCCAGTCCGGGCAGTGCGCCCGCTGCGTGAAATAACATTACCGCCCTACGGGGCGGTTTTTTAAAGCACGAACCATTAAGCAACATAATAAAAAGCATCAATACTTTTACTTGTTTGCAAGTGAGCAATGTCGGCACTCAACACCACTTTGTACTCAAGGAGAAAGTAATGACAACGCATCGCAGTGAGAAAGATTCAATGGGCGCGATTGACGTCCCGGCAGATAAACTGTGGGGGGCGCAAACCCAACGGTCGCTTGAGCACTTCCGTATTTCAACGGAAAAAATGCCCGTCTCGCTGATCCACGCGCTGGCGCTAACCAAGCGAGCGGCGGCGAAAGTCAATCAGGATCTGGGGCTGCTGCCCGCCGAAAAAGCCAACGCTATTATTGCCGCGGCGGACGAAGTGCTGGATGGAAAACACCCTGACGAGTTTCCGCTGGCTATCTGGCAGACCGGCTCTGGCACCCAGAGCAATATGAATATGAACGAGGTACTGGCGAATCGCGCCAGTGAGATCCTCGGCGGCGTACGCGGAATGGAGCGCAAAATCCATCCGAACGATGACGTTAACAAAAGCCAGAGTTCAAATGATGTGTTTCCGACCGCCATGCATGTTGCTGCGGTGATTGCGGTGCGCGAGCAGTTGCTCCCGCAACTTCAGGTGCTCAAGAATACCCTCAGTGAGAAAGCCAGCGCTTTTGCCGATATCGTCAAAATCGGCCGCACACACCTGCAGGATGCCACGCCGTTGACCCTTGGCCAGGAGATCTCCGGCTGGGTTGCGATGCTGGAGCACAATCTGAAACACATTGAGTTGAATCTGCCGCACCTGGGCGAGCTGGCGCTGGGCGGGACAGCTGTGGGCACCGGGCTAAATACGCATCCGGAATATGCCCGGCGAGTCGCTGAAGAGCTGGCGCACTTCACGGGTCAGCCGTTTATCACCGCACCGAATAAATTTGAAGCGCTGGCGACCTGCGATGCACTGGTGCATATGCACGGTGCGCTGAAAGGTCTGGCATCGTCGCTGATGAAGATCGCCAACGATGTTCGCTGGCTGGCTTCCGGCCCGCGCTGTGGTATCGGCGAAATTGCCATTCCGGAAAACGAACCTGGCAGTTCTATCATGCCGGGTAAAGTTAACCCGACACAGTGTGAGGCGATGACCATGCTCTGTGCTCAGGTGCTGGGCAATGATGTGGCGGTGAACATTGGCGGTGCGTCTGGCAACTTTGAACTCAACGTATTCCGGCCGATGGTGATCCACAATTTCCTGCAATCGGTGCGTTTACTGGCCGACGGTATGGAGAGCTTTAACGAGCATTGTGCCGTCGGCATTGAGCCAAACCGGGAGCGTATCGCGCAGTTGCTTAATGAGTCGCTGATGTTGGTTACCGCGTTGAATACCCATATCGGCTACGATAAAGCGGCGGAAATCGCCAAGAAAGCGCACAAAGACGGCCTGACGCTAAAAGCGTCGGCACTGGCGTTGGGCTATCTGACGGAGGCCGAATTCGACAGTTGGGTTCGCCCGGAATCGATGGTCGGCAGTATGAAACCTGCTTAACCTGCTAAATAGAGGTGCAACCGCGGGATCAACAGCGTCAGCGGTTGTGCCTGCGGTTTATAGCGGTGTTGCACCGCGTCGGCGTTATAATCCAGCAGCTCGCCAATATCCGGCACCGCTGCCCCATTCTCTTCGGCATTCAACACAATCAGGGGGGTCGGGCAGGCGTACTGTACCTGCTTTTGCTCCCCGGCGTACCAGACCCGCGCAATAGGCTGGACTTTTACCGGCCGTTTGATCTTCAGTTTTGCCTGTCGGGGCAACGCGGCAATGTCGTTATATTCCTGCTCGATCTTCACCAGCCACTGTTCGCGCGTCCAGGCGGCGACTGCGCGGGGCGATTTCATGCTCTTTTCCAACTGTGCCAGCACCTCATCGCGGGTGAGATTTTTAATAATGTGCTTATTCGCCCAGCCAAAACGCAGGGTATCAGGGGAGCGAATGGCGGTAAGCGCCCGGTAAGCATTCAGTGTAATCAAACCGGGTAGATGGCGGTGTACCCACTCGAAACGTGCTGCGGGTGGCAGGCCTGACTCTACAGTAACAATGCGTTCAAAAGCGAGCTTGAGGGCATTAATGGTATCGATGCGCTGTTCCAGTGCCGTGATGGCGGATTGTGCCGCCTGGTAGCAAATTGCGCCCGGTAAACGCACAGCAGCTTTACTGCTGCGGTTTTCTGATTGTTGCTGAATGAACAGATGTGTGTAATGGCGCAGCGCCAGCTCGGCAGCTTCTTTACCAATATGCTGTTTGACCGGGATCACCGACAGCGGCGCGTGCTCTGCGCCTTTGGTGATTTCTGGCAGCGTAAACACGCGACCCGCCATTAAGCGACATTCGCTCAGTTGGGCTTTAAACGCCGCCAACTCCCGTTCCATCTGCCGGAACGTGGTGTTCAGGCGTTCAATCAGGTCTAAAGCAGCCATGCTTACTCCATTAGTTACAACATACTCATAAAGTTATAGCACAGGCGCAGGGGTTGAGCCACTGCGCTGTAGGTGCTTATCAGGGGAGGGTAATGTTGTGGTAAATAGGCCAGTTGAAGGTAAATTGCGCACCGCCAAGCGTTTCGCTCTGCGCACAGATAACTTCACCGCCAAAGGCTTGGGCAACAGAGTGAACAATGGCCAGCCCCAGACCACAACCGCCCGTGGCGCGGTCGCGGCTGGGATCGAGACGTACAAAAGGCTCGAACACCCGCACGCGCTCTTCCGGTGCGATGCCTGGGCCATCGTCTTCAACCATGAGACTGGCCTGTGCCCCTTGTCGTTGCAGCGTCACTTTGATCGTCTGCTGGCTATAACGCAGGGCGTTATTAACCAGATTATCCAGGACGCGCTCCATCAACCGCATATCCAGCGCGCCATAATCGTCACCGGGCGTGCAGGTGAGTTGCAACTGATGTTGTGGATTCATACTACGGGCATCGTCCATATAACTTTGTAGCCAGACCGGCAGGTCCGGGCTGGTCAGTTTCAGTTCGGTTTGTGGACGATCGAGACGGGCATAGGTCAGTAACTCTTCGATCAGGGCTTCCAGTTGCCCGATATCACGGTTCAGTGCCGCATGTTCTGACGCGCTGAGGTTGTCGCTCATTTCAAGACGATAACGCAAGCGCACCAATGGGGTTCGCAGTTCGTGCGCAATACCATCGATAAGCTGCTTCTTGCTGGCGATTAACGCATTGATATTATCAGCCATTTGGTTAAAGGCGATGCCCAGCCGTTCGAAGCTGGAGGCGCTATCAAAGTGAATACGCTCCTCAAGATGACCTTCGCCAAAACGCTGCGCGGCGGACTCAAGCCGCAACATCTCTTGCCAGTGTGGTCGCATCCAGATAAATACCGGAAAGGCGAGGGATATGGCAATAAAAGCCATCAGCGCCATATCCAGCAACCGCATCTCATGCAGGAAAAACAGATATGGCACCGGACCTACGGCCAGAACGTAGTGACTGCGGGGGATCCGCTGGATAAAGGTGTACTCGGCATCCAGCGCCACAATGTCGCCTTCGCGCAGTCGCTGGGCATGCGGCGGGTCGAGAGTAAATTTGCTCATCGGTTCAATGCGCAAATTAAACGACAGATTCAGGTCCAGCTCTTTCAGCGTGCTTGCCCACTGGTGTGGCGGGATCTCGCGCAGCTCGCTGCGCATCAAATACAGCGAGCTTTTCATCAGGTCATCCAGCGTCTGACGGCCCGCACGCTCAGCGGTGAATTTATATACCAGGCCCACCAGCATGGTCATCACAATAAAGCAAACGAACAGCAGAAGGTAAAACTGGACGAACAGCTTTTTCATAATGTTACCTGGTTAAGCGGCCTTAGTTATCCCACGCATGCGGGGCGAACAGATAACCTTTGTTGCGCACGGTTTTGATTCGGTAAGGCTCGGTGGCGCTGTCGAGCAGTTTTTTACGCAGGCGGGAAATCGCCACATCGACGCTGCGATCCAGTCCATCGTAGGTGACGCCGCGCAGATTCTTTAACAGTGCATCCCGATCCATAATTTGACCGGCATGGGTTGCAAGTTCCCACAGGAGATCGAAATCCGCCGTCGAGAGCGCCACTTCTTCGCCGCTCAGCAACACCTGGCGGTTCACCGGATCGATGGAAAGAGTACCAAAACGAATAATATTGTGCTGTCTCAGCGGCGCAGCAGCGGGTTCTGCCGGCGTGCTGGTGCGCTGACGTAAATGGAGGCGCAATCGCGCCAGCAATACGGCTGGCGGGGTGGTCTTCAGAATATAGTCATTGGCCCCCATCTCCAGCGACAAGATATGATTCATATCGCTGTCGAGCGAGGTGAGCAGGACAATCGGGCCGTTCCACTGTTTACGCAAGTCGCGGCACAGTGTCATCCCATCTTTGCCTGGCAGCATAATGTCCAGCAATACCAGTTCAGGATTCTCCCTGGCGATCACCGCTTCCGCGCGGTCGCCACGGGGTTCAACAATGACATCCATATCGTGTTTACCCAGATAGGCGGCAATCAGGGCGCCTACTTCCGGATCATCTTCTACAAATACGATTTTATTCATATGCCATCGGGATAGGTCAAAAACGTCAACATACACCGCCTTGCTGCAAGCTGCCATTAATCTTTTCTAAACAAGAGGCGTTCCGCTATGCTGTAGGTCTTTGTTGTTCAAGTATTATAGGTAAAATTATGGGACTGTTTATCAAAGCCGCGATCGGTGCGCTGGTGGTGGTACTGATTGGGCTGCTGGCGAAGACAAAAAATTACTATATTGCCGGGTTAATTCCGCTGTTTCCCACCTTTGCCTTGATAGCCCATTACATTGTGGCGACCGAAAGAGGGATTGAGGCGTTGCGTACTACCATTGTGTTCGGCATGTGGGCGATCATCCCCTATTTTATCTATCTTTTGTCGCTGTGGTACTTCACGGGGTTTTTGCGGGTGTGGCCGGCGCTGGGCTGTGCGGTGCTCTGCTGGAGCCTCAGCGCCTGGCTGTTAATCTACTGCTGGAGCCGTCTGCACTGATCTTATTTCACTAACATCCACGTCGCGGGAACTGCGGCAATAAGTAGCAGCATAATCAGTAACTTTTCCCGGCGTTTGAGCAGTTCTGGCATCTCATGTGTGCGACGCGCATACATAAATACCAGTAACCCCGGGGCATATAGCACCACTGACAGCAGCAAATGCATTGGGCCAGAAGCGTAAAGCAGCCATAAACCATACAGGCAGGCACCCACGGCCACGGCCTGATGCAACGGGCGCTGGGCGATTTTCAACAAATAAGCGCCGACCAGGAAATAGGGGACGAGGATCATCTCCGAAGCGATGGTCAGCAGGGTGTTGTAGTCCGATCCCGTCAGCCAGATTAACACCAGCGAAACCTGCACGCTGATGTTGGTCAGCCATAATGAAGCGGATGGCGCGTTATTTTTATTCTGCCGGGCGAAAATGCGTGGGAACGCTTTATGGGTTGCTGCCAGCAGAGGCACTTCTGCTGCCATGATGGTCCAGCTCAGGTACGCACCGCACACGGACACAATCAGACCGGCTGCGATAATCACTTCCCCCCAATTGCCCATCAATTTGACCAGCAGGCCCGCCATCGACGGGTTACGCATGCCCGCCAGTTCCGCCCGTGGGACGACGCCGATCGACAATAGCGTAACCAGCAGGTAAACCGTTAGCGCGGCCAGTACCGCCAGCATGGTTGCGCGACCCACATCGCGTTTGTTGCGCGCGCGCGCAGAAACGACTACCGCGCCTTCGACACCGATAAACACCCACAGAGTAATCAGCATCGTGTTTTTTACTTGCTCCCACACCGGAACGCCCAACGAAACACCGCTAAAATCGACATTGAATTTGTCGATATTGAACGCCAGCGCGGCCAGTACTACAAACAGACCCAGTGGCACCAGTTTTGCCAGCGTTGCAGCAAGGTTAATGCTCGCGGCCGTTTGAACCCCGCGCAGCACCAGCGCGTGAACGATCCACAGGAGCGCTGAGGCCCCGACAATGGATTGCCAGGTATTACCATCACCAAACAGGCGTAATTGCGGGGTGTCAGTGAAAAAGCTCAGTGCGGAAAAGACAATCACCAGGTAGGAGACGTTGGCGATCACGGCACATAGCCAGTAACCCCAGGCGGAACAGAAGCCGACCAGTTCGCCAAAACCGGCGCGGGCATAGGTGAAGATTCCGCCGTCCAGATCCGGGCGAATACGGGTGAGGATCAGCATGGCGAACGCCAACAGTAAAATCCCTGCGCCGGTGATCGCCCAGCCAATGATCAATGCCGCAGGGCTGGCGACTTCCGCCATGTTTTGCGGCAGGCTGAAGACGCCAGCGCCGAGCATTGAACTCAAAACGAGAGCCGTTAACGCGCTAAGGCCGAGTTTCTTTTCCATTGTTATCCTGTCAAAAATGCAACAAATCCAGAATAATTATTTTGCCGGGGCGCATAAATATGGTGGATATCACTAAGGCGCGGGATTTTACGGAGAGTCGCTAAGGCATGCAATGAGGGCGACGACAATTTTGTTAAAAAGCAGAAAAAAGATCAAAAAAAGGCGGCCGTAGCCGCCTGATTCATCCGTGCAGATTATTTATAGAGATCGGCACTGATGGTCATATTGTTGCCGCGCTCTGACCACTGACGCGTAATGTGATAGTACTTGGCGCCTTTTTTAGCGGCGCGTTTGGCAACCTGGTAGGAGACTTCCGTCATGCTGCTGTAGTTACCAGTGAACTTGATGCTGTCGAACGGCACCATCTGTGCAGCGGTGATTTTATTCAGCTCTTCAATTTTTGTGCCGTCAGGCAGCGTGACAGAATAACGACCGCCGGAGGTCGATTGCGTTTCGAAGAAACGGCCTACGCCCAGGCCTGGTGTGGCATCGCTGGCGACGCCCGGGATTTCAACTTTTTTTGCTTCTTCCCCGCCTTTCGCCAGTGCAGCACGGCCCGCGTCGGAATCACGCGGAATGGCATCGGCGCTCTGGATCACACGTTTTTTCGCATCTGCTTTATAAATGAATGCGGTGATCATCTGGTTGCCGCCCTGGTTGGTGTCGAACTGGCGCACGATATAGAACGAGGCCGCGCCTTTCGCTTGTGCCGCTTTGGTGATGGCATCGTTTACTTCGGGCTGGGAACGGTAGAAACCCTGCACGGTGACGGTATCGTAAGGTTGCAATTCAATGGCTTTGTCTTTTGGTAATTCGGTGATGCCATTGATAACGCGATATTGCGGTGCATCCGCCTTGGTGGCGTTCGCTTTGTAGAGATCGGCGACGACACGCTGGTTGCCGCTGTTACCGGCATCGGAAGAGTCAACAACGTAGAACGATGCTGCGCCTTCTTGATCTGCGCGCTTGGAGATGGCAGCCACGGCATCGCCAATGGCATTAAAACGGCCAATAACCACGACGCGATCGTAGGGTTTCAACGCTGCCGCTTGCTCCGGGGTTAACTCTGTCGCTGCGTTGGCTGACAGCGCTGTCGCAGAGAGGAGTGCTGACGCCAGGAGGGTGTTCTTAAGCTTCATAAAAATAGTCCTTCGCCTTGCGCAAACCATAAACTGGTGTTGTTGTTGAGAAAACGCCGACGATTATTGCATTTAAACAGCGCAACTGTCTGCGTCATTTTTCACTGAGTGTGCTATGGGCGGGTAATAACGATAACTTTAAGTGATATGTTGATAAAAAAGCCGCTTGACCGGCAAAAGCGATAAAGCATATGACTTTTTAAAGTTAATACATTGTTAAAAAGCAATTCCTGCTGGAGATTAATCGTGTTTTGTCGCTTCGCTTGAGCGGAATATCGGCCTGTTATAAAGAATTAAAGGCAAATAACCTTGCCAGCCCCTACCTGAACTTACTTTTCGCGGATAAAAGCATAAATTCTTTTTTCCGGCTGTGGATCACAGGCGTCATTTTCAGTAGGTTATAGAAAGTTTGTTACTGTTTTATTTTCCGGGACACATTCCGCAATACTGGTGTACAGGTGCGACGTTGTTCCGGTGAGGACTGACAAACCATCATCTAAAACCGATGGAAGGGAAAACTATGCGTATTGGTGTACCTAAAGAACGGTTGGCCAATGAAACCCGCGTTGCCGCGACGCCGAAAACGGTCGAGCAATTGCTTAAATTGGGTTTCACTGTCGCAGTAGAAAGCGGCGCTGGCAAACTGGCAAGTTTCGATGACGATGCGTTCACCCAGTCCGGGGCGACGATTGTAGACGGCAGCAATGTCTGGCATTCAGACGTTATCCTAAAAGTTAACGCGCCCGACGAAGATGAGATCGCACTGCTTAACCCCGGCACAACGCTGATTAGCTTTATCTGGCCTGCGCAGAACCCGGCGTTGATGGAGAAGCTGGCTGCGCGTAACGTAACCGTGATGGCAATGGACTCTGTGCCGCGTATCTCCCGCGCGCAGGCGCTGGATGCCCTCAGCTCAATGGCTAACATTGCGGGCTATCGCGCCATTGTTGAAGCTGCGCATGAGTTTGGTCGTTTCTTTACCGGGCAGATCACCGCCGCCGGGAAAGTACCTCCGGCGAAAGTAATGGTGATCGGCGCGGGCGTAGCAGGTCTTGCCGCGATCGGTGCCGCCAATAGCCTTGGCGCCATTGTACGTGCTTTTGATACTCGTCCTGAGGTTAAAGAGCAGGTGCAAAGTATGGGGGCGGAATTCCTCGAGCTGGATTTTGAGGAAGAGGCGGGCAGCGGCGATGGTTACGCGAAAGTGATGTCTGAAGCCTTTATCAAAGCGGAAATGGAACTGTTTGCCGCGCAGGCGAAAGATGTCGACATCATTGTGACGACTGCGCTTATTCCGGGGAAACCGGCACCGAAGCTGATCACTCGCGAAATGGTCGATTCCATGAAACCAGGTAGCGTGATTGTCGATCTGGCTGCGCAAAACGGCGGTAACTGTGAATACACAGTACCGAATGAGATCAGCACCACGGCTAATGGCGTCAAAATTATTGGCTATACCGATCTGCCGGGACGCCTGCCGACCCAATCCTCACAGCTATATGGCACCAACCTGGTTAACCTGCTGAAACTGCTCTGCATTGAAAAAGATGGCAACGTAGTGGTCAACTTTGACGACGTAGTTGTGCGCGGCGTGACCGTGGTGCGTGATGGTGAAGTCACCTGGCCGGCACCGCCGATTCAGGTTTCTGCCCAACCGCAGGCTGCGCCGAAAGCGGCGGCTGCGCCAAAAGAAGAAGCCAAACCGGTTTCGCCGTGGCGCAAATATGCGCTGATGGCGCTGGCGATAATTCTGTTTGGCTGGCTGGCGGATGTCGCGCCAAAAGAGTTCCTCGGTCACTTTACTGTTTTCGCACTCGCCTGTGTTGTCGGGTATTACGTGGTATGGAATGTCTCCCATGCGCTGCATACGCCGTTGATGTCAGTCACCAACGCCATTTCCGGCATTATTGTGGTTGGCGCGCTGCTGCAGATAGGCCATGGCGGCTGGGTCAGCTTCTTAAGCTTTATTGCGGTGCTGATCGCCAGCATTAATATTTTTGGTGGTTTCACCGTCACTCAGCGCATGCTGAAAATGTTCCGGAAGAACTAAGGGGTAACAGATGTCTGGAGGATTAGTTACAGCTGCATACATTGTTGCCGCGATCCTGTTTATTTTCAGCCTGGCGGGGCTTTCAAAGCACGAAACCTCCCAGCAGGGTAATAACTTTGGTATCGCCGGTATGGCGATTGCGCTGGTGGCGACCATTTTTGGCCCGGATACCGGCAACGTTGCGTGGATTCTGGTGGCGATGATCATCGGCGGTGCGATCGGTATTCGTCTGGCGAAAAAAGTCGAAATGACCGAAATGCCGGAGCTGGTGGCGGTACTGCATAGCTTTGTTGGCCTGGCGGCGGTACTGGTAGGTTTCAACAGCTATCTGGATCACGAGGCAGGTCTCGCGCCGGTTCTGGAGAACATTCACCTGACGGAAGTGTTCCTCGGGATCTTTATTGGTGCGGTCACCTTTACCGGGTCGATTGTAGCGTTTGGCAAACTGCGCGGGAAAATTTCATCCAAACCGCTGATGCTGCCCCATCGTCACAAGCTGAATCTGGCAGCGCTGGTCGTCTCTTTCGCGCTGTTGTTGGCTTTTGTCCGTACCGAACATGTCGGTGTACAGGTGCTGGCGCTGTTGCTGATGACCATTATCGCGCTGGTGTTCGGCTGGCACCTGGTGGCGTCGATCGGCGGGGCGGATATGCCTGTTGTCGTCTCGATGCTGAACTCCTATTCCGGTTGGGCAGCCGCCGCGGCGGGCTTTATGCTCAGCAACGATCTGTTGATCGTTACCGGGGCGCTGGTGGGTTCTTCCGGTGCAATTCTCTCTTACATTATGTGTAAGGCGATGAACCGCTCCTTTATCAGCGTGATTGCCGGTGGTTTTGGTACCGATGGTTCCTCTTCCGGCAGCGATGACGAAGTAGGCGAACACCGTGAAATTAACGCCGAAGAGACCGCTGAAATGCTGAAAAATTCGCATTCGGTGATCATCACCCCAGGTTACGGCATGGCAGTGGCGCAGGCGCAGTATCCGGTGGCGGAAATCACTGAAAAACTGCGTGCGCGCGGCGTGAAAGTGCGTTTCGGCATTCACCCGGTCGCCGGGCGTCTGCCTGGGCATATGAACGTGTTGCTGGCCGAAGCGAAAGTGCCGTATGACATCGTGCTGGAAATGGACGAAATCAATGATGATTTTGCCGACACCGACACCGTGCTGGTCATTGGTGCGAACGATACGGTTAACCCGGCCGCGCAGGACGATCCGAAAAGCCCGATTGCCGGTATGCCTGTACTGGAAGTGTGGAAAGCGCAGAACGTTATCGTTTTCAAACGTTCTATGAACACCGGTTACGCCGGGGTGCAGAACCCGTTATTCTTCAAAGAGAACACGCAGATGCTGTTTGGCGATGCCAAAGCCAGCGTCGATGCCATCCTCAAAGCGCTGTAACTACCACAGCCGACCCTACCGCTCTCCGGAGCGGTATTTTTTTGCCCGCCGTTGACCAAACCGTTGTGTCTATACTTGTTGCTCCATGTTTTAAAAGCGGAGGAAGGATGACGTTTTTGCCACGGTTCGACTTTATCTCACTACTGATGTTGCCCTCATTCTGGATTGGGCTGGGGACAGTAGTGATAGTGACGCTGATTGTCTACTGGCTGTTTAAGCGTTTACTGTCGATGTTGACGAAAGGCGCGCAAAGCTGGGGAGAACGGCATCGCGGCGTGGGTAAAATGCAACATGTGCTGGTGGATATGCTCAGCCGCACCAGTAAGTTTCTGCTCTTCATTGCCGCTTTACTGTTTAGTTTGCGCTTTGTCGAGCTCCCCGATCGTCTGTTCAGTACGCTCGGTCACGCCTGGTTTCTGGTATTAGCGATCCAGATGGCGCTGTGGCTGGATCAGGGGGTGGTGTCATGGATGCGTCATTTGATGTATACGCCCGGGGCCAGCAGAAACCCGGTAACGATGGTGATCGCCGGACTGCTGCTGCGCATGATGCTCTGGACGGTGATGCTGTTGTCGATCCTCGCCAATGCTGGCGTTAATATCACCGCGCTGGTCGCCAGCCTTGGCGTGGGCGGTATTGCTATTGCACTGGCAGTGCAAACCATCCTGAGCGACGTCTTCGCTTCGTTGTCGATTGGCTTTGATAAGCCCTTTGAAATCGGCGATTTTGTGGTCTTTAACGACGTCGCCGGTACCATTGAGCATATCGGGCTGAAAACTACCCGTATTCGTAGCCTCAGCGGCGAACAGATCGTCTGCGGTAACGCTATCCTGCTACAACAAACCCTGCATAACTACAAACGTATGCAAACCCGACGCATTGTTTTTACTTTTGGTCTGGCGTTAAACACGCCGCCGGAGAAACTGCGCCAGGTGGGGGAGATGATCCGCACCATTATTACTGAGGTGGGCGATACGCGTTTCGACCGCGCGCACTTTCAGGGGTTTGGTACAGATCGGTTGAATTTTGAAGTGGTGCATATTGTCAGTACCGCGGATTACAACAAATACATGGATATTCAGCAGGAGATTAATATCCGGATCATGGAAGGCCTGGCGGAGCAGGGGATCGAACTGGCGCTGCCAGGTGTCGTTATTCAGGGCGGGCTGGCGATTACCGGAGATGAAAAAGTCGCTGAAGCATGAAAAAAGAAACCCGCCGGATGGCGGGTTTTGCATTTTAGTCGTCTTCGTCGTCATCCAGTTCGACAGGTGACTGATAATCATCGGGTTTGATCACCAGCAAATCGCAACGTAAATGATCGATCACCTGTTCGGCGGTATTGCCAAGAAACGCAGCGGAAATACCGGTACGCCCGACGGTGCCAAGCACCACAATCCCGGCCTGCAGGTGTTCTGCCAGATCCGGGATCACTTCTTCCGGCAACCCTTTCTCTACATGGGTGTGTTTTTCATCAATGCTGAACTTCTGGCGCAGCGCTTTCATTGCCAGCAGGTGCTGACCCCGAATGGCATCGTTGTAGACGCTGGGGTCGAATTCAGGCAGCTCGATGGCGATATTGATAGGCGTAACCGGGTAAGCGCCCACCAGATGGACTTCCGTATGGTTAACCTGTTCGGCCAGTTGCAGTGTCTCTTTGACCAGTTTTTCGTTCAGCGAATTGTGGTAAAGCTCTTCGCTGGCGAGGTTAACCGCCACCACGGCTTTGCCGCCTTCCGGCCAGGGCTGGTCTTTGACCATCCACACCGGGCACGGACATTTACGCAGCAAATGCCAGTCGGTAGGGGTAAAAATGACCGACTCCAGTTTGTCGTGCTGGTGGGTCATCTTCAGCAGCAGATCATGGCCGCCCGCCAGGACTTCCTGAATGATGGCTTCGAAGGGACGGTTGTGCCAGACCACTTTGATATCGATGGGGACGCCCGCATCAATGTAATATTTTGCCTGCTCGCGGATCCACGCGGTTCGCTGGCTAATGACGCCCTGACGCATCGCAGTGCGCTCATCCGGGGACAGAAGGGTGGTCATCTCATACGAGAAATCATAGATCGGTAGAAAGGCTTTGATTCGGCCACCAATCCGTTGATGCAAATACACAGCACGCCGTAGCGCTGGCTGATCGTCCTGATTAGGATCGATGGCGACCAGCATATTCTGATACTTAGCCATACAGGGTCTCCTTACATCTGTCACCACAGTCTGTAACGTAAAAGATAACCCATAAGTGCTGAATGAAACAGGGAAAACCTTCCGCCAGATCAATAAATACAAAAAATTTAATGACCCGGCGAAGGGGAGTCAGGCGGGGATGAAACTCAGGCGACGTTACGTGAATGGCCGGCCAGTTGCGCCAGCGTCTCGCTGTTTTCGATGGTGATATATTTCCCTTTTACCGCCAGCATGCCGCTCTTCTGGAAACGCCCCAGCAGACGGCTAATGGTTTCAACCGTCAGGCCGAGATAGTTACCGATGTCGCCACGGGTCATGGTCAGACGGAACTCACGCGGAGAGAAACCACGCTGCGCGAACCGGCGAGATAAATTGTAGATAAACGCCGCCAGACGCTCTTCCGCATTTTTCTTCGACAACAGCAGGATCATATCCTGATCGCCTTTGATCTCGCCGCTCATCAGACGCATCATCTGCTGACGCAGATTGGGCATTTTGCCAGAGAGATCGTCCAGTGTCTCAAACGGGATTTCACATACCATTGACGTTTCCAGCGCCTGAGCGAAGCTCGGGTGATGACCCGTGCCAATAGCGTCGAAGCCGACTAAATCACCTGCCAGATGGAAACCGGTGATCTGCTCGTCGCCCTGCTCGGTGATGGTGTAACTTTTGATGGTACCCGAGCGAATGGCGTACAGGGATTTCAGCTCATCCCCTGCTTTAAACAGCGTCTGACCTTTCTGGATGGGCTTCTTACGCTCAATGATGTTATCAAGCTGATCCAGCTCGTGTTCATTGAGGGTAAACGGGATGCAAAGCTGGCTGATACTGCAATCCTGACAATGGATTGCACATCCACCAGACTGTATGCGTCGTATAATTCGCTTTTCCGGGATCATAGGTCTGCTCAACGCCGTAATTGATATTGGTCAATTTTAACATCTTTTTATTGAGCACGTAAGCCTGGCAAAACGTCAATTCACGAATATTGAAACAGGTGGGACGAGCTGCAAGAGATGACTTCGCATCATCTCTTTGAAATTCCATCACTTCGCTAAGGTTTTCCTCCACGAGTGCGGAGAAAAGGGCACTAAATATGCGTTTTTTCTCACAATAACAAATAGCCTTCATGCCGCAACAACCACTCTTTACGCTGCACGCCGCCGGCATAGCCTGTCAACGTACCATTGCGGCCAATAACGCGGTGGCAGGGCACAACAATACTGACCGGGTTTGCGCCGTTGGCGGCACCCACGGCCCGCGCCGCGCCGGCACGCCCAAGAATAGTCGCCAGTTGACCATAATGCATAACCTGGCCGCAGGGGATGGTACGCAGCATCTGCCAGACTTCACGCTGAAAAGGTGTGCCAGCCGTTGCGGTAGGCAAGGTATCAATAATGGCGAGATCGCCAGCAAAATAGTCGCGCAGTTTCTGGCTTAAGCCGCCGGGGTTGCTCGACGGGACGCGCTGATATCCTCCGCTGCGGTAATGAATGTTCAGCAATTCAACCATCCGATCGCTGTGCTCTTCCCACTCGACCGCACGCAAACGAAAGTTCTCATCGCACAACACCCACAACGGGCCTACCGGGGTAGCGATTTTATCTTCGAGCAACGTCAGCATCAGGCATCCTTTTCAACGAAAAACGATCGACAATCTACCATGACGGTTGGGGGCTCGCCATACCCCGAAAGGGCGTGCTTTAACAAGACAATAAGAACCTTGCTGCAATAATAATCCGCAGAATGGCATGATCGAATAGATGATATATTGGGTTATTTTCAGGAAAGAAAAAAATAGAGCCTGCCGACATCCGTCAGGCTCTACAGTACACACAGCAGCGCTTCCTGTCGTTATTTTCTCGCGGTCTCATCCTTGCGTATTAAATATAGTTATAGACGGCTGATGCCATATTTCCACTATTAATTGGTGATTGGTTTCACGTTAATTTAACTAAAATCCATATAACCCAAAAATTTAATTTAAGTTAAGTCTGGGAAAGCCATTACTAACCTTGTTGTTTTTATATATGACTGGAGTGGCTATTTATAAGCCCTTCGTCCCACCCGCTGAAGTGCCCCCGAGCATTGTGAGCGTACGCCACGCCAGCTATAGTAAGCACACTGAAGTCGACGGAGGCCGAACACCATGAACCCGGATGAAAAATCGCTGTTCCTTGACGCCATGGAAGATGTTCAACCCCTTAAGCGTTGTACAGACGTTCACTGGCAACCGAGTCGCAATACACGGGCAGTACAGCGTGTAGATACGCTGCAACTGGACAACTTTTTGACCACCGGCTATCTCGATATTGTCCCGCTGTCGACGCCGCTTGAGTTTAAGCGCGACGGCCTCCAACACGGCGTGTTAGACAAGTTACGCCAGGGTAAATACCCTCAGCAGGCCAACCTGAATCTGCTGCGCCAGCCAGTGGAGCAATGCCGGCAACGGCTGTTCAGTTTTATGCATCAGGCCCGGCTTAACGGGTTGCGTAATGTATTGATTATTCATGGCAAAGGGCGTGAGGATGATTCACACCCGAATATTGTGCGCAGTTATTTAGCGCGCTGGCTGACTGAGTTTGACGAAGTGCAGGCATTTTGCACTGCCTTGCCGCACCACGGCGGTAGCGGGGCCTGCTATGTTGCGCTGCGTAAATCGGAACAGGCCCGGCTGGATAACTGGGAACGGCACGCCAAGCGCAGCCGCTGAATGCTGCCCGGCCTGGGAATATTATGCCTGTCGGTTTTCCCGGCCGAAGATAGCCGGGAGCGCTTCATCGCTCCGCCCGGTGTGGCACCCGGTTCTGTGGGGCATAACGTATTGCTCCGTTTACGCAAATAACTCCGCATCGATATAAATGACACGTTATTTCGCGCAAAGAAAATTCGCCATATAAATTAAGTAGCACTCCATGGTCGCTTAAAAAACGATCGAACATCCCCTTTTTTATAATGCGGCCCTTGCTTCCAGACAATATCCAGGCTACACGGGGTGCGAAGAATATTATCGGGATCATAAATTGGGGAGTAACTATATTTTGATAAGCTTACCGTAATTAGTTTCCTACGAATTATTGGTATATTTTTAATGCAGACGCACACGTCACGACAATAGTGGGGCGGCACAGTATTGTCGGCGGCGCGCACGTCCAGATTCAACCCCCTTCATACCCCTAAGCGTAACGGCGATTGCCGGTGCGTTTCCGCTTGATCTTTGCTATCAATATACAATACTGTATATAAACACAGTATATTTTGATGGTGAGCATAATGCGGATTTTCACCCCAGCCGAACTACGTAAGATAGTGGCACTCCCCCTGTTCAGTCATCGGGTTCCCTGCGGTTTCCCTAGCCCCGCTCAGGACTATGTTGAGCGACGGATCGACCTGAATGAATTTATGATCCGGCACCCCAGTGCCACCTATTTCGTAAAATCCAGCGGTGACTCAATGATTGACGCCGGGATCGGTGACGGCGATTTACTGGTGGTGGATAGCGCCCGCCAGCCAGAGCATGGCAACATTGTTATTGCTGCCGTTGAGGGTGAATTCACCGTTAAACGCCTGCAACTGCGGCCGTGTATTATGCTCAAGCCTGAAAATTCCGCCTATAAGCCGATTATGATCGGCAGCGAAGACAAGCTCGAAATTTTTGGCGTGGTCACGTTCATCGTAAAATCGGCAGGCTGATCATGTATGCATTGTGCGATGTGAACACTTTTTATGCCTCCTGCGAAACCGTGTTTCGCCCGGATCTGAAGGGGCGACCGGTAGTTGTGTTGTCCAATAACGACGGTTGCGTCATTTCGCGGTCTGCGGAAGCAAAGCCCTTTGTAAAAATGGGCGAGCCGTACTTCAAACAAAAAGAGGTGTTCAGGCGTTACGGCGTGGTGTGCTTCAGTAGCAACTATGAACTCTATGCCGACATGTCCAACCGGGTGATGACCACGATTGAGGAGCTGTCTCCTCGCTGCGAGTTGTACTCTATCGATGAACTTTTTTGCGATCTGACAGGCATGCGGAACTACCGCGATTTGAACGGATTCGGGCGCGAACTTAGAAATGCGGTACTGCAGCGTACCCACCTGCTGATCGGCGTCGGCATTGCGCAAACCAAGACGCTGGCCAAACTGGCAAACTATGCCGCAAAGCAGTGGCCACAACAGACGGGGGGCGTGGTGGACTTATCGAATGTCGATCGTCAGCGAAAACTAATGGCCTTCCTACCGGTTAGCGAAGTGTGGGGGGTAGGTCGGCGTATAACGAAGCGCCTTGAAAGCTTGGGTATCAAGACTGCGTTGCAGTTGGCCGAGGCGGATAGCCGATTTATCAGAAAACATTTTAATGTCGTTATGGAAAGGACTGTCCGTGAGTTACGGGGCGAACCGTGTTTTGAGCTGGAAGAGTTTGTGCCGGACAAACAGGAGATCATCTGTTCTCGTTCCTTCGGTGACCGCATCAGCAATTACGAAGCAATGCGTCAGGCTATCTGCAGTTATGCTACCCGGGCGGCGGAAAAGCTGCGCAGCGAGCACCAGTACTGCCGGTTTATTTCCGCATTTGTCAAAACCTCGCCGTTCACGTTAAACGAACCCTATTATGGTAATCGTGCATCGGTCACGCTGTTGACGCCAACCCAGGACAGCAGGGATATCATCGCGGCGGCGACGCGCTGTCTGGAAGCTATCTGGAAAGAGGGCTACCGGTATCAGAAAGCCGGGGTAATGCTTGGCGACTTTTACAGCCAGGGGGTGGCGCAACTTAATTTATTTGACGACAACGCGCCGCGGGAAAACAGCCAGAAGTTAATGGCGGTATTGGACCACCTGAATACAAAAGAAGGGCGAGGGACGCTTTATTTCGCCAGCCAGGGGATTCAGCAACCGTGGCAGATGAAGCGTGAAATGTTGTCGCCACGGTACACCACACGCTATGCCGATCTGCTAACCGTGAAATAACCTGTTGTTTAACAGGCTTAACGGTAACGTGTCAGGGCAACGTCGTGGCCCTGCTATGTGTGCATGCACAAATAGCAGGGTTTATTATCACACGCCAGAGCGGGCGTTCCACTCCTTGCGAAGCAACGCATAAATGAACGTGTCGTCAAAGCGTTCAATGCCCTCTTCGTTGACGAATGAAACAAACTCTTTGAAACAGCCTTCACGCCGCATATGCAGGCGTTCACACAGTTTTTGCGATGCGAGATTGTAATCTTCCACATACGCATACAAACGCCGGGCTTTCTGCTGCGTAAACAACACGTGAAAAAGCGCGGAAACCGATTCTGTCGCAAGCCCTTGACCTTCATACCGCGAATTAAAATGCCAGCCGACTGACCAGGTATTTGTGTCAGGCTCATCCCTGTTGTCAGCAAAGAGATGTCCAATTAAATGATCATTGTCTTTAAGACATACGGCGAACTGGCTGCTATCGCCCGATCGTTTGATTGCTTCTGCCCTGGCTTCAGCGAACGAATTTAACTTCTCATCCTGGAAACAAGGCGTACGCGGTGAAGAGAGATAGTCCAGCAGTGGAAGCGCATCTTTTTCGTTAAATGCGCGGAGAATAAGCCTGGAAGTGGTGGTCACGATCATAGGACAGGAATCAGTAAGGTCAATGAGCACACAGCTTACCCGTTCGCGAGCTCAGCGCCAGCGCTTTCGGAAGACATCTCATTTTCATTGAGCATCAATATACTTCACGATGTTCTGTATGGGGAATTGATGGGACGCAGGTTGTCGCTATCAGAGTCCGTTAACCTGTTGAAGGCCCTTACTATGTCTCTTCGTTCATTGCGTGCGCTATGCCTGACCAGTTTTTTTATTGCTGATGTTCGTGACGGACTGGGGCCTTTTTTGGGGATATTCCTGACGCAGCGCCACTGGCAACCTGATGAAGTGGGGCTATTAATGACAGCCGGTGGCGTAGCGGGGTTACTGGCCACACTCCCGGCGGGTTTTATCACCGACACCGCAAAAAACAAACGCGGACTGCTGGCTTTGCTCTGCGTGATGATCACCGTGAGTACGCTTTTGCTCTGGTTCAACCAACGTAGCGGCATAGCTGCGTTCTCCCAAATTATAAGTGGCATATGTGCGGCGTTTATCGGCCCGCTGCTCACGGGGATTACGCTGGGTCTGACAGGGCAAAAGGGGTTTAGTGCGCAGATGGGGAAAAATGAAGCCTTCAATCATGCCGGGAATTTCCTGACGGCGCTGATCGCCGGCGGCATCGCCTGGTATGGGGGAATTGGCGGCATTTTCTTATTGATGGGGTGTACGACGCTGCTGACGCTGGGGGCGTTGTTGGCCATTCGCCACAAGGATATCGATAACAACAGGGCGCGAGGTCTGGAGTCTGCGGCCGCTCAAGCGGTGCCCGGTTTCTCCATCCTTACCAAACATACACCCCTGCTTATCACGGGATTCACATTATTGCTGTTTCACCTGGCCAATGCCGCCCTGTTACCCATGCTCAGCATGCGGGTTGCTGCCACCTCAGCAGCCATTAATCCCGGTTTGTATGCTGCCGCCACCGTGATCATTTCTCAGGCAGTGATGATCCCGGTCGCGTTATGGGTTGCGCTGAGAATCGACAAATACGGATACTGGCGATTGATTATGCTGGCCCTGCTGATCATGCCTGTGAGAGCAGCGCTGGCCGCAGCTACAGATGCGCCGTTAATGATGGTACCCGTACAAATACTGGATGGGCTCGCCGCAGCGATATTGGGCGTGGCGGTGCCGGGTTTTATTGTGAAATTGTTGCGCGGAAGCGGGCACGTCAATGCAGGGCAGAGTGTGGTGATGCTGATGCAAGGCATCGGCGCGTCCATGAGTCCCGCCTTAACAGGGGCAATTGCCGGGCATTACTCTTTTGCCACGGCCTTCGGGGTGCTTAGCGTTATTGCGCTTATTGCACTGTTCATCTGGTGGCGATATGCGGATGTACTGATTACGCACGCCTCCACGAGTGCAATGAAGGCGGGGGCAGACTGAGCACGGCGAACGGGCCAGGATGGGGTATAGCGGGTAATAAGATGAGCGGTCACTTAAAGCAGGTTTACGCTGTTCTCTAACCAGCCAGGAAGATGATTCCTGTACCAGTCGAGATAGAAGGGCAGTTCGGCTTTTTGCCGCTCATGAAGAAGTATCACCACTTCCGTCACAACCCATGCTTTGGCAATAGCTATGTCTCTCGCCAACGTTTTTGAGGGGGAACGGGAAGAGAGGCGCTGATAACGCTCTGCGAGGTCAATAAATGCCTGCTGCGTCCCCATTCCCTTAATCAGGGGCGCGAGATCGATGGCCGGGCTTCCTGTACCGAACCTTTCCCAGTCGAAAAGAACGAGATCGCCGTTATCTCTTCTCCCCCAGTTGCCGGCATTACTGTCACCAGAAATCAGGCATGTCTGAAAAAACAATACATCGCTACAGCGTTGGAAATGGCGGAGCTGTTGTGCGGCGTGGTGGGGTAATGCCAGAAGCGCGAGCGATTTTTCAAGTGCACATGCGGACCAGGAATGGGGATGGTAACGCCATTCTGGCCTGGCGGGATAATCATGCAGGCGCCCCAGCATAAGCAGGATGTCATCTCCCGCTGCGGCAGTCTGGTCAACCGGGTGGGGAATGTATTCCAGTCTTAGCTTGCGTATATGAGGATCGGCAGACAACAATTCAGGTGCGGTAACGCCAGCCAGAGCAAGTTCATGGGCTGCGTGTTGATAAAAAGCGTACTCCACCTCACCCACAGGGCCTTTCTCGATGACCGAATGCCCGGTTTCGTCCATAAGACGTTCTACGCTGGCTGCGCCCATGCGGGCAAGATCCTTAACTGACATGCCTTTCTCCTTAAGCGCGCGGTGATTATCTTTTGCGACTTGAGTGTAGCGCGGATTTGCAGCCGCGGTCTGGCATATCCGGTAAAGCCTCACCCTTACCGGACATGCATTATCACGTTATCAACATTAATGATTGACGTTAGCTGGCTGTACCGGCAACCCGGAACACACTCACCAGGTCTTTCATTACCCTTGCCTGCTCGTTGAGCATTTCCGATGCGGCAACAGACTCTTCAACCAGTGCTGCGTTTTGTTGGGTGGCGGTATCAATCTGACCGATGGCAATATTAATTTGGTGAACGCCATCGCTTTGTTCAAGACTGGCGCGTTCTATTTCCTTCAGAATGCCGGACACATTGTCCACATCCAGAACCATTTCATCCATTTTACCGTTTACCTGCCGAACCATTTCCAGACCACGCAGGCTCTGTTGAGTTGAGTTTTCAATCAGGGTGCGGATATCTTTCGATGAGTTAGCGGTTTTTTGCGCAAGGTTACGAACTTCCTGCGCGACGACCGCAAACCCTTTGCCGTGTTCCCCTGCGCGTGCGGCTTCTACGGCGGCATTAAGCGCAAGGATATTGGTCTGGAACGCAATGGAATCAATAAGATTAATGATGTCAGACATTTTGTCTGCCGAGCTGCTGATGTTCTGAATTTCCTGCGTCAGTGACGTCATCAGTTTGCCATTGTCCCGGGCAACGTGGCTCGCTCTTTCAGAGAGTTGTGATGCGTTTGCCGTGTTATCGCCGGTGTTTTTTACCGTCGAAGAGATTTGCTCCATTGAGGCGGCTGTCTGCTCAACTGAACTTGCCTGCTCCTCCGTGCGGGCAGAAAGATCGCGCGTTCCGGCCATGATCTGCGAGGCGCCGGTCGCAATGTTCTCTGCGCCGCTGCGTATCTCCATCACAATTCTCTTTAATTCTTCCTGCATGTGATGAATGGCACTGGTCAACAGACCGGTTTCGTCTTTAGAAGTTACCTTAATTTCGGAGCTCAGATCTCCCCCGGCAATCCGTGTCGCCGCATCTACCGCGTGCTTTATAGGAGTAACGATTGCCCTGGAAATAAGGAATGCCGTAATCGAGCCGAAAGCCAGACTGATCAACCCAATAATAATCATCACCACCTTACTCATGCTGTAATCATGCAGAAAACCCGTGTAGGACTTCTGCATTTCATTACGCTGAAGTGCAATGAATTGATTTATTTTTTCAATGTACTTCATTTGCTGATCCCGCGTAGTGTGCTTATATTCACTACTGGCTGTATCCGGATCAGATTGCAGGTTATTGATCACAATGGCTCGCGAATTAATATAGTTGCTTCGTGCCTGAGTGACCGACTTAAGTAATGACTGAGAGGCTTCATCGTCTGCTTCTTTACTCAGTTGTGTGTAAAGTGAATTTATCTGACGCGATTTTTCGTTAATATCTGTTATTAGTTTGGCTTTTTCTGCAGGATCCTTTTCAAGAAGAGCGCTGAGCAGTAACGTCGTGGAGTTATTGACTTCACGTATAAGATCGTTACCCAGCGCGGTCGTTGGGTAATCTTCGGTAACGATCTGCGAAATTTCATCTCTGGCTTCACTCAACCGAAAAAGAGAGTTTCCGGTAATGATAATAAGCAATACTAACAATATGCCAAATGATAGCATTATCTTATTCCTGATGCTGACGCCATTAAGCTTTTTAATATTTGTGCGGTTATCCATTTTCTTTCCTTGTTTGATATATAAAAAAAGCATCTTCTGTTTAAAGAAGATCAATGAGTAATATCGGCATTCTTGCGTTAAATCTTAGTTATTGATCGTTAAAAGCTTTTTAAACTAAAGTTATTGATAGTTTTTGACTATCAATAACTTTATTAAGTGATCGATAGTTTAATTGCTGTTTTAATTCTTCAAATTTTTTAACGAAAAGAGATACAACTGCTCAAATTTATTAAGTAGCACAAGCTAAATTTGACACGGATATTTTTATAATTTTGAAAAACAATGTTTTTTTGTAAAGCGGCAACAGAGTGAGAGGCGGCTTTTTCTGTGATTTTACGAATGAATATGCATCAAAGAGGCCGTTTGTTGTAAACCCGCAGTGGCTGTAAATGTTAGGCATGGTTAATGATTATTTAAAAAAATAAAAACAGCAGTAAGGGATAATATGTTTTGTTGTTTTTCTAATTAATGATTTGTGGCCAGCTTCAGGAATGTTCACAACGCGATGAAAGTACATAATCTTTTACGGGTAAGCCAAATACCATTCTTACTTTCCTTTCGGAATGACCTACATCGTTCACATCGCTACGCAATAATAATTTGCTTACTAAAAGATATCAAACTTGCACACTGTTCATTTGATAAGAATTCATTTGTAGCGGGGAGTATTATTGAGGAGGCTGTATGGCATTTCGCAAACAAAGATAACGCCCATATGAAGAAGACGCTGGCAGAAGACATGCCGGGTAAAGAAATTTTACCGGAAACACCGGTTCGAAAATGCTGCGCTGACGCGCCGGGTACACCGGTTTAAGGTCTTTACATACTCACTTTTCATTCTTGTCGGCACAGTCAACATGTGCTGAACGGTGATTGCGCACACTGTAGCCTTATTCTGGCCAGCGGTTAACAACCCCTTAAATAAAGTATTTCCAGGTTATATTTAAGGGGGTAAGGCTGGCTAAAGGGACTTATTTTACTTGCATCCGATATTCAATCATTCCGCTTTTTTTAGCCACCCAGTCATATAATCTTTGTCCCCGATAGTTGGCCTCATGGGTATGCCAGTAAAGATGGCAGGCATGGCGTTTCCTGGCTTCTTTTTGAACATGCTCAATGAGTTGTTTACCAACGTGTTTTCCCCGATTATCTTCGCAGACATACAAATCTTCAAGGTAGCAGTAATCACTCTCAGCCCAGGTGGAGCGGTGAAAAAGATAATGAACAAAGCCGACCAGCCTCCCATTTTTTCTGGCTACTGCACAGAAGACGGGTTCGATTGGGCTGGAAAATCGCTGCCAGGTCCGATTTGTAACCGATTCGGCAATATCCACATTGTAAAATATTTGATAATTTTTCCACATAGGTAACCAGCCTTCGTAGTCGGTTTCCCTGGCTGCTTCAATTGTGACAATCACTTCACTCATAATAATGACCTCTTCAAGAGTTGATATTCAATTTCGCGATGAATTCGCGTGAGGGGATTTCATGCCCTTATTAATTTTCGATTTTTGAAAAACGAAACGATAAGCTGGCCTTTATTGCCAAAGCCAGAAACCCTCTGTCATTCAGATAGCCGCGTATGCTTGCGGAACAAACTATAAAGGGTGAATGGCACGTTTAGCCCCACCAATTTTGGCAAATCAAGCAGACCAATTTATGCTGTTGCCTTACCATTCCTGTTATAGACTGGGCCTAAACGAGTCATGACGGAGATCCTGATGTTCAGGCATGCACAACTCGAAACGGTAAAGGCATGGATGATTGATCCTGCTAACGGATCATTACCTCTGCATGAGAGGATCCAGAGAGCGATACGGGCGTTGATACTGGAGGGAACACTCTCTAACGGTAAAGCCCTTCCGGCCTCACGCGCCCTGGCTAAATCCCTCAATGTTTCCCGTGATACCATTGAATCCGCCTACATCCGTTTACACAGTGAAGGCTTTATTGAAAGACATACGGGCAAAGGGAGTTTCGTTTCCGCCAGTACCCGGTTGTTAAAATCACATTCCCGACGACGTCAGTCAGCGGCAGTTGTTCCCGAGCCAAAGCTCAGCGCGCGTGGACAGGTGATTTATAAGAGTGGCGGTATACGCGAATTTTCATTGCCTCGCCCCCTGGCCCCGGGGATCCCCGAAACACGGTTATTTCCGACTCAAACCTGGGACCGTCTTCAACGGCAGGTGCTAAAAGAATATCGCCACCATGCCCTGGAGCAGAGTCCCCCACAGGGTATCGCGCGGTTACGGCGGGCGATCGCGGAATATGTCAATCTGGAGCGCGGCGCGCATGCCACGGCAGAACGTATCATCGTTTTGACTAGCTCCCAGCAGGCGCTCGCACTCTGTTCGAGCGTTCTGATGGACAGCGGAGATGGCATTGTGACGGAGGATCCTGCCTATCAAGGAGCGCGCAAAGCGTTTAAAGCTGCCGGATTAAAAAACATTCCGGTTCCGCTTGATGATAAAGGCATCTGCATTGCATCTCTTGATGCAGTGACAGAACCTACAAAAGCTATCTACCTTACACCTTCCCATCAGTATCCTACCGGCGTCACACTGTCCCTTGAGCGGCGGCTGGCGGTCATCGACTGGGCAAACCGCCACCAGGCATGGATCATTGAGGATGACTATGACAGTGAATTTCACTATGAAGGAAAACCTATGGCCTGTTTGCAGGGGCTGGATGCCTTCAACCGGACGATCTATATCGGGACGTTTACGAAGTCGCTTTTCCCGGGGCTACGTATTGCCTATATGATCGTTCCTGAAGAACTTGTTGAACCGCTGACGATAGCCAGGACATTAATGGATGGTCATACCGCCTCGATCACCCAACTGACGCTGGCCAAATTTTTAGAGGACGGACATTTTGGTTCATATGTCCGGATGATGCGCAGTGTTTACGTTATTCGTCGCGACAAACTGGCGAGCCTGGTAGACAGGCTCCTTGCAAATTTTGTTACCTGTATAACGCCAGCGGGTGGCATGCAGATGGCTTGCCGCCTCAGGCCGGGAATATCAGAGACAGCAATTGCTGTTGCTGCTCGTCGTGCGGGTATTGATATGCTTGGGCTTTCTGACTTGTATGTGAACAGCCCAACATCCACCGGGTTTTTAATGGGATTTGCAGCCTACACCGAAGAGGAGATAGAAGACGCCGTAGAAAAAATCGCGGCCATTTTTCGTCATCTCTGACGCTTTGATTGCCCCCGGCCATTTTCCAGCCGCGGCACAGAAGAGGGTGAATCAGGCCGAAACTGTGCGCGAGCGTTAAGTCTTTACAATGCAAGCAGGCCTGGTTTTCCCGGATGAATATCGCGCCCGCCAATACCGTTCACACGGCATTTTCCAGCGAGGAAAGATGGCGCATAACCCGCGTAAAAGAGGCCCCCAGTTCAGAGCTTTCGCCAGCACAGATGCCCGACAATGCGTTGAACAATCGATAACCCAGGCCCTTCACCCGGTTGACGAGAGCCAGACTGAAAGCGCTGAAACTGATGAGTTTACGTAAACGCTTATTAGCCTGGATGGGCTCATTAGCGCCTGTTGCCCTTCTGGCGGCAATATTACTCCCGGTTTACAAGGATTACGCTTCACTGCGGCGTGATAACAGTTATGACGCCTGAAGCGAGATATTAATGGGAACGTAGCGATGTGAATGTTCGGGCAATTTGCACTCAAACCAGATATAAGATTTCTTTTAAAAATGCGATTCGCAAGGGCTTAAGATGCGTACGGTCGACGAATTAAAAATGAAGTATCCAGGCGCGAATGCCTGGCAAATAGGGGACAGCCCCGAATTGGCCTCGGAGCTTGCAGACCTGATTTTGAAAGGGATTAAAACGGCCTCATGTGGATCATTAACGTCTTACCAGCAGGATGAATCGCCGCCCAAAATTGGGAGTTATAACATCATCCTTGATGGTCAGGATGTGCCGGTATGTGTTATCCGATTAGTTTCAATGCGGCTGGTGCGTTTTTGTGACGTGAACGACGCGTTCGCGCGCAAGGAAGGTGAGGGAGATTTAAGCCTTGCGTACTGGCGCAGAGAACATCAGCGATTTTTTACCCAGGAAGGGTGTTTTTCTGAAGATATGGAACTGGTCGCTGAAGAGTTTGAGGTGGTTGAGGTTCTGTAATTCGGGCAAGGTGGATGCCTGCCTGAAAAGGCGGGTATAGCCCTCTTTATTTTCCTCTATCTGCCGTGCTGGGGCATGTCGTTATCAGTGAAAGTGGCAGGGGGAACCATTAGCAAAAGGAGGTAAGGAGGCCGTGTCCGATACGATTCGCATCGCCCCGTATTTCGTGGCCGGATCGCACTTCGCTACTCATACTTTAGCCCGCAATTTTGTCCCACCGCCTCAGCAAATACGGCCAGCAACGCGCTATATCCCGCTCATTTAATCCGGAAGTGCCAGCAGCAAATGCTTTAGCAACACTTCAAGTTCCTCACGTTGTCCGGCAGATAACCCGGCCAGCATGGCATTTTGCGTTGCGGTGTGAACGACCAGCGCTTGTTCAATACGTTGTTGCCCATTAATGGTCAGGCCAACCAGCGTGCTGCGTTTGTCATCAGGATCACGGATCCGCTCAATCAGCCCTTGTTCTTCAAGGTGATTAAGGCGATTGGTCATTGCCCCGGAAGTGACCAGCAGCGATTTATACAACTGTGTTGGAGAAAGACAATAAGGGGCACCTGCACGGCGCAGCGTGGCAAGGACGTCAAATTCACCCTCACGAAAGCCGAACGGCTCCAGAGCCTGAGCGCGCATTTTGCCGAGATGTTTCATCACTCTCAGCATCCGGCCAAAAATTTTCATTGAAGAGACGTCCAGTTCGGGCATCGCGCTGTCCCACTGGCTGACAACGAAGTCGATATGGTCATTCATTTTCGCACCTTAAAAGGGGAATTTATCGAGTTGTGCAGTACATCTTACACAAGGCGAGCATTTATCTTAACGTTAAGATAAATACTTGCGGCAATTTTGCTCAAGCGCTCACTCACCTAAGAGGATCCGGTCTTGAAACGCATCGCAGTCTCACCTTTTATGTTTGCCTTTATCGCTTTTATGGTCGGGCTGAATCTTCGCCCCATTCTGGCTTCCATCGGACCATTATTCCCTGTTTTACAACGTGATGTGGGGTTATCTGCCACGGAATTCAGCCTGTTAACCACACTGCCTGTCACAATGATGGGGCTCGTTGCGCTGGGTGGCCCCTGGCTGCTGGCCAGAACAGGCGCCGTTCGGGGGATCACGCTGGGGCTTTTTATTCTGCTTATCGCCTGTGTCTGTCGTGGTTTTACGACCTCACTGACAGGGCTTATGAGCACGGCGTTAGCGGGCGGGGCGAGCATTGGCATGATCCAGGCGTTAATGCCCGCCCTGATAAAAAAAGAGTATACGCAATCGGCCAGCACCTGCATGTCGCTGTTTAGCACCGGCATAATGGCTGGCGCTGCGCTGGCGGCCGCCAGTGCTGAACCGCTATTTTCATGGTTCGGGTTAACCTCGGCGCTGGCCATCACCGGTCTGTTAGCGCTTCTTGCCCTGATATTTTGGTTAACCTGGGCCAGGCATCATCAACGTGAAAAAACCGTGTACGCCGGGGTGAATTTATCCTCATCCCGGACGGGGTTACTGCTGTTGTTTTTTGGCGTAGGAACCGGAGCCTACACGCTGGTGTTAGCATGGCTGCCGCCTCTCTATATCCAGGCAGGGTGGACCGCCCGCAGCAGTGGGTACATGCTGGCCTGGTTAACATTAACCGAAGTGGTGGCAGGGTTTGCCGTCTCAGCGTTGATATCGCGCTTTCCTGACCGCCGTGTTCCGCTGGTTAGCGTTCTGTTCGTGTTGCTGGCGGGATTGTTGTGTCTCGTCTTTTCGCCGGGAACGACACCTGTGTTATCAACGCTGCTGCTTGGTACCGGCATCGGCGCACTGTTCCCACTATCGCTGATTGTGACGCTGGATCATGCACGCACGCCGGCTGAAGCCGGAAAGTTACTGTCAAGAGTGCAGGGGGGCGGCTACCTGATCGCCGCGTTGATGCCATTAATTGCCGGTATTGTGCGCGATCAGGCAGCTTCGCTGACTCACGCGTGGCTGATCATGAGCGCTGGCGTCGTCGTATTGATTGCGATAGCCACGCGTTTTAAACCCCTCGTCGCCAAGTAAAACGTCGGGCACGGCAAGAAACGTTCGGTCTGTGGTTCTCGCGGCTCGGGCATTTCGCCTGGTATCGCCGGCGCGCGAACGGCGTTTCGGCGAGTCAGCTCGTTTCAGTGCCGTTCTAAAGCGAAGAGAGTCGAATCCCCGCAACAGGGTGTAAAAAAACCGCCTGTCGGCGGCTTATCAGAGGGTTACCAACTTTTCGCGGGACTCCGGGTGTAAGCGCCGCTACGGACGCTGGCATCAATGGCGTTGCGGCAGTCTTCGGTGCCACGCGGATTAGATGCTTTCTTACACTCTTCGACTTTCGCGTTGCGCTCCTTGTCATGCGTTTTGTACCACTCAATGCTCTGTGCATTCGCGTCGCAACCGCTGAGCAGTGCAGCGGCCAGCAGGCCGATTGACAGTAATTCCGTTCTCATGATGTCTCCGTATGGGTGGACTGTATCTGCGATTATAGCCGGACAACGCGCCCTGTTGGAGGGGAGACATGACTGGGTTTCAACACCAGGCTTGAAACGGATACCTGTGCGGTTGAGAGCCGTGATTTTCGTCCTGCACTAAGCACATCCCCTTCGATCGCTCATCGCCGCGTTTTCCCGCGTATTTCATCGCTTCCAGCGCCAGGCAAGCGCGTGGTGGCATGTTGAGCGCCGAGCTAACTCTCCCCGCTCAGGTCTTGAAGCAAGAGCATGAAGAAACGCTATCCCGGAAGATGCGCTGCTCAGGTATGATGAATACTCAAAACGTAAAAACCAGGTTGTTACAATGAAACATATAGTCGGTGCTGTTATTTTCATGACAGGCATTTCTGTTACCTACGCTGCTGATAAAGCAGATATAACAGCGGGGCCTGAAAGGGATCGCTGTTGGCATGATTATTCTGACAGGGGAAAAGCGTCTGAGTGCCTGCATGAATTAAGTGATAAAAGTAATAAAAAAATGGATGCGATGATTACCGCCACCGCCAGGCAAATAAAAGAAAACAATACGGGCCCCGTATTCAGAAGCAATAATCCGCAACGGACGATTGGGGATGATTTCAGTAAGTTTTTCCTGGCGTCGCAGAATTCATGGAAAGCGTATCGTAAAAATTTCTGTTTAGGTGTGGGATCGCAAATAGGCGAAGATGCCTGGGATTACTGGCCGTATATTTACCAGTGCCAGATCAATCTTAATCAAAGACATGCCGAAGAAATCAAAATGCTTCGTGCAGATGAAGAGTAAGCTCGAAAAATAAAATAGAGGACAGGCAAATACAAAGGAGATGATTTTCGTAAAGCATTGCAGCGCACGGATAATAACATTGAGCGAGTGGTATGCGGTAATCAAAACACCGTGGTCAACGTTAACCATTCTCCTCAGTGTAAACAGAAGGGTTGGCCGAACGTGTCCGGTTTTTTTTGCCTCACCTTGTTGTGCGGGTGAGGCTGACAGATAAGATGTTACTGACCCGGCGCTTCTTTATTGGTTGCCGCAATTTTCTTATTCGCTTCCCCGCTTTCATTAAGCGCCTTACTGGCAGCTTTTTCCGCATGTGCAGCACTGTATGCAGCCAAATGTGAAATGACAATCGCGTATATACTCATCAATGATACCCAGAGGATGCTGTTTTTCCACCATAATAGTGTGGGAATTGTCAGTACCGTCCAGATCAATGCCAGAAATAAATGTAATTTGGCCATCAACCGGGCTGTTAGTTTTACTTTCATTTTTGTACCTTACTACCTCTGTTTTTAATCATCCTGATAATAGGTATAGCAATCTTACTGGAGTGTGCCTGGATTATATTGTTACAGTTTGTACGTACCCAAAGTTCAGATAATTCCTCTATGCAATAAATATATTACCGGGTTGATGAAGAGTGGTGCTTTTTTATTCAGGCCTTGCAGATTCAATGTTCAGCACAAAATTTATTCAGTGAAAGTTATTGGCAAGATGCAATAACGATTGGGTTCAATCAATTGACTGCCTGTGCCTGGCCTGGCGTTAAGTCGTCTGTTTGCTTCGGGCGCACCGGTACCGAGGCATCTTTTATTCGTTATACGCGTAATTCCACGTGCTTATGCTACCTGTGCATTCAGCCGGTCTGACCTGTTACGTTTTTTTAATTATTTCTGCGCTTAAAAACGACCGCATCCTGCCAACTACGCGGGCTGCCGATGAAAAGTATTGATATCAGGGGGTTACATTTCCTTACGCTAAGCCGCTTTGATGAAATAATAACGTCACGTAATTAATGAAAAGTGAACAGTAAAAGTTGTCGTTTTGACCGTGATGTGTGGTTTGCCGTTCTCCCCCGGGAACGGCTTTTTTTAGCCAGGACGGCAGGCATCGCGTATGTGCAGACAAAGCGACTCATCAGGCAGCCCGGGTTAAACCCCTGCGCTGCATAACGCTGGCTCTCCTTATAACCAGAATCTTACATTCGGAAACGATATAGTAAAAGTTAGTTATATTTGCGCAGGTAAATTATCTTTTCACCTTACATTGAGGGCGGGTTATGACGGTTTTCATCTCAACACTGTGCATGTCCGGTAGCATGTTTGCGGGGGCTCCGGCTTTCAGATACATCCATGCGCTTTCGCGAAAGGATGCAATTAATGCGGGAGGTGGCCGCTTACAAAGTGAAGCATCGTCTACCCGTTGAAGATTTAGAACGGGAGAAGAAAGTACTGGCGGAGGCGCGAAAGACGGCGCAGGAGGCCGATCTGGTGCCGCAATCGGTGGAACCCTTTATCAGCGCGTTAATGGAGGCAGGGAAAACAATACAGTATCGCTACCTGGCCGACTGGCCGCCGCACGCCAATCCTGCGGTCACTTACCGGGATCTGGCCGGGATCCGGCAACGTATTAATGAACTGGACAGGCAACTGCTAACCACGCTCAGCCAGCGATTGCTGTCCGGGGCATTCACATATTCAGAACGGGTGTTGTTGGCTGAGATGACGACGTCACCCAACCTTTCTGAAGCCGAAAAAGACCACCTTCTTGATACCCTGCGTGTTATTCAGCGTGCCGGGTAGGCGTCTGTTAGCCGGAGATGCAGAGATGTTATTCCTCATTTTAAGGAAGGCGGAGTCTGTGCCGCATCCCTGTTTTCTCTACCGCACATGTTATGCGCAAGGGCCGCCTGCCTGTGGCGCAGACGCGAATATTCACCCTACAAAATACGTTGATGCTTTAAAACGGTATTACAGGTGCGAGGTGTTATAACAAAATCCGTCCTCGCGGGATAATAACGAGAATGATGTGATTCGCAGTGTTAATTTTTGCGATGTTCAATACTGTTTATTTAACTACCTCCGGTTAACAATAACGTAAAAGCAAACCATTAACGGTAGTCATTGTTATTTTCGGAGTGGTCATGGCATCTGAAGCGCATCATTTTATTGTCTCTATCGTGAGTAATTTTAAAGCGTCCGTTGGGGTGATGAACGTATTGATGCTTGAACCCGAGGAGTACGAAGCTTTGCTTCTGTTGTACAGCAAACTGACCGCTCTACGGGCAGGCATTGAACAGGATCTGCGCGTGTTAACCAAAGCCAGTCTGGATAGCAATGCCAGGCTTTGCCTTTATCAGATCTACAAAGGGCTAAACACCCTGAATAATTGTCTTGCGGGCTTGAGGAATACCCCATTATCTGAACAGTTTTATTTTGATTTCGACGATTTTAAGCACGCTGTTAATTCCCTTGATGCATTGTCCGGGCGGCTTTGGGCAACATAAGCGAGTAACGAATAAACATAAGCCGAAAAGGATTAATACAAAATAAACACCAGCCATAGTGAAAAAACAGCGAAAATGAATCCACCCGGAACACTGTATTAATGCGCAAAAGGGACTGGAGACGATCCATTTTCTCTCTTCTCCTGGTCGCGTTACCTGCATTCGCCGCAGAATATGCATTTCCTCCCGGGTTAGCAGAGGATCAGGACCAAACCGCCACCATTTTATATTAGGAGCATTATGTTTTTACGCCGTTTTCATATGAACAGCATTCTTAGCGGCATGATTGTCGTTCTGGTATCTGCGTGCAGCGCGACAGTATCCGCCCGGGAGAGTCTGGATCTGCCAGAGCCAGCGTTGCCCACACGTGTCTGTGCAAAACTGGCTCCCATTGCTGCTTCCTCAACAGAGGATGATACCCAGCGGCTGCAGTCGGCGGTGGATCACTGCCCGCAGGGTGCGGCGGTACAACTCCAGGCCGGGCGCTTCGCCAGCGGGCCGCTTAACATGAAATCTGGTGTGACGCTATGGCTGTTGCGGGGGGCCGTGCTGGCAGCCAATACGGACCCGCGTGTTTATGACAAAAACGGGCACTGTGGAACACTCGACCATAAAGGGAATGGCTGCCGGCCCTTTATTCTTTTTAATGCGACATCCGGCGCGGGCATAACCGGAGAAGGGACAATTGACGGGCAGGGTGGCGAGCCGATGAAAGGGAAGAACGAAAGCTGGTGGCAGCTGGCACGTCGGGCGCAGAAAGAAGGGGGAGCACAGAATGTTCCTCGCCTGATTGAAGCCGATAATGCCTCCGCCATAGTTTTTCATGGGATTTCCCTGCGTAATTCGCCCGGATTCCATGTCATCCTGAAAAACGTCAACGACGCGACGTTCTGGGGTGTGCGCATTGACACCCCGGCGGATGCCCGTAACACGGACGGCATAGATCCCATTTCGTCACAGAATATCCTTATCGCACATAGCTTCATCAGAACCGGTGATGACAATGTGGCGATAAAAGCAGGCGCGGGTGGGGCAACCCGCCACGTAGTGCTACTGGATAACCACTTTTACTGGGGGCACGGAATGTCTATCGGTAGCGAGACAGTAGGCGGCGTCAGCGACATTTATGTTCGCGATCTGACGCTTGATGGCACGACTTCCGGGCTTCGCATTAAGAGTGACGTCAGTCGGGGCGGCCTGGTCAGCGATATTCGTTATGAAAATATTTGCCTGCGGGGAAATCGCCGGCCTGTCGATTTTGATACGCAATATGACGCACACGCTGTGGGTCACGCCATTCCCGTCTACCGCAATATCTCACTGCGTCATGTTTCCGGCGAAACCGGGCAACTGATCGTAAAGGGCTATGATGCACTTCACCCTGTGCAGATTGTGCTAAACGGTGTGCATTTTAGTAATGCTGCCCGCTGGCTCATCGAATCAGCGCAGATCAGCGCGGGGCCAGACGGTGTCTCACCTGTTCCGCCGGGCGAGGCTGGGCTAAACGCAATCACGGCGACCAGGGATTGCGCTACACGCTGGGTGCCCTTTCCTGTAACCGGTGCTTCCGTCCACTAAATATGCCGGGTTTTTCCGGTTATCGCGCAAGGCCATAAGCCCTCCATACAGGAGGGCTGCCGGGTGTGGTTTACATCTCAGCCCTGAGCTATCAGCAATCTTCAATGATCAGATACGCGGCATTTACCGGACCATGAACGCCCACCACTTTGATCAGTTCAATGTCTGCTGTTGAACTGGGGCCGCCGATCAGGTTGATACAAGAAGGCATACGTTCGCCCGCCTGTGCTTTTTGATGGAGCGCTTGCGCCAGTTGCGCCACGCGCGGAAGGATGCAGCTTTTTCGCACGACAAAAATAGAGGCGGCGGGTAACAGACTCAGCGATCGACCACGTTCAGGCGACGAGTAAAGCACCACGCCACCGGACTCGGTTAAACCATATTCAGCGAAGACTACCCCCACTTTGGCTTGTTCCGCCTTGCGGATGTTCTCTTCACCTTTGGCCGGATCCCAAATAAACGCATCATAAACTTCCTCAAGACGCTGCGTGATGCCCAATGCTTTCAGCCGTTCATCGCCGCTGACCACCACGGGCTGGCTGCCATATTTTTTGCATAAGTTCAGCACCGCTTCGCCTGCGTTTTCCTCGCGGGTCAACTCACAGTGCGCCAGCATCACCGTCGAGGCCACCTCGATAAATTGATCGCAGCGCTGCTGCAGGCTTAGCCCGGTGAGACGCGTCTGCGCGAAGTTGTTCACGGGTGGCGTTCCTTGTTCCGGTGTGTAACGTATTTCCCGTCCCAGTGCCTGGCTGATGGTGGTCAAAAATGCCATTCGATTATCCATTCTTCTTCCCCTGCGCCTGATGTTTTTTGAACCAGCGACGAAAACTTTCGCCATCTGCGTCTGGCAAGTCACGCGCTTGCGTCCAGTCGCCGATCGCGCCGATCCGAAGCGGTGTTTTGCCGCCTTTAATAAACCAGCTTGCCACCTGCGCTCCGGCGATCATGCCGACTTTCCATAAACCGGGGTGGCTGTTGGCATAGGTGAACATTTTCATTGCGCGCTGTTCTGCTTTAGGGGTTAATCCTTCCTCTGCCATGACACGACGATGGCGAAGGATTAATGTAGACAGGGGAATACGTACCGGGCAGACACTGTCGCAGGCAGTGCACAGCGAGCAGGCATAGGGCAGGTCTTTGAAATCTTTATACCCGCCGAGTAAAGGCGAAATGACCGCGCCAATGGGTCCAGGATAGATAGAGCCGTAGCCGTGTCCGCCGATATGTCGGTAGGCGGGGCACGTATTCATACAGGCACCGCAGCGGATACAGCGCAACACATCGCGAAAATCGGAGCCGAGGACTGCAGAGCGGCCATTATCAACAATAACCAGATGAAACTCTTGCGGCCCATCCACCTGATCGGCCTCGCGCGGCCCCGTCAGCCATGTGTTATAACCGGTGAGGCGTGCGCCAACCGCGCTGCGGGCGAGCATTGTAATAAGCACATCGATGTCTTCAAACGTCGGTGCAATACGCTCCATACCCATTACGGCGATATGCGTTTTCGGTAGTGTCGTGCACATCCGCGCATTACCTTCGTTGGTTACCAGGCAGACCGACCCCGTTTCAGCAACAGCAAAATTACAACCGGTTACGCCCACTTCCGCGCTCAGAAACTCCTGGCGGATCTTCTGACGAATAAACAGGGTCATCGCTTCCGGTGTTTCAGGGCCATCGTAACCCAGGTGTTCGTGCAGGACGCGGCGGATCTGATAGCGATCTTTATGAATAGCAGGCACAACAACATGGGAGGGCGGATCCTGATCCAGTTGCAGAATATACTCGCCCAGATCGGTTTCAATCACCTGAATCCCGGCATCCTGTAATACCGCGTTCATGCCAATCTCTTCCGTGACCATCGATTTTGACTTCACCACTTTGCGCGCCTGTTTGGACTGCGCCACCGATAAGATATAGTGCGTGGCCTCTTCTTTTGTTTTCGCGAAAAAAACATGGCCGCCATTTTCTGTCACTTTTTCGGAAAGTTGATACAAATAGGCGTCGAGGTTATCAAGAACGTGTTCCCGGATCTGGCTGGCACGCTCCCGCCATGCGTCCCAGTTTCCCAGTTCCTCCA
Source organism: Kosakonia sp. (assembly GCF_032052965.1). Taxonomy (GTDB): domain Bacteria; phylum Pseudomonadota; class Gammaproteobacteria; order Enterobacterales; family Enterobacteriaceae; genus Kosakonia. Next base: position 322,846 of record NZ_DAMBVN010000001.1, read on the forward strand.
CCATCCGCTGGCGGTTAATACCAATCCGCTGCTGCGCATTAGCCACCGCTTTACGCATAATAGGATCGTCTAACTGCTGGCGGATCCGCGATTTAAAATCCGTATTGCTGGTTTTTAAAGACATGATGCTCTTCTCCCGGTTAGCGGCTCATCAGTACTTCGGCAATATGCATAACTTTTACATTCCGGCCTTCGCGCTGGAGACGTCCGCCAATATTCAGCAGGCAGCTGACATCTGCGCCAATCAGGTATTCCGGCTGCGCATCCATTAAATGGGCGACTTTTTCTTTCACCATTTCGCCCGAAATCTCAGCCATTTTTACCGAGAAGGTGCCGCCAAACCCGCAGCAGGTCTCCTGATCCGTAAAGGGAAGCAGCTCAAGGCCTTTCACATGATTGAGGAGTGTCAGCGGCTCTTCTTTAACGCCTAATTTGCGTGAGAGGCTACAAGAAGGATGGTAAACGGCTTTGCCAGCCAGACTGGCCCCCACATCGACAACGCCAAGTTTATTCACAATAAAAGAGGTCAGGTCGTGCATTCTGGCGGCCACGTTCTCGGCCCGTCGCGCCCACTCTGGCTCTTCGGCCAGGTAGCCTGGGTAGCTTTTAATGGCATACGTACATGAGCCTGCGGGAGAAATAATCGGGTCGTCATTTTCCTCCAGCGCTGCGATGAGGTTTTTCATGCCTGGAATCGCTTCTTTTATATACCCGCTGTTCATGGCGGGCTGGCCGCAACACCCCTGTTTTTCAGGGAAAGCGACCTGACAGCCGAGCTGTTCAAGCAATAACACCGAATCGCGCGCCATACGCGATTTCAACGCATCACCAATACAGGTGACATAGAAATTGACGTTCATTGTGAACTCCATTGCTTTTATAAATAGACCCGGTTCCGCGATGCGGTGCCGTTAAGCCATAAACCAGTAATAAAAAAGGCCAACCTTCAGCCCAAGAATGAAGATATAAGCGGCACAGTACTTCATGGTGCCTGTCATGATCGTGCCGCCTTGCCCCTCCATACGTGTGGCAGAAACGGCAATGGCAATACTTTGCGGAGAGATCATTTTCCCGCCCGTTGCGCCGGCGGTATTGGCCGCCGCGAGCCAGTTTGGATCGATGTGCAGCTTTTCCGCCGCCATGGTTTGAAGCTTGCCGAACAGGACGTTGGAATTGGTATCGCTGCCGGTGACAAACGTGCCAAGTGCGCCAATGACGGGCGAGATAAAGACAAACGCCCCGCCAGTCAGTTGCACCATCGACTGGGCCAGGGTGGAAATCAGCCCGCTGACGTCCATCACGGTTGCCAGCGCGACGATGGCCATAATCGCGATGATCGAATTTTTCAACTGGTATACGGTCGCGACAAACACCTGCAACATGCCGTGCGGTGATGCCCCCTGGATAAAGCCGCCAATCAGGGTGGCAAGGATGATCAGTACGCCTGGCGTGGCAAGCCATTCCACCTTCAGCGTTAATGTGTCTCCGTTTGCCAGCGGGAAGTGCAGCACGGAGGCAATCTGCGACACCGCAGATTTGATGCCAGGGAAAAGCGGTGAGCAGAGCAGAATGAATACAAACATCAAAATATAAATGGAACAGGTGCGTAGCAGCACGCACGCAGAACGTGGCGCCGCGTCGGTTTTGTTTTTATTCTCGACTCGCCACTCAGTATCGGTTTTGCCGTTGCGCGCACGGCCAGCCAGCGCCACCACGACCAGGCTCACCAGACTACCGGCAAAGGCAGGCAATTCAGCACCGAGATGAACTGCCACGAGGTACTGGGGGAGAAGGGTTGCCACCCCGCATAGGAGCGTAATGCCAAACACACCGCGAATCGCCCGCAAGCCGCCGCCAATGATGCAAACGATCACAAACGGCAGCACGATGTTGAACACGGCGAGTTGCATGATAATGGTGCCGCCTAGCGTGTTAACCGACAAATGCACCTGTTCAGCCAGAATGGTGACGGGAATACCCACTGCGCCAAAAGCCGTGGGAACCGTGTTAGCAACCAGCGAGGCGACAGCCGCTTTCAGGGGCGGAAAACCCAGGGTGATCAGAATACCGATAGGTATAGCGACGGCCGTACCATAACCGGCTGCCGCTTCCAGAAAACCGCCGAAACACCAGGAAATAAGCAGTACCTGGATCCGCTTATCATCACTGATGCCAATAAGCACATCGCGCAAAATAGCGAGTGCGCGTGTCGCCTGCATCACGTTGTAACTGTAAATCGCCCCCAAAATTACAATCACAATTGGCCACAAACCCTTCAGGGCGCCGTACGTCAGGGCGGGGCGCAGTGTTTCCTCTGGCATATGCCAGAACACCATCGCCAGGCCGCACGTCAAGGCGAGCGTGATCAGCACGGCGTAATGAATAGGGGTTTTCACTTTCAGTATTAAAAAGACCATTAGCATGAGCGGAAGGAGGCCCAGCGCAAAAAGGAGGAATTCGGGCATTATAAAGTCCTGTGTTTAAACTTTGGTGGTTTTGTATGACAAATAACAGGACGAGGTTATAACCGACTGCGCAGCGGTAAATCGTTCGAGTGGATCGCTTCAGCAAAAATAAAACTAAAAAAAATCAACAAAAGATGCACAACTATTTAAATATTGTTAATTTTTATTTAAATCTACATACCACGATTAACCAATATAACAATATGGGGGTAGGCAACAGGAAGAGCGATATCGGGCACGCAGTACCGCTGTGGCGCCGACCCGTTCCGCGCTGATCGTGCTTTCCTGTGTTGCTTGCTGGCCCACCCGTCGCCCGGGCACCTGAAACGGTGTTGTCGCAAAATGTGGTGCTGAGTTGACTCGCATGTGCCTGCTTTGCCGAACCGTAAAAAAACGGGGGTGCATGTGGCGCTGTGCCATTCATAGACACGGCAGTTTATCCACGGTGGGGCTAACGCCGCTACGAAATTATTCTGCCGCATAAGCTCTGTCTAATAGGTAGCTGCCGCCATTGTTTTTACAATCCATGACGAAATCACTACACTGGGACGTAATGTAACCAGTGGATGGCCTGAATGACGACGCTTAAAATTAATAATTTCTTCTTTATCATTTTGTTATTACTGGTCAGTCTGGCCTTTTTCAGCCTGATCCAACCGTACTACTCCGCGATTATTTGGGCGGTCATTCTGGCGCTGATTTTTTACCCATTGCGGACGCGTTTAACGACAATGCTGAACGGGCGAAACGGTATCGCCTCACTGATTACCGTGTTGTTAATCTGCGTAATTGTGTTTATTCCCATGATGATGGTGTTATCGTCGCTGGCGGTTGAAATGAATGGCCTGTATCAGCGACTGCAAAATAACTCAACGAATTTGCCGCAATTATTGAGTGATGGCATTGCGCATTTGCCATCGTGGGCGAGAAATTATCTGCGGGAAAATGATTTTGATTCTGTCGTGACTATTCGCGAAAAACTCTCCGGCGCGGCGTTAAGCGTCGGACGCTACCTGGCAGGCAGCGCGGTGTTGATTGGCAAGGGCACGCTGGGCATCACCATCAGTTTCTGCTTAATGGTCTATTTGCTGTTTTTCCTGCTGAAAGATGGCGCGCTATTGGTGCGCAAAATTTATGAAGCGACCCCATTATCGGCAAAAGTAAAACGTCGCCTGTTCCTGAAGTTTGCCGGTGTGGCGCGCGCTACAGTGAAAGGCACGCTGGTGGTGGCGATTGTTCAGGGGGCGCTCGGCGGCATGGGTTTCTGGTTTGCCGGTTTTCATGGCAGCCTGCTCTGGGCGGCGCTAATGGCCTTCCTGTCACTGATTCCGGCGGTGGGAACCGCGATTGTCTGGATCCCGGCAGTCATTTTCCTTTATGCCACCGGTGAACTCGTGACGGCAACGATGCTGACCCTCTACTTTGTGATAGTGGTTGGGCTGGCGGACAATATCCTGCGGCCATTGCTGGTGGGCAAAGATACCCGTATGCCGGACTACCTGATCCTGCTGACGACGCTCGGCGGGCTGCAATTTTTCGGTATCAATGGCTTTGTCCTGGGTCCGCTGATTGCCGCGCTGTTTATTTGCTCATGGAATTTGCTGGCGGAAGCGCAGGGCGGTACTGCAAAAGAGGTTAAATAAACGGTGGCGCACCGGCTGATATTTTATCTGGTGCGCTAAACGAGGCGTAAAGAATTGCAAAGGCTTTGAGTAAAACCTTAGCTTGTGATAGAAATAAGCGGTGTTTAACTACCGGAGACAATTTTAATCCGCTACGATGAGAAGCAATTTGCGGATAATTGTAATTATATGGACATTCTGTTCAGTAAATTCCCTTCTGTTTTTTCCCTTCCTGCTGATTGCGGCTACCTGCTTGCCGGTGAACAATACTGGCGCTCGGCGCTATAGTTTTCTTTCTTCCTGAGCTGACGCACTGGCGCGGCTGATATTGTTATTTTTTCCGGTTTTCCATTTCAGGTAAACCGCAATGAACTCTATTCTCAGCGGGAGAAAGAAAATGTTTTATTGGATTTTATTGGCGTTGGCGGTTGCTGCCGAAATAACCGGCACATTGTCGATGAAATGGGCGAGTATGAGCGATACACACGGCGGCTTTATTTTAATGCTGGTGATGATTGCGTTGTCCTATATTTTGCTGGCATTTGCCGTTAAAAAAATCGCCCTTGGCGTGGCCTATGCGTTATGGGAAGGCATCGGGATAGTGTTGATCACGGTTTTCAGTGTTTTCCTGTTCGATGAGCCCTTGTCTTCGTTGAAAGTGGCAGGCCTGACGACGCTGGTGCTTGGCATTGTTTTGATCAAGTCAGGTACGCGTAAACCACCACGGTCGCAGGAGCGAAAACATGTCACAGTTTGAGTGGGTTCACGGTCTGTGGCTGGCCAGTGCAATTGCGCTGGAAATTATCGCGAATATTTTCTTAAAATTCTCTGATGGTTTCCGCCACAAACGGTATGGTTTCGTGTCACTGGCGGCCGTCCTGGCAGCATTTAGCGCCTTGTCACAGGCGGTTAAAGGGATCGATCTTGCCGTGGCGTATGCCCTGTGGGGCGGTTTCGGTATTGTTGCTACGCTGGCGGCAGGATGGATTCTTTTTGGTCAACGTCTCAATTATAAAGGCTGGCTGGGCTTGCTATTGTTAATCGTCGGTATGACACTGATTAAACTCGCCTGATGGGGTCGCTGCTCGTTATCATGGGCAGCGAAATTCACCGGCTGTATTACGCTTAAATAATTATCACATCTATTAATTGCTTTTGCGGGCCACCATTGAGAGGCGGCGAATGTTTAATCCGTTAAGCTGGCGCAATATCCCTACCGCCCGAACCCTGTTTATCATGATTTTTATGGCAGGGATTGGCCTGATTATTTCTGTAGTCGCACTGCTTTATCTTTCGTTACACCTGATCAGCACCCAAACCAATGAAATCGACAAGCATCGCACTTCGCTGGCAGTGCAGGGAGCCGTTCAGACGGCGGTTAACCGCACACGCTCGCTGGTGATTGATAATGCTATCTGGGATGAAGCGGTGCGCGAAGCCTATCATCCTCAGCCAGACAGTCAGTGGTTTTATAAGACCTGGGGCGAAGGTTTTAAAGTCAATAATCTCTATGACGGCACGTTTGTGCTGGATGAACATTTCCGCGTGATTTGGGGAGCTTTTCTCGGCGCGCCTTTTACGGAAAGTAATCTCGCTTTTTTTGGCGACGGTATGGCGGCGTTAATCCGCGATCATGCGTTTTCGCTTCAGGCGGGAAAAGAGGTTTATGCCGGGATCACCCGCACCCGCGAAGGGGTGGCATTTATCAGCATCGGGCTTATTCGTCCTACGGTCGGTCGTCTTGATGTGAGTGATGGCACGCGCCGTTACCTGGTGATCACCCGCCATCTGAATGCAACGATCCTGCATGACCTTGGCGCCACCTTTCAGATTGAAAACCTGAGTTATTCCCCCGGTGTGGCAACGGATGCCAGCATCCCGCTACGTGGTTCTGCCGGCGAATTGCTGGGCTACCTGAGCTGGACACCTGCGCTGCCCGGCGCACAGGCTGCCCGCGCAGCGGCTGGGCAAATCCGCCAGATTGCGCTTTTTAGCTCTGCGTTAATTTTGCTGTTCAGCGTGTTGAGCTGCGCCGGATTGTACAAACTGGCGAAAGGGGAAAAAATCGCCCGCAAAATTGCCCTGACGGACTGGTTAAGCCGCTTACCTAACCGGCGTGCGCTGATTGAGCATCTGGAGCAGTTGAGTGCGCAGGGCGATCGCGAACTGATCAGTGTGGTGTTTATCGATCTTGATGGTTTTAAAGATATTAATGACATCTATGGCCATGACGTTGGCGATCGATTGATTGCGACTATCGCCCAAACGCTGCGGGAGAAAGTGCCCATTGATGGCATGCTGGCGCGGATGGGCGGTGACGAGTTCGCCATGACCATTAGCGGGCCCTGGTCGGTGGAGAAAGCGGCAGAGTTTGCGCAGGCGGTGTTGCACTATCTGGAAATGCCGGTGCGCATTGGCCGCCGCACGATCCATATCGGTGCCAGTATCGGTATTGCCAGCGGTACGCTGGTGGAGTGCTCAAGTACCGAACTGTTCCGGCGTGCCGATATTGCGATGTACCACTCCAAAAGTAGCGGTAAAGCGCGGATGACACATTACGACGCGGAACTGAACAGCGCCCGTGAACGGCAGCTATTAATTGAAAATGATATCCGCGAGGGGCTGGAGCGCGATGAGTTTGATGTCTGGTATCAGCCGATTGTGGATGCTCGCAGCCAGACGATGATCGGTGTCGAAGCGCTGGCCCGCTGGCCGCACCGACCCGGTGGTGAGTTGCGGCCCGATGAATTTATTCCGGTAGCGGAAACCAGCGGTCTTATTTACGCGCTGGGCCAGTTTGTGCTGCGTCGTGCATGCCAGGATCTGGAACCCCTGAGCACGCTGAAACTGTCGGTCAATATCTCCCCGGCGCAGTTTCGCGATCCGGAATTTGAAAATAAAGTGGCCAGCGTGCTGGAAACTACGCGGTTTCCGGCTAAGCGGCTGCAACTGGAAGTCACGGAAACGTACGTACTGGAAAACCCGGAGCGCGCACGTTCTGCCATTGCCAATTTGAAAGCGCTAGGGACGGCGGTGGCGCTGGATGATTTTGGTACCGGTTATTCGAGCATTGGTTATTTGCGGCGTTTTAATTTCGACACCATCAAAATCGACAAATCACTGGCCGGGCTGGTAGAAGAGGATGAGCAGGCTTCGGCGCTGGTCGGAGGGACGGTCCGTATTGCCAGTGCGCTGGGAATGCAGGTCGTGGCCGAAGGGGTGGAAAATGAGAAACAGATGAAGTTGCTGCGGCTGGCCGGATGCGACCAGCTACAAGGCTACTATTACAGTGCGCCAAAGCCGCTGCAGGAAATTTTGCAACTGCCTTTACTGCGGCAACGCTGAGTTATTCCTCATCTTTTGCCAGCGCTTCCAGTTTGTCGCGAAAACCCGTCACTGAAATGGCGCGGTTATCGGCGCGCCAGCGATCTTTCGCCGCCGGCGCGGAGCTTTGTACGGCAATCAACTGCCAGCCTGCGTCGGTTTTGAGCATTAACGGGGAACCACTGTCACCCGGCAAGGTATCGCACTGGTGCGAAAGTACACTGTTTTGCGCCCAGCCGGTCACTACACAATCCTGATGACTGTAGAGTAAATCGAGATGATCTTCGGGATAACCCGACTGGGTCACTTTCCGGTCGGTGGCTTTTAGCGCCGCCGTAAGCGCATCTTTATCGCCCGCAAAGAGCGGTAGCGGCGTGATACCGGAGGGGGGATTTCGCAACACCACCAGGCCAAAATCCCACGAGGCGGCAGAAGAGGGAACGATCCAGCCGTCGCCGTCGGCTTTCAGGCGGTGACCGAGAGAGGGATCGACTCGTCCTTCGATATCATGAATTTCATAACGCCAGACACCTTTTTGCGACACAAACCGCAGGGCGATGGCTTTATCGACTTTTCCGCGCGGCGGTGTTAACAGGCAATGCCCGGCGGTTAAGGCCAGGTGCGGAGAGATAAGGGTGGCAGTGCACAAATTGCCGCTGGCGGTTTCCAGTTGACCAATGGCATCCCACGGCGCTTTGGTGGGGTTGGCGACACGCACACGATCATCATGACCAAAAAAAAGCGTTTGCACATCGTGGCTGCTTACGGCGTCATCATCGCCTTCGTCAGCGTGTCCAACAGCGGAAAACAACAGCAGCGGTCCCAACAACAGCACAACGGTTTTTCGCATATCACACTCTGGTGGGGTAATTATGATTATTAACTTTAAGCCCAGGTTAATAAATATAGACGGGACACAAGCAAAGTGGGAGCAAAATCAGCTAACTACATCAGTAAAGGTAAAAGCGGACGGCGATAAGCGCGCAAATAATCAACATCGCCAGAATAACTTCAAAACGATAACGTCGCAGCATATTGCCCTCCAGAGAAAAGCGGCGCTTCCCCCAAAGGTTCAGCGCCGGTTTGTCACAGCACCCTGTAAGCGGATGCCGGATTCAGTCACGCGGTGTCTTATGCAGCCGGTTGAGCAGCTGGTTTAGCGGTATGTTTTACATGTTTAGTGTGTTTAACATGTTTTTTAGCAGCCTGCGCTTTCTGTTCTACAGCAGGTTTAGCGGCTTTTTTGTGATGTTTTTTGGCTTTAGCAGCCTGCGCTTTTTGCTCTACAGCCGGTTTGGCGGCTTTTTTGTGATGTTTCTTGGCTTTTGCTGCTTGTGCTTTCTGCTCTACGGCTTTTTTGTGTTTTTTATGCACTTTTTTCGCTGGTGCGGCTTTGGTGGTGGTGGTTGGTGCAGCGGTAGTTGCAGCCGGAGCAGCAGCCGGAGCCTGAGTAGAGGTTGCCGTGTCAGCGGCGAACGCAACGGAAGACAGACCCATAGCAGCGGCAACAACCAGAGCTAATACTTTTTTCATTCCGATATCCTCGAATTAGTTTCATCATTCAACCCCACTGCGGGGCCGTTGAAAGAACTATATCCCTAAAAAATCAGGCGTTCCGTGAGTGATTAGTATCGGCGTGTAACGTAATGTACAACGAGGAAAAGGGCGCCGGGAAGGCTGTCCCGGCGCGGGATTATCAAAGATAACGGCGGGTAAGATGCTGGCGGAAATAGTGGCTATTCAGCGCTTCACCTGTGGCATTTTTAATGAGCTGTTCGGTACTGAAGCGGCTGCCGTGTTGCCAGATATTCTGGCGCAACCAGTCGAACAAGGCGCTGAAATCACCGGCTGCAATCGCCCCGTCAAGACCCGGAAGCGCGGTGCGCGCGGCGTGGAAAAGCTGCGCGGCGTACATTGCGCCCAGCGTATAGGACGGGAAGTAGCCGAAGCCGCCGTCGGTCCAGTGAATGTCCTGCATGCAGCCGTTGCGGTAGTTGCCTTCCGTGGAAAGCCCAAGCCATGCCTGCATTTTTTCATTCCACAGCGCCGGAATATCCCCCACCTCAATATCGCCATCCATCAGGGCGCGTTCAATCTCATAACGCAGGATCACATGCGCCGGGTAACTGACTTCATCCGCATCGACACGGATGTAACCGGGTTTAACCCGTTGATTCCATGCAATAAAATTCTCTTCTTCGAATGCAGGTTGCATACCGAAACGCGCGACAATAGCGGGCTGCAGGCGACGCAGGAAGGCATCGCTGCGGCCCAGCTGCATCTCGAAAAACAGGCTTTGCGATTCGTGGATCGCCGTGGAGCGCGCCAGCGCAATTGGCTGCCCCGGCCAGCTACGCGGCAGGTTCTGTTCATAGCGTGCGTGCCCGGTTTCATGCACCACGCCAAACAGGGCGCTGAGCAGTTCGTTTTCATCGTAGCGAGTGGTAATGCGCACATCTTCCGGTACGCCGCCGCAGAAAGGGTGTGCGCTGACATCCAGACGCCCGCCGTTAAAGTCAAACCCCAGTACCTGCATTGCCTGCAGGCCCAGTTCGCGCTGATCGGCGATGGGGAACGGCCCTTGCGGGGCAATCAGAGCCTGTTGCGCCTGCTTTGCCACCGCCTGGTTCAGCAAGTCCGGAAGCCAGGACTTCACGTCGCCAAACAGTTCATCAAGCCGGGCGCTGGTCATATCCGGCTCGTATTTATCGAGCAGGGCATCATACGGTGAGCAGCCTTTAGCGTCGGCGCGTAACCGGGCCTCTTCGCGGCTGAGTTTGACAACCTCTTTTAGATTGGCGGAAAAGCCCACCCAGTCGTTATTGGGTCGTTGCGTACGCCAGGCGTGTTCGCACTTACTACCGGCCAGTGACTGCGCTTCTACCAGGGTTTCTGGCAGCAGCGCGGCTTCCTGATAATGACGATGCATTTCCCGAAGGTTGGCTTGTTCGATGTCGTTGAGATCTTCTTGCTGCGCTGCCTGCAGCCACTGTGCCACGTTCTTATCGGTCAGGATCTGGTGGCGCAGGACACTTAACTCCGCCAGCGCTTCACCCCGCGCCGCGCTACCGCCCGGTGGCATCATGGCAAACATGTCCCAACCGGCGATGGCAGCAAGATGCGAAAAGCGCGACAGGCGCAGGAAGGTGCGGGTGAGTTGCTGGTAGTTTTGCTTGTCCATCAATGCCTCATATTTTTCTGTTTTGCGACGAATAACCACCTAAAGTGGTAGTTAATCCGTAAAGCATGGAATTTGTACCATAATAGATACATCTCAACGACATAACCAATATACAGCACGATTATGAATCCGTTTGTATGGGTAATGATTGCTCTGATGGCGCTTGATGCCGTGCGGGAATTGCAGGGTGCGGCATCGATCCTGAGCCTGTTTTAATACGGGCGGACACAGCGCACATAAAAAACCCCGCCAGAGCGGGGTTGTAAAACGGTTATTGCCTTAACGCAGCCGCGCATGAAGCTGGCTGCCGACGAACACGGCGAGCACCAGCATGGCGGCAATAAATCCGCCGACGCCATTCCAGCCATAGTTGTGCCAGAACACACCGCCTAACGTCCCCGCCACGCTGGACCCCAGATAGTAGCTGAACAGATACAACGACGATGCCTGACCTTTGGCACGACGTGCGCGCGGGCCAATCCAACTGCTGGCGACCGAGTGCGCGGCAAAGAACCCGGCGGTAAAAAGCAACATACCGGCAAAAATTAACCACAAGGAGGCAAACAGGGTCAGTAACAGGCCCAGCAACATAACGCTGCTGGCACCCATCATCACCGGGCCACGGCCATACTGGCTGGTCAGCGCGCCCGCTTTAGGTGAACTCCAGGTCCCGGTCAGGTAGGCAATCGATAACAAACCGACTACCGCCTGGCTCAGCATCCACGGTGACTGCATCAACCGGTAACCAATGTAGTTAAACAGGGTGACGAACGAGCCCATCAACAGAAAACCTTCAAGAAACAGCAGCGGCAGGCCTTTGTCACGCCAGTGTAGCCGGAAGTTAATGAACAAGGTTTTGGGGCGCAGCGATGAAGGACGGAAATGGCGTGATTCCGGTAAAATTTTCCAGAACATCAGCGCAGACGCCAGCGCGAAGCACCCGATGGCTGCCAGCGCGATCCGCCAGTTAAAAAAGTCGGTAAAAACACCGCTGATCAAACGCCCACTCATTCCGCCGATCGAGTTTCCGCTGATGTACAACCCCATCGAGAAGGCCACAAAGCTGGGGTGGATCTCTTCGCTTAAATAGGTCATGCCGACCGCCGCCACGCCGCTCAACGACAACCCCAGCAGCGCGCGCATCACCAGGATGCCGTGCCAACTGGTCATCATCGTGGACAATAACGTGCAGCAGGACGCCAGCAGAAGGGCGGCCACCATCACTTTTTTGCGCCCAATGGCATCTGACAGTGGGCCAGTAAACAGCAGGCCAACCGCCAGCATGGCAGTAGAGACGGAAAGGGAAATACTGCTACTGGCCGGAGAAATGCCGAATTCCTGAGACAGCACCGGCAGGATCGGTTGTACGCAGTAAAGCAGGGCGAAGGTCGCCAGCCCGGCAGAGAACAAGGCCAGCGTAACGCGCATAAATTGGGGAGTACCACGTTTAATAAATTGCCCCGGCGCAGCGACGGACGGTTCATTGACGCCACTTGCCGGGCTGGTGTCAACGGTTGTTGTACGACTCACTTGAGATCCTTACGTTTGTTCCCGTGATTTGGGTGACGGGCTTACCACACGCTAAGGGTATGAAACGAGGAATATTCTGTCTAATATATTAATAATCTCAAATAAGACCTTATACATATGAATATCGAACTGCGTCATCTGCGCTATTTTATTGCCGTGGCTGAAGAGCTGCATTTCGGCCATGCGGCAGCACGACTGAACATTTCGCAGCCGCCGCTGAGCCAGCAGATCCAGATCCTCGAGCAGCAGGTGGGCGCGCGTCTGCTGGCGCGAACCAATCGCAGCGTCTCGCTCACCCCTGCGGGCAGCCAGTTCCTGGCGGACAGTCGGCAAATATTAAGCCAGGTGGATGACGCCGTAGCCCGTGCGGCGCGCCTGCATCAGGGGGAAACCGGCGAGCTGCGCATTGGCTTTACCTCTTCGGCTCCGTTTATCAAAGCCGTTTCCGATTCGCTGTCGTCGTTTCGCCAGCGCTACCCTGATGTGCACTTACAGACACGGGAAATCAATACCCGCGCCCAGATTGCGCCGCTGAACGAAGGCACGCTGGATCTCGGTCTAATGCGCAATACACCTTTGCCGGAGACGCTGGCCTGGCAGGTAATATTGCGCGAGCCGTTGCTGGCGATGATCCCCCGCGATCACCTTTTGGCCACCAGGGCTGCGGTATCGCTGGTGGAACTGGCGCGGGAGCCATTTGTCTTTTTCGATCCACACGTCGGTACCGGCCTGTATGACGATATTATTGGTCTGATGCGGCGTTACCAGTTGTCGCCGCGCATTGCTCAGGAAGTGGGGGAAGCAATGACCATCATTGGGCTGGTGGCTGCGGGCATGGGGGTGTCGATTTTGCCAGCCTCTTTCCGGCGTGTGCAGCTTAGCGAAATGCGCTGGGTACCGATCATAGAGCCGGATGCGGTATCGGAAATGTGGCTGGTGTGGTCAAAACATCGGGAGCAGGGAACAGCGGCGGCGCGTTTCAGGACGCAGCTCCTGGCAGCAGCAGGCGAGTGAATTTTGCGCATAAGTCGTTGCAAAATGTGCTGTAAATCACAAGCCGGGGTAAATATTTGACGACAACCAGTAACTCCTTCACCATAGCCAACAGTTTATTTCGAAGCGCGAAAATAAGGGAGTCAGAGGTGGTTGCTGATAGTCAGCCTGGGCATATTGATCAAATTAAGCAGACCAACGCAGGGGCGGTATATCGCCTGATTGATCAGCTTGGCCCGGTATCGCGCATCGACCTGTCACGCCTCGCGCAGCTTGCGCCGGCCAGTATTACCAAAATCGTTCGCGAAATGCTTGAAGCGCACCTGGTGCAGGAGACGGAAATTCAGGAGCCAGGCAGCCGCGGGCGTCCGGCGGTTGGGCTGGTGGTGGAAACCGAGGCCTGGCACTATCTTTCGCTGCGCATCAGTCGCGGCGAAATTTTCCTTTCCCTGCGCGATCTCAGCAGCAAACTGGTGGTGGAAGACCGTCTGGAATTACCGCTTGCCGCCGAACTGCCGCTGCTGGAGCGGATTATCGACCATATCGACCGTTTTTTTACCCGTCATCAGAACCAGCTGGAGAGGCTGACAGCGATTGCTATTACGCTGCCTGGTATCATTGATACTGAAAATGGCATTGTTCATCGCATGCCGTTTTATGACGACGTAAAAGATATGCCGCTAGGCGAGGCGCTGGAGAAGCACACCGGCGTGCCGGTATATGTTCAGCATGATATAAGCGCATGGACCATGGCTGAAGCGCTGTTTGGCGCTTCTCGCGGTGCGCGGGATGTTATCCAGGTGGTGATTGACCATAACGTTGGCGCCGGGGTGATTACCGACGGGCGCTTACTGCATGCGGGGAGCAGCAGCCTGGTGGAGATTGGACACACGCAGGTCGATCCTTACGGTAAGCGTTGCTACTGCGGCAACCACGGTTGCCTGGAAACCATCGCCAGCGTAGAAAGCGTGCTGGAAATGGCGCAACGGCGGATGAGCCAGTCGATGAGTTCGATGCTGCATCAGAAACCGCTCTCTGTTGAATGGTTATGCCAGGCGGCGCAGCAGGGGGATCTGCTGGCGAAAGACATTATTAGCGGGGTCGGCGCGAACATTGGTCGTATTCTCGCCATCATGGTCAATTTGTTCAATCCGCAAAAAATATTGATTGGCTCACCGCTTAGCAGTGCGGCAGAGATCCTTTTCCCGGCCATTGCCGATTGTATTCGCCAGCAGGCGCTGCCCGCCTACAGCAAACACATCAGTGTCGAAAGTACCCAGTTTACCAATCAGGGCACCATGGCCGGTGCGGCGCTGGTAAAAGACGCGATGTATAACGGATCTTTGCTGATTCGTTTGTTGCAGGGGTAACATTTTTACACTGTCGTCGTAAAAATTGCGCTATCTCAAGCCGGGCCAGATGCAGTTAACTTAGACTTTCCCTCCTGAATTATTTTCCTGGTTTATATTTTCGTTGAACAACGGTGGGGTTCGTCATGCTTAAGCGTTTCTTTGTAACGGGTACAGACACTTCTGTCGGCAAGACAGTGGCGTCCCGCGCGCTACTACAGGCGCTGGCTGCCAGCGGTAAAACAGTGGCGGGTTATAAACCCGTGGCAAAAGGGAGCAAAGCGACGCCGGAAGGGCTGCGTAACAAAGACGCGCTGGTGCTGCAAAGTGTCTCTTCGCTGGAATTACCGTATCAGGCGGTGAACCCGATAGCCTTAAGCGAAGAAGAGAGCAGCGTCGCGCACAGTTGCCCCATTAACTACACCTTGTTATCTGACGGTCTGGCCAGTTTATGCGACCGTGTCGACCATGTTGTCGTGGAAGGGACGGGCGGCTGGCGTAGCCTGATGAACGATCTGCGTCCGCTTTCCGAGTGGGTGGTACAGGAACAAATGGCGGTGGTGATGGTGGTGGGCATTCAGGAAGGCTGTCTTAATCACGCGTTACTGACGGCGCAGGCGATAGCCAGCGACGGGTTGCCGCTGATTGGCTGGGTTGCAAACCGAATCAATCCTGGGCTGGCCCACTATGCAGAAATTATCAGCGTACTGAGCAAAAAGCTGCCCGCGCCGCTGGTGGGGGAACTGCCGTACCTGCCGCGCCCGGAACAGCGTGATTTAGCGCAATACATCAATCTGCAGATGGCGACCGGAATGCTGGTCGCTGACCGCGTGCTGGCATGAAAAAAAACCTCCTTGCGGAGGTTTTTTTATCAGGCATCGCTGTGAATATTAAGCGCCCGGCGCGTTTTCCCGGAGCTTAAGTAATCCGCAATGTAATCCTGCGAAATCTCCCCGTTATAGCGGCCTTCTTCATCGACGATGGGCATCCAGCTGGTGTTGCTTTCATACAATTTGGACAACACCACACGCAGGTTATCTTCCGCCTTACCGGTAATGCGGAACGGATGCAGCAGATCCGCACAATGGCCGGCCGCATTACGTGCCTCACGGCGCTTAACAAAGCCCAGCGGTTTACCCGCATTATCCACAACGGTGATAGCGCGAATGTCATTATCATCCATGGTGGCGAACGCTTCAGCAGCGGAGGTGGATTCACGCACCGTAATAGTCGGTTGCTGATCGGTAACGTCCCCTGCAGACACTAACAACAGGCGTTTGAGGGTACGATCCTGGCCGACAAAAGAGCCGACAAACTCATTGGCCGGTTTTGCCAGCAGCTCGTCCGGGCTGGCGCACTGAATAATGCGTCCCTGGCGGAACACGGCGATCCTGTCGCCCAGTTTTAGCGCTTCATCAATGTCGTGGCTGACCAGCATAACGGTCTTTTTCAGCTTGCGTTGCATATCGAGGAACTGGTTCTGGATCACCTCGCGGTTGATCGGGTCGACAGCGCCGAAGGGCTCATCCATCAGCAGTACCGGCGGATCCGCAGCCAACGCACGGATCACGCCGATACGCTGTTGCTGGCCGCCAGACATCTCCCGCGGATAGCGATGCAGGAATTTTTTAGCGTCCAGCGCCACCATCTCCATCAACTCTTCCGCACGGCTTTTGCAGCGGGCTTTATCCCAGCCCAGCATACGCGGCACCACGGTGATGTTTTCTTCAATGGTCATGTTCGGAAACAGGCCGATTTGCTGAATAACGTAACCAATGTTGCGACGCAGGGTGACGGTGTCCATTGCACTGGTGTCTTCACCGTTTATTAAAATAGTGCCGCTGCTCGGCGCGATCAGGCGGTTGATCATTTTAAGCGTGGTGGTCTTACCGCAGCCGGAAGGGCCCAGCAGAACACACATTTCGCCTTCGGGTACATTCAGGTTGACGTTGTCAACAGCCTTCACCGTCTGGCCGTTTTTCTGGGTAAATTGTTTGGTCAGATTTTCGAGTTTAATCATTAGCGGATCCCCTTCGGCGTCAGCACAATTTGTAAGCGGTGCAATAACCAGTCGAGCACAATGGCGAGAATACAAATCATCAGTGCCCCGGCAATCAACATACGAATGTCACTGCCGCCAATACCATTTAATAACAACAGGCCAAGACCACCGGCGCCAATTACGGCGGCGATCGCCATCACTCCAATGTTCATCACCACAGCGGTGCGAATACCGCCGAAAATCACGGGCAGCGCCATGGGAATTTCGACCCAACGCAAACGCTGCCAGAATGTCATGCCAATACCGCGACCGGCTTCCTGTAGGCCCGGCGGCAGACTGGTGAGCGCAGTGTGGGTATTGCGCACAATTGGCAGCAGCGAATAGAGGAATACTGCAGTTATCGCCGGTACGGCACCAATGCCCTGACCAATCAGTGAAAAGACAGGGATCATCAGGCCAAACAGGGCAATCGACGGAATGGTTAAAACCAGCGTCGCCAGACCCAGTACCGGGGCAGAGAGCCACTTATGGCGCACAATTAAAATGCCCAGCGGTACACCGATAACAATCGCCATTCCTACCGCCAGCAACACCAGCCAAAGATGCTGAAAGGTGAGCGTGGCCAGAAAACCCGCGTTGTCCATCATGTAATGAATCGTGTCCATAGGCGCTCCTTACAACAACCCTTTTTCACGCAGGAAGTCGCTGGCGACCTGCTGCGGCGTTTGATGATCAATATCGACTTTGGCGTTCAGCGTCATAATCACCTCGTTGTTTAACATCCCGGAAAGGGTGTTAAGCGCATCGGCCAGCCCCGGATGTGCCGCCAGCGTGTCCTGGCGCACCACCGGCGTCACCGCATAGCTGGGGAAGAAGCCTTTGTCATCTTCCAGTACTTTCAGGTCAAAGCCTTTAACCCGCCCGTCGGTGGTGTAAACCAGCCCGGCGTCAACAAAGCCGTCACGGATAGCGTTATACACCAGCCCTGGATCCATCTGGCGGATTTGCGGGCGGTCCAGCGCCATGGCATAGGCCTGCTGCAGTGGTTTCATCCCATCGCTGCGACCGGAAAATTCCAGATCAAGGCCAAGCAGCCAGTTGTGCTTCGGGTCGGTTTTGCGGATCTGTTCAATCTTCGCCACCATTTCGGACATGGTGTTGATATGCTCTGCCTCGGCGCGTTTACGCTGCATCGCGAAGGCGTAAGTGTTGTTCATGTCTGCCGGGTTCAGCCACACCAGACCGTGTTTGGCATCCAGGCGTTTTACCGTCTCGTAAGACTCCTGCGGCGTCATACGTTTGTTAATGTGGTTGAAAATGATCAGCGATGTACCGGTGTACTCCCATGTCATATCGACCTGCTTATTGATCATCGCGTTACGGGAAATCACCGTCGCGATATTGGTTTGTGGCTGAACCTGAAAGCCTTTTTTCTGCAGGTACTGCACGGTCAGTGCCGACAAAATATGCTGCTCGGTAAAACTTTTGGTGGCCAGGATCAGCGGCGCGGCACAGGCGCTGGCACTAAACATCAGCATCGCTGCCAGCGCGCCCAGCAGGTGGGTTAATCGTTTCATAGCGATTCCTTTTTCTTATTCTCAGGCGGTGTGCGGGCTAAGGAAGCGCCCCAGCGCCGCCAGCAAACTGTCGAGGATCAGCGCAAACAAGGCCGTAGCGGCAGCGCCTAAAATCAGCGTCGGGAAATCATTCAGGTAAATGCCGGGGAAGATAAGTTCACCATAGCTGCTGGCGCCAATCAGAAACGCCAGCGGCGCAGTACCCACATTAATGGCGGTCGCGATTCGCACGCCGGAGAGGATCACCGGCAATGCATTGGGCAGTTCGACCTGGCGCAGGCGCTGCCATTTGGTCATGCCGATGCCATTTGCCGCTTCCAGCAGCGAGGCGGGAACCGAACAGAGCCCGGCATAGGTGTTACGCACAATCGGCAGCAGAGAGGCCAGGAACAGCGCGATAATTGCAGGCGTATCGCCAATGCCAATGACCACCATCGCCAGCGCCAGGACTGCTAGCGGTGGCAACGTGTTACCGACGTTAAAGATTTGCATCACATATTCCGCCACACCACGCATGGCGGGGCGGCTGAGTGCGATACCGCTGGGAATACCGACCAGCAGAGCAAAAAACATGGAGCTGAACACCAGAATCAAATGTTGTTGCCCGAGATAGACCAAATCAACCTGGCGGGCTTTGATGGTTTCCAGACCGATACCCCAGGTCAGTAGCGCCAGGATAACGGCAATACCGACAATAAAGAGCAGGGCGCGTGTAAGCATGGACGTTTGCATTGCAGTGTGTCTCCCTGTTTGCATGCGTTATTGCAACGGACGGTTGCGTGTTGTTATGCCATGTTCGGCAGGGTGCATTGAGCTATAGCAAGCGCCTGGGAAGGATTCCAGTTAACAGTTTGATTTTCGGTAAGCGAAGCGGCGCGGTGAATTTGAACCAACCCTTATGGCGTCAAGGCTGTATACATAAAGTAAAGAATTGTCTTAAAAGAGAAGATTAAAAGTGACGCCGTCACAAATGTATCGCCATAGCAGGGCAATCCCGGTCAGGTTGACCGGGATTGCCGTTAACGAAAGAGGGATTTTTGCGCGACCGGGACCAGTAAACGGGACTGCCAGTCCACTAACGTCAGCTGCGCAAGCTGGCCAAGCGCGTGCCAGAAGGGGTGCCGGGCTTCTTCGCTAAACACATGAAGAAAGCGGCCTGACCACGGGAGTAAATGCCAGGCCAGTAACTGGTCACAGGCCGGGATGTTGCCTTGTTCGGCAAGCCAGGCCGCCATGAGTAGCAATGCGCCGAAGTGGTCTTCCGGTTCGTCCTGCTGACGCTGAAAAGCAATATCGTTGTCCCGCATCCACTGGCGTAACGCCAGTGTGGAGTCGCCAAACAGCACGCTCTCTTTGTCCAGCCATACCGATCCCCACGGCGGAGCGGGCAGCGCCAGCGGGCCAATCAGCAGTCGCTGCCAGCTTGCGGCCAGCGGCTCTTCACAGTGTGCGGTAAAGCCCGCCATCAGCGGGGCAAGTGCGTGTGACGGCAGGGGCCACTGCGTCGCCCATGCCCCCTGGGTAAACGCCGCAATCAGCGGCGTCGCCGGTTCGCTATCCGGCGGATAGTAAAACAGCGCCCCGAGCACCCGGGCGGTGAAAATAAACGATTCGCGGGAGGTCTCTGTCATGGTATCCCCATTGATGTTGTTGCAGGCCGGAAAAGGCGTAAGCCCTTCTCCGGCTCCTGCGTTTAACCCGCGACGGCAACGCCGACGGTCATGTGCAGCCCGTAAAAGAGGCCGCGGCCGAGAACTTCTCCTGCAACCACCAGCATGATGCCAGCCAGCAGACTGAGTACACGCGGTTGTTTACGCCGCGTCAGCGGGCAGATCCAACAGCCCAGGCCCAGCGTCAGCAGGATAAGACGCCACACCTGTAACATGCTGTAATCCGGAACCAGCGTAACGGCCGGCTGCACCGAACTGTGGATCGTGCCGAGTTGACCGCTTTGCAGCATGACCAGCGCACAACTGGCAACAAGGGCGGCAACGCTGACAGCAGCAAACTGTGCGGCAGGAAAACGCACCCCCGACAGGCGCAGCAGCAGCGCGGCCAGGAGTGGCCCGCCCACCAGCATCGTCAGAAAGAACCCGGCGGTGGTATAGCCGTTGTGCCAGGTCGGTACCGTGTCAATCTGGTAAACCCGGGTCATCGCCCAAACAAACAGCACACCCAGCAACATGCTGATAATCAGCCAGCTGCGCCCTAATTGCGCAGGCATTTTTCCCAGCCAGCTCAATAACCACCAGATGCCGCCCACGGCAAAAAACAACGATCCGGCGGCAATCTCATTACTGAGCGCCGATGCGCCAATGCGGTTCAGGGAGTTAAAGGCCCGCAGCGGCGAGCCAAGGTGCATCATTGAGGCAAGAAAACCGATCCCCATCAACAACCAGAGCAAAAACATGCTGCGGACAATGCGTATCTGCCCAACGTTATCCGCTTTTGCCGCCATCCAGCCAAGACCGGTTACAATAAGCCCACCTGCCACGCACTGACCGAGTACGGTAAACAGTACCAGAGGCCATTCATGCCATCCGTTTCCCATTTTATACCTCCTGAGGGTTGGCCAGATAACCGGTTGTGTCCCCGGTTGGGCGGCTGTTGGCGTTGGGTTTAATGACGATATTTGGCCGGGTAAAGTGCGAGGCCGGGAACGGCGCGATCGCCGCCAGCTCGCCGTGCTGTTTGCGTAGTGTATCGATCGGGCCAAAGTCGAGCGCACGTAAAGGGCAGGATTCAACACATATCGGTTTAAGCCCCTTAGCGACGCGGTCGTAGCAACCGTCGCACTTGGTCATATGGCCTTTGGCGGCGTTATATTGCGGTGCGCCATACGGGCAGGCCATATGGCAATAACGGCACCCGATGCAGACATCTTCATCTACCACCACAAAACCGTCTTCGCGTTTGTGCATTGCGCCGCTCGGGCAGACTTTGGTACAGGCGGGATCGTCACAATGGTTGCAAGAGATTGAGAGGTAATACGCAAATACATTTTGCTGCCAGACTCCGTTATCTTCCTGCCAGTTACCACCCGCATATTCATACACCCGGCGAAAGCTGACATCCGGCGTTAAGTCTTTATAATCCTTACAGGCCAGCTCACAGGTTTTGCAACCGGTGCAGCGGGCAGAATCAATAAAAAAACCATACTGCGTTGTCATCGGTTACTCCTTAAACCTTTTCGATCTCGACCAGATTGGTATGCTGCGGATTGCCTTTTGCCAGCGGCGAAGGGCGATGGGTGGTCAGCGTATTCACGCAGCCGCCGTGGTCGACGCGATCGCCGTCCATGCTGGCCTGGTGCCATGCACCCTGGCCCATCGCGCTGACGCCCGGCATAATGCGCGGCGTGACTTTGGCGGCAATACGCACTTCGCCGCGTTCGTTAAACACGCGCACCAGATCGCCATTGGCAATACCGCGCTGTTGCGCATCAATCGGATTGAGCCACACCTCCTGGCGGCAGGCTTCTTTGAGAACATCGATGTTGCCGTAGCTGGAGTGCGTGCGGGCTTTGTAGTGAAAGCCGAAGAGTTGCAGCGGGTAGTGTTTGCGCGCCGGGGAGTCCCAGCCTTCGAAGGTGGAGGCGTAAACCGGTAACGGGCTGATGACTTCGTCTTTTTCCAGCTCCCATGTATTGGCAATCTGCGCCAGCCGACTGGAGTAGATCTCGATTTTACCGGAGGGGGTTTTCAATGGGTTGGCCTGCGGATCATCGCGGAATTTTTTATAGGCAACAAAGTGACCGTTCGGATCTTTACGCTTATAAATCCCCATCGCTTTCAGCGCCTCGTAAGCGGGAAGCTGCGGATCTTTGGCAACCATTTTGGCATACAGATATTTCAGCCACTCCTCCTGCGTGCGGCCTTCAGTAAAGCGCTGGTAAATATCCGGCCCCAGACGACGGGCGATTTCACTGGTGATCCAGTAGATGGGTTTTCGCTCGAATTTAGCGCGGGTGACGGGTTGCAGGAAAATCAGATAGCCCATATTACCGGCGTAATCATTGGGAATAATGTCCTCCTGCTCAACGGTCATTAAATCGGGCAGCAGAATATCGGCATACATAGCTGATGAGGTCATAAAGTTCTCAATGACCACTATCATTTCGCATTTACTGTCATCCTGCAGGATATCGTGGGTTTTGTTGATATCCCCATGCTGATTAGTAAGGGTGTTACCGGCGTAGTTCCAGATAAATTTTATCGGCACATCCAGTTTATCTTTACCGCGTACACCGTCGCGGGTAGCGGTCATTTCCGGGCCGCGGGCAATGGCGTCAGTCCAACTGAAACAGGAGATTGCCGTTTTGACCGGGTTTTCCGGCATCGGCATGCGTTCAATGGTAATGGTGTAGGTCGACTCACGTGCGCCACTGTTGCCGCCATTAATTCCGACGTTACCGGTCAGGATAGGCAACATGGCGATCGCGCGCGAGGTCAATTCGCCATTCGCCTGCCGTTGCGGCCCCCATCCCTGGCAAATATAAGCCGGTTTGCTGGCGCCGATTTCACGGGCCAGCTTAATGATTTTGTCCGCCGGAATACCGGTTATTTGAGATGCCCACTGCGGCGTTTTCGCGACGCCGTCATCGCCCTGGCCCAGTATGTATGCTTTGTAATGGCCATTTGCCGGCGCGTCTGCCGGCAGGGTTTTCTCGTCGTAACCAACGCAATAGGTATCAAGAAACGGTTGATCGACAAGATTTTCCGTGATCAACACCCAGGCCATTCCCGCCACCAGTGCGGCATCGGTGCCGGGACGGATCGGTATCCACTCATCTTCGCGCCCGGCGGCGGTATCGGTGTAGCGCGGATCAATCACCACCATACGTGCATTCGAACGTTCCCGCGCTTGCTCAAGAAACCAGGTGATGCCACCGCCGCTCATACGGGTTTCAGCCGGGTTGTTGCCGAACATCACCACCAACCTGGTGTTTTCAATATCTGAGGTGCTATTGCCTTCGTTGGAACCGTACGTGTAAGGCATGGCGCAGGCGATCTGCGCCGTGCTGTAGGTGCCATATTGCCCAAGGAAGCCGCCGTACATTGCCATCAGGCGGGCAATAATAGAGGCGGAAGGCGAGGAGCGGGTGATGTTGCCGCCGACGATGCCGGACGAATAATTAATGTACACGGCCTCATTGCCGTATTTCTGCACCACGCCTTTTAAGCTGTTAGCAATGGTGTCCAGCGCTTCGTCCCAACTGATGCGCTC
This sequence comes from Kosakonia sp., assembly GCF_032052965.1. Lineage (GTDB taxonomy): Bacteria > Pseudomonadota > Gammaproteobacteria > Enterobacterales > Enterobacteriaceae > Kosakonia. Next base: position 346,115 of record NZ_DAMBVN010000001.1, read on the forward strand.
GAACTTGCCTTCACCGCGCTTACCGACGCGTTTCATCGGGTAATTCAGGCGATCGGGGTGATTAATCCGCCGACGAATAGAACGCCCGCGCAGGCAGGCGCGAACCTGGTGGTTGCCATAGTGATCGTCGCCGGTGTTGTCGGTTTCTACCCAGTAGACTTCATCATCCCGCACATGCAACCGCAGTGCGCAGCGGCTTCCACAGTTGACCGAACAGGCTCCCCACACCACTTTGTCCGTTGCGGGCTGCATGGCTTGTTGCACGGCAGCGGCAGCGGAACGCATACCAAAAGGGAGATGAAAACTTCCTGCTGCCAGTGCCAGCGACCCGAGGGCGGTCGACTTCACCAGCGTTCGTCGGCTGATGCCGCCGCTGTGTTCGCTTTCAGACATAGCTCACTCCATTATTATTTATAAAAGAAATTACCTGCGGTATTAAAAGCAGGCTAATAATGGGGTCATCCTACCCAGCAGGGGGTAGAAAAGTCTTAATCACGATCAAGTCGAGGGAGATCCCCCTGATATTCAGGGGGAAAGAGTTATTGCGAGCCGGCGCTCTGTTCGCCCTGCGGGGCAGCGCCATTGGTGCGGGTATAAAGAATTTTATAACTGTCATTAGCGCAGTGACCGACAACCTGAGCGCCCGTCTGATCGGCCTGGTCATTCGGCACAATCGTCAGGCTGAAACCCGATTCCGGGACACCGTTATTAATGATGCGCTGCTGGATATCCGTTTTGACGCGCTCGCAGGAGTCCGGTGCAGCAACAGCAGGAAGCGATCCCACCAGCAGTAACGCACAAAACCAACGTTTATATTGCATCTTCATCTCCTTTTAAATGCCCGCCCTAAGCTTAGCACCTCTGGCGCCGTGACAAGGTAAATCTCTGAATCATCTGATGAAGGCGGCGTCGCAGGCAATGCCCTCAGGCAGGGTTGACGGCGTTCTCGCGAGCAGAAACTCACCAAGCAAAGCAATGTTACTGAGGCGGGGCGAATCTTTCGGCCATACCAGCCAGTAGCTGTCACCGGTTGTGATTGCCTGAGGGTACGGGATCGCCAGCAGATTTTGCGCCAGGGCCTGCTGGCTTAACAGCACATCGCCAATGGTCACACCGTGACCGCCGATCGCGGCCTGAAGCCCCTGTTCGAGGGTGTCAAAGAGCAGGCCCTCCGTGAGATTGAGGTGGGGGAATTGCCCGGTGCCCGCCAGCCAGCGTCGCCAGTCGCGCCGATCCCGCGATGGGTGAATAAGCGTGCATTGCGCCAGGTTGTTTTGCGCCGGGGCCAGCAAAGCCGGGGCGCAGAACGGGATAAGGTACTCATCAAACAAGCGTAAACTCTGGGTGTGTTCGCCGAACCGGCCATCGCCAAGCAAAATAGCGCAATCAAAAGGCTCTGTACGGAAATCCACCACGTCTATATCCATCCAGACGCTGCTGATCTCAATGACTGGCGTACTGTGATGAGCGCGAAACTCGCCTAACTGATTTAAAAGCCAGCGCATGGTCAGTGTCGAGGGCGCTTTCAGCCGCAGCTGGCGGTGGTTGCGGCGCAGCGTCTGGCAGGCGTTTTCCAGCTGCATAAACCCTTCCTGCAGGCGCGCAGCCAGTTGCTGGCCCGCGTCTGTCAGGCGGATTTTAGGGCCGTGTCGCTTAAACAGACGGCACTCAAACCACGCCTCCAGTGTGCGAATATGCCGACTGATCGCGCCTGGCGTGACGTTGAGAAAAAGTGCGGCCTGACTAAAGGAGTTCATTTGAGCGGCTACGGAGAATGCACGTAAGGCGTAAAGCGGCGGCATGGTCTGGTTCATGTTGTGGTGTCAATTGTGAGTTTTAAGCCGCATATAACGGCACTTTTACTCGTTTTTCAAGCCACTGAATTTGGCGGATACTCAACGCAAAACCGCCAGGAGAGAAAGATGCCGCCAGTCAACGTATTGCTGCTGTGGGCGTATATCGCCGCTGTCTTAACACTGCTATTTACACCCGGGCCAGTGGTGTTGCTGGTTAGCGGTACGGCAGCACGGGGCAGCTATGCCCGTGCCTTTTTGACCGCGCTGGGGACGCACCTTGCTTCGCTGGTGCTGATTGCGCTGGCGATCATGGTTCTCGCGGGCGCGGTTTCGCTCTCACCGTTCTTACTCAATATGGTTGCTCTGGGCGGATCATTATTTATCACCGCCAGTTCGCTAACGGCGTTACGCCAGGGCGCCGCAGAGCCGCGAAAAGGTAACGCACAGGGAGGCTTTTTTCAGGGTTTTATGACCGGAATGGCAAACCCGAAGGATATCCTTTTTTTTATCGCTTTTTTCCCGCAATTTATTGCCATAACCCGCGATTTTATCGCCAGCGTGACGATTCTTTCGACACTGTGGATCCTGCTTGATTTTAGCGTGTTATCGCTCTATATCATCGCCATCAAACGCTGGTTACCCGTCACGCAAAGCTACCGCTTTGCCCGGCTATCGTCGTTGATATTACTAATGATTGGCATTGCCGGAGCAGGGTACTCCTTTATGGCATTGAGGGCGCATTAAACCGGTAAGTCACGATGTGATTGCCCTATCTTAGAAAGGATTTGCTACTATAAGCGCAATACAAAAGAAAAATGTGGTGAACCCGTTGAAAAAACAGCTATTGGTTATCGCGCTGGCGGCTCTGATTGCCGGGTGTGACGACGCTAAAGGACCTGTCTCGTATACGCCAGAAATGGCCAGCTTTTCCAATGAATTTGATTTTGATCCGCTGCGCGGCCCGGTTAAAGATTTCAGCCAGACGTTGCTAAATGAAAAGGGCGAGGTCGCTAAACGCGTCACCGGCACGCTGTCGAAAGAGGGCTGTTTCGATAAGCTGGAACTGCACGATGTGGAGAATAACAGCGGCGTGTCACTGGTGCTGGATGCCAATTATTATATTGATGCGGAATCGCAGGAAAAACGTCTGCGCTTGCAAGGCAAATGCCAGTTAGCGGAGTTTCCGGCGGCGGGCGTTACCTGGGATACCGACGATAACGGTTTTATTGTGCTGGCGCGCGGCAAAGAGATGGAAGTGAAATACCGCTACGACGAGGAAGGCTATCCGCTGGGTAAATCCACCACCTCAAAAGATGCGCACCTGACGGTGGCGTCTACGCCGTCGAAAGACAAACGCAAAAAACTGGATTACACCGCAGTCAGCACGCTGAATGATAAACCGCTCGGCGAGGTGAAACAGACCTGCGACTACGATAGCCACGACAACCCGGTGAGCTGCAGCCTTGTCACACGTGACGAGAGTGTTACGCCTGTTGTGGAGCATAAATTCAGCATCAAAAATACCATCGAATATTATTGATGCTGCAACCACCGCGCTTACTGCGCGGTGGGTTTTAACAATGTCGCGCCGGTTTTATGTTCGGCCAGGTACTGGTGCTGGAACAGGCACATGCGAATAGTGTTGCGATATTCGCCATTAATAAAGAACTCGTGAATTAACTCGCCTTCCACTTCAAACCCCAGCTTGCGATAGATGTGAATCGCTTTCTCATTTTCCTTATCGACGACGAGATAAAGCTTGTAGAGATTGAGCACGGTAAAGCCGTAATCCATCGCCAGTTTTGCCGCTTTGGTCGCCAGCCCTTTCCCCTGATGTTCGGGTGAAATGATGATCTGAAACTCTGCCCGGCGGTGAACGTGATTGATCTCTACCAGTTCCACCAAACCGGCTTTTTCGCCGTTACTCTCAACGACAAACCGGCGTTCGCTCTGATCGTGAATATGTTTATCGTACAGATCCGACAGCTCAACGAAGGCTTCGTAGGGTTCTTCGAACCAGTAGCGCATCACGCTGGCATTGTTATCAAGCTGATGGACGAAACGCAGATCCTCGCGCTCAAGCGGGCGCAGGCGGACAGGATGATTGTCACTCACAGGCAATCCTTTTGCGAAGAGGGAAGCGGGCGCTGAAGGCGCCCAAACAGGTTACTGGATTTGGCGACCGGTGCGGCGATCGAGGCAGCGTAAGGTATTGGGTTCCCAGTAAGCATTGACGTTAGTGCTCTTCTGGCAGTTATCTTGCGCATCGAATGCAACGTCGGTTTTGTCCCACTCTTTTTCTGCGCGTTTGTTGACCTTATGGCGCAGACTGCGGGTGTCATTCCATTGCTCTTTTTCCATCGCGGCGTTCTGGCGGCTTTGCGCGTTATCGCCGGATTCAATCACCAGACGGTTTGTTTCAGCCAGTGCAGAAGTGGTGTACACGATGGCACCCAGCGTCAGCATTGCGGTGAGGCACAGGCGTTTGCTAAGTGGAGTTGTCATTGCGATTTCCTTATATGGGATAAACAAAAGACGTACCTGTTTATTCTAAGCCATCCCGGGCATGGCGAATAGTCAGGGAGAACAGTAGTCAGAGCATTATCATGTATGATGGTTCAACCGTGATTGAATAAACGTGCCGAAAATGCTCAAAACGACCCTTCTTTTCTTTGCCACTGCCTTGTGCGAAATCCTTGGTTGCTTCCTCCCCTGGTTATGGCTAAAACGCGGTGCCAGCCCGTTACTGCTGGCACCCGCAGCGCTGGCGCTGGTGATGTTTGTCTGGTTGCTGACGTTGCACCCCGCTGCCAGCGGCCGGGTATATGCTGCTTATGGCGGCGTCTATGTCTGTACGGCGCTACTCTGGCTGCGCGTGGTTGATGGCGTCAAGTTGAGCGCGTATGACTGGCTCGGCGCGGTGGTAGCCTTGTGCGGTATGTTAATCATTGTTGCCGGATGGGGGCGCGTATAGCGGCGGATTTTTTGTGATCATCAGCCGCTTTTTTGATCGATATACTTGTATGGTAGTAGCTCAGGCGAGTAAATTCCCGGCATCACGTTAAACGATGTAAGGAATCGCGGAATGAAAATCATAGGGGCTGAAGTCTTTGTTACCTGTCCTGGGCGCAATTTTGTCACCTTAAAAATCACCACGGATGAAGGCATTGTCGGGCTGGGCGATGCCACTCTTAACGGCCGCGAACTGTCTGTCGCGTCCTATCTGAAAGATCACCTCTGCCCGCAGCTGATTGGGCGCGATGCACACCGCATCGAGGATATCTGGCAATTTTTCTATAAAGGCGCGTACTGGCGTCGCGGCCCGGTGACCATGTCGGCAATTTCCGCTATCGACATGGCGTTATGGGATATCAAAGCCAAAGCGGCCAATATGCCGCTCTATCAGTTACTGGGCGGCGCCTCGCGCGAGGGGGTAATGGTCTACTGCCACACTACAGGCCATTCCATTGACGAAGTGCTGGACGATTACGCCCGTCATAAAGAGATGGGTTTCAAAGCGATTCGCGTCCAGTGCGGTGTGCCGGGGATGAAAACCACCTATGGAATGGCAAAGGGCAAAGGCCAGGCCTACGAGCCAGCCACCAAAGGCCAGTGGCCGGAAGAGCAGCTCTGGTCGACCGAAAAATACCTCGATTTTACGCCGAAGCTGTTTGACGCCGTGCGCAGTAAATTTGGCTTTAATGAGCATCTGCTACACGACATGCACCACCGCCTGACGCCGATTGAAGCAGCGCGCTTTGGCAAAAGTATTGAAGCGTACCGCCTGTTCTGGATGGAAGATCCTACCCCGGCGGAAAATCAGGAATGCTTCCGTCTGATACGCCAGCATACCGTCACCCCAATTGCCGTTGGTGAGGTGTTTAACAGCATCTGGGATTGCAAGCAGCTTATTGAAGAGCAACTGATCGACTATATCCGCACCACCATTACCCATGCCGGCGGGATCACGGGAATGCGCCGTATTGCCGATTTTGCCTCACTCTACCAGGTACGCACGGGATCGCACGGTCCGTCTGATTTGTCGCCAATTTGTCATGCTGCCGCGCTGCACTTCGATCTGTGGGTGCCAAACTTTGGCGTGCAGGAATATATGGGCTATTCCGGGCAAATGCTGGAAGTCTTCCCGCATAACTGGCGTTTTGACAACGGCTATATGCACCCCGGCGACAAGCCTGGGCTGGGCATTGAGTTTGATGAAAAACAGGCGGCGAAATACCCCTACGATCCGGCTTATCTGCCCGTCGCCAGACTGGAAGATGGCACCCTGTGGAACTGGTAACCGAGGAGCGCGAAATGAAAAGTGTGGTGATAGAACAACCCAATCAACTTGTACTCGCCGACAGACCGTTACCACAACCGGCGCCGGGAGAAGTGCGCGTCAATGTGAAGCTGGCAGGAATTTGCGGTTCTGACAGCCATATCTACCGTGGGCATAACCCCTTCGCAAAATATCCGCGCGTTATCGGGCATGAATTTTTCGGTCTGATTGATGCTGTGGGTGAGGGAGTATCGCCGGAGCGAGTGGGTGAACGCGTGTCGGTTGATCCAGTGATCAGCTGCGGCCACTGCTACCCGTGTTCGATTGGTAAACCAAACGTATGTACGTCATTGGTTGTGCTGGGCGTACACCGTGATGGTGGGTTCAGTGAATACGCGGTTGTCCCGGCGGCGAATGCATGGCTCATTCCGGAAACCATTCCTGACGAGAACGCAGTGATGATTGAGCCTTTTACCATTGCGGCCAACGTCACTGGACAGGTGAACCCTATGGAACAGGATATTGCGCTGATTTATGGCGCAGGTCCGATGGGGCTGACCACTGTGCAGGCGTTAAAAGGCGTTTACAAGGTAAAGCAGGTCATTGTCGCAGACCGTATTGACGAACGTCTTGCTATGGCGCGCAACAGCGGTGCGGACTGGGTTATCAACAATAGCAAGCAATCCTTACAGGAGGCGCTGGCAGAGAAGGGGATCAAACCAACACTGATTGTGGATGCTGCCTGCCATCCGTCGATTTTGCAGGAAGCGATTGCGCTGGCATCACCTGCTGCGCGCATTGTGATTATGGGATTCTCCAGCGATCCCAGCCAGATTGTCCAGCAGGGCATTACCGGCAAAGAGCTATCCATTTTTTCATCGCGCCTCAATGCCGGGAAGTTCCCGGTGGTGATCGACTGGATGGAACGCGGGCTTATCGATCCCACCCGGTTAGTGACGCATAAATTTCACTATCAACATGTCACCGATGCGATTGAACTGTTCGAAAAAGACCAACGCAAGTGCTGTAAGGTCTTGTTAACGTTCAATTAAATACAATAACAATGCGGTTAAGCGGTACGCATATCCTTTTTTTCGAGATTGCGATTATGACACAAGTTAAAGCTGAAAGAACGACCTCGGATCTGGTAAAAGCGGCGGTGTCCGGCTGGTTGGGGACGGCGCTGGAATTTATGGATTTCCAGCTCTACTCACTCGGTGCGGCGCTGGTGTTTCATGAGATCTTTTTCCCGGAACAGTCGGCGGCAATGGCGCTGATTCTGGCAATGGGTACCTACGGGGCCGGGTATGTAGCGCGTATCATCGGGGCATTTATCTTCGGTAAAATGGGCGACCGGATTGGGCGTAAAAAAGTGCTGTTTATCACCATTACGATGATGGGGATTTGCACCACGCTTATCGGGGTGCTGCCGACCTATGCACAAATTGGTATTCTCGCGCCGGTTTTACTGGTCACGTTGCGCATTATTCAGGGACTGGGGGCCGGTGCGGAAATCTCCGGCGCGGGTACTATGCTTGCGGAGTATGCACCAAAAGGGAAACGCGGGGTGATCTCTTCACTGGTGGCAATGGGCACCAACTGCGGCACCCTGAGCGCAACGGCAATTTGGGCTGTGATGTTCTTCACGCTGGATCGTACTGAACTGCTGGCCTGGGGATGGCGTGTGCCGTTTATCGCAAGCGTAGTCGTGATGATCTTTGCAATCTGGCTGCGTATGAACCTGAAAGAAAGCCCTGTATTTGAACAAGTGCATGAAGGTGATCACGCTCCGGTCAAAACGCAGCCTGCGGAAACGGGGCTGGGCGCGATGTTTACCAGTAAGTCGTTCTGGCTGGCGACCGGGTTACGTTTTGGACAGGCAGGGAACTCTGGCCTGATCCAGACCTTTCTGGCGGGCTACCTGGTGCAGACCCTGCTGTTTGAAAAACGTATTCCCACCGATGCGCTGATGATCAGTTCCATCATCGGTTTTCTCACCATACCGCTGCTGGGGTGGTTGTCTGATAAGGTCGGGCGCCGTTTACCTTATATCTGCCTGTGCATTTCGGCGATTATTCTCGCGTACCCGATGATGTCGATTATCGTCGATAAGAGCTACAGCCCTGGCGTCATCATGTTGTCGATGATTGTCATCCATAACTTTGCTGTGCTGGGGCTGTTTGCCCTGGAAAACATCACCATGGCGGAGATGTTTGGCTCACGGAATCGTTTTACCCGTATGGCTATCTCCAAAGAAGCGGGCGGTCTGGTGGCGGTCGGTTTTGGCCCAGTACTGGCGGGGATCTTCTGTAATATGACCGGTTCCTGGTGGCCGATTGTGGTGATGCTGATCGTTTACTCACTGATTGGTCTCCTCTCTGCCGTATTGATGCCGGAAGTGCGCGACCGTGATTTGAATATTCTGGAAGATGCGGCCGAGCCGCAGATTGTGACAGATGCGCAGCGGTATTCTGGTTTACAACCTGGTCGTTAAACCACAATGCTGTCACATAACTTTGTTTTTGTATTACACCACTTCGGTAAAAGTTAACGTAAATCAATGTTTAGCTTCCAACAATTGGTATTGTGAACGACATAATTTTTTTCACCTTACTACCATTCTAGTTCATGTAGTCAGCAGGAGGCCGGAGCGTTCACCGCTACCAGCCTTCTGCGGACAGGGATTTTCGCTTTATCTATTAACGAGTCGCAACTATGGAAAATCAGTTACTACACGCGAAAGCAACACGTCCTCACTATCACCGCGACGCATTGCAGACGCGGATTGTGCACCTGGGTTTTGGCGCGTTTCACCGCGCGCACCAGTCCGTGTATGCCGATATTCTCGCGGCAGAGCACGGCAGTGATTGGGGTTACTGTGAAGTGAATCTGATCGGTGGCGAGCAACAAATCGCCGATTTGAAGCAGCAGGATAACCTCTACACCGTGGCGGAAATGTCAGCCGATGCATGGACTGCCCGCGTTGTGGGTGTGGTGAAACGAGCGCTTCATGCCCAGGTCGATGGTCTGGAGACGGTGCTGGCGGCGATGTGTGAGCCGCAAGTAGCGATTGTGTCGCTGACCATCACCGAGAAGGGCTACTGCCACTCTCCGGCGACGGGGAAACTGGTACTGGAAAACCCATTGATTGCTGCCGATTTGCAAAACCCACAGCAACCGAAATCCGCCGTGGGAGTGATTGTTGAAGCCCTGGCGCGTCGTAAGGCGGCGGGCCTGCCGGCCTTTACGGTGATGTCTTGCGATAACATGCCGGAAAATGGCCATATCACGCGCAATGTTGTCTGCGCTTATGCCCGCGCGGTGAATGCAGATCTGGCGGACTGGATCGAAGCGAATGTCACCTTCCCCTCCACAATGGTGGATCGCATTGTGCCTGCGGTGACAGCCGAAACGCTGGAGAAGATCGCGCAACTGACGGGCGTGCGCGATCCGGCGGGAGTGGCCTGTGAACCGTTCCGCCAGTGGGTGATCGAAGACAATTTTGTTGCTGGTCGTCCGGCCTGGGAAAAAGCGGGTGCCGAACTGGTAGCCGATGTGATCCCGTTTGAAGAGATGAAACTGCGCATGCTCAATGGCAGCCACTCATTCCTCGCGTATCTCGGCTATCTGGCCGGTTATCAGCACATTAATGAGTGCATGGAAGACGAGAATTACCGTCGCGCTGCCCACGCGCTAATGCTGAAAGAGCAGGCACCAACTCTGCAAGTGAAAGGCGTCGACCTGGCGCATTACGCCGACTTGTTGATCGCCCGCTACAGCAATACTGCGCTGCGCCATCGTACCTGGCAAATCGCTATGGACGGTAGCCAGAAACTGCCGCAGCGCATGCTGGACTCAGTGCGCTGGCATCGGGTTCATCAGCACGACTTCTCCTTGTTGGCGTTAGGTATCGCCGGCTGGATGCGTTACGTGGGCGGCGTGGACGAGAAGGGGCAGGCTATTGAAGTCAGCGATCCGTTGCTGCCAACCATCAACGCTGCGGTCAGCAGCAGTGCGCAGGGTGAAGCGCGCGTGCAGGCGCTGTTAGGCATCGAAGCGATTTTTGGCAATGAACTGCCGAAAGATGCGGTGTTTGTGGCTCAGGTGCAAAAAGCGTATCAGACGCTGCTCGAGAAAGGGGCAAAAGCAACGGTGGCGCAATACGCTGCGGCACTGTGATCGTTATGAATGCCGCCGCGGCGGCATTCTCACCATTTAGTGCAGGCCCAGGCGGATCAGTTCCACCGGTTCGAACTGGCCTTCACATCCTTCCACTTCCACCGTTTTACTGCGACGCACTTTGGCGGCATTTAATCCCTCTGCATGAATGGCAGTGATTTTACCGGTCCGGCCTGTGCCATTAATCATCACACGGCTGCCGACAGTAATAGGGTTACGGTTACGATCATAAGTCATCATGGTGGTTTCTCCTTGTTAACATCCGCAAAATCATCCGGGGCAGAAGACGTCCCCGCGACGGACTGTTTATCAATACGCCTCTGAGACGAGAAGTTTTTGCTTTTGATCAACATCACACTTTTTTACGGTAAAAAAATGCGTCTGCGGCGCAGGACAAGGAGAGGGGGGAATTACTCTTCGGTGAACCAGTCGCGATTTTCCTGGCGGATGGTGATCACCGACTCGCTGATCTCTTGCAAATGCAGTGTCATGGCACGATCAACCGCATCGGCATCGCGTTTTTCCAGCGCGGCGAAAATGTCCAGGTGCTGGCGCAGCAGCATTTCCGGCGGTGACACATGGTCGAGACTCATATAGCGCACACGGTCGATGGTCGCTTTAATGTTTTCGATGGTGTCCCAGGCGAGCTGACAATCGGCAATTTGCGCCAGCTTATGGTGGAAATTATCGTCCAGTTCAAAAAAATCGTTTAACTGCTTGCGTTCGATAGCCGTGCGCTGCTGATTCAGGTTTTGCTCTAACTGATAACAGGTGCTGTCTGTGACAAGCGTTGCTGCACGGCGGGCAACGGCACACTCAATCGCCTGGCGCACAAAACACCCGTTACGGACCTGTGTCATCGAAATTTTATTCACGTAGCTGCCGCGCTGCGGGCGGATCTGGATCAGGCCGTTTTCCGCCAGTTTAATAAAGGCTTCGCGGACCGGTTGACGCGAGACATCAAAGCGAACCGACACCTCTTTTTCCGATAACGGCGTGCCTGGCGGGATCAGACAATGCACAATATCCCGCCGAAGGATGCGGTAGATTTGTTGATTGACGGGTTGTGTGGGATTGAGTTGCGTTTCAGCAGTCATTCGCTCTTACTTTTTAAAGGGTTAACCTGTCTACCATACCATTTATTTAACCGACATCCCATACCCGGCCCGCAGGCCGGGCGGGGGGTTACTCTTCGCGGTGCACGCTCAGCCCCGCATACGTCTGGCTGACAGGCATCATTTCCAGCGTGTTGATATTGACGTGCTTCGGTAAGGTGGCCACCCACCAAACCGCTTCGGTAACGTCTTCCGGCGTCAGTGCGGTGGTTTTCTCGTAAGTCTTGCTCGCTTTGTTATCGTCACCTTTAAAGCGCACATTCGAGAACTCTGTGCCGCCCACCAGGCCCGGCTCAATATTGGTCACGCGTACGCCCGTGCCATTCAGATCAGTACGCAGGTTCAGGCTGAACTGGCGCACAAACGCTTTACTGGCACCGTAAACGTTGCCGCCGGCATACGGCCAGCTCCCGGCGGTAGAACCAATGTTGATCACATGGCCGCGTTTACGCTCGACCATACCAGGCAACACCGCACGGGTCATATAAACGAGGCCTTTATTGTTGGTGTCGATCATTGTTTCCCAGTCGTCGATATTGGCCTTATGCGCCGGTTCCATGCCCAGCGCCAGCCCGGCGTTGTTGACCAGTACATCAATGTCGCGCCACTCAGCCGGCAGAGAAGTGATTAACGCCTCAATTGCCGCGCGGTTACGCACATCAAGTTGTGCCGTATACAGGTTGTCGCCCAGTTCGTCTTTTAACTCCTGCAAACGTTCCTGACGGCGTCCTGTGGCAATGACTTTGTGGCCGTTTTCAATAAAACGGCGGGTGATCCCCTCGCCAAAACCCGCTGTTGCTCCGGTAACCAGAATAATCATCTCACTGTTCCTCAACGCTTTTTGTGGTGATGTACCATAGCATGCGCTGCCGATAAGCGGTAACGCAAGTTATCCAGAAAAGAGTGTGGCAAAAAAAGCGGCGATGCGCGCAGACGAGATTAATGATTGCGATGCGCGCAGGGGATGCCTACTCTGAAGGAACTCACCGCATTCAGGAGCGAAATATGTCGGTTACCAATCCATTTTTTACCCCCAGCCCGCTGCCTTATCAGGCACCGCAGTTCGATGCAATCCAGCAGCAACACTATCGCCCGGCGTTTGACCAGGGGATGCAGCAAAAACGCAGCGAAATTGCGGCGATTACAGCGGATCCGGCAGCGGCGAGTTTTGATAACACCCTGCTGGCGCTGGAACGTAGCGGGCAGTTGCTCAATCAGGTATGTAATGTCTTTTTTGCCATGACCTCGGCTCATACCAATGATTATTTGCAACAGCTGGATGAGGCGTTTTCGGCGGAGCTGGCCGGGCTGGCGAATGATATCTACCTTGATGACACGCTGTTTGCCCGGGTCGATGCCGTGTGGCAGCAACGCCAAAGTCTGGGGCTGGATAGCGAGTCGCTGCGTCTGGTCGAAACGACCCGTCAGCGTTTTGTGCTGGCAGGCGCGTTACTCACGGAGGCTGATAAAACAACGCTTAAAGCGCTGAATACCGAAGCCGCAACACTGACCAGCCAGTTTAACCAACGCCTCCTGGCGGCAGACAAAGCCGGCGGTCTGGTGGTGGATTACGCGCATCAACTGGATGGATTAAGCGCACAGGAACTGGCTGTCGCGGCGGAGGCAGCAAAGGCGAAAGGGCTGGAAAACCGCTGGTTATTGTCGCTACTCAATACCACGCAACAACCGGCGCTGGCCTCGCTGCGCGACAGGCAAACACGGGAGAATCTGTTCACGGCCAGTTGGCTGCGTACGCAACGCGGTGACGCCAACGACACCCGTGAACTGGTGTTACGGCTGGCGGCGTTACGCGCGCAACAAGCGAAATTACTGGGCTTTGCTGACTTCGCCAGCTGGAAAATTGCCGACCAAATGGCGGAAACGCCACAGGCTGCACTGTCGTTTATGCGCGGAATTGCCCCTGCCGCGCGTGCCCGCGCCGAGCGCGAACTGGCGGATATACAGCAAGTCATCAACGATCAGCAGGGCGGTTTCTCTGCACAGGCATGGGACTGGGCGTTTTACGCCGAGCAGGTCCGGCTGGCGAAATACGCGCTGGATGAGTCGCAAATCAAACCCTATTTCGCGCTCAATACGGTGCTGACCGAAGGCGTGTTTTGGGCAGCCAGCGAGTTGTTTGGCATCCGTTTTCGCGAGCGTAAAGATATTCCGGTTTATCATCCCGATGTGCGCGTATGGGAGATTTTAGACGCAGATGGTAGCGGCATGGCACTGTTTTACGGTGATTTTTATGCCCGTGACTCAAAAAGCGGTGGTGCATGGATGGGCAATTTTATTGAACAATCCACGCTGCTGGCGACACAACCCGTCATTTATAACGTATGTAATTACCAGAAACCTGCCGACGGTCAGGCCGCGTTACTCTCCTGGGATGAGGTGATCACCCTGTTCCATGAGTTTGGCCACACCCTGCATGGTCTGTTCGCCAGCCAGCGTTATGCCTCGCTCTCCGGCACCAATACGCCACGCGACTTTGTCGAGTTTCCCTCGCAGATCAATGAGCACTGGGCCAGTCATCCGCAGGTCTTTGCGCGTTATGCGTTACACCACATAACCGGTGAGCCGATGCCGGAAGCGCTCCGCGAAAAAATGCTGCGTGCAACCCGCTTTAACAAAGGCTACGAGATGACGGAGTTACTTAGCGCTGCCTTGCTGGATATGAACTGGCATAGTCTGGCTGATGGCGAGGCGGTGACAGACGTCGACAGCTTTGAACAACAGGCGATTCGCAAAGAGAAACTCGATCTGGCGGCGGTGCCGCCGCGCTACCGGAGCAGCTATTTCGCGCACATCTTTGGTGGGGGGTATGCCGCCGGGTATTACGCCTATTTATGGACGCAAATGCTGGCAGACGATGGCTATCAATGGTTTGTTGAGCAGGGCGGTTTAAGCCGAGCCAATGGCCAGCGTTTCCGCGAGGCGATTTTATCCCGAGGTAACAGTGACGATCTGGCCGATCTTTATCGCCAGTGGCGCGGGCACGATCCGGCGATCGAACCGATGCTAAAAAATCGGGGCCTGAGCGAATAATATTTCACCCTGACCTACCGGGCACAGTGCCCGGTAGTATTCCTCTCAGGCTGCACGCAGCCAGGCTTGTTTGATCTCTTTCACTTCAGCGAGTAACGCCAGCGTTTTGCCTTCATCCTGGGTGAAATCAACCAGAAAATAACGGTTGACCCTTTTCAGCCAGTTCACCAGATTCGGTGCATCCCACCAGGCAAGATCCAGCAAAGCCTCGATCACTTTTTCCGAAAAACGAAAACGCACCAGTCGTGCCGGGCTACCGACGTAAATGCCATACGGTTCGGAAGTGAAGTTTGGTGGCAGTAGCGAACGGGCACCGACAATACAGCCGTCTTCAATGGTTCCGCCGCCGAGCATCATCACTTCATCACCGATCCAGACATCATTTTTGATGACGGAATCACCGTATTGCGGTAAGACCGGGCTTTGCAAATCCGGATGCTGGAAAGAGATGATCGACGTGGACATGGCACGCGTCTCATGCTGCCCGTTAAGAATAAACCGCAGTCGTAATCCGCCAGAAACAAACCGGCCCACGCGCAATGCCTGCGCATTGCTGTCGTATTTTGCGATCGAACCGACACCAAAACCGGAGCATTTACCGATTTGCATATGGCCGATTTCTGACGCATCACCCAGCCAGTTTTGAAAAAATCCCTTCGGCAACGTACTGAAAAGACCGTCCTGGTAAGCGAGCACATCAAATTTTTCCGCCAGCGGATGGTCGGGTGAAAAACCCAGACAATCGTTATCCGTATCAATGTTCATACATAACCCGTGAGCAATAAAAAAAGAGAAAAGGCCGTTCAAAATGTTTAGCGGGCGAATGGTTATGCAATAGCCAGATCGGATCAAGGGCAGAATTTGGTGGGGAAACTGATGCCATGCCCTGTTGACAGGCCCTGTACCTGCTTGCACAAGTATCAAAACACTTTAAAAAGTTACATAACGTGGGGAGATATTGACCTGTTTCATGTCGGCGCAATACCGTGAGGCGTGGTGATGAATCCCCCTGCGCGGAGGGGCTACCAGTCAGACCTTTTTGGGGTAAGGCGGGTTTGCGGGCTGGAGCAGACTCACCGGGAGGCACCCGGCATCACCGTAATCTGTACAGCCAGAGACCTGTTCTGTGGTCTGGTCTCTGGCTGCATTCACGCATTACCGTCACGATCGCCTACCTGCCAATATTCATGGGTTTTAAGGATATCCTTAAAGGCCACCTGTTCTGCGCCGATAGTCCTGAATATTTGATTTCATTTGGCTGTGAAAATAATTATTCAGGGTAGGGAACTCCGATGGCTGTTATCAATACCAATACACTCTCATTGATAAACCAGAATAACCTCAGTAAATCGCAAGCGGCGTTGGGTACCTCGATTGAGCGTTTATCCTCGGGGTTGCGTGTTAACAGTGCGAAAGATGATGCCGCCGGGCAGGCCATCGCTAACCGCTTCTCCTCAAATATCAACGGCATGGGCGTTGCCGCACGAAACGCGAACGACGCAATTTCGCTGGCGCAAACCGCAGAAGGGGCGCTGAGTGAAATCAATAACAACTTGCAGCGTATTCGTGATTTGACGCTACAGGCACAAAACAGCACCAATTCAGCTTCCGATATTGACTCTATCCAGGCAGAAGTGAACGAGCGCATGGCAGAGATCAACCGCGTGACCACGCAGACGGATTTCAACGGCATCAAAATACTGGATACCTCTTCCGGTACTTTCAGCTACGGTTTTCATGTGGGTACCGATGATGGCGAAGCGATCACCATCAGCATGGGCAGTAGCGACAGTTACAACTTAGGTGCCAGTTCCGGCAATATTCGCGATGTGTCGGGGGATTTTATCAACGGCAATGCCCGCAGCACCAAAGCAGAAGGTTTTGACGTGTTAAAAGGCGCAGTCTCTTCTGGCGGTATGACCAGCGGCACGCCACTGGCGGCGCTCGACGAGGCGATCAAGGCAGTCGATACTCAGCGTAGCGCTTTAGGTGCTTACCAGAATCGGTTTGAGTCGGTGATCAGCAATTTAACCCATGCCGCAAACAATCTCTCGTCGGCGCGTAGCCGCATTCTGGACTCGGACTACGGGACGGAGGTGTCGACGATGTCGCGGGCGCAAATATTGCAGCAGGCTGGTAGCTCAGTGCTGGCGCAGGCCAATCAGGTACCGCAAACCATGCTATCCTTACTGCGGTAAGCCCTTCTTTCAGCTTATTCAGTTGTTAAAGTGTGGGCTACCTCACAGTTACGCCATAGCGTTATCCGCCTCATTACGCCAAATTAAAAGACCCAATTTTGGAGCTTAACATTCCGTGGCATGACACAGGCATTCAGTGAATGACTGTGTTACTGTCGAATGCTATTTGAGCAACTGAGGTAACCGACATGAGCAAAAATGTAGTGGTAATTCGCGCCGGTGGTAAGGTTGAAAACGTGACCGTGGAAGACAATGCAAAGTCGGTCACGTTTAAAAATGAGCAAAGTGCATTCCTCGAAATCCCGATTGAAAGCTGGGAACTGGATGGCGAAACGTTCCTTGTCGCCCGGTTTTCAGACCTGGTCACCCAACAAGAAACTGAGCAGGCCATTCGTCAATTCTACTGATTACTGCCGCCTGCGGGCGGCTTTCACTGCCAGAAGCGGAGAGGTACATGGAATATCAACCTGAAGTGCCAGAAGTCGTCACCCCCACTATCAGTACCCAGGACAGCGCATTATCTCATCTGGTGTCCTGCGCGAATTTGGGCGCAGGCATGGTGGTCACGCTGGTCGTCGACGGTCAGGTAGTGGCCGGTGAACTGGTTTCTGGTTATGAATATGCGTTATTTACCGCGCGCGCAATCCGGTCTGTTGCCGGCGATGAAACAGTGACAAATTCTATTGCCCGTTTCTTTGACGATCTGGCCGAAGATTATCGTGTCGAAGACGACCACGTTATTCCACTTAATTATTTACATATTAAAGATCCGTCATGGATGACCGGTAATGCGGGCTGGACAAGTGTGAAAGGCACAATATTGCGTGTGCATATTGCGAAAGTCAGTGGCTTCTCTTTAGGTAAAGCCAAAAACGCGTAAATATAAACGTAAAAAGGGCCTCTCTGAGAGGCCCGCACTAGACGACTTTTTTGGGCCACCGTCTCCTGCGTGGCACGGATATACAGGATTTTATTGTAAGTCTCGTCCCACAAACGGAACAAATAGCACCATGTGGTTGCTGTTGACCCGGGCAGAACGTTGTGAATAAAAACTTTTGGCTGCTGCAAACCGGGCATTGAAATCTAATATTGGGGATAACCCCTCCGGTCTGTTAAGTGGAGCCATGACGTTATCACAATAAGCTCATTCTGAAAGATATATCGTCTGGAATTTCAATAGCAAAACGTTTCGCCCGCCCGCTAAAAATCTCACGATCTCCCTGAACACAAGGCCATGGCGGGAAAAAATAGCGTTCGTGTTGAGGTGCTCGTTTAATGTTTGTTGATGGTGGCGATGCTAAATTGCTCAGTGATCCGTTAACCCGCAGTATGAGTTAGCGCGTAAAGCAAAACACAAATCTATCCATGCAAGCATTGACCGCCGATTTCTGGCGGTTTTTTTTATTCAGTTGCGGTAAGAAAAAACGGCCTCTTACGTGTTTGCATAAGAGGCCGTCGCGGCGGGGGAGTATCGCTGTTCATCAGTCATCCCATTTGTGACTAAAATAAGCAGCCAGGAAACCAGAGAACAAAATAATTCCCAGCACTGCCATAAATACATGCATATTTCCGATCATATCTAAACCTCCATCTTTATTAACTGCTGACCTCTCAAACATTAATATTTCGCGATGGAGCAATAATAACCCGTAGAAGTTAAATAAAAGCTGAATAATGTTAATTATTTCGCAGGGACAGTAAATTTTTTGCGATAAGTCGCCGGGGAAATACCATGATGCTGGCGAAAGTGATGACGGAACGAGGCGGCGTTGGTAAAGCCGCTATGCCCGGCGACCAGTTCAATACTCATACGTGAGCGGGTCAGTAGATCCTGCGCACGTTGCAAGCGCTCCTGTAAAATCCAGCGCTGCGGCGTGGTGCCGGTGGCATCCTGGAAACGGCGCAAAAAGGTGCGCGGACTCATGCCGGCACGCTGTGCCAGCGAGGAAACGGTGTGGTTTTGCGCCAGTTGCTGATGAAGAAAGTCGAACAGTTGGCCCAGCTGTTTGCTCTCGCGTGTGCGGGCGACCGGGCGGGTCAGTTGCTGGGTTTGTGAACCATCGCGGTGTGGCTGCACTACCAGTCGTTGCGCCACGCGGTTGGCTATCTCCATCCCGTAATCCTCGCGCACCACATGCAGGCAAAGATCAATCCCCGCTGCGCTGCCGGCAGAAGTCATCACTGTGCCTTCATCGTAATAAAGGGCATCTTCCAGCACCTCAATTGCCGGGTAGTGTTCGCGTAACAGCGCGGTATAGCGCCAGTGGGTGGTGGCTTTTCGCCCGTTCAGCAACCCGGCTGCGGCCAGCACAAACACGCCGGAACAGATGGAAATAATGCGGCAACCGCGCTGATTTGCCGCCAGCAGCGCGGCGCACAATTGCGGCGGTACCGGCGTTTGCGCGCCGCGCCAGCCGGGAACGACAATCGTATCGGCCCCGGCAAGCAACTCAAGCCCGCCTTCCGCCACCACCCGCACGCCGCCGGTGGCCTGCAGTTCGCCCTCATCGACCGCCGCTACCGCAAAGCTGTACCAGTTGTCGCCCATCTCCGGGCGCGGCAGACCAAAAATCTCCACGGCGACGCCAAATTCAAATGTACACAGCCCGTCATAGGCGAGCGTTACTACCCGGTGGCGTACCGGTTCCTGTCGTGAAATTGTCATTTTCCTGGTGTTATCTGGCATAAAGAGGGGCAGTGAAGTTGTGCTGTTATGGGTAGATTAGTGGTACCACAAACAAGGAGAAAGCACTATATGAGCTATGTAACTGAGATCCCCGCTGCTTCGCCAGAAGACGCCGCCAGCCATTTTATGCATCGCCTGAGTATGGAGACAGATTGCGCGGATGTGCACCACGCCCTGACGCACCATGAACAGGATTTCGTGTTATTGCACGTCGTGGGAAGCGAGGAAGCGTTCGCCCGCCGCCATGTACCGGGCGCGCTACATTTGCCGCACAGCCAGATGACCCCGGAGCGTATGGCGCAGTGGCCGGCGGATACCCTGTTTGTGGTCTACTGTGCCGGGCCGCATTGCAACGGTGCCGATCGCGCGGCGCTGAAACTGGCGCGTATGGGGCTGCCGGTAAAGATTATGCTTGGCGGCATCACGGGCTGGGAAGATGAGGGTTACACCTTTGCCCGCGGCAGCAGCTTGGAGTCTGCTTAAGCGCGGAACTTTCATCTTCCGTTACGGAAGATGAATTTTCCTCATGTCCCGTGAATTTTTCTCGTTTGCCGCTTCCCGCCCGGTGTGACATGTTATTTGGACATTTAGCCATCCAGAAGTCTAAATATTCAAATGATGAATTATCACGCCGGGCAACCATCTTCCCTGGCGCACGAGGAGAGTAATATGCAGCGACATCAGGCCCCGTTCCGCGCAGACGTAGTCGGCAGTTTTTTACGTCCGGACGCTATTAAACAGGCGCGTACGCAGTTTGCGCAGGGGGAGATCACCGCGCAACAGCTGCGCCGTGTGGAGGATGATGCGATTCGTCAGGTGGTTGAACAGCAATGTGCCTGCGGTCTGCATGTGGTCACCGACGGTGAGTTTCGCCGTGCATGGTGGCATTTCGACTTCTTCGATGGTTTGCAGGGGGTGGAACGTTACGATGCCGACAAAGGGATCCAGTTTAACGGTGTTCAAACCAAGGCGCACGGCGTGCGGGTCACGGCAAAACTGGCCTTTGGCGATCACCCAATGCTGGATGATTTCCGTTACCTGAAAAGCATCAGCGGCAATGCGCAGCCGAAAATGACCATTCCCAGCCCCAGCGTGCTGCATTTCCGTGGCGGGCGTAAAGATATCGATGCCACGGTGTACCCGCAACTGGATGCCTACTTTGACGATCTCGCTTCCACCTGGCGCGATGCGATCCACGCCTTTTATGCAGCGGGATGCCGGTACCTGCAACTGGATGATACCGTCTGGGCTTATCTGTGCTCGGACGATCAGCGCCGTCAGATCCGCGAACGTGGCGACGATCCGGATGAACTGGCACGGATTTATGCCCGGGTAATCAACAAAGCGCTGGAAGGGAAACCCGAGGATTTGACCATCGGTCTGCATGTTTGTCGCGGGAACTTCCGTTCCACCTGGATCTCCGAAGGCGGTTACGAGCCGGTGGCGGAAGTGCTGTTCGGCAGCGTCAACGTCGACGCCTTTTTCCTTGAATATGACAATGACCGTTCCGGTGATTTTGCGCCGTTGCGTTTTGTCCGCCCGGGTAAACAGCAGGTCGTCCTGGGGCTTATCACGACTAAAAACGGCGAGCTTGAAAACCCGGAAGGGGTCAAAGCGCGTATTCAGGAAGCGGCAAAATTTGTCGACATTAACCAGATTTGCCTCAGCCCGCAGTGTGGCTTTGCCTCAACCGAAGAGGGCAACACCCTGACACCTGATCAGCAATGGGAGAAAATCCGTCTGGTAACCTCGATTGCGGAACAAGTGTGGTAAGCCTGAGCGCGAAGCGATCCTGGCATCGCGAACCTGCGGGGGCTTACCCCGCGTAACGTTAACCCGGTACGCTCACGCGTTACCGGGTTACGCTGTTATTGCGGCTGCATGACACCCCAGGGGCGGATTTGCATGCCACGGATCATCATCATCCAGGCCAGCACAATGGTGACCATCAGGATGATAAACAGTGACCAAGCTGGCAGGGTCGTCAGAATGATCCCGGTCAGCAAGGGGTTCATGGCGGCGCCGAGCCAGCCCAGTGCCTGCGCCGAGAAGTAGGTGGCTTTCATCCCCGCCGGGGCGATGTTATCGATCAAAAGATATTCGCCTGGTGCGTAGATAACTTCACCCAACGTAAAGACAGCGGCCGAGAAGCCCCATAGCCATAATTTATTGCCAGAGCACATAAAACCGGCCAGACCGAGTACAAAGCAGACCGTACCGGTAGCCATCAGCGGGCGCAGGTTTGTCGCATTCAGTTTGCGGCCAACGGCGTACTGCAGCGTCACGACCACGGCGGCGTTGACCGGTAACACTACGGCGACCACGCGCTCGGCAAAAGTGCTGTCCGCCACTGCCATGACATATTGGGAGAGGCAAGAAGCAAACGAACCTGCGACGAACGAGGCGAGAAAACCCGACAGAGTAAACCAGCCCAGGGCTCTGTCTTTCAACAATACGGACGGATTCCACGCCACCGGGCCGCCCAGGCTGTCGCCCACAGCCACACGACGCACAAAGAGTTGTATAAACACCAGCGGAAACGCAGCGCACACCGCTGCCAGCCAGAAGGGCAGATTAATGCTCTGCATCACCAGCAGGGTGCCGATCGGCGGACCCACCGTCCAGCCGATGTTAAGAAAGGTGTAATTCAGCGAGAAGATTTTGGCTTTCGCTGTCGGCGTGAGCGTGTCCGCAAAATAGGCTTTCAGCACGGTTGAAAAGACGGAGTAGGCGCAGTTGATCAGCGAAAAGAAGAGCACTACCAGCCAGGCGTGATGCACCAGCGGAATCGCAGCGAAACCGGCAATAAACGCGGTGATGGCCAGCAGCATGTAGCGCTTTTTATCGAACTTGTCTGCCAGCATGCCAAAGCCGAGGCTGAACAGTACGCCGATTGTTAAGGCGAGCGTCATCGCATAGCCGATTTGATCCACCGCCATCGCATACTGCCGATTGAGGTAAATGGTCATAAACGGCAGCGTGGCGCCGCGACCGATGGTCAATAAAAGTGATGATGCCAGTAAGGCGGCGGTGGAGCGTGTTTGCGTTGGACTCATTGACGTACCCGACATGCATGTTGTTATAGTTTTTTGTGATGTATACAGCAATAACATGCATAAAGTGCGAAGTACACCCGCAGATTTGTCGTCAGATGCACAAACTGACCTACCTGATTTAATGATCTGTCACTGTACATTTTTTTGCGTTAACGTAAATTTTTTACAAAATTTTAAACAACACAGGGGAGAAGCATGTCGCGTAAAGATGTCCTGCTGGCGATGCTGGTCGTGGTGGCGTGGGGACTCAATTTTGTGGTGATCAAAGTGGGTCTGCATAACATGCCCCCACTCCTGCTGGCCGGTTTACGCTTTGTACTGGTGGCTTTTCCGGCCCTGTTATTTGTGGCCAGGCCCAAAGTGCCGATGCGTTTGCTGCTCGGTTACGGTCTGACTATCAGTTTCGGGCAGTTTGCGTTTTTGTTCTGCGCCATCAAATTCGGCATGCCTGCCGGGCTGGCATCGCTGGTGCTACAGGCGCAGGCCTTCTTCACCATCATTCTGGGTGCCGGGGTGTTTGGCGAGCGCTTACAGGCAAAACAGCTGGCCGGTATTTCGCTGGCAATTGTGGGCGTGCTGGTGCTGATTGAAGCCAGCCTGAGCGGTCAGCATGTGCCACTTCTGGGCTTTATGCTCACCCTGGCGGGCGCCTTTAGCTGGGCCTGCGGCAATATCTTCAACAAGAAAATTATGCAACACACCTCCCGGCCGGCGGTGATGTCGCTGGTCGTCTGGAGTGCGCTGGTGCCGGTTGTCCCGTTTATGGTGGCCTCTCTGGTGTTCGATGGCCCGGCGGTGATCCTGCAAAGTCTGGTCAGTATTGATGGCACTACGCTGTTGTCGCTGGTATATCTGGCGTTTATTGCCACCATTCTTGGCTACGGTATTTGGGGCACACTGCTGGGGCGTTACGAAACCTGGCGTGTCGCGCCGCTGTCGCTTCTGGTGCCGGTGGTTGGCATGGCCAGTGCAGCGGTACTGCTTGGTGAGACGCTCTCTGTGCTGCAACTGATTGGGGCGGTGTTAGTGATGGCAGGGCTGTATATTAATGTCTTTGGTTTTCGTCTGCGCCGGGCGGTACAGGCAGGATAAAAAAGCCCCGCACGAAGCGGGGCTACACGATTAGCCGCGCTGATTGTAGTAAGGCACGCCTAATTCGTCGGATTTGTCGCTTCCCGCGCCCATATGATTAAAGTCATACGGAGAGGTTTGCTGGGCGCTGGGTAAAATCATCACATTGCGCGCATTTTGTTGCGCCGGATGACTGAACTGCTCCGCATAACTCTGGCCGGATACCAGCACCATCAGGGTGACGGCGGCACAGGCAATACGTTTCATACTTTCCTCGATACGTCTTAAAACAGGCGATTAGCAAATACAGTGATTGAGTGGCAGTAAATACCGGGATTCTGCAGGCATATCCGTCACCCGGAACTTATGCGGTGGCACGTCAAAATAGTTCTTAAACGTGCGGGTCAGGGTTTGTTGCGATTCAAACCCATAACGTTCCGCCAGATACAGGATCGGTTCGTTGCTCTCCTTGAGCTTTTGTGCAATTTCCGTCAGCTTGCGGCTGCGAATGTATTGACCCAGCGAATGACCAGTCTCTTTTTTAAACATCCGTTGCAGGTGCCACTTAGAATAGCCTGAACGTTCTGACACCTTTTCCAGCGACAGCGGCGACTCCAGGTTATCCTCGATCCAGTCCAAAATGCTATGAATAGTAATAGCGTCAGTATTGCGTCTGGACATCGTCATACCTCTTTGTTTTACGGCAAGATCTTCTTAAGCAAATGCTCAAGCGTTGCCACTTCTTCTACCGTTAAGTTTTTAGTTAATTCCTGATGCAGGTTCTGCCCGAGCAGTTGATGACATTGCTCACAAAGCGCGGCGCCCTCGGCAGTTAACTGCACCAGCACGCCGCGCTTGTCATTAGGGTTCGGGTTACGCTCGATCCAGCCTTTGCATACCAGTCTGTCCAGCATGCGAGTCAGGGCGCCGAGATCGACAGAAAGTACTTTCTTCAATTCCACCGGGGTGATGCAGACCTGGCAGCGGATAGAGCACAACACCTTAAATTGGGTGGCGGTGATATCCAGCGGCGACAGATAGTCGTTCAGTAAACGATCTTTTTTTTGGTTAACCATGTGGATCAAGCGGCCTAAAGGAATGATGTCGTTAAATAGATCATTCGTGCTTTTCACAATGGTTGCCCCGGCAAGTAGATTAGTCACGGCAGATATTATTGCTCAGGCAAATATAAGTCAACCCGATGAATTGACCGATGCCACTATTTGCTAAAACGGTTCATCTTTTTAAAAAATAACTGGCGTAAATAATTGAGTGCGCAGACTTTTCCGTAACGTGATGATGTCGCGGGTCTGCTTTTCACGTTGCGTTGCGGCTATACTGCTGAGGTTTTGGCCCTTACAAGGAGTGATGTTCACCATGCTGGAATTGTTGAAAGCGATTGGTCTCGGTCTGGTGGTTTTGCTGCCGCTGGCGAACCCGTTAACTACCGTGGCGCTGTTTTTAGGGCTGGCGGGGAACATGAACAGCGCGCAGCGTAATCAGCAAGCGCGAATGGCCGCCGTGTATGTCTTTGCCATTATGATCGTTGCCTGGTACGCCGGGCAGCTCGTGATGAACACCTTCGGCATTTCGATTCCTGGCCTGCGTATAGCCGGTGGGCTGATTGTGGCTTTTATTGGTTTTCGGATGTTGTTCCCGCCGCAAAAACCGCACGAGTCGCCGGAAGTGAAGACCAAATCCGCAGAGCTGGACGAGGAGCCAGGGGCAAACATTGCTTTTGTGCCGTTGGCGATGCCGAGCACGGCCGGGCCGGGCACCATTGCCATGATCATCAGTTCCGCCTCGACCATCCGTCATGGGGCTGAGTTTCCGGACTGGGTAGTAACACTTGCGCCGCCGCTGGTCTTTGCCGCGGTTGCCATCATCCTCTGGGCCAGCTTGCGCAGTTCCGGTGCCATTATGCGGCTGGTGGGTAAAGGCGGCATTGAAGCGATCTCCCGGCTGATGGGGTTTCTGCTGGTCTGCATGGGCGTGCAATTTATGATTAACGGCGTGCTGGAAATCATCACCACCTTTCCTGCAGGGGCCTGATGGGAACGCGTTTCGCCGTTGTCATTATGGCGCTCTGCTGGCTGGTGGGGTGCCAGCAACGATCGGGGGATACGCCGCCGCTGGGGCAAAAGACGTTTGCCCGCTATCAACAGCAGACGCGGGCGTATGTAGCCGCGCATCGCGCATTCCAGACGCTGGATAAAAATGCCGAATTAGCGCTAAACATACCGCAAGAGTGGCGACCGGCAACCCCAACTCGCCGGGGCATTTTGTTGATCCATGGTTTGGGTGACGGGCCGGGTTCGTTTGTTGATATTGCGCCGCAACTGGTGAAGCAGGGGTTTCTGGTGCGTACGGTCCTGCTCCCCGGGCACGGTACACGGCCCGCTGATCTGCTTACTGTTAGCGTGGAACAGTGGCGTGAAGTGGTGCAGGAGCAAGCCGATATACTTGGCAAAGAGGTTGATGCATTGTGGCTGGGTGGGTTTTCAACCGGTGGCAATCTGGCGCTGGATTACGCGATGGCGCACCCTAACAACGTGCAGGGCTTATTGCTGTTTTCCCCGGCGTTTAAATCCCGCACCCGTTACGACTTCCTGGCGCCAGCGGTGGCGTTATTCCGCGACTGGCTGCGCCCGCCGGGTGCCATTTTTCCGCAGCAGATCGCCACGCGGTATCTACGGGTACCGATTAACGGTTATGCGCAGTTCTGGCATACGTCAGCACGCGCACGGCAATGGCTGGCGCAGAAAACCTGGGACAAACCGGCGTTGATGGTGCTGACGGAGCATGATTCAGTGCTGAACACCCGCTGGATCCTCGGCCAGTTTGCCCGGCATTTTACCCATCCCGCCAGCCGGGTTATCTGGTACGGTAAACCGCCCGCAGGCGCAGAGGGTGACAGACGCATTCTGGTCAGGCCCGACGCGTTGCCGGACGAACGCATCAGTCAGTTTTCTCATATGTCGGTGCTGTTCGCGCCGCAAAACCCACTGTATGGCCGTAAAGGAAGTGTGATGCTGTGCGCGAATGGCCAGCCAGAAGCCGCCGCCAGACGTTGCCTGGCCGGAGAAACGGTGTGGTATTCCGACTGGGGGCTGGTCGAGGCGGATAAAATTCACGCCCGCCTGACCTGGAATCCGTGGTTTGACTGGCAAACCGCGGTGATGGATTCGGTTATTTCACCGTCACAATGAGGGTTTACAGATGTCCGGCGCTGGTCTGCTCTTCCAGTTTTACTGGCCAGCGGCGGAAAATTACCACCGACCATACCAGCGCGGCCATCGCCGGCAGCGCACCGGCATAGCCAATCACATCCATTGACCAGTGCAGGCTGACCTGGTTTCCGACCAGCGCGCCAGCACCGATGCCGATATTGAAAATACCGGAGAACAGTGACATGGCAACGTCTGTTGCATCCGGTGCCAGCGCCAGTACTTTCACCTGCATCCCAAGGCCAATGACCATGATCGCGATGCCCCAGAACATGCTCAGCACCGCCAGATGTGTCTCGCTGCCGGACGCGGGCAGCATCAACACCAGCGAGGCGACCAGCAGTGCGATGGCACTACTGACCAGCCCGGAAGCATGTTTATTGCCCAGTTTGCCAAACAGTACGCTGCCGATAATCCCGGCACCGCCCAGCAACAGCAGCAGGACGGTCGCGAAGTTGGCGCTGAAACCGGCGACGTTTTGTACAAAGGGTTCAATATAGCTGTAAGCGGTGTAGTGGGCGGTTACCACCACCACGGTGAGTAAATAGATGCACAGTAATGCCGGGCGACGCATCAGCAGCGGCAGGCTTTTTAGCGAGCCGGAGTGTTCGCTGGGCAGCGGCGGCAGCAATTTCACCAGGCAAACCAGCGTGACCAGTGCGCCCATACCAATGGCAAAGAAAGTGGTGCGCCAGCCGAAGTATTGCCCGACTACGCGGCCAATAGGCAGCCCTAAAACCATCGCCAGGGCGGTGCCGGTGGCTAACAGGCTCAGCGCCTGTGCGCGTTTCCCCGCCGGGGCCAGGCGAATGGCGAGTGAGGCGGTAATCGACCAGAAAATGGCGTGCGCAAAGGCGATGCCGATACGGCTGATCACGAGGACGTTAAAATTCCAGGCGAGAAATGACAGCACATGGCTGGCAATAAAGAGTACGAACAACCCAATCAATAACTTACGACGCTCGATCTGGCTGGTCAGCAGCATAAACGGCAGGGACATCAGGGCGACGACCCACGCGTAAATGGTCAGCATGATCCCGACCTGCGGGGTATCCATGTCGAAACTCTGAGCAATGTCCGACAGTAAACCGACAGGCACGAATTCGGTGGTGTTAAAGATAAAAGCGGCAACGGCAAGCGTTACTACCCGTAGCCACGCAACTTTTCGTGAAACCGTATTCGTAGTCATAAACGTGTTTGGATGGGTTGGAAAAAGGAGAGGAAATGATCTTAATGCTTTTGTTGGCGAAAATACAACCATTTTGTGATCTGGATCGCATTCTGTGTTTGATGAAAGTTAATGCCGTTTGTACGTATGGTGTTGCGGTCTCGCATTGGAAATAGTCGTCTCTTAGGATGCGGAGTAAGCCTTTGTGTGGTTGCAACCGATTGTTAAACAGACTTTTTAAGTATTTATAATGGATGTCTTCGCCGGGTATTGAGCATCCATGCTAAACATAAGTACTATCAACCAAGACTATTCATTGCTTCACACCATAAATACAGCTGGTGTTGGAAACGAAGATAACAAAGTTTTTGCAAAAAGCTTATTCATATGGGCATTCCTCGTATTTATCATCTTCATCAGTTTCTTTTACAACAAATATGCACCAAAGATAACCAAACAGTCCCCATAGACATAAAACAGCAAGAACCCATAAAAGGCAGCTATAACCATCCATATTAATTCCTCGGACTGTATTTTTGACGGGCAAATTGCCAATAAATGTAACTTTTTAATGAAATAAAAAATAATTTATAATCATGATGTTATGGGGTTTTTTTATTTGTACTTTGAATGCAGGAAAACGCGGCGAGTTTCTTCCTTCATTCATTTGTACAGGAAATGCCACCCCATTTTGCTGACGGCCGTATCCTTCGATCGAATTTATTGCTAAGCCATCAGCAGGCTGAGGCGGTGTGAATACCGTAAAACTCAAGGTTGATCACGACATGCCTGTCTCTGTTTTACCTTATTGATGCTAATAATTGTTGCTTTAATTTAAATTGCTTTGCGGAATGCGTTTTGGTTACATTCGGAAGGAAAGGATGTAACAACAATGCAGCAACCGGGATAAATGCCGTAGCGGAACGTGGCAGGCCAGGCGCTCGGCGCGATTGGCAGCAAGCGTACCTGCTGGCACGTTGGCACCGGTGCCATGCTATCCAATAAGATGACAATAAAACCAGGGGCAGCAATAAAATGAAAAATGAGGTGATTGATTTTTATATGGTCGATGCGTTCAGCGACCATACCTTTGGCGGCAATGCTGCTGCTGTCTGCCCGTTAACGGAGTGGCTACCGGATGAGGTTCTGCTGCGTATGGCGCAGCAACACAATCAGTCCGAAACGGCGTTTTTTGTGCGTAACGACAGCGGGTTCGAATTGCGCTGGTTCACCACCCTGGATGAAATTAATCTCTGCGGTCATGCAACCCTTGCCGCTGCACACATTATTTTTGAGTATCTTGATTACCCGCATACCGAGATTCGCTTTACCACCCGTTATGTGGGTGAATTGCGCGTGAGCCGTAATGGGGACTGGTTGACGCTCGATTTCCCGGCCTGGTCTACGGAGGCCGTGAGCAACCCACCTGAACTCTTGTTTACCACGCTGGGCATTGACGCTGCGAAAGAAGTGCGCGTCGGGCGTGACTATCTGGTGGTGCTCGAAAATCAGGCCCAGGTGGAAGCGCTGCTGCCAGATATTACCGGGATGATCCCGCTGGACAAGATGGTGTGTGTTACCTCGCCGGGTAATGATATTGACTTTGTCAGCCGTTTCTTTTGCCCTGGCGAAGCGGTTGCTGAAGATCCCGTCACTGGCTCTGCGCACAGTATGTTGATCCCGTACTGGGGCGAAAAGTTGGGTAAACAGCGCATGCAGGCGCGGCAGGTTTCCGCCCGCGGCGGCGATTTGCGCTGTGAGTGGCAGGGCGATCGCGTGCTGATTGGCGGCCAGGCAACGCTGTATCTGATGGGAAGAGTGTTTTTACGTTCATAACCCTGCGCCATCAGGGCAGACGGGCAATATTCGCTTTAATCACGCCGACAGAGTGGTGAAATTTCGCCACTTCGTCACTGGCCAGTTGTAACTCAATAATCTGCTGCACACCGTTTTGTGCCAGCACGGCTGGCACCCCTATCGCCACCTCATTTACCCCATATTCCCCGTCGAGAATGCAGGAGATTGCCAGCGCGCGGTGGCTGCCGGTAAAAATATTGCGGCAAATCTCGGCAATGGTCCCGGCGATGCCATATTCGGTACAGCCTTTTCGGGCATAAATTTCAAAACCGTGGCGACGCACCTGATCGGCCAGCGCATCCACATCCAGCCGCTGGCCGGTTTTACGTTGATAAACGTCCGCGATGGGCGAGCCGTACACCGAAGAGTGCGACCACACCGGGAACTGCGTGTCGCCGTGCTCGCCAAGAATAAACGCATCAATACTCTGCGCGCCGATGTCGAGAGACTGCGCCAGCGCCCTGCGTAAGCGGGTGGTGTCCAGCCAGACCCCCGTACCAATGACCTGCTGACGCGGCAGGCCGGAGAGTTTCCAGACTTGCCAGGTGATAATGTCGCAAGGGTTGGTCGCCACCAGGAAGATCCCATTGAAACCGTTCGCCATCATCGTAGGGACGATATTTTTCACAATGCGTGCGGTATTGGTCAGCTCATCAAGTCGGGTCTGCCCCGCCTGCAATGGGCCGCCGGATACGGTGATCACGGCGATATCGACATCGGCACAGTTGTCTACAGTGCGGGTGGAAATAGTCATCATGCCTGGCATGTATGCAGCCGCATCTGCCAGATCCTGGGCATGACCCTCAACCCGTTGTTTGTCGAGGTCGACGAGGATCAGCTCTTCGCAGATGGTCTGGTTGAGCAGGGCGTAGGCGGCGGAGGCCCCCACGTTACCCGTGCCAATAATCATCACTTTGCGGGCTTTGGTATTCATGCAGATTCCGTTATCAGGGTGAGCTCTGCGCGTAAGGTACCGCCTGTGCTGACGTAAGCGCAACGGTGAGCCTGATCTATTGGTAAATCGTATGACGTGCGCACGGTTGCCCACGGTTACTTTAACAAAAGGATAACAATAAGGAGCCCCTATGTACCATATTGCTGAGGCCACGGCTGACCAACCCGAGATCATTGCCCTGATTGCCGCGCTGGACAGCTACCAGAGCGCGCTTTATCCGGCAGAGAGCAACCACCTGCTTGACCTGGCTGCGTTGCCACCGGCAAGCCTGATCCTGCGTAAAATTGTGCACAGCGACGGCGGGGCTGTCGGCTGCGGCGCAGTGGTACTGAACAGTGACGGCAGTGGAGAGATGAAACGGGTATTTATCGACCCTGCTCACCGTGGGCAGCAACTGGGCGAGAGGCTGATCGCGGCGCTGGAGCGGGCGGCGCATGACCGTTTTTGCCATACGCTGCGCCTTGAAACCGGCATCAGGCAACTGTCGGCGATCAAATTGTATGAACGTTGTGGCTACCAGACATGCCCGGCTTTTGCACCGTACCAGGACGATCCGTTAAGCCTGTTTATGGAAAAGAGCCTGGTCGCCGATCTGCGTTTAGCGATGCAGTAAACCGCCATCAGGCCAGCAGTTCGATAAATGCCTCAAGGTGGCGTGTTTTTGCGCCGCGTCGCCACACCAGCCAGGTGGTCAGCCAGCGCCAGTTCTCTGCCAGCGGCCAGGCTTCAACCTGATGATGACCGGGCATACTTTCCAGCATACTGCGCGGGATCAGTGCCAGTCCGGCCCCGGCAATCACACAGGCCAGCATGCCGTGGTAGGACTCCATCTCATGAATTTTACCCGGCGTTGCGCGATCGGCATGAAACCAGCTTTCGAAATGGCGGCGATACGAGCAGTTAGCGCGAAAGGCATAAATACTGGCACCATTCACCTGTGCGGCACGTTCAATCGCTTCATGCCCGTGTGGCGCGACAATCATCATCTCTTCGCGGTACACCGGGATCCCTTCCAGACCGGGGTGCATAATCGGGCCGTCAACGAAGGCTGCGCTGAGCCGCCCGTCAATCACGCCATCGATCATCGTACCGGAGGGGCCAGTGGCGAGATCGAACTGAATACGTGGGTAACGTTGATTGTAACGCGCCAGCGCCGCCGGAATGCGCACCGCCGCAGTGCTCTCCAGCGCGCCAAGGGAAAACAGCCCTTGCGGTTCGTCACCTGCGACCACCATGCGCGCTTCATCCACCAGCGCGAGGATTTGCTGGCTATAACGCAAAAAGCGGTGTCCCGCCGGGGAGAGCCGTAAGCGCTGATTTTCGCGGATAAACAGATCGACGCCGAGATCGGCCTCCAGTTGGCGAATACGGGTTGTCAGGTTCGACGGCACGCGATGCACTTTCTGCGCCGCCTGCGTAATACTGCCGGTCTGCGCCACGGCGTTGAACATTTCAAGTTGGGTTAAATCCATTTCATTCTCGAATTGTGAATGGTGAGATTAATATTATTCATTTTTAAGAAATAGCAAATTCCGGCACTCTGATGCAAGTCCTGAACACTTTTGAGGAGCACTACGATGTCTGCGACCCCGACAACCCATGCGATTTCTGTCAACCCGGCCACCGGCGAAACCCTCGGCGCGACACCGTGGGCCACCCGCGAAACGGTGGATTCGGCGCTGGAGATGGCTGCCCGTGGCTACCGCCAGTGGCGTTTGCTCAGCGTGACGACCCGGGCGCAAAAACTGCGCGATCTGGGGGCAGTACTGCGCGAACGCGGTGAAGAGATGGCCCGCATGATCAGTGATGAGATGGGAAAACCGATTCTGCAGGCCCGCGCGGAAGTGAACAAATCGGCAGATTTATGCGACTGGTACGCAGAGCACGGCCCGGCAATGCTGAGCAGCGAACCGACACGCGTTCCCAACAACCAGGCGACCATTGAATACCGTCCGCTGGGGCCAATCCTTGCAGTGATGCCGTGGAACTTCCCGTTGTGGCAGGTTTTACGTGGCGCGGTACCGATTTTACTGGCGGGTAACAGTTATCTCCTGAAACACGCGCCGAACGTACTCGGATGTGCTGCTTTGATCAGTGACATCTTTACCCAGGCCGCTTTCCCGCAGGGAGTGTTGGGTTGGGTGAACGCCACCAATGAAGGTGTTAGCCAGGCGATCAACGATCCGCGAATTGCAGCCGTCACCGTAACAGGCAGCGTGCGCGCTGGCGCTGCTATTGGTGCACAGGCCGGGGCGGCGCTGAAAAAATGCGTGCTGGAACTGGGCGGTTCCGATCCGTTCATCGTGCTGAACGATGCCGATCTTGATTTGGCAGTGAAAGCGGCCGTTGCCGGGCGTTACCAGAACACCGGGCAGGTTTGCGCAGCCGCCAAACGCTTTATTGTGGAAGCCGACGTAGCACAGGCTTTTACTGACAAGTTCGTTGCAGCGGCTGCTGCGCTGAAGCAGGGCGCGCCGGACAACGAAGACAACGATCTTGGACCGATGGCGCGCTTCGATTTACGCGATGAGCTGCATGCTCAGGTGCAGGCCACGCTTCAACAGGGCGCGACACTGGCGCTGGGCGGCGAAAAAGTGCCAGGCGCAGGCAATTACTACCCGGCCACGGTGCTGACGGGCGTCACGCCGGAGATGACAGCCTTCCGCCAGGAGCTGTTTGGCCCGGTTGCGGCCATTACCACCGCGCGCGATGCGGAGCATGCGCTGCAGTTAGCCAATGACAGTGATTTCGGCCTCTCTGCCACCCTTTTCACCGCCGATTATGCGCTGGCGGAGGATATTGCCCAACGGCTGGAGTGCGGCGGCGTATTTATCAACGGCTATAGCGCCAGCGATGCGCGCGTTGCCTTTGGTGGGGTGAAGAAAAGCGGTTTTGGCCGCGAACTGTCGCACTTTGGGCTGCATGAATTCTGTAACGTGCAAACCGTGTGGAAAGATAGGCGATAAACCCGAGCGCGCCCGGACAGGGCGCGCTGCTCCCTGCTGTCATGGGGCTGTCATGATCCTTTTGTAGACTCGCGGTAACGTTGTGGTTATAGAAGAATATCATGAACTTAATGCAAATTTTTCGCCGTATGCTTCGGCGCGTCTCACCCCGGCAATTTGGTCTGTTGGCCGGTATCTTCTGCATCATCGGGCTTTTCTCAGCCTTACAAATTACCTCCTCGATCGTCCTCTCCGCCTCGTTACGCAGCGCACAATATAATGAACAGCTTAACCAGCGAGCGCACTTGCAGCAGGTTCGGGTTGATGAAGCCCGCGTCGCGTTGCTCACCGCCAGCGATTTGCTCAACCGGGCAGGGGTCTATTTTATGCAGGATAAAGAAACGGGCTCCGAAGGGAGCTGGCATAGCCTGATGGACGAGACGCGTAACGCCCTGGCAGCGTCGCAAAAAGCCTGGCTGGCGTGGCTGGCGCTTAATCCAGCGAAAGACGAGGCGCTGATCAACAGCTACCAACTGTTTTATGGCGCGCTGAAAGAGCAGGCAGATGGGCTGGCTTCGACGCAGTCGATCGACGCCTTCTTCGCTGTACCGGCGCAGGCATTCCAGGCGGACTTCAACGAGAATTACGCCCGTTTTCAGCAGGCGAGTGAAAGCCGGGCTGAAGAGGGACGCCAGGCGCTGATGGCGAACCTGGCGCAACTCCAGCATGTCTTTGTGCTGGTGCCACTGTTGCTGGTGGTGATTGCGGTACTGGTCTGGTTCGCCATGTCACGTTGGGTGATCATCCCTTTGCGCCGTTTGCTTGCGCACATCAACATTCTTGCGGCGGGCGATCTCGGTACGCCGCTGCCGCCGGTATCCCGTTTTAATCGCGAAGTCGGTCAGCTCAGCCTGAGCATTCACACTATGCAACAAGGGCTGCAACAGTTGGTCATGGAGGTCAGCGATGCGACATCCTCAATGGTCAGTACCATCGGACACCTGGCGCAAGGCAACCAGCTTCTTTACCAGCAGTCGGCTAAACAGGCGCAGGAGCTGACCGATGTTACCGAGCATATCGCGACGCTGGAGTCGTACGTGGAAGGCAGCACCGGGTTTGCCCAGCAGGCGCGCCAGCAGGCGGATGAAGCGCAGAAAGTCGCTGCTGGTGGCGATCGCATGATGGACACCGTTAACCAGTCAATGCGTGAAATCGTCGAACGTTCGGCGGAGATGCGTAACATTGTCGATATGATCGATGGCGTGGCCTTCCAGACCAATATACTGGCGCTGAATGCGGCGATCGAAGCCGCACATGCGGGCAACCATGGCCGTGGCTTCGCCGTGGTGGCGAAAGAGGTCGGACTGCTGGCGCGTAAAAGTAGCCACTCCACCCAAACCATTCAGCAACTGATTAACCATTCATTACAAGGGATTAACGACGGTACGCAGGCGGTGAGTCGACTGGAGAATAACCTGCAACACGTGACCGGTCTGGTAGGGCACTTAAGCGCGGTACTGAATGAGATCTCTGCCGCCACCCTCAGCCAGGGGGAAAGCATCCATCAGATGACCCGCCGTTTACATGCGCTAAACAGCGTGGCCAGCCGGACGGGCGAGCTGGTTTCGACGGCCACCGAAGCCTCTGAGCGGCTGCACCATGACTCGCATCAACTGATGCAGGCTGTTGCGCGTTTTCGCCTTCCTGCCTGACGCAATATCGCCGTCTCTGTTATACTCGCAGGCCATTTTTGGCCTGTGGGCAAAGGGGTTGGTGTGGCAACGGCAATGGAAAATGAAGTACTGGATGCGGTACTGGCAGAGGTGCGTCCACTTCTGGGGCAGGGCAAGGTCGCCGATTATATTCCCGCGCTGGCGACGGTTAGTGGTAACAAGCTTGGCATCGCCATCAGTACGGTGAAGGGGGAGCATTTCCAGGCGGGTGACGCGCATGAGCGTTTCTCTATTCAGTCCATCTCGAAAGTGCTCAGCCTCGTGGTCGCCATGAACCACTACGCCGAAGACGAGATCTGGCAGCGGGTCGGCAAGGATCCTTCCGGTCAGCCTTTTAACTCCTTATTACAGCTGGAAATTGAGCAGGGCAAACCGCGCAACCCGTTTATTAACGCCGGTGCGCTGGTCGTGTGCGATATGTTGCAAAGCCGCCTGAGTGCGCCGCGCCAGCGCATGCTGGAGATTGTGCGTAAACTTTCTGGCGTCAGCGACATTGCCTATGATGGGGTGGTCGCCCGCTCTGAATTTGAACACTCAGCCCGTAATGCCGCGATTGCCTGGTTAATGAAATCCTTCGGTAACTTCCATAACGATGTCGCCACCGTTTTGCAGAATTATTTTCACTACTGCGCCCTCAAAATGAGCTGCGTCGAACTGGCGCAAACCTTCCTCTTTCTCGCTCATGGCGGCCATGCGGCGCATGTTGAAACGCCGATGGTTTCGCCAATGCAGGCCCGGCAAATCAATGCCTTAATGGCCACAAGTGGTATGTACCAGAACGCCGGGGAGTTCGCCTGGCGAGTGGGCTTACCAGCGAAGTCTGGCGTCGGCGGCGGCATTGTAGCCATTGTCCCGCAGGAGATGGCGATTGCCGTCTGGAGCCCGGAACTGGATGATGCAGGCAATTCGCTGGCGGGCGTGGCGGCGCTGGAAACCTTAACGAAAAAACTGGGGCGATCGGTGTACTGATGACGGATCTTGCGCCGCTGTTTGCGCGCCTGTCGCGCTCAACATTTCGTTCACGTTTTCGCCTTGGCCCGAAGGAGCGGCAGTACTGCCTGGACAAAGGTGCCGGGGTGATTGCTGACCACGCTGCCGATTTTGTCGCGCAGCGTCTGGCGCCAGCCGAGCCGCACAACGATGGCAAACAGACCCCCATGCGCGGGCACCCGGTTTTTATTGCCCAGCATGCCACCGCCACCTGCTGCCGCGGCTGCCTGGCGAAGTGGCACCATATTCCTGCTGGAAATCCATTAACACAAACTCAACAACAGTATATTGTTGAGGTGATTTACCACTGGCTGGTCGTACAAATGAATTCGCCCCGCTGAATCAGGTTGCGCATCGCCGCGCCCTGAAGGGTAAGCATGCTAAACTTTACGCAAATTCATGCGTTTTGTCGGCCAAACTACAGTGTTAGTGCTATGGATTAAAATGTAATGCGATCTTTTTTTACAACCCCTTTTCGCGCATTTCGGGAAGACACGCCGTTGAATAATGCGGCGATGATTTTTATCCTGACCACGCTGTTTTATATACTGGGCGCCATGATGCGTCTGGTAGAAGAGCTTTCGCTTTTTTGGCCGCTCAATGCCGTTATGGCGGGGGTATTCGCCCGGCATGCGTTCCTGCATCGCTGGCATTATTACCTGATTAGCTATGCGGCGATGTTGCTCTACGATGCGATTACCACCCACTGGGGTATGGCTTCGCTGATCATCAACTTTTCCAATATGGTGTTTATTGTCACCATGGTGCATTTGATCACCTGGGAGCACAGCCACAAGCTGAAAACGCCGGAACCGGTAAACGCACTCAAACTCTTTGGTTATTGCTTTTTGGCAGCGCTGCTGTGCGCCTTTTTTGGCGCAGTGGGTTCGGTGGGCATTAATGGTCAGGGATTTGTCTTATTGGTGGCGGACTGGTTCAGCGAGCAGTTTTCCACCGGGGTGTTGATCCTGCCGTTTATGCTGACCATGACACGCCTGCACACGCCATTGCCATTTAAAGTGCAACAGGTCATTCCGCTGCTGGCAGTCGGAGTTTCGGTTCTCGCTTCGGTGGGGATTGGCGGTGCGGGCAGTCTTGCGTTCCCATTGCCAGCGCTGATCTGGTGTGCGGTCCGCTATCCACTACCCTTGACCTGCCTGGTGACAATGCTGACCGGAGGGGTAGAAATCATGCTGGTGGCCAAAGGGGCTATCAATATTTTCCTCGCCTCGCCGGTCGAGATGCCGCATATGTTTTCCGCCCGATTGGGCATTGCGACCATGGCAATTTGCCCGGTAATAGTTTCCGTCAGCGTGGAGGCAATAAACCGGTTGATCCGCCAGGTGTCGCTGCGCGCTGATTTCGATTTTCTGACCCGCGTCTATTCCCGTTCCGGTTTGTATGAAGCGCTGAATCACGATAACAAGCGTTTTGTCGACAAGCATGTCACGGTGATGCTGATGGATATCGATTATTTTAAAAGCGTGAATGATAACTACGGCCACGAATGCGGCGATAAGGTGCTAACCTCTTTCGCGCAAAAAGTGCTTGAAGTGCTGGGCGAACGGGGCATCGTGGCGCGTATGGGCGGTGAGGAATTCGTGGTGGTGGCGACCACTGCCGATCCGGAAGAGGGCTTTAAGCTGGCGGAATCGGTACGCAAATCGGTCGAAAGTTATGCGTTTAAATGGCGGCACCAGACGCTGCGCCTGACAGTCAGCATTGGCCTGAGTAACGGAAAAACGGAAGCCTGGGCGTTGACGGAGATGTTCAACGAGCTGCTGGCCGAGGCCGATGAAAACCTCTACCGCTCGAAAAAAATGGGGCGTAATTGCACCACTTCAAGCAAAAATATTGTCTTTGCCGACGCTGCCTCGCAGCACTCTGCCGGAGGATAAGCGCGCGTTGTAACCTGGTCTGCTGACGATAGAAGCAATCAGTATTGCCGGGTTATTAAATTGCTTGCTACTGATTTTTAAGGCCAATACTATGGCTGGCTGTACGTAGCGGGAAGATAACGCAGCATGACTGAATCGGATAATTTACCTGAAAACGAGCGGATCCCGGGCAGGCGTTTTGTCCGGCGAATGTTCATGATGCGTATCCTCGGCACGCTGCTCTGTTTTTTCCCTATTCTTTCTGTGCTGCAAGAACTGCAGCGTCCGCGCTGGATGCTGGGGTTGCTTGCTGCTAATGCCTTTCTCTGGCCGGGTATCGCTTTTTTACGCGCCCGCCACGCGCCAGCACCCTTGATTACGGAGCTGCAAAACCTGGTGATGGACGCCGGAGCGGGCGGCGTATGGATTGCGTCGATGGCGATCAATCCGCTGCCATCGGTGGTGATCGCCACCATTCTGCTGTCGGATCGCCTGTCGGCGGGCGGCTTCACGCTGATGCGTAAAGCGGGCCTTACCATGCTGATCATGTTCCTGCTCTTCTGGCTGGCGCTCGGGTTGCCCGTTAATCTCCATGTCAGTGAACGTACCCTGTACGCCACGCTGCCGTTGATCGCGATTTATATACTGGCGCTCAGTGTGCTAACCAACAGTATGGCTGCGAAACTGCGCCTTAAAAGCCAGGAACTCGGGCGAATAGCTATGATGGATCCGTTGCTGGATATCGCCAATCGCCGTCTTCTGGAACAACGTATCCAGCAGGAACTGGAGAAACAACGCCTCACCCCGCGCTATGCGTCGCTGATGTTTATCGATATCGATAATTTCAAAGAGGTGAACGATCGTTTTGGTCATAAGGTTGGCG
The DNA here is from genome assembly GCF_032052965.1 of Kosakonia sp. Lineage (GTDB taxonomy): Bacteria > Pseudomonadota > Gammaproteobacteria > Enterobacterales > Enterobacteriaceae > Kosakonia. Next base: position 385,181 of record NZ_DAMBVN010000001.1, read on the forward strand.
ACGCATTACTGGAAACCGTTTCGCGGATATTGCATAGCACCACCCGAAAAACCGACACCCCTGCGCGGCTTGGCGGCGATGAGTTTGTTATTTTGATGCCGGACACCTCGTCAGAACAGGCCCACGCTGTGGCCATGCAGATCATGAATGCGGTGTCAGCAATGAGCATCACACCGGGAAAGGCCTTTCAGTGTACGCTTAGCATCGGCATCGCCAGCGTGTTGCCGGGTATGCTGATTGTGTCGGATTGGTTGAAAGCGGCGGACGATGCCCTTTATCAGGCTAAACGGCGGGGGAAAAACCAGATCTATTCACACTGATAAACATGCTGAATAGGCTAGACTTTATGCTGTATAGGCAGTGATGAATGACAGATTTTTTCATATACTTGCATAACACTGCCTGTTAATGATGAGAACGGCATCCTATGAATACACCTGCTTTTCCCGCCGATGAGGAAAAACGTCTTGCCTCGCTACACGATTCCGGAATTCTGGAGAGTGGCGCCACGGACCGTTTAGACCGCTTAACCCGCCTGGCAAAACGCATGTTTAATGTGCCTGGCGCATTAATTACGCTCGTCGACGAAGACACGCTGCATTTTAAATCCAGCGCCGGATACCCCAAAACCACGCTACCGCGAAAAATTTCCTTCTGCGGTCATGTGATCCTGTGCACCTCGCCAATGATTATTCAGGATACGCTGCGTGATGAACGATTCGCCGATAATCCGCTGGTCACGGGTGAATCGAACATCCGTTTCTACGCGGGGCATCCCTTGCGCTTACCGGACGGGGCGATCGTCGGGTCGTTCTGCCTGATTGATAATCAGCCGCGTGATTTTAGCGATACCGAACTGGACAGCCTGAAAGATTTCGCCCTGATTGTTGAGGACGAATTTGCGGTGATGAGTGCAGCCACTACCGACGAACTGACCGGGTTATTTAACCGTCGTGGTTTTGAGAGCCTGGCAAAATTTGCTATCACGGGTGCCCGCCGTCGGGCGGAGCCGCTCACCCTGGCGTGGATCGATCTCAATCACTTTAAAGAGATCAACGATACCTGGGGACATGCGGAAGGTGACGAAGCGCTGAAATCCATGGCCTCGGTGATGACCGCCAGTCTGCGTGAAGCGGATATGCGTGTGCGCTATGGCGGCGACGAGTTCGCGATTGTCTTTTCCGATACGGATGAGCAGGGCGCATGGATCGCCATGCAGCATCTGGTCGAACAGGTTGCGGCATGGAACCAGACCTCCGGCAAGCCCTGGAAACTGGCGTTTTCCTGGGGTATCAGCGAGTTCGACCATAATGGCTCGGGCGAACTGCGTGAATGGATGAAAGATGCGGACGAGAAAATGTACGCCATGAAACAGCAGTGTCATCGTGCGCGCAGGGTATAAGTTAACCCTATCACCGTGCAGCTTGTGTTAGCGTTATGTTAATTGGATAGTGGTTGTTTTATAAGGACGAAAAATGACCACTTATCATATCCATGCCCTTTCGGGCAATCGTCTCTCTCTGCACATCAACAACTTGTGCGAGGTGCTGGAAAATTGTGTTTCCGGCGGCGCTTCTGTCAGTTTTATGCATCCCTTATCGCGTGAAAAATCCCTTCAATTCTGGTCCGGCGTGGCGGCCAGCGTCGCGCGCGGCGAGCGTATTGTGCTGGTGGCAGAAGATGATACCGGCGGGATCGTCGGCACGGTACAGGTGGTGCTCGAGCAACCAGAAAACCAGCCGCATCGCGCCGATGTCTCCAAGCTTTTAGTCCATGAAAAAGCCCGTCGTCAGGGGCTGGCCCGACAACTAATGGATGCGCTGGAAACGGAAGCCAGGGCCCACGGTAAAAGCGTACTGGTGCTGGATACTGCCACCGGTAGCGGGGCTGAAAACTTCTATGCGCAATGTGGCTGGCAACGGGTGGGGGAGATCCCGCGTTACGCCCTGATGCCGGACGGAAATGTGACGGCTACGACAATTTTTTACAAGTTCATATAACGGCGGTCAATAAGACATCTCATTTTGATCAAAACAGGGTTCCATGGTCGAAAAGTCTGGTAAGTTATTACACCAATCTTCCAAGGTTGTATGACTAATCAAAAAAGGAACCCACTGTGAACACATTAAACCGTCGCAATTTTCCCGGCGCTGAATACCCTGAACGTATTATTCAGTTCGGCGAAGGAAATTTTTTGCGCGCTTTTGTCGACTGGCAAATCGATCTGCTGAACGAGCACACCGACCTTAACGCCGGTGTGGTGGTGGTTAGGCCAATCCAGAGTGATTTCCCGCCGTCCCTCAGTACCCAGGATGGTCTGTACACCACCATTATTCGTGGTCTGAACGAGCAGGGCGAAGCCGTTAGCGATGCCCGCGTGATCCGCTCGGTGAACCGCGAAATCAGTGTTTACACGCACTATGATGAGTTTCTGAAACTGGCGCACAATCCGGACATCCGCTTTGTGTTCTCGAACACCACTGAAGCGGGTATCAGCTACCATGCGGGCGACAAATTTGCCGATGCCCCGGCCGTCAGCTACCCGGCAAAACTGACCCGCCTGCTTTATGAACGCTTCAGCCACTTCTCTGGCGCAGCCGATAAAGGCTGGGTGATCATTCCTTGTGAACTGATTGATTACAATGGCGAAGCCCTGCGTGAACTGGTGCTGCGCTACGCGCAAGAGTGGGCGCTGGGCAATGATTTCATCCAGTGGATCGACACGGCGAACGCTTTCTGCTCCACGCTGGTCGACCGCATCGTTACCGGCTACCCGCGTGATGAAGTGGCAAAACTGGAAGCGGAACTGGGATATAAAGATAACTTCCTCGACACCGCTGAACACTTCTATCTGTTTGTGATCCAGGGCCCTAAATCACTGGCTTCTGAGCTGCGTCTCGACAAGCTGGCGCTGAACGTTCTGATTGTTGACGATATCAAGCCTTATAAAGAACGTAAGGTTGCCATCCTTAATGGTGCGCACACCGCGCTGGTGCCGGTGGCGTGGCAGGCGGGGCTGGACACCGTGGGCGAAGCGATGAACGACAGCGAAATTTGCGCGTTTGTTGAGAAAGCCATCTATGAAGAGATCATTCCGGTGCTGGATCTGCCGCGCGATGAACTGGAGTCGTTCGCCAGCGCTGTAACCGGGCGTTTTCGCAACCCGTACATCAAACACCAGCTGCTCTCTATTGCGCTGAATGGCATGACCAAGTTCCGCACCCGTATCCTGCCGCAACTGCTGGCAGGCCAGCAGAACCACGGTAAACTGCCGTCACGCCTGACATTTGCTCTGGCCGCCTTGATTGCTTTTTATCGCGGCGAGCGCAACGGCGAAACCTATCCGGTGCAGGATGACGCGCACTGGATCGAACGTTTCCAACTGCTGTGGAGCCAGCATGGCGATCGTCAAATCAGCACCAGCGAACTGGTCAAAGCCGTGCTTTCGGTCAGCGAACACTGGGAACAGGATCTGACACAAGTCAGCGGACTGGTGGAGCAGGTGACGCTCGACCTGGATGCTATCCTGCGCCAGGGTATGCGCGCGGCGGTAAAACCGCTGTGCTGATAGCCAGCTGAATACGTTTCATCGATAAAACCCGGCTACGGCCGGGTTTTTTTATCCCCGAACGCGGGTACAAGCACGAACAGGAAAGGGTTAAGAGACAAGGTGTAGCGCGTTAGTTACAACATACTTATAGATAGTTGTATAACAGGTTTCAGTAACCTCTGCGCCAGGACTCGGTTTAGTAGGGCATATTTCCGTCACAATTTATTAGCAACCTTGCAACCGTGATTGCGATCACGTTTAATAGTGCCGTTTCCCATTTCCTTATGATGCAAAATGATTGTCCGACCTGAACAACACTGGCTTTCTCGTCTCTTCGTCTGGCACGGCTCAGTGCTCCCCAAAATCGCTTCCCGACTGTTGATGAATTTTCTGCTGTCGATTGCCGTCGTGCTGATGTTGCCCTGGTATACCTCGCTGGGCATCAAACTGACGGTGGCACCGTTCAGTATTCTCGGTGTGGCAATCGCTATCTTTCTCGGTTTTCGCAATAACGCCTGTTTTGCCCGTTACAGCGAAGCGCGTTTGTTATGGGGCCAGCTGATGATTGCCTCGCGGTCATTACTGCGTGAAGTAAAAACAACGTTGCCAAATGACGCGGGCCTGGCGCATTTTATCCGCCTGCAAATCGCGTTTGCACACTGTCTGAGAATGACGCTGCGGCGAAAACCGCAGGGTGACGTCCTGGCGAAATACCTTACGCCACAGGATCTTCACAACGTGGTGAATGCCCATTCTCCGGCGAACCGCATTTTGTTGTTAATGGCAGAGTGGTTGGGTGAACGCCGTGCGCAGGGCGCGCTGTCGGACATCCTGTTTCACAGCATTACACAGCGTTTGCATGATATGTCGGCGGTGCTCTCCGGTTGTGAGCGCATTTTCACCACACCGTTGCCGTTCGCGTATTCGCTGATCCTGCACCGCACGGTCTACCTGTTTTGCATTATGCTGCCGTTCGCGTTGGTGGTGGATTTGCACTACATGACACCGTTTATCTCGGTATTGATCTCCTACACCTTTATCTCGCTGGACACGCTGGCGGAAGAGCTGGAAGATCCCTTCGGCGAGGAGGATAACGACCTGCCGCTGGATGCCATTTGCAATGCCATCGAGATTGATTTGTTGCAAATGAATGATGCCGACGTCCTTCCGCACAAAATGACACCAGGCAAAAACTACCAACTGACCTAAACTGACAAAGAGAGAGTAAGGAATCATTAAGATTTACCCTGTCTAATGGCGATACCCACCATACAGAGGGACATGCGATGGAAAAGTCAGATAAAACGGTTTCGTTAGTTGTGACCCTGGTTGTCAGCTTATCTCTTCTCGCTACTGCGTGGGATTTGTCCCTGGTCAGCAGTTTGCCGTAACGTATTTACGTGCTCAACAGCGCCCGCGTTTCCTGCGCCGGGCGCTGTAACAGGGCGACAACTTCTTCCCGCGAACGCACATTGGTATAGCCCATAATTAATCCGTAGCGCTTACTGTTCTGGTTATACCAGGGTGACAGCGCGCTCACCTGTAACTGATGGCGTTGCCATATTTGCGCCAGCCGCACGTCTTCAGTACTGGTGCGCAAAAAAGCAATAACGTGCATCCCGCCATCGCTCACTTCTATGCTAAAAAGCTGAGGGTAAACTTGCTCCAGCGCGGCCAGCATCATATCTCTGCGCTGAGAGTAGAGCGGTCGCATCCTTTTCAAATGCTTATAAAAATGGCCTTCACTGAGAAATGCGGTGAGGATTTTTTGCGTCAGCACGGGCTGGCCACTTTCCGTTAACCCGCCCGTTTCACGAAACTGCGCCAGCGTTGCGCGGGGCAGCACAAGGTAACTGATGCGTAACGCAGGCATCACAGTTTTGCTGAATGTGCCCATATAAATGACACGATCCTGCGTATCGAGGCTTTTCAGCGCCGGTAACACTTTACGGGTGTAATGAAATTCGCCGTCATAATCATCTTCAATAATCCAGCTATGGTGGCGCTGTGCCCACGCCAGCAACTGTTGCTTGCGTGGCAAAGTGAGTGTAACGGCAAGTGGGCTTTGATGTGACGGTGTCACAAAAAGAAAACGTGCATCGCGGTGATAGCGCTGTAAAAAGTCCACATTCACACCCTGATCATCGACCGGCACAAAATGAAGGTTGCGGGCAATACGCTTCAGTGTTTGCTGGCCAAAATAAAACCCGGGATCTTCAAACAGTACTTTATCGTCTGCTGTGCCCAGTGTGTTGAGGATCAGCCGCAGGTTATTATTATATCCGCTGGTAATAAACACCTGTTCCGCTGAGCAATTCACCCCGCGTGAAACCGTCAGGTACTGGGCAATGGCTTCCCGCAGCGGGCCGTAACCCATCAGCGGCGGATTGATCATTTCTTCTGGAGACATAGAGCGTACCGCTTTACCGCAGAGCAGCAGCCATTTCTTATAGGGGAAAGCATCCAGTGAGGGGATGCCGAGGCGGAGAAATCCCTCCCGATCGGCAAAACTGTCGGCTACGCCTGGCGCTATGCCTGAAACGGACGCTGGCAAAGGTGCAGGGGCTGCGCGGGCGATAACCAGATCCGGATTGACCCGCGTACCGCGTGCGCCCTGGCTCACCAGATAGCCTTCACCCACCAGGATCGCCCATGCTGTTTCAACCGTTTTGCGTGCCACGCCCAGTTCAGTGGCTAACACCCTCACCGAAGGCACTTTATCGCCGGGTTTCAGTAAACCACTGCTAATGCTGTGGCGATATTGCTCATAAATCGCTTTATATCCCGGCTTCATGTCCTACCTAAATTCCTGCTTTTTGCGTCTTTCTACTACGCCATAAGAACGTAATATAGCCGCTGTCGAATCAATAAACGAGGTAAATAACTATGAGCAACCGCATCAATATTTTCCAACTGGCTCCGGCACTGATCAAATCCCTGAGCGACGCCAGCCAGGCATCGCACGACAGCAGCCTCGACAGCAGCGTTAAAGATCTGGTTGATATCCGCGCCTCACAGCTTAATGGCTGCACATTCTGCCTGGATATGCATGTGAAACAGGCCAGGATCCACGGTGAGCGCGAGTTACGCCTGTATCATCTTGCCGTGTGGCGCGAATCCCCCCTGTTTACTGCCAAAGAGCGTGCGGCGCTGGCACTGACCGAAGCGTTAACACGCCCGTCGGAACACGGCGTGACAGACACGCTTTACCGCGAGGTACGTGAACATTTTAGTGAGGTTGAACTCTCTGAACTGACCTTCGCGATTGCCATTATCAATAGCTGGAACCGCGTGATGTTATTGCAGCAAACTGCACCGGGAACGTATGACAGCGCTTATGGTCTGGAACGCGCCCAACTGCAATAGTCAGCGCGCTTGTTGAATAAAGCTGATAAATGCCCGCAAACACATCCGGGATGTGACGATGTCCCGGATAATAAAGGCACAACCCTTTAAAAGGTTGTGTCCACTCATTCAGCACACTCATCAGCCGGCCTGCGCGTAACTCATCTTCACTCTAAAAGCCCGTAAAAAACCGACGCCAGGCCCTGTACGCACTGCCGCAAGCAAGGTAAACAGGTCGGTGATTGCCAGGCGAGCTGTTATCCTGGCCTCGTGAAAGGCTTGCGCCGTGCTGTCACACCCAGCCCATAACAAGCCGGGCGGGTGTGACAGCGCAGCGTGCGGGTTAACGCGCCAGCTGGAAGAAACGCACAGAATCGCGCAGGATTTCGCTCTGCTCAGTCATGGACTGGGCAGCGACAGCCGCTTGCTCCACCAGCGTGGCGTTCTGCTGTGTCACCTGATCCATTTGATCAATAGCGACGCTAATCTCCTTAATACCCTGATGCTGTTCGGTGGAGGCAGCAGAGATTTCCGCCACGATGTCCGTCACCTTATTCACCGAGGTGACAATGTCTTCCATCGCACGGCTGGCGGTGTCGGCAAAACGTGAACCGTCGGTGATTTTCTCAACCGTCCCTTCAATCAACTGCTTGATCTCTTTTGCCGCATCTGCACTTTTCTGCGCAAGGTTACGTACTTCGCCTGCCACCACCGCAAAACCTTTGCCCTGTTCCCCGGCGCGCGCGGCTTCCACTGCGGCGTTAAGGGCGAGGATATTGGTCTGGAATGCAATGCCTTCAATGACGGAGATAATGTCGACGATTTTTTGCGAACTGTCCGAGATTTCATGCATACGCTTCAGCATGTCGTGGACCTCTTTGCCGCCTTTCACCGCCGTTTGCGATGTCTGGCGAGCCAGGTCGCTGGCTTTGCGCGCGTTCTCGGCATTGCTCTTCACATTTTCTGTGATTTGCTGCATGTTCGACGAGGTTTGCACCAGCGAAGCCGCTTGCTCCTCTGTGCGCTGCGACAAATCATTGTTGCCTTCGGCGATTTCGCTGGCAGCATGGGAAATGGATTCGCTGCCGTTGATAATCCCGTTGATAATTTCCGCCAGCTGGCTGTTCATAAACTTGATGGTTGCCAGCAGGCTCTGGCTATCATTATTGCGGAGATCGACATTCGCGCTCAGGTTTCCGGCGGCAATCTCCTTCATGATCGACACGGCATACGCCGGTTCACCGCCTAACTGACGGGAGAGATTACGCGAAATAAACAGGGCGATCATACCGGTGGCGATCAGAGCCAACAGCAGTAAACCTGTCAACATGTATAACGACTGGTTATAGTCCGCTTGCGATTCAGCGCTGGCTTTATCACCTAAAGCCAGTTCCATATCCACCAGCGTTGCCAGATCTTTCATCAACTGAGTACGGTATTTTGCTGACACCGCACCGCTGATTTTAGAAGCCTCGTCGGTATTTCCGCTGCTAACGGCATCAATCACTTTGGCGTTCACGTCGACAAAGTTTTTGAAGTTATCGACCACGGTGGCAAACAGCGCGCGCATCTCCTGGGGGGCATCGGCAGAGGTTTTGGCGTACTGCTGCTGTGCATTGAGGAAGATAGCCTGGTTTTGCAGTAATTCGCCGCGATGTTGCTCGCGGGATTCGGTCGTCGTGGAAGTAATGTACTGGATCTGCTGCAAACGCATCTCCGACAAGACACCTCGCATTTCGAGGGTGTATCGCACGCCGGGAAGGCGGTTTTCACGGAATTGATCAATACGATGATTGCTGGAGTTGAGTTGATAAATTGACACTACGCCCAGCAGCAACATCATCACAATCAGGATGGAGAAGCCGACGAGCAATTTGGTCAGAACAGTGGCCTGCGCTATTTTTTTCATAGTCCTACGCTATACAAAGAAAGGTATTATTAATAACGGCAATAATTGGGAAAATATTGATGTTTTTATCTGATCTTAATCACATTACGACGTGAATTATGTGCAACGGCACATAGCAGAAAATCAATTTGAATTAAGGGGATAAAGAAAGGCTGGAATGTAATGGAAATGTATTTAAGTCTATTGAAATATTGTTTCAATATGTAATGTCCTGGCGCAGAAAAAGCGGATTCCTGCGCCAGAAATATCCCGTACCGGAATTAACGAGAAACGGTAATCGGCAACTCATCGGCCCATCTTGCGGCCTGATTCATCAATTCGCCAATCTCGGCGGGCGGTAAACCGATTCCTTCCGCCACGTTGTTCGCCTCGTCCCACATCCGCAGTTCATAGAGCCGCGCCAGCTGCAGGATCGGATAAAGTTTACCGCTCTCACTCTGCAGCGCTTTTTCCACATCCGGCGCAACGGTGATTTGTTCCAGAAGCTCATCCAGCGGCAGGCCGAGGATCACATCCAGCAGAGAGAAAAGCCCGACCATAAAGGCGTCATTCACCACTTTGCTGCTCAGGGTTTGCGCTGCCACGCGTTCGCAGAATTTTGCCCGGATAAGGCTCAGATAATAAATTTCAGTATTCGACACTTCCTCAAAGGAGGTCAGACAGGCCATGAGCACAAAACGGCGCATTTCGCCCATGCCGAGATAGAGCACAATGTCGCGCAACGACTGGTTGCGAAACCCGGTGATACCGCGTGTGTTATAGAGAATATTCTGAGCGTAACGCATAATTTTGAAGGAAAGGGAAACGTCGCGTTTTAAAAGATCTTCAATTTTATTTAAATTAGGCGATTCGACGTTAACTTCCTGCATCAATTTCAGCGCGAATGCACGGTTTTGCACCAGTTTATTTCGCTTAGTGACAATCGGCTTGCTGAAAAAATAGCCCTGAAAAAGGTTGAATCCTAATTTCTTATAGGTTTCAAACTCCTCGTAGGTTTCGACTTTTTCCGCCAGAAAAATGGTGTGACGTAATGCGTCGCGGTTTTGGCGAATATAAAGCCCAATCTCCTCTGACGAGGTTTGCCTTATATCAAATTTAATCACGTCGACATAAGGCATGAATTTTTCCCAGTCGCTGCCGGGGGTAAAATCATCCAGCGCCACGCGAAAACCTTGGTTATGCAGGCGTTTTACGGTTTCCAGCAGCTTGCGGTCAGGTTCTGCGTTTTCAAGGATCTCAATGACAACGCGATTTTTCGGCAGCGTTTCCGCCAGACCTTCTACTAATAATTGGTAGGGGAAGTTGACATATACGGTGCTGTTATCATTTTTGCGCCCGACCGGGGCGCTGAGAAACTGCTCCTCAATTAACTGGGTGGTAGCCTGCTCAGCAGAAACATCCGGAAAACGGTTATCCATACTGTCCCTGAAAAGGAGTTCGTAACCGACGGTGTTTAATTGCTTATCAAATATCGCCTGTCTGGCCACAAAAGAATACATTCGCTACCTCGCACACCCGTGTACTTTTGTATAAGTTTTCCAAATATATAAGCAACAGTATCACTCTGACTACCGGAACCGTGTGACCTCAGCAGAATATTTTACTTTTATTGTTCAAGGATAGGACAGCAAAGCGAAAGATGTACAGCCAGGCAGGTTTGATAACGGCGAGCCCGTCAGAATAGTTTGCGTTACGGGTGCCAGCTGCACGCAGACAATCCCCTAATGGGCAGAAAATTGACAGGCCGATAAGGGCATTTCAATACTGAAGGGTGAACCCGCTTACAGGAACCGTTTATGACCAACACAACTCAGCCTCCCTTTGTGATCCATAATTTCAACGAAATAGCACTGGAGACCTTTGAGCGCCCACCGTTGTACACAACGCAATGGGGATCGCTCACCAAAGGCACGGCCGCCGGTAAACTGGGCGCCTCTGTCGATACGCTGCCGCCTGGCAAACGCGGGTGTCCGTTTCATTTGCACCATGCCCAGGAAGAGATGTTTATTGTGCTCAATGGCACTGGCACGCTGCGTATTGGTGATGAACAACGGCCCATTAAGGAGGGGGATGTGATTTGCATCCCGCCGGGTAAAGACTGGCCTCATCAGATCATTAATACGTCGGATCACCCGCTGCGTTACATTTCGATCAGTACCATGGAAAGCCCGGAGATCTGCGAATACCCGGATGCGAACAAATTTCTCGCCCGCGCCCGCACGGAGGGCCAGGACGATTTTCGCCGGGTGGATTTTCGCGGGCCAGGGGTAGATTACTGGGAAGGCGAGGCCTGAGCCTGCAGGGCGACAACATGGCTGACACGTTCCCCGTTGCACACGTCATGGATCATCAGGGTGACCGGATCGGTCACGGGTTGTACAGGGCGATCCTCGAGCAGCAGCGGGTTAGCCGGGCAAATTGATCCGCAAATCAATGCCGGAACGCCGGCAACCACCGCGCTGGCAGTGCGGTGCACATGTCCACTACACAGCGCCAGCGGCGGAAACGCCAGCCGCGAGAAGAGGGGGAATAAGGCCTCTGCACCCAGGCAGATGGCGCTGTCGATCGGCGTAATACCGCTCGTGAAAAGGTGCTGATGCAAAAAGATCACTGCCGGTTGCGGGTAAGCCGCGAGCGCGGTTTCAAGCCAGGCGAGGTGCGGGCGAATATCGCCGCCGCTCTCTCCGGAGACGGTAACGTCTACGCCAATCAGCGGCACGCCAGCCACCACCTCGCTAAAATGCAGCGCGTCGGTTGGCCGGCGGTGCGCAAAGTCAGGCAGTGCGGCACACATCACCTGTTTGTCGTCGGCGTTGCCCGGCAAGATCCGCGTCGGGCAGGATAGGCGCCGTAACTCCGTGGCGATCGCCAGGTAACCCTCATGCCAGCCGTCATCGGTGAGATCGCCCGTCAGCACAACCATGTCGGGTTGCAGAGAGATAAGCCAGTCAACGGCCTGACGCAAACGCTGCAGGTTATCATTACCGGCTGTGGCGTGAATATCACTCAGTTGGGCAATCAGCATGGTTCCTCCGTTTTTATGTTGTCAGTATGGCAAAACCTGTCTGCAGTGGCACTGAAACGACAGTCATTGTCTGTGGCAGAACTCACCGCTATGCTTGCCGCAGAGTTGCTCATGGAGATTGCCGTTATGACATACCGCGCCTGGTTTCTTATCCTCGATCATTCCGACTACGTGTCGGGGGATTACATCAACAGGGATGATCTCGAATGGCCGCCTGCCAACGAACTCGTGGTACTTGAGGTTAACCCCTTTGGTGAGCGTGGCGCACTGCGGCGCAAGGTGGTGGTCTGCAACGGCAATCGCGTGGAGGCGTTACTGCATGTGTATGTAGGGGTGGATGAGTTAGGTTTCCTGTTGGTTCAGTGTTTCAGCCATACCCTGAGCAATGACCGAAAGGTGGCCTTCATTTGCGGACAACATGTGCACCTGTTCGATATTGCTTCTCAGCGCACCACATCCTGGTTTCTGCAGGATTACGTGTCACAACTTTGCCCGGTGCCGGAGTACCTTGAAACGCTGACGGATGATTTCCTCGTTGCCACCTTTGAGTATGTTTTCCTGATCAATGTGCAGCGTGGCATCGTCTGGAAATCGCCACAGTGTGGTTACGATTGTGTAGGCGTACACCGGATTGAAGAGGGTATCGTTTATGGTTCGGGCGACTGGGATCCACCGTACGATGCGCGCGATTTCAGGCTCGATCTCCGAACCGGGCAATTTATTGAATCACCGCATTAAAGTGCGGGTCTGCTCCGCCTGTCGGTCTTAATCCATTGCCAACACGGGCCGGGTGGTTCTGCCCGCTGTCTGGTAGAACCGCACGGCATCCTGCCACTGCGGCAGGCCAAACAGCGACACACCGGCGCAGGGGCTATGACGTAAGCGCGCCCAGATCGTACCAAATGCCTGCTGCCAGGCGGCGGCAGGCAGGGTATCAAGATAATTACGGATGTGAAACCAGTGCACGGCAGGCTGACCCTGGCGGAGAGTGAACGGCTGCCCGGAAAGCAACCCGTAACTGACAAATTGCCCGTGCCGCGGCATGGCGCTAAGCAGTAACGCCGCCAGCGCGCCGCCAGTAGCGTCATATACCACCTCTGCATCGCGGGCGGCCTGTTGTATGGCATCGGTCGCGGTATCGGCCAGTGGTGTGATCCCGTTGGCGGCCAGCCTGTCGGCATGTATGGCTGAGCGGTAAATTCCGGTAACCCGTGTTGCGCCGCTAAGCCTGGCCCACTGGGCCAGAAAACCAGCACAGTCGGAGCCCGCCGCCGTCACAACAACCTGTTTGCCCGCAGGCGGAAAGTGCTGAAGCATCAGCAGCGCTGCCATCGGGTTGATCCAGGCTCTGGCCGCGAGGCTATCATCAATATCCGTCGGCACCGCAACGGCGAACGCGGCCGGGCAATCGACGTACTGCTGCCAGGTGCCCTGGCCGCGCAAAGGCAATACCCGCTGACCCAATAACGCTACCGCGTCGCCAGACGCCTCAGTTACCACGCCAACCCCTTCATAACCAGCGGTGGCGGGCAGGGTGATGCGGTGACGGTACGCCCCGGTTACCGGGATCAAATCCGAGGCATTGACCGGAGCAAACCGCATTTTTACGCGAATATTGCCCGCTGCCAGTGATCCCAGTTCGCTATGCTCATACTGCAAAGTCATCAGCGGTTCACCGAAACATCTGTACACTACTGCGGAGTTAACCATGCTGCCCATTTGTGATGTCGTTAGCCTGATAAAGGATTATACCTATGTTTTTCCCGAAGAAATTATTCTGTGCTCTGTGCCTGGCGAGCACCTTGCCGGTCAGTGCCGCCAATATTGATATGGCGACGCTGACGGCGGTTGCCCGCCTGCAAGAGGCGCGCCTCGACGCACGTATTGGCATTGCCGTGGTAGATACCGGCAGCGGCGAAACGGTGAGTTATCGCGGTAATGAGCGTTTCCCGCTTAACAGCACCCATAAAGCGCTGTTGTGCGGGATGCTGCTCAGCAAAGTCGACCACGGCGAACTGACCCTGCAGGATACCACCCACTTTACCCAGAGCGAACTGGTGACCTACTCGCCGGTGACCAGCAAATATGTTGCGCCAGCGAGCATGAGCTGGCAGCAATTATGTCGCGCTGCCGTTAGCGAAAGCGATAATACCGCGGCCAATCTTGTCGCGAAAAAGGTAGGGGGGCCAGCAGCATTCACCCGCTATATGGCGCAGTTGGGTGACAGTGTCACGCGGCTGGACCGCAATGAGCCTACTTTAAATAGCGCAATTCCAGGGGATATGCGCGATACCACCACGCCGATCGCCGTAAGCCAGACGTTGCAAAAACTGGCGCTGGGAGACGTGTTAACACCCCTTTCGCGCGCACAACTGGTGCAATGGATGCGTGAAGATAAAGTGGCCAACCCGCTGTTGCGCAAAGTGCTGCCCGCAGGCTGGGTGATAGGCGATAAAACCGGTGCCGGGGATTACGGTTCGCGGTCGATTATCAGTATTGTCTGGCCCGGGAAAAAGAGTCCTCGTATCGTAAGTATTTATATAACGAATACCCACGCCACCCTCGCCGAAAGTAATGACGCCATTGCCCGTATTGGCAGCGCCATATTTAACGCGACTCATTAATAAACCGGCAGAGAAGATCCTCTGCCGCTAACTTTAGTTAAATAACAATCTGCCCAGAATTACCCGCAAAAATAACCATAAATGGATAATGGTTAAGTTATAAAAATATCCCTATAATCTCCGTCCCTTTTCATGTCTTAAGTTTAAGCTGGAGGTTAAATGGATCTCAGCCGGAGGCAGTTTTTTCGCATCTGTGCGGGCGGTATGGCAGGAACAACTGTCGCATCCCTCGGTTTTTTATCATCTTTTTCCGCGCAAGCGGAAACTCGTCAATACAAACTTTTAAAAGCAAAAGAGACGCGAAATAACTGTACTTACTGCTCAGTGGGCTGCGGCATGCTGATGTACAGTCTTGGCGACAATGCCAAAAATGTCCGCGAAAGTATTTACCATATTGAAGGCGATGCCGATCATCCTGTCAGCCGGGGTTCATTGTGTCCAAAAGGCGCAGGGGTTCTCGATTATATTCACAGTGAGAATCGTCTGCTGTATCCGGAATATCGCGCGCCAGGATCGGATAAATGGCAACGAATAAGCTGGGACGATGCTATTGAACGTATTGCTCGCTTAATGAAAGCCGACCGCGATGCCAATTTTATTGAAAAAAATGCACAGGGCGTAACGGTCAATCGTTGGGCCACCACCGGGATGCTGTGCTCCTCTGCGGCCAGTAATGAAACCGGCATTCTGGATGGTAAATTCACCCGCGCGCTGGGGATGGTTGCTATCGACTGTCAGGCGCGGTTATGCCACGGTCCGACGGTTTCCGCACTGGCACCGACGTTTGGTCGCGGGGCGATGACCAACAACTGGGTGGATATTAAAAACGCCAACGTAGTGCTGATCATGGGCGGCAATGCGGCTGAAGCGCATCCGGTGGGCTTTAAGTGGGTGGTTGAAGCCCAAACCAAAAATAACGCCACGGTGGTGGTGGTTGACCCGCGCTTCAACCGCAGCGCGGCGGTGGCCGATTTCTATGCGCCGATCCGTGCCGGCTCCGACACGGCATTCCTGCTGGGTGCGATCCGCTATCTGATTGAGCATGACCAAATCCAGCACCAGTATGTGCGTCACTATACCAATGCCAGCCTGATCATCCGTGATGATTACGCCTTTGATGAAGGGCTGTTCAGCGGCTACGACAAAACCAAACGTCAGTACGACAAATCGAGCTGGTTCTACCAACTGGATGCCCAGGGTAACGCGCTCCGTGATGAGACACTCAGCCACCCGCGCTGTGTGTGGAACCTGCTGAAAGCCCACGTGGCGCGTTACACGCCAGAAATGGTCAGCCGCTTGTGCGGCACCAGCGTGAAAGATTTCACCCATGTTTGCCGCCTGCTGGCATCGACCAGTGTACCGGATCGCACTGCCACTATTCTCTATGCGCTGGGCTGGACGCATCACTCCGCCGGGGCGCAAATCATCCGCGCCGCAGGCATGCTCCAGCTCCTGCTGGGCAACATCGGCATGGCGGGCGGTGGGGTCAATGCCTTGCGCGGCCACTCCAATATTCAGGGCTATACCGATCTCGGGTTACTCTCCACCAATCTGCCCGGCTATATGCCGCTGCCGTCGGAAAAACAGCCCGACTACCAGACCTATATCTCGCAAATCACGCCGCCTTCACTCGGTGTGAATGAGGTTAACTACTGGCAGAATACGCCGAAATTCTTTGTCAGCTTGATGAAGAGTTTTTGGGGCGACAATGCCACCGCGCAGAACAATTGGGGCTATGACTGGCTGCCGAAATGGGACCGTTTGTACGATGTGATGACCCAGGCGGAACTGATGCTGGAAGGGAAGATCAATGGATACATTGTGCAGGGTTTTAACCCGCTGGCCGCCTTCCCGGATAAGAACAAATCTTCCCGCGCACTGGCAAAACTGAAATACATGGTGGTGATCGATCCGCTGGTTACGGAGTCTTCCACCTTCTGGCAGAACCACGGTGAGATGAACGACGTCAACCCGGCGGAGATCCAGACGGAAGTGTTCCGTTTGCCGTCATCCTGCTTTGCGGAAGAAGATGGCTCTATTGCCAACTCCGGGCGTTGGTTGCAGTGGCACTGGGCAGCGGCGGAACCACCAGGTGAAGCATTACACGATGGCAAAATCCTCGGTCGCCTGTTTATGCGCCTGCGTGAGCTATACCAGCAAGAAGGCGGCGCAAACCCGGCACCGCTGCTCAATATGCGCTGGGATTATCACGACCCGCGCGATCCGCACCCGGAAGAAATTGCCCGCGAAGCCAATGGCCGCGCGCTGCGCGATCTTTACGACGACAAAGGCGTGCTGATTGCCAAAAAAGGCGAGCAGCTCAGCAGCTTCGCACAGTTGCGCGATGACGGCTCCACCAGCAGCTTTTGCTGGGTTTACTGCGGAAGCTGGACCGAGCGCGGCAATCAGATGGCGAACCGCGACAACAGCGATCCGTATGGACTGGGGTGTACGCCCGGCTGGGCCTGGTCATGGCCTGCCAACCGCCGCATCCTCTACAACCGCGCCTCTGCCGATCCGTCAGGTAAACCCTGGGACAGCAAACGTGCGCTGTTGCACTGGGACGGTCAGCGCTGGGCGGGTATGGACGTCGCCGATTACAGCCAGGCCGCGCCAGACAGCCAGGTCGGGCCTTTTATCATGAACCCGGAAGGGGTGGCGCGTCTGTTCTCAATCGACAAAATGAACGATGGCCCGTTCCCGGAGCACTACGAACCGATCGAGTCGCCGATCGGGACCAACCCGCTGCACCCGGCGGTGATCTCCAGCCCGGTGGCGCGCATTTTCCATGATGACATGGCAAACATGGGCAAAGCGGATGCCTTCCCCTATGTGGCGACCACGTACTCCATTACTGAGCTATTCCGCCACTGGACAAAGCATGCCCGCTTAAACGCCATTGCGCAGCCGGATCAGTTTATTGAGATCGGCGAAGCCCTGGCGCAGGAGAAGGGCATTGTGGCGGGCGATACCGTCAAAGTGATGTCCAAACGCGGTTTTATCAAAGCCAAAGCGGTGGTCACTAAACGTCTGCAAACGCTGACCATCGACGGACACCCGGTGAATACCATCGGCATTCCGTGCCACTGGGGGTTTGAAGGTGCGACGCGCAAAGGCTTTCTCGCCAACACGCTGACCCCCTCCGTTGGCGATGCCAACTCACAAACGCCGGAATACAAAGCGTTTTTAGTCAATGTCGAGAAGGTGTAAGGAAACCCTGTTATGTCCATGCAATCACAAGACATTATCCAGCGCTCGGCCACCAACGGGCTGACCCCGCCACCGCAGGCGCGTGACTTCCGTGCTGAGGTCGCCAAACTGATCGACGTGACCACCTGCATTGGCTGTAAAGGCTGCCAGGTGGCCTGTTCCGAATGGAACGACATTCGCGATGACGTCGGCCACTGTGCCGGAGTTTATGACAACCCGCTGGATCTGAGTGCCAAATCCTGGACGGTGATGCGTTTCAGTGAAACCACGCACTACGACAAGCTGGAGTGGCTGATCCGCAAAGATGGCTGTATGCACTGTGCGGAACCCGGCTGCCTGAAAGCCTGCCCCTCCGCTGGCGCGATTGTGCAGTACGCCAACGGCATTGTGGACTTTCAGTCAGAGCACTGCATTGGCTGCGGTTACTGCATTGCCGGGTGCCCGTTTACTATTCCGCGTCTTAATCCGCAGGATAACCGGGTGTACAAATGCACCCTGTGCGTTGATCGCGTCAGCGTAGGTCAGGAGCCAGCCTGTGTAAAAACTTGCCCGACGGGCGCCATCCATTTTGGTACCAAAGCAGAAATGCTGGAACGGGGTGAAGCCCGCGTGGCGCAGTTACAGGCGCGTGGATACCGCCAGGCAGGACTCTACAACCCGCAAGGCGTCGGCGGCACACATGTGATGTATGTGCTGCACCATGCCGACCAGCCAGCGCTGTACCACAATCTGCCTGCCGATCCGAAGATAGATGTGCCGGTAAACCTGTGGAAAGGGATCCTGAAACCGCTCTCTGCTGCAGGGTTTGTCGCCACGTTTGCCGGGTTGCTGTTCCACTATATCGGCATTGGGCCGAATAAAGAGACGGATGACGACGAGGAGAGCGATCATGAGTAACCGCAAGATCCTGCGCACCAAGTTTATCGATCGCGCATGCCACTGGACGGTGGTGATGTGCTTCTTTCTGGTGGCGTTATCCGGTCTGGCGCTCTTTTTCCCGTCGTTACAGTGGCTGACGCAAACCTTCGGCACGCCGCAGATGGGGCGGATCCTGCACCCCTTTTTCGGCGTGGCGATCTTCCTTATCCTGATGGTGATGTTTGTGCGCTTCGTGCATCACAACATTCCCGACCGCCAGGATCTGCCTTGGATCAAAGGCATTGTCGAGGTGCTGAAGGGCAATGAGCATAAAGTCGCGGACGTCGGGAAATATAACGCCGGACAAAAAATGATGTTCTGGACCATTATGAGCATGATTTCCGTGCTGCTGGCGACAGGGGTGATCATCTGGCGGCCGTTGTTTGCCCACAATTTCCCCCTCTGGCTCGTTCGCTGGAGCCTGCTGGCGCATGCCACTTCCGCCATCGTACTGATGCTGGCCATCCTGGTACATATGTATATGGCCTTCTGGGTAAAAGGCTCCATCACCGGCATGATCGAAGGGAAAGTGAGCCGTCGTTGGGCCAGGAAACATCACCCGCGCTGGTATCGTGACGTCGAAGCCGCCGAAAAGAAACAGCAGTAATAACCCTTATCCAGCCCGGTGCGCGCGATGCCATCGGGCTGTTTGCCTTAGGCCTGGCGAATTATCGTCTATGATTGTTCTTCGTGACATCGTGGAGAGGTAATTGCATGGGCTCGAAATCATTCAGTAAAAGCTGGGGTGCGGAGTACGTTGCCGGGGGTAGCGTACGTTTTCGGGTCTGGGCCAGTGGGCAACAACATGTCAGCGTGGTGTTACCGTCTGGTACACATCCCATGCAGCGCAATGAAAACGGTTGGTTTGATCTGACTGTCGATAATGTCGCTGCAGGCACGGAATATCAATTTATGCTTGAAGACGGGACAACGATCGCCGATCCGGCGTCCCGCGCGCAGTCTTCCGACGTCAATGGCCCCTCTGTGGTGGTTGATCCCGAACATTACCGCTGGCAACACGCCCACTGGCAGGGCCGTCCGTGGGAAGCGTCGGTGATTTACGAACTGCACATCGGCACATTTACGCCTCAGGGAACATTTCGCTCTGCCATTGCGAAACTGCCGTACCTCGCTGAACTCGGCATTACCATGATCGAAGTGATGCCTGTGTCGCAGTTTGGCGGCAATCGTGGCTGGGGTTATGACTGCGTCTTACTCTATGCGCCGCATTCGGCCTATGGCACGCCGGATGATTTTAAAGCCTTTATCGATGCGGCACACGGTTACGGGCTTTCAGTGGTGCTGGACATTGTGCTCAACCACTTCGGGCCGGAAGGCAACTATTTGCCGACGCTGTCACCGGACTTTTTCCACCCCGAACGGCATACGCCCTGGGGAGCGGGCATTGCCTATGATGTGGATGCGGTACGGCGGTATATCGTTGAAGCGCCGCTCTACTGGCTTACCGAGTTCCACCTTGACGGCCTGCGCTTTGACGCTATCGACCAGATTCAGGACAGCGCGCAACCGCCAGTGCTGGAGGAAATTGCCCGCCGCATTCGCCAGCACATTACCGATCGTCCCGTCCATCTGACCACCGAAGATTGCCGCAATATCATTGACCTGCACCCGCGAGCGCCAGACGGATCGGTTCCGTTGTTTACCGCCGAGTGGAACGATGATGTGCATAATGCGGCTCACGTGATGGCAACCGGCGAAACCCACGCCTATTACCAGGATTTTGCCGATCAACCCGAGGTCTGGCTGGCTCGCGCGCTCAGCGGCGGTTTTGCTTTCCAGGGCGAAGTCGCCCCGTCGAACGGGAAATCCCGCGGCGTCGACAGCCGTAACCAGCCGCCAGTGGCGTTTGTCGATTTTATCCAGAACCACGATCAGACCGGTAACCGCGCGCAGGGCGACAGGCTGATCACGCTGGCGGGCGAGGCACGGACCCGCGTTCTGCTCGCCGCGTTGCTGTTTTCGCCGCACATTCCGTTGCTGTTTATGGGCGAAGAGTATGGCGAGACGCGCCCCTTCCTGTTTTTTACCGATTTTCACGGCGATTTGGCCCGCGCAGTGCGGGAAGGACGTGCGAAGGAGTTTCAGGGGCATGCCGGGCACAGCGACGAAGCCGTGCCCGATCCCAATGCCCTCGATACCTTTACCCGCTCGCAACTGGACTGGGAGAAACTCCACCAGCCCGTAGGGCATGACTGGCTAACACGTACCCGTGAGTGGCTGGCGCTGAGGCAACAATATGTGGTGCCGCTGCTGGCCAGCGCGCAGGGGCAGAGCGGCGACGTGCTGGCGACCGCGCCGGGCTATGTGGCCGTCCGCTGGCGCTTCCCGCAGGGCACGTTGTCGCTGGCATTCAATATTGGCGAAACGGCGCAACCGCTGCCGGATCTGCCGGGCCAGACGCTGGCGGCCTGGCCTGATGAACAGCATGAGCTGCTGCCGAATGCGTTTGTGGTACGTCTGGAAAAGGGAGAAGCACAATGAAAACGCCAACCGCGACTTACCGTTTACAGTTTCGTAATGGCATGACCTTTGATGGCGCGGCGGCGCTGGTTCCCTATCTGAAATTGTTGGGCATCAGCCATCTTTATGCCTCACCAGTATTCACCGCGACACCCGGATCAACGCACGGTTACGATGTGACCGATGCCAATGAACTCGATCCCACGCTGGGCGGGCGTGAAGGTTTTGATCGTATGGTTCAGGCCTTAAAAGCCGCCGGACTGGGGCTGATTCTGGACATTGTGCCGAACCATATGGCTGCATCGCTGGACAATGCCTGGTGGCGTGACGTCATTGCCCACGGCGAAAAAAGCGCTTATGCCCACCACTTCGACATCGACTGGTCACAGCGTCTGACACTGCCGTTTCTGGGTGATGATTTTGCTACCGTGCTGGAAAACGGCGAACTGTCGGTACAGGCCGATCCGGTGACTGGCCAGCCTGCGCTCACTTACTACGACAACTTTTATCCGCTGGCGGAAGGAACCTGGCAGGGTGACGCGCAGTCGATTTTGGGACTGAACGACAAGGCGCAACTGGCTGCACTGCACGATCGCCAACCCTGGCGGCTGATGAGCTGGCGCGATGCCCCAAATGCGCTCTCGTACCGGCGTTTTTTTGAAATCACCGGGCTGGTCGGGGTACGGGTAGAGGATGAGCGCGTTTTTGCAGATACCCATGCGCTGATCCTTGAACTGGTCCACAGCGGAGCAGTAGATGGCTTACGTATAGACCATATTGATGGGCTGGCCGACCCGCAGGGCTATCTCACGCGGCTGCGCCAGCAGGTTGGCCCGGATTGCTACCTGACGGTGGAAAAAATTCTCGGCAAAGGCGAACAGTTACCTGCCGACTGGCCGGTGGCCGGCACCACCGGGTATGAATTTATTGCTGCGCTGTCCGATGTGCTGGTCGACGATGAGAAAGTTGACCGCTTACGCGATGCCTGGCACGCGCAACTGGGCCGAAAAGTGGATATGCACGCTGAACTGCGTGCGGCAAAGCTGCTGATGGTGGAGCGCAATTTTCGCGGTGAATTCACCACGTTACTGGCGCTGGCACAGGCGATTGCCCTGACCGAGATCCCGGTGCCGCCGCATGAGGCGGTGCATGAGGCCTTACGTGAGCTGCTGATCGCCTTTCCGGTGTATCGCACCTATGGAACTGAACAGGGACTGCCCGCCGCCGACAACGACTTGCTGCGCAAGGTGGTCGCCAGCATTCAACGCGGCCCGCACGCCCCTGATGCGCAGGCGCTCGATTTTATTACCCGCATTTTACGGGGTGAAATAGCACACAATGCGGTGCGTGAGGCGGCGTGTTTTCGCACGCGTTTTCAACAGCTGACCGGGCCGCTGATGGCCAAATCGGTCGAAGATACGCTGTTTTTCCGCCAGAACATGGATCTGGCGCTTAACGAGGTGGGCGCGGAGCCGTTGCCCCGTACCTTTTCGCTTAACCGTTTCCATGCCGAGATGAAACAGCGGCTTGAACACCAGCCGGATGCGCTGTCGGGCACGTCGACCCACGACACCAAGCGTGGAGAAGATGCAAGGGCGCGACTCTATACGCTCACCGAAGCACCTGAACGCTGGGCGGAGGCCGTGGCGCGCTGGCAACAGATGAACCAGTCGAAAGTGGTCCTGCTTAATGATGGCCCCGCGCCCCGGCCAGCGGTGGCATGGATGATTTATCAGGCACTGGCAGGTGTCTGGCCGGTTGAGTTGCAGGCTGATGATGTCGCAGGCTTGCAGGCGCTGGAAGAGCGCTTTGTGGCTTTTGTAGAAAAAGCGCTGCGCGAAGCGAAACAGCGTACCGACTGGATCGACACCAACGATGCCTACGAGCAGGCGGTGCTCGACTACACGCGCCATTTGTTGTCGCCGGACAACAGTGCATTTTTGCAGGATTTTGTCACTTCCCTGCAGCCGTTTATCCTCGCCGGGTTGGTCAACAGCCTGACGCAAACGGTCATCAAATTAACGGCGCCTGGCGTGCCGGATATTTACCAGGGAAGTGAAGCGCTCAATTTCAGCCTGGTTGATCCCGACAACCGCCTGATGCCGGATTACGCCGGGTTGGAGCAGTTGTTGATGGCGGATGAGCAGGCAGAACCCCAGTCGCAGGAAGGCTGGTCGAGCGGGCAGCTAAAGCAGTTTTTTATCTATCGACTGCTGCATTTACGCCAGCGCCTGCCGTCGCTGTTTCGCCGTGGGGCGTATGTGCCGCTGCATGCCTCGGGCGAGCAGTCAGACAATATTATCGCCTTCGCCCGCGTTGACGACCGGGACGCGCTGATTGTGCTGGCGCCACGTTTGCTGTTCGGCGCACTGCAGGGCAGCCTGACGGGGGCAAACATTGGTTTACCTGCCGAACTGGCGAATCGTCATTACCGGGACATACTAAGCGATGAGACGATTTTTTTAACGGATAACGTCCGGCTGCGATCTGTCGGTGGTTTTACCTTCGCAGTACTGGTAAGTGCTTAAAAGAAAAGGGTGCGATTCGCAATCGTTATGTCTGGTACAGCATTACAGGCGATAAAGAGGAATCTATGTCTGACGGTAAACTTTTTTATATTACGGCAGGGCAAGGGCAGCAACTCGGCGCTAATTTCGATGGCGAGGGTGTTAATTTCGCGCTTTTTTCAGCGCACGCGCAGCGTGTGGAACTCTGTTTGTACGATCCCAGCGGAAAAGAGGAGATAGCCCGCCTGGATCTGCCGGAAAATACGCATGAGATCTGGCATGGCTATGTGCCTGGTCTGCAGCCTGGCGCACTCTATGGCTACCGGGTGCACGGTCCATTTGATCCGGAAAATGGGCATCGTTTTAACCCAAACAAACTTCTGCTCGACCCGTATGCGCGTGAGATTGTGGGCGATATCGCGTGGAATGCTGCGCATTACGCTTACGATCTGGGGCACGAAGATAAAGATTTGACCTTTGACGAGCAGGACAGCGCGCCGTTTACCCCTAAGTGTCGGGTCATCGATCCGCAGGCCTTTGACTGGCAGGATCAAGGGCGGCCCGCCATCGCCTGGCCACACGCGGTGTTCTACGAAACCCATGTAAAAGGCTTTACCCAGCTTAACCCTGCTGTGCCGCCAGAACTGCGTGGCACATTTGAGGGGATGGGGCACGCCGCTTCGGTAAATTACATCAAAAGCCTCGGCATCACTTCGGTGGAACTGTTGCCCGTGCACTGGTTCCCGGACGACCAGCACCTGCTCGACAAAGGCCTGCGCAATTTCTGGGGGTATAACACGCTCGGCTTTTTTGCGCCGGCCACACGTTATTACGGGCCGCGGGGTATTCAGGGTTTCCGCGATATGGTGCGGGCGTATCATGACGCCGGTATCGAGGTGATCCTCGATGTGGTTTACAACCACACAGCGGAAGGCAATGAACTGGGGCCAACTCTGTCGTTTAAAGGCATCGATAATTTCTCGTACTACCGCACGTTGCCGGATCAGCATCGCTACTACATCAATGACACCGGCACGGGCAATACCGTCAACACCTCCCATCCGCGCGTATTGCAAATGGTGATGGATTCTCTGCGTTACTGGGCCGAATCCATGCATGTCGACGGCTTTCGCTTCGACCTGGGTACGATCCTTGGCCGCGAGCCGGAAGGGTTCGACCAGCGCGGCGGCTTTTTTGATGCAATGACGCAGGATCCGGTACTGTCGAAGCTGAAACTGATTGGTGAACCCTGGGATATCGGCCCTGGCGGTTATCAGGTCGGCGGTTTTCCGCCTGGCTGGGCGGAGTGGAACGACAAATACCGTGACACGCTGCGGGAATACTGGAAGGGCGATAACGTCTCGACCGATTTTGCTGCCCGTTTGCTCGGCTCCGGCGATTTATACGATCAGCGCGGGCGTCGCCCGTGGGCGAGCGTCAACTTCATCACCGCGCATGACGGTTTTACACTGAATGACCTGGTGTCGTACAACGAGAAACACAACGACGCCAACGGCGAGGACAATAACGACGGTCACAATGACAACCGCTCTTACAACTATGGTGCTGAAGGCGTCACCGACGATGAAGGCATCAATACGGTGCGCGAGCGGCAAAAACGTAACTTCCTCGCCACGCTGCTCTTTTCCCACGGTAGCCCGATGCTGCTGGCCGGAGATGAATTCGGCCGTAGCCAGCAGGGTAATAACAACGGTTACTGCCAGGACAATGAGATCTCGTGGATCAACTGGGATGCGCTGCAAGGGCAGGGTGAACAGTTGATGGCGTTTACCCGCCAGTTGATTGCGTTGCGCGCATCGCAACCGCTGCTGCGCCGGGAAAACTGGCGCGATGGCATGGTGATCCGCTGGTACAACGCGGGCGGTGGCGAGCAGCTACCGGAACAGTGGGATGAAGGCACCACACTGGGCGTCTATATTGGCCGGCCAGACCTGCAAACTGAACCGGGCATCTGGCACGACGTGCTGATGTTGTTTAACCCCTTCGAAGGCACCGTTCCCTTCCGCATTCCGCAGTTTGGCGAAGGTGGCTGGGTGCTGGAGTTAACCACCGCCGATACGGCAAAACGCGGAATTGTTATCACCAAAGAGAAGGATTTTGAACTGGAAGGGCGCAGCATCGCGCTGTTCCGCCGTCCGTAAATGGAGGCGCGCCAGGCCTGGTGGCCTGGCGCGTTGCCTGTCACTGTTGCGGGGTGACCACCGGGGTTTGCCACGTATTTTCTCCGCGTACTTTCCCTTGCGCGTCGATAATCTGATAGGTCACTTCAACGTCTCCTGCGCCCTGGGGCGTGGCGGACACCTCGGCGACCGTTACCCCACTGTCAGCCTCCACGGTAAGCTGCTTTTGCTCCGCCACCAGCGTCTGATCCTGCTGCGTAACCTGCCATTTCAGCGTGCAGTCGGTGCAGGGGGTTTCGGTGTCGTTAATTGCCCACAGGCGCAGGGTCGCGGGTTGCCCGCTTCGCCACTCAGCGCTCACAGGTTCAATTGAGGGGAGCAACGGCTGATAGGCCTTTTGCAGGGCGTAGTAGCCTTCTTTTGGCTGGCGCAGGTAATCCACTACCCCCCAGTTGATGGAAGGCCAGGTTTCAACAAACATAAACTGGAACAAGGCGGTGACCGGCTGGTAACGCTGGCGACGGTAACTCTCTGCCGCCATTGCCACCAGTTGTGCCTGGTAGTGCTGAGTATTGTGAATAAACTCTTCCATTGTATTGCCGCGCGGGATATGGGCGAACTTAAACGTCTGGAAAGGCTGAAAATTATGGTACTTCCAGATAACCCAGCCGGGATCGTCGGCCGCGGTGGTCGCGGGCCAGCGTGACGCAGGTGGAATGATTTTTTCAAGTGTGGCGAGTTGCGGAAGCGCCTGCGCGCCGAATTCCGTAATGATGCCGGTTTTCGCCGGTGCCAGCAGGTCACGCATGACGCCAAAATACCAGCCCTGCCAGTAATGTTCTTCCACCGCAGAAAAACGATGAACGATCCGCGTATTGTCTTCTGCCAGCGTATCCGCTACCCGTTCCGTCAGTGTTCGATTCAACCCCTTATGCCAGTCGGGGAAACGCTTCTCCATCCACGGTGAGTTCCACGGGGGTTCGTTATGCCCACCCCACACAATAATGGAGGGCGCATTGCCGAACTGTTCTACCATTTCGCGGGTTTGCCGCACCGCGTTGTCGGTAAAGGCGGCGCTGTCATCATAGCCCCATTGCAATGGCACATCCTGCCACAGCATCAGTCCCAGCTCATCGGCGACCTGGTAGAGTTCACGGTTCGCCACATGGCCATGAACGCGGATCGCATTCGCGTTCATGGCCAGCACCAGACGCAGGTCGCGGCGGTATTTCTCGGCCGTCATGCTGCTGAGCCATGGGGAGCCAATGTAATTAGTGCCTTTAATAAACAGCCGCTTATCGTTGATTAGCCAGCCCTTGTTGTCCGGCTGCTCATCCACTTTGCGCAGCCCGGTGCGGCGGTTGGCACTGTCCATCACGCCTTCGTTGTCGGTCAGCCGGGCACGCACCTGGTATAAATTTGCCTTACCCAGGCTTGCCGGCCACCAGAGTCTGGCGCCGTCCATGGGCAGCGTGACCGTGAGGCTCTGGGTTTTGCCATTACTGGCTTCCAGCGTCACGGGCTGTTCCAGTTGGTATGATTGCCCGTAGAAATTCGCGGGATCGGCTTTCAACCGCAGCGTGGCGGGACGGGTGCTTTTTGTCCGGTAGCGGATTTCGGCACGTAACGCCGGTTTTTGCAGCCCGTTTTGCCAGTCCGGGCGCAAAATCACTTCATCGATGACCGCACCCCGGCTCAGATGCAGGCGCACCGGTGCCCAGATGCCGCCAGAGTTCGCATCCTGGCCCTGTGGCGACCATGCGCCGCCCGGCCGGGTATCATGCTGGTTAAGCACACCTTTTATCAGGGCCTTATGCAAAGGCCAGAGGGTTTTCGGATCTTCAAACGGGCTGTCGACGCGCACAGCCAGATGGTTACGGTGACGCACGCTGTCCGTAACATCGACCGCGAAGCGCTGGAAATACCCTTCGTGGCGTGTCAGGTGCTGACCATTCAGGGAAACGTCGGCGTAATAATCCACCCCATCAAACACCAGCGTTGCCAGCGTATCTGCTTCAAGCGCGGGCAGGGTGAATTCATGGCGATACCACATTGCCCCCTGGTGATCATACCCGGCGCTGTACCAGTTGGCCGGAACGGCAAGCGTGCGCCAGTCGGTGGTGCGGTCCGTGTCGCCATTAAACGTGCCATCGTTGGCGTCATGCACCCGCCAGTTGCCAGCCAGTGACCAGCTCACCGGCGTGGGTGTCGCCCCGGCAAGGGCCGAAAAGGCGAATAACAACGTGACAACGTAACCTTTCATGAGATCTCCTCCCGATGTTGCAGCCAGCCGGCTGCGCGCTGGCGCTCCTGTAGAAACTGGCTTAACAGAGTGGCGAGTGCCGGTTCATCCAGACTCTGCGCCTGCGTTTCCAGTTCCTGCAGCACTTCACTCAGGCGGGTAAACCCCAGCGCAATCGCTTCGCCCCGCAGTTTATGCGCGTCGCGGCGCAGGGCTTCGCGATCCCGGCTGCTGACCGCCTGCTCAATACACTGCGAGAGACTCAACAGCCCGCTGCCAAAAATGGTGAGCAGTTCGTTCATAAATTGCTGATCGCCGCCCAGTTGCTGTAACAGCGCGGTCTCCTCCGGTAGCCCATCAATCAAATCCGCAGGCGGGGCTGGGGGCTCACCGGCAACGCGGTTCAATTCGGCGGCCAGCGCGTCGCGGGTGACGGGTTTTGCGATATAGCCATCAAAACCCAGCGCCAGGCAGCGCTCTTTGTCACCCTGCATGGCATGGGCGGTCATCGCCACGACCCGTTGCGGTGTTAAGCCGCGCTGGTGTTCCTCGTCGCGCAGCAGGCGAATGGCGGTTTCACCGTCCATGCCTGGCATTTGCAGATCCATCAGGATCACATCCCAGTGGCTTTCATGCCAGCAGGCGAGCGCGGCGCTGCCGTCATCGACGATATGACAATGGTGGCCGAGCTGCTCCAGCAACCGGTTCGCCAGTTTCTGGTTTACCAGGTTGTCTTCCGCCAGCAAAATGCGCAGCGCCTGATGCGGCACGCTGGGGTAAGCAGGCGTGTCGATAACCGTGCGGGCAGCAGGTACGGAGACGACCGGGTGCAGCAACGACGCGATGGCCTGGTGTAACTCACTGTGATCCACCGGCTTGTGCAGGTAGTGAGAAATGCCAATACGCTTGAGCATATTTCTGTCGAAGTGGCGGTTCATCGAACTGAGCATGATAATGCGGCTATGGCTGGCTTCGGGTAGCACTGACAGCTCCAGCGCCAACGAGATGCCATCCATATCCGGCATTTGCGCATCCAGCAGAATGAGCGGGAAAGGCGGGCTTTGCGCCGCCAGCGCCAGCGCTTCCAGCGGTTTATTAATACAAACGGGCGTCAGGCCCATGCTGGTCAGCTTGGCCTCCAGCAAACGCAGATTGGTGCCGTTGTCATCAACGACTAACACCCGCTCCCCGTGAAATTTCAGCGCTTCTGTAGCCGTCATCTCGTTTTCAGGTAAGCCTTCCAGCGGCAGAGTGAAAGCAAACTCGCTCCCGGCACCCGGCGTGCTGCTAACGGTCAGGTTGCCGCCCATCATCGCCACCAGTCTGGAGGAGATGGTCAGCCCCAGCCCGGTTCCACCGTAACGGCGCGTGGTGGAGCTGTCTGCCTGGCTGAAAGCTTCGAAAATCAGTTTTTGTTTCTCCGGCGGAATACCAATACCGCTGTCGCGTACCCGAAAACGCCAGCTCCGGCCTGCGTCTGTGGGTTCGATGCTGAGCAACACTTCACCCTGGTGAGTAAATTTCAGCGCATTGCTGATCAGGTTGGTGAGGATCTGGCGCAAACGGATGCTATCCACCCGTACGACGTCCGGTAACGTGGGGGCAATATCGACCAGCAGTTCAACCCCTTTCTCGCTGGCGGCAGGCATATGCGGGCGGATCAATGACTGAATAAAAGGGCGGATCTCCAGCGCTTCGTCATTGAGGAGGATTTTCCCGGCTTCAATTTTCGAAAAGTCGAGAATGTCATTAATGATGTGCAGCAGTGCCTGGGCGGAACTCATTACCAGCGTCAGGTATTCGCGCTGTTCGGTATTGAGTTGCGTTTCAAGGCAGAGTTGCGTCATGCCCAGTATGCCGTTCATGGGCGTGCGGATCTCATGGCTCATATTCGCCAGGAACGCGCTTTTCGCCTCATTGGCCTGGCGAGCGGCATTCGCGGCTTCAATGGCAATCAGTTCGGCTTCTTTGCGGCGGTTAATGTCCTGCAAGGTGCCAATAACCCGTTCCATTGCACCGTTCAGACTCAGGGTCGTCACCTGGCCGGATAACAGCATCCAGCGCCACGCATCCTGTGGATGGCGAATACGGATTTCACACTCAAACACCGGGAAATGGTGCGCCCGTGAGCGCAGGACGGCCTTCATTAGCCTGGGGCGATCGTCGGGGTGCACCCGTTGCAACATGCTGCTGGCGCTGTATTGCCAGTTTTCACGTGGCTGGCCCACCAGCGATAATAGCGTGTCGCTGACTTGTAAAAGATCCGGTGAGACCTGCCAGTCCCAGATACCAATATGAATGGATTCGGCAGCCAGTAAAAAATCGGCGTGCAGATCCTGGCGCGAGCGCTGCGCCATATCAAAGTGTGAAATATCCGTGTGCAGGCTGATAATGCCGCCATCGGGCAGTCGGCGGTGCTGAACAAACAGTCGCTGCTCCCCGGTGACCCGGACTTCGTAGTGATTGTCGAGCCGGCAGTTACCGAGCACCGTCTCTTTCAGCGCCTGGCGTCGCGCCGGTTCAGTATTGAACGCGCTATCGATAAAGTGTCCCGCCAGCGCCTCCAGGGTGGTGCCTGAGCGTAAATGTGGCGCTATCGCCGGGTAAAACGCGGCGATTTTCTCATTCCATGCCACCAGTTTTTCGTCGGCGTCATACAGCATCACCGCGACGGGGAGCAGGTTGATGTCGATCCGGGAGGCGGAGGTCATGATTGTGCCCCGGCCTGATAGTGCAATTCCGCCTGCCGTCGCAGATACTCTAGCCCGGGGGCGATAGCCATTGCCCAGGCGGTAAGGATCTCCTCATCGCACTGTGGGTCGCGCTGCCGTACCGTGTCGAGCATGGCCTGCCGCCAGAGGGCGAAGAAGCGGGGCGGCAGGTGCAAGCCGCTGTCGCTTTGGTCGCGTGCCAGTTTTTCCAGAAAATCGGGGACAAATAGCGAGCCATCGACGGCCAGCATGGCAAAAAAACTTTTAAAGATGAGCTGGCGGCCCTGTTCGGCGTTGCCGAGTAAGAAATGGCGCTCGGTTTCCGGCGACATGGTGACGAATGCCTGATAAAAGGCGTTAAAAAACGGCTTCTTATCATCCTGAGGGAAAACCCGGCTCAGGCTGGCCTCAAAGAGATCGCGATAAAATTTCATTTTTTCTTCTCCATCCGGGGTTCGCCGGGTAAGCAGAGTCCCGGTGCGTTGAAGACATCGGTTGCCCGCAGGGTGAAGTAGCTGTCGTTTTCGATAATCCCGTGCTGAAACAGTGGGCCGCCATGAGCCTTGTAGAACAGCGTTTCGAGGATCATCGCGTTGGTGGACAGGGTCACTGTGCGGTTAACATCGCCAGTGGCTTCGACCCGGCCTTCGTACCAGCCGCGTTGTGGATCGTTCGCACGTTGTGTTACCCGCATCAGGGCATCGGTAAAGGGATCATCCCACAGTACCCACAGAGCAAACACCGCTTTGGTGGAAACCTGCGCCAGCCGTGGATAGTACTTGCCGTCCGCGCCGAGTGTGTTCCAGGCGTAACCGTTGCCCCAAACGGTGTCTTCAACATGCCACGGGGCCTGTGTCAGGGCATAATCGGCGCGCGCAGTGAGGACTTTCTCCTGTTCCCAGCGGGTTTGCTGGGTTTGCCATACCAGCCTGGCGCGATCACGGATCGCATTGCGGACCTCGCTCTCCACCCCTGGCAGTTGCCAGCCAAACTCCAGCCCCGGCAGCATGTAAGGCAGGGTGGAGAGGGTGGAGGGTTGCCAGGTGGTGCGCGGGTCGCGGGCGTCGACTGCCAGCGCGCGACGGTAAATAATGACATTGCGCGAGGGCGGTGCGAGCGCTTTTTCCGGCGCAAAGCCCCACAAACGAAAGGCGCTGGCTGCATATTCACTTTCGCCCAGTCTTAACTCTTCGCGCAGTACCGGGGCGCCATTCTGGAGGGAGGAGGACCACAGTTCGCCGTGCGTATCGATCACCGGGCAAAAATTCCAGCGCAGCACAATCTTGTCGAGATACTCCTGATACTGCGGTGCCCATTCGCTGACCAGTCTTAACGCCAACAGCAGTCGCGCCATATCCCGTGCTGACCAGCCGTTGCGTTGTGGATTGCCGGCAAAATCCACCAGCGTGGCATTCTGCGTGGAGTAGAGACGGCCTGGCGTGCGGGTGTCGGAGAGCGCCAGCCGGTTCAGCGTGCCGAGGATCTGCGTCAGGCGGTGATCGAACGTTTCCTCGTCGATAAGCGCCAGTTCCCGTGCCGCCAGCAGGGCAATCAGCGTATCGCCCATTTGCCATAGCGTGGCACGGGGCTGCGTGTCGCTGCCGTTAACCAGCCCGGTTTGCGGCTGGGTATTATTAACGAAATAGCGCCAGGCAACTTGCGCCCATTCACGCTCCTGCGGCGTCAGGGGCGTAATACGCGCAGTGGTGTTCCACCCACCTTTGGTTAGCCAGCGCCAGCCCGCGCCATCATTTCGCCACAGCGCAAACAGCGTCAGCGCTGCGATGAAAAGGCACAGCAGCGCAACCCCCCCTTTGCGACTTACTGTTTTAAGCATGAGGCCGCCACCGGAGGTAATTTCACAGGCTCATCTTCTTTACAGGATGCGCACTGGCATGCCTGGCAACTTGATGGGGTACGCAGCGCGGTGCCGGTCTGCTCACACCAGCTTTTTACCCCGGGCGTTGCAGCGAGGAAAGGGCGGTTGCGTTTGGTGTTGTTCTCTTCAAACAGATCGACCAGCTTTTTCTCCCATAACGATGGCGCAAACGCGGTGTCTTTCGGGTTTTCGGTGTTAAAGCGCAGCAGTTTGCCCTGTTTTTTAAACATCAGGGCTTCCAGCATGATGCCGTTATTATTGGCGGTGAACTCTTTAATTGGCCCGCTGCCGTTTTCGTACAGCCCCTCGTAGTAGCCTTTGCCTTCTTCGTTGGCGTTCTCGATGGCTTTTAGCAGGCGATCGGTGTAGGGCGAGTCCCACAGCACCCACATTCCCAGCGCCGCTTTCAGGGAGACTGCAGACGTTTCCGGTACGTACTGGCCTTTATCGGTAATGGTGTTCCAGTTAAAGCCGTCGCTGAATACGGTGTCATAGACAAAGTAAGGGGCTTTATCGAGCTGATGCTCAGAGCGGGCGGTGAGCACACCGGTAATGGTGTAGCGGTTCTCCTGCGCCTGATAGACCCTGTCGGCGAAGTTTTTCATCCACGGGTGCGAGAAGTTATTGTCATTGCTGTGGTCGCTGGCTTTGTCAAAACCCATTTCCAGCCCGTACAGCAGGTAGGATTCGGTCACCACATAGTTATGCTGGAAGGTTTTGCGCGAGTCGCGTGAGTCATAGGGCACCAGCACGCAGTAAATATCTGCCAGGTCATAGGGTTGCGGGCGGCTGGCCTGGCAGGTGTTGAACCCCCATAACTGGTACCCTGCCGAGGCATATTCTTCGTAACCCAGTCGTCCTTCCTGCACATATTTCGGCTGACCGTTTTCCAGGTAGGAACCATACAGCGTGCCGCACCCGTCAATCACATGGCTGAAATCCCAGCGCAGCACCACGTTATCAATGCCGTTGCCATATTCCGGGTAGCGTTCTTTGATGATTTTCAGCCACATCAGCATACGGCCAATATCCAGCGCCGAGTAGCCAATCTCGCCGGGTTTGTTCAGGTAGTCCACTTTCTGTGCCGTAATGGTGTTATAGGCTTTGTTTGGCAGCTCATTGCGGAATAACTGAATGGTATTGAGGGTGGCAAGAAACTTAATGAACCGCCGATCAAATTCGGCTTTATCGATGATCCCCAGTTCCCGCGCCGCCGTCAGCGCCGCCAGATAAGAGGCGCTGTCCCACATTGTGGTGGAGGGGTACTTGTTCACCGCATTCACCAGCCCGGTAGTGGGTTGATAGTTGGCAACAAAGTACTGCCACGCGTTTTTCGCGATCTGCATCTCCTGTTTCGTCAGATCCCCGTGACGAGCCGGATAGTCAGATGCTGGCAATCCTGATGCGGCCTGTGCGCCGGTTACCACCAGCCAGAGCGCGACAATGCCAGCCCAGCGGCGAAAAAGCGTCAAACATTTCAACTTCATGGTGTTGCTCCTGCTGGGGTTGTGCGGACAGGGCCAGTCATACAGCCAAGGCACAGCATCTGCCCGTGCGCGATAAACGAAAGACTCTCCAGAACGACGGCGTTGGTATCCGCATCGATCACGTTATTCACACTGTTATTGAGGTTGAGACCGCGCTGCCATCCCTTTCCGGGAACCTGAAGCGTGACCACCTGTTCACGCAGGGCTTCACTCCACGGGTTGCGGAACAGGGCATACCAGGCAAATGCTGAACGCGTGGAGGTGATAGCGCTCTGTTCCGGCGGCGCGGTACTGCTGCCGGGGCGGTTCTCTGGCTGGCTGTCCGGCAGAGTGTTCACGTAATCCGGTGCGGGTTCAGCGTAATCGGTACTGATCGGCGGTTTGCGTACGCGCAGGCTATTGCGACGCTGCTGGATCTGCATAATGCGCCAGGCAATTTCACCGCTTTGCGCATCAAAACCCGTCTCCAGCCCGGTAAGCAGATACGGCAGGCTGATGAGCGACGGCTGTCGTCCCCACGGGGTGCGTAACCCTTCGTCAGGAACCATAATGCCGTCGATATCGATCATCGTCTGGCCTTCCGGGGGATTGGTGACCGCCAGTCCCGCTTCGCCACCAATCAGGCGCAGCGTATTGCTGGCGTAGAGTCGGTAACCGTAGCTGTTTCGCGGTTCGTCGGTGGCAAGCGTCCAGTGATGCACCGGCAATGAGGCGCGCGTGGTTTCTCCGCTTGTTACCAGCGCGCTGGCGTTCCAGAGGGTGAACAGATCGCGAATTTCAGCGCTGTGCTGCGGGTAGCGCCATAACAGGTTTTGCAGTGCCATCAGCAACCTACCCATGCCGATGGCGGAGCTGTCAGCGTGCCCGAGGATTTTTAACGTATCTGCGTGGTAATAACTGGCCGGGATGCCCTGCGGGTTAAGCGGTAATCGCCCGAGGCTGAACAGCGCGGCGGTCACGCGTTCGTCAAACTCATCAACGGTGATAATGTCCAGTTGCCGGGCAGCCATGGCGGCGAAAAGGTAACTGCCGGTGCTCCACAAACTGAACCAGGGTTCACCATCACGCGCATTGGCCAGGCCATTAGGCTGGGTGTTATTCACGTAATATTGCCAGGCGACGCGCGCCCAGACGGCTTCATTAAATGTTAATTCCCGTGGCGCCGGCAGCGGCGGAAACGCTTTGCTCAGCACCATCCCTGTGCTGCTCTCCACCCGGGTCGGCATCTGGCGCTCTACCCACACCACAATGGCGAAGCCCAGTAAAAAACCGAGCAGGATAGTGATATAGCTGCGGGCATTCAGCAATGCATCGCGCATTTTCATTGCGGCGACTCCTCATCAGGCGGTGTCCACATGGCCGCGAGGATCAGCGGGAGCATGGCGGCGATGTTCACGCCGCCCCAGAAAATATTGATCACATAGCCAGAGGGATCATCCACCTGTCCACGCGCGACCTGAATGCCGCCCCACAGCAGGCCGAGCAGCGTCAGCGCGACAATGGCAATTTGCGGTTTAACCAGGTAAAGAAAACGACCCGTTTGCCGCTCCTTGGGCGTGACATGGAACTTGATCTGCTCGCCACGCAGCACCGTATCCAGCGCCCGCAAATTCATTGAGAAGAAAGCAAGGTAAGAGGCCCGTCCATCCCAGGCGGATATTCCCCAGGTGCCAAACATAAACGCCAGCTCAGAGACGATAAAAAACGGTAAAAAATGCAGGTAAAACGGCGTTGACCACGCAGACACCGGCGGAATGCCGGTAAACAGGTAAATGATTGGCGAGATCAGGAAGACGGTGTTCCAGACACAGGCCAGATAGGACCAGAAAGTCGTGGCATACATCAGCGTCTGTGGCAGTGAGAGTTTAAAACGGCGACGGGAAAAAATGTTGTCATGGAACAGAATATCCAGCGATCCGGCGGCATACTTAAACCGCTGGATCATCCAGGTCAGCATATCCTGCGGCGATAACATCTTGGACTCAATACGGGGATGCATCACTGAACGCCAGCGGCGCGCATCGTCCCCGTGCAGCACAATCGACGTGTAGATATCTTCAGATACGTGGAATTTATACGGCGTTAGCTCGGTGTCGTAGAGCACATGTGGGCGCATCGCATCCTGCAGGGCTTCACGCATGCCGGGGTCACGGATATCACGGGTATGGCGTTCGATCTCGGCATCCACATTCCACACATAGCTGCGTAACGCGGCCTGCATCACGGCTTCGCGGCGATGAATAGACGCGGCGCCGCAGCAAAAGGCCGCATTCGCCCAGTTGCGACGACGCAGGATCACATCGTAAAACATGCGCGGATCGTTGAAAAAGGGATCACGCCCGATGGTCACCGGGCCGCAGACCTTTTCCAGCACCCAGCCCAGCCCGAAACCGGCTTTCCCGGTTTTTCTTGCCAACCAGCGCGGCAGGCGTTCGCCTTCCGGTAAATCGAAAAACCACTGCGGGGTTTGCACCCAGGCAACATCCGGATCGCGAAAATAGCCCAGTGTGTGGCTTAACAGCGTCGGAAAAACACGGGTATCGGCATCGCAAATCACCACAAAGTCGCCGTCGGTCTGTTCCAGACCATTACGCAGGTTTCCGGCTTTGTAACCCATATTGTTTTGCCGGGTGATGTAGTTAACGCCTTCCTCCTCACAGACGGCTTTCATTTCGGGCCGCCGTCCATCGTCCAGCACATGAATGCGGTAATCCAGCGGGCAGGGATAAGCCATTTTCAGCGCATCGCGGATCGACAAACGGACCAGTTCCACATCTTCGGAGTAAGTCGCAATAAACAGGTCGACTTTCACGGGCCTCGACTCCACGGCGTCTTCCGCGTGGTGGCAGTCGTTAATATCAGCAGGCGGGGCTTTTTGCGGCGGGTCCTTATCCTGCCAGAGATTGATGGTAAACAGCACCGTGCCAATCCAGGCCAGTGTTTCTGCAACGATCAACGGAATGGCATACCATAACGCATCCATATTCAGCGATTCTGTCCAGCGCCAGCGAATATAGTTTGCGCCGAGTACCAGCGCGGCAATAGCCAATATTTGCCACGTTATTTTCACCCAGCGTGGCGTGGTCAGTGGTTCCGGCGGTCGACGATCTTCAAATTTCGAAAAATAAAAACCCATAACGGCAGATATCCTGATCTGTTAATTATTCACATTCGAATAATAGGCGCTGTAAAGATAAAGCCAGGGAAGTTCTGATAGCCGAAAAAAACCTTTTAAAGTCATTGTAGAACCCCGCTTGTAACTTTCAAGAATGACTACACTTTCCTTTAAGTGAAGGTGAAAAAACGCTGCATATGGCTTAAGAATATATTTTTATAGTGCTATAGCGTCCTTTCTCTTTGCCGAACGGGCTGAACTAAGCTATTAAAATATAAACCTCATCAACGCTTTTCAGGGCAACGTTACGCTATGGAGATAAGCCAGTCTGCGCCTGCTGTTGTGCCAGAAACCCGAAAAAAAACAACGTGGCACTATGTCTCAGTCGACCGCCGCGATCTGCGTATTGATATGATGCGTGGGGTGGCTCTGGTGATGATGGTGGTCGCACATACGGAAATTATGTCCGTATTGAATATATTTACCTGGGAGCGTTTTGGCTTAACCACCGGGGCCGAAGGCTTTGTGATTCTTTCCGGGTTTATGATTGGCATGCTGAACCGCAACCGATTACAGAAAGCGGTGTTATTGACGATTTCATGGGGATTATGGCGACGCGCCTGGAAAATATATCAGGTTAATATCATCATCATACTTTCAATTTTGTTGCTGTCGCACCTCCATTTTATTAACACTTTTGAAGTTACGCATTTTACCGACCGTTATTCTGGTAACGCATGGTCTTTATTTCCCACAAGCCCGCAAATTCGTGAGACATGGTTTAATATCGTGCTCTTTTTGCAGATTGGCCCACATCAGACGCAGATCCTCGGACTATATATTTTCCTTCTGTTGCTCAGCCCGCTGTTTCTTGGCCTGTTGATGAAGGGCAAAATTATTTGGTTACTTGCCGCCTCGCTGGCGGTGTATTGCGCGTGGCAAATCTGGCCGCTGCGCGTTACGGTCTCGGAGTTTGAATTCGCCTTCCCGTTAATGGCCTGGCAGTTTATTTATGTAATAGGCATGAGCTGTGGCTGGTACAAAGAGGAGTTGCTGTCGCTGGCGCGCACCGGGCCGGGTAAATGCCTGGTGGCGGCACTGGTGATCGTGGCGCTGGTGCTGGGCTTTGTTGCGCAGAATCACACGAACCCGTTTATCCCGCCGGTATTTTTGCTGCAGGTGATCACCCCGGAACATTTTAATGCCTTCTATCACACCTGGGCGGCAAAAAATGGCCTTGGGCCGGTGAGGGTGCTGAACGATATCAGCCTGATGGTGACCGTCTACCTGGTGCTGACCCGCTGCTGGACGCCCCTTTACCGTGCTGCGGGGTGGTTCTTTATTCCGCTGGGCCAGCACTCGCTTTATACCTTTATTTTGCATGTGTACGTGGTGCTGATCGTCAGCCAGTTTGTCACCTTCGATTTATGGCGCCAGGCATGGCTGACCAACACCCTGATTCATGCAGCGGCACTGGGGGTGTTATGGCTAATGGCAAAATATAATGTCGCCGGGCGCTGGATACCCAATTGAGGGAATACGCAATGCGGGAAAAAGTGTTACTGGCGTCGATGGTGCTCTTGCTGACGCCGGCCTGGGGGAAAGATCAGCCCAGTGATGTTGCACAGCATGACAGTGCGGAACAGATCCCGGCAGGAGGGATGAACAGCCGTTGGGGGCGACTCTTTGCCGGGAACAACAAAAAATTTACCGGCACAGTGAGCTTTAACTCGGGGCTGAAACAGCAGCTCGTCACCATTCCGAACAGTTCAGAATCGGCTTCGCAGAAAAAGAAATATAACCAGACACTCAATCTGAGCCTGCAATACTCCCCGTACAGCTTCTGGTTCGCCAATGTGATCACACGGCTGCCGATGAGGGACACCAGCCGCTATACCACCGATTTTCGTTACAGCTTTGGCTATGACGACTGGCATCCCAACACGTTTAGCCTGGTTTACGGTAACTACGGCGATAACCATATCTGGACCACGGGTAATAAACGCCACACCTACTTTGAGCAGGGCGCGGTAACGCTGGCGTATAAGTTTTCGCTGCCGAAGCCGCTGGAGAAAAAGCTGCTGATCAATAAAGACGATGCGCTCACCTGTCAGCTGGGCTACAGCTGGGTGCCGCGTTATTACGATCTGCACAGCGACAGCGTGCGCGAAAACAAAAATGTCATGCTCGGTGGCTGTGGCTACACCCTGAAACAGCATTTTTTCGTCCGGGCTACGGCATTCTGGTTCCCGGACAGCAGTCAGCAGCAACCGTGGAATGGCGACTTTAGCTACAGTTTTGGTTATGCCACCTACAAACCCGGTTCGTTTTCGGTGCAGTACAGCAACTATGCCGGGACGCGATATCCGGGGCACGGGGGCGGAAACGCCAAATTCCGTGAAGGGACTGTCAGTGTGATCTGGTTTTTACCGCTTTAGGAGCCATCATGCCGG
Source organism: Kosakonia sp. (assembly GCF_032052965.1). Taxonomy (GTDB): domain Bacteria; phylum Pseudomonadota; class Gammaproteobacteria; order Enterobacterales; family Enterobacteriaceae; genus Kosakonia. Next base: position 424,778 of record NZ_DAMBVN010000001.1, read on the forward strand.
AGCAAAAACACGTACTGATCGTGGATGATTCGCTGGTCTACCGCCGTTTACTGGTGAACCTGCTTTCACAGTGGGGATACCGGGTGAGTGAAGCGGAGAATGGCGAAGATGCCCTTGCCATCATGACGCATACGCCCGTCAGCATGGTGATCAGCGACTGGGAAATGCCGGTGATGGATGGGCTGGCGCTGTGCCGGGCGATCCGCGACATTGAATATGGTCACTATGTTTACCTGATCCTGCTGACGGCGCGAGAAAGCGCTGACGACATTACCGCAGGGTTTGATGCCGGGGTAGATGACTTCCTCAGTAAACCAGTGAACCAGAGCGAACTGCGCGCGCGCTTGCATGCCGGGGCGCGGATCCTGGCGCTGGAAGCCAGCCTGGCGGCGCACAATTTGCGACTCAGCGAGGCGCTGACGCAGATAGAGCAGGACATGCAGGTTGCGGCGCGTTTGCAGTTGTCGGTTCTGCCTGCACATCAGCTGCATTATCAGGGGTACTTTGTCGACTGGATGTTTCTCCCGTCGGCGTGGGTTTCCGGCGATATCTTTCATGTTTTTCCGCTCGACGATCATCTGGGTTTCTATTTTGTCGATGTGGCCGGGCACGGGGTTAGCGCAGCCATGTTATCGCTGGCCGTGGCTCGCCAGTTTTTGCAGGGCCGCGTGGTGGAGCGCTTCCTGTTCGACGAACAGGGCAACGTCACCTCGCCCGCCAGGGTGGTCAGCATACTGAATGACCGGTTCTGCAATGAAGAAACGGATATCGTCAGCTATTTCACCATGGTGTATGGGGTTATTGATCCGCGTGATGGTTCAGGAACCTTGTGCCAGGCCGGACACCCGACACCGTTTATCGTTACGCCCGAGGGCGCGATCCGCGAAACCGGCAGCGGCGGCGCGCCGGTGGGGCTGCTGGCAAATATGCAGTGGGAGGATACTGCGTTTGTGCTGCATGAAAACGAGCGCTTGTGCCTGTTCAGCGACGGCATTACCGAGTGCGAAGGGCCGGGTGATGAGCAGTTTGGTGATAACCGGCTGCAAAACTGGTTACAACAACAACGCGAGTGCGCTGTAGAAGATCTGCTGCCGCGTTTTGGTCAGCATCTGACAGCGTGGCGCAACGAAGGCCGTGAAGGGGAACGCACTATGACGGATGATGTGTCACTGTTAATTATTGAGCGCAGAGGGGAGTAGCATGAATATTGATATCGAACGGTTGCCTGAGGCGAACATTATGACGCCCGTGGTCAGAAGGCTCGATGCCTCCGTGGCGGGAACATTCAGGGAGATCCTGTCACAGGAGATGGCCAACGAGCACAAAGCGCTGATTATTGATTTTACCCAGGTCGATTTTATCGACAGTAGCTGCCTGGGTACGCTGGTATCGCTACTGAAAATGATGAATGGCAAAGGCGAAATGATTGTGTGTGCGTTGAAACCGGGCATCCGCAATATGTTTACGCTGACCCGCATGGATCGGGTCTTTCGCATTTGCGCCGACCGCGATGCGGCCCGTGCCGAACTGAGCAAATAAGTGTGATGCCCTCTTCAATTACCCTCCCGGCATCTGCCGACTCGCTTGGCCCGCTGGCGGCGTGGTTACAGGATCATATGGCGTTGTTGCCGGTCGATGAGACGTGGTGCTTTGCGCTCGATCTTGCCGTGTGTGAGGCCGCAGCGAATGTTATCCACCATGCACTGGCTGCTGAACCCGGGCGAACATTTACCGTGAACTTCCATCGCGAGGAGCAGGGGGTACGGGTGGCGTTGATGGACGCAGGCCTGGCGTTTCCCGCCGCCAGTCTGTATAAGGCGCAACGTAAAATCGGCAGCGATGAAGAGCTGGATCTCGAGAGTGGCAGGGGGCTGATGTTGATTTTGCAGAGCGTCGATCGCTTCAGTGTGGCGCGTGAGGGCGATCGCAATATCACCACGCTGGTGAAAAAGTACCAGAGCGCATAGTCTGCGCCCTGGGTGTTCAACCCCTCAGGCGCGAACGATTAACTTTCCCTGTACCAGCAACAGCGCGGTTTTGACCATCAACAGCGCGATCACCAGATTGGCAGCAATAAAGAGCGGGAATGACATCCAGTATAACGCGCCGCCCGGTGCGCCATGTCCCAGCTTAATAGCGGTCGACGCCAGCGAAGCCACGCCGAAAGAGAAACTCCAGAACGAGGGGTTAAACGGTTGGGCGCTGTACCAGGGGATCAGCCTGATCATAAACAGCATTTGCAGCAGGCCATAGCCAAACAGCAATTTGGCAAACACATCGATCTCGCCGCCGTTAACGCTCAGCCAGGCACTGCAGGCGACAAAGGCAGGGGCCATCTGGATGCCGAGCGAGGTTCTTACCGCCGGCGGCATCTCGCCAAGATTGCGCAGCCGGCTCAAAATTGTCGGCTCAAGGCTCAGCCAGGAAAAGATCCCGGCCCCGAGAAATAACATTCCGACATCGTTAAACCCCAGTGCTCCGCAGGCCATGGCGCTAATAAAGTTATTCGCAACGGTAGGCAAATAGAGGCCCGGAGTGGTTGCTTCTTTTGGGTGGGAGCCGCGCCACAGCCCGGCAGTTTGCCATGCCGCGTAGGTGAGTTGCACGCAAACCGACACCAGGAACAGCCCCAATGCCAGCGCATAAGACCATGGGACAATACCGATTGCCACTAACATTGAGGTGGCGGGGACGAGACTGACAAAACTGCTTTTGAGCGGGTGAGTGATCTCCTCCAGCAAGGTGTGGCGATGGCGCAGCAGACGGATCAGAAAAGCGGCCATCAGTACTGCCCAAATCACAATAGCGAGGAGAATAAGCGTGGTCGCGGGCACCACGCCAACCGGCCAGATGGTGGCGGCAAAGCGCCAGGCGAAACCGAGCCCAATAATCCCAAGCACAATGCCAAAATAGCCAGCGGGCAAATTTAAGGGTGATTTTTTCATCACCATACTCCTGAGAAAGGTAAACACACCGTTTAAAACGGGTTGGAGTATATAGGATATGTCAAATGCATGTTTGGGTTTTTACTGTTGAAAATTGAGCGTATTAAGATTTAACTCCTTGAAAATAAATATTTAACATAAAGTGATTTTCCACGATTGTTTATTAAATCATCCTTTTTTGCGTAGCGATAATATTGCCGGCAATTCGGGGTTTTAATACGCAGAAATATTGCTAAAAATTTTTGTTAATTAACGTTTGCACTGAACAACCCACTGTGAACGCCGGCTGCGCTGGTGCTCAGCTTTCTGCTGTGAAAAGTCTGATTTCCTCTTTGCCGACAATTTTATTTACGGTGACGTCGCGCATACTCACATAAAAATGGCCGGGCGCTGTGATGCAAATAAACAGGGGGGATTGTGCCTGAATATGTCATTTCTTCCGCAACGGCCACCACGCAATATGTGGCTGAAAACCTTTATGATACCGCTGAGACACAATGGCAGCCGGATAATCATGATGATCGCCAAAGTGCGCCGGACATGCAGGGCGCCTTTCGGGGAATGTTGTGGCAGATGACGGCAAATATCGCCAGCCATACCTTCAGCAACGTGTTTGAAGGTTACGCGGATGCGGCTGAGGTCTGGCAACATCTGTTACGTACCGATGCCCAGGCGCTCTCCTGGGATGCATTGTTACGCCAGACAGCGGAAGGCGTTCTGCATCATGATGCACTGTTACCCGCGGCGGTGCGTGAGCCTGCGCGAGAAAGTGCACAGTTTATTCTGCGTTTTGCCGATTTTTATCAGGATGCCGTTACCCTTTTCGGGGGCCGTGAGCTGACGGATCTGTTGACGCGCTATGCCGATATTCTCCCGCAAGTGGAAGGGAAAGCCGCGCAAGATTTGTTATTCATTTTGCAAAACGCAGACCATCTGCGTCAGGGCACCTTACCGCAACGATTACACCTGCTGCATGACATTCTTGGTCATGACCTGCTGCAGTCGCTCCCGTTAGTGTCACAACTGCGTGCCAACGTCGCCACCATTATTCGCGCAGCTGGCTACTGGCAAATGGCGGAAACGCTATGGGAATCCACCTCGCAGATCAGCGCCAGCAACGCACCGTTGACCGAGAAATTGACGCGCATTGCCGCACTGCTTTTACGCCAGCGGGCGTTATTACCCGCGGAATGGCAGAGCGCCATTGACATTATCAGCCAGACGCAGCGCCAGGTGGCCGACTTGCTCGCGCAGCCCGGAGACAGTGATATCTCTATGTTAATACGCGCCCGTCAGGTGATGCAGTCGCTGAGCGATCTGGTCAACACCTCTGTCATATCTGCGCTTTTGCCTGCGGTGATGCGTGACAGCATAGACGGTTTATTGCGTCAGGGGCGGTTGATTGTCGGCGCGCTGGATGGTCTGTTTTCCACTGAAAGTACGCAGGGCTTTGAGGCGTATCTGGCGCAAACACTGGCGCTCAGCGATGCACTTGCCCCGGAATTGCTGGCACCTTTGCGCGCGCTGGCAACGCAGATCCGCGCGGTGATCGCACCTATGCACGACAGCAATTTTCCTGCCTGGCCCGAACCGGCATCCCCGGCGGCGGTACTGAACTGGCTACAGCAGATACTGATGCAGCCTGCATTTCACGACACGGTGTTGCCCCTTTTGCCGGAAGGATATCGGCAGGCACTGACCAGCGCACTGCATTTGAGTCAGCAGGCCGGGACGTTTCCGGTGCAGGGCGCAACAGGTGAACAACTTCAGTGGCTGATCAGGCAGGTACAGAATCCGGATTTGCGGCAACTGATGGCGCAGGCAGGTTTAGAACCTTACCTCAAATCCCTGACCTCGCAGCTGAGCGGCGATCTTTCCGCCGAACTGTTTGCCGTGTTTTTGCAGGTTATCAATCCGGAACAGTCCCTGTCCCAACGGTTAGGTAAGCTGGTGAGTGGTCTTTTTCGCCGCGGCGCGTTGTCAGAAGCGGTAAGTCAGGGCCTGGGCGCTGGATTGCGCTGGTTGCCAGGCGGCCAGGTGCTGGCGCCGCTGTGGCGGCTGGGCGTTCACTGGTATCAGCGTACCCTGCTGGCACCCACATGGGCAGAAACGCTGCACAATTTTTTGCAGGTGGTGCAGGACGATTTATCGGGCAATGTACTGGTGATGGATTTGGTCGCCCACCTGACCGGAGTGATGCCGCCCTCAGCAGCAGAAGCGATGCGCACACTTCATACTATCCATGCTTTCCAGCTCCAGCGCGATCTCACCACCCCGGATGACACGCTGCGCTGGGTTCTCTCCGGTATGCAGCACTACCCCGAGCTGCAAGCCTGGTATCAAAACTACCTTAATTTAACGCTGGTCTGGTCGGTGAAAAAAATCCTCGATACGCCGGATGTACGCCTGCAGCAGCAGGAAGTGGCGCACTTGCAGGCGCGCCTAGCGGAGCCAGAATGGCGGGTGTGGCCGGGTGTCGGCCAACTCTCTGCGTTATTGCCATTATTGCCGTTGTTGCCGGCTATCCGCGAAGAACTGGGCGACCGCACCCTGCCAACAGGGCATTCGTGGCTGGAATGGAGCGGGGCGGTCGCCGATATTCTCGCGGCCAGCGAACACCCGGCTCTGCGTCAGTTACGGCAACAACTGGAACAAAATATTGAGACATGGATCAGCGAGACCCTGCTGCAAGGGGTAGCTGGCGCAGCGCAGACAAGGTTGCTGACCTCGCGCAGATTGCCGGAAAGCTGGAGCAGTGCAGGGATGTCCCATGAAGGCATGCAGGTAGAGGGTGATGTCTATATTAGCGGCGGAGAATGGTTCATCCGCGATGAGGGACGTATGTATCGCGTGGAGCCTGATACTGTGCCCGGTGTATTGCGGCTGATAAAACCCGGGGAAACGCATGCCAGTGGGGGATCGCCACGTATTGTTCGTGAGGACGGGCGCTGGCGCATTGATCTGCGTCCTGCTGCTGGCCTGCCGGGGGGCAGTCCGGGGTGGGGGGCTGAGATGGCAGGCGGTATTGTTCGCTTGAGCGAGCATGATATGGACTGGCTGGCCTCGGAGGAGACGCAGCGGGTGGCGAAAGTTGCCACGGGCGTGGGACTGGGGATCTGGTGGCTGGGCACGTTATATGCGTTCTGGCGAAGTTACCACCAGGGCGCACGCACCGCTTATCACGCTGCACCGCAAGAGGTTACGCCTGCGGAGCCGGAAGCTCCTTCGCATGAAACAGCCGCACGGTTACTGAACCGAACGACAGCAGAAACCGTACTGGATATCGACGAGCCGCAACGGACTGAGGCAACGGGCGGGCGCTGGCAGCGCGCCGGAAGGCTGGGGCGTCAATATGCTGTACCGCTAGGTATGACGGCATTGGGGGCGATTTCCAGCGCCGCTTATTTACAGTGGGTATTGCGAAACCCTGAACAGGAGAGCCTGACAGAAGAAGACTTAACGGCGCTGCGCACCCTGCTGGCACAAAGACACGATCAGATCGTTATCGACATGCCTGTGCCGGATAAGGCAGCACTCTCTTCGCGAACCGGTCAACGCAGGTTACTGGCCGATGAGGCGCCTGTATTGTCGCCTCAACACGAAAAACAACAACGCTGGCCACCGTTACCGCGTTTATCGGCGATTGATGCGGCGCTCGAACAAAAAGTCCGCGAAATCTTTCCACCGCCAGGCACGCCAGAGGGTTTTGTTGCCGATTACAAAGCCGAAGTCGGTGATGAAAAATTGTATTTATATAACGGCCTGCGTTATGTATTTATTGCCGATAGTTACCGTTATATTGACCTTTATATCAACAGCCCGCGGGGGATCACTGCGCGGCTATATCCCGCACCGTCTTTATATGATGAAGACAATGCCTCGCTATCGGTTGTTTTCAAGCCTGAAGCGCAGAAATGGTTCCTGAATTCTTCAGAGAGTGAATCGTCCACGGCGGACGTGACGACAGAAGAGACAGAGGCGACAGAGGCGACAGAAAAAATTACGCGAACTTCAGCCTCCATGCAATTAACAAAACTGGCAGGAGCCTGGCAGGCGGATAAAGCCTTTCAGTACACACAGATGGTGCCGGGCCAGGAGGGTGAAATTTATCAGGACGATAAATTGTATATTTTCCTGCACGGGCAATACTGGCCATTTACCTTCGTCAGCGACGACATTGGGGCGATAAATTATGGTGCAGGTAGGGCTTATGTCAGGCGTAGCCAGGAACAATGGGATATGGCGACGACGCTTCGACCCATGCCCATGCCCGGCGCATCCGTTGTTTCGCCTGCGATCGAGGAGCGTGTTGAAAAAGAGTTCGACCCCAGCAAAGCCTGGCAGCCCGCCTTCGGTGATTTTATAACGTCAAAAGAAAAAGGGATTTACAACACCGCATCCGGTAACGAAACCTGCATCTACGTTGCCACCAACTTTTGGCCGATAGTCATCCAGAACTCAGATTCGTCCTCCGGGCCTGCCGGGAGTGGGGTGATTTATGAAAAGCCTAATGACAGCACAGCGAAAAAGATTTTCATTTTTAAAGATCGCGCCAGAGGGCTATGGGAGGACCTGGATCAAACTCCAACAAAAGGAACCCGGGAACGCCCTAAGAATACCACCGCATCCGCATGGTTACTGGAAGAGGCCCGGCTCTGGGATATTGATATTACAAGCAAAGATTTTAATCCATCCCTGGAGGGGAGTGGTGGAATATACCGACAGCCGAATGGCGATCTCTATATTTATTTGAATAAATCCTGGTGGCCATTTGTTTTGTCTGGCGGCAATATTGGTGTGATTGCTGTTAAGAAAAATGGCAAGCCAGCCAATGTCGTGGTACATAATTATAATGGAGTCTGGGAATATGCCGGGGAAAGTCAGGTCGAAACGCCCCTTGCCATCAGCGATTTTCTCGAAAAATTAATGATCAATACCACTCTGGGTAAAGAAACACGTCTTGCACTCTTTCAGGCACTCGCCGGGCATGATTTTATTAGCTGGAATATGTTGTTGCAATTGCTTATGCAGATTATCGACCAGGAATTTTTTCGTCTGTATACCCAACCCGATAACGAAAAACTAAAAGAGGTGATATTGCTTAAAGGCAAAATAGCACGTATGCAACAACAAATGCGCTATGTAGAACCGCTACCATCAGTTACGTCTAAAAATGAGTGGAATAATGCATTGCTGGATACTTACTATAATGCATTTTCAACGGGACTTATTGATGCAACAGATATCTATGCAGCCTGGCATTCCCGGCAGGTGTCTCAGGATGTGGCTAATAAGAAGAAAACTCTTGAGGGGTATAATGTTCAACAAAAACTGAACGAAGTACGACATAAGTTAAAAGAGACCGATGCCGATTTGCAGCGGCGTATGCAGGATATTAAAGACCGGGTTGTTGCACCTGCAGGTGAAGAACCCATTACTTTGGCTAAAGCTGCGCAGGAGAAATTCCATATATTGTTATCAAAAAGAGATCAGCTTGAGAAAATTGCCGATAATATTAATGCTAAAATTGCAAACTATAATAAACAGATCTCATTCCATAATGAAAAATATCATATCTATGATCAAGGCCTTTCGCTTGCAAAAAAAACACTTGGTCATGATTTGCTCAATGCTGACGATAAAAGCAAAGCCTCATTGGCGACAGAACAGGCAATTATGACGCTGGCACTTCAGGAAGTGAGCATTGTTATAAAAGAGCGAGCAGCATACACTGAGAAAGAGCTGGAAGATCTGAAAACGATACGGATCGCCAGAGATCTGGTCATCAGGATGTCTGAGCAGCAAAGCGCCTTTCATTCAATGGTGAATCGCTTAACACTTATTGGTGTTGAGAAGCATACGCTTGCTAATAATTACGCTGATATTGTTTGGGTAAATGAACAAGCAGATAAAATATATAAAAATAACCTCTCATTACAGGAGGGAGCAGAAATTGCTTCTTTTCTTGCTCCCTCTCTGTATTGGCTTTTAAAGAATAAAAAACAAGTCAGCGATCTGCATGGTCAGGATATAACGAAAATAATGGATGATTATTATTCTGATGTTTATCGTCTTAATCCCTTGACACAGGTGGATAAAATACCTGAAGGCTATACCTCGCTCTCGAATATGTTAGGCAGTGACTATTTTGCTGAGCAGACGGATTACAATAAGCAGTTCACCGTCTATAAAGAAAAATACAGTGCCTATGATGCCAGTGAACTTGCCAGGAATGTCTTGCTCTTTTCCGGTTTATCGCTTACCGACATGCTAAAGAGAACAAAGAAAAGGCTGCGTTTTGAAGTGAAAACCACCGATACTGATTCTGACAGGATGCCGGGGGAATTACTTTTTATTCAACTTCAGGATGACAGATGGATTTTTTTCTCGCTCTTTCCTGGTGCGGTTTTTAGCAAAATATTTACCGCCAAAGAAATGCAGGGTAACGTTTTTTTGAAAGAAATCTCTGAACTGAAACCCACTGCAAAATTCAGCTTCGATGAATATCTTGAACTTTACTCAAACCGTTTCCTTGAACAACATGCCGGAATGGGTATGGGGATTTTTAAAGCCCGTTGGGCAGCAGTGAATGAACATTTGATAAAACCGACGCTTTATAGCCCCGACAGTGGTTTGAGTTATCCCTCGCCGTTTATGGAAAAAAGTAATTATGGCATTATCTATCATGGAAATATTAACGCAACCCAACCCGATGATGATGTGGTTTCGTTATTGAATACCAGCCTTCGTGATGTATTAAAAAACTCTGCGGAGGCTCGTCGCAAAGAACTTTACACACCATCATTGATGCAAAAAATTGCCTTTGTGTTGGTGCCTTTTTATCATGAAATTTATCACACCATGACCAATCCCGAATATGAAGTGGATTTGAATTCCATTCTCCTTGATGTGGTGGGTGTGGTTTTCGTTGCGGTGAGTGCAGGTATACAAATAGCCACGGTAATTCATCGTATGAAGTCAATAACAGAGTTACTACGACAGGGGGTAAAAAACGGTTTAAGCGGCAAGATATTACAGTTGTATGTAATAAAAGAAATCGCTAAAGATGCCGCTTTTAGCGCGCTTAAAATAACAAAAATCAGTATAACGGCGCTGATCGACCTTATTGACCCGCTGGCGTTAAAAGAGATCTCAACATTCACCATTCATCATTTTAATAAATCAAAAAATCTTCGCTTGCTTATCCCTGATGCAACACCAGCGGCACAGGTTCGGGGGATTAATAAAAAGTATGCCCGTGCGGATGTTTCACTCGATGATATGCAAAAACAGATGCTAAACGGAGGCGAAGTTTATTCTCCATCCAGTTTTGAGTCGGGCCGTAAAGAGTATTATATCGCCGCTGATGGCGATGTTTATCAAGTGAGGTGGGATGATAGTGCGAATACCTGGCGTACAATGGATCCCAAAAATCCAGGGCGTTTCGCTTACGGTGAGCCGGTGGCCTTTGAAACGGGAGAATGGAAAATCAACAAGGCGTATGGCGGGCTGCGCGGAGGCGGTAAAGTCATACAAGAAAACAGTGATGTGGTAATAGAAATCCAGCAAATAAGGCGGGGATTGAAGGAAGAAAAGGTACTGGAAAATCTAAGTGGTGGCACGGAGTTTAATGCGGATGATATGCTGGAAAAACTCAAAGAGGTAGGAGAAATTGCACAATCCATCGCTCATCCTAAGGGTAAATGTGAATATGTTTCTTCCTATGTTGCATTATTTCTCATAAAAGAGAAATTTAAGAATATACGCTATCGAGGTATGGCTTTTTTTATAAATGGTTTCGATAAATCTCCGTTAAACCATTACGTTGTTGTTGCCAGAAAAGTTGAAGGAGGACCTGATTATGTTTTCGATCTTACGGCTGCTCAATTTGGCGGTATATATCACGAGCTTAATGGGCCAATTATTTTGCCGGAAGAAGTGTGGGCGCAAAAATATGCCAACCTCACCAGTCGGAGCCTGATTAAATACGGCGATTACAAGGATCGGGCTTCTGCAGTCACAGATTTCGGTCCCTACAGCAATTACTTTTACTATGGGCCTAACTCCCTGATCCCGAATGCCTGGGTACTTTTACGACCGAACTGGTATTACCCTGGTGTCAATATGGCTGAAGCTGCAGCCGGGGTGCGCAAAACGGTCTCTTCTCCGGGACTGGGTTTTCCTAACGCGGTTAGGGCTGCTGCCCGGCGTGGCATGTTCAACACATTTGTTTCGGATGTGAGCTGGGATTACGCGGTCGATGTGCTGGAAAATGCTGAATTACTGAGTCGTGGGCCCGCTGAAGAGTTGCGTAAGGGTATTAAAAGGATGGTTAGTGAGCGCAGTTCAGGCACAACCAGAGTGAGTATGCAAAGTTTATTTTCCCGCACACAGCCTATTGAGAACAGTGAAAACTTGTTGCGAGTGCGGCAAGGAGATCTGCTGTTGTTCAACACCGTTGATCCTCATCTTCCCGACGCTGGTAGTCAGCCTTTTCATATTATGGTGGGGATTGGAAATGGACGGTTTACCGGTGTTAAAAACAGTGTGTTGGATCCCGCGCTGGGGGACAGCAAGAAAATCATCACCGCTGAGCAGTTAGGCGAGTTTAAGGAAAACGCCTTTCGACGCAGAGGCGGAGATACCGCAGCGGATATACAGCTTATTGCCGCTGAGCCCAGGGGGATTGTCAGAGACGAGAGTGCAACGCTCTTCGAACTGGCGGAACAGGCCATGGCATCAACGGAGGATACGCTCAGCGCGTTAAACGCCTCGACTGAACTTTTGTGGAAATCCGGTGAGTTTGCCCCTGAGCAGATGATTGCCTTAAGAACCCATTTAACACCTCTTTTGAAGTTCAGCTCCCAACAAACGGGCGGAGAGATAACGCGTTCGGTAAATCAATTCTTCATTGCCTCTGAAAATGTGGGTAACAGTGCAGACCTCGCAGCCCTGCCAAAGGGCAAAATGGTCATCTTCGGCGATCCAGGCAGTACGTCCTTCTCCGCCCATCATCTGATGTACAGCCTGGGCGAGGGGAACTTTATGATGGTCAACCCTACGTTGTTGGATCCACGACTAAAAAGCACGAATGCGTTGGTCAAGGCAAACCAGTTCCCGGACGATCTCTTTAGCAAATTTGGTGTGCAGGCAGGCGAGCTTTCATTGAGCGATTTGCGAATGACGTCGCTACTTGGTCGTGATGCGAGCTTCTTTGCCGAAGGGCCCAAATTAACGATAAGACTTCATGGCGCGGCGTCTAACGTCAACTATATGGACGCTAATGAGCTTTCGGAAGTGATCAAAGGGATGGCGCTACGGGAACAACCGCCTATCAAGCTGGCAGGCATCCGGGAAATTCATCTTGAATCCTGCTTTGGCGCCTTTGGCCGGTTACCCACCGGGAAAGCGCTGGCTGCATTACTGGACAAAAAAGTGGTGGCTTATCCGCTTCGTTTCAGTGAAAAAATACGCAATAACCCCTCTATCCTGAACCGTGCCAGAACCTATCTTCCCGGTGAGTTGTCGCATGCCGAGCGGGTAAAAATAGCCGAGCAAAACAGTCTTAATCACGATTTCTGGAATAAACTGCTGGCACGATACCGGGCAGCTAAATCAAAAATTGTTAAGCGTGAAGCCGATCCGTTTACCGACCTGATTAACAACGTTGCAGATTTTGTGAATGGTGATATTGATGAGCGCGTACTCATGGAGGAGTATCCGGCATATCTTAATGGACTTTACGCCACGCGTGATGAGTTCGACGATCTCTGTAGTGGTGAGATAAATAATGCTGAAGATTTTGCTGAACGTTGTATGGATATTCTCACGCTGAGTGCCTGGTCTGCCGACTTGCTGGATAAATATCTGGGCGGGACGGGAAGTGCTTCATGAATGCATTTTCTGCGTTCATATTATTTTTTTATCATTTTTGACAATATTTCTGCTGCTCATTCGTCTACTTCATCACAAGCCATTTTTTGTTATGAGGTAAATGAAGATGAGAGAGTTTGACATGCGCGAAGGTCGTCACGGCCACGGTTTTGGTGGTCACCGGATGGTGAAACCCGTGATTATGGGCCTGTATTTCTGGTCGTACTTGGCCTGCTGGTAATGTCGCTGTGGAATGCATTGCTTCCGGCCATACTGGGCGTAAAAAGCATCGGTTTCTGGCAGGCGTTAGGTTTACTGGTGCTGTGCCGCATCCTTTTTGGCGGTCTGGGATTCCGGCCCGGGATGTTTGGTATGCGCCGCCGGATGCATGAGCGCTGGATGCAAATGACGCCTGAACAGCGAGAAGAGTTTGTTCGCGCGCGCCGCGAAGGCTTTGGGCGGCATGGCCATCGCGGGCACTGTGGCTGGCACGGCTGGCAGGAAGAGAATGCCCCGCGCCCGCAGGAAGGAGAGCGCGAGCCTAAAACAACGGATCAACCATGAGTGCAACGAAACCCGGTGCGCCAGAGTCGTTGTTGATGTCAGCGATCGGCGCCTGTCGATCGCGACTGAATGCGTTCATCCGTCGGCGTACCGCGCGGGATGATGCCGACGATATCCTGCAGGAAGTGACCTATCAGTTAATGAAAGTGGAACAGCCGGTGGAAAATATCGCTGCCTGGCTGTTCCGCGCGGCGCGGAATGAAATTGTCGATCGCGGGCGTAAAAAAAAGGAACTGCCGTTTTCTGGTTTATTTGCCAGCGATGAGGAGGGCGATTTCCCGGAGGATGAACTGGCGGAAACGCTGTTTGGTACGCCGCAAACCCCGGAGGACGAGTACCTTAAAATCCTGCTTTGGGAGGAAGTCGCCGTAGCGTTAGAGGAACTGACCCCGGAGCAACGGGAGGTTTTCGAGAAAACGGAACTGGAAGGGTACAGCTATAAAGCGTTGTCAGCGGAGAGCGGCGTGAGTGTGCAGACACTGTTATCACGTAAACATAAAGCAGTGCTCTATTTGCGCAGCCGGTTGCGCTCTGTTTATGATTCTCTCACCGACGAATGAACAGGGTGCCCTGACGGTGACGGATGACGATCTCAACACACTACTGAAAGATAAGACCGATTATCGCAAACGGCTGCATCTGGTTACGTTGTTGCGCGGGGAGGAGAGTGCGCGAAGTTCCGCGGCTCTGGTCTACCTGGCGCAGCATGATTTTGTTTATCAGGTGCGGATCGCGGCATGGCGCGTTGCGCAGGAACGAAATATCGCCTGCACCATGCCGCAGCCCCGCCCGCGCTATGCCATCATGCTGGAAAAAACACTGGAGCGGGTTAAACGCCTGTTCAAAGCTGCCGCTGATTTCAGTTTAAATTGGCTGCCTTAGCCTCTCTGTCTCACGTTTTGCATGAGAAAACGTGACGATTAGGTGATAACATCTTGTTTTCGTGAGGAGGCGAGCAATGTTAAAACATCTTATGCTTACCGGGGTTGGCCCCGCGACAACGTTTGGGCCAGTGGAATTTTCGCCACGGCTCAATTTCATCACTGGCGATAATGGCCTGGGTAAAAGTTTTCTTCTCGATATTGCATGGTCTTCTCTGACACGGACCTGGGCTCGCAATAGCCAGGCTGTTCCGTTTCCTGGCGTGAAAAAATCGACTATCTCCTACAGCTACAGCAAAACGACCACCGGTCACGTTGAAGAAAAAATCAGTTTCCGTAAAGAAGATCAGAGCTGGCAATGGCCCCTTAAGAAGGGACGACCGGCGATCCCCGGCGTGGTGATTTATGCCGGCGTTGATGGCAGCTTCAGCGTGTGGGATCCCAGCCGTAACTATTGGCAGGATGATGAGGCAAGCTCCCGTGCCCGCTCTTTTGATTTCTCTCCCAAACAAGTGTGGGAGGGGCTTAATGGGCCGGATGGCATGACATACTGCAATGGACTGATCAGCGACTGGGTTCTGTGGCAAAGTCGTTCCGATCCGGCTTTTAATGATCTGATCAAAGTGTTGAGCGTGCTTTCGCCTTCCGCTACCGAGCAGTTAACGCCGGGCGATCCGGTGCGGTTTGGGTTTGATGTTAAAGAGTATCCTTCCCTGCGTATGCCTTACGGTCAGGATGTGGCCTTATTAAATGCCTCAGCCGGCATGCGCCGGATTGCTGCACTGGCTTATCTGCTGGTGTGGACATGGAAAGAGCATTTGCTGGCAAGTGAACGAACCGGACGTAATAAAGCCAAAGAAGTGATCTTCCTGATTGACGAAATTGAGTGCCATCTGCACCCGCAATGGCAGCGTCGCGTGGTACCGGCATTACTGGAAGTTATGCAGGCCTTAACCGGCAAAAAGGTGGCGGTGCAGTTAATTGTTGCTACCCACTCGCCGTTGGTGCTGGCTTCGGTTGAACCTACTTTTGATGAGAGTCTGGATAAAGTATTCAACATCAAACTTGAAAATAACGAAGCCAAAATCAGCGAAGAGGCATGGGCAAAACAGGGAGATGTGGCGAACTGGCTGGTTTCTGATGTATTTGGTCTGCAGCAGGCCCGCTCGGTGGAAGCAGAGCAAGCGATTGAAGCTGCAGAGGCCTTAATGCGTGGCGACATGGATGCCCTGCCAGAAGGTCTGCGTTCGAAAGAGGCGATCAATAAGGCATTGAAACGGGTGTTGGCCGGGCATGATGATTTTTGGCCCCGCTGGCTGGTAGAAACCAGACAAGTACCCGGAACCTGAGCCGCCCATCATGATAAAAATTGATCGTTCAGCGTTTGATGAACCCGACAATTTTGACGAAAAATGTCGCCAGAAAGGTGCGCAGTGGCTGCTGGATCATCCGAAGGCGAGCCGCCCTAAGGGTAATCGCAGACCGAAAGATTTCTGGTCACCCTTTAAAGGCGCGCTGGCAACGGCGTCGAAAGATTTATGCGCTTACGGCGCGATGTATGAACCCGCGGGCACGGTCGATCATTTTGATTCGGTGGATAACAACGAATCACTGGCCTATGAATGGACTAACTATCGGTTCTCCTCCGGCTGGATTAACAGCAGTAAAAACAAAGCGACGACAATCCTCGACCCGTTTATTGTTGAAGACGGCTGGTTTGAGATCCTGCTTCCTTCATTGCAGTTGGTGACCGTGCCTGCGAACATTCCGGAGCAGTACAAGCAGATAGCCGAGGCTACGTTGACACGGCTCCACTTACGTGACGACGAACGCGTGATCCGCCAGCGCAGGAAGTGGCTGGCAATGTTTCAAAGCAATAAGCTCACGCTTGATGGTCTGCATGAAATGGCCCCACTCATTGCCCGGGCGGTGGAAAAACAGCGCCAGCAGCAACAACTGGCGCAAACGGTGGAAATACCCGCCGAAGAGGGCGGTTAACTGCCGCTAATACGCATTAACCGCCCCAGCGGCTTTTGAGGTAGTTGACGGCTTGCTGTGTTTGCGGCTGATTGAGGAAATCCTCACGGAACAGAATCGTGCCGCTGATTTGCGGCACCGACTCGTTAAGATCGAGTTGTTTTTTCAGCTCAGGCACGCCGCCCTGTACTGTCCAGTCAGGCTCTTTGGTCGAGGGTTCCCCCACTTTATACAACGCCACGCCAATATAGAGGCGGGTTCTGGTCGGTTTGACCACCTCTGACCACCACTTCGCCAGCACATCGTAACGGGCGGCATCACGCGAAAAAGGCCAGTACAATTGGGGCGCAATGTAATCCAGCAACCCCATTTGCACCCAGCGGCGCGTATCGGCATAGGATTCATCATATGCCGCTGCGCCGCGCGTATCGGAACCGGCGGGATCGAAAGAGCGGTTACGCCATACCCCCGCCGGACTGACACCAAATTCCACGTTCGGATTGAGTTGTTTAATTGTCCGCGACACCTGTTCAATCAACTGTTGGGTATTGTTACGCCGCCAGTCTGCTTTTGAGGCAAATCCCTGCCCATATTGGCGGAACGTATTGTTGTCGTTCAGCTTTGATCCCGGCGTTTCTGTATAGAAGTAATCATCGAATTGCACGCCATCCACCGGATATCGCGACACCACCTCAGCAACGATACTGGTGATCCAGTCCCGTGCTTCAGGAATGCCCGGGTCGAGCACCAGCCTGTCGCCCGCGGTGCGGATCCAGTCGCGGTGCAGGACATACACACTGGCCGGATGCAGCGACAATGTCCGGTTCAGTTCCGCAAGCGTGGAGGGTTTGATGTTGACGGCAACCCGGTAAGGATTAAACCAGGCATGCACTTTCATGCCACGTTTGTGGGCTTCATCAAGCATAAATTGCAGCGGATCATAGCCTGGATCTTCGCCAATCCTGCCTGTCATCATATCTGACCACGGCAAAATTTTTGATGACCACAGCGCCGTACCGTCCGGCTTGACCTGGAAAAAGACAGTGTTAATGCCGAGTGCCTGCAGTTTATCCAGCTTCTGTTTGAGTGCTTGTTGTTGCAGGTTAATACGCACGGCAGCGCTGCAGCCATTGACCGAAGCCAGCGGCGGCCAGTCCAGACGGGAAACCGTTGTCAGCCAGACGCCGCGCACGGGTTGCTGGCTTTTTTGCGCCTGCGTGGGGAGCGGCTGTTTGGCAACCGGTGGCAGGGGCGTCACAAGCGAGTGGGGTGGTCTGGAGGTGCAACTGGCGAGGAAAAGCGCAGTGGCAATCAGCACGCCTGACTTTTGTAGCGACATCGGAGTATTAGTCCTTAATAGCGCGACTATGGATCCACGGGTTAAAGGTGGCGTCATCCGTTTTTGCCGGCGCCGGGTCCGCCAGCGAGTCAAGATACAGCGCTTCGACTTCGGCGCGCGCCCAGGGCGTCCGTCGCAAAAACTTCAGACTGGATTTAACGCTTGGATCGTTTTTAAAGCAATTGATATTGATGCGTTTACCCAGTTCCTGCCAGCCATAACGGGCAACCAGCGCGTTGACTTGCATTTCGAGGGTCACGCCGTGCAAGGGATCATTTGAGTGATGAGCGGCCATGTTGGCTCCAATAATATGCGTTCTGCGCTGGCAGCTTAGCGCGGCTGGCCCGTGCGGGCGAGCAGTAAAACCACTCGCCCGGAAGTCGCCGTTATTCGAACAGGCTGTGATGCAACGTTTTGACGGCGCTGTCGGCCGCGTCTGCGGGGAGCAGCACGCAGAGATTGTGATGAGATGCACCATGGCAAATCATCCGCACCGGGTGTTGCGCCAGTTCAGAGAAGACACTCTGACACACGCCGGAGGCCTGCGAGAGCGTATTACCGATCAGCGTCACCAGTGCCAGCCCGGTTTCTACCTCGACACAGCAGTGCGAAGATAATTCGGTGAGCAGCGAGGTGGTTAAGGTATCGGCTTCACCTGAGGTGGCGCTGGTGGCGTTGAGGATCAGGGCAATACTGGTTTCCGAGGTGGTCACCAGATCCATCGCCACATGGTGGCGCGACAGGATGGTGAACATTTCAGCCAGGAAAACATGCGCAGGCTGGGTATGCGGGCTGCGTAATTTTAACAGCGTCTGATGACGGCGAACGGCCAGCGCGCGGTACAGCGGCGGGTTATCGGCGTCGCGACAGACCAGCGTTCCGCCCGCCGCAGGATTTTTGCTGGAGCCGACAAACACCGGGATATTCTGGCGCATGGCAGGCAGTAAGGTCGCCGGGTGCAACACTTTGGCACCAAAGGTCGCCATTTCACTGGCTTCTGAAAATGAGATCCTGTCGATACGCTGCGCCTGTGGAACGATCCGTGGGTCGGTGGTAAAAATACCTGCCACATCGGTCCAGATATCAACCCGCGCTGCCTGCAATGCTTCGCCGAGCAGGGAGGCGGTGTAATCGCTGCCGCCACGACCGAGCGTGGTGGTATGCCCCTTTGCATCGCTGCCAATAAATCCCTGGGTGATCACCAACGCATGGTCGGTGCGCGGGCGCAGCTGTTTTTCCGCCAGTTGCGCAATGGCGAGAATTTCGGGTTGTGCGCAACCGTAACCATCGTCAGTGCGGATCACTTTTCGGGCATCGAACCATTCGGTTTCTACGCCGCGTTCTCGCAGCACTTCTACAAACAACAGGGATGACATCAGTTCGCCGTGGCTGACCAGCGCATCGCTGAGCGCTGTCGACGGGGCATTAAATGCGGTTTCTGCAAGGCGGCTGATGTTGTCGATCAGATGATCGATCTCTTCGCCAATCGCCGCAGGCTGTTGCAGGCGAGAGATGATGTTGTACTGGATGGTGCGCAGGGTTTCAATCTTGTCCAGTCGGTCGCGACTTTCCAGACCTGAAGCGAGTTCTACTAACAGATTCGTGACGCCAGCGGAGGCAGACAGGACAACCAGACGAACAGCGTTATCAGCAAGGATAAGGTTGGCGCTACGGCTCATCGCGTCAAAATCAGCAACACTGGTGCCGCCAAATTTGGCAACGACGATAGGGGAATAAATGCGTGTCATAACAATCTCATATCAGGGCGCCATCAGGGGATGGCATGAAAATTTTCATTCTCGGCATAAGGGAAGGTACCCGGCGGGAGAGGATCTCCACGTACCCGGCGGCCTGCGCCTTACGAAATGTCCGCCCGCGAACATTTCTGATTACAACCCAGAAGCTGGCTTCTGTTGTCGGTAGCCTGTCTTGCCTCTCACAAGTTACCGGGTGTGATGCACGTTAGTGGTTTATAATTTTGTGATTCCTTGTCTCATGAGCAGCGTTTTTTTACCCGTTGCGCCTTACGGGGAATTTTTCCGCGGGCATAGTAAGTGATTTAACCCGCCGGATCGATATATTCCTTTAGGTTTGACTTAAGCCGATTGTAAATTCACATAATTAAAACACCATCGACATAAAAAATGATGCGAATCATGATGTTGTTTACAATTCATTCACTGCAAAGCGCGTAACAGAAATGGTTACAATTCCTGCATCGCGGAAAATTGCCTGGAATATATTTTTCCTTTTGATTTTAAAGGGAAAAGACCTAAAAAAGCCCGCGAAAATAAAATATTGAGTCCGCTGCTAAAACAACATATATTAGCCGCGATTTTTATAACCCCCTTAAACCTTTATTCAACCCGGTGTTAAACCTATCCGCGGTTGTAGGAGTGATATGATGACGGATAAAGTCCGTATTGATACTTTGAACGCTAATTCATTACCGCAACGCAATGAAACCTTCTTAGCAAGACAAGCCGAGTTTGAATCCAATGTCAGGAGTTATCCGCGCAAATTGCCGCTGGCGATCGCCAAAGCGCAGGGCGTTTGGATCACTGATGTTGAAAATAATCAATATCTTGATTGCCTGGCAGGCGCCGGAACGCTGGCGCTGGGTCATAACCATCCCGAAGTGCTTCAAAGCATTCAAAGTGTCATTACCAGTGGCTTACCGTTACATACGCTCGATCTGACCACGCCGTTAAAAGATGAGTTTTCTGCTTATCTGCTGTCGCTGTTGCCGGGTGAAGGCAAAGAGTATTGCCTGCAATTTACCGGTCCTTCCGGTGCCGACGCCGTTGAAGCCGCGCTGAAACTGGCGAAAAAAGTAACCGGCCGCTCCGGGGTAATCAGCTTCTCTGGCGGTTATCACGGTATGACGCATGGCGCGCTTTCCGTGACCGGCAACCTGTCGCCGAAAGAGGCTGTTAACGGCATGATGCCAGAAGTGCAGTTTATGCCGTACCCGCATCAGTACCGCTGCCCGCTGGGTATTGGCGGTGAAGCTGGCGTTAAAGCATTAACCTATTATTTCGAAAACCTGATCAACGACGTTGAAAGCGGCGTTCGTAAACCGGCTGCTGTTATTCTTGAAGCGGTGCAGGGTGAGGGCGGGGTGAACCCGGCGCCGGCAGAGTGGCTGCAACGCATCCGCAAAGTGACGCAGGAGCATGGCATTCTGCTGATCATCGACGAAGTGCAGGCCGGCTTTGCCCGTACCGGTAAGCTGTTTGCCTTTGAACACGCCGGGATTGAGCCAGACATTATTGTGATGTCGAAAGCGGTTGGCGGTGGTTTACCGCTGGCAGTACTGGGCATTAAGAAGCAGTTTGATGCCTGGGCACCGGGTCATCACACCGGGACTTTCCGCGGCAACCAGCTGGCGATGGCGACGGGCCTGACCACACTGAAGATCCTGAAAGACGATCGTATTGCCGACAAAGTGGCCGTACAGGGCGAGTGGCTGAAAGCGAAACTGGCTGAACTGCAAAAACGTTACCCGGTTATCGGTCACGTACGCGGTCTTGGTTTGATGATTGGTATTGAAATCGTTAAGCCGAATGAAGCGCAGGATCATATGGGTTGTTTCCCGGCGGATGGCGAACTCTCTGCGCTGTTGCAGAAAAAATGCTTTGAAGCGGGTCTGATCCTGGAACGCGGTGGTCGCAACGGTTGTGTGCTGCGTCTGCTGCCATCCTTGCTGATCAGCAATGCCGAACTGGAAATTTTCCTCGACAAGTTCGAAAGCGCGATGCTGGCTGCCGGCGTTAAACCTGTTTAATCGGAGTAGACATGTCTGATTTAAATCCGATTCTGTCAGGATCAGCGCCAAGTATTGCCGCCTACCAGGATGCAATCGCGCAAAGCACCAAAGCCGTTGTGCAATGGTTGCAGCAACCTGAAATGTATCAGGGCAAGACCGTTGAGCAACTGCGCGAGCGCATTCAGCTGGAATTCACCGCGCAGGGCCTGGGTAACCAGGCCGCCATTGAGCGTGCCGTTGAATATTTCCTGAAAGACAGTCTTTCTGTTCACCATCCACAATGTGTGGCTCACCTGCATTGCCCGAGCCTGGTGATCAGTCAGGCGGCGGAAGTGTTGATCAACGCTACCAACCAGAGCATGGATTCGTGGGATCAAAGTCCGTCTGCAACGATCATTGAGATCAAATTGATCGAATGGCTGCGCGAGCAGGTTGGTTATCAGGCGGGCGATGCCGGTGTCTTTACCAGCGGCGGTACGCAGAGCAACCTGATGGGCCTGATGCTGGCGCGCGATGCGTTTTTTGCCCGTCAGGGTCATTCGGTTCAGCAGCACGGTCTGACCGGTAATCTCAGCAAAATCAAAGTGCTGTGTTCTGAGAATGCCCATTTCTCAGTGCAAAAGAACATGGCGCTGATGGGGCTGGGCTACCAGTCGGTTACGCTGGTGAAAACCGATGCGGTTTCGCGTATGGATCTGAACGACCTGCGTGAGAAACTGGCGCAGGCGAAAGCCAACGGCGAACACGTGATGGCGATTGTCGCGACGGCAGGCACTACCGACGCAGGCGCGATCGATCCCCTGGCGGAGATCGCGGCGCTGGCGGCGGAACAGCAAATCTGGATGCACGTCGATGCAGCATGGGGCGGTGCGCTGCTGCTCTCTGAGAAGTATCGCCACTATCTGAACGGCCTTGAGCTGGCGGATTCCGTGACGCTGGACTTCCACAAGCAGTTCTTCCAGACCATTAGCTGCGGCGCATTCCTGTTAAAAGATGCCCGTCATTACCAACTGATGCGTTACCAGGCTGCCTACCTGAACTCTGACTTTGACGAAGAGCATGGTGTGCCAAATCTGGTGTCGAAGTCACTGCAAACAACGCGTCGTTTTGATGCCCTGAAATTGTGGATGGGTCTTGAAGCATTGGGTAAAAAGCAGTACGCCGAAATCATCGATAATGGCGTGACGCTGGCCCGGCAGGTGGCGCAGTTTGTTGAACAACAACCGCAGCTGGAATTGGTGATGCAACCGCAACTGGCCAGTGTGCTGTTCCGTTTCCAGCCAGGAAATGCAGACACTGCAGCAATTGCGTTGTTGAACCAGCGGATTGGCGATGCGTTGCTGGCTTCTGGCGCGGCGAACGTGGGCGTGACCGAAGCCGACGGCGTGACCTGTCTGAAGCTGACGCTGTTGAACCCGACGGTAAACCTTGAAGATGTGAAGATCCTGCTGGCAAGCGTCGAAGCCTGTGCGCAGGAATTACTGAACGCGTAATTCACGCGAAGGTGTTCAAAAGCCGACAGCTCATGCCGTCGGCTTTTTTTATGCCCAGTGAAAGTGCAGGGGGCCGGGTCAGTTCGTGCAAGGATAAATCAACATTGCGAGCCAGTGTGTCGTGGCTCTTCTTGCTGGCAATCTCGATAGCCGCATGCTAATCGCCACGGAGTCACAGATGGATTTGCACCGGAATAGTCGGGGCAATCGAACGGCGCCGGCTTCTCTGAACAGGCGTGGCTCTGGAAACAGCGACCCTTTGCAAACGTATTTCGCCAGACCCGGAGCTGCGGGGCCGCAATAAAATCGCAGGGCTTTCCCACAAGAAAGCTGTAAAGAAAGCGGCAGTATTAACCCGAACGGGGTGGGTGCTGAGACAGGGAAATCTGCGGATCGGCTAGCAAGGCCATGCAAAGACAGAGAGACTGCGCATTCAGATATGCCATTTAACATAATATACATTATGCGCACTAATGTGGATTGACGCACAATCCGGGGTCCGGTGGCCATCAATCTGCTGGTCACCATGTGCAGTAATCTGTTGATTTACGCCCCGACTGGCGTTCCTTGATGAAACCGCATTTGCCACACATCGTCATCACTCTTCACCCATAAGGATGTCCGCCATGTCTGACTGAATATGTCGCCTCGCTCGTCGACGCGGAAGCTTCGGTACGTCAACAACACGCTCGTTGCACTCAGCTCGGACAATGCGAAATCTGTGCTGTGAATATGCTGGTCATTATCTTCTGCGATGAGCGCGTCGATCACTTGCTGCCTGTCATAGCGTTTTCCTGAGCGGCCGATTTCAAAAAACTCGCGGTGCAATATTTTACTGAGTATGTCGTCCCGGCGACGTGTTTCCAGCCGGTGCAACTGCTGCTCACATTGCATCAGCCGATCCCGTAAATTTAATCTGGTGCTCAACGCGCTTACTCCCTGGTTCACTGATGTTGATGAATCGCCGCGGGATTGATCACCTGTGTCATGTCGCCGGCAAAAAATCGTTCAATATTGCGGAATGCCGTTTCGAAATATAACGTGTAGCTTTCCTGCTCCACATAGCCCAGGTGTGGCGTGCACAACACATTCGGCAGCTGTAATAAAGGATGCGTCGGATCGTAAACAGGCTCCTGCTCAAAGACATCCAGCGCGGCAAAACCAGGCCTGCCACTCTGCAATGCTTTATATAGCGCTCCTGGCGCAACCAGTTCCGCCCGGCTGGTATTGACAAATAACGCGTCCGTTTTCATCAGTGACAGGTCCGCTAACGTAATATTCGCCTCTGTGGCGGCGACCAAACGCTGATGAATAGTGACAACGTCACTTGTAGCAAAGAAGCACTCGCGGCTCGTGGGCACGGCAAAACCATCCTGCCTCGCCTCCTCCTGTGCCCGTTCACTGCCCCAAACCTGCACCTGCATGCCGAATGCTTTCGCATAAGAAGCAATGAGCTTGCCGATTTTGCCGTAACCGAGAATACCCAGGGATTGTTTATGCACGCAGCGCCCCAGCTCAGCCTGCCACTGGCCCGCACGCATGGCGTCCACCGCAGCAATGAACTTCCTGCGGGACGCCATGATCAACAACCAGGTTAATTCGGCAGGTGCAACCGGCGACCCGACGCCTTCAACCACCGCCACCCCGGCGCGGGTACAGGCGTCAATATCAATATTGCGCGCCACTTTACCCGTCTGGCTGATTAACCGGAGTTGCGGCATGGTCTGCAGGAACGCCGCATCCACTTGCGTGCGTTCACGAATCAATATTAGCGCCTGCGCTGTGGGGAGTACGTGGGCTGCTCTGGGATCGTGATTCAGGTCGTCCAGCACCGAAAAATGGTAATTTCCGCTGTCTTGCAGGCAGGGAATATTTACTGTAACGCATTGATAATCATCAGGAACACAAACGTGAATCGTCATACACATTCCATCTTTAGGTTACGGCTGATTCAGAGGTCCAGTTCCACCCACACCGCGGCATGATCGGACCCTGCATTAACCGGTTTTTTCAGTTCCGGGTAAGTTTCCCACTTGGCCGGTCGCACGCCGGGCCACATCCCTTTACGAAAGACGCCGCCTTGCTTCACCTTTTTCCATAACGCTGGCGAGAGCAAAATATAGTCAATCTTGTTGTTCGCAGTGCAACTGCCCCAGGTTCCAGGGTAGCCGCCATTATCAAATGCGGGATGGGTAAAAATATCCTGTAAATCGGTGTCTTTCAGCAAGGGAGCCAGTGTAGTGCTGTCTGGCGTGTCATTAAAATCGCCCATAATGGCGATCAGCGCCTCGCCTTCTTTGCTGCGTTGCTGATAAATGGCTTTCACCCGTTCCGCTTGCGCTTTGCGCCTTGCATCAGAACTACTTTGCGTCCCAAAGCCTTTGCTTTTTAGGTGGTTAACCAGGATGTGAAGGGTTTCTCCGCTCTTCAGCGGGATGGCAAATTCCGGACAGTCACGGGAAAAGATCAGTGCGCCCGACCGATCTTTGTCGTCCACATGACTGCGGATGGTATCGATGGGAAATGCCCTGGCGGTCATCAACCCAACATCAATGCCCCGCTCATCATTGCCATCAATGACCATCACATGTTCGAAGGGTTTTCCGTTGCGTGCTGGCAGGATTTCATTGTTAAAGGCTTGCAGCGCCGGGCGGCTTTCTGCTTCGACGACTGCCAGAATATCCGCCTGCAGATCAATCATCACCTGGGCCGTTAATAGCATGGCGACTTCATCAACCGGTGCGGATCGTAGCTCCAGAGAACCAACCCAATCCGCGCGACCGTCTGCGATAATCCTGATGTCGCTGCCGTCTTGCGGACGGGTCAGAAGCTTGCCGCGATTGCGGCGTAAAATAACAAAGGGGCCGGTGTCGGACTTACGCAGTCCCAGTTCGTTCATCAACACCACCATTTTTTGCTTCATTTCGGCGGTGTAGGTCAACTCCCCGAGCAAGGCATTCAAAGCCGCGAATTTCTCCAGAATCGGCTTACCGGCAGACCAGTCCTGCTGGTTCATTGCTTTTGCACGATCAAATAAGTTCTCAACATTGTAAGAAGCCAGCCGCATACGCACCCTCCCCTTTATTTCACTTATCGCAGGATTGCACCGCCAGTGTGTTCTCCTGCCAGCCATAACATGTTGCTTTCAACACCGTCGGTTTAGCCTCATACAGCACCAGTAAACGCTGCCCGGAAGCGGAAATTTTCCAGCCAATCGTGGCGGCGGTTTTTTCCGCCAGCCGTTGCGGACGCTGCTTCTCATCCAGACCGTAAATATCCACCTGTTCTGCCGCTGCGCCAAATTGCAACGTCACGGCAAGCAACGGGCGATCATGCCAGCGCCACTCTTGCAACATCAGCAGCGACGGTGCCCAGGCATCCGGCCATGCAGTCGACCATACAGGCTGAATGTTGCCGTTAGTGTTTTTTTCATACAGCGCAAGATGTGAAGATCGGGCATCAATGGTGCCCTCTTCCCAGGCAACCCAACGCTGAGCGCCGTCGGCGTCGTTGTCTGCCTGGCTGAGATTACGCACCGGTGAAGCCATCAGTTGGTTGACCACATCCGGGGCTTTCTCCGCTGCCGGGCTGGCAAAAACAATCAGGCTAGTTAACGCGCCCGCTAAACGTAACATGTTCTTTTTATTCATTTTGATACCGGCCCCAGTGCAGAGTTAGGTGGCACAATAACAATGGATTGCAGGTTGATGATCCCTGCCGTTTTGTCCGTTATGGCACTGAGCGGCAGCCCGGTCAGCGTAGCGTAAGCCGCACGGCTTAAATCAAGGACACGCGCAATTGAACCATCACCGGCACCGCGATCGTTTACTTTGACGATCACGGCACGCCCCTGATAGGTCAGCTTGAGTTTGGTTCCCAGCGGCACATCACGCCAGCGTTCGCGGGGTAATAACGCTGCGGTAAACCCTGCATGTGTGTAAATATCACCACTTGCCGTCATTTTATTCACAAAATAGTCTGAATAGGTTGATGCCAGACCTGATACAGGAAGTCCCATTTTTTGCTCCGCAATGCCTTAAAAAAGTAACAAACACCTTTACTTAGCCGTTGCGCTGATAATACTCGCACTCGTTATTTCAGTGATAAATGTATCTGTCTGGGAAAATAAAAAAGTCTTCTATTCAGATTATTCTTAAGTGATTCCCCATATCGGAGGCCCGTTTTGCAGCTGCCCACAAAACGAGATGGCAACGCGGGTAAAAAATGAAATTCAGGTACCCATAACAGGTAGTATCGGAAGAAGGCGGTCCCTTTTATCGGTCTGTGATATTACACTGTTGCTTATTTACAGGACGTAACGGCGAACGCGACGATGAAAAACATTAAAAAAAGCCTCGTGCTCGGCATGATTGTCGACAAACAAAAACAGACAGATAACACCGATAAACTGGATTCGCTGCGCGATAGGTTACTGGATCGCGCTGGGGGGCCAGTAGGATTGCAGACCATGGCTCTGCCGCTCTCTGGCAGCACGCTATTTACACTGTTCAGTTATATGATGTGGCAGGTGCCGTTATGGACGCTGATATTCGCCTGGCAAGGCTGGCCGGAATACAAAGTTTTTGCCGGCATCTTACCGGCGGCGCTGGTGTATATCCTTATCACTTATGCCGCTACGCTATTCACGGCCAAAGGATATATTAGGGCGTTTAAGGTGTTTCTCATTATTACTACGCTCACCGCGTTGGGCTCGGTGGTAAACTTTATCGCGGCGGTTATTTCCTGGCTTCCGGCAACGGGAATTAATTATACCCACCTTGTTACTGCCGCACTGGGGCTTATTTTTAGTGTCTGTAGCGTGCTGTGTCTTAATTCCGCGATGTTTTACCGCACCATGGCTTTTTGCCTGCATAACCATCTCTGGCGCAGGCAAATCAACGCCGAACGGCGTAAAGAGCACCGCCCCGCCGTCACGCGCAAACGCTAAACCCTGTCTCTTATTGCGGCATCAGGCGGTGGCAGACATCACGTACAAACTGCCGCAACCAGCGCTGCGCGACATCGGCTTCGGTGCGCGGGTGCCACAATTGCGATACGGTGATGCCGGGGGTTTTTACCGGCAACTGAAAAACGTGAAAAGCGCTCGCGGCAGGCTGGTTAACCAGAAAAGAGGCCGGGATCAACGCCACCAGATCTGTAGATTGCGCCACGGAGAGCGCCGCAGGGAATCCTGGCACGGATGCAACAATCCGGCGTGTTAACCCCATTTCCGCCAGCCCTTCATCCACCGGGCCGCTGAGCAAGCCACGCCGCGACGCCACGACATGATCGTAAGCGACATAGTCTTGCGGCGTGACCGTTTTAATCTGCGCCAGTGGGTGCCCGTTTCTGACAATGCCGACAAACCGATCGCGGAACAGTGCCTGCAGGCGAATCTCTGGCCCCATCTCCCCCAGTACGCCAATTTCAAGATCAACAATGCCCTCGCGCAGCGGTTTGTCAGTTTTTTCAGGCTTTGGCAAAAAGCACAGCCGCACGCCGGGCGCAATGCGAGCCGCTTCAGCAATCAGGGCCGGGCCAAATGCCGCTACAAAGCCGTCGTTAGCGCGAATTGTAAACAGCTGTTCCAGCGTCGTGATATCCAGACTGGGCGGCGTCGGGCGCAGTAACGAACGCGCTTCAAAAAGTGCACTCTGCGTGCGGGCGCGAACCGCTTCGGCCCAGGGCGTTAACACCATATTGCGCCCTGCCCGCACTAACAATGGATCGCCGGTGGTTTCACGCAGGCGACTCAAGGTGCGGCTCATCGCCGAGGCGCTCAGGCCAAGCCGGCGAGCGGCGGCGGCAACGCTGCGTTCAGCCAGCAGCACATCAAGGGCAAACAGCAAATTAAGATCGGGTTCGTTCATAAGGTTATGTTTCTCGCCTGACGATTGAGAGGTGGCGTTTGCTGCAGGGTATAAATGCAATCGATGCGCCTTCCGCCTTATCTTGCGCGAAATTATAGTTATCGCAACACTTCACTTCTCTACACTCAGCGAGAAAACCATGACGTTATTCACCCACGAGCCTGGCGATGAAGGCTTACCCGGACGCGAACGCGCCCAGGCCATGCTCACCGTGATGATCAGCACCACTATGGCTGTTTTTGATGGTTCGATGGTTAACATTGCACTGCCGCAAATGGCGCATGCGTTGCAGGTCAGCGCGAGCGACGCCGTATGGGTCGCCAACGGTTACTTACTCTCTGCGGCAATGACACTGGCTATCTTCGCGGCGCTGGCAGCCCGCACCGGTTTCCGCGCGTTGTTTGCGGCCGGGCTGGCCCTCTTTACACTGGCATCGCTGGGCTGCGCACTCTCTGTTTCGTTACCGATGCTGGTCACCATGCGTTTGCTACAAGGCGTGGGCGGCGCAGCGACGCTCAGTATTGCGCCGGCGATCCTGCGTTCTGTATTTCCCCACCGGGTATTAGGCCGCATTCTGGGAATCAACGCGTTGTTGATTGCCTCGGTGACGGCACTCTCGCCGGTGCTTGCCGGCACGTTGCTGGCGACGCTGAGCTGGCCGTGGTTGTTTGCCATCAATATTCCGCTTGGTCTGGTTGCGCTGCTGCTGGCATTGCGTGTGATCCCGGGGCAGGCGAATGCTGTACGCGGAGAGTTTGATATTCCCGGCGCGGTGCTGTCGGCCATGATGCTGGGAGCGGTGATCATGACTTCCAGTGCCTTCGCACGCCCGGAACCGTTGCTTCATGCGGCCCTGTACGGCGCGATCGCTGCCGTCTGTGCGCTGGCCTTTATTCGTCGCCAACAACGTGCGCCGCACCCGCTGCTGCCGCTGACGCTGTTTGCCTCGGCGCGTTTTACGCTGGCGGCGTTAACTTCTCTGGCTTCCTTTGTCAGCCAGGGCATGACCTTTGTCGCCCTGCCGTTTCTGTTCCAGAGCGTTTATGGTTACAGTGCGTTCACCGCCGCACTGCTGTTCACGGCCTGGCCGGTGGGCATTATTCTCGTGGCGCCGCATGCCGGGCGTCTGGCCGATCGTTACCCCCCCGCCATTATCTCTACCGTGGGTTTAGGCCTGTTTGCCGCTGGGCTTTGCTTGCTGGCGCAGATGCCTGACCACCCGCAAATGTGGGACATCACGCTGCGCGGCCTGCTCTGTGGCGTTGGTTTTGGGTGTTTTCAAAGCCCGAATAACCGCGAAATGCTGGGCAATGTGCCGCGTGAACAAAGCGGCTATGCTTCGGGAGTGCTGGCGATTATGCGCACCTTTGGTCAGTCGCTGGGTACGGCATTGATTGGCGTGATCCTGTCGCTGACGACGCAATCAGCTACCCGTGCACAGGAGGCGCACGCGGTCAGCGTCGGATTATGGCTGGCGGCGGCCACCACCCTGCTGGCGATCCTCTTCAGCCTCAGTCGTATCCGCCAGTCGCGCGGGCAATAAATCCCTGTTGTCACCGCTCAGTGGGTGCGTTGAGCCAGCCAGACGGAATGGCCAGCGCACGCGGGATCGTTCAGTACGGCGTCCACAACGTCAAAACCTGCGGCCGTCAGCTGTGACCGGTACGCTTCTGGCGCCAGGCTGGCGTGAAACAAAGGTTCACCTTCAAACTGGCCCATCGCAATGCCATCGGCGGGGCCGCTGGTAAACATCAAGGCGCTCCCGGCATGGCTGTGGCGGGCAAAAATGTCGAACATCCCGCGTTGATCCTGCTGCGACAGATGGAAAAAACTGTCCCAGGCAATCAGGCCATCGAAGGTGTCGTTTAACGCCAGTTGCCGCATATCCTGTTGTAACCAGCGTTGATGAGGAAAACGGGCGCGAGCGCGTGCCAGCATGGCGCTGGCACCATCCACACCGGTTAATGTGAATCCCTGGGCAATAAAATATTCTGCGATGGGCTGGCCATTGCCGCAGCCGATATCAAGAATACTGCCCCTGTTGCCTATGATTGCGGTGAATTTATCCAGCCAGGGTTTTTCAAAAAGTGTACGCGAACGCTGGCGGGCAAACGCCTCCGCGTGGCGTTGATACAGCGAGAGGATCGCTTTGGCGGCAGGATGAGTCACAAACACCTCGTGTGTTGTCGGGTTTTCATCGTTGAATTAAAACGTTAAGTTAAAAAATATAACATTTATTGCCATTGATACAGGTTATGAAGGAACAATAATGGGGCGCAAGAAATATTACCTCTATGCACTGGAACTGGAAGATGGCTGTTATTACGTCGGCTCCACGACGTTTGTTGACAGGCGCTTTGCCCAGCATATGGCAGGAAAAGGTGCTGAATGGACGCGGCTGCATCGCCCTGTTCGGGTGCTGGAAACCGTGCCTGTTATGGTCGACAACATGTCGCAATTGGTGTGGCTGGAAACAGAAAAAACCCTCGACTACATGAAGCAATATGGCCATGCGCGCGTGCGAGGCGGCAAGCTGGTCGATGTCTCCGGCGAGTCGGAATATTTCTGGCGTTATCTGCGTAAAGCCGGGG
This sequence comes from Kosakonia sp., assembly GCF_032052965.1. Classification (GTDB taxonomy): domain Bacteria; phylum Pseudomonadota; class Gammaproteobacteria; order Enterobacterales; family Enterobacteriaceae; genus Kosakonia. The sequence goes on from NZ_DAMBVN010000001.1 coordinate 456,080, forward strand.
TCGCCCCGACGATCCCGCAACTGATTATGTCGCATGGCACGCCCGCGCAGGTGCCGGACGATATGTGGAACCTGGTGCGGGTGACAAAAAACGATCCCTACCGCAAGATCACCTCGTTCTTTCAGTTACGCTATTTGCTGAAAGAACAAGGGTATGTGTTTGATTACTGGCCTTATGAAAGCGAAGCCGAGAATAAAGCGCTGGCGCGCTGGGTGCTGCGCGGTTACTCCCCGGCGTTTGCCTTCTTTATTAAAGAGCGACATAAAACGAAACCAGAACCCGGGGGGTAAACTGGCAAAGGCCTCAGGGGATCATTCCCTTCAGTTTTGCCAGTAACCACGCGGTGACTGAGGTGGCGTCGCTGATTTTACCGTCGCGAATAAGTGCTTCAAATTCGGCGAAAGGGATTTTACGGGCCGTCAGTCCGACCTCTTCCAAATCCAGATCCTGTTGCTCGTGAGTCAGCTCTTCGGCAAGGAAAATGTGATAACCCTGGCTGGAGTATCCTTGCGCCAGTTTTTGATAGCCGACCTGGGTCATTTTCCCGGCCACCAGCCCGGTTTCTTCTTTTAACTCTCCTGCGGCGACACGCCGCGGATCTTCATCTGGCGCGCACTCCCATGCCCCCTGTGGCAACTCAATGGTGCGTAACTGCAAGGGATAGCGGAATTGCTCCACCACAAAGACGCCGCCATCCTGCAGGGCAATAATCACCACAAAATCCGCTTTCTCGACAACCGAATAGACCCCTTCGTTACCGTCTGCCCGCAAAATGCGATCTTCGCGCAGGCGCATCCATCGATTACGGTAAATTTCTGTGGTCGTGAGCGTTTTAATCTCCGACATTGTGATTCTCCTGAAAATAACCCGCCTGGCACGTGTCAGGCGGGCACGCTATTTATAACTCGCACACCATCTCAAAACAGCGCAAATCGCTCTTCGCCATCGCCGAGCGGTGAAACGCCTCTTGAATCACCGTAAAACCGCGTTTTTGATAAAAGGTGCAGGCATTGGGTGTGGCGGAAAGCGTCAGACGGGTAAAATCGCGCTGGCGGGCTTCTTCTTTAAGCACGGCGATGATTTGGGTCGCCAGCCCTTTTCCACCCCACTGCGGCAGGGTAAAAATCGCCTCGATGCTGCGGGCGCCGAGATCAAGGTAGCCACTGGCGACTGGCTGGTTATTTGCGTCGACAGCCACATAAAACGGAAAACGCGCCACCTCGCTGCGATAGCCTTCCGGCATAGTATCGGGCGTCCATGCGGCAATCACTTCCGGGGCGTAAACCCCCTGGCAACCGTGGCGAATGGCGACATTGCGGATCTGCCAGAGGCTTTCGGCTTCTTCAGTTGTGGCCCGTCGGATGTGCATTGAGGCTCCTTATTGATTGGGGGTTTTTTCCCCTCAACCATACCGTTTTGTTTTGCAATTGTTCTGAATTTTTTTAGGGGATATTGTCAACCAGCATGCTCTTTCAATGGTTTACAATATAACAACTATGAAATTTCTGGTTAAAATATACGCAACATTTGGTTTTTTAACGCAAATTCCATATGAAAGTTAAGCCGTGTCAAAAATGCGTAACCGGCATCGGGCACGTTAGTGGCAATTTGATGAAAATCACACAGTTAATGTGGAAATCGAGGACGTTTCTTCCTATTAATTTTTATGTTATCAGTATTATCCGCATATCTGACGGGGGCGTGCACGCTACCCCGACCTACTCCGAGGCTGATGATGGAACCTATCGTATATGTTGTCGATGATGATAACGCCGTCAGACAATCCATTGTCCGGTTGCTGGAATCTGAAGGTTACCCGTCCGTTGATTTCCCCAATGCCGATGCGTTTCTTTCGCACCCGCAGGCCTCTGTTCCGTCGGCACCCTCCTGTTTGATCCTCGACCTTAATATGCCGGGCATAGACGGCTTTGATGTCACCGGCGTGCTGAAAGATCGCGGGCGCACCCTGCCGATCATTTTTCTTACTGGTTATGGCACCATTCCGTTGACTGTCCGGGCCATGAAAGCAGGCGCACGGGAGTTTTTGACCAAACCGGTGGAGCCGGAGCTTTTACTGGCGGCGGTGGCGGATGCGCTCACTGTCGCAGCGGAAGAGTTTGTGCAGCAGCAGGAACACTTTGCGCTCCGGCAGCGCCACCAGTCGCTGACACCCCGCGAACAGGAAGTGTTTGAACTGGCGATTAATGGTCTGCTGAACAAGCAAATTGCCGCCGAGCTCGGTGTGAGCGAAATCACCGTCAAAGTACATCGCCGCCGGGTAATGGACAAAATGCAGGCCCGCTCGCTGGCCGATTTGGTGCACGCTGCGGGAACACTGCAAATTAGCCGCTCCCGCAGTCGTTAAACGCCCGCAACGGGCAAATCAAAGGCAAACACACTCCCGAAAGGCTCTCTGGCCTGCGCCGTGAGCCTGCCTTTATGCCGCTCAATGATCGCATGACTGATTGTCAGCCCCATTCCCATACCCTGGGCTTTGGTGGTATAGAACGACTCGAACAGCCGCGCCTGGACTTCTGCATCCAGGCCGCTACCGGTATCAGCAATCTGGCAGCTTACCCTTTCTGCCTGTGGGTTCAGGGTGGAAAGGGTCAGGACACGCGGGCGTGAATCCACCTCGGCCATCGCTTCCACCGCGTTCATCACCAAATTGAGTAACACCTGCTGGATCTGCACGCTGTCACCGTGAACCACGCTATTGTGCGCATGGAGTTGATACTCCACGGTGACGTTCCGGCGCTCCAGTTCGCTGCGGGAGAGGGTCAGAATATGCCGCAGCAGGAAGTGCAAATCGACCGCTTCAAACACCGGGGGCTGCCTGCGCGTCAGCGACTGCAGGCTGCGGATCACCTCGCCTGCCCGTTGCCCTTCGCTGATGATTTCTGTCAGCCCGGCACGCACATTTTCAAGGGGCAGCGGCTCGCGATTAAGCCAGCGCAGGCTGGCACCGGCATTGGCGACGATCGACATCAGCGGCTGGTTGATCTCATGGGCGATGGATGAAGTCAACTGCCCGACCGTTGTTGCCCGTGATACCCGGGCCAGTTCGGCCTGCGCCACGCGAACCGCATCTTCGCTCTGCCGCTGGGCGGTAATATCGGTAATGGTGCCGAAATACTCATCCACCTCCTGGCCAACGCGTACGGGATCGCCAATGCCGAGCAGATAGCGGCATTCGCCATCGGTACGGATAATGCGAAACTCGTCCTGCATCGTCAGTCCATCCGCCACACTGCGGGTGATCACCTCACTGATACGGGCGTGATCATCCGGGTGCACAAACGTCAGGAACTCCGCCATCGAAATCAGTTTCTGTTGCTCCGGCAGGCCGAGAATGCGCGCATACTCCTCCGAGACATGCATCAAATCCTGCTCCATTTCCCAACGCCAGGTGCCGGTATGGCTGATCTGCTCGCCAAGCATCAGCGATGTCTGACTGGCGCGTAGCTCCTTTTCTACCCGTCGGCGCTGGATGTTCTCCTCCAGCAGTTCCGCATACAGCCGTGCGGTTTCCAGCGAGACGGCGGCATGTGCTCCCAGCAGGTTCACCACGCGAGAATGCTCCGCTGTAAACACCTCGGGCATCAGACGGTTTTCCAGATAGAGCACCCCCACCAGCCGCGCCTGCTTAAACATGGGCACGCACATTACCGCCGCGCCGGATGTCAGCAAATAAGGATCCTGGCTAAAAGGGCTGTACTCTTCCGGCCTGCCGGTGCGGATCTCCTGCCCGGTGCGGATCACCGCCGCCAGTACAGACAACGGCAGATCGGTTGCCATCGGCATCTCTTTCATGACCCGCACCCGCACACCTTCATTGCTGGTGTGCGCGCTGGCTTCGATTTCCGGGGTATTGTCATCAAGAACGCGGATTAGCAGCCCACGCTGTGCCCCCGCCCGCTCCAGTAACATGGTCATCAGAATATGGATCAGCCGCGCCAGGTTAATCTCTTCTGACAATGCCCGCGACGCTTTAATAATGCTTTGCAGATCGCGGATCTCTTCATTTTGCGCAAAAGCGATGGTGTCGTAGGGCGTGCTTTCCGCAGGGGTAAACAAATGCGGATGTTCCTGCTCAAGCTGGCGTACTTTCGCCTGCGCACCGGCGCGTCCCCAGGCGGCTATTGCCCCGCGAAAATGGGCATCCGCCGCGGTATGGTAACCGCAGGCCAGCGCAAACCGCCCCGCCAGCTCATGAGACAGCGCATTGCTGGGGTTAAAGCCACCCTCGCGTGAGAGCTTAATCGCCTTCTCGTACTGTGCCAGGGCAATGCTGTTCATGCCATCGAGGCGCACAATTTCTGCGTACACCAGCGCCTCTTTATCACTGAAGGTACCGGGGTTTACCCGTGCCCAGTGGGCAATTTTGTTGTAATGCGTGTTCAGCCTCTGGCGGTGCCCGGCAGAGAACGTATCTGGTGTCAGTTGCATGGCGATCGACAGCGCACTGTAGAGATGATAATCAAGCAGATTGATATGGCCGGGCGCGGACCAGGCATGTTTGCCGGATTCAAGCAGGCAGTGTTCGGCGCGGGTATATTCTCCGGCAAAAAAATGCGCCATGCCGCGATACAGCCAGTACCAGAACAACATGGTGGCGGGCGGCGTGGCGGGCAGCAGCGTCTCTGGCAGGACCGATTCACCGCTGAAGATGTCCGATGGCTGGCGCAGGAACTCAACGAAGTGACGTTGTAACAGAAGCACCGTGTCCATGTCCTGATATCGGGTCTGGCGCACAAATGTCAGCCCGCGTTCAATCAGGGTCAGCACACTGTCAAGATGATCTCCCCGGCTGAGGCTGTTGATCACCTGGCGAAATGCGGCAAAACAGGCAATGGTCAGATCACCATGTGCGACGGCGGCGGTGAAACAATTTTTCGCATACTCAACACTGCGTGACAGCGGTTGCACCCAGACGCTGATCCTGCCGAGCGGCATCAGTGTTTTGGCGGCATAGTCGTGCAAACCGTGTCGCGCCACCAACTCCTGTGCCAGCGTGCCGTACTGAAAACCCAGCTCGTACTCGCCGTAACGCTCGCCGATCAGCACGCCAAACCAGGCCAGCGCAGAGGTAGACGCACCTGTCAGCCCCCGCTCCAGCGTCAGCTGCAGCATCTGGCAGATCAGCAAAAAGTGCAGTCTCGGGCAGATAAAACTGGCATAAAGCGCGGCACTGGCCAGCAAATTCATTAACGCACCGGTTTCACGGTGGTTCATACACGGCAACGTGATAAACGGATTGATAGGGTGGTCGCCCAGTAATGCCTGGATGTGCTGCCTGGCGTCATCGCACTCTTCGCGCTCCGGCCAGCGATTGAGATGAATACCGAAGACAGACAACCAGCAGAGCGTCGTCTCCAGCGCCAGTTGATAATGAGACTGACGGATATGTACTTCTGCCAGCAAATTCGCCGCCAGCGCCTTTTCGGTTAAGCCTCCGGGCGAGGCCAGCAGCGTCTCACACAGACTTCGGGCTGTCGCGAGATGCCCGAGCAAGAATTCGCACTCTGCCTGTTGCAGTTCCAGCACAAAAAGCGGATCGCCATCGTTGCGTAGCTGACGTGCTGTCTGAAGATAGGACAGCGCGGAACGGTAATCGCCGGTATGTTTGGCGCGCCGAGCCGCGTCCTGACTCAGCTCGCTGAACATGCGCCGTTGTTCTGGCGTCTGAATGCAGTCCTTCGCTGCCGTGACATGGTGAATGGCGCGGAACAGCACTTCATTGCCTGCTGCCTGCCGGGCAGAACCGGCCAGCAGGCAGGCGGTGGTAAGGTGTAACTGGCTGCGCTCAGCGGGTTCCAGCAGTGCGACGGCGGCTTGCTGAATGCGTTCATGAGGAAAAGCATAATCTTCTGCGTTCAGCGTGATCAGTTGGACCGCCACCGCCGGGTGCAGGTTCAGGCGGATCGCCGCCGGAGACAGACCGGAAACCTCGCTTATCAGCGCCAGCCCGCCGGTATTGCCCAGGCAGGCGAGCGTACCGAGTAGCGCTCGCGTTTGTGACGGCATAGACGGCAGTTGCTGCAGCACCAGGCTTATTACGTTCTCGCTGTAATGCCGGGCGCGAATGGCCGGCAAATCGTACTGCCATTTCCCCTGATAGTGGTTGTGGCTGACCAGCCCGTCTTCGACGATGCGCTTGAAGAATTGATGGACAAACAGCGGGTTACCGCCGGTTTTTTCGTGGATCAGTTTTGCCAGATCGCCAATCGTCGCAGGCCGTGTCTGAAAGATCGCTGCCAGCCAGCGAGAGACGGCTTTCGTCGATAACGGCTGCGGCAGGCACTCTACCGTGTGGCGGGCCGCTTCGCGCAGGCGGGTTAACGCGGCCGCAAACTTCTCATCCTGCAGTGAGGGCAAATCGCGGTGGGAAACCACCAGTAACAGCGGCAGTCCACTGCTGTACCGCAGCAGGTATTCCAGTAACTGCATACTGGCGTCATCAAGCCAGTGCAGATTATCAATGAATAGCACCAGCGGGCAGCCAGGCGTGGCAAAGACGTTGACCAGGCACAGCACCATATGGTTGAAGCGTGCACGGGCATCCAGCGAAAAGGTGTCAACAAACAGTGCGGGCTGGCTGTCGATCAGCAGTCCCAGTTCCGGTGCGAGGCCGACGGCCAGATTCTCGTACCCTGCCAGCGCGCTGCTCAGGCGTGATTTCCAGCGCGCCACCTCTTCTGCCGGTAAGCCCAGCAGGTGTAGCGCCAGGGAGCGGAACGCCGCGCTCAGCACCCCCAACGGAACCACCTGCGAAGACTGCTCGACCTTGCCCAGTGCAATCAGTGTGGATCGCTGTTGAAACACTTTCAGCGCCGAGGCCATCAGCGATGACTTGCCAATCCCTGATGGCCCACTCAGTGTCACCAGCATTGGCCTGCCGCTTTGATTGACCTCTTCCAGCGCGGCGACCAGTTCGCTGGCCTGTGGATGGGCGCGGTAGAGTGTATCGGCAAAATGCAGTGCTACCGGGCGATCCTGCAAACCCGGGGTAAAATCAACGAGCGTGCCTTCTGGCGTCAGTGTGGCCTGGCAACGACGCAGATCGGCAATCAGTCCGTCGATACTCTGGTAACGTTTTTCCGGCGATTTAGCCAACAGCTTCAGTACGATGGCTGACAACATCGGCGGCACCTCTTTCCGTACCGCATGCGGCGGCGATGGCTCCGAAGCGATATGGTGCAACGTCCACTCTGCCTGCCCGCCTTCACGGAGATCGAACGGCAGAACGCCTGTCAGCAATTCATAAAAGACAATACCGAGGCTATAGAGATCGCTGCGGCTGTCTACCGCACGGTGTGTGCGGGTGGTGTGCTCAGGCGACATATACGCCAGCGTGCCGCCGGATAATGGCAGCCAGGTCTGCGCCAGCTCGCCAGCGGTGCTGGATGACAAACCAAAGCCCCCGAGCCGGCAGTGCGTGTCACCAGGAAAGATATTGCCCGGTTTAATGTCGCCGTGGATCAGATTCTGTTGATGCATCTGGCGCAGTGGCGCGCAAATGTGAATGGCCAGATCAAGCCAACTGGCAATACAGGCCATCGGCTGAGCGGTAATGCGGGTCAGCGGCTGAAAAGGAAAGGCAGGATAAACCAGCGCGTAACGCCCATGATACTGCGTGCTGGCGACGGGCTTTACCGCCCAGGTGCTGTCCAGATGTGGGCGCAGCGCGTACTCGTTTTTAAGCAGCTGGCTGGCGCGGGGTTCCGTATCGTCGCTGACGGCGGTCGCCAGAATATACGCATCGCGCGTCCAGGGATGGCGTACATTCATCCAGACAATGCACCCTTCCTGTGCCAGCGGCGTATAGCTGGCATCTGCCTGTAGCGTAACCGGCTGCCCCTCCTCACCTTCGCCGGAAAGAGGCCACAACGGATGCTGCTCAGTTCCGCTCATGGCTTTTCCTCACGCTGCGTCAGTACGCGCTCAATATGGGCAAGCAGGATCTCAATGTCGAGAGGTTTGCGTAAAAAAGCAACGGCGCCAGGTTTCCCCGCGTACCGTTGCCAGGTTTCATCATCGTGGCCAGAGATAAAGATCACCGGCGGCGGTGAGGGTCGGTGTTGCAGCGCGTCAAACAATGCCGCGCCACTCATCCCTTTGAGTTTGATGTCCGCAATGATCAGCACCGCTTCCTGTTGTGCCAGACCGTCATTGAGAAAGGCCTCGGCAGAGTCAAACGTCAGCGTGGCGTAGCCATCGGATTGCAGCAGGTTGCTTAATCCGCTGCGCACGGACGGTTCATCATCAACAATGGCAATACGCCGTGAAAGCGTCATTCGTTATCCTCTGGCGGCAGGAAGCGCTAGTGCGGCGGCGTGTCTGAGCGTTCAGGTTGCGGCGCACCGCTGATTTTCGGTACACACTCATGGCGAAACCACGCCAGCGTGAGCGGCTGGCGGGCAAGCAACCTGCGGAGCGCCGGAACGAGTTGTTCCCCCAGCAGCATGCCAAGCAGCCCCAGCAGCGCAATCCCCGGCGGCGCAGGAGAGTGAACACCCAGTAAAGCATAAATCCCCCCTGCCAGAACACCGACAAGGAGTGAGACAATCCAGGATTTCATAGGGTTACCCTGCACTGGCGTGGCTGAGGAGTGTGGCGACAAGTTGCTCACCGAGCACCATACCGAGCAGGCCAACCAGTGCAATGGCGGGCGGCGCGGGCGAGCGTACCTTCAGCAGCGCGTAAACCACGCCAATCAGCACGCCTGCAGCGAGGGAAATCAGTCCAGTGTGCATGGTCTTCTCCTGCCATTAAATGAAAGAAGCCGACCGGCAGTACCGATCGGCTGGCGGGTTAACGTGCCGGAACGGGTGCCAGCGTCCGATGCCCTGCTTTGGCGCGGGCAGGCGCTTTGTGCACCATGGTATAGGCGTAATCCACTCCCATTCCGTAAGCGCCGGAATGCTCTTTGACAATGTTCATTACCGCATCGTAGGTGTCGCGGTGCGCCCAGTCACGCTGCCATTCCAGCATTACCTGTTGCCAGGTTACCGGGATCACGCCCGCCTGGATCATGCGCTGCATGGCATAGTCATGAGCCTCTTTTGAGGTGCCGCCGGATGCATCCGCGACCATGTAAATTTCGTAATCGCCTTCCAGCATGGCGCAGAGTGCAAAGCTGTTGTTGCACACTTCTGTCCACAGGCCGGAAACCACGACTTTGCGCTTACCGTTCGCCGCCAGCGCATCGCGTACTTTCTGATCGTCCCAGGAGTTCATTGACGTGCGTTCCAGAATATCCTGCTCGGGGAACACATCCAGCAGCTCTGGATAGGTGTTGCCGGAGAAGCTTTCGGTTTCCACTGTCGTAATGATTGTCGGAATAGAGAAAACCCTGGCGGCTTTTGCCAGCGCGACGGTGTTGTTTTTCAGCACCTGACGGTCAATAGACTGGACGCCAAATGCCATTTGCGGCTGATGATCGATAAAAATCAGCTGACAGTTAGCCGGGGTCAGGACTTCAAGCTTCGAGGTTGTCATATCAGTACCCATAGAGGTTAAAGTGAAGATCGCTACGTTCAGACAGCAAACGACGGGTCATCGCTATCGTTGGCTGCATCGTAGGAAACCCCCGGCGGCAAAACTATTATCTGATGGTATAACTATCCTTTCGTATACCTATACTTTGGTACAACTATCCGGCGCTTTGCGACACTCGCCATAATCACTCCAGAAGCTTACCCGGCCATTGCGGGCCGCCAGACTGGAGGAATTATGGATTCGCTCACACACGCAGAACTGATATTACTTAACGGCCAGTTTCACACCGTCGACCGGGAAAACCCCCTTGCGGATGCGGTTGCCATTCGCGATGGCAAGTTTGTTAAAGTGGGGAGCGCCGCCGAGGCGATGGCGTATCAGGGCGAGCGGACGAAAATTGTTGACCTGCAAGGCCATACCGCCATCCCGGGTCTTAACGACTCTCACCTCCACCTGATCCGGGGTGGTCTGAATTACAACCTCGAACTGCGCTGGGAAGGCGTGCCCTCGCTGGCCGATGCGCTGCGTATGCTTAAAGAGCAGGCGCTGCGCACCCCGTCACCACAATGGGTACGTGTGGTAGGTGGCTGGACGGAGTTTCAGTTTGCCGAGCGCCGCATGCCTACTCTCGACGAAATCAATGATGCCGCACCGGATACCCCGGTCTTCATCCTGCATTTGTACGATCGCGCCCTGCTCAACCGTGCCGCATTGAAAGCCGTTGGCTATACCCGCGATACGCCAAACCCGCCCGGTGGTGAAATCCAGCGTGACAGCAACGGTAACCCGACCGGTATGTTGATCGCCCGACCGAATGCCATGATCCTGTATGCCACACTGGCCAAAGGCCCCAAACTCCCGCTGGAGCAGCAGGTTAACTCAACCCGCCAGTTTATGCGCGAGCTGAACCGCCTTGGGCTGACCAGCGCGATCGATGCGGGCGGCGGCTTCCAGAACTACCCGGAAGATTACGAAGTGATTGCGGAACTTCACGGCAAAAAACAGATGACTATCCGCATTGCTTATAACCTGTTTACCCAACGCCCCGGTCATGAACTGGAAGACTTTGAAAAATGGACCGATATGCTGACGCCGGGTCAGGGTAGCGACTTCTTCCGCCACAATGGCGCAGGGGAAATGCTGGTTTTCTCCGCAGCGGATTTCGAAGATTTTCTGGAGCCGCGTCCGGACCTGGCACCCGGCATGGAAGCGGAGCTGGAGCGTGTGGTGCGCCATCTGGTGGAGCACCGCTGGCCATTTCGTCTCCATGCGACCTATAACGAGTCCATCAGCCGGATGCTGGATGTGTTTGAGAAGGTCAACCGCGACATCCCGTTTAATGGTCTGCACTGGTTCTTCGACCATGCGGAGACGATTACCGAAGCCAATATTGACCGTGTGAAAGCCCTTGGCGGCGGCATTGCAGTTCAACACCGTATGGCCTTCCAGGGGGAGTATTTCGCGGAACGCTACGGCCAGCAGGCGACCCAACAGACACCGCCAGTAGCACGTATGCTGGAAGCCGGATTGCCCGTCGGTCTCGGAACGGATGCCACCCGAGTCGCCAGCTATAACCCGTGGACGGCGCTCTACTGGCTGGTTTCTGGCCGCACCGTGGGCGGCATGCAGATGTATGATCACCGGGCCCGGCTTGATCGCGACACCGCCCTGCTGTTGTGGACGCAAGGCAGCGCCTGGTTCTCCAGCGAACAAGGGAAAAAAGGCCAGATCAAAGCGGGGCAACTGGCGGACCTGGCGGTACTGAGCAAAGACTACTTCCGTGTGCCGGAAGAGGAAATCAAAGGCATTGAGTCTGTGCTGACCGTGGTAAACGGCGACATCGTCTATGCCGCAGGCGCGTTCGGTCCGCTGGCACCGCCTGCCATACCGGTGCTGCCCGATTGGTCGCCAGTGGTCACCGTTCCGGGGCATTATCGCAGCGCCCCCCCGCAGGCTGCGCGTGTTGGTCAAGCGGCAGGCGTTCACCACTGTTCCGGGCCATGTGGGGTACACGTTCATCAGCACGACATTGCCCGCGGTTCTGCAATGCCTGTCTCAGACGAGAACGCGTTCTGGGGTGCTCTTGGCTGTAGCTGCTTTGCGTTCTGACATCATGAAAACATCAACTTCCCCTTTTGCGCCCCGTATCGACGCGGGGCTGTTTTTTCTACGCCTGAGCGGCAGTCTGTTGTTGCTGTATGTGCACGGCCTGCCGAAAGTGCTGCACTTCAGCACCGAGCTTATGCGTATTGAAGATCCCTTTGGACTGGGGCCGTGGATGAGTCTGCTACCCGCGATCCTGGCCGAAGTGATCTGCCCACTGTTTATTCTCCTCGGGATCGGGACGCGGCTGGCTTGCCTGCCCATCATCGGGGTGTTGCTGGTTGCCATGCTGGTGGTGCATGCCGACTGGTCGATAGCTGACGGCCAATTCGGCTGGCTGCTCTTGATCATCTTCACCACCCTGGCGTTAACCGGAGCGGGCCGCTGGCGCGTAAGCCTGCCCGCAAAAGCGAAAGGAGCGATGGCATGACACAGCAAAATGAACTGCATGCAGCCGTGACAGTGTCACCTGAGCACGGCGATACACCATCAGCTTCGGCCTGGCAACCACTGCAACAACGCGTTTTTCGTATGCTGTGGACAGCAACGGTGGTTTCCAATATCGGCTCATGGATGAGCGATATCGGTGTCAACTGGACCATGCTCTCCCTGAGCGCCGATCCGCTGGCTGTGGCCCTGGTTCAGGCGGCCAGTAGCCTGCCGATGTTCCTGTTTGTGCTGCCCGCGGGCGTACTGGCAGACATTGTCGAGCGGCGCAAGATCCTGCTGTTTTCGCAAATCTGGACTTTCTGCGCGGCGGCCGGTCTGGCGCTCCTTTCGTTTACCGGCCATGTGACGCCTGAGGTATTGCTGACGGCCACTTTTCTGCTCAGCACAGGGGCGGCGCTCAGCTCCCCGGCTTTTCAGGCAATCGTGCCGGATCTGGTGGATAAACAGCAGCTCAGCCCGGCCATCGCCCTCAATTCGCTGGGCATTAATATCAGCCGCGCCATTGGCCCGGCGCTCGGCGGGTTGTTGCTTTCATTTGCCGGCCCGTGGATGGTCTTTCTGCTTAATGCCCTGTCGGTGCTGGGCGTGGGTTATGTACTGCACCGCTGGCGGCCTCCCGCCACGCTCCAGCGCCTGCCGCCAGAGCACTTTTTTACCGCGATCCGCGGCGGGCTACGCTATGTGCATGCCGCACCGGTGCTGCGTAACGTACTGGCGCGTACCGTGGCGTTCTTTCTGTTCGGCAGTGCCGGCTGGGCGATGTTGCCGCTGGTGGCGCGGCGTGAACTGGGCCTCGGGCCTGGCGGCTACGGGATCATGCTGGCCTGCATCGGGCTGGGCGCGATTTGCGGCGCGGTGATGCTGCCGAAACTGCGCAAGCGGCTGAATGCCGACCAGATGATGGTGGCCGCCAGTCTGCTGTTTGCTGTGACCATGCTGGCGCTGGCATTTATTCGCCACTTCTGGTTACTCAATCTGTTTGAATTTTTTACCGGTTTTGCCTGGATTGCGGTGTTGTCGACCCTGAACGTTGGCGCGCAGCGTAGCGCGGCTCGCTGGGTGAAAGCCCGTGCACTGGCCGTCTACCTGACGGTGTTCTTCGGCTCGATGACCGTCGGCAGTGCGGTGTGGGGAAAACTGGCATCAGCCTACGGGATTTCATGGTCGCTTTGTGCGGCGACGCTGGGCATGGTGCTGGGGGCTGCTACAGTTTTACGTTGGCGGCTGGAAAAAGATGCCGCGCTGAATCTCGATATTGTCGGCCCGCCGGAAGGCATCACCGAGTTTGCCATTGCCCATGAGCGCGGACCGGTGCTGGTGACCTGTGAATATCAGGTCAGGCCGCAGGATGCGCAACCGTTTATGCAGGCCGTACTGGAGATGCGCCGTGTACGCCGCCGTACGGGGGCAATGGGTTGGGCAGTGTACGAAGATATCCGCCAGCCGGGGGTGTTTGTTGAAACCTGGCTGATGGGATCATGGATTGAGCATTTACGCCAGCATGAGCGTCACACGGTTAATGACCGGTTAATCCAGACGCGAGTGCTGGCGTTCCACCAGGGCGAGCAGCCGCCGGCGATCCGGTATCTGATAGCGCCTGGTGTTGAGTCCGTTTATGGCAATAACCCACTACACAATGAGGTAAACAGATGAGCACGATTAAAACGCAGGATGGTACTCAGATTTATTACAAAGATTGGGGTGCGGGTAAACCGGTACTTTTCAGCCATGGCTGGCCGCTGGATGGCGATATGTGGGACAGTCAGCTGAATTTTCTGGCTGAGCGCGGCTACCGCGCTATTGCCTTTGACCGCCGTGGTTTTGGTCGTTCTGACCAGCCGTGGAACGGTTATGATTACGATACGTTTGCCTCTGACATCAACGATCTTATTACCGCGCTGGATTTGCAGGAGGTCACGCTGGTGGGCTTCTCTATGGGCGGCGGCGATGTCACCCGCTATATCGGTCGCTATGGCAGCGCGCGCGTTGCGGGCCTGGTGCTGCTGGGTGCGGTGACCCCCATTTTTGGCAAAACGGCTGATCATCCACAGGGTGTCGATCAGAGTGTGTTCGAGGGCATTAAAGCCGGGCTGCTTAAAGATCGCGCGCAGTTTATCAGTGATTTCGCCACGCCATTTTACGGCCTCAATGCCGGGCAGACAGTCTCTGAGGGCGTGCTGACGCAAACGCTAAACATTGCCCTGCTGGCGTCGCTGAAAGGTACGCTGGATTGTGTCACTGCTTTTGCCGAAACCGACTTCCGCCAGGATGTGGCAAAAGTGGATGTACCGACGCTGGTCATTCATGGCAGTAACGATCAGGTGGTGCCGTTTGAAGCGACTGGCAAATTGTCGGCAGAGCTGATTAAAGGCGCAGAGTTGAAAGTGTATGACAATGGCCCGCACGGCTTTGCAGTGACCCATCAGGATCAGCTCAACAACGATCTGCTGGCGTTCCTGCAAAAACGCTGATTTGCCATCAGAGGGAAATGAACCGGGCGACAGACGCCCGGTTTTTTTTACTTCGGTTTATGAAAAAGCTGACTGGCGGTATCGCTAATCACCTGCATGGCACCGCGATCGCCTTTCGCCATCGCCGCCATAAACGCCTTCGCCTGCTTGAAGGTAATGTGCGGTGGCAATGGCGCCACTTCCGGGTCGGTTTTCACTTCAAGAACCACCGGTCTGTCGGCCTGTAATGCCCGCCGCCAGGCATCCCCCAGCGCGTCGGGGGTATCTACAAAAATCCCCTCCAGCCCCAGTGAGCGGGCGAATTCGGCGTAGTGAACATCCGGCAGTTGCTGGCTGGCTTCAAAACGCGGATCTCCTTCCATGACGCGTTGCTCCCAGGTCACCTGATTTAAATCCTGGTTATTAAAGACGCAGACGATCAGCCGCGGATCGCGCCACTGCTGCCAGTATTTCTGGATCGTGATCAACTCAGCCATGTTATTCATCTGCATGGCGCCATCCCCCACCAGCGCTATCACCGGTTTCTCCGGCTCGGCAAATTTGGCGGCAATGGCATAAGGCACCGCCGCCCCCATGCAGGCCAGTCCGCCCGAGAGCGATGCCCGCTGCCCCTGTTTCACGCGGTAATCACGGGCAAACCAGTTGGCACAGGAACCGGAGTCGGACGTGACGATGGCGTTCTCTGGCAACAAGGGGGACATTTCCCACACCACGCGCTGCGGATTGACCGGATTAGCGGGTGCCATGGCGCGTTGTTCCATCTGTTTCCACCAGTCGCGCACCTGGCGTGCAATCTCCTCCTGCCAGTGACGGTCGGTTTTGTGCTCCAGCAGCGGCAGCAAAGCACGCAGGGTTTCTGCCGCATCGCCATGCAGATTCACTTCACAAGGGTAACGCAAACCGAGCATCGCCGGATCGATATCAATCTGCACGGCCCGCGCCTGGCCTTCCGGCGGGAGAAACTCCGTCCACGGGAAACCACTGCCGATGACCAACAGCGTGTCGCATTGCTGCATTAACTTCCATGACGGCTCGGTCCCCAGTAAGCCAATCGCGCCGGTGACAAAGGGGGCGTCATCCGGCAGCACATCTTTGCCCAGCAGTGCTTTGGCGACGCCTGCTCCCAGCGTATTGGCCGCCTGCACCACTTCGACGGCCGCGTTTCGTGCCCCTGCACCTATCAGGATGGCGACTTTTTTCCCGGCGTTGAGTACGGCGGCGGCACGTGCGAGATCGGCATCGTGCGGGATCACGCGCGGAGGCTGATAACCCACGCCAGAGTGGGTAAACCCGTGTACATGCTCCGGCGGTTGCCACGCTTCGTCCTGCACATCTTTCGGGATAATAACCACCCCAACGCCGTTTTGCGCAATCGCCACGCGCACCCCGCGATCCACCAGGTGTCGAACCTGAGCTGGTGTGGCGGCCTCCTGCACAAAATTGGCCACATCGGCGAAGACACGATCAAGGTTCATCTCTTGCTGATAACTGGCGCCGCGCGCGGTGGTTTCTGCCTGTCCGGCGATGGCCAGCACCGGCACATGATCCATTTTGGCGTCATACAGTCCGGTAAGCAGATGCGTCGCACCAGGGCCGCCCGTCGATAAACAGACGCCCAGCTCGCCGGTGAATTTGGCATGCCCTACCGCCATAAACGCGGCCATCTCCTCGTGGCGCACCTGAATAAATTCAATACCCTCGCCAGATTTACTGGCCCGTTGCAGCGCGCCAAGCACGCCGTTGATACCGTCGCCCGGATAACCATAAATGCGAGTCACGCCCCATTCTTTCAGACGCTGCACAAAGAAATCACTGGTTTTCATGCTCACTGTTATTTCTCCTTGCGGGTAGATTACCGTCTTTAAAGGTAGTCGAAGCTCTGCGTTATCCGGGCTAAGATGAGTGGAAAACGCTATCTAAAGGAAAATTAGAATGGAACTAACGGTTAAATACGAAGTGACGGAGCAGGATCAACAGGCGTTATTCAGGGGCTTACGGCGTTACAACCAGCAGTTTGTCGACCTCAGTCAGTGGGCGCACCTGGCGGTCTATTTTCATGATGACTGCGGTGTCATGCAGGGCGGACTGATTGCCCGCCAGGAGGGCGAATGGCTTAACATTCACTATTTGTGGGTGCATGAAGATCAGCGCGGCAACGGGCTGGGCCGGGAACTGATGCAACGTGCCGCCGCCGAGGCAACAGCGCTTGGCTGCCATCATGCGCTGGTCGATACTTTCAGTTTTCAGGCTTTGCCTTTCTATCAAAAACTGGGCTATCAGCTCCAAATGACGCTCGAAGGTTATCCCCGGATGGGCATGCAGCGCCATTACCTCACCAAATCGCTTGGCGATCACTCCCCGGCTGCGGCCAGCGCACGGTCGCGCCCCTGAATTTTTGCCTGATACAACGCCTTATCTGCCCCCTCTTTCAGGCGGATGGCATCATCAAAGTCGGCATCGGCGATCAGGCTGTAACAGCCCGCACTGATGGTGACAATGGCATGCTGCGCACCTGTTTGCGAGTGTGGGATTTTGGCATTGCGCACCAGGGCGACCGCCTCGTGGGCAATCGCCAGTGCTTCGTCTGCGCTGCTGTTCGGCATGATAATGGCGAACTCCTCACCACCGTAGCGGGCAATCAAATCATGCGTGCGCAGCTTCAGCCGTTGCAGGATTTCGCCCACCATGCGCAGGCAACTGTCTCCGGCGACATGGCCGTAAAAGTCGTTGTAACGCTTAAAGTAATCGATATCGATCATGATAAGCGAAACCGGTTTTTGCGTCAGGGCCGAGGCTTTCAGGCTTTGCGATAAGTAGAGATCAAACTGTCTGCGGTTTGCCAGCCCGGTCAGGCCGTCGGCCAGCGCCATCAGTTGCAGCGTGTGGTTAATGCTGGTCAGCTCATCCCGCAGGGTAGTGAGTTCGGTCTGATGGCGAACATTCAGCCGCACCTGGCGGAAAATTATTGCCCCCATCAGCAGCGTACCGAGCAGCAACATCACGTTTAAGACAATGTCTGGCAGACTGTCGCGCAGCCAGCTGTTCCACAATGCAGGTTTATCGTACCCGGCAGCCACCACCAGCGGATAACGCTCAAGACGGGCGAAACCGTATATGCGCTCAACATGATCCAGAGCCGAAACCCAGGTGCCGTTGCCGCGATCTTTTTTGGCCAGTTCACGGGTGAATAACGGGCTGGCGGAAAGGTTGCGGTTGATGATGTCATCCCCGTAAGGACGCACATAGAGCGCCGTGCCGTCGGTGTCCAGCAGGGCCAGTAAATCGCGGTTCTGCAACTCAAAGAAGCTGTAAAAATGGCGGAAATACTCGACTTTTACCGTAGCGAGCAGCACACCGGCAAAGGCGCCGGAGGTGTCGCTGATGCGTAACGACACCGGAATAATAAGATCGCCCGTGGAACGGCTGCGGATCACATGCCCGAGATGAATGCCGCCGTGTCCATTGCGGCGATGATAAATGAAATATTCGCGGTCGCTGTTGTTAGAGATCACCGGGATTTTGCCAAACGAAGTGGCTTTCATATTGCCCTGCGGATCGTAGATAAACAGCCCGTGTAACTGCGGCAGACGATCTTTCAGTTCGGCGAGATAAAGGTCGAACTGTTTAAAATCAATCGCAGTCAGACCCTCTGCCGGCAGCGAACGGCGAACATCGCGCAGCACCAGTTCGGCCTGCAATATCGTATCTTCCGCCTGCCGCGCCTGGGAAACCGATAAGTTAATGGCACTGCGTTCGGCATCCAGGACTGCCCGTTCCCAGGAGCGGCTCAGTGTCCAGCTAAAGGTGACAACGCCCGCTATGAGCAGGCCGGTCATAAAAAAAGTGATACTGCGCCCAAGAGACGAGTTAAGCGCCAATGCCCGCGCAAGCTTTTTCTTGAATTTCATTCTCTCTCCTGAATCACATCCGCTGTTATTCAGTAAAGCATAGAAGATGGGGAACCTATCGGCCGGATAAGCCTGTAAATGGGTCTGATTGAGGCGGTAACTGATTGAAAGGAATGTTTAAAGGCGACTCCCCGGCTGGCCGGGGAATGAACACAACCGGTCACGGCGTAATGCGGCGCGGCCAGTTAATCGGTGAAATGCCATTGAGTACAGGGCGGGCAAACAGGAAGCCCTGGAAGCGCTCAATACCGACGGCCTCCAGCCAGCACCACTCTTCGACTTTTTCGACCCCTTCCGCCACCACGGTAATTTGCAGCTCTGCGCAGCAGTCGATTATGGCTTTGACGATCGCCTGTTTCGGGCCATGCAGGTGGATATCGGTCACGATTGTGCGGTCAATTTTTAGTTTATCCGGCTGGAATTTCGCCAGCAGCGATAACCCGGCAAAGCCGGAACCAAAGTCATCAATCGCCAGGCCGATCCCCGCCGCACGCAACTGACGAATGGCCCAGGTGAACTCCTCATAGCCGGAGATCACTTCATCTTCTGTGACTTCAACAATGATCTGTCCGGGGCTAAGGTTATTGCGTGTGATATGACCCAGCAGGATATCCACTGCGCCGGGAATTTTAACCAGCGACATCGGCAGAAGATTGACCGCAACTTTATGATTGCCAATCCCCATGCGGCTGGCCATCGCCAGCGCCCAGCCCTTCGAGGCCAGATCTGCCTCGTGCAACTTATCGGGCGCTATGGTGGCGAAATACTCCTGCGGACTGCCGCCGTTCGGGCCGCGGATCAGCGCTTCAAGCGAGGAGATATTGCCGCGCAGCGGCTCAATAATCGGCTGAAAGGCAAACTGACAGGGTTGATTGTCCTGGATGGGCGCGTTGATGCTGGCAAAAGGCGGCGTTTTGAGGCTGAATGTCCAGTGCTCTGGCGCGGTATTACGCACCCGATCGTTATTGTTTTGCGAGGCAATAAAGTTACGAATAAATTTATAGACCCGATCGTTACTGGCCAGCTGGTAATTGAGCGTACCGAACCTGAGGATAGCGCGCAGTGCCGTCGCAGGCTGGATGACACGTAAATCAAACAGCATCATCCCGCGGTTGCCAAAACGGCGGCGCGGCGCATAATCGCGAAGCAGTTCGACCACATTGCCGTGGCGGTGATCATGATGTATACGTTCAAAAACGTCGTTAACCGAAGCGAGCGGCCCTTCAAGAACCTGCAAAAAATGTTCGCCGTCGAACAGTAAGATGCCCGTCACCTGCAATCGCTGATTGCGCAGGCTGGCTCGCTCGACAAGTTGAGCCAGTTGAGAGGGATCGAGTGTTCGATTCAGTCGGCTACGGTAAATCAAAGTCGCTAACACGCAATGCTACCCTCAGAATGCCCACACAAAATCTACATAGATGATGCCATCCCGCTATTCTAGCGACAGGGTGAAATTCCCGTCCGCCGATTAGAGGTCATTATGTTAGCGTTCTCGCTGGCTTAAAATCGTCAACCTTGCGCGATAGCCGTGGCGAATATGCTCAATCGCCACCTCCTGCGCCGCTGCGCGATCGCGTTTTAACAGCGCGTCGACTATTGCCCGGTGCTCACGTTTTGCTTCTGCGGTGCGTTCCGGTAACTCGTAGGTTGTGTTACGCAACAGCGACAGGTGAATACGCAAATTGTCTAACATTTCATTGAGATAGGGGTTGTGCGTGGCACGATAAATCTGGCGGTGAAACAGGCGGTTATGATCGTGCAGCGCTTTACTGTCGGTGAGCGTTTCTTCCATGCGGACCATTTCATCCAGCAGCGCAAGCTCTGCATCAGAAGCGGCGGTGACAGCAAGATCCATCGCTAAGCGCTCCAGACCTTCGCGCACATCAAACAGCTGGCGCAGCCGTTCATAGCTAATATGCGCAATTATCAGCCCCCGCTGCGGGCCGGGTTCGGCAAGACCGAGGGTTTCCAGGCGGTGAAGCGCTTCACGGATCGGCGTACGGCTCAGACCAAACTGTTCCGCCAGCCGGGTTTCCTGCAGGCGTTCGCCCGGTTGCAGTTCACCGGCCTCAATGGCGGAAAGCAAAATTTCAAAAGGCGTTAAGCCTGTGTCGCGACCCGTCGTTTTCACGTTAAGCTCCGTTTGTCTATGGAATGACCCTATTAAGGCTGGCACCCTGCCGTCGCCCATCTTGCCACAGGAAAGGTAACGCCTTTGCTTTTTTTGTTCTTAGCTTATCTGAAAAACATCTTTTGACGTTTCCGTCAGGGCTGCTATGTTTATTTTATATTCATTGTATACAAATGAATTCATATAAACACAAACACCGTTTTTGCTTTTTATTGATAAGCCAACACCAGGGCTTTACGTTGTCAGCCAACACCAGGGAATGCTTGTTTTACGATGACAAAAAATAGCGAAGTTAATAACATTCGTGGAGAACAGCTCAGCCAGTTTATCAGCCAGGCTCATCACCTCAACGTCCCCCCCGCCGTCCGCCATGAAGCAAAACGCGCCTTGATCGACTTCCTCGGCGTTGCGCTGGGCGCAGTTAATGATGATGCCGTTAAGGCCGTGCGCCAGGTAGCCAAAGCCTGGCACGCCAGCGGCGATGCGCGGGTTTTCCTTTCCGGTACCACTACCCCTGCCCTTGCTGCGCTGGTTAACGCCACCATGGCACACGCTGCGGATTATGATGATACCCACCCAGCTGGCGCAGGCCATCCTGGCGGCCCGTGCTGGTCAACTGCGTTGGCAATGGCGCAGGCACACCCGGTCGACGAAGAGCACGTGCTGCGGGCATTTGTCACCGGTTTTGAAGTGATGGCAAAACTGGGTGGCGGTTGGGTGCCAGGCGTCGGGCGCAACCTGCAGAGAAGGGGCTTTCACCCCACTTCTGTTGTAGGACGCGCGGGCGCAGCGGCAGTTGCGGCTGCGGTTTTGCGCCTCTCAGAACCCCAGGTTCGCAACGCGTTAGGCGCGGCTGCCACCATGATGGGCGGCCTGCAAAAATCTTCCGGTACGCATGGTAAACCGTTCCACGCGGGCAAAGCGGCGATGGACGGCATTATGGCTGCGCAATTGGCGGCGGAAAACTTCGTCGGCGCGCACCACTTTTACGAGACTGACGGCTGGGTAAAAATCTTCATCCAGGATGGCAGTGCAGAAGTGCCGCCGCTTGATTTTGGCGAAAGCTGGGAACTGCTAACCAACGGCTACAAGCTGTATGCCAGTTGCCGGGGTACGCACGCCTCTATTGAAACCGCCCGCAAGCTTTTCCCGTTGCTGCAAGGGCGCAAGATTACCCATATTACGGCGAAGGTCCACCCAATGGGCATGGTCAATGCCGGGATCCTCTCGCCGCGCACGCCGCTGGAAAGTAAGTTCAGCATTCCCCACTGTATCGCCCTCGCCTTAAGCGGTTATGCCCTGACGGACACCGATTTTACCCAGGCGACGGTAGACGATCCGCAACCACGCGCCCTGCTGCCGCTGCTTGAGGTCGAGGCCGTGGACGGTCAGTCCGCCAGTTCGGCCTTTATTGATGTCTGGCTGGAAGATGGCGAAGTGCTGCACGCCCAGACTGACGTCTATCGCGGCCATGCGCAAAATCCGCTCAGTGATCAGGAGTTGCGCGACAAATTCGATGCGCTCACTATTCCAGTTCTGGGCGCGGCGCGCAGCGCTGCACTTTATGATGCCGCTTTCCACTTCGAACGCCCAGGTTCGCTGGCGCGTATTACCGGGCTTCTTGCCGGCGATCACTAATTCTTTTTGCTACAGGACATGTTAATGACCATTGCCCGACAACTCGCCGGTAATTTGCTGGCGTTCTCCCGGCAGGCGTTCGCGCAGGCGGCATACAGCCATGCGCGTACCGCGATTATTGATACATTAGGCGTTACGCTGGCTGGCGGTGTTCAGGACGGTGCCCACAAATTACGCACTGTGATCGTGCCGTCTGCGGCGCGCGGCAACAGTCGTGTTTTTGGTACGGATCTGACATTAAACGCGCTGGACGCCGCCCTGCTGAATGGCGTGTCTTCACACCTGCTCGATTTTGATGATTCCAACTCCTGGCTGCACGGGCATATTTCGGTGGCGGTTCTGCCCGCTTTACTGGCGCTGGCCGATGAACAGGACCTGAACGGCGAGGCGCTCCTGCGCGCCTATATTACCGGCTACGAAACCGCAGTACGCATGGGCAAAGCGGTTAGCCCGTTCCAGTATCGTCACGGCTGGCATCCTACCACTACGGTCGGTGTTTTTGCCGGGGTTGCTGCCTGTGCGGTCGCGCTGGATCTGAATGAAGAACAGACGGCCACCGCGCTGGCGATGACCGCCTCGCTGGCGTCAGGGATCAAATCCAATTTTGGTAGCGAAACCAAAGCGCTGGCGGTGGGTCAGGCGGCACGCAGCGCGGTGATGGCAACCAAACTGGCGAAAGAGGGGTTCAGCGCCGGGCCAACGGCTTTTGAACATCAGCAGGGCTATTTTCACGTCTACAATGGCGTGGCGAATGTTGATCCCCTGCCGCTGACCGAGCGCTGGGACGCAACGCCATTCATTCTCGACACCGTGAAAAGCAACAACTACAAATACTTCCCTTGCTGCTACGCTATTTTATCGCCGCTGGATGGCATTCTGGCGCTGCGGGAGGAGCACGGCCTGCGTGCGGAAGAGATCGAACATATTGAAATCAAAGTGCACCCGATCCGTTACCCACATATTAATATTCCGCAGCCGCAGAACCCGCTCGCCGGGAAGTTCAGCCTGCATTACTGCGTGGCGCGGGCTTTTGTGACGGGTACGCTAACACTGGATGATTTTATTGATACGGCGCGGTTCGACGATCCGGCAACCCAGACGTTGCTGCGTAAAGTGACGCTGGAAAAGCACAACGAAGAGATCACCCATAGCGCGTTCGTGACGCTGACCACCACCGACGGCCGCCAGTTTTCTCAGCGAGTGGCGGGAGCGCGGGGTTCCAGCCCGGCTATCCCGTTGCCGGATAATTTGATAGAGCAGAAGTTTCTCGACTGCGCCAGCCGCGTACTGTCTCGAGAGGATGCACAGGCACTTTACCAGCGTCTGTTGCGGGATGATTATCGCTAACGGATGCCAGCATGAACATAATCTGGATACCTGCTGAAATTTCGCCGCTGTTCGCGGGCGTCATGGTGTTTTGCAGTTTTCTGACTTCGGCGCTGACGGCGGCCATGGGGCTGGGCGGAGGCACAGCTTTGCTGGCTATCATGGGGCTGGGCATGCCGGTCAGCAGCCTGATGCCGGTGCATGGGATGGTGCAGCTTGGCTCCAACCTTAGCCGGACGTTGATTCAGCGGGTGCATGTGGTCTGGCCGTTAGTGCTGTGGTTCCTGCTCGGTAGCGCGGTCGGCATTGCAGTCGGTGCGCCGGTGGCGGCGGTGATCCCGGACAGCATTGCCCGCATTGCGCTGGGGCTGTTTATTCTCTGGTCAGTGCTGCGCAAGCGTGGCGAACAGAAACCGTTAAGCCGCCCTTTCTTCATTATTGGCGGCGGCCTCAGCAGTCTCGGCACCATGATTGTGGGCGCCACCGGCCCGATGGTCGCCGGGCTTATCAGTTCGCAAGGGCTAAAGCGCCAGCCGCTTATCGCCACGCACGCCACCTGCATGGTGTTACAGCACGGACTGAAGATCCTCGCCTTCGGGTTGATGGGGTTTGCCTGGGCCAGCTGGTTGCCTGTGCTGGCGGCAATGATCATTAGCGGTGCGCTGGGAACATGGCTGGGTACGCGCGTGCTGGACAACGTACCGGAAAAACTGTTCCGCGTGCTGTTTCGTGTAACGATGATCCTGCTCAGCGCGCAACTCTTGTGGCAGGGTATAGAAGGATGGTTGAAATAAATCGTTAGTCCATTGTTGTATATGCTTTACTGAATTCGAACTTTGCCAAAAGCACCGCAGGCGAAGATCATTATTCAACAAACGGACGTGTTATTGAAAAATCAATAAATACAGTTAATTAACCTGATAGCAACCCTTTAAAAAGGAATAGCCATGCTGAAGAAAACCCACCTAGCTGCGTCAGTGTTGCTGCTGACGCTGGGGAGTTTTATTTTTCCCGCACAGGCAGAAAACGCCCCCGCCACGAATGGCGACACGCTGAAGAAAATTAAAGCGCGCGGCGAACTGGTTTGCGGTGTGCACCCTGCCCGTCACGGCTTCGCCTCAATTGACAGCAAAGGCAACTGGGAAGGTCTGGATGTCGATTTCTGCCGTGCGCTCGCGGCAGCGGTTTTTGGCGATGCGTCTAAAGTCCGCTTTACGCCGCTGTCGACGGCGCAGCGTTTTGCCGCCATTCAGTCGGGCGAAGTCGATGTGCTGTCACGGAATATCACGGCATCATTAACCCGCGATGTGTCGCTGGGGCTGAACTTTGCGCCGCCCAATTTTTACACGGGTACTGGTTTTATGGTGCGGGCCAACAGCGGCGTGAAAAAAGTTGAAGATCTCGACGGCGCCACGGTGTGTATTACCCCCGGCAGCAGTACCGAGCAAAACGTGGCGCAGATCTTCGGTTCACGCCATCTGCACTACACCCCGGTGGTGATCGAGAACAACAAAGAGTATGTTGCGGCCTATCTCGCCGGGCGCTGTGATGTTATTGCGCGTGACAAAGTGGCGCTGCCTGGCATCAAAACTTTTGATGCGGAAAAACCGGAAGATCACATTATTCTGCCGGGGATTTATTCGAAAGAACCGCTGGCAATGGCGGTGCGTAAAGGCGATGACCAGTGGTTCGATATTGTGAAGTGGGTTGTTTACGCTACCTTCAACGCCGAAGAGATGAACGTTAACCAGAGCAATGTGGATAGCGAACTGAAATCCACCGATCCGGATGTCCAGGGGCTGCTTGGCGTGAGCGGCGGCTTTGGTCAGAAACTCGGTCTGGATGACAAGTGGGTGTACAACATTGTTAAACAGGTGGGTAATTATGGCGATATCTATAACCGCCATTTTGGCCCGCAAAGCGCCGAGCCGCTGGATCGCGATTTAAATAATCTGTGGACCAAAGGTGGTTTGCTTTACGGCCTGCCGATCCGTTAATCGCCGGGGCGCTCATGCATGACCGTGGGCGCCCTTCTCCACTTCTGTCATAACCTTGATGTTTAATGATGAAACAGACTGATAACTCCGGTGCGCTGGCCGTTGCATCCGACGCGCCACGACCTGCGACCGCGTTTCGCCTTTTCACCTTTTTTGGCAGTAAAACCGTGCGCAGTTGGTGCTACCAGTTACTGCTGGCAGCCTTGCTGATCGGTTTTAGTTACTGGCTCTACAGCAATGTCGTGGCGAACCTGCGCGCCCAGCGTATCGCCACCGGGTTTGGCTTTTTGCAGCAGAGCGCGCACTTTGCCATTGGCGAAACGCTTATCGACTACACCCCGCGCGACAGCTACACCAGGGCGCTGGCGGTGGGATTACTGAATACGTTGTATGTCACCGGGTGCGGCATTCTGCTGGCCACGGTGCTCGGTTTTATGGTTGGTATTGGCCGGGTATCGAAAAACTGGCTCCTGATGAAAATCTGCGTCGGCTATGTGGAACTGCTGCGTAACGTGCCGGTAATATTGCAGGTTATTTTCTGGGCGGTGGTGATCCGCAATTTGCCTTCGCCGCGCCAGGCGATTGTACTGCCAGGAATGGGCTTCTTGACCAACCGTGGTCTGACATTCACTGTGCCGGCGGCGCACAGCGGCTGGATGTGGACAGTGCTTGCCCTGCTGGTGGCTTGTGTGCTGAGTATGCTGCTTTCACGCGTTGCGCGTCGCTGGCGCGAATATCACGGGAAACAAGTGCCGACGGGCCGCCTGCGGTGGGCGTTAGTGATTGCCCTGCCGCTGCTCGTCTGGGTGCTAACAGGCGCGCCGCATGAACTGAACCGCCCGGTGCTGCGCGGTTTTAATTTCCAGGGGGGGGTTACCATCAGCCCGGAATTTACGGCACTGCTGCTGGGTATTGCCCTTTACTCGTCGGCATTTATTGCTGAGATCGTCCGCGCAGGTATTCAGTCGGTACCAAAAGGTCAGCTGGAAGCGGCCCGGGCATTGTCATTTTCTCCCTGGCATGTGATGCGCCACGTTATTATTCCGCAGGCGATGCGGGTCATGGTACCGCCGCTGGCCAGCCAGTATGTGAGCCTGGCGAAAAACAGCTCGATCGCGGTAGTGGTTGGCTACCCGGAACTGGCCAATATCAGCAATACGTTGATGAACCAGACCGGCCAGGCACTGGAGGCGATTGCCATTATGATGGTGGTCTATTTGATCATTAGCGGCACCACGTCGCTGCTAATGAACCTGTTTAACCGCTATGTTGCCATTAAAGAGCGCTAAGGAGCCGGTATGCAACACACTGTGATTTTCTGGCTACGGCGTAATCTGTTTAGCAGCCTTGCTCAGACGGCGCTGACGCTCATTCTGGCGATGGTCATTGCCTCCGTGGGCGCTTCGCTGTTGCGCTGGGGCGTGATCGACGCGGTGGGTTTCAGCGGTTCAGCTGAACAGTGCCGTGCGGCGACCGGCGCGTGCTGGGCGGTGATTGGCGAAAAATATCGCCCTATTCTGTTCGGGCTGTATCCCTATGAAGAGCAGTGGCGTCCGGCGCTGGCGATGCTGGTGTGGTTTATCACTATTGGCCTCTCGCTCGCGCCTGCCTGCTGGCACTCCCGTTTGCTGTGGCCGTTGTGGCTGGTGTCACTGGCGATGATGTCAGTGCTGATGAGCGGCGGCGTGTTAGGGCTGAAAGCGGTTCCTTCCGCAGACTGGGGCGGTTTGCCGCTGACGCTGCTGCTGTTTTCTGGCACGGTGATCATCGGCATGCCCGTTTCGGTACTGCTGGCGCTGGGCCGCCGTTCGCCACTGCCTTTCCTGCGCGGTTTGTCGGTGGTGTTTATTGAGGGACTGCGCGGCGTGCCGTTGATTACCATTTTATTTGTGGCGGTGAACGTTTTCCCGCTGTTTTTACCGGCCGATATGGAAGTGAACAAACTGCTGCGCATTGTTATTGGTATTGCGCTGTTTTTTGCCTGTTACCAGGCGGAGGTGATCCGTGGGGGATTGCAGTCGGTCCCGCGTGGGCAGTATGAAGCGGCAGCGGTACTGAACCTGGGGTACTGGCATACGACCACCAAAATTATTTTGCCGCAGGCGTTGCGTATCTGTCTGCCTGCGGTTACCAACCACATTATCGCGGCCATGAAAAACACCTCGTTTGTGATAATCATTGGCTTGTTCGATGTGCTGACAGCCACCAGCGCGGTTATGCAGGATCCGCAGTGGCGTCGTTATTACATTGAATCCTATGTCTTTATTTCCGCTCTGTATCTTTTGTTTGGCTTTATGCTTTCCCGTTATGCGGTGTGGGTAGAAGGACGCATTGATGCCAGCCGTAACCCTGAAGGAGTCGCCTGATGCAAGTAACACCCCCCTCGCCCGACGCGATTATTGAGATGAAGTCGGTCAGTAAATGGTACGGCAAATTCCAGGTGCTGGATGATGTGTCGCTCAGTGTGAACAAAGGGGAGCGCGTGGTGATTTGCGGCCCGTCCGGTTCCGGTAAATCGACGCTTATCCGCTGTATTAATCGCCTGGAAGCGCACCAGAAAGGCCAGATTCTGGTAAACGGTATCGAAATGAACGATAACGTGCGCAATATCAGCCGCATTCGTCTGAGCATTGGCATGTTGTTCCAGCAGTTTAATCTTTTCCCGCATTTAAGCGTGCTGGATAACCTGACGATTGGCCCGACGCTGGTGCGCAAGATGACCCGCTCGCAGGCCACGGAACTGGCCATGCATTACCTGGAGAAAGTGCATATAGCTAACCAGGCGCATAAGTTTCCGCTCCAGCTCTCCGGCGGCCAGCAGCAGCGAGTGGCAATTGCCCGCGCACTTTGTATGCAGCCAGAGATTATGCTCTTTGATGAGCCCACTTCGGCGCTGGATCCGGAGATGATCAAAGAAGTGCTGGACGTGATGCTCGACCTGGCCGACAGCGGGATGACGATGATTGTGGTTACGCATGAGATGGGATTTGCCCGTACCGTGGCCGATAAAGTGATCCTGATGGCCGATGGGCGCATTGTGGAATCGGCTGCGCCGGAAACGTTCTTCACCCACCCCGAACACCCGCGCACGCGCCAGTTTCTTGATCAAATCCTCAGCCATTAACCCTCGTGCGGCGGTCTGCCCGCCGCACTGTCAGTATGCTCCCAACAATAACCACATTACCTGCAATGACTTTATCGGCTTAACGGTATAAAGTTAAGCTCTGCTGTATTACCGGTGTTTTTTTTGTACCAAAAAATTGCGATACTTTTGTAAATACCTTAGCCCGCTTTGTTAACGTTTCTATTTTTGAAAGCGTATTTTTTGTACTTTATCGCACACCCTCCTTTTAATTTGTGTTAAGGATTTACTTATCGCCTGGATGATTATTTCAATTCTTTTTTCTTTCGCAAAATCATAACAATATTTAAAAATTGAGTCGTAAGCATGACTAAAAAAATATTTAACGTAGCTACTTTCCGTGGCCGATAAGTTTGTGGAGAATACGCAGGTAAAAACAAAAAAATTAACTGACCGGTAAATAATATTCTATTACTGCGTCAGCAAAACTCATTGAACGCGGTCCATCGTGGAGTTTTTCATGAAGTGCAACACTCCTGTTACACAAAAAGAGTTTTTGCTTAACGACGGTATGACGTTACTGTCGACAACAAATACACACAGTCATATTACGTATGCCAACACCGCTTTTATTGATGCCAGCGGATTTGCTGAAGATCAGTTAATGGGGGAAGCCCATAATATTATTCGTCATCCGGATATGCCGCCTGCGGCATTTGGCGATATGTGGTTCACCATCCAGCAAGGCGATAGCTGGACAGGAATGGTGAAAAACCGCCGGCAGAATGGCGATCATTACTGGGTTCGCGCCAACGTAACCCCTATTTATCAGCAGGGGCAACTTACCGGTTATATCTCGGTACGAAATATTCCACAGCGCGCTGAAGTCGATGCCAGTGAAGCTCTTTATCAGCGAGTGAATGAGAATAAACTCAACAGCCATCGTTTTTATAAAGGGCTGGTAGTGCGGCGCGGTTTTTTTTCTTTTTTATCACTTTTTCAGCGTATTAATGTTTCAAAACGCATCCAGTTTGGTGCGGTAATAGCGGCCGCTTTACTGGTTGCGATGCAATTTGCTCCTTTTAATGCAGCAGAACGTGCCGGAGGTTCAGTTATTATTCTTGGGCTATTGTCTGTTTTTTTACAGAGCCAAATATCGCGACCGCTGAAAATAATTTTATCGCAAATGCAGAAAGTGGTGTCCGGCCGTAAGGCGGATTATCGCCATTTTAACCGTGTGGACGAGATTGGTTTATTGATGCGTCTGGTTAACCAGTCCGGGCTTAATCTCAGTTCGCTGGTGGATGATGTTTCAGCCCAGATTAACGGTATCCGCACGATTAGCGGACGGATCTCCAGCGAAGGAGACGCGTTGCGACAACGCACTGAAGAGATGTCTGCCGATCTTCACCAGACAGCGTCCGCCGTGGAAGAAATTGCCAGTGCGGTGCGGCAAACAGCAGAAACCGCCACCGAAGCGATGGCCCGGGCTGATGAAACCAGCGCCAGCGCGATGGACAGCGGCGATGTGATGAAGAAAACCATCTCGATGATGCAGGCGGTTTCCGCTGATAACAGTAAAATTGTCGACATCATTGGCGTTATCGACAGTATCGCCTTTCAGACCAATATTCTGGCGCTGAATGCCGCCGTAGAAGCGGCACGTGCGGGTGAATCAGGTCGGGGTTTTGCGGTGGTCGCCGCCGAAGTGCGTAACCTGGCGCAACACTCTGCCTCCGCCGCGCGTGAAATTCAGTCGCTGATTGAACACAACGTCGCGAATGTCAAAAACGGTGTGGAGATGGTCGCAACGACCGAAACGCACCTGACGGCAATGATCGACAGCGTGATCACCATGTCGACCATGATCAAAGAGATTGGCACTGCGACGCATGAACAGACGCAGGCGCTGGAGCTGATTAATCAGTCGGTTTCCCGCATTGGCGTCATGACACATAACAACACCGGGATGGTGGAACACGTGACCAGCGCGGCGGAAGATCTCTCTGAGCGCGCAGCTCGTTTGCATCGTGCTGTGCATGTTTTTGGTGGTAGCTGATCTTCGCTGACGCCATGCTATAGTCGTTTCCCCTTCCCCGTGGATGTAAGGCTAAGCATGGTTTTTCTCAGAGCAGTGCTGATCTTTCTTCTGTCGACGGCCGCGCAGGCCGCCGACAATCTGCACCCCCCCGCCGGTTTTATGCAACCGCCTGCCCATTCGGTTACGGCAGCCCCTACAGTGAAATGCCTGACCGTACCTGCGCCGTTTACGGGTACGCTCGATTTTCACAGCAAATATGAAGGCTCCGATAGCGCCCGTGCCACGCTTAACCCCGAAGCAGACGCTGCTTTTCGTCAGCAGACAAAACCCATCACTGAAATGGAAAGTGTCGTCAGCAAACAGGTCACCGCCTGGGCGCGCAGTGGCGATCCGCGTTATGTCGCCTGTGCCGTCGGGGCGCTGAATACATGGGCAACCGCCGGAGCGTTAACCGGCGAAGCGGCAAATCATACCGGAAAGTCAATGCGTAAATGGGCGCTGGCCAGTTTCTCTTCGGCCTGGCTGCAACTGGCATTTTCCCCGGCGAAACCCCTGACAGCCTACCCGGCAGAGCAGAAAGCCATTACCACCTGGTTAAGCCAGCTTGGCGATTTAACGGCAGCAGAGTGGCGTGATTTGCCGCTGAAACAGGTCAATAACCACAGTTACTGGGCTGCCTGGGCGCTGATGGCGACGGCGGTAGCGACGCAGCGCCAGGATCTGTTTGACCAGTCGCTTGCAATTTATCGCACCGCTATGCAGCAGGTGGATGCCGGGGGATTGTTGCCGAACGAATTACGCCGTCGTCAGCGGGCATTTTCGTACCACAATTATGCTATTCAGCCGCTAGTGATGATTGCCCTCTTTGCGCGGGCCAATGGCATAAACGTGATCGATGAAAACCACGGTGCCTTACAACGGCTGGGCGATACCCTTCTTGCGTCGCTGGACGATGACAGCCGCTATACGCAGCACACAGGTGTGGCGCAGGAAAGAAATTTTTTACAGCAACCGACGAATCTGGCCTGGCTGGAGGGGTGGTGCCAGCTTTACCCGTGTAGCGCCGCGGTGGAACAGCGCCTGGCCCCGCTGCGCCCGCTGCGTAATACGCGACTGGGTGGCGACATTACGCATTTGCTGGCCGTGGCGCCCTGAGTCAGTTGGGTGGTGGCGGATTTTACCGAAGCGTCCTGTGTTTGTTGTTGTAAGTAAACGAGATCACCGAGACTGTTCTTAAAAGCCGGCGTTGGGATTGCGCTTTGCGCCACAATGTCCGAGGATGATGAATCGGTATGTTTTTTATACCGCGCAATGATGAGATTGAATTTCGCCCGGCGCAGTTAACCGGGCTTGTCCTTGAAACATTGAACTGGATTAAGGAGTAAGCATGAAATCGAACCGTCAGGCACGTCATATCCTGGGACTGGATTACAAAGTGTCGAATACCCGCAAAGTGGTGACCAAAGGCGACCAGGAAGAAACGGTTGTGGCCCACCGTTCCGGGCGTCATCGCCGCGCTGAATAAGGTATCCTTCCCCGCCACTCCACCCGGAGTGGCGTTTTGTTTTATCCCCTCCTTGATAAAAATTCAATCAACGAATACTGCGAATAGGAAGTATTTGCTGAAGTGATGCTTTATACTTGCGCCCGCCGCAGTACCCCACCCGCGAAGCCACCCCACGCGGAGTGATCGTTGATAAAGGAGCTGTAAGATGAATGCAAAACATAATAAAAACCGATCGTTGTATATCCCCTATGCCGGACCCGTGTTGCTGGAGTTCCCCCTGCTGAACAAAGGCAGCGCCTTCAGCATGGAAGAGCGCAGCAGCTTTAACCTGCTGGGTCTGTTGCCAGAAGTGGTTGAAACCATTGAGGAGCAGGCAGAGCGGGCATGGTTGCAATATCAGGGTTTTAAAACCGATATCGATAAGCACATCTACCTGCGTAACATTCAGGACACCAATGAAACTCTGTTCTACCGGCTGGTGGATAACCATCTCGAAGAGATGATGCCGGTGATCTACACCCCCACGGTGGGCTGGGCGTGTGAACGTTTCTCGGATATTTACCGTCGCGCCCGCGGCGTGTTTATTTCGTGGCAGAACCGCGGCAGCATGGACGACATTCTGCAAAACGTCCCGAATCACAATATCAAAGTCATCGTCGTGACAGACGGCGAGCGCATTCTTGGCCTGGGCGACCAGGGGATCGGTGGGATGGGCATTCCCATCGGTAAACTTTCGCTTTACACCTCCTGCGGCGGGATCAGCCCGGCGTACACGCTG
The DNA here is from genome assembly GCF_032052965.1 of Kosakonia sp. GTDB lineage: Bacteria > Pseudomonadota > Gammaproteobacteria > Enterobacterales > Enterobacteriaceae > Kosakonia. Next base: position 489,013 of record NZ_DAMBVN010000001.1, read on the forward strand.
CCCGTGGTGCTGGACGTCGGCACCAACAACCAGCAGTTAATCAACGATCCGTTGTATATGGGTTCGCGCCACCCGCGTATCACCGGCGACGACTACTACGCGTTTGTTGACGAATTTATTCAGGCGGTGAAACAGCGCTGGCCAGACGTGCTGCTGCAATTTGAAGATTTTGCGCAGAAAAACGCCATGCCGCTGCTTAACCGCTACCGCAATGAAATCTGCTCGTTCAACGATGATATTCAGGGAACGGCGGCCGTGACGGTGGGCACGCTGATTGCCGCCAGCCGTGCGGCAGGCAGCCAGTTAAGCCAGCAGAAAATTGTCTTCCTCGGGGCGGGTTCCGCCGGCTGCGGTATTGCCGAACAGATTATCGCCCAGACCCAGCGCGAAGGACTCAGCGAAGCCGATGCGCGGCAGAAAGTCTACATGGTTGACCGTTTTGGCCTGCTGACAGACGAGATGCCAAACCTGCTGCCGTTCCAGAGCAAACTGGTGCAGAAACGCGAAAACCTGCAAAACTGGGACAGCGGAACGCAGACCGAAGCCCTCTCCCTGCTGGATGTCGTGCGTAACGTGAAACCAGACATTTTGATTGGTGTCTCTGGTCAGGCGGGTCTGTTCACGGAAGAGATCATCCGCGAGATGCACAAACACTGCCCGCGTCCGATTGTGATGCCGTTGTCGAACCCGACCTCGCGTGTGGAAGCGACGCCGCAGGACATTATCAGTTGGACCGATGGTATGGCGCTGGTCGCGACCGGCAGCCCGTTTGCCCCGGTATTGTGGAAAGAGAAAACTTACCCGATTGCGCAGTGCAATAACGCCTATATCTTCCCTGGGATCGGCCTTGGCGTCATCTCTGCAGGCGCGTCGCGCATTACTGATGAGATGCTGATGGCCGCCAGTGAAACCCTGGCGGAATACTCTCCGCTGCTGCTCAATGGCGAAGGTCTGGTGTTACCGGAACTGAAAGATATTCAGAAAGTGTCGCGCGCTATCGCCTTCGCGGTAGGCAAAATGGCACAGGAGCAAGGCATTGCGGTAAAAACCTCTGCCGAAGCGCTGCAACAAGCCATTAATGACAACTTCTGGGAACCGCAGTACCGCAGCTATCGCCGTACCTCGATCTAACCTTTCGCTTTCACCCGGAGCCGCTGTGCTCCGGGTGTCCCCGTGTCTCTTCCCTTTGCTAAGCCGGATCCGTGACGTTTTCCTCATTTGCATGAGCAAGATCGTAAGCCGCCTGCGCCCTTTCCAGCGCCGGGCCATATTCCAGTGCCCAATCATTCAGCGCCATAAACGGTTGTTGTAGCGTTTGTGCCAGGGGAGTGATGCGGTACTCCACGCCCACCGGCGACGTGGGCAGCACTTCACGGTGCACCAGCCCGTTGCGCTCCAGCCGCTTTAGCGCATCTGCCAGCGCCTTGTGAGTAATGCCATCCAGCCGACGGCGGATTTCATTAAAACGGGCAGGTTCGCTGCACAGGACAGTCAGGATCATGATCGACCATTTATTGGTGATGTGTTCCAGTACCGGTCGGGTTTTTCCCACATCAATCAGGCTGTTACAGGTATTTTTCACCATAGCGATATACTCCGCGATATCAGGTATAAACAAAGTGCGTAATTGATATTAAGTATAAAATTTATATCATCTGTTTTCCACCTAACCGGAGAGAACAGATGAGCAGATTAGACAATAAAGTGGCCGTGGTGCTTGGCGGCGCAAAAGGCATTGGGCTGGCGATCAGCCAGCGTTTCGCCCGAGAAGGCGCGACAACCTGGTTTACCTCTCGCCGTGACGAGGAGTTACAAACTGCCAGTCGCACCCTTACCGGCACGGCAAAGCCACTGCGCGCCGATGTCAGCCAGCCAGGCGAACTGGCCCGTATTATGGCGACTGTCAAAGCAGAATCGGGTCACATTGATGTGCTGGTTATTAATGCCGGGATGTCGGAATACGCCACAATAGAAACCCTCAGCGAAACGCATTTTGATCAGACATTCGGCCTGAATGTCCGTTCGCCCGTGTTTGCTTTGCAGGCCGCACTGCCGTTGTTGCAGCCCGGCGCAAGCGTAGTGCTTATCGGATCGATAGCGGATACGATCGGTACGCCTGGATACGGTGTGTACGGTGCGAGTAAAGCCGCGCTGCGTTCATTTGCCCGGACCTGGACACGCGAGCTTTCTGGTCGCGGTATCCGTATCAACGTTGTCGCTCCCGGCCCCATTGATACTGACATGATGGCTGCTGTGTCAGATGAGGTTCGCGACGCAATCACTCGTGATATTCCGCTGCACCGAATGGGTAAGCCCGACGAAGTTGCCAACGTCGCACTCTTTCTGGCGAGCGATGAGAGCAGTTACATTGCAGGCGCCGAGATTTGCGTGGATGGCGGAATGACCCAGGTCTGACCGTGCGGGGCTTCTTCAACAGCCATCCCTGGGTGGCTGTTTTCTCGACTTTTTACGCTGTGCGCCGTTCTGCTCCACTGGCAAATCATTCATTTACTCGCTAAACTCCTTTCACCTATAAACTTACTGAATATAAAAGGAGGTTAACTATGCTGTATTGTGAATTGTTCGACTATTCACATGCCTTTGGCGATCGTGCCAGCTCAAGCGTTATCGGTTTCGTGCTGCGATAACTTCGGCTTGAGCGAAGACATACATCCCTTCCCTTGGGCTTACCGGGTTATCGTCAGCGAGATTTGACGAGGCATTAACATGCCTGTAACTCTTGAGTAAGCAATGAGCACATTACTTTCTGCACAATCACTCCGTATTGAAACGGCATTCGGGCCGTTATTTTCCGATCTCAATTTCACGCTGCGTAAAGGCGACCGCCTTGGGCTGATTGGCGACAATGGCTGTGGCAAAAGTACGTTACTAAAAGTGCTGGACGGTTCGCTGTCTCCACTCTCCGGTACGGTCACGGTGGCGCACCACTGTTTGTTGGCACGCGTTGAACAACACCTGCCCGCTGAACTGCTGTCGATGACGTTGCTGGAGGCGGTGATGGCGCAAATCCCGCCATCGGAACGGCTGAGTCAGTACTGGCGCGGCGAGGCGTTGCTGGCCAGTATGGGATTACGTGACGACGAAATTGCCCTGACGGCGGCGACGCTGAGCGGCGGTCAACATACGCGGCTGTTACTGGCGCGGGCATTGATCCGTGAACCGGATCTGCTGTTGCTGGATGAACCGGGTAACCATCTCGATCTCCCCACACTGCTGTGGCTGGAGCAGTTCTTACAGCGCTGGCCCGGGAGCTTTGTGATGGTATCGCACGATGCCTCGCTGCTGGATGCCGTCACCAACGGCAGTTGGATCCTGCGCGACCATACCCTGCATCACTTCGCCTTACCTTGCAGCGCTGCGCGTCATGCGCTGGCCGAGCGGGATGAGAGCGATGCGCTGCGCCATAAAGCAGAGCAAAAAGAGATCGACCGGGTCACGGCCAGTGCCAAACGGCTGGCGACCTGGGGGCGTGTGTACGACAACGAGGACCTGGCGCGTAAAGCCAAACAGATGGAAAAACAGGTTGAGCGACTGAAGGAGGATCAGACCGAACTGACTGCCGGCAGTCGCTGGAAACTGGCCCTGCACGGTGAAGCACTGGTGGCGGACCGTTTGCTGGAAATGAACGCACTGGCCGTTGCGCCTGCCGTGGGGTTGCCGCCCCTGTTCACGGTTCCCCTTGCCCGCCTGAAAAGCGGCGATCGGGTTGCTGTGGTCGGGCGAAACGGGTGTGGGAAATCTTCATTGCTGCGCCTGATTTGGCAGGCCTGCCAACAGCAAAGCGACGACGCCCTGCGGCTGCATCCGCGTTTACAGGCTGGCTATTACGACCAGACGCTGCACCAGCTGCCGGACGACGCCACACTGTTCGACGCGCTGGAGCCGTTTGCCCCGGCACCGGACGATCGCAAAATGGCGTTGATCAGTGCCGGTTTTGCGTGGGCGCGGCACGGGCAACGGGTAGCGACCCTTAGCGGCGGTGAGCGCTCTCGGCTGCTGTTTGTTGGCCTCTCGCTGGCGCGTTTTAACCTGCTGATGCTGGATGAACCGACCAACCATCTGGATATGGCGGGCAAAGAGGCGCTGGCGCAAACGCTGCAACAGTTCAGCGGTGCAGTGTTGCTGGTGAGCCACGATCGGCAGTTAATCAACCAAAGCTGCAACCGCTTCTGGCTGGTTGAACACGGGGAACTGCAGGAGTGGCATGACATTGAAGCCGTGTATGCACGGCTGCGGGAGAGCATTCCTGCCGCTGGGCAACAGGCCACACAGCCTGCCAGCACCTGCGAGACAGTGACCGACGATGCCGATCTGCTGCTGGCGCGGCTTATTGAACTGGAAACGCGTTTAGCGGAAGACCTGCAACGTAAGCCAAAGCATCAGAAACCGGGGTTACAGGCGCAGTGGCGTGAAGAAATTGTCCATATTCACTCACTGTTGTAACCCAATACGGAAATTACCAAAGACAGGCGCTTTCGGGCGTCTGTCTTTTATCATAGGTCGTCCATCCGATATTTATTCTGCCTTGTCTTAAAGTGTTTTGTTACCCTTTATTTTTCCTGTCCTCTGAAAGTTTTGGCGTTATATTTTATGGCGAACGCGATTTATTGATCTCACCTCTGCCATTCAGGAGTTAATTATGTGTAAAGATAACGACAGCAATAAAATAATTACCGTCAAAAAGAAATGGGTTATTCAGGAAGATCCGGCTATTCTCAAACAACAAGGCCCACTGTATAAGTATTTTTCTTCTTTTTGCATCGCCTTGCTAAAAAGCAAATATACGCATTATGCTGCGGTGAACGACATGGAAGAATTTGTGAAAATATGGCGCCCCATCGCGATAAATATGGGGGTAATTGAAGAAAATATCGATGTTGCTAAAGCACTCGAGATTCAACGTGATCTGGCGGTTATGGAACAGGAGTGGCCAACCTATAAACGTGCCGTGGCCAGTGAACTGTTTCGTGGTGATTCGCTGACTATTGCAGAGAGTTATCCGTGGCTGGATAGCTTTATCGCTAACGGCCATACGACAGTCACCTGTGTGCAGGTGGACCAGGAAATCACATCGCCGATTATTATGTCGACCTCAACCGATCCTGCAATGGGATATGCAAAAGAGAAGCCGGTGTTATGGCACTTTGATCTCGACACGGACCACCGTGGCGTTGAAATGGGGTTATATTTGTCTGAGAAAGAGGTCACTTTTCCACTGTATAACCGGATTTGGATCTCATCACTGATATATTTGCCAGAGGGGCATGCTTATCAGGATAATGCCAATAAGTTTGGTGTCCAACATCGCTATATTATTAAAGCGAAAATGTTGCCACCTGCAAAATAATACTATTCTGTAAATTGCCCGGCGCCAGGCAACGCCGGGCAAAATATTACGGTTGTGGGTTTTTCGCTTTCCACGCTTCCCAGGCTGCTTTGATCTCTTTTTTTGCTGCTTCGGCGTCATTAAAACCGTTCAATTCTACTTTCTTACGCCCATCCGGCAATTGCTTATAAACACGGAAGAAGGCTTCCAGGCGTTGCTGCTCGATTTTTGGCAAGTCGGCAAGGGTTTTAATGTCGTCGTATGTCGGGTCAATTTTACTGGCCGGAACGGCAACAATTTTGTCATCGGTTTCTCCGCCATCAATCATTTTCAGCACGCCAATGGGGCGCAGTTTGATTAATGTGCCCGGTGCCAGTGGCGCACGGGTGTAGAAAACCACATCCAGGGGATCGCCATCGCCCGCCAGAGACTGGGTTAGCGAACCGTAGTTCGCCGGGTACGCCACCGGCATCGACTGGAAACGATCCGCAATAATAAAGCCGGTTTTTGCATCAGTTTCATATTTAATAATGCCACCAGCCGGGATCTCGGTGACGGCGTAGAACTCTTCCGGGTTATTTTCGGGCTGCGGAAATTCGAGGATGTTGTCTGCTTGTACAGACGCCGACAGAAGAATACTGACGGCGAGGAGTTTATTCACCAGATGCATTGTTAATCACTCTTTTGTTGAGAGAAAACCACAATCTGGCGATGGATGATGACAACAGTATGACAATTGTGTACAGATGTTTATAACCATATTAACATTATGGTTACTCGGTTTTTACCCCTACCTGATTTAGCAGCCGCGGGCAAAAACTATTTCATAATGTTGCCCTGGGCTTGAAAAAGTATCCTAACGTATTAATTCTAAAGTGGTATATAACGGATGAAGCCAGACGCCACACCCGGTTCTCAGTTCTTTGCCTCATATTAAAGGAGATTGCTATGAAGGCTGCTGTAGTAACAAAAGATCACCAGGTTGAAGTTACCGAAAGAACATTACGCCCGCTGAAACATGGCGAAGCGCTGCTGAAAATGGAGTGCTGCGGGGTCTGTCATACCGACCTGCATGTGAAGAACGGTGATTTTGGCGATAAGACCGGCGTGATCCTCGGTCACGAAGGGATTGGCATTGTGACAGAAGTTGCCCCCGGCGTGACGTCGTTAAAAGTGGGCGACCGCGCATCGGTGGCGTGGTTTTTCCAGGGATGCGGCCATTGCGAATACTGTAACAGCGGTAATGAAACCCTGTGCCGCGAGGTGATCAATGCCGGGTATACCGCCGATGGTGGCATGGCAGAAGCGTGTATCGTGACCGCTGATTATGCTGTGAAAGTGCCGGATGGGCTGGATTCCGCAGCCGCCAGCAGTATTACCTGTGCAGGCGTCACCACCTATAAAGCGGTGAAAGTGTCGCAGATAAAGCCGGGTCAGTGGGTGGCTATTTATGGTCTTGGTGGTCTGGGCAACCTGGCGCTGCAATATGCCAAAAACGTTTTTAACGCCAAAGTGATCGCCATTGACGTGAACGATGAGCAACTGAAGCTTGCCGCCAGTATGGGGGCGGATCTGACGATTAACTCGCGCACGGAAGATGCGGCAAAAGTGGTGCAGGAAAAAACCGGCGGTGCGCATGCGGCGGTGGTAACGGCGGTAGCAAAAGCCGCGTTTAACTCTGCCGTTGATGCTGTGCGTGCCGGTGGGCGTGTGGTGGCGGTCGGTCTGCCGCCAGAAGCCATGAGCCTCGATATTCCGCGCCTGGTCCTGGATGGTATTCAGGTGGTGGGCTCGCTGGTCGGTACGCGTATGGATCTGGCCGAAGCTTTCCAGTTTGCCGCCGAGGGCAAAGTGGTGCCGAAAGTGGCGCTGCGCCCGCTGGAAGACATCAATGCTATTTTTAAAGAGATGGAACAAGGCCAAATTCGTGGCCGTATGGTGATTGATTTGCGCCATTAATTACCGGATAGTGCATTCAGGACGGGGGCCAGCGGCCCCCTTTTTCGGTTATGGAGGAGCATATGGCAACGACGATCCCCGGTCTTGACGTTCTGTTTATTGCGGGCTTTGGGCCGATCCCGCACAGCGTTGATGAGAGTCAGAATTTTTATCAGCAGGCGCTGGGTCTGCCGTTGAAACCCATGGAAGGCAACAGCGATTATCTGGTCGCCGATCATGATGTGCTGGATGGCGCAAAGCACTTTGCGCTGTGGCCCTTGCACCAGGCCGCGGAGTCCTGCTTTGGCGCAGCAAAATGGCCCGCGACACACCCGGTGCCGCAAGGGTGGATCGAGTTTGAAGTAGCCGACCTTGCCACCGCCACCGAGGTACTGTTGCAAAAAGGCTATCAGCTACTGGTCGCTAATCGTCTTGAGCCATGGGGGCAGAGCATCACCCGCCTGCTCAGCCCGGAGGGACTGCTGGTCGGTTTATCTGTCACGCCCTGGTTGCGATAAACGCCTGGCCGGATAATGCAACATTACCCGGCCAGGTATTGTTATTCAGTCACCGCCTGTAACGGGCGTTTTGTTTTACATTGCCCGTAGAGCAACAACGCCACCATCGCGCCGGATGACAGTAATGCCGCCGGTAAGGTGAGATAGCTGTACGTGAAACCAAAAGCGATGATCAACCCACCGAACCATGCCCCTACCGCATTGCCCAAATTAAAGGCCATTTGACCGCCAGCGGCTCCTAACATTTCGCCGCCTTTGGCGTTTTGCAGCAGCATAATTTGCAGCGGCGCAGACACGGCAAATAAGCCTGCGCAGCAGAGGAAGCCCATTCCCAGCGCGGCCAGCTTGTGTTCGCCGCCGACAAACAGTGCCAGCATCGCCAGGACCACCATCACTTCCGTGACAATGGCAATGCGCAGCGGGCTGAAGTTCACTGACAGCTTGCCGCTGAACATATTACCCAGCACCATCCCCAGCCCCATCAGCATCATCACCCATGTCATGCTGGCCTCTGAAAAACCGGAAACATTCACCATAAAGGGTTTGATATAGCTGAACCAAGCGAATACCCCGGCATTGCCTAACATCGTGGCGGCAAAAATCAGCCAGGGTTCGGGTTTTTGCAGGAAGTGGAACTGTTCACGAAGGTGCGTCGGCGCAGTGTCGTACAACGTGGGCACCCAGAACAGCACCGACACCATCACCAACACGTCAAACAGCGAGATGAGACAGAACGTATAGCGCCAGTTGAAAGCGTGACCCAGCCAGGTACCCACCGGGATGCCCACCAGGTTGGCCACCGTCATTCCGGCGATCATGCCTGCTACGGCGATGGTGACTTTACCCGGCGGCGCGATTTTGGACAGAATTATCGCGCCCACGCCAAAAATGGCCCCATGCGGGAAGCCAGAAATAAAACGCGCGGCAAGCAGCATCGGGTAGGAAGTGGAGAAGGTGAACATCGCATTACCAATTACGCAGAGCGCCACCAGAAACAGCAGCGTTTTCTTAAGCGAAAAACGGCCCGAGAAGATCGCAATAATGGGCGCGCCAATCACCACGCCAAAAGCATAAAAGGAGATTAAATGCCCGGCAGAAGGAATAGAGATGCCGACATTGTTGGCGAGTTCGGTGAGCACACCCATAATACCGAACTCCGCCATACCCAGACCAAAGGTCGCAAGTGCCAACGAAAAAACCGTTTTTTTCATACCACAGACCACTTGTTAATACATTGCGGCAGGCATTATTGTCCATTCACGCCAGGCAGACCAGATGAAATCGCCCGTCTGGCATATTAATCCATGATTTCAGACCGGCTATTACATACGTGCGCCAGAGGTTGCGCTTATTCTTCATTGGAAACGTTGCCGTGGCGCAGCACCGTTCAATAGCGTGAAAGAAACCCTGCCAACGATCTGCCGCCAGGCTATGCTGAAACTGTTCCCAACTCTTTTGAGCAGACCTGTATGCATACGCTTCGTGTTGAACGACTGTCATCCGTTACCGACTCGCTGGCCGCCGATTTAACCCGCTTGCTGGCCGAACTTTCACCCAGCGCGCCGACGCTGACGGTCGAGGATTTTCAACGTATTTTTGCCGCTGATTCAGTACATCTCTTTGTCGCCTGGGATGAAGGCATTCCGGCCGGAATGCTGACGCTGGTTTGTGCGACCTTGTTATCGGGCAAAAAATGCATGATTGAAGATGTGATTGTTGGCCGTGAATTCCGTCGCCGGGGTATTGCCACCGCGCTGTTACGCTCCGCCCTCTCCTTCGCCTGTATTTATGCCGCCCGCCACATTGACCTGACCTCCCGCTCTGAGCGTGAAGAGGCCCATGCGCTGTACCATAAATTCGGTTTTATTGAGCGACAAACGCATGTTTACCGGCTGACGTTGTTAAACAAACCCCTTATCTGATGTGGAGTAGCATTGCATGGTGCTGCCGGGTGTTATGAGCGGCTATTTTGGCAAGCCGCTCCGAACTGGGGTTCGGAGCGGGTATCAGGTTACTTTATCCCTTCGGTGCTCTCTTTTTTGGCTTCCAGACGTTCAACATCACGGTACCAGCGTGGGTGATGTTTCTGCGCCCAGCGACGGCTGACTTTACCTTCCACCATGCCTTTAATTGATCCTTTAACCCAGAACGCCATATACATATGAATAAGAATGGCGTGGATCAAGATAATGGCAGAGGTCGCGTGCAGCAGCAGGCTGTAGCGAATGACCTGAATCGGAAAATAGGCGGCGAAATAAGGACGCCAGATAATCACCCCGGTCACCATCAGTACAAAAATCATGCTCATAATGGTCCAAAACATCATCTTCTGACCGGCGTTATATTTACCGACTTTCGCAACTTTATGTTCATTGCCTTTCAAGACTTCAACAATGTTTTTCAGCCACGGCAGATCTTTTTTGTCCGGGATGTTGTGGTGAACAAAGCGCACGAACATAAACATCAGCGCGACAAACACCGCGACGCCAAAGAACGGGTGCAAAATACGCCCCATTTGCGGCGTGCCGAAGGTTTCTGTTAACCACTGCAAGGTGGGAAAGAAAAATGAAATGCCCGATAGTGCGACGAGAAAAAAGCCGATCACCACCGTCCAGTGACAGGCGCGGTCAATAAACTGGGTGCGCACAATCATTTTCGACTTATTCATGATGATCCTCCTCGTCATCGTCCACTTCTTTATTCGGCCCGATGCCAATGTAGTGATAAATCAGCCCGGCAAAGGTGGCGATAAAACCGGCCGCCGATAACGGTTTCAGGACACCTTTCCATAACCCGACCGCCGTATCGATGTGCGGATCCTGGGGCAAATTATGGTAAAGCTGAGGCTGATCGGCATGGTGCAGCACATACATCACATGTGTACCGCCCACCCCCTGCGGGTTGTAGACCCCGGCATGGGGATAGCCGCGCGCTTTCAATTTTTCCACCCGTTGTTGCCCCAGTTCCAGCATTTCATCCCTGGTGCCAAAGTGAATGGCGCCAGTCGGGCAGGTTTTCACACAGGCCGGCTCCTGGCCAACGCTTACACGATCGACGCAGAGGGTGCATTTATAGACCCGGTTGTCCTCTTTATTGAGACGCGGCACGTTAAACGGGCACCCGGCAATGCAATAGCCGCAGCCGATGCAGTTCTCCTGCTGGAAATCGACAATGCCGTTCGCGTACTGAATAATCGCCCCGGCGGATGGGCATGCTTTCAGGCAGCCCGGCTCCGCGCAGTGCATGCAGCCATCTTTGCGGATCAGCCACTCCAGCCTGCCGTTCTGCTCGGTTTCGCTAAAACGCATCACCGTCCAGGATTTGGCGCTCAGATCGGCGGGGTTGTCATAAACCCCGACACAATGGCCAACGTCATCACGGATATCGTTCCACTCGGAGCACGCCACCTGGCAGGCTTTGCAGCCCACGCAGGTGGAGACATCGATCAGTTTGGCGACTTCTGCTTTATGATCGCGCACGCCCGGCGGTGGCGTCACCGGATGGGTCGCGGAGCGTTTAATAATGTCCTGCGTTTCCATAGCCATATTCGCTCCTTACGCCTTCTCTATATTGACTAAAAACGCTTTGTATTCTGGCGTTTGCGAGTTCGCATCGCCCACGTTTGGTGTCAGGGTATTGGCGATATACCCCTTCTGCGCGACGCCTTCAAAGCCCCAGTGCAGCGGGATCCCGATGGTTTCGACCTGCTGACCGTGTACCTGCAACGGGCGCAAACGGCGTGTCACTACCGCCACCGCGCGAATAAACCCGCGCTTGCTGCTCACCGTCACGCTATCGCCATTGGCGATACCTTTGGCCGCCGCCAGCGTTTCGCTGATCTCCACAAATTGCTGCGGTTGGGCAATGGCATTCAGACGGGCGTGTTTGGTCCAGGTATGGAAATGTTCCGTCAGACGGTAGGTCGTGCCGACATACGGGAACTGATCTTTTTTTCCCATCCGTTTGGCATCTTCCGCGTACAGGCGCACCACCGGGCTGGACACCACATTTGGGTGCAGCGGGTTGGTGCCGAGCGGGGTTTCCATCGGCTCGTAGTGCTCAGGGAAAGGCCCTTCGGCCAGTTTATCGAGCGCAAACAGACGCCCCAGCCCCTCCTGCTGCATGATAAACGGCCCGGTATTGCTTCCCGGCGGCGCAGTGTTGAAGTCCGGAATGTCGTTACCACTCCACCGGGTGCCATTCCACTGGATCAGCATCCGTCTGGCGTCCCAGGGTTTCCCCTGCGGGTCGGCAGAGGCGCGGTTGTAGAGCACTCGACGGTTCATCGGCCAGGCCCATGCCCACCCCAGCGTGTTGCCAAGGCCAGACGGATCGGCGTTATCGCGGTTGGCCATTTGATTGCCCTGCTCTGTCCAGCTACCACTGTAGATCCAGCATGAAGAGGCCGTCGTGCCATCGTCGCGCAGCAGTGCAAAGCTATTAAGCAGCTGCCCTTTTTTCGCCAGAAGCTGACCATTTGCATCGTAAAGGTCGGTCAGCGCATAACCGTTGTTCTCTTTTGCCACTTCTTCGGAATGCGGATTATGTGGCTGGCTGTAATTCCACGACATGTTCAGTAATGGCTCTGCACCCTTGCCACCCTCCTGGCGATACATTTCGCGCAGGCGATGGTAAATCCCGGCGAGGATCTCCCCATCGTTCAGCGCCTCACCTGGCGCATCCTGGCCTTTCCAGTGCCACTGCAACCAGCGCCCGGAGTTGGCAATAGATCCCTCTTCTTCGGCAAAACACGTGGACGGCAGGCGGAACACTTCAGTGGCGATAGTGGCGGGATCGACATCATTCATCTCGCCGTGGTTCTGCCAGAAAGTGGAGGTTTCAGTCACTAACGGATCGATCACCACCATAAACTTAAGCTTGCTCAGGGTGCTGACCACACGGTTCTTATCCGGGAACGAGGCCACCGGATTGAAGCCCTGGCAGAGATAACCGTTGACGTCCCCTTTGTCCATCATATTGAAGTACTTGATGACGTCGTAAGACTGATCCCATTTCGGCAGCCAGTCGAAGCCCCAGTCGTTCTCTTTCTGCGCGGCATCGCCATAGAAGGACTTCATCAGGCTGACAAAGAACTTCGGATAGTTGCTCCAGTAGTTCACCTGGTCTGGCAGCAACGCTTTCGGCGTATTCGCCGCCAGGTATTGTTGCAGATTGGTCTGTTTTTCCGACGGCAGCGTCAGGTAGCCCGGCAAACTGGTGGACAGCAGCCCCAGATCGGTCAGCCCCTGAATATTGGAGTGGCCGCGCAATGCATTCACCCCGCCACCTGCCATGCCCATATTGCCAAGGAGCAGCTGGATCATTGCCATGGTGCGGATGTTCTGCGCACCCACGGTGTGTTGTGTCCAGCCAAGGGCATACAGGAATGTGGTTGTGCGGTCTGCGGCGCTGGTCGAGGCCAGTACCTGGCACACCTTGAGGAAGTCCGCCTGCGGTGTGCCGCAGATGTTTTCCACCGTGTGTGGCGTATAACGCGCGACATGCTGTTTCAGTAAATTCCACACACAGCGCGGGTCGCTTAACGTTTCATCACGTTTGGCATAACCGTTCTCATCAAACTGGTAGTTCCAGGACGATTTGTCGTACTGGCGCTTTTGGGCATCGTAGCCGCTGAACAAGCCGTCTTCAAAGGTAAAGTCGTCCCGCACCAGCAGGCTGGCGTTGGTGTAGTGTTTGACGTATTCCGCGTTGATCTGGTTATTTTCGATCAGGTAACGCAGCACGCCGGAGAGGAAAGTAATATCCGTCCCGGAACGTATTGGCGCATAGATATCGGCTACCGATGCCGTACGCGTAAAGCGTGGATCGACGACAATCAGCGTCGCGTCATTGTTATTTTTGGCTTCCATCGCCCAGCGGAAACCGACCGGGTGGGCTTCAGCGGCGTTGCCGCCCATCACCATCACCACGTTGGCGTTTTTGATATCAACCCAGTGGTTGGTCATCGCACCGCGACCAAATGTTGGAGCAAGACTTGCTACCGTTGGTCCGTGTCAGACACGCGCCTGGTTATCCACCGCCAGCATGCCGAGAGAGCGCACAAATTTTTGCGTCAGCATGCCGGTTTCGTTACTGGCCGCCGACGCGCAAAGCATGCCGGTAGAGAGCCAGCGGTTAACGGGAACCCCTGCCGCATTGGTTTCGACAAAGTGCGCATCGCGATCGTCCTTCAGCAGGCGGGCGATGCGGCTGAATGCCTCGTCCCAGCTAAGGCGCTGCCATTTATCCGAACCTGGCGCGCGGTATTCCGGGTAACGCAGGCGGTTTTCACTGTGGACATAATCGAGCAGGCCCGCGCCTTTCGGGCACAGCGCGCCGCGGCTGACCGGATGATCCGCATCCCCTTCGATATGGTAAATCGCTGCTTTGGCGTTTTTTGCGCCATCGCCCAGGCTGTACATTAAGAGTCCGCAGCCCACGGAGCAGTATGTGCAGGAGTTCCGAGTCTCTTTGGCGCGCAGTAATTTATAATTTCGCGCCTGAGCCAGTGCCATTTTCGGGGCAAACCCTAATGCGGCAACGGTGGTTCCGGCCATACCGCCCGCGCAGATACGGAAAAATTGTCTGCGACTGACGTTCATGTTTTTCCTCGTTATTAAGTAACTTCGGCCGGGAAATTAAACATTCCACAGAGGGGATGAATTGCGGTAAATCAATAACGCCGGGGGGCTGATACCTAATAGTCCGGGCTGGCGACTTTTATTGATCCTTTATAGGTAGGCAAAAAGCGGCTTTATTCGCCCGCATGTAACCGACTGTGTTATAAGGGCAACTTTATGACGAACCCAATACGAGCAGCAATGAATAAAAAACGCGCAACGCTAATTGGTTTACTGGCGGTATTATTATGGAGCACGATGGTCGGCTTTATTCGTGCCGTGAGTGAAGGTCTTGGCCCCGTCGGCGGCGCGGCAATGATTTATACCCTTAGTGGATTATTGCTCATTGTGACGGTGGGTTTACCGAATGTGCGCCATTTCCCGCGCGGTTACTTGCTCGCGGGCAGTGTGTTATTTGTCAGTTACGAGCTGTGCCTTGCCCTGTCGTTGGGGTTTGCCGCCAGCCGCCAGCAGGCAATAGAAGTCGGCATGGTGAATTATTTATGGCCAAGTCTGACCATTGCCTGCGCAATATTATTTAATGGGCAGAAATCGTCATTGTGGGTAGTGCCTGGGTTATTACTGGCGTTACTTGGTGTGTGCTGGGTATTAGGTGGCGAGAAAGGATTAAACATTGCGGATATACAACAAAATATTCTCTCCAACCCGCTCAGTTATGCGCTCGCCTTCGCCGGTGCCTTTATCTGGGCTATTTACTGTACGGTGACGACGAAATATGCCAAAGGCGCCAATGGCATTACGCTGTTTGTATTGCTGACTGCCGCCACGCTGTGGATTAAATTTGCCTTCACCCCGCAGCCGGAAATGGTATTTACCCTGCCGGTGGTGATCAAACTGTGCATGACCGGGATAGCGCTGGGCTTTGGATACGCTGCGTGGAATGTCGGCATTTTGCATGGCAATGTAACGGTGCTGGCGGCAGCGTCCTATTTTACGCCGGTGCTCTCTTCGGCCCTGGCGGCATTCGTGTTAAGCGCCCCGCTGTCGTTTGCTTTCTGGCAAGGGGCGCTGATGGTCTGTGCCGGTTCGCTGCTTTGCTGGTGGTCAACCCGCCAGCGGGCGTGACTCAGCCCATGGCGCAGGTTGCCCTGCGCCGACATTCACCCTTTGACCTTCGCCAGACTGAACCAGATACCCGTCGCCAGTATCAGCAGTATCATGCCCGCCGTGCTCAGCGCCACGCTGTGCGAGCCGATAAACGCCGTTTTAGCGGCCGCAATAATACCCTGAGCCAGCTCCGGTGCGCTCTCCTGCGCCAGCCGGAAGGCTTCGCCAGGTGATGAAGAAGCCTGTTCGGCCGCCTGCGGGCTTAACCCCGGCGGAAGCTGGATAGATGCGGCAAAGCTGCGGCTTAAAATCAGACCAAAAACGGCAATACCCAGTCCTGCACCCAGTTCGTACGACATGGCTTCAATCGCCCCCGCCGCAGCCGCTTTCTCTTTTGGTGCAGCGGCCATGATCGCGGCGGTAGACGCCAGCAAGGCACTGGCAGCGCTAAAACCCAGCAGCGCCATTAATAGCCCGGCCTGCCAGGGTTGGGTGGCAAAGTTCGTGGCGGCAAGGCCCAGAAAGCTGACGGCACTCAATCCCATGCCGCCGGTGGCGACAATCCGCAACCCCATTTTCGACACCAGCACCCCGGCAATCGGGCCGCTAAAGCCGCTGGCCAGCATCACCGGCAGCATAAACACACCCGCGGCAAAGGGCGTAAAACCATGCACGAATTGCAGCTCTTGTGCCATCAGCAGTTCAAACCCGACCAGGGTGACCATCGCAGTGATCGCCATCAGCGCGCCGCTCAAAATGACCCGATGGGTAAACAAACGCATGTCGATCATGGGCGTGGCTGCTGCTAACTGAAGACGGACAAAGTTGACCAGCAGTGCCGTGCCCGTCAGCAACGTGCTGGCGACGATCCACAGCGGCACGCTGCCTTTTAGCGCGCTTTTGGCGCTCCAGACCAATAACAGGATGGCGACAATCAGCCCCAGCGCCTGCGTCAGGTGCAGTGGTTGTTGCGCCAGGCCTTGTTGGCGTGGAACGTAGCGTGCGGTTAAGGCCATGACCAGTAGCACGATCGGCACGTTGATCAGAAACACCGACCCCCAGTAAAAATGCGCCAGCAGCATGCCACCGACCAGCGGCCCGAAAGCCGCACCGCCGGAACCGACCGCCGCCCAAATGCCCAGCGCGGTGTTTCGTTGCGCGGCGTGGGCAAAGGTGGTGCGGATACCCGCCAGGGTTGCCGGAACGATCATTGCCGCGCCCACGGCAAGCAGCGAACGGGTTGCAATCAGCCAGCTGGCGCTGGTGGCGAACGCCGCCAGCAATGAGGCAATGCCAAACAACGCGCTACCAAGCAGCAGCAAACGTTTGAAACCGATTTTGTCGCCCAGGGCGCCCATCGGCAACACCATGCCTGCCATGACCAGTGAGTAGATATCAATGATCCAAAGCAGTTCATTTCCGCTGGTGTTCAGTGCCGCGCTGAGCGTGGGGACCGCGACATGCAGCACCGTGGCATCGATGGCGACCGGAATATACACCAGCACAATGATGACCAGCGTTAACCACTGACGAAACATAACTCTCTCCATCGTTTAACTATTCTGGACACGCGTCCAGAATGGCGATCCTACGTAATGTTGAACGCGTGTCCAGCTTTTTGTTACACTCGTTGCCTCTCTGTTTGGCTTGAGATTGTTATGGCTTATTTACATCGTGACGATCGCCGGGAGGTGATCCTGCTGGCGGCAATGCGGGTCGCGCTGGCCGAGGGGTTTTCCGCCATGACGGTGCGGCGCGTTGCGACCGAAGCCGGCGTGGCGACAGGCCAGGTGCATCATCACTTTAGCTCGGCCAGTGCGCTGAAAGCGCAGGCGTTTATCCGGCTGATTGACGCCCTGCTGGAGGTCGAAGTGGTACCGGCCACGGCTCCGTGGCGCGACCAGTTACATGCGATGCTGGGGAGTGATGAAGGCGGCCTGGAACCCTATGTTCGTCTGTGGCGCGAAGCGTTGTTGCTGGCCAGTAAAGATCCGGAAATCAAAGGCGCTTACCTGATAACGCTGGAAATGTGGCACGACAAAGTGGTGGAACTGATCGACAAAGGCCGTGCGGCGGGAGAGTTTACCCGGCAGGACCCGGCTCAGGAGATCGCCTGGCGGCTGATTGCTTTCGTTTGCGGGATGGACGGAATTTGCATGCTGGGACTGCCAGATGTCGATGATGCGGCATTTAATCGGCATCTGGCCGTGATGATTACCCAGGCATTGTGCTAAGCCTGCACGCCGTGCAATTCAAACCTCGACATCACCGTTTCAAGGTCTTGCAGGCTAAAACCGTACTGGGCATCGTTCACGCCAAGGCCAAAACGCGTTTGTAAGGTTTCGTACAAGGCCGCCACGTCGGGCAACACCTTCTCCTCCAGAACCTGCCCCTGCCGCCAGTGGGTAAAGTGAAAATTGGTCAGCGTCAGTTTTACGCCATCCGGCAGATGGCGGCACATCAGTAAATGATGACGGAAGTGCGATGCAGGCCAGTGCGCCGAATGGAAATTGCCCATGACAAAATCAGCCTGGTATTGCTGCCCCATCTCAAACTGATACATTGACTGCCAGCGTTCGTGGTGGCGGAATTGCAGCACCCAGTCGTCCCCCGCGCGTTGCAAACGGTACAGTCCGTGGGGCGTGGCCTGTTCACTGTCGGCTTGCAAACGGATGGGCGCAGTCAGCGTCTGACCGCCAAACCCGACATCCGCAATCCACGGTTCGCCGTCAAGCTGAACCAGTAACAGGCGGTGGGTACGCGGCGGCATTTGCGACGGGTTTGATAACACCACCCTGCCCAGCAAACTGCGCACCTCAAAACCGATCGCTTTTAATGCTCGCTCAAACAAGCCGTTCTGCTCAAAACAGTAACCGCCGCGACGGGCAACCACCAGTTTTTGGAAAATCGCCTCCTCACTGAGTTCGATCTCGCGAGGTAAAACCACATCCAGATTTTCAAACGGAACGGCACCATTGTGATGTAAATGCAGCGCACGCAGCGTGTCCAACGATACATCGGGCGTCGAGTTCCAGCCAATCCGGGCCAGATAAGCGGTTAAGAAAGGGGTCATACCGGCTCCTTGCAAATGTTGTTCCTTGGTTATAACGCATTTTTTACCCGGTACCGGTAAATTTGTGCCGCTGAATTATCGCTTCGTGCTGCGTTGCATAATCCCGAGCGCGGTGAGCATTAAAAGTAGCCCGGTGATCAGTGTCAGGGTTGCCATTGCCATCCCCTGCCCAACCGAGCCTTGTTCAAACTGCCGCCAGATAAACACGGCAACCGTTTGTGTGCCTGCAGGAGCCAGTAACAGCGAGGTAACCAGCTCGCGTGAGGCAATGGCAAAGACCATTAACATTGCTGCCAGCATCGCCGGGAAAATCAGCGGCAGCACAATCAAACGCAGCGCCTGGAACGCGGTCGCCCCGTGAACGCGCGCCGCAGGCTCAAGATTGCCCCCAAGCTGGCGCATGGCGCTACCGATATAGCGCACGGGCCACGGCAGGAGCAGGCAACAATAGGAGAGTAATAAAATTGCCCAACTGTTGTAGGGGGAGATCGGCCAGAACGCGCGGTTCCACAGCAGGATCAACCCTACGCCAACCACCACGCCCGGTAACGCAGCGGGCATCAGCGACAGCGCATCGATGATCGTGCGCCCCTTGATCTTCTGCAACACCACCAGCCAGGCGGCGCAAAGCCCTAATAGTCCGGTGATCAGCGCTGCCGCCAGCGCCAGTGACAGACTGGTGCCGAGCGCCGGGAGTGCGTCTCCACGTTGCGCGAACAGTGCGGTGATGTGTTTTAGCGTCAGGTTATCCAGCGACAATCCGCCCGACAAGGTGGCACTAAAACCGGTCACCGCCATCGATAAACCGGGCACCACCACTGCGAGAAAAGCGATCGCCGCCATGATGAGCACCACCGGCACCGTCGCCAGCCCGAGCCGCGCGCCAATATGCTCTGTTGGTTTGCCGGACACGCTGGTCACGTCTTTCTCACCGGTTAGTCTGCGTTGCAGCCACCAGCCGCTGAGCGCAATCATCATCAATACCACCGACAACAGCGAGGCGCCAGGCAAGTCAATCGGCCAGTCGGCCAGCTTCTCCTCAATGCCGACGGTGAGCATGATCACACCGGCGCGTGAACCCAACGCTGCGGGCACGCCGTACTCCTCTACAGCAAGGGTGAACGCCAGTAGCATGCCTGCCGCCAGCGCTGGAGACAGCAAGGGCAACGTGATCTCACGGAATGCCCGCCAGGGCGTAGCACCATGCACGCGCGCTACCCATGCGAGACGCTGCCCGCTGGCGAGCAGGCTGCGTGAGACGGCAAAATAGACCACCGGAAAGATATTCAGCGTCATGACCAGCACCATGCCGCTTTTGCTGAACAGCAGGTTGTTTAAATTCACCCCGGTCAGTTGCATCAAATAGCCCTGCGTTTGCAGTACCAGCATCCATGATAAGGCGGCAATATATGGCGGTGTTAAAAACGGGATCAAAAACAGCAGATCCCACAGTTTTGGGCAGGGAAGATCAAACAAACCGCGTGCGACGCCAGCCGGTAAGCCAATAACCGCACTGAGCAGCGCCACGCCAAAAGCAATCTGTAATGTGCCGCTAAACATGGCGGGTAATTGCGGCTCTGCCAGTAACGTCGCGACAGAGGCAAAGGCACCGTTGAACGCGCCAGCGCTAAAGTGCGGAAAAACAGCCTGCAAAAGAATAAACAGCAACGGTAGCGCCACCAGGATGACCAGCAGCACCATCGTTACCCGCGCAATCACATTCTGGTTCACGGCGGATGTCCTGAATGCGGGGTCGCCCCCGCCTGTGTCGAAAGGATTAGTGGGCGAACAGCGTATTGAAGCGTTTGAGCACCTCACCGCGTTCGCTGGTACCGCTGCTCTGGGTTGGCAGCACGTGCAGCTCGGTAAACAGCGGGCGTTTGGCTTCAACGTCGGTGCGGGCCGGCATCAGCCATGCGTCGGCGACCATTTTTTGCCCTTCCGGCGACAGCACGTAGTCAATAAAGGCGTTGGCATCTGCCGCATGCTGCGTCGTTTTGAGGATCATCATTGGGCGTGGTGCAATCACTGTGCCGCTGGCCGGAAAGATCACTTTCAGGGATTCACCCTGTGCAATATTGCCGTAAGTCACATAATCCACTGCGCCAAACACCGCCGCTTTTGCTCCCTGCATTACCGGCGTTACGGCTTGTGCGTTCGGGCCGCTGACGACCATGCCGTTCTTTTTCAACGCATCAAATAACTGCCAGGCGTTATCACCCATGCCGTTTTGCAGGCCAATCAGTAAGTCCAGCGAGGCGCCGGAGAGGGCAGGATCGGGCGTGGTCACTTTGTCTTTAAAATCGGCAGAGGTGAGATCCTGCCACTCTTTCGGTTCCGGCGTACCACTTTTGGTATTCCAGACGATCCCCAGCGCCGAAATGCCTTGCGCTACGTAGTCGGCACTTTTGAGTGTTGCCGGGACGTTTTCCGCATTGGCGCTGTTAAATGGCAGCAGCCAGCCACGCTGGTGCAGATCTTCTGCGGTATCCCAGGAGGCGGAGATCAGAATGTCCGCCTGCGGGTTGGCTTGCTCCGCCTCAAGACGTGCCATCACTTTGCCAGTGGTGGCCTGGAAGATATTGACCTTTACGCCCGTTTTCTGCTCAAAGCCGCTGGCAAGGCTTTTCGCCAGCGAACCGGGGCCAGCGGTGTATACGGTCAGCGCATGCACGCTGGACATCATCATGGATGACAGCACCATGGTTAAAACGACTCCTTTTTTGACGGACAGTAAGGCTTTCATGCAATTTCCCCTGAGGATGAAGTCACTGTGAGTACCGATTCGACGCTGCCTGTGGCGAGATGGACAATACGGTCGGCCAGCCATTCGGCTTCGCGGCGATCGTGCGTTACATAAACTGCCGTAGTGCCGATTTGCCGCAGCAGTTGCGCCATCTCATGACATAAGGATTCGCGTAATGCGCTGTCGAGGTTGGAAAGCGGCTCATCAAACAACAGCACGCGAGGCTCTGCGACAATGGCGCGTGCCAGCGCAACACGCTGTTGCTGGCCGCCTGAGAGATCGGCAGGTTTCCGTTGGGCAAAGTCGGCGAGGCCTACTCTTGCCAGCGCCTGCGTCACCCGCTGTTCGCGTTCGCGGCGGAGTACATTGCGCATTTTCAGCGGGAAGGCGACGTTTTGCGCCACATTCATATGCGGCCACAGGGCGTAATCCTGAAACACCATGCCGATGTCACGGGCTTCCGGCGGCAGTGACCAGCCCGTTTTCGCCACCAGACGATCGCCGAACCAGATCTGCCCTTGAGCCGGTTCAGCAAGCCCTGCCAGCAGGCGCAGCAAGGTGCTTTTTCCGCAACCGGATGGTCCGAGCAGCGCCACAATGGAGCCAGCCTGGATATGCAAATCGATATGATTGAGAACGGTATGGGCGCCAAAAGCGTAAGAAACACCGTCGAGGCGGATGTCAGTGAATGCGTCCATTAGCACCCTCCCGCAAGCGGAAGCCGTGATAAACCCGTGACGCGATGGCCACAGGACGCATCCACCTGCACAAAAGTCAGGGGAGCAAACATAATGCTATCCTCTTTGGGATTTGATTGCGGCTGACTATAAGCAGCGAATGTGACGAAGAAATGACGTGATTATTGCCATTGATATATATGGCATAATCTAAACTCATATCAATTAATCCCCCACCCCCTAAAAAGGCAATCTCGTGCGTATTGCGACAATTACCAATTTTGCTTATGTCGCCACAGTGGTCTTAACGCTCAGCTCCGGCGTAGCGTTATTTCTGGCCTCGAATGCAGAACGCGCGGAACGCGCTGCGGTGGCGAATAGCCGTACGGTTGATGAACTGACGGACAATCTGGAACGTGAAGCCTGGGCGCTCAGTGAGTTAGCGCGTGAGGCCGTGATCAAGAAACAACCGGAGATCGTTCAGAGCTGGAAAACACGCCAGCAGGAAGACATCGACCTGGAAAATCACCTGGTGGGGCTGCGTGATAATGGCGCATCCAGTGCTGAGCTTCTGATCCTGCGCGACGGGCTTACCACGCTGGATCAGCTTGAAGATGAGCAGCGCATCGCCATTGCCGATGTGGAAGCCGGCAAATATGCAGATGCTATGGAACTCATGTACAGCGCCAGTTATGAAGAGCGGTTATCGGAAACGGAATATCGCTTTGCCCATTTCCGCAGTCTCTCGGATCAACGGGTGCAGGCAGCCATCAAGGATGCCACCGAACGCTCATTGCGGTTGCGTACGCTGTCAGAAATCATGGTTGGCCTGACGGCCATTCTGTTTCTTTTCGTGCTCGGGTTTATTATCAAACACCGCATCTTGCGCCCGGTGGTCACGCTTAGCGACGTGGTTAACCGGCTGGCGACGCAGGATTATGCGGTCGAGGCGCCGGTCCTGGCGCAGGTCGATGAGATTGGCGATATGGCGCAGGCCATCCGTATTTTCCGCGAGAACGGGCTGGCACGTCAGCGGCTTGAGCAAGAGCGCGACGCCGAATGGGGGACGCGTACTCTGCTGGCACGAATGACCCAGCGTCTGCAGGGTTGCGACTCGCATACTGCCATTATCAAAGTGGTGAGTCGGTTTGCGCCGAAAATTATTCCCGATATGGGTGGCCGCCTTTATATTCTCGACAGCCGCAAATCGCGCATGAAATGTGTGGCGCGCTGGGGCTTGCCGCCGGGCGACGATCCCGCTTTTTCGCCGGAGCACTGCTGGGCGCTGAAACGCGGGCAATTGCACAGCCCCCTGCTGGATCCCGTGGATATGCCCTGCGAGCATATTTCGCCCGATATCGCTGCGCGGGCAATTTGCGTACCGCTCAATGCGCAGAACAAGAGCATCGGTCTGCTGACCTTTGATAATTACACGCCGGACAAAGAGCCGCCGTATGTCTACCTGGAACTGCTGGCGGAGACGCTGGCGCTGGCGCTGGCTAACCAGTTCCTGCGCGATACGCTGACCGAAAAAGCAACCTATGATTCACTGACCGGGTTGCGTAACCGTCACAGTCTGGACGAAACACTGCGCAATCTGCTCGATCAGGCCATGATCGACGGTACCCAGCTCAGTTGCCTGATGGTGGATGTCGATTACTTTAAGAAACTGAACGATCTGCACGGTCATGAGGCTGGCGATAAAGTGTTGCGTGAGCTGGCGCGCTTGATCACCGATACGGTGGAAGATAAAGGTCTGGCCTTCCGTTACGGTGGTGAAGAGTTTTTACTGGTGCTGCCAAATACCCAGGAGGCGCAGGCGCGGGAGATCGCCGAACGGCTGCTGAATAATGTGCTCAGGCATCATATGATCTATGAGTCCCATGATATTGGGCCGGTTTCCGTTTCGATTGGGCTGGCCACCTGGCCGCGTCATGCCCGTGCCGACAACCTGGTGCGGGCAGCGGATCTGGCGCTTTATCTCGCTAAAGAACAAGGACGCGGGCAAATTGTGGTTGCCCGTAGCGCCGGATAACCCTCACAAGAAGGAGCCGCTATGAGTCATTTTCGTCCTGTTGCATTGGAACATGCCAGTCGTCTGCTGAATCACGGGCCGACTGTGCTCATTACCAGCCGCGATGATCAGATTGACCGCCGCAATGTGATGGCGGCGGCGTGGTCGATGCCGGTGGAGTTTTCCCCGCCCCGCATAGCTATCGTTGTGGATAAAAGCGCCTGGTCGCGCGAACTGATCGAGCGCAGCGGTATGTTTGGCATTGTGGTGCCGGGAGTGGCTGCCGCTAACTGGAGCTATGCGGTTGGCAGCATTACCGGGCGTGATGAAGATAAATTTAACTGTTATGGCATTCCTGCGTTTGCCGGGCCGGTGCTTGGGTTGCCGGTCATTGAAGAGAAATGTCTTGCCTGGATGGAGTGTCGCTTGTTGCCGCCCACCGCCGCTCAGGAGAAATACGATACGCTGTTTGGCGAAGTGGTGTCGGCCGCCGCCGATGAGCGGGCGTTTATTAACGGGCGCTGGCATTTTGACAATGACAACCTGAACACCCTGCACCATCTCGGCGGCGGCAACTTTGTCACCAGCGGCAGGCGTCTGACCGCAGGTGAATAACCCATAGATGTGGGCGTTAGTCCGCTAGCGCTTCTATCCAGTTCATCGCCAGTTCCGGCCAGAGCCGGGCTGGCTTGTCTTTCACTCCGCGAATGCCAAAACCGTGCTGTCCCTGACTGAACAGGTGCAGTTCGGTCTGTACCTGGTGCGCGTGCAGCGCGTTAAACATCACCAGCGAATTCTCTACCGGTACCGAAGGATCGTCGACCGCATGCAATAAAAAGGTCGGCGGCGTTTGTGCCGTCACATTCAGCTCGGGTGAATAGTGCCTGATCTGTTCTGGGGTCGGCGCCGCGCCAATCAGCGCAGTGCGTGATCCGGCATGCGCAATGGTTTTGTCCATAGAGATCACCGGGTAGCCAAGGATGACGAAATCGGGCCGTGCGCTTTGTTGATCAATCGCATCCTGAGCGGGATAAACAGTTTCGTCATAGCGCGTTTCAAGACTGGCGGCGACATGCCCTCCCGCGGA
Source organism: Kosakonia sp. (assembly GCF_032052965.1). Lineage (GTDB taxonomy): Bacteria > Pseudomonadota > Gammaproteobacteria > Enterobacterales > Enterobacteriaceae > Kosakonia. The sequence goes on from NZ_DAMBVN010000001.1 coordinate 514,101, forward strand.
GAACCCCATTACACCGACTTTGCGCGGGTTGACCTGCCACTCTGCAGCGCGAGCGCGCAGCGTACGCAGCGCGCGTTGTGCATCTGCCAGCGGCGCATTTGCCCCCTCTGTATGGCCATCTTCCGGCATGCGATAAGTCATCACGAACAGTGTGTAGCCCCGATCGTTGAACGGTTTCGCCAGATCGCTCCCCTCTTTATCCAGCACTACGCGTTTGTAAGAGCCACCCGGCGTGACCAGCAATGCAATGCCATTTGCGTGTTGCGGTCGGTAAACGGTAATTTGCGGCGCGCGGATCCCGGTTACGGCGCGATCATGTTCCGCAGGATCTTTACTCCGTTCAAGGAGGGTAAAACTGACCGGGCTATTTTTAGCTCCGGGTGCCTCTCCGCCAGGCCAGACGGGAAAGCTGGTCGGGGCGGCGTGAGCGTGGCTTGCAAACAGTAAGGCAACGGCGAAAAGCGTCGGTAACGGGTTCATAGGCATCTCCAGAATGAAAATGCCTGTTTATCATTTGCCCGTTAAATGAAAATCGAGCTTCGCCACAAAACGGTGTTTCAATTTAATTGAAAATATCAGTATGCGACGATGACATGCATAACGGCGTCGTCCGTGTGCTGAGGGTTACATACTGTAGCCCGGTTTCTTAATCAGTTGCGCCATATGCGGAGCGATGTCGGTATCCCAGACCTGGGTTTGCCACTCTTCCGGGGCTACCGGGGTGAGCGCGACACTGATCGAACTCTCTTTACTGTTCAAATGGCGTATGATCACGTCCGTGATCTCCGTTGCGAGAGCCGTTTTTTGTTCGTCATTTAAGTCGCGGGGAAAACATTTGATATCAATGTGCGGCATAGCCAACTCCTTGTGTGAAGAGACGTTACAGTAACACAGCCGCCCGGCGCGACTTATCCAATAATGTCGTTACTGCGCAGCACGTTTTGCAGTTCCGGCAAAGCGCAAACCACATCAGCAATGGCGCTGATCTTTGGTGTGTTCTCCTGAAACCACTGGTGACGTGGGCCCCAGGTACGCATGACACAGAGATAGATATCCAGCAGTGTGATTTCCTTACCCAGGGCATACGGCGAGGCCTGAAGCTGACTTTCCAGCCAGAGATACAGCGACTTGCGATAACTCATGCAGCTTTCGCGTAACTGGTCAGGTGCATCTGGCGTCCAGCGTTCCGGGTAGTCGGCATAAGTAAATGTCGGGTAGACGTTTGCCACCAGCCAGACCAGTAATCGCCAGAACTGCTGGCGCTCCGGCGTGCCAGCTGCGGGAGCAAGATCGGGACGGGTGTCCAGGATCATCAGCGCCACCGCTGCAGATTCCGTCATGACACTGCCATCGTCCAGTTGCAAGGTGGGTACCTGACCCAGCGGGTTGAGTTTAAGCAGTGCGTCCCGCTGAGGGCCGGGTTGATCAAAACCGTCGACGTTGCGAAACCGATACGGAATGTTTGCCAGCGTCAGCATTACTTCACTGATTGCCGATCCCCAGCCGGGGACGCCATAAACCGTTAACATAAGGACTCCTGGGTAAGGATGAACCCTAAGTTTAGGTCAGGGAGGCAAGAAAGGCATCTGCCTGCTGCGGACTGGTAATGCGAACGAAACGCAGATGCTGATAACGTGGATCGGCCATGTCCTGCGCATAGCGCTGGCGGTTTTTGCGCCAGGTTTTCAGCATCCACAGGATAATTGACTCCCGGCTGAAAAAAACCCGACGCAGGCTCTCCCGGTTACCGGTATTTGGCCATAGCTCCCGGCGACTACGGGCGCGGTCAATGGCTCTTAGCGTTACCTGGCGCAAGGTGCGCCAGAACCCGTAATCTACCCACACCACAATATCGACATGGCGCCATTTAATGTCGCGGCTGCGGTTATAGTTGCCATCCAGCACCCAGCCTGGCTGCGCCAGTAGCGCTTCAAGCCGGGCGTACAGCTCGTCGTCTGGCGTGCCCTGCCAGTTGGGCCGCCAGTAGAGCAGATCCATTTCGATATATGGCACGTTCAACTGGCTGGCAAGACGCTTCGCCAGTGTCGATTTACCGCTGCCGCTGGTGCCAATCACATTAATTCTCACGCCGAGTCCCTTTCGATAAAATGAAAACCGATATCGACAATTTCGTCGTCGATACTGAGCCCTTCTATACGGTCTGCCAGCATGGTAGCCGCGCGCTGCCCAATAATTTGCCGGTCAACGCTGACGGTGGTGATAGCGGGTTGATTCCCGGCGGCAAAATCGAGATCGCCAAAACCAATCACTGCGACATCCTGCGGCACCCGCAACCCGCGAGACTGCGCTTCAATAATGGCTCCCTGCGCGAGGGTGTCTGAACTGCAGACAATCACGTCAAACTCACCCAGCGCAAGTAATTGCGCCAGCCCTTCGCGACCCGAGGTAAAGCGCGCGGGGAGTGCGACATCAACAGTCTGCGGCTCAGTAAGACCGTTGCGCGCCAGCGTTTCGCAGAGGCCCTGTTTACGCTGCGCGGCACGTCTGTCTACCGTCCATAACAATCCCGGCCGGCGGTAGCCTTTACGCAATACGTAATCCGCTGTGGCCTGGCCGACTTTTTCATGGGAGAACCCGACCAGCATATCCAGTGGCGTGGGGGTGAGATCCCAAATCTCTACCACCGGGATACTGGCGTTCAGGATCACCTTTTTCAGGTCGGTCGAATGGTGAATACCGGTCAGCACAATGCCATCGGGACGGCGTGATAAGAGCGCCGCCACCAGCTCAGCCTCTGTCTGCTGTGTGTAACCGGCCACGCATAACAGCATATGGTAACCGCGAACTGCCAGCTGATCGCTGATGGCCTGAATGGTATCGACAAACATATTGTTATTGATTTGCGGCACCACCACGGCAATCAGTCTGCTGCGGCGGGAGGCCAATCCGCCAGCTAATGCATTCGGGATATAACCGGTGGCTTTGACGGCGGCGAGCACCTTTTCCACGGTTTTGGGACGCACCTGTTGCGGCGTGTTAAGCGCCCGACTTACAGTCATTGAAGAGAGCCCCGCCGCCCGGGCGACATCTTCGAGTGTTGGCGCACGCGGCGGAACAGGACGGGATGATTTCGACATGATCACTCACAAGGTTTGAACAGGCTTTTCATATTCGTAGCCACTCTGTTTGTATTATACCCCTTTCTTCTGACATTGCCTCTCTGGTCGCTAAATCAGTGAGTTAGCGCCATATTTTGCCTGTTGATGTTAGCGATATCATTTATGCTGTTGTTTTAGCTGCCTGAAGCTAATAACGTGACAGCAATAACAATTAACCCCACGGCATGCTCAATATTTGTGATCGCCTGTGCATAATTAGCGCAGAGCTCTGGTCAGGATCTGTCGCTGATCCTACAAATGTTAGCGCAATCATTTATTCTGCTATCAGGAGCCAACGATGGGTGTCAGTGCCAATTCCAATGCTGTAAGTTATGCAAAAACCGCAGGGGTAAAAACCGCTGCCGAAACCGGTGACCGTATTGCATGGGTGAAACTCTCCCTCGCCTTCCTGCCGCTTGCTACCCCGGTCAGTGATGCAAAAGTGCTGACCGGGCGGCAGAAGCCACTGACAGAGGTGGCGATTATTATTGCGGAAATCCGCAGCCGCGATGGATTTGACGGTATCGGTTTCAGCTACTCAAAACGTGCCGGGGGCCAGGGAATTTATGCCCATGCCAAAGAAATCGCCGACAATCTGCTGGGTGAAGATCCGAACGATATCGACAAGATTTACACCAAACTGCTGTGGGCGGGAGCGTCCGTCGGACGAAGCGGCATGGCTGTACAGGCCATCTCCCCTTTCGATATTGCCCTGTGGGATATGAAAGCCAAACGCGCCGGGTTACCGCTGGCAAAACTGTTAGGGTCACACCGTGATTCCGTTCAGTGCTACAACACCTCCGGTGGTTTCTTGCATACCCCGCTCGATCAGGTGCTCAAAAATGTGGTGATCTCGCGTGAGAACGGCATCGGCGGGATTAAACTCAAAGTCGGCCAACCGGACACCAAAGAGGATATCCGCCGGCTGACGGCGGTGCGCGAAGCGCTGGGCGATAACTTCCCGCTTATGGTGGATGCAAACCAGCAATGGGATCGCGAAACCGCCATACGCATGGGGCGCCAGATGGAGAAATTTAACCTGGTCTGGATTGAAGAGCCGCTGGATGCCTATGACGTTGAAGGCCATGCGCAACTGGCCTCGGCGCTGGATACGCCCATTGCAACCGGCGAAATGTTGACCAGTTTCCGGGAGCATGAACAGTTGATCCTGGGGAATGCAAGCGACGTCGTCCAGCCTGACGCCCCCCGCGTAGGGGGCATAACCCCCTTCCTCAACATTATGGATCTGGCAGCGAAACATGGCCGTAAACTGGCCCCACATTTTGCCATGGAGGTGCATTTGCACTTGTCGGCGGCCTATCCATTGGAGCCGTGGCTGGAGCACTTCGAATGGCTGAACCCGCTGTTTAATGAACAGCTGGAACTGCGTGATGGCCGGATGTATGTCTCTGATCGCCATGGTCTGGGGTTCACCCTGAGTGAACAGGCTCGCGCCTGGACGCAGGCAAGCTGTGAATTTGGCCTGCGTCCGTAACCCCGCATTTTTTGCTCACACAGGCGCTGGCAAGGCGGAACGCGGTTTCGTAACGCCACGCCCGTCGAAACCGCATTATTTGTTTAGTCGTAGGTGATCCCCGGTGGATTCACCTGCGACTGTGTCACCGCTTCCCCCTGCTCTCCCCAGCGCGCCAGCACCTGCTGATACTCGCCGCGGGCAATCGCACCATTCAGCGCGGCTTGTAAGGCATAAACCAGGCCATTGCCTTTTTTGGTGGTGGTCGCCACCCAGGCTTTCTTCGGCCCTAACCCAACCACTTTGGTGGCCCCGTTGAGCGCCGCTTTATACGCTGCCACCGATTGCGGGCCAAACACCACATCGGCTCGCCCGGACTGGATATACAGGTTGCCGGAGGCATCGTCAGTCAGGTAAATCGGCTGTGCAGGTTGACGCCCTGCGGCACGGTTCTCCTCATTCCAGCGCAGCAGAATACGTTCCTGATTCGTACCGGAGCCGACTATCACTTTTTTCCCCGCCAGATCCTGCGCGCTGTGGATGGCTGCGACAGGACGGGTGGACTTGACCGAAAAGGCCAGCGAGTCTGCGCGGTAAGTGGCAAAATCAAACTTCTCTTTACGCGCTTCGGTGACCGCAATGTTCACCAGCGCGACATCGTAACGCCCCGAGGTAATGCCGAGCGGCCAGTCCTCCCAGGCAGTGGGAACCAGTTTCAGTTTTAACCCCAGGCTTTGTGCTAACAGGTGAGCGATATCCGGATCGCTGCCAATGCGTGTGCGATTATCGCTGGCCAGTAACGCCAGCGGCGGGGAATTCAATGCTGAGATCGCCACAGTCAATGTTCCCGGCTCTACGAAACGGTAACCCGGTGGGATTTTGGCAATGGCCGCCGCATCTTGCTGCACCGCCAGCGGGTGTTCATTGGCTTTCAAATCAATCTGCCCGGCAGCAAAACAGCCGGTACTTAGCAGCAGTAGCCCCAGTAATCCCTGTTTCATGATGGCTCCTTACAAGACCTTAGATAAAAACTGACGTGTGCGCGGATGTTGCGGATTATTCAGAACCGCGTCACTGCTGCCCTGCTCGACGATCCTGCCGTCGACCATAAACACCACCTGATCCGCCACTTCTCGGGCAAACCCGATCTCATGCGTGACCACGACCAGCGTTGAGCCGGCCCGCGCCAGCTTTTTAATCACATCCAGTACTTCGCCGACCAGTTCCGGATCCAGCGCCGAGGTGGGTTCATCAAATAACATCACCCGCGGGCGCAGCGACAGTGCGCGGGCGATGGCGATACGTTGCTGTTGCCCCCCGGAGAGATGTCGCGACCAGGCATCGGCTTTATTACGCAGGCCAACCACATCCAGCAGTTGCCAGGCCTGTTCAATCGCCTCTTTGCGCCGCATTTTTTTATGGGCGATGGGCCCCTCAATCAGGTTTTCCAGCACGGTCAAATGCGGAAAGAGATTGAAATTCTGAAAGACAAAACCGACATTGGCCCGCTGGCGCAGGATCTCCTTCTCTTTCAGTTCATACAGCTTGTCGCCCTGTAACCGATAGCCGATGTACTCGCCATCAATGCGGATAAACCCTTCGTCGACACGGTCCAGATGATTAATGGTGCGCAGCAACGTGGATTTTCCCGAACCTGACGGGCCGAGGATCACCGTGACTGACCCCGGTGGGATCTCCAGCGACACCGCATCCAGAGCTTTATGGCGGCCAAAGTATTTACTGACGCCAGTAATGGAAATATGACCATTAAGTGAGGTTGGCATGCACAGGCTCCTGAGTTTGCGTGACACGCGACGGGGAAGAAATGCGCACCCGCGAAGGGTTAATGGCTGAACGGCGTTCGCTGCGTGCCAGCCAGCGCTCAACCAGATACTGGATCGCAGACAGCACGCTCGTGATCACCAGGTACCAGACTGCGCCCACCATGAGCAGCGGGATCACTTCCTGCGTGCGGTTGTAGATCATCTGGATGGTGTAGAACAGCTCCGGCATCGCCAGCACATAGACCATCGCCGTGCCCTTGGCGAGACTGATTATTTCGTTAAAGCCGGACGGTAAAATGGTGCGCAGCGCCTGGGGCAAAATAATGCGCAATGTGCGACGCCATGCCGGAAGCCCCAGCGCGGCGGCGGCTTCATACTGACCGTGGTCGACGCCGAGAAAGCCCCCGCGAATGATCTCTGCGGTATAGGCGCTTTGCACCAGCGTCAGCCCGACAGCCGCCGTTGAAAACTGCCCCAGCACATTAATCGTTTCATAGCTTGCCCACTCGATGCCGGTAAACGGAATGCCCAACGACAGCCGGTCATACAGATAGGAAAAGTTATATAAAATGATCAGCACCACAATGAGCGGCAGCGAGCGGAACAACCAGATATACCCCCAGGCCAGGCTGCTGAGTAGCCAGGATGATGACAGCCTTGCCAGTGCCAGCAGACCGCCAAAGAAAACACTCAGTACGGTGCCTAACAACGTGAGCAACAGGGTTTGCCCCAGCCCTTCGAGGATCACCGGGTCGAAAAACCAGCGGGCAAACACCGCCCATTCCCAGCGCGGATTAAAGGCCACCGACTGCACAATTGCCGCCAGCACAAACAGGGCGACCACCGCGCCAATCGTCCGTAGCGGGTAGCGTGCGGGCACCACTTTTACCGTTTCTGTCGTTTTCATGCTCACTCCTCAGGCAGTTTTACTCAGGGTGTCGACCGTCAGCACTTTGGTAAAACGCAGCCGTCCATCAAACGGCGGCTGGCTGAACACTTCCGGATCGCGGTGGATATCAAACTGCGGCTGATACCCCTGGCTCAGGTAGAGCCGCACAGCTTCCGGCTGACGAAAACCGGTCGTCAGGTAAAGCTGGCTGTACCCCGCCCGTTGCGCACGGCGTTCAAGTTCGCGGACAATCCGCGCCGCCAGCCCCTGCTGGCGCAGTGAGGGGTGCGTCCAGATACGTTTGATTTCAGCGGTTTTGTCATCGAAGGGCTTGTACGCGCCGGTGGCGATAATTTCGCCGTCACGCTCCAGTACAATAAACAGCCCTTGCGGGGCTAAATACCACTCGGTTAATTCGACCTCGGCATGCCGAGAAAAATAGTCACCGTAGCGTGCGGCATAGTCCGCGAACAGGCCCTGGAGGATGGGCTGTAATTCGGGCGCGTCGGGGGACACATCACGGAATTTTTCGCTCATGGCCTTCTCCTTAATCGCCCAGTCCTGGCGGGTTGATTTCTGACGTCGGGATACGTTCAACCCCCTCGCCCCAGCGATTGAGCACGCTGTCGTAATCACCGTTTTTGATCGCACCGTTGAGTGCCGTTTGCACCGGCTGCGCCAGCCCACTGCCTTTACGCAGCGTGACGGCAATGTGCGCCGCTTTTGGCCAGCCGCCGTCGACGCTGCCGACAAGCCGGGTTTTGCCAGTCAGGGCGGCTTTCCATGCGCCAATCACATTGGGGCCAAAAAAGGCATCAGCGCGGCCAGATTGCAGCGCCAGGGTTTGGGCCGCGTCATCTTTGGTGTAGACAGGAGTAAACGGCTGCAGGCCCTTTTTCAGGTTTTCGGCATTCCATGCCAGTAAAATCGCCTCCTGATTTGTGCCGGAACCCACAATAATGCGCAGCCCGGCAATGTCTTCCGCTTTGTCGATCGTTTTTAGCGGACTTGAAGACTTAACGTAGAAACCGAGGGAATCTTTTCGGTAAGTGGCAAAATCAAACCTCGCTTTGCGCTCTTTGGTGACGGTGATATTGCTGATTGCGGCATCGTATTTACCGGAGGTCACGCCAAGCGGCCAGTCCTCCCAGGAGGTGGGTACCACGTTCAGCTCCAGCCCCAGGCTGCTGGCAACCAGTCGAGCAATGTCGACCTCGCTGCCAAGCAGGGTTTTGTTGTCATCGGCAAAAACCGTCAACGGCGGGGAGTTCAGCGCGGCCACGGCGACGGTGAGCTTTCCGGGCACCACAAAATGATAATCCTTCGGCAACTGCGCGATCGCATCGGCATTTTTCGGCGTCGTGATCGGCTGTTTATTGGCTTCCAGACTGACGCCGGTGCCATTAATGTTGACCTCGTTGGCCCAGACTTGCGGTATCAGTGCCAGCATGACTGCCAGCAACAAAGGCGTTCTCTGCATCGTGTTCCCTCTTCTTTTATTGGGCGGAGTACGGATTGGCGGGTAACGGCAGACCTAAGCTCTCGCGTAGCGTGGTGCCGGGGTACTCCTTGCGAAACAGTCCGCGCGCCTGCAACAGCGGAACGACTTTTTCAACAAAGCGTGGGAGGGTATCCGGGGTGCCGCCCTGGATGATAAAACCGTCCGCCGCATGGTTCTCGAACCACTGCTGCAAACCGTCGGCGACATGTTGGGGTGTGCCGGAAAAACGTGGCCGCGGCGAAGCACTCTCAAGGGCGACCTGACGCAATGTCAGCCGGCGCTCGCGGGCATTGCGCTTAATTTCATCGGTGGTACTACGGAAACTGTTTTGCCCTAAGTCACCGAGATCCGGAAATGGCGCATCCAGCGGGTACTGGCTGAAGTCGTGATGTTCGAAATAGCGACCGAGGTAGTTAAGCGCATCGCTAATCGACACCAGCGCGGCAGTGGTCTGATACTGCTGCTCTGCGTCCTCTTCGTTGTCGCCGACAATGACGTTCACGCCTTGGAAAATGTGCAGTTCATCATGGCCACGGCCATATTTCTCCAGTTGGGTTTTGACATCACGATAAAAGTTTTTCGCCTCTTCCAGCGTATCCTGGTGAGTAAAAATGGCATCAGCATGGCGTGCCGCCAACTGTTTACCGTCGTCCGATGCCCCGGCCTGGAAAATAATGGGGCGACCCTGCGGTGTACGACCAATATTTAATGGCCCGGCAACCTGAAAAAAATCACCGTGATGATTAAGGGGGTGTAATTTTGCCGGGTCAAAAAATTGCCCGCTCTCTTTATTACGCACAAATGCATCTTCTTCCCATGAATTCCATAACCCTTTCACCACCTCAAGATATTCATCAGCAATGCGATAACGCAGCGCATGATCCGGGTGTTGGGCTCGGGAAAAATTCCTGGCCGATCCTTCCAGTGGCGATGTCACTACGTTCCAGCCTGCCCGGCCCTGGCTGAGGTGATCGAGGCTGGCGAACTGGCGCGCGACAGTAAAGGGTTCGCTGTATGAGGTGGACAGTGTGCCCACCAGTCCCAAATGACGGGTCACGCTGGCCAGTGCCGATAAGACGGTAATGGGTTCAAAGCGATTTAAAAAATGCGGGATCGACTTTTCATTAATATAAAGACCGTCGGCAACAAATAAGAAGTCCAGCTTTCCCTGTTCGGCAATTCGCGCGGTTTGCTGAACAAAGTCAAAGTTAATACTGGCATCGGCAACAGCCGCCGGATGACGCCATGCGGACATATTTCCCGAGGCGCCATGTAATATCGTGCCAAGCCGTAATTGTCGTGTGGTAGACATAATCGATCCTCGTTTTCAGGCAACAGGTGGCCCGGGGCCACCGCCCCAGGCAGAAAAATTTCACATCAGGATTGAAGCAGCGCTTTTTCTGCGAGCCGCGCAAAATAGCGCGCCGCCTCTTCAAGTAAATTCTCGTCAGGGTCAAACGCCGGATGGTGCAAGCCGTACTGGCTGTCACTGCCGATACTGACAAAAGCGCCGGGGATCTGCTGCAAATAGACGGCAAAATCCTCACCGCCCATATGCAGATCGGCCTCTTCAGTTCGATAACCCTGCTCGTCGGCGACTTCGCGGGCAAAAGTGGCCCAGCGCGCAGGGTTAATCAGCGCCGACGGACCCTCATACCAGGTGACTGCAATGTCTGCTGCAAAGGCCTGCGCCAGCCCGGCAGCAATCTCATTTACGCGGCGTTTCACCTGGTCGCGCACGGCAGGCTGGTGCGTGCGTAGCGTCCCTTCCAGTTCGACGTGTTCCGGCAGTACGTTCCAGGTATTGCCGCCCTGAATGCGCGTGACGCTAAGCACCACCGATTCCAGCGTGTTGACATTGCGGCTGGCGATGCTTTGCAGCGCGACCACCAACTGGCTGGCCAGCAGGATCGCGTCACTCCCTTCGTGGGGACGCGCCGCATGAGCGCCTTTTCCAGTGACCTTCAGCGCAAAACGATCAACGTTGGCATAAAACGCTCCGCTGCGGGTGGCAAACGCGCCGACCGGCAATCCGGGTTCGTTGTGCATGCCAAAAATAGCGCTCACCCCGTCCAGTGCTCCCGCCTGAATCATACGCTGCGCGCCGCCGAAGCTCTCCTCCGCGGGCTGGAACAGGATGCGCACCCGCCCTGCCAGATGCTGCTCTTTCTCTTTCAGCAACAGCGCCGCACCGAGCATGACGCTGGTGTGTATATCGTGACCGCAGGCATGCATGACGCCGGGATGACGCGAGGCGAAAGGCACATCGGTGACCTCATGAATGGGCAGCGCATCGATATCCGCCCGCAGCGCGATGATTTTTTCGCCGCGACCCACTTCGGCCACAACGCCTGTCGGCAGCGAAAGGGGTAACAGGCGCAAACCGGCGTTTTCCAGCCAGTGACGAACGCGGCGGGTGGTTTCGAACTCCTGCAGCGAGAGTTCCGGGTACTGGTGCAATTCACGTCGCCAGTCGATCAGCTGTTCGGCAAAACTCATCCCGCAACCTCCTGTGTGGCCTGTGCCTGAGTCACGGCTTCGGCCAACAGGCGTAACGAAGTCAGCCGTGCGACACCCTCGGCAATGGGCGTATCGATAATGAATTCATCAATGGCAAAACGTTGATGTAAGGCATCCAGCCCGGCCAGCACGCTTTCCGGCGTACCGGCAATCAGCGAGGGTTCACGCCGGGTAATACGTACCGCCGGGCTACCTGCCTGGCGGGCAAAGGCGTGCCCCTGAGCTTCACTGGCTACGCTGACGCGCTGGCCGTTTGCCAGTTCCACACCCCAGATTTCCACCTGCTGTGCCAGTGCGTCGGCCTGCGCCTGGGTAGCAGCGACGATCACCTGCACTGCGACCAGGGTGTCACGCTGGCTTTGTTGTCGCCATTGCGTGACAACGTCACCTAAAAGGGCCTGATCGCCATTCAGATGCGCCGCAAAAACAAACTCCCAGTCCAGTTTTGCCGCCAGCGCCGCGCTCTCGCGGCTGGCTCCGAGCAAAAATCGCTCTGCGGGCTGTGGTGGCAATGGGGTTGCCAGGACCGTCTCCTCCGCGCTGTCATCTTTGCCAGGTGTTAGCCAGGTATCCAGTTGCGCGAGTTGATCGGCAAAACTGCCCTTCTCTTCGCTGCGCAGGCCTTGCTGCAATGCTCGTGTCGACAGCGGTAAACCGCCAGGCGCTTTACCTACGCCGAGATCAACACGCCCCGGAGCAATGGTCGCCAGCAGATTAAAATTTTCCGCCACTTTGTAGGGGCTGTAGTGTTGCAGCATGACGCCGCCGGACCCAACGCGAATGCGCCGGGTTTGGCCAAGGATCCAGGCGATGACCAGTTCCGGCGACGGGCTGGCCAGTTGCGCAGTGTTGTGGTGTTCGGCTATCCAGAAGCGGTGATAACCCCAGATTTCAGCCCGCTGCGCCAGTTGCAGCGTGCGGTGAAGGGCATCTTGCGCGGTTTCGTGTTCCGCGATGGGACTTTTATCCAGCAGACTCAGACGGTAAGACATGCAGCACACCCGTGTTGGTAAACAGGCGTTCATTATTAGGACGCGAGGAATTTGCTGTGAAACAATTAATTTACATTTAATAAGCAAAAAACTTGCAAAGTAAGCCCACAGAGAGGTTATGGTCATTACAAACCCTTATCAATCAAGCGGACGACTGTTCTGATTTGTTAAAATTCGTTCTGTCGCTCACGGTTATTTCTGTTGCATTTTTCGACGTTCTGAATCAGTTACACTGCCCGACTGCAGTGACCTCACAATTTCCACTAATAGTCGCGCCCTTTCTGGTGGGTATGTTTTGCGTCATTAATCGATTGCGGTTACGATGCTGCGCCATGTTTTGTCTTATCCATCACGAAGAATCACTGGAAAGACAGGGCGTTTACCCAACGGGGCAATCGTTTGGTTAGCCAATCCGTGGGTTGAGGAACTCAGCAAGGTTCAGACAGGTGAACAGGTAAACAATGAAAACAGACAACAACCACGCTGCCGATCATCACGCGGCAAAACGACGCTGGCTCAACTCTCATGAAGAGGGTTACAACCGGGCGATGGGGAATCGACAAGTACAGATGATCGCCATTGGCGGCGCCATCGGTACCGGCTTATTCCTGGGCGCAGGTGCCCGATTGCAGATGGCGGGGCCGTCGCTGGCTATCGTCTATCTGGTCTGCGGTATCTTCTCCTTCTTTATTCTCCGCGCGCTGGGTGAACTGGTGTTACACCGTCCGTCCAGCGGCAGTTTTGTCTCCTATGCCCGCGAATTCCTCGGCGAAAAAGCCGCTTTTGTCGCAGGCTGGATGTACTTCGTTAACTGGGCCATGACCGGGATAGTCGATATCACCGCCGTAGCCCTTTATATGCATTACTGGGGGGCGTTTGGCGACGTACCTCAGTGGGTCTTCGCGCTCGGCGCGCTGGCGATTGTCGGTACCATGAACATGATCGGTGTGAAATGGTTTGCCGAAATGGAGTTCTGGTTTGCACTGGTTAAGGTGCTGGCGATCGTGGTGTTCCTGGTGGTCGGTACCATTTTCCTTGGTACCGGCAAACCGCTGGACGGCGGCACGACCGGCTTCCATCTGATCACCGATAATGGCGGTTTCTTCCCGCACGGTTTGCTGCCTGCGCTGGTTCTGGTGCAGGGCGTGGTATTCGCCTTTGCGTCTATCGAACTGGTAGGAACAGCGGCGGGCGAGTGTAAAGATCCACAGACTATGGTGCCCAAGGCGATTAACAGCGTTATCTGGCGTATCGGCCTGTTTTATGTGGGCTCTGTGGTGCTGCTGGTTCTGCTGCTGCCGTGGAACGCCTACCAGGCGGGGCAAAGTCCGTTTGTGACGTTCTTCTCCAAACTGGGTGTGCCGTATATTGGTGACATCATGAATATGGTGGTGCTGACCGCTGCGCTCTCCAGCCTGAACTCCGGTCTTTACAGCACCGGGCGTATTCTGCGCTCCATGTCGATGGGCGGTTCTGCGCCGAAATTCATGTCGAGAATGAGTCGCCACCATGTGCCTTATGCAGGCATTCTGGTGACCATCGCTGTTTATGTCGTGGGCGTGTTCCTGAACTATCTGGTGCCGTCGCAGGTATTTGAGATTGTGCTTAACGTGGCTTCACTGGGGATTATCGCTTCCTGGGGCTTTATCGTGGTGTGCCAGATGCGTCTGCGTAAAGCCATTAAAGAAGGTCGCGTGCCGGATGTCAGTTTCAAACTGCCGGGTGCGCCGGTAACCTCATGGCTGACGCTGCTGTTTTTATTGAGCGTGCTGGTGCTGATGGCATTCGACTACCCGAATGGCACTTACACGATTGGCTCTATCCCGCTGATCGCGATTCTGCTGGTTGCTGGCTGGTACGGGGTACGGAACCGCGTACAGGCCATTCATAGCACGGCGCCGGTCGATCCGAACGCGCAGCAGCCTGCGCCGCTGGTTGAAAAAACCTCGCGTCCATAAAAAAAGCGCCGACGGGCGCTTAATGTGACTGGCCTGCCTTTTACGCAGGCCTTTTTTATGCCTGCGCTTTCCAGTGTTGCCAGGCGGCAGTAACTGCCGGGGCAATCAACCCGTCATTTCCCCAGCTATTTTCCACGTGATAAACACCGGGCAACCCGTTTGCCAGCAGGCGTTCGTCGTCGTCAACATAGCTATCGATTCCTTAATAAAAAAGCTCCCCGCAGGGAGCTTAAACGAACAGGTTTTTACAGCGCAATGCGGATCACGTCATCCGGCTGGGTGGCCTCTTTCTCACGCGAGGAGGCCTGTTTCACGCTAACGAATAATGTTTTGCCATCGGCCGAGAGCGCAAGGCTGTTCGGGTGTGTAGGCGTGTCGAAGGTTTTCACAACCTTGTAGGTTTTGCCGTCAATAACGCTGACTTTCCCTGCCTGACGATGGGTTACGTAGAGTTCATTACGGACCGGGTTAAACAACACGGCCAGCGATTCTGGCGCGCTGATTTTTTCCAGAACCTGACCATTACGCGTATCGACCACCAGCACTTCTGCTGCTTTTGAATCAGTGACAAACGCGCGATGACCCGCGGTGTCCAGGCTCAGATTAAGGTAGAAATGTTCTTTGCCGTCATCCTGCAGTTTTTTACGATCGATAATGTTGTTCGTCGCGGTATCAATGGTGATCAGCTCACCGTCACCGTTGGTGGTGTAGAGGCGTTTTGCAGCGCTATCGATGGCCAGCCCGGTGCTGTAAGTGCCCGTGTTGGTGAGGGTGGTTTTCAGCTTCATCGCCGCCCCGTCGACCACCCAGACGACACTCTCTTTACCGACGCCCGTGACGTAAACCGTATTGGTGTTTTCATCAACCACCAGTTCGCGTGGGCTCAGCGGTTTGACTGTTTCGGAACGCTGGCGCGCATCCAGCACGACACGCCCTTTTATCTCACCCGTTTTAGCGTCGATGGCGGTGATCGCGCCGTTCGTGGTGTTGCCGAACCATAACGTTTGCGTACGGCTGTTTAATGTGGCGCCATAGGGTTTCAGATCGCTATGAATGGCCTGGGTGATGTTCAGCGTTGCCGGGTCGAGACGGTAAACTACCCCACCCTTGTCGGTTTTGCGGCTTTGCGCAGTGGCAAGCCAGAGCGCATTTTCCTGCTGGCTGAAAGCCATTTCATAAGCGCCTTTGCCAACCGCTTTGCGCAGCATCTCTTCGGCAGCATGTGTGGTAAATGACCCCGCCAGCAGCAGTGAACCGAGGACCAGAGAATGCCGCAGGCGCGGCGAGCATAAATGACGTAAAGACATGACGACTCCCTTTGTTCAACACGTTGTTTATTTTTCACATGCATCCAGTGCACGAAGCGCCAGCTTCGCTTGTTGTTATGGTGAGAATAATAATCATTAATGACTGCAAAGTGGAGGATTAAATGTGTGCCGGAGCCGATGCGCCACGCTTTGCTACACTCAGTGTTAACGTAATGTGCCCTTAATGTTTTCAATATCTTTACATAACCTTTAACATATCCGCGTTATGTTCCATTTTGTGCGTTTTTTAACCTGGTTCCTTCATGAATATTATTTCCGTCTCTCGCCTCACCTTACCCGTGATGCTACTCCCGGTGATTTTACCGACACTGGCGCTTGCCGCAGACAATGAACAAACCCTGATCGTGACGGCGACGCCGACGACAGTTTCTGAGCTCGATACCCCCGCCGCCGTCAGCGTGGTGCAGGGTGACGATATTCGCCAGGCGACACCGCGTGTCAATCTTTCTGAAACTTTGGGGAGTGTGCCTGGGTTACAGGTGCAAAACCGGCAAAACTATGCGCAGGATTTGCAGCTCTCGATCCGTGGATTCGGTTCGCGCTCCACGTATGGCGTGCGGGGTATCCGCATGTATGTGGACGGCATTCCCGCCACCATGCCGGATGGCCAGGGGCAGACGTCGAATATCGATCTGAACAGTGTTGAAAGCATTGAGGTGTTACGCGGCCCCTTCTCCGCGCTGTACGGCAATGCATCCGGCGGTGTGGTAAATGTCACCACGCAAACCGGGCGCGAACCTGGCACTGTGGAAGCCAGCAGCTATTACGGAAGTTTTGGCAGCTGGCGTTATGGCCTGAAGGCCACTGGCGCGATGGGGGATGGCACGCACGCAGGCGATGTGGATTACACCGCTTCCACCACCCGATTTGTCACCCATGGCTACCGCGATCGCAGCGGTGCGCGCAAGAACCTTGCCAACGCTAAACTGGGCGTGCGCATTAATGACGCCAGCAAGCTGAGCCTGATTTTTAACAGCGTTGATATCAAGGCCAACGATGCCGGAGGGTTAACCCGCAGCGAATGGCAGGACAATCCGCGTCAGTCACCCCGTGCGGAACAGTACGACACACGTAAAACCATTAAACAAACGCAGGCGGGTGTGCGCTATGAGCGACAGCTCAGTGAGCAGGACGATCTCAGCGTAATGATGTACGCCGGAGAGCGTGAAACCACCCAGTATCAGTCTATTCCCCGCGGGCCACAGCTCAATGCCAAACATGCGGGGGGGGTGATCGACCTGACACGCCATTATCAGGGGATTGATACCCGCTGGACGCATCGCGGCGAGTTGGGTATTCCGGTGACGTTTACCGGAGGGCTTAACTACGAAAACATGAGTGAGCAGCGCAAAGGGTATGAAAACTTTGTGATGAAGGGTTCAACGCCGGTGTATGGCCAGGAAGGGAATTTGCGCCGCAATGAACGTAACCTGATGTGGAACCTCGATCCCTACCTGCAAACGTCCTGGCAGTTAACCGATAAGCTGACGCTGGATGCGGGCGTGCGCTATAGCTCGGTATGGTTTGATTCCAATGATCACTATATTACGGCGCAAAATGGTGATGACAGCGGCGAAGCGAATTACCACAAATGGTTGCCGGCCGGGTCACTGAAATATGCCGTGACCGATGCGTCGAATGTCTATATTGCCGCCGGGCGGGGCTTTGAAACGCCGACCATCAATGAACTGTCGTACCGTTCCGACGGGCAAAGTGGGCTCAATTTTGCGCTGAAACCGTCTACCAATGACACGGTAGAGATCGGTAATAAAACCCGTATAGGTAATGGGCTTCTGACGGCGGCCCTGTTCCGTACCGACACTGATAATGAAATTGTGACGGATGCCAGCAGCGGGGGGCGCACGACTTATAAAAACGCGGGTAAAACGCGTCGGCAGGGCGCGGAGTTATCGCTTGATCAGCAATTTGCCGGCAACTGGCGGGCAAAAGTGGCGTGGACATATCTGGATGCGACCTACCGCAGCGAGGTGTGTAGCGACAGCCACTGCCAGGGTAATCGTATGCCGGGCATTGCCCGGAATATGGGCTTTGCTTCCCTCGGCTGGATCCCGGAACAAGGGTGGTACGCCGGCGCGGATGTGCGTTATATGAGCGACATTATGGCGGATGACGAGAACACCGCTAAAGCGCCCTCTTATACCGTGACCGGGCTGAACACAGGCTATAAATTTAGTTATGGCAACTGGTTAGTCGATGTATTTGGGCGAGTCGACAACGTGTTTGATCGTCAGTATGTCGGTTCGGTGATTGTGAATGAGTCGAATGGGCGCTACTACGAACCCGCCCCTGGGCGTAATTATGGCGTGGGTCTTTCTGTGGCCTGGCAGTTCGAGTAATCAAGTCGTGATCACCCGCCATAAGGCGGGTGATGCCATGCAGCCTACTGTGCTGCGCGCTCTTTTCTGATTTTGTCTGCATAGGCGATGATCTCTTCTCCTGTCTTGCCGGTGAGATCGCCTTTCATTTTTTCTTCCAGTTGCGCGGTATTCTGATTCGCACCCGCCTGCATCAGATCTTTAAGGTTCAGGCGGCTGAGCACAATCACTTGCAGCGCATCGTCATAGGCTGCGCGTTTCGCTTCAGGCAATGACTCTCTGACCTTCTGAATGGAGGTTTTCATGCTGGCTTCACTGGAGGTATCAATGGTGGGCTGGCTATCACAGCCACTCAGAATTAAGGCGAACGTCATTGCAACGGCAAACTTTTTCATAAAAATCCCTGTTAAAAGAAGTGCTTGTTCAGATAAATCCTAACCTGCCTGCGAAATATATGGAAGCATTCAGGCACAATTAATCATGATTCGCCGCCTGGTTACATCGCGTTATTTATTCTCCGTTAGTGCCGGGGTGTGAATAACGCCAGCAGCCTGCGAAGAATAAAAAGCCCGGAAGCAAGCTTCCAGGCTGATGAGTTTCCCGCTGAATCAGAATGCCGTCCAGCCCTCGTCGTGAGTCGCTGTTTCATTTTTCGTTTTCGGCATCGGTTTAACCGGCGGTTTGCCCGCTGGCGCGGCCGGTTTCGCTTTTGCGTTGCCTTGTTCGAGACGGAAAGTTGCCACCAGTTCTTCTAGCAGGCGGGCCTGCTCTTCCAGTGAACCCGCAGCAGAAGAGGATTCGCTGACCAGCGAGGCGTTTTGCTGCGTGGTGCTGTCCAGTTCGCCAACGGCGCGGGCAATCTGCTCAATACCCCGGCTCTGCTCTTCCGAGGCAGAGGAGATTTCCCCCATGATGTCGTTTACCCGGGTGACCGACTGCACCACCTGATCCATGGTTTCCCCGGCTTTCGCCACCAGCTCACTGCCAGTATTGATGCGAGAGACAGATTCGCTGATCAACTGCTCAATATCTTTTGCCGCCTGCGAACTGCGCTGCGACAAGCTGCGCACTTCGCTGGCGACAACGGCAAAACCGCGCCCCTGCTCCCCTGCCCGTGCGGCTTCTACGGCGGCGTTCAGTGCCAGGATATTGGTCTGGAAAGCGATGCTGTTAATTACTGCGGTAATATCGGCAATTTTGTTAGAACTGCTGTGAATATCACCCATTGTGTCGACAACTTCCCGCATCACGCTACCGCCTTCGCTGGCGGTCTTCGAGGCCTGCGCCGCCAGGCTACGGGCATTGCGGGCGTTATCGGCGTTGTTTTTCACCGTGGCGGTTAACTGTTCCATGCTGGCAGCCGTTTCTACCACAGCCGCGGCTTGCTGTTCGGTGCGTGAAGAGAGATCGGTATTGCCTTCGGCGATTTCGGTAGCCGCACGGGATACCTGCGTTACGCTGTTGCGTACTTCATAGATCATATCGCGCAGCGTGTCGTTCATCCGCCCCATTGCCCCGGTCAACTGACCGAGTTCATCGGTGCTCTGCGCACGAATTGTCGAACTGAGATCGCCGCTGGCGATCCGCTCAGCCAGCGCCAGGTTGCGATCAATTGGCCGGGTGATTTGACGAATGACCCACCACGATACCAGGATGCCAATCAAAATGGCGATGATGCCAATCATTGCTGCAATGGTACTGGAGGTATACGCCAGCTCATCATTGTGCGCTTTTACCAGCGAAATGATCTGTTTAAGCGACGCGCTGCTATTGTCGCCACCCACTTTGACTTTGTCTTCGGCGGCTTTCAGCGCCTGCCATGCGGTAAAGTAATTAACACTCAGATCGCGGTACCTGACCGTGTCGCCCCATAAAGCTTGCAGTGGCGCTTGCAGCTCTCCCGGCAACTGAGTGACCAGCGCCTGCACGCTGGTTTGCGTTTGTGTGAAACGACTATCCAGCGCATCGCGCGCTTCTTTTGTCGGGCTGTAACGCACAACCAGCGCCGCATCACGCACGGCGCTAATGGCAAAAAGTTGTTCGTAGACCTGCGTCATCAGCGTTGTGTCGGCCGCCGGGGTACGAATAAGGGCAGTGTAGCGTGAAGAGAGGTCACTGGCGGCGAGCTTATCGAGCGAATCACGCACGGTGCGGATATCACCGCTGGCCTTCTTCATCTCGCTAATGCTGTTTTGGAAGTTATCAAGGTGGTCGGCAACATCCCTGATGATCTGTTTTTCCTGGGCGGACCACGACAGGTTGTCTGCGCTGGCGGTTAATTCAGACGCGTGACGGACATAATTCGACATCACCTCACCGGATTTGTCATCACCATACAAATATTTCAGGCGGTTAATTTTCGCCTGAAAGACTTCAATATTGATGTTGTACATCAGGTTGGTTTTTTCATAGACATCGCGGATTTCTTTAAAACGCAACACACTGAGAACGGTGGCGATGGCGACAAGAAACAGGACCAGACCAAACCCCACGGACAGCTTTCTACTGATTTTTATATTGCTTAACCTCTGGCTAAAAAACATTCCGGACTCCTTGCTGAATACCAAATGTTAGCGCCTGACTGCGCTAACAAATGTTATCGGCAAGGACATTCGGTATTTCAGCGTTAAGCGGGTCTTATCAGTGAAAAACGTGACGCAGATGCTCCCCATTCGCAAATTTTTGCCGGGGAGCACATATGTTAGCGATTAAAAAATTACTCGCCTGAATGGTTTTTTAGCGGTGGAATTGTTTATTGATAATGGTAGCGCCCTCATCAATGGCGCGCCAGAGCGCCCTTTCGCTGGCGAAACCATCCCCCTCTTCCAGCGCGGCCAGCAAATCGCTGTAATCGTGCCCGCGGGTTAAATCCTCTGACGTGGGGTAAAGGTAATTAAAACATGGACCAATACGCACCCATAATTGTTCAATTAACGCCGTCAGGGTCGGCATACCGGCCTGCTGATAAATGCTAAAGCGAAACGCGCGGTTGGCCTGCAACGTTTGTTCGGTATGACCACTTTTCAGCGCTTCATGAAAAGATTCGGCCAGAATACGCAACTCCCTGATTTTATCCTTGGTCATATTCTGGCTGGCGGCGCGTGCTGCCATACCTTCAAGGTTTTTGCGTATTTGGTTAATTTCGTTATAACGTTCGAGACTCACTTCCGGAACCAGGAAAGCCTGAGCAGGCGTTGCGTGAAGTGCGCCTGCGGAGACCAGGCGCAGTAACGCTTCACGTACTGGGGTAATGCTGGTGCCTAATTGATCGGCGATTTCTTTGGTGATCAGGCGGGCACCGGGTTTCAGCGCACCAATGATAAGCGCATTTTTCAGGCTGGCCTCGACTTGCATAGTCAGGCTTGTCCGTTGCGCTTTTTCCAAATCAAGCATGTTTGTATCCTGTATGAATTCTTATTTGTTTTCAGCCTGGTAGCGTGTCCGTAATCTCAACCGCAAAGAATATATTATATAAACACATGCCTGGTATTGGATTGTCGCGTAAAAGTAGAACAAATGTTATTTATTGTGCACAACTACCAGGAACTGCCTTCACAAGGTCATCGTTCCTTATGCTTGTATAATTAAAGACGTTTTTCAAAAATTTGCACAATTAAAAATGGCGGTTTTTTACCGCCATCGTTTACTTAGCTTTCAGGCCCGATTTGAACCACAACTTTACCGAAATTTTTACCGGCTAACAGGCCAAAGAAAGCGTCTGGTGCATTCTCCAGTCCTTCAGTAACCTGTTCACGATAGTGGATTTTTCCGGCGGACAGCCACTCGCCCATCTGCTGCTGGAATTCATTAATGCGATAACCATAATCCTGGTTAATAATAAACCCTTGCAATCGAATTCTTTTTTTCAGCAGCGTAGCCATTAATAGCGGAATACGATCTGGCCCGTCAGGAAGTTCGGTTGAATTATAACCACTCACCAGGCCGCAAAGTGGAATTCTCGCCGCAGTATTTAATAAAGGAAGCACAGCATCAAATACTTTGCCACCCACATTCTCAAAATAAATATCGATTCCCTGTGGGCAGGCGGACTTCAATTGATCGGCAAAATCGTCCGCATGGTGATCAATACAGGCATCGAAGCCCAGCACATCCACAGCATGACGACATTTCTCGCTGCCACCGGCGACACCGACCACGCGACAACCTTTGATTTTGCCAATTTGCCCAACCGTTGCGCCAACCGGCCCGGTTGCAGCGGCCACCACCAGCGTTTCGCCCTCTTTCGGTTGACCAATGTCCAGCAGCCCCATAAATGCAGTGAAGCCCGGCATGCCAAGAATGCCCAGCGCCCATGAAGGGTGTTGCGGATCGGTACCCAGTTTGACCAGCCCTGCGCCGTCAGAAATCTCGTAATCCTGCCAGCCGCTAAAACCGAGTACCCAGTCGCCTTCGGCAAAATTAGGATGCAGCGATTTCACCACCCGGCTGACCGTGCCGCCACACATTACTTCGCCAATTTGCACTGGCGGAGAATACGAGGGCGCGTCGCTCATGCGTCCACGCATATAGGGATCTAAAGACAGGAACACGGTGCGCAGCAGCAACTGGCCTTCTCCGGGGATGGCAAGGTCACTCTCTTCAAGGCGGAAATTTTCTGCGACCGGTGCGCCGTGAGGTCGGGAAGCCAGCACCCAACGACGATTACGATTGGATTGTTGATTCATCATGCTCTCCTCTGCGTATCAGACTAACTATTGATACTAGTCGCTGGCGGGCATGATCGCGTTTACATTACGAGCTGGAATGGTTAAGCCGCACCACCAAATAACGGCAAGGGGCGGTACTTTTATTAATAAATCGGCAGTCATTTGGCGGGCCCAGCTCCAGGCAATCCCCGGCTTTCATTTCGTGGCGCGTATCACCCTCCAGAAAGACCAGTTCACCTTCCTGTAACCAAATCAGCTGGCGCGCCAGCGCATATGAGGACGCCGGCATCGGAATGTCGCTGCCGGCGGGCAATTCAATTTGCACCAGATCGATCGGCAAATCGCTGCGCGGTGAAACGTGGCGACGTAAATAGTGGCTTTGCGGATCGCGCCACACCGGCTGGTCAGCATAACGCAGCAATTTGCCTTCTTGCATTTCCGCACGGGCAATCAGTGTCGACATACTGATGCCAAAGGCACCGGACAGGCGCGCAAGCAGTGTTGCTGTCGGGCTGCTTTCCGCACGTTCGATTTTATGGATCATCGCTCGTGATACGCCTGCCCGCTCCGCCAGTTCACTGAGCGACCAGCCGCGAGATTCCCGTTCAACGCGAATTCGTGCACTGATCCGTTGATTTATATTGTCTGAGATAGTATTCATTACGTAATACTATAGTGTACAAATTTGGGGTTCAACCATGAATATTCGTTATGCCACGAAAGCGGATTGTGGCGACATTGCCGCGATTTATAACCATGCCGTGCTAAACACGGCGGCAATCTGGAACGATCAGACAGTGGATGTGGATAACCGCATTGCCTGGTTCGAAGCCCGCACGCTGCTCGGTTACCCGGTGCTGGTCAGTGAAGAGAACGGCCAGGTCACGGGTTATGCCTCGTTTGGTGACTGGCGCGCCTTCGACGGTTTTCGCCATACCGTTGAGCACTCAGTCTATGTACACCCGGAACATCAGGGTAAAGGGCTGGGGCTGGCATTAATGCAGCGGCTAATTGCAGAGGCGAAACAGATTGGCAAACATGTAATGGTCGCCGGCATCGAGGCGCAAAACCAGGGTTCCATTCATCTGCACAGCAAGCTGGGTTTTGTGATCACCGGGCAAATGCCGCAGGTGGGCACCAAATTTGGCCGCTGGCTGGATCTGACTTTTATGCAACTGCAACTCGATAACCGTACCGATCCGGATGTCCTCTCATGAATCAGTCGCTGACCCTCACCTTTCTGATTGCCGCCGGTATTGGCCTGGTGGTGCAGAATATGCTGATGGTACGTATTACGCAATCGGCGTCGACCATCCTTATTGCCATGCTGCTTAATTCGCTGGTCGGAATTGTACTGTTTGTCAGTATCTTATTGATTAAATATGGTTTGAGCGGGTTTCAGGAGCTCTATGCCAGCGTGAAATGGTGGACATTAATCCCCGGCCTGCTGGGTTCGTTCTTTGTCTTTGCCAGCATCAGCGGTTATCAGAATGTCGGCGCAGCAACCACCATCGCAGTGTTAGTGGCAAGCCAGTTGATCGGCGGGCTGGTCATGGATGTGGTGAGAAGCCACGGCATTCCGTTGCGAGCGCTTATCGGCCCGGTTTGCGGCGCGGTGCTGCTGGTCGTTGGCGCCTGGCTGGTGGCCAGACGCCAGTTCTGATTAAAGGATGGCGCCACCTTTGGTCAGGTGCTCGCGACGCACGTCCATATCTTCTTTGTGCTGACGCCCGTGATGGGCAATAGCCTGACGCAGGCGCTGTTGCTGGGCATAACGATCTTCGCGGCTTAACGCCGCGTCGTCGCTCAGTTCAACCAGCAGCGCATTCATATCGGCAATAACACTCTGTTGAATGGCCGTATCGACACGGGCAATAACCTCATCCAGATGTGACATACCTTCTCCTTTAATTCAGTTTCGCTTTGGAAAAATCGCTACCCATCAGGCTCACGCTATAGCCGCTAACATTGCTGCGGGTGGCATAGAACGTTTTACCGTTCGCCAGCGCAATCCACGGTGCCTGCTGATAGTAAATCTCCTGTGCCTGACCGTACAGTTTCGCGCGTGTTGCCGGATCAGCGCTCCGTTTTGCTTGTTGCACCAGATTGTCATAGCCTTTGTCACACCAGCGGGCCGCATTAGAACCGGTCTTAATGCTGTTGCAGCCTAGTAACACATCGGCGAAGTTATCCGGATCGCCATTATCCGACATCCAGCCAAACAGTGCCGTGTCATGCTCGCCCTTGCGCATTCCCGCAAGGTATTCACCCCACTCGTAAGAGACGATCTTCGCCTTAACCCCAACTTTTGCCCAGTCAGCCTGGATCATCTCGGCGATGCGGCGCGAGTTCGGGTTATAGGGGCGCTGTACCGGCATCGACCAGAGCGTTGCTTCAAAGCCTTGCTCAAGCCCGGCCTGTTTCAACAGCGCTTTGGCTTTTTCCGGATCGTAGCTGTAATCTTTTAATTCCTTATTAAAACCGAGCATGTTCGGCGGCAACGGTGACCTGGCCACGCTGCCAGAGCCCTGGAAAACCGCATTGATTATGGCTTGTTTATCGGTCGCATAATTCAGCGCCTGACGCACGAGAACATTATCGAACGGTTTTTTCTCCGTATTAAATGCCAGATAACCCACGTTCAACGCCTCTACAGAGTGCAGCGCCAGATCTTTATTGTTTTTGATCTGCGCAAACTGCACTGGGGCCGGAGCCGGAATGATTTGGCACTCGTTAGTTTGCAGTTTCGCCAGGCGGGTCTGCACATCTGGCGTAATGGCAAAGATCAAATGTTTCGTTGGCACTGCGCCGTCCCAATAGTTCGGGTTAGCAATATAGCGGATTTGCGCATCGGTTTTATATTGCTGTAAAGCATACGGCCCGGTACCGACAGGCCAGGTATCGACATTTTCCGGCGTCCCCTTTTTCAGCATTGCATCGGCATATTCCGCAGAAAGGATGGAAGCAAAATCCATTCCCCAATCAGCCAGGAAGGCGGCATTCGGTTCATTCAGGACAAACTGAACGTGGTAATCGTCAATTTTTTTCACTTCTTTGATCAGCTTATCAAGGCCGACATCGGTGAAGTACTCGTAATTACCTTGTGAAACATTATGATAAGGATGTTTGGCATCTTTTTGCCGCATCACAGAAAAGATCACGTCATCGGCATTAAAATCGCGCGTCGGTTTAAAATATTTGTTGCTGTTAAACTTCACGCCCTGGCGCAGGGTAAAGGTCCAGGTTTTGCCATCCTCAGAGACACTCCACGCGGTAGCGAGCGACGGAATGGGTGTGTTTTTCACCGGGTCGAAGTTAATTAGGCGGTTATAGAGAACCTGGGAGCTGGCGACAAACGTCGGGCCAGAGCTGGCTATCTGCGGGTTGAACGACTCCGGAGAAGCTTCGGAACAGTAGACGATGGTGTCGTTAGAGGCCGCCCATGCGGCGCTTGCCGGTAACAAAGCGCTCAGCGCGAGGGCGAGCAGTGTTTTCCCTGTAGACATTATCAGGAACCTTCTTTTTTATATGGAGCGTTAATCTCAGCACAGCCCGGGCAAACAGGCAAATAACGAATCGCGCTCAGGTTATGCTAAAGCAGTTGATTTTGCTGAAATATCCACCATCATTAAAATTAAAATTTATCTTAAGTGTTTTGCGCGCCGTCAAGTCGATTCGATGCGATCAATGCGTCGAGAATTCAATGGTTTTGAGCTTTCTTCTGCCGTTTACTTGCTGCGACATTGCGTACAGTAGACGCGTGAAGAAGTCTATGGGATGAAAACGTGGCAAAAACTCTCTTGCGCAGCGGCGATCTGGACGATTTCCAGGCCGTTGGCGGCGGCGGTCAGGCCGTATTTGATTCGGCCTTGCAAATTCGTGAAGCACTGCGTCTGCGTAAGCAGCAAGCGCTGGTAGACTGCCTGGCAATTCCCCAGGTTAATGATGAAGGCGATCGCGTTGACTGGTACTCGCCGGTAGATGGGCGGGCGGTTTCCTGGAAAGCCGCCGACGAAGAGGCCCGTTTTAAGGCATTTCGCTACCTCGAAAACACCCTCGACAGCGCTGCGGCCCTCAGCCGCAAATGCATGCAGTCGCCAAAGACCGCGCAACAACTGTTTGGCTCGTTGCTGGAAAAAGCGCTGCAGTTCCCCGGTGAAAACCACGTCTTTCTGGTTGATGGCAAACCGGTCATCACCTTCTGGGGATTCGTCAATCTGAACGAAAACGCCCGTGACAATGTGCTGGAGTGCTTAAAAGAGCCGGAAGTCGCAGAGCCGATCATTGAGATGCTGCCAGAACCTGAACCGGAGCCGGAAGTCGAACCCGCTGCGACGGTCACTTTCAGTCATGCAGATGAACCGTTACTGACGCCACCGCCTGCAGTGAATCTGCCGCCGCAGCCTGCCGTTGTGCCGCCGGTTCAGGCCGCTGAGCCTGTTGTAACGCCTGAACCTGCGCCTGCCGCGCCAACGCCAGTGGCACCGAAAAAACGCAGCCGCTATGGTCTGTGGGCGTTGCCTGTGGCTGCTGCCGTGGCTGTCGCGGTGGCCGCGCCGTTACTGCTTAACCAACAACGTGACACCCCTGCCCCTGTGACGGCAGTCCAGCCCCCTGCACCTGTAGAAATTGCGCCGAAACCGATGCAGGCTGCGCCAGTACTGGCGGCACAATTGCCTCTGCATCAGGCGGAGGTTGCCGCAGAGCTTAACGCGCCGGAAGCCCCAGAAGAAAAAGCGCCGGTAGTGATCGCCGCTATCCCGAAAGATGCGCTGGTGATGGATGCGCTGGAAGTGAAAATTGGCTCTACTAAATTCCTCAACGGCAACTGGCGCGTGGCGATGGATGTGAAAGATCCAGAAACCGGAAAAGCGCCAACCGTCCGTTTTCAAATCCAGAACAACAAAGGCACCGCACGTATTGTTCACGGTAAAAACGTGACCTGCCGTGCAGAGCTTTATTCCGGTTTGCATCAGACCGGCGAGCTGATGATCAAGAGCCGCAGCAACGCGCGTTGCAGCGATGGTTCCCGTTACCCCATGCCGGAAATTTCCTGTAAAGCAAGCAGCAACGACGTCGCGGAATGTAACGCACGTTTTGACGCCAAAACCACCGTTCCGGTGACGTTCAGAAAAACAGGTGACTGAGTTTATGCTGGTTAATCTTTGCGACTACAAACAGAGCGTGACGCTGATTGCCAACAGCGGCGTGCAATTTCTTGATTTTGGCCTGACGCCGCAGGATACGGCAAACAGCGGCCGTTTTGTGCGTAAAACTGCGAACGGCCCCCTGCTGCGCCTCGACTTTGACCTGGTCAACGGGCGTTTTACCCTGCCCACGCGTGACGGCAGCCAGCCAGAAGTGGTGAAGCCAGAAAGCACGCACGCCATGCAATATTCGCTGACCCTGCTCGATGGCGTCTGGTTGCCGATCCCGTTCTTGCGCTTTAACCCGCCGCGCACCTTTGTTGAAGGCCCGGATAACTGGGCACGTGTGCAGATCCGCAAGCTGAGCGAGCCAGACAGTGCCGGTAACACGCACCGCGTGGCGCTGGCGCTGGACAGCCAGATCAACGATCTCTCCCCGGGCGCACTCGCCCCGCTGGAGAACGACATCCTTAATGGCACCCGTTTCTCGCTCGCCTGGCGCGATGATGAAGTGGCAGATTTCCTTGACCAGACATGGGTGGACGGCTGGTTGCGTGAAGCCTTTTTGCAACATGTAACGCAGCATGAAACCCGCAGCGAACGCGATATCAATCAGGCGTTACGCAGCTTTGAATACCAGGCGCACTGGCTGAACCTGATGACCCTGCTCGGTACCCAGTTGCAGGTGCCGGAAGTCAAAATCGTCACCCATACGCTCAGTACGCCAGCGATCCCGGTCGACTTAATCCTTGATGTTGGTAATACCCATACGTGTGGCGTGATCATTGAAGATCACGGCGATGCTAATGACGGTCTGCGTCAGACGGCAGAGTTACAGGTACGTTCTCTGAGCGAACCGCAGTTCCTTAATGAACCGCTTTTCACCAGCCGTCTTGAGTTCTCGGAAGCGCGTTTTGGTAAGCAGCATTTTTCCGTTGAGAGTGGCCGTGAAGACGCCTTTGTCTGGCCTTCGATCGTGCGCGTTGGCGATGAAGCCCGCAAACTGGCAATGCAGCGGTTGGGCACCGAAGGTAACAGCGGGATCTCCAGCCCGCGTCGCTATTTGTGGGACGAAACCCCGGTATTGCAAGACTGGCGCTTCAGCCAGATGAACAGCAAAACCCAGCGCGAACCGCTGGCGACAGCTTTCCCGTTGATGAATCTGATGAATGACGAAGGCCAGCCGCTTTACAGTCTGCCTCTGGATGAGCGTCTGCCGGTATTTTCACCGCAGTACAGCCGCAGTACGCTGATGACTCATATGCTGTGTGAATTGCTGGCACAGGCGCTGGGGCAGATCAACAGCGTAGCCACACGTCTGCGTCTGGGCTTTCCGGCTTCGCCTCGCCAATTGCGCACCATCATCCTGACCCTGCCCTCGGCAATGCCGAAACAGGAGCGCGAAATCTTCCGTCGTCGTATGTTCGAGGCCATCGCGCTGGTATGGAAAGCGATGGGCTGGCATCCGCAGGATGAAGATTTTGCCAACCGCAAACAGCAGGAAAAAAGTGTAGTGCCGGTTCCACAGATCCATATGGAGTGGGACGAAGCCAGCTGCGGCCAGCTGGTGTGGCTATATAACGAAGCGATCTCCCGTTTTGCCGGGCAAACCGAAACCTTCTTCGCCGCTACCGCCCGCCCGGACCGCACCGAAGCTCCGGGTGTCGTGCCAGGGCGTTCGCTGCGTGTGGCCTCCGTCGATATTGGCGGCGGCACCACCGATATGGCCATTACGCACTATCAGCTTGATGACGGCACCGGCAGTAATGTGAAGATCACCCCTAAGTTGCTGTTCCGGGAAGGGTTCAAAGTTGCGGGTGACGATATTCTGCTGGATGTCATTCAGCGCTGCGTGTTACCTGCCTTGCAGACCCATATGCAAAAATCCGGCATCACGGATGCGGCGTCGATTATGGCGTCGCTGTTTGGGGATTCCGGGCGTATTGATACTCAGGCGGTGTTACGTCAACAAACCACGCTGCAGCTGTTTATGCCAGTGGGGCATGCCATTCTGGCGGCCTGGGAAGAGAGCGACATCAACGATCCGCTGGCTGGTTTGCATGCCACCTTTGGCGATTTGCTGAAACAGCAACCGACCCGCAATGTGATGAACTACCTTAAGCAAGCGATCGACCATGCGCTTCCGGCAGGTTCGGCGGAGTTCGATGTGCTGGCAGTGCCGTTGCAGGTCAATTTCTCTGAACTCCAGGCGGCGATGCTGGCCGGGCAGTTCACGCTCACCGCGCCGCTGCATGCCGTGTGTGAAGCCATCAGCCATTATTGCTGCGATGTGCTGCTGATCACCGGTCGGCCTGGCTGCCTGCCGGGCGTGCAGGCACTGATTCGCCACCTGCAACCCGTGCCTGTTAACCGCATGGTGTGGCTGGACAAATACCGCGTGCATGAGTGGTATCCCTTCAGTCAGCAGGGCAAGATCGGTAACCCGAAATCGACGGCCGCAGTGGGGGCAATGTTGTGCAGCCTGGCGCTGGATCTGCGCCTGCCGCGCTTTAACTTTAAGGCGGCGGATATTGGCGCTTACTCCACCGTGCGCTATCTCGGGTTGCTGGATAACGTGGTTAATACGCTGCGCGATGAAAATATCTGGTATCACGATATCGACCTCGATAAACCGGGCGCGAAATTGGATGCGCGCCTGCACTTCCCGCTGCGCGGCAATGTGACGCTGGGATTCCGCCAACTGGCTAATGCCCGCTGGCCTGCCACGCCACTCTATACGCTGAGTATCAACTCACAAGAGTTGGCCAAAGCGATTGCTGGCGATGGTGTCCTGAATGTACGTCTGCAATTCAGTGGCGGTAACAAACACCACGGGCCGGAGTCCTTTACTCTCAGTGAAGCCTGGTTGCAGGATGGCACACCCGTGGCCGCCGATGCGTTAACCTTTAAATTAAATACGCTGGCCGACCGCCGCCATAGCGGAAGCCATTACTGGATCGACAGCGGGAGTGTGTACCTGAAATGAGTGCGAGCGTAAAAAACACCCAGCCGTTGATGGCGTGGATCTCTGAAAACCGCCTGCAATCGCCCCTGCTGGACGACGATGCCGATGCGTTACTGGCGCGCCTGACCACGGCTGCAGCGGAAGAAACGGCGCTCAACGACGCGGCTGACGCGCCCTGCACTGTTGGCCTGTACGGTCACTCTCAGGCCGCGAAAGCCCATCTGCTTAATGCCTTGTGTGGGAGTGGTAACGGGCGTTTGCATGTGCGACCCGGCGATAAGACGCTGGAGTACTTTACACATGTCAATCCGGGCCATGGACTGACCAGCATGGCGCTGCGCTTTAGCCATTCGGTGTCGGCAATGGACGAGAGTTTCCCGCTGCGCTTGCGCATTATCAGCGAAGCCGAACTGGTGCAGATCTTTATTGCCCATGCGCAACAACAGCCGGAACTGCGCGCGGTGGACAAGTCCGTCATCGACAGCCGTGTCGCCAAATGGCGCGGCCTGCGTCAACCCAACGCCGTGCCCGGCATTTCCTCACAGGAGATCGGCGCAATAGCCCGTTTCTGGCGTTCGGTGGTGCCTTCGTCGGCGCAGCAGATGGATGATGCGTTATGGCATCAGTTCGCCACGCTGCTGCCATCGCTGGATCTCAGCGCCCGTGCCAGCGCCTGGTCGCTGCTATGGGGCGAACAGCAGGAGCTGACCCAGCAGTGGCTGGGGCTGGCGCATACCCTGCATCAGACTGGCAATGCCAGCGAACTGGCTGCGCCGCTGAGCGTCCTGGTGGATAACTTTGCACTGCCGACGGACGGGTTCTTAACCCCTGCCGGGCCGGGGAGCGAAGAGATTCAGGATGAAGTGGTGGTGCATCCCTGGCTTAACGATCAGCTGCAGAATGCGGTCAGTGTGCCGCTCGCGACTTTATCGCTGATTACCCGTGAACTGGTGCTGCCGGTGGAAAACAGCGTGCTGGCTGGCGTCGACATTCTCGATATTCCTGCGCCAGGTCCTGAAGCGGGGCAACCCTTATGGCGCAGTAAATGCCGCTGGTTGCTGGAGTGCTATCGCCAGCGTTTACAGCCGGATGTGCTGATGATTTGTAACGCCACCGCAGAACGCTCCGCCACTGCCACTACTGCGCGGGCATTGCTTAACTGGGTCAACGAAACACAATCCGGACAGGAAGCGGCATTACCGGGGCTGGTATGGGCCATTACCCCGCAGGATGCGCGATTTACCCAGGCGCAAAATCTTGATGAAGCCGTTCAGCAACTTGTTGGTAAACCCGGGCAGCACTGGGGCACCTTACAGGCGCTGGATGCGAGCAGTCTGCAACGTTTGCTTGAGTGGCTGGGTCAGGCAACGGCTCCGGGTTTACGACAAAGTCGGTTAAAAGCCTTACATGAACGCCATCAGCAAACGTTGCGCGATCTGTTGCAAAGCTGGGCTGCCGCACCGGTCAGAGAAAATACTGTTCAGCGCGCCCGGGCAGAAGCCGTGGTGCGCGAACTACAAGGCCAGGCTTCACGCCACGGTGAATTGCTGGAAGGACTGCAACCGGATATGCAGCAGTTTGATACGCTGTGGAAAGTTCAGCAACCGCGTGAGGAGAAAGTCAGCGGCCTGTTTAATGAAGCCATAGATTTGTTTGCTGACAGCAGTGAAAGCAGCGAACAGCAGCCTGTCGCCAAAGATGTAGGGCAACAGGCGCATGCGCTGTGGGTTAACCATGTTCGTCAGTGGAGCCGCAATGATGAAAACGCCGCTCGCCTGGGCGTTTCTCCTGGCACCTTACGCCAGATGGCTGAAATCGTCATTATCAGCAGTTACCGCCTTAACCTGCCGGAACAACTGCAAAAAGTAATGCAGCGCGATACCGCCTGTGCCGCGCAGCTATATGCGGCTATCGGTAACTTTGTCGCCTGGCTGGGTTATGCCGATATTCCTGAAGATCAGCGCCCGGCGAGCCGTGTGCAGAAAGGCAGCACCATTTTTGCTACTGGCGCAACAGGGGTTAACGACGCACGGTTAACGAAATTAAGCGAACAACCGGTGCATGCAGCCACGCGTTATGTCTATGACTGGCTCGTAGCGCTTTACCACCGTGCGACAGAAAACATCGGTTATGTTCACCCGCTGGATGTACCTGCCGCGGCGCGAAAGAAACTCAAAACGCTGCTACCCTGAGCCGCCACAGTCCCGGCCACGCCAGTGCGCCGGGATTTTCATTCCAGTTCGCTAATAAATGCTGCCAGCGCCTGCGCTAATGCGGCGGGTTGTTCCCATGACATGGAATGCCCGGCCTGGGGGATTATCCGCACATCAATGCCCTGATCATAGACGTCCTGCGCGCCTTGATCCGGCAGCGATAAGGCACCGAAGATTAACGTCCTGGGGTGTGGAAACTGCGTGAACAGCGCCATCCAGGACGGTTCAATGCCATCCACCAGACTTTTTGCCCCGCGCCACACCGCCCATGGTGCATCACTTTGTAGCGAACCTGCCCACGGCGTTTTCTCTTTCGCCAGCATCACCGCATAGCCGCAGGTCACAAAGTCTGCTTCAGCCTGGGCCGCTATCTCGCGGCTGAATGCGCCGCCGCCGCGATAAAAATTCGGCTCTGACACTGCCAGCGCGCGAACACGCTCCGGGATCATCGCCGCCACTTCGATAGCAATGCTGCCGCCCATGCTGTGGCCATACAGCCATAACGCAGTAAGTTGGAGATGATCCAGCAGTTCAACGACCACGCTGGCCTGATCGCTGGTGCGGTAAGAAAAACTGGCGGGCCGTTCGCTGTAACCACAGCCTGGCAAGTCAATCAAAATGGCGCGTCGACCGCCAAATGCCGGATCGGCCACCACGCGCGGATATTCATAAGAGGAGGCGCAACCCAGACCATGAATAAACACGACAGGGTCGCCTTTGCCTGGTAAATCCTGCCAGCGAACCTGCGCTTGCGCGTGGTGCGAATAAAAACTGTTCATGTGACTCTCCCATGTCGTAATACTGTAATTATATACAGCATCTCAAGGGGTAGCGCTAGATCAAAGAAATAAGTAAAGCAACGGGGAAGCTGACAGGCCAGGTCGCGCCAACCAGGAAGGCGCTGAGGATGCGGAATGTGCGGGTATCTTGTGTGAGGAAATAGGTAATGAAACCCGATATGACGGACATAACCGCGTAAAAGATCAGTAACTTGATATAGAGGTCCAACGTCTGTCTCCTTTCCTTAGGTAAAACATCCGTTAAATATGTTGCACTTTTTTCGTGGTTTTTATGTTTCCGTCGTCACGCTTTGCTTCAGAACAAGGAAAACAGCAGCGCCACCGGGAAGCTCATCGGCCAGGTGGAACCGATTAAAAACGCGCAGAGTAAACGGATGCGCTTGCGATCGTGAGACAAAAACCAGGTGATCAAAGCGCAGAGCAAGGCCATGACCCCATAAAATACCAACATTTTTTGATAAAGCGTCATTGCAAATATGAACCCAAAAGTAACAAAACGTGCGCAATATGCTCTTTTTGTTGATGTATATCAAGTTTAATTACTTAAGCAACTTATGGGTTTCTGGGAATTATTGATTTAACTCACTGATGCGCAACAGTGCATGCCGGGCAAAACAACCCGCCCGGCTTCTATCACCCATCGGTTAACGTTGGCGTTCACGCCAGGCATCCATCATCTCTTTGGTGACCTCGTTGTCATAACAAACCGGCGCATATCCTCCTGCTCTGCTCCAGGCGCTGCGTTTACCGCAATGGCTACCATTACGCGCCTGGTTATAGGGGCAGGCGCAGGTGCCTGGATACTGAGAAATCGACTCGGCAATAATGGCCTTTTTAATCTGCGCATCGGTTAATGGTGCTGTTTTGGCCATCCCCTCTGCCGCCAGCAGTAAACTGATCGCAGCTATCATTCCGCAGAACAACGAATTCATTTTCATGATAAGTATCCATCAAAGGTATGAACGCTCACATTATTATTCATCTGCTCAATAAGCTTTGATAGCGCGCACGTTATTTTGCGGATTTTTACTCTCGCTTAAATAAGATAATCAGAGTGCTTTGCTTTTATAGGGAAATTTTACTTAAGTTCCGATTTAAATATAAGAAATATTGAAGAATAGCACCGGGAAATTTGGCGGCGATCGTGCATCTCTGTTATTGTCTAACAGCAAGGCATTCTTCAGAACAAACAAGGTAAGGTTATGCAGAAATATGACGATCTGTGGCAAGCCATAGAAGTTCGGGTGCGTGAAAACAATGACATAACGCACACCGATGTGACGACAGACAGTCCCCGGGCGCACGCGGCTCGCCAGCGTACCGCGCAGATATTTATTCTTGAATCGCTGTTGGCCCGTCACCGGGAAAAATATGCCAGCAGCTTTGTTCCGCTCGCCGGCGAAGAAGCGCTCTATCATTTGATTCATAAACGTACCGGCTGGAAACCCTTTGAAATAAAACAGCTCTCTTTCCTTGATGTGATGTTCGTGCTCGCTGAATTATTCCGCGATGAGAACCTGCCCGCAGAAGTACGTGCTGTTTTACGCTCACAAGGGATCAAAGACGAACCGCTACCGACCTATGACTTTTCAGAAAAAGACTGGGCGCCGCGAGAAAATGAAGTGTTTTTGAAAAGATAAGTTTGCGAATTATTAAATAATTAAGGGCTCAACAGAGCCCTTAATTTTAATTAACAGATGCTGCGAGCATTTCGCCGTGCGGCCTGGTTTCAAGTCTTGCAAAATAAAACTCTTCACCTTCACAAAAGTAGGTTTCGATAGGCAAGGTGTTACCCAACGCCCCGCCTCCTACCGCCCACGTCACAGAGGTTTCGCTGTCATCGACGGTCAAAAATTCCGACGCGCCGCCAGGCCCAAGCACGACCACAATTTTACTCATAATGTTATTTCCCCAGCCTGATATTTTTAAAAGCGAGACATTATCGATAGCAACAATGACACTATTGTGACAGGGCAATGATAATGTCTATATGCGGTATTTTTAGTGAGTTATATTTTACCACTCCGCTGATGGTCGCTTATTATTAAACCAGTTCAGGAGAAATGACAACTGCGACATAATAAACTATGAGAAATAGCTCATATTCCGGAGCAATGTCGCCATCCCTGGCGGCACGAAATTAATGCTTAATCATGACATGACGCACAACCGTATAGTCTTCCAGTCCATATAAAGACATATCTTTGCCATACCCGGACAGCTTTTGCCCGCCATGCGGCATTTCGCTGACCAGCATGAAATGGGTATTTACCCAGGTGCAGCCATAGTGTAACCGGGCGCTGAGTCGGTGTGCGCGGCCCACGTCTTTTGTCCATACGGAAGACGCCAGACCGTACTGTGAGTCATTCGCCCAGTTCAGCACCTGCTCTTCATCGTCAAATTCGGTCACACTGACCACCGGGCCAAACACTTCGCGTTGTACAATGGCGTCGTCTTGTTTTGCCCCTGCCAGCAACGTCGGTTGGTAGTAATACCCTGCGCCGTCACGTTTGTTGCCCCCCGTGACCACACGGATATGGCTCAATGCTTTTGCGTCCTCCACCGCTTTACTGACCCGCGCAAGGTGCGCTTCGGAACTCAGCGGCCCCAGCTCCGTTTCGGTGTCGTCGGGTGCGCCCATTTTCAGACTGGCAACGGCGGCACCCAGTTTTTCGACCAGCGCAGCGTAAATTCCTTTTTGTGCATAGATGCGGCACGCGGCTGTGCAATCCTGCCCCGCATTGTAGAAACCAAAGGTGCGCACACCTTCTACTACCGCCTCCAGATCGGCATCATCGAAAACAATGACCGGCGCTTTGCCGCCCAGTTCCATATGGGTTCGTTTGATGGACGCAGCAGTGTGCGCAATGATGTGCTCACCGGTCGCTATCGATCCGGTGAGGGACACCATGCGCACTTTTTGATGCCCGGTCAGCGGATCGCCCACCGTTTTACCGCGCCCAAACAGCACATTCAGCACGCCTGCCGGGAATATGTCCTTTGCCAGTTCTGCCAGTTTAAGGGCGGTAAGCGGCGTAATTTCGGACGGTTTAATCACCACACAGTTCCCGGCAGCCAGGGCTGGGGCCAGTTTCCAGGCGGCCATCATGAGCGGGTAGTTCCACGGCGCAATGGAGGCCACTACGCCCACCGGATCGCGGCGGATCATCGACGTATGACCTTCAAGATATTCCCCCGCTGCCAGCCCGTTCAGGCACCGTGCCGCCCCGGCAAAGAAGCGAAAGACATCCGCTACCGCCGGGATTTCATCATTAATGACGCAGTGCAACGGCTTACCGCAGTTCAACGACTCAAGATGCGCCAGCGTTTGCGCATTGTCTTCTATCACCTGCGCCAGTTTCAGCAGGCACTCCGCCCGCGCTTTTGGCGTCGTTTGCCCCCAAAGGGCAAATGCCGCGTCAGCCGCCTGCACTGCTGCATCGACCTGTGCGGTTGAGGCTTCGGCGATCTCCAGCAACACGTCACCGGTGGCCGGGTTGTAAACGGCTTGTTTCTCGCCCTCGCCGTTAACCAGTTCTCCATTGATAAACAGTTGATGTTGCATAGTTCTATCCTTTCAGCGTTGTCATTTATTGGCCGGTTTCGGTTTCTCGGGTGAGCCACCATGCACCCAGAATCGGCACGGTGGTGACCAGCATCACCAGCAGTGCAACCACATTAGTGACCGGAACATCTCTCGGGCGTCCCAGTTGGTTCAACAACCACAGCGGCAGCGTACGCTCATGCCCCGCCGTGAAGGTGGTGACGATAATTTCGTCAAACGACAGGGCAAAGGCCAGCATTCCCCCTGCCAGTAGCGCAGATCCCAGATTTGGCAACACCACATAGCGGAAGGTTTGCCAGCCGTCTGCGCCCAAATCCATCGACGCTTCTACCAGACTCCAGGACGTCCGCCGGAAGCGCGCGATCACGTTGTTAAACACCACCACCACGCAAAAGGTGGCATGCCCAACGACGATGGTGAAAAAACCGGGCTCCAGCCCAACGGTATTAAACGCCGAGAGCAACGCCAGCCCGGTAATAATGCCTGGCAGCGCAATCGGCAACAGCAGTAACAGCGATATCGCGTTTTTGCCGAAAAAATCACTGCGCCATAAAGCCATTGCAGCAAGTGTGCCAAGGATCAGGGCGATAATGGTCGCCAGGGCGGCAATCTGTAGTGACAGTGTCACAGCATCAAGAATATCGCCACGCGCCGCAGCGATGCTGAACCAGCGCAGCGTAAAGCCCTGCGGCGGAAAGCTGAACGCGGCGTCTTCAGTATTGAAAGCATAGATGGCGATAATCAAAAGCGGGAAATGCAGAAATATAACCCCGCCCCAGGCGGCCACTTTGAGCAACAGCGGTGCGCGTTCAGAGTGCATCGAATGCTCCCAGACGTTTCACTAACGCCAGATAAATCGCAATTAACACGATCGGCACTAATGTAAATGCCGCCGCCATCGGCATATTGCCAATGGCACCCTGTTGGGAATAGACCATATTGCCAATGAAATAGCCTGGCGGCCCCACCAGTTGCGGCACGATGAAGTCTCCCAGCGTCAGCGAAAAGGTAAATATCGACCCGGCAGCGACTCCCGGCACAGCCAGTGGCAGCACCACGTAACGGAAGGTTTGGCGGGGCTGAGCGCCGAGATCGGCGGAAGCCTGCAGCAGCGATGGAGGCAGTCGTTCCAGAGCAGCCTGAATGGGCAGGATCATAAACGGCAGCCAGATATAAACGAACACCAGAAAGCGCCCAAAACCGGAGGTCGAGAGTGTATTCCCGCCAATAGCAGGCAGTGTCAGCAGAGCGCTAAGCGCCGGCGCAAGCCCAAGATGATTTAAAAACCACTGTGCCACCCCATCTTTCGCCAGCAATAATGTCCAGGCGTAGGCTTTGACAATGTAGCTCGCCCACATGGGTAGCATGACCGCAATGTAAAAGAAGGCTTTCCATTTTCCCCGACTGTACCGCGCCATATACCACGCCATAGGAAAGGCAAGGAGCGCACTGGCAAGCGTAACCGTAATAGCCATCATCAGCGTGCGGATAATGATGTCGTAATTCGCCGGGTTAAACAGCGCCCGCAGGTTGGCCAGGGTCAAATCCGTTGTGACCGACATGGTAAAGTCGTCGAAGGTATAAAACCCCTGCCACAACAGCGTCAGTAACGATCCCAGATAAATAATGCCAAACCACATCAACGGGCCAAGCAACAGCAATAACAGGCCCAGCAGCGGTTTACGCCAGAACAGACCGCTCAGTGCGGCGCGGCGCGGGGTCATACGGCTTATGCTCATCGGTGTTTTACCCTTCGCCCTGCAAGGGCACCATTGCATCCCGCGACCAGCACGCCCGCACGTGTTGCCCTGGTGCCAGATTATCTGGCAATACTGCATCGGACAGATTGGCCTGGGTGACCAATAATTTTGCACCGTTGGCCAGGGCCAGTTCAAAGCGAGTCGATGCCCCCTGGTATTGCACGGCTTGCACTACCGCGCTGACTTCAATTTCGCCGGGAGAATTAAGACGGATATGCTCCGGTCGCAACGAATAAAGACCGTTCATTCCGCACAGGGTCGTGCTTAATTCGCCGTCAAATACATTGGATGTGCCAACAAAACTGGCAACAAACGGCGTGCGCGGGCGCAGGTAAAGCTCACGTGGGGTATCGATTTGTTCTATTTTACCGTTGTTGAATACTGCCACACGGTCGGACATTGACAGCGCTTCGCCCTGATCGTGGGTCACAAAAATAAAGGTGATGCCCAGTTCCTGCTGCAGCTTTTTCAACTCCAGTTGCATCTGTTCCCGCAGTTTCAAATCGAGTGCGCCCAGCGGTTCATCAAGCAAAAGTACTCTCGGTTCATTAACCAGCGCGCGGGCAATCGCCACCCGCTGGCGTTGACCGCCAGAAAGCTGCGATGGCTTACGGCTGTGCACAAATCTCAGTGCGACTTTTTCCAGCGCCTCGTGGGCTCTGGCGTGGCGCTGCTTTTTGTCCATGCCTTTTACCATCAAGCCGTAAGCAACGTTGTCGAGAATAGACATATGTGGGAACAGGGCGTAATCCTGAAAGACCGTGTTGACGTCGCGCTGCCAGGGTGGGAGTTCGCTGGCCTCACGGCCAAAAATACGTAACGTGCCGCCGCTGAGTTGCTCAAAACCGGCAATCAGCCGCAGGCAGGTGGTTTTGCCGGAGCCGGATGGCCCCAGCATGGAGAAAAATTCCCCGTCATTTACAGCAATACTGACGCCATCTACCGCCCGGACATCGCCGTACAGACGGGAAACCGCGTCAAACTCGACGGCATAAGTCATGTTTCGCTCCTGGCAGATTAACGGCCGCCCATAATGGCGATGTAATCCTGCGTCCAGCGGCTATAGGGAACATATTTGCCTCCCTCAGAGACTGGCGTTTTCCAGAAAGCGATTTTGTCGAAGAAGCCATAACCATTGGTTTCACAGCCGGCCTCACCGAGTAGCGGACTGGCTTTACACCCTTGAGGCACCACCGGCAGTGAACCAAACCACGCCGATACATCGCCCTGCACTTTTGGCGTCAGCGACCAGTTCATCCACTTATAGGCGCAATTGGGGTGTTTAGCCTGCGCATGTAACATGGTGGTATCCGCCCACCCGGTCACGCCCTCTTTCGGAAACACGGTGGCGATCGGCTGATTTTCGCCTTTCAGGGCATTGGCCTGATAGGGCCAGGCGCTGGAGGCAACAACACCTTCGTTTTTGAAATCGCTCATCTGTACGGTGGTGTCATGCCAGTAACGGTGGATCAACAAATGCTGATCGCGGAGCACTTTCAGCACCGCCTGGTACTGCGGTTCTGTGAGTTGATAAGGATCATTGATGCCAAGTTGCGGTTGCGTCGCCTTCAGGAACAGGGCTGCATCCGCTATATAAATTGGCCCGTCGTAAGCCTGCACGCGGCCTTTGTTGCTTTTACCATCGGGGAGATTTTGTTGCACAAAAACCACTCCCCAGCTCTCCGGTGGCGTGGGAAAGGTTTTGGTGTTGTACATCAGTAAATTGGGCCCCCACTGCCAGGGCGTACCGTACACTTTACCATCAACGTTAAACCACTCGCCCTTGACGAGTTTCGGATCGAGGGTGCTCCAGTTAGGGATCAGGGCAGGATTAATCGGCTGGACGCGTTTACCCATAATTAAACGCAGTGACGCATCGCCGGAGGCGGTGACCAGATCGTAACCGCCTTTCGCCATCAGGCTGACCATTTCGTCGGAGGTGGCCGCGGTTTTAACATTCACAGCGCAACCGGTGTCTGCTTCAAACTGGCTGACCCAGTCGTACTGTTTATCGGTCTGGCCGCGTTCGATATACCCCGGCCAGGCAATGATATCCAGCCGTCCTTCGCCTTTTCCGACGTCAGTTGGCTCAGCGGCATGGACGGTCATCACCGTCAAACCCAGCGCGCACAGACTGCTGCGGGCAAATTTCTTGCTCATTGATTCTGCTCCTGTCGCAATGAAAAATGTGCGGCAGCCTTGCCGTAAATATATCTCCCTCACTAAAAATAGACGGCAGCCTGATGGGCAGAATGACGCCTGGCAGAAATTTCACCAGGT
Source organism: Kosakonia sp. (assembly GCF_032052965.1). Classification (GTDB taxonomy): domain Bacteria; phylum Pseudomonadota; class Gammaproteobacteria; order Enterobacterales; family Enterobacteriaceae; genus Kosakonia. The sequence continues at coordinate 555,399 of NZ_DAMBVN010000001.1, forward strand.
TGTGACTGACGCCGCATAACGTTAATTATAAAAAAGCGAGATAGCGCTAATCCACAGTATAGACAACGGGTTAGCAAATGCGCGTGCCGATGTGTTGCTATTCACATTTCCTATGAATACCCATAATGGGAATATGAAAAATAATGATCACGCGCGACAACTTTGCGTGATCACTAATTTAAAAAAAAGAAAGGCTATGGCCGGAAATAATACACCGCGGAGGTGAGCTATTTTAACATTTCACGGATCAATTCCCCTAACCGAATGACTGCCCGCTCCTCTTTGTCGCCCCACGCCCACGCGCAATTAAAGCGGAAAAAGGCGCGCCAGTTATCGCTGGTCGAAAACATTTTGCCCGGTGCAATACTGATCTGGTGTGCCAGTGCATGCTGGCTCAGGAGGCCCGCATCAAGGTGAGCGGGTAACTCCAGCCATAAAAAATACCCGCTTTCATTACGGTAAATGGTGACTTCTGGCGGCAAGTGGCGCAGTAACGCCTGCCACGCCAGGTGTTTGCGTTCGGCCAACTGGCGACGTAACCGTCGCAAGTGCGCATCGTAATGGTGGGTTGAGAGGTAATCGACAAGCGCGAGTTGTAAAGGGGAACTGGTGGATAACGTGCTCATGAGTTGCAATTGCTGAATGCGCCGGGCATGACGACCCGCCGCGACCCAGCCAACACGAAAACCGGCCACCAGGCATTTCGAAAACGATGAGCAGTGCAGCGTCATATCCTGTGTATCCCAGGCTTTGGCCGGCAAGGGCTGCTCGCGGCCGTAGTAGAGCTCGCTATACACGTCATCTTCAATCAGCGTGACGTTATGTGCTGTAAGCAGAGCAACCAGCCGCGCTTTTTTCTCTGCGCTAAGGGTAAAACCCAGCGGATTCTGGCTGTTGGTCATCAGCCAGCAGGCTTTCACGGGGTACTCCGTCAACGCCTGCGCCAGCGCCGCCAAATCGATCCCCTCTTTGACATCCGTCGGGACAGAAAGCGCTTTTAACTTTAGCCGCTCCAGCGCCTGTAACGCGCCATAAAAACAGGGGCTTTCGATAATCACCCAGTCACCCGGTTCGGTCACCGCCTGCAAACTGAGGTTCAGTGCTTCCAGCGCGCCTGCCGTGATGACGATTTCGTCCGGCGAGATATTCATACCCTGACGGGCATAGCGCCGCGCAATGGCATGGCGCAATTGGCTATTCCCCGGAGGCAGATTTTCAATCACGCTCATTGCCATGGCGCTTTTGCTGACTTTTGCCAGCGAGCGGTTAAGTTGCGGCATCGGGAACAGTTTCGGATCGGGGAACGCCGAGCCAAACGGCAGCACGGAGGCTTCGCAACTGGCCTGCAACACCGAAAAGATATAGGTATTGATGTCCACGGCTTCGTCACGGGTCACTTTTGCCACGGGCGCGGGCGATACACCCGGCGCGGGAGCCACAAAGTAACCGGATTGCGGGCGGGCAATCACACGCCCCTGGCTCTCCAGCAACTGATAAGCATGGCCGACGGTCATAAAACTCAGCCCGCTGCTGGCGACCTGCTCACGCAGCGACGGCAGTTTTTCGCCCGGCCGCCAGACCCCAAGATCAATTTGTTCGCTGATTTGCTGCGCCAGGCGCTGGTATTTTTTCATAAGTTTTCACGCAGAAAGAATCTCATCACATGCTATATCAGCATAGGTATTTTAGGCCATTAAAAACATCTGTTATGCAAAAATATCCCATATCTGTTTCTGCCCCTGCGCGCGCCTACTCATTAACATAATCGCCACAACGTTTGATGTGAGGCAGTACATGTTTGGTTTAGACGCGTTTCATTTGGCGAGGATCCAGTTCGCCTTCACCATATCGTTCCATATTATTTTTCCGGCGATCACCATCGGGCTTGCCAGCTTTCTGGCGGTGCTGGAGGGGCTATGGCTGAAAACCCGTAACCCGGACTGGCGCACGCTCTACCACTTCTGGGCGAAAATCTTCGCCGTTAACTTTGGTATGGGGGTGGTATCCGGGCTGGTGATGGCTTATCAGTTCGGCACCAACTGGAGTGGTTTTTCGCAGTTTGCGGGCAGTATTACCGGGCCGTTGTTGACATATGAAGTGCTGACCGCGTTTTTCCTCGAGGCGGGGTTTCTGGGCGTGATGCTCTTCGGCTGGAACAAAGTCGGGCCGGGTTTGCACTATTTTGCCACCTGCATGGTGGCGCTGGGCACGCTGATGTCGACGTTTTGGATCCTCGCGTCCAACAGCTGGATGCATACCCCGCAAGGGTTCGTTATTGAAAATGGCCAGGTGGTGCCCGTTGACTGGCTGGCAGTGATCTTTAACCCTTCGTTCCCGTACCGTCTGCTGCATATGACCGTTGCTGCCTTTCTCAGTAGCGCATTATTTGTCGGTGCCTCTGCCGCCTGGCATTTGTTGCGTGGCAATGATACCTCCGCAATGCGCAAAATGTTTTCAATGGCCATGTGGATGGCGCTGATTGTCGCACCGCTGCAGGCAATGATCGGTGATATGCACGGGCTGAACACGCTGGAGCATCAACCCGCCAAAATTGCCGCCATTGAAGGCCACTGGGAAAATCGCCCCGGCGAAGCCACCCCGCTGCTGTTGTTTGGTCTGCCGGATATGCAGCAGGAACGCACCCGTTACGCGGTGGCGATCCCGGCGCTGGGCAGTCTCATTCTCACCCACAGCCTGAATAAACAGGTTCCGGCATTAAAAGCGTTTGCGAAAGAAGAACGCCCCTGGTCGCCGCTGGTGTTCTGGTCTTTCCGCATTATGGTGGCGCTTGGCATATTAATGATCGGCCTGGGCATTGCCGCGTTGTGGCTGCGCCTGAAGCATCGGTTGTACCAGTCACGCCCGTTAATGCATTTTGCGCTGTGGATGGGGCCTGCCGGGCTGATCGCGATCCTTGCCGGCTGGGTGACAACCGAAGTGGGCCGCCAACCCTGGGTGGTACACGGTTTGTTGCGCACCGCTGATGCCGTCTCGGCACACGGTGATTTGCATATGAGTATCAGCCTGTTGGCGTTCTTTGTTGTCTACTGTTCGGTCTTCGGGGTGGGCTACAGCTATATGGTGCGGCTTATCACCCGCGGCCCGCAGCGGTGGAACGGAGAAACAAAATAATGGGTATCGATCTGTCATTAATCTGGTTTGTCATTATCGTTTTCGCCACCTTGATGTATATCGTGATGGACGGTTTCGATTTGGGGATTGGCATCCTTTTTCCACTGGTAAAGGATGGCGAGTCGCGGGATGTGATGATCAATAGCGTTGCACCCGTATGGGATGGCAATGAGACCTGGCTGGTGCTGGGCGGCGCAGGGTTATTCGGCGCATTTCCGCTGGCCTATGCGGTGATAGTCGATGCCCTGACGATCCCGCTGACGCTGATGTTACTTGGGCTGATTTTTCGTGGTGTGGCGTTTGAGTTCCGCTTTAAAGCCACCCCCGCGCACCGCCCGTTCTGGGATAAAGCCTTTATCGCCGGTTCTCTGCTTGCCACCTTTGCGCAGGGCGTGGTGGTGGGCGCAGTGCTTAACGGGTTTTCTGTCACCGGTCGCAGTTACAGCGGCGGCCCCCTGGACTGGCTAACGCCTTTTACCCTGTTCTGCGGCGTCGGGCTGGTCATTGCCTATGCGTTATTAGGCGCAAGCTGGCTGGTGATGAAAAGTGAAGAACCGCTGCAAGGGAACATGCGCGCAGCCGCGCAGAAATTGTTGCTGGCGCTGTTAGCGATTATAGCTGCGATCAGCCTGTGGACGCCGCTGGCGCACCCCGCGATTGCGGCGCGCTGGTTCACGCTGCCGAACCTGTTCTTTTTCTTGCCGGTCCCGCTACTGGTGCTGGGGTTAAGCCTGTGGTTATGGCGAAGTTTGCGCAATCCACTGCATCATGCGCTGCCGTTTGTGCAGACGCTCGGACTTGTCTTTTTGGGGTTTAGCGGTCTTGGCATCAGCATCTGGCCCCATATTATCCCGCCGGATATCACCTTCTGGCAGGCAGCAGCACCGCCGCAAAGCCAGGGTTTTATGCTGGTCGGCGCACTACTGATTATCCCTGTCATTCTGGTCTATACCTTCTGGAGCTATTACGTGTTTCGCGGCAAAGTGCAACATGGCGAGGGGTATCACTGATGAAGCAATCGCGATTAAACCGTTTGTTCTGGCTGTTGATCATTTGGGGCGGCAGTGTGCTGGCACTGGCAGCAGTGAGTATGGTGTTTCGCTTTTTGATGGCCGCAGCCGGGTTTAAGTCCCACTGATGGCGGCGCGGCGTTAGCCAGTCAAAAGGCAAACGTCGCGTCGTTTCATTCCTGGCTCGTTAGCCTCCCGTAAAGGAAGCGCGCCAGGCGATGAGGGCTGATTTGCTGTGGTGAACTGCCCCGCAGCAAAGCCGTTATGGCCTGCCCGTCCCGGTTTAGTCGGTCTGCGAAACGCGGTGATTGTTGACGGCATACAGTCTGCAGGCCGCAACACCCTGCGGTTGCTGCTGTGCGCACAGATTCAGCGCGGTTGAGGCGGCCTCCTGACTGGTTCGCGCCCAATACGCAGCCCCCCAGTCCCCCTGCTGATCAACAGCAAACGCTTTTTCATAGCGCTGGGTGCTTTCATAAGCCCGAAAAGCCTTTTTCCCGGCAGCGTTAAGCGCTGCAGGTACTTCAAGCTGGGGGTCGGGAAGCCCGGCGACCTCCAGGTAAGGCAGATGTTGCGCCTGTAAAAATTGGGCGACCCGGTTCCACCAGAAATTTTCCGGTGCGGAGTCCATAAACACATGCCCATCATTGCCAAATGCAGGCATGGTCACAAATTCGCCACAGCCTCCCGCCTGTTGCCAGCGGGCGTACATCGCTTTTCCCATCTCCGGCGTAAACGAATGGTCGTTGCTGGCATACAGCCATAGCGTGGGCAGTTGTGTGGTTTTGCCGAATGCGGTAAAGGTTTTTAATAATCCGGCTTTATCACAGAGTGATTTGCCGTCGATGGCGCCTCTTCCGCCATCAAAATTAATGACGGCTTTAACGCCTGGCGGATTTACCGCACCCGCTGCGATTACCGCGTACCCGCCTGAAGACATGCCCGCCAGTAGTGCGTTATCAGGCGCAGCCCAGGGCTGATGACGTACGGCGTCCAGTGCGGCAACTATGTTGCGGGTATCCTGCTCTGCGGCTTGCTGATGCCTGGGCTGAGCGCAGGATCCCCCGGTGTATTCTGCGGCACCGCTGGACTGACCATACCCCTGGCGCAGGACGACCACAGCCGCATAACCGTGGCGGGCGAATGCGATCGCGGTAGCTGCATAGCGATTGGGGTTGATTTCCCAGCGGTCAAACTCTGCCGTACCCGCCGTGCCATTCGTGATTAGCGCAACTGGCAACGGTTTAGCACTCTCCGGGCGGGTAACAAAAGCGTCCAGTAAGGCTGGCTGGCCATTGTCTAAGGTGACGGCCAGCCACAGTGGTTCTCGTATCAGCCCGGGGATTTGTTGATGCGCCGGTGGGTCAGCTACCACTCCGGCGCGGCCACCAAAAGAGATAAACAGTAAGGCCGCTGTGAACAACCGGAGTGGCAGACGAGGACGAATAACGTTGCACATGATGGATAGCCTGGGTGGTGTTAGCGTGAGTGCGCAATAGTTATTACGAGCACAGATGATTTCTGCAAGCCAATTAAAGAATATTTAGGTAAGCAAAGATTTACGGCGAAAGTGGCAAGAGCAACCTGCCGAAACTCATGCAGGATTGGCGAGTAAATGAATTTGCCCCTGTTTCAGATCATGCTGATCAGACGTTTTAATACCGCAGAACAGCGATCTTTACGCCACACTAATTCCCACTCTTGCTCAATTGTTAAATCAGACAGTGTGGTGAAAGCCACACTGGGAGGAGCAAAATGGCGGGTTCCTTCTGCAACGACGGTACACCCCATGCCGGCGGCAACTAACGTTAACATGGAAACCGCATCCACGCCGTGCATGACTGAACGTGGTGTAAACCCGGCATCAAAAAAACAATGTATTAGCCTGTCATGCCATGCGGGTGCGGCTGTTCGCGGTATCCAGATAAAGTCCAGATCTTGCAGGTCTTTCAGGCAGCGTGGTTTTTTATTATTCGGCCATGACCACTCAGCGGGATAGGCTAATAACATTTTTTCTTTAAATATGGGGATCCCTTCAAATAAAGGATCATCCTGTGGGCGGAATAACAGAAAACCGGCGTCCAGTTGCCCTTCCGCTATTTTTGCCAGTTGTATCTCCGAAATAAGATGATGCAGCGTAATGCCGACATTCGGCGCTTGCTGTCTGTATCTTTTTAACAGGGAGGTAATAGACGGCGCGGCGTTTTGTATAACGGGAAGCGCGAGCGAAATATTGCCGCATTCCCCTCTCGATGCGCGAATTGCGCATTCTCTGGCCATGGCTGCGTCATCAAGCAACCTGGCCGCATCCATCATAAACTGGTTGCCTGCATCGGTAAGTTTTACTCCCCGAGGCGTTCGCTCAAACAATAAAACCCCTAACTCCTCTTCCAGTCGTTGAATTTGGCGGGTCAACGCGGGCTGCGCAATGTGTAGTTCCTGTGCGGCATGGCTGATACTGCCAAGTTTTGCCACGGCGGTGAAATAGCGAAACTGACGCAATTCCATGGCTATACCTCATCGGTATGGGTGAGATGTTTAAAAGGTATTTTACGGCATACCACACTATTTCTATCATTACTCCCGAGAGAATTCAAGCTCTGTACATAGCCGGGAAATCTCTCTTTGTTATTGAAATACTGAAAGATTTGACAATGCATAAATGAGAAAGCATTGGCAGGACCCTAACCTCTACAACGTAATAAAATATTGAGACATACCCTATGTTCGATAAAAAAACGATAAATCTGGATGTAAAACAACTCATCGAATTTCGCCGGGATCTTCATATGCACCCGGAGTTAAAATTCGAGGAGCACCGCACAGCAGACAAAATTTCCGCCAGACTGACAGCATTAGATATTCCTCACGAGCGTGGTCTGGCAACCACCGGCATCGTGGCCACACTTTATGGGCGTCACCGTAGCGCTGAAAATCCTGGCCCGGCGTTGGGCATCCGGGCGGACATTGATGCCCTTCCCATGCAAGAAACGAATCAGCTTGCTTATGCAAGTCAACACCCCGGGCGCATGCACGCTTGCGGGCATGACGGGCATACTGCGATGCTGCTGGGCGCGGCAGAACTCCTTTCTCAGGACCGTGATTTTGACGGTACGGTGCACCTTATTTTTCAACCGGGTGAAGAAGGCGGTGCTGGCGCACGGATCATGATGGATGAGGGGCTTTTCACGCACTTCCCTTGCCAGGCTGTTTTTGCCTTACATAATTGGCCAGATCTGCCGCAAGGGAAAATGGGTGTAAGAAGCGGCCCGATTATGGCTTCCGGCGTAACCTTCGAAATCATCGTGCGCGGTAAAGGCGGGCATGCGGCCCTGCCACATTCGACGATTGATCCCGTTCCCATTGCCTGCTCTATCGTTTCGCAATTGCAGAGCTTAGTGGCGCGCAGTATTGACCCGCTGGACTCCGTGGTACTTACGATAGGCAAAATCGAAGCGGGTACGTCGCCCAATATCATTCCTGCCGAAGCGAAAATTTATGGTACTTGCCGGACCCTGACCAGCGCATCGCAAACGTTCCTCCTGGACGGGGTTAAACGCATTTCACGCCATATTGCCGAAGCCCATTTCGCCCAGGCGGAAGTGTTGATCAATAGCGGAGGTTATCCCAACACCACTAACCACCCAAAAGAAGCCCGCTTTATGGCGCGTATCATGCGTGACGTGGTGGGTGATGCAAATGCGGACAGCAACGTTCTCCCGGCGATGACGGCAGAGGATTTTGGTTTCATGTTGCAGGAAGTGCCGGGTGCCTACGGCTGGATTGGCAATGGCGAAAGCGATGCGGCAAGTTCAGGCAAAGCACTGCACAGTACTGCCTATGATTTTAATGATAACAATCTGGCGTTAGGCGCCGTTTTTTGGGACAGGCTCGCGCGTAACTGGTTTTTAACGGAAGCCCAACGTTAACGCCAGGTTTGGTAATAAATAAAAATGATGGTTGTTCTTTATATTCATTCTGACATGAAAGAAGTCTTTTTCTTCGCGTCAGAAAAATAAGGAAAATAACATGAATAATGACTATGATCTTTCCGATAACGTCTCTTTTTCCTCGTCAGTACAAAAGCCGACAAAACAGCGATTCTTTGTTTTGTCGATCCTGTTCCTAAGCCTTTCCGTGATTTATCTGGACCGCGTTAACATATCGATAATTGCAGCAAATACACATTTTCTGACCGAAATGGGACTTGCCGGCAAACCGGTCTACATCGGGTTATTAATGAGCATGTTCCTGATAACTTACGGCATCTCCAACGTTATTTTAAGCCCTATTGGTGATTTTATTGGCCCCCGCAAAGCTATGCTCATCGCGTATCTCATTATCAGTGTTTCGCTGATTCTGGGCGGTATATCAAGTTTCTTTGGCTTTTTAATCGGCACGCGCATTTTATTAGGTGTGGGCGAAGGGCTGTATTACCCGATGCAGAATACGTTCGTTAAAAACTGGTTCCCACCAAGAGAGCGAGGAAGAGCGAATACGGCCTGGATTCTGGGCCAGTCGTTGTCTCCGGCGATCGCGATGCCGATATTTACGTGGATCATTGCCGCATACTCCTGGCGTTATACCTTTTACTTCTCTTTTGCGTTAAGCCTGCTTCCCCTGTTATTGATCTATTTCTTTACCTCCAACACTCCCCGGGAAAACAAATTTATTAATGCACGCGAACTGGCAATCATTGAAGAGGATCATTCCGATGAAGGAAAAGCGCCGCAGGTAAAAGAAAAAGCATCTCTGCTGGCCCGAACAAAAATTTACCTCACCAGTGCGTATTTCTGGATGTTGGTCATTATATTTGCATCTAATTCAATGCTGTCCTGGGGGGTGGTCACCTGGTTACCTACCTATTTAAATACTGAGCGAGGGTTCTCATGGGGAAATGTCGGGTGGGTATCCTCACTGCCTTTTATTTTTGGTCTGTTATTTAAAATCATTTCGGGAATCGCCGTTGATCGCACGGGTAAGAAAGGGATGATAATGCTGATATCCGCCCTGCTATGCGCGACTGCCATTTTCTGTGGGGTGAATATTGATAATAATTACCTCGCCGCGATAATGATTTCGTTCGGCATTGGTGCATCATCCATGCAGCTCCCGTGCGTCTTTACTCTGTTACAGGGCATGGTGCCTGGTGAAGCTATTTCTTCTGCGGCAGGTGCACTAAATGGAATGGCGGTGGGCTTCGGCGCCTTATCCCCTGTCATGATAGGCTTTACATTGAGCCTGACCCATAATTTTCATGCCGTCATGTATCTGTTAGTGGCTATTGTCATGACGGGGGCAATGTTTGCGGGCATCTTCGCCATGAAGCGCCTGTAATCGTGGTGTATATTTCTCGCGTGTTCTGACGGCAGGTTTACCTTTCATTTCTCATAAGCATGGCGATATCTGATCATCGCCATGCGTCATGATTGTTTGGTTTTCAGCACCCGAGAGAATCTCTCGCAAAATATGCGATGAAGCGAATTCACTTATATTGTGAAAAATTGTCAGCATGATGTTTTTTCGTTAAAAAAACCAAATTAAATCGGTCATTTAACTTTTAAAAAGAAATTCTTTACGCTGCAGATAGATTATATAACTTGTTGCATCTGCTTTTACTCCAGACAATCGCTGCGCAACAAATAATAAGTTTCTAGTTAACACAATAATAACCTCATAACGTTTGCGCCCATTTTTTAGCGGCAGCCTCGCAGCAGAGATGTGTGAAATCTGATGCTTTATATCCAGGGTATTTTTATGAAAAAGCAGGTTGAAACAGTCGTCATAGGCAGTGGTTTTGGCGGTGCGATCGCCGCAAAACGGCTGGCTGATGCCGGTCGAGATGTTCTGATGCTTGAGCGAGGGCCCTGGCGCGACACGGTTCCCAATCGCTCTGCAGGAATGGCTAATCTGGCCCCTTTGCCACAGGGTACAAAGGCATTCACCTGTGCGCTTCGCTCGATAGGATCACATCGATTAAAAAAACCGATCCGGTTGAATAAAAAAGGCTTTATTGAAGCGTATAGCGGCAAAGGTATTCATGTTATTTGCTCATCCAGCGTTGGCGGAGGGAGCCATGTTTATGCTGCTATGCTGGCAAAACCTGCCGATCCTGATTATTGGGCACATCGACACCCTTTAATTAGTAAAGCGTCAATGGACTCCTATTACGCCGAAATCATCGATCTTCTGCAGGCCCGGCCTGTCAGGGTTGAAGATAATATTCCCAATAATATTAACCATACGAACTATGCAGGCGTGTTATCCACCCACGGACTGGCAAATCCTTTTATCGGCATATTACTTCCGCAAATCCCCGGTCACGCCGCCAACGTCGTGGATGCGTACGGCGTGGCACGCCGGGAGTGTGAATATCTCAATAACAGTATCCTTGGTTCCCCTTCCGGTGCGAAAACGACGCTTGATTTTTCCGTTATCTTGCCGGCGATGCGCAAGGGGCTGGCAGTGCGTGATATGTGCGAAGTGACAGGCATTCATAAATTATGCCCCCACCAGGCTGAAGATATGCGCTATGAAATTCGCTATCGCAATCATCATCGCAATACGGATGAAGTCGTGCAGGCCAGGCACCTTATTTTAGCGGCAGGTTGCTTAAACACGGTTCGTCTGCTGATGAACAGCCGTAACGCCATCAATGGTCTTGTAGGCATGCCGCGGCTGGGTCTGGGCTTTGGCACTAATGGTGGCTATTTTGGCTTCTGGAAAGAGAACAGCCCCCACGATCTCTCAAAAGGCTTGCCGCTTACCGGCCCCTTCAGGGTGGAAAATTCTGACAGCGGATCTGTTCAGGTTTTGCGTGCCGCGATCCAGGGGATGGATGAGATGCCGTTACCGGCGCGGCTCAAAAATTGGCTTCGCAGGAATTCGTTTATCGTTGCGCTGGGTAAAGACAACAATAACGGCGTGATAACAATGAAACGAGGAAAGCTCGATATTACCTACAACAAAGCGGATAGCGTCGTGTATCGGGAAATTGAACACGAAATCCGTGAGATACAAACCCGGACCGGGACGCGAATAGTGTCCCCTTCTTCGCCGGTTACCGTGCAGCCTTTGGGGGGAGCATGTCTGGGAACGTCCAATCTGGACGGTGTTATTGGCGCTAATGGCGAGGTTTTTGACAACCCGGGAATCTATATCGCCGATGCCGCAGCGCTGCCCTCCTCTCCAGGCAGACCACCCAGTCTGACAATCGCTGTCTGGGCAGCCCATGTTGCCGACCGATTGCTCGAAGAGCTTCACCAGCAGGCCCCGTCTGCACTATGTCGTTGTTAGCGCACACCGTGCTCGTCTGTAAGCGGAGCTGACTGCGTTAGACGCTCCGTCCTTCTCACCCTCCCATCTGGATTTCAATATATTTGTTCTTCCGTGGGATCAGTCACAAGGTAGGTCAATGGCAAAGCAAGTTGAAGTGCTGATTATTGGCAGCGGTTTTGGTGGCGCTATTGCTGCAAAACGCCTGGCTGCTGCGGGTCGCGATGTTCTGATGTTGGAGCGCGGTCCCTGGCGCGATACGGTGCCAAACCGTTCTCTCGGCCTGAAAAATCTCGTTCCGCTCCCTCAGGGCGCGAAGATTTTTACCCACGGTCTTCGTACGGTGGGCTCACACCTGTTCAAAAAAACCTTCACCGTGAATAAAAAGGGCTTCATTGAGGCTTATGCGGGAAAAGGCATTAACATTCTCTGCTCTTCGAGTGTGGGCGGCGGTAGCCATGTTTACGCCGGTTTTCTCGACCGGCCGCTCGCCGCTGACTACTGGGATAATCACCACCCGGAGATAAGCCAGCAATCGATGGCCCCCTACTACGACGAGATCATTCGCGCTTTTAATGCCCGCCCGTTGACCGCAGCAGATCGCGCACCTAACCGCATTGAAGAAGCGAATTACGATGGCTTACTCACGCCTCTCGGTGACCCGGCGATTGGCATGCTGGTACCTGAACAACCCGGCAAACCGACAAAAATAACCGACCATAACGGGGTTGAGCGTTGGGAGTGCGACATGAAAAATAACAGCTTCCTGGGGTCACCTTCCGGTGCAAAAACAACGCTTGATTTTCTCTTCTTATGGCCAGCGATAAAACAAGGCCTCGTCGTGGAGGATCTGTGTGAAGCACTGTCTATCCATCAGACTGAGCCGCAACAGAACAGCGCGATGCGCTATGAAGTACGTTACCGGGATCATCGCAGTGGCCGTGTGGAGTCGGTACACGCGGAGCATGTGATCCTGGCGGCGGGTGCGTTAAATACCCTGCGATTACTGCTGCGCAGCCGCGACACGGAACAGGGGCTGGCGGGCATGCCACGCCTTGGGCATAAATTTAGCGGTAATGGCGATTTCTTCGGTGTCTGGAAAGAAAACAGCAGCACCGATCTTTCACAAGGGATGCCTATCGCCTCACCTTTTCGCCTGAAGGATTCGACGAACGATCGCGTCATTGTTCTCCGCGCCAGTATCCAGGGCATAGACGCAGTGCCAATGCCGTCCTTCTTAAAGCGCTGGTTACGCAAACAGTCGGTCATTATTGCCTTTGGCGGTGATGACAGTAACGGCAGGGTTACCACCAAAGACGGAAAATTTACCATCAGCTACAACCAGCATGACAACAGCATTTATGCAGATATTCATGATGAGCTCGCCAACATTAAAAGCCGCACCAACACGAAAATTTATGCACCGCGGGATCCGGTCACCGTCCATCCGATGGGAGGAGCCTGTCTCGGTACGTCAAACCGGGATGGTGTGGTAGGTGCCGATGGCGAAGTGTTTGATCATCCGGGCTTATACGTTGCCGATTCTGCGGCACTGCCCGCCTCTCCTGGCGGTGCGCCGAGTCTGACAATTGCCGCGTGGTCTGCCAATGTGGCTGACCGGCTGATTGCAAAGCTCGAACAGCGCGACAACCCGGATGCGAAACAACAAGCAGTCGCATAATTAAAACGATGCCGGGGTTTTTATCCGGCATCAGATTCACTCAATTGTGCATTACCACGCTTTCACTGACCGGAATACGCGGCATACGCGTGGCCGCTGACGGTGCGCGGGTATCGGCATAGCCAAACGAAATACCAAACAGCAGACGGTAATCATCGGCAACCCCCAGTTCGGCGCGGATCATATCGGCGTGGAACCCCAGCAGGGTTTGCGGAATGCCGGCAAAACCGCGAGCCGTCAGCGACAGCAAAAAACTTTGCGCATACATGCCGATATCTGACGCAACGCGAATGTTATCGCCAAATGAAGGCATAAACAGAAACGCGGCGTGTGGGGCATTAAAAAACTGGTAATTACGCAGATAAGCCTCCTGACGACGCGCTTTATCGTCCCGGGCAATGCCGATGGCGTCGTAGTACAGTCGTGCTTGTTCGTAGGCTCGCTCAAGGTAATTGCCATGAAAATCTTCATAAGCGAAGCTGAAATCCGGTGTCTGCACGCCGTTAAGATCGTTTGTGGTCATTAGCTTGCTCAGCCGGTTTTTCGTTTCACCGGAAACCACATGCACATGCCACGGCTGTGTGTTGCAGTTCGAGGGAGAATGTTGCGCATCCTGCAAAACCGCCTGGATTTGCTCATCCGTCAGGGGGGTTGGTAAAAAGGCGCGGGCGGAAAAACGCTGACGAACAGTCTCATCAAAGGCCAAAACTGAGTGATTCATAATGCTCTCCTGGGTGAAGGTTCACGTATCTTAGCGATGTGATTTACCCGGAAAAATACTACAATGCGCTATGGACTATTGCAGATTACGCAAAGATGAATAACCTGAGTCAAATTAGCGCCCGTTCAATGCATCTCTTTCTGGCAATTGTACGTGAAGGAAACCTCTCTGCAGTGGCGCGTAACGAAGGGATGGCCGTTTCTTCATTGTCTCGCGTGGTGCAGCAACTGGAACAGGCGCTGGAGACGCAACTGCTGTATCGCAATACCCGCGCGGTGATCGCCACCGATGCCGGGCAGATCTACGCCGAAACCTTCCGCGTCATGCTTGCCCAACTTGCTGATGCGCAAACACGGCTCGGTGAACGCCGTGATGAACCAGGCGGTCGGATCCGCATTAACGCCCCTATCTCCTTTGGTTTGCGCCATATCGGGCCGCGGATCAGTGAACTGAGCGAGCGTTATCCACGTCTGAATATCGAACTGAATCTGAATGATGACTATATCGATCCGTTCGCCGACGCTACCGATCTGCTGATCCGCATTGCTTCGCTAAAAGATTCGGAACTGCACGGCAGAGTGATTGCCACACAGCGCTGCCACCTGGTGGCGACGCCAGCGTATGTGCAACGCCACGGGGAACCCACCACGCCAGACGCATTGCAGCAGCATAAGTTGCTGGCGTATCGGGGTAAAACCGGGTTACAGCGCTGGCGTTTCCGCCAGGGAGAAAAACACCATCAGTTTTTACCCCAGGCGAAAATTGTCTCGGATAATGCGGAGTTGTTGTTACAGGCGGCGCAAAATGATGCGGGGATCCTGCTCTATCCTGACTGGCAGGTGGGTGAGTTACTCAATCGAGGGGAGCTGGTGGCCTTAATGCCGGACTACACCGTCAGTTATTCTGCAACTGAGCAATCCCTTTACTTGCTCTATCCTGGCGGCAAATATCCGTCGCTGAATACCCGCACGGTGATCGATTTCTTACTCGACAGTTTCGGCCAGCCGCCTTACTGGCGCTATCTGCCGCCTGCCGTCAGCGACCGCCAGGAATAATCCCGAACGGCATCAGCTCCATAATCCCTTCACTTTTTTGTCGTCAAATTCTCGCCACGCAATAGTGCGAAAAAGGACGTGATATGAAAAAGATTGCCCTGCTGTCTGCCATTGTGGCGGTGAGTTTTTCTTCAATGATCTTTGCGGCCGATCACCCGCCCGTGCCGCCGAAAGATGATCATCATCGTGTTGAGAAAAAACCGCTTCCGCCGAAACACAAACCGGCAAAACCACCTAAGCACCACGAGAAAAAACCGCCACTGCCGGATGATCATCGTTAATTGAGTTGTACGGTGTTGCGCTTAGCGGGCTTACCTGTGTGTCGGCCCGATAAGCGCAGCGCCAGCGGCGCACCGATCCCCTGATATACCCTCGAGTGTTAATTCACAAACACCTGTGCAGCCTTACACGGTGTCTGATTTGCCCCTGGCACGTATTCTTCTCTCTACCTGCTTCGACTTTCTAAAACAGTTATTTGATCCGTTTCCCTGCTTCATCTATCACTTTTTCTCCGTCCTCTTTTGTGAAAGGGCCTTTCTGCGCATCCGGCAGAATATTCAGAACCACTTCCGAAGGACGGCAAAGGCGCGTGCCAAGGGGCGTGACCACGACCGGTCGGTTAATCAGGATGGGATGCTGAAGCATAAAATCAATAAGTTGCTCGTCCGTGAATCTGTCGTCAGCAAGCCCCAGCAGCGTATAAGGTTCAACATTCTGGCGCAGCAATTCCCGCACCGTGATACCCATATCCGCGATGAGTGTAACCAGCTCGCCACGTGTCGGTGGTGTTTCAAGGTAAAGGATCACTGTCGGCTCAATGCCACTGTTGCGAATCAACGCCAGCGTGTTACGCGATGTGCCGCAAGAAGGGTTGTGGTAAATCGTAATAGTGCTCATGAAGGTATCCAGTTACTGACTTAAGGAGAGCCGCAGCGCCAGTGCAGCCAGCGTGATAAACAGCACCGGCAACGTCATGACGATCCCGGTGCGAAAATAATATCCCCAGGTGACACGCATATTCTTCTGCGACAGAACATGCAGCCAGAGCAGTGTTGCCAGGCTGCCAATAGGTGTGATTTTTGGCCCAAGATCGCAGCCAATAACATTGGCGTAAACCATCGCCGCCTTTATTACACCGGTTGCCGAACTGCCATCAATAGAGAGCGCGCCAATCAGCACCGTTGGCATATTATTCATCACGGAAGAGAGAAAAGCGGTGATAAACCCTGTTCCCATCGTTGTCGCCCATAACCCTTGACCCGCCAGCATATTCAGGATCCCTGTGAGGTAACCAGTTAACCCGGCATTTCGCAATCCATAGACGACCAGATACATTCCCAGCGAGAAAACGACTATTTGCCATGGCGCGCCACGAAGCACTTTCCCGGTATTGATGGCGTGGCCCTTTTTTGCTACCGCAAAAAGAATAACCGCACCGGTTGCAGCGATCGCACTGACCGGAATCCCCAGCGGTTCCAGAATGAAAAAGCCGGCCAGAAGCAGCAGCAGGACAATCCAGCCAGTACGGAATGTCGCGAGATCCTTAATAGCCTGCGAGGGCTCCCTCAGCTTCGCAAGGTCATACACTGGCGGAATATCCTGCCGGAAGAAAAAATGCAGCATAACCAATGTTGCGCCAATTGCTGCGACGTCCACCGGAACCATCACTGCGGCATATTCAGTGAATCCAAGCCGGAAAAAATCAGCCGAAACAATATTAACCAGATTAGAGACAATAAGCGGCAGGCTGGCGGTATCTGCAATAAATCCTGCCGCCATAACAAATGCCAGCGTGGCGCGTTTGCTGAATCCGAGAGCCAGCAACATGGCTATTACGATCGGTGTGAGAATGAGTGCAGCGCCATCATTGGCGAACAGAGCCGCCACCATTGCGCCCAGTAAAACGATCCAGGTAAAAAGAAGACGACCGCGGCCCTTACCCCAGCGCGCAACATGCAGTGCTGCCCATTCAAAAAAGCCGGATTCATCCAGCAGCAGGCTGATAATAATGACGGCAATAAAGGTCGCCGTGGCATTCCACACAATATTCCAGACCACAGGGATATCACTGATGTGGATCACACCACTGGTCATTGCCAGTGCAGCGCCGATAATGGCGCTCCAGCCGATGCTTAATCCCTTCGGCTGCCAGATAACCAGCACCAGCGTGAGCAAAAAAATAACGCCAGCCAGTAACATCTTTTACCTCATCACATATGAATTTATGAATGTGTTTTTGTTTTTTAACAGTTACCTGCCGCCGCCGCGTTTAACTTTTCGCGGACATCCTTTCGTTGGCAGTTCCAGCTGGTATCGATGATGCTGGCTGCCCAGGCCGGAATATGCGGAGACAGGCGGTAGTGGATCCATTTTCCCTCCCGGCGGTCAGTCACTAGCGCATGATCGCGCAGGATGGCCATATGTCTGGAGATTTTTGGCTGTGACTCTCCTGTTGCAGCACACAGATCGCAGACGCAAAGCTCCCCCGCTTCACGGAGGAGCATTACAATCGACAGGCGAGTTTCGTCGGAGAGTGTTTTAAAAAGCTGAACCGGATGTCGCATTTTTAGCCTCGATAGCGTTCAATTACACATATGCTAATCCATATGTGTAAAATTGCAAAGATGCACAACGTAATATCGATACGGCATCATTCCTGGGCTTTATCATCTCTGCACTGTAAGCAACCTGGTTTGAGCGTATAAAAACCGATGGGTCTTAAACGATAGTCTTCAACGCAGGCAAAATCGTGCTTCACAATGCAAGGCGCTGTTCAAAGAAGTTTTATGGTTCGGGCGCTGGACTCTCGCGTTTGAGAGCCCAGCTAAAGGGAGGCGAATATTTCTACACGCTTTTATGTTTTGGCAGGGTTTTCAGCAACTCATCGGGGCTTATCGATGCCACCACGCTGCCGGATAATGGCATTTTCAGAATGTGATGTTTAATTTTCCCTACCACATGCATTTCGCACGGACGGCAGTCAAAACGCAGTGTCAGCACTTCGTCGCCGTGGATCAACTGCATGGGCGTTGCACGCCAGCTCTTGATATTGCCTTTTGCCTGTTTCGGGCACAGGTTAAAAGCAAAACGCAGACAGTGCTTAGTGATCATCACCGGGACATCACCCTTCTCTTCATGCGCTTCGAACGCTGCGTCGATCAATTGCACACCATAGCGGTGATAAAATTCACGTGCTTTATGGTTGTACACATTGGCGAGGAATGAAAGGTGCGTTTCGGGGTAAACCGGAGCGGGTGTTGACACCGCTTTGCGGCTGCCGCGCTGGTAGTTTGCCAGTCGGGCTTCTTCCAGCAATTCAACGGCTTCACGACGCAGTTGATTCAATAAGCTGTTCGGCACAAACAGCGCGCCTGGCAAATTCACCTGCACGGTCTGCGCGTAATAACGGGTTTGCCCCAATTTGCTCAGCCCTTCTTTCAGGTTTTCCAGTGCTTTTTCGGGGTTATTCGCTTCGTCAAATTGACCTTCAAGCGTATGCGTCACGCTAACGCCATCTTCACTGGTCAGGGTCAACACCAGTTGTTCCTGCCAGCCGCCCAGTTCGATATCAATGCCGATACGGCGTTCACTGGAGGTTTTCAGCAACGCCTGCTGCCAGTTGTGGTCGAGATTGCGGTTAAGCGCATGATGCGGACGCACGGTTTTCAGCGCCTCAGGCATCTCATTAGGGAAAACGCGATAACGGTTTTCCCCGGTTTTCTCAGCAACATTAACGCGGAAACCCACTACTTCGCGCTTGATCATCACATTCAGCCCATCACCGTTAGCCAGCGGTTCGGTCACTTCAACATCAAGGTGATCTTTCGCCACCTTCAGAACTTCGCCTACTGGCAGGCCGATAAATTTCGGCGAATCAAACGCACCAATATCAATTTTACGCGCATTCACGAAGTAATCGGTGCTGCCACGGTGGAAGGTTTTGTCCGTAGACGGAATAAAGAAGTGTTCGGTGCGACCCGCAGAGGCGCGCGCCAGATCGCCGCGATCTTCAATAATGGCATCCAGCATCTGACGATAGTGCGCGGTGATGTTTTTCACGTAGCTCATATCTTTGTAACGCCCCTCAATTTTGAAGGAGCGCACACCCGCGTCGATCAGCGCCGCCAGATTGGCGGTCTGATCATTATCTTTCATCGACAGCAGATGTTTTTCATAGGCCACTACCCGCCCTTGATCGTCTTTCAGCGTGTAAGGTAAACGGCAGGCCTGCGAGCAGTCGCCACGGTTGGCGCTGCGCCCGGTCTGCGCATGTGAAATATTGCACTGTCCTGAGTAGGCTACGCATAACGCGCCGTGAATAAAGAACTCAATGGTGGCATCGGTCGCGCTGTGGATCGCGCGGATCTGCTCCAGGTTCAGTTCACGCGCCAGTACGATCTGGCTAAAGCCGACGTCAGACAGAAATTTGGCTTTCTCTACGCTGCGAATATCGCACTGGGTGCTGGCGTGCAGTTCTATCGGAGGAATATCCAGTTCAAGTACGCCCATATCCTGGACGATCAGCGCGTCTACCCCGGCCTGATATAAGTCACCAATTAACTGCTGCGCCGGTTCCAGTTCGTCATCATGGAGAATGGTATTCAGGGTGATAAAGATTTTTGCGCCATAACGATGGGCAAACGGCACCAGTTCGGCGATGTCGCGCAGGCTGTTTCCGGCGTTGTGGCGTGCGCCGAAGCCAGGGCCCCCAATATAAACAGCGTCAGCGCCGTGAAGAATGGCCTCGCGGGCGATAGCGGTATCGCGGGCCGGGCTTAAGAGTTCAAGATGATGAGGGTGCAGGCGCATACAATCGTCGTTATCCATTATGTGCAAAATGGCGGCTATTGTAGTCACAACCGGGGCGTTTCACCACCTGCTGAGCCGTGAATTTGCGCCTGCTGGAAATGCAATGTTGAAATCGCTATTTCCGCTCTGTTCGCCACCGGGGTAGAGTCATGTTACGGACATTCCTCGTCACGTTGTTAATCGTCGTTGTTATTTGCCGCAGGCGTTTTGTTTGCGGCTTTTTCTTTCGGGTAATGGATCAGCGAATGAAAATGCGCAGTCTGCGAAGTGCTGTTGCGGTAAGCGTGGGCTTCATCGCCAGCAAAACGTGCGCCGCTCCCGGCTGGCAGTGTTTTCCACTGGCCATTAATGCACATGTCCAGCGCACCGCTGATGACAACCACATGCTCAATCACCCCTTTTTCGTGCGGCGTTGATTCACTTAGCGCCCCAGGCGCGAGTGTGATCGAAAAATGGTCGAAATGGAGCTGTTCATCCCACGGGAAAATGGGCGTGATCACCATAGCCTGCTGATCGGGGTCGTAGGCCTGCGGATTTTGCCCTTCTGGCGGGGCTATAAAGCTTGAAAACGGCACATTCAGACCGGTGGCAATTTTCCATAGCGTTGCCACCGTCGGGCTGGATTCATTGCGCTCGATCTGCCCAAGCATCGCCTTTGATACGCCCGTCTCTTCTGCCAACCGGGAAAGACTCCAGCCGCGTTCCTGGCGTAAACGTTTGAGCGTTGTTGCCAGATAAAGCGTGAGATCCATGACTCCTCCTGTCTGCTTGTGCGCTATAGCGCACAATGGTAAATTATCCGGATGCTATAACGCACAAGGAATACCCATGCGCCTCGCCACTCTGCCTTTACATCCCCCGCTCCCGCTGACCAGCATACTGGCGGGTTTTGTTGCCGTGCTGGTCGGTTATGCCAGCTCGGCGGCGATTATCTGGCAGGCAGCCTCTGCGGCTGGCGCAACCGCTACGCAAATCGCGGGCTGGATGACCGCGTTAGGTCTGGGAATGGGGGTAAGTACGCTGGCGCTGAGCATCGGGTATCGCATGCCGGTACTGACCGCCTGGTCAACCCCCGGCGCTGCACTGCTCGCCACCAGTTTGCAGGGCATTTCCCTGCACGAGGCGGTGGGTGTTTTTATCTTTGCCAACGCGCTCATTATGCTGTGTGGCCTGACTGGCCTGTTTGCCCGGCTAATGAAAATTATCCCCCCTACGCTGGCGTCGGCCATGCTGGCAGGGATTTTACTCCGTTTTGGCTTACAGGCCTTTAGCACATTACAGGGGCATTTCGCATTGTGCGGCAGTATGCTACTGGCCTGGCTGGTCTGTAAAGCCCTGGCACCGCGCTATGCTATTGTTGCAACATTATTTGTTGGCGTGCTGGTTGCCTTTTTCCGGGGTGAGTTGGTTACAACAAACCTCACCTTTTCTACTGTTGTCCCCGCCTATATCTCCCCGGAATTTCGCTGGACGACACTGGTAAGCATCGGTATTCCCTTTTTTCTGGTCACGATGGCCTCGCAAAATGCGCCCGGCGTTGCCACCCTGCAAGCTGCAGGGTATCGGGTGGCTGTCTCGCCTCTGATGGTTATAACGGGGTTGCTGGCGCTTCTGCTGTCGCCCTTTGGTGTCTATTCGATCTGCATTGCCGCTATCACCGCTGCCATTTGCCAGAGTCCGGATGCACACCCGGATGCCAGTAAGCGCTGGCTGGCTGCGGCAGCAGCAGGTGGGTTCTATTTACTGGCCGGGGTCTTTGGCGGCTCAATTACTGCCTTGCTGGCGGCGCTGCCGGTCAGTTGGATCCAGATGCTGGCCGGCCTCGCCTTGCTGGGTACGATTAGCGGCAGTCTGCACCAGGCGCTGAACCACGCGAACGACCGCGATGCGGCTGTTGTTACCTTTCTGGTTACGGCCAGCGGCATCAGCGTTTGGGGGATTGGGTCTGCGTTTTGGGGCCTGGTGGTGGGCGGCGTATGCTACGGCGCATTAGCGCTGGCGCGCCGCACGTAACTGCGACGGCGTGAGGCCCATGGCGGCTTTAAAGCGATTACTGAAGTGACTGGCAGTACTAAACCCACAGGCCAGCGCAATGGTGGTTAGCGGCTGACTGCTGTTGATCAGCAAGTCTTTGGCCCGCGCCAGCCGCCGCTGCATCACAAACTGATGCGGCGCAAAGCCCATGGACTGGCGAAACATCCGCGCAAAGTGGTATTCGCTGAGCGACACCTGCGCCGCCAGGTCAGACAACAGCAATGGCGCAGATAAATGGGCGTCGATATAGTCCAGCACATTGCGCAATGCGGCGGGTGCCAGCCCGCCGGTCACGGTCGGCAATTGCCACTGCACATTACTGTAGTGCTGCACCAGGTGCGTTAACAACAACGTTGAGGCGGTGCTTAACGTCAGTTGATTGGCATTCTGTTGCCAGTCGCAGTCGAGTAAAAACTGACGATAGAGTGTGGTAATGCGGGCGTCCTGCGAGAATGTTTTCTCATCCAGACTGAACGTTGCCGGGCTTCTGTCCCACACTTTTTCGCCTACTTCGCGGAGATGTTCATCCGTGCAGTAAAGATGCACAAACGATAAGTCATCACGAATATCCCACACCGACTCACTCTCTTTCGGCATCAGGCAGAAACGATCCGGGCCACCGCCGTTTTTCCAGCCGTAAGCGGTTTTATGGTAACTCTCATAGCCGTCGGCAACATACAAACTGAGGGTGTGATGATCGCAGTATTGGGTGATGTGATCGCGTTTATTTGACCATGCGGCCAGCTGGATCCCAGAGTTGAGCGACACCGAATTGTGCAATACGGCGTTGTGTTTGCGCAGGTTTTCGAAGGCTTCGTAACCGTCAGACATTCACGAGAATTATCATAAATCAACCAGACTGACAGTCTATAAATAGCCGGAGGCGGACGCCAGCCTTACGGCAATAAAAGCGCAAGAATATGCAAGTCCGCCGCAGGCGGGTGCAAGCGGCGTTGACACTGTCGTGTGATGATGCCGACTCACGTTTTCAGTCGGGAATAAACATGAACGCATTATTGTACGCTTTGGTGGTGGTGATTTGGGGAACGACCTGGATAGCCATTTTCTTGCAACAAGGCCCGGTGCCTGCGCCGGTGTCGATCTTCTGGCGCTTTGCACTGGCGACGGCCACGATGATGCTGGTGCTGGCAGCGCTTCGCAAACTGCGAGCCCTGCCGCTCCGCGACCATCTGTTTTGCCTGCTGCAAGGCGGTTGTGTGTTCGGATTTAACTTCTGGTGTTTTTACACCGCGGCCGCCTGGATTAATACCGGGCTGGAGTCGGTGATCTTTTCCATGGCGGTGTTATTTAACGCCATTAATAGCTTCCTTTTTTTTGGTCAAAAACCTCCGGCGCGTTTCTTTGTGGCGGCGGCGCTGGGTCTGCTGGGGATAGTCACACTGTTCTGGCAGGATTTGGTCGCCAGCGGCTGGAGCAGCACCCTGCTGTTGGGGATTGGTTTGTCGGCGCTGGGCACACTCGGCTTCTCGTTTGGCAATATGATAAGCCTGCGTCATCAGCGCAAAGGCCTGGAAACCATCACCACCAATAGCTGGGCCATGCTGTACGGCACGGCAATTATGGGGACGATTGGCCTGCTGCGTGGCGATGATTTTACGCCACAATGGACAACCAGCTACCTCGGCGCACTGGTCTACCTGGCCCTTTTCGGGTCGGTTATCGGTTTTGGGGCTTATTTCACGCTGGTCGGGCGCATCGGCGCCAGCAAAGCGGCGTACAGTACCTTGCTGTTCCCGCTGGTTGCGCTCACCATTTCGACCTTTTATGAAGGCTATGTCTGGCATGCGCAGGCAATTGCCGGGTTGCTGTTGATCCTCACCGGCAATCTTGTGATGTTCGCCCGCCCGGAAACCTGGCTGAGCGGGCGTCGGTCGCGACGTAACGTCAGCGCTTGTTGATGTCGAACATGCTGGCGTCGGTGGCCATATCATCGATAACCTGTTTCAGGGAGTCGACGGTCACCGGCGCGTTTTCATTGTTTACATCTTTACCCTGTCCTTTACGCACCACTTTTAGCACGGGCGCGTTGGTCTGGGCATCAATCAGTTCCCCTTCGAAATAGAGGTGCGTATTCATGGTGCGATGGCCGGTCGCCATTTGCGTACCGGCTACCACCATGGCAACCGGTACCACTTCATAGAATTGCAGTCCCTGTTTGCTGGCATCCACCCCGGTGATCGCGCCGCGGAAGATCAGGCTATGTTGCCCGGGCGAAGTAACCAGCGGTTTACGGGACGCGGCGGCGGCTTTCAGTTTACTGTTGGTGTAATTTAGGACGCCATCCAGCACCTGCTGATTCACCTGGCTGGTCGGTTTTGCGACCGGATAGTAGGTAACCGGGTGGTAGACAATGCTGTCGTATTTGGCGGGATCAAACCCTGGCGCGACCCAACGCAGCACTGGTTTGCCGCTGGCTGAGGTAGTTTGCTGTAATCCTGAGTAGTCTTTTAAAAAACCGGAATATTTTTCCGGTTGAGTCACTTTTGACGCACAGCCTGATAACGCCAGCAGGCCGGAAACAACGGCAACGCTAACTAATGCATGAGTACGCATGGGCTTGTCCCTGTGAGTGCAGAATTGCCTTTAAGTTATAGCAAAGCGGGCGGGAAAGCGGAGGGGCAAAAAATATGGCGAGATCAAAAAATTGCCGCTTCATCAGCCAGACGGCGGTGGGCTATTTTTCAGGTTGGCCTGCCCGAAAAGGGTCGAATGGGCTATCATCGTCGCCAGTATTAGATCATGTATTCTTAATCAATCACGATGAGTGAGAAGTCGTAACCTTAATTTTTTCCCTGGCGCGCATCCTTTCCCTTCTTACGTTAAATTTTACCGTTACCGCTCATATGCATTTACGCCAGCAGCTCAGTGAGGGTGTCTGAACTGAGCTGCACCAGCCCTTTGACGCCATAGTGGTGTCCGACCTTGTCGTGCCGGATGCGAATCTCGCGAATATGCTGATTCGGGTTACTCGTCAGCATCTGCTGTGCCAGCGGCAATACCTCGTCACCGTAATCTTCAAATAATTCGCCCGTGGCGATCACCAGCCGGATATTGTGGATCGGCGCTGTACAGCAAATCGCGAAATAGAGCGCCTGTGCGGTACGTTGTATGCTGGCGGCTTTATCGTTTTCGATAACGTTAAACGCCGGTTCAATTCCCCCCTCATACGGCAGGTGCACAATCTCGGGATAAAAACCATTTTCACCCAGGCCCGGAATACCGTTGGTACAGTAACCAAAGCCAAGACTGCCGAAACCCGGCATAAACGCCACCCATGACTGCCCTGGCCAGCGTTTCGCGAGCAGATAGTTTGTGCAATGCGCAATGTTATAAATGCGGGTCGTTATGCCGGTCTGCTGCTCAATCAACGCCATCAGGTTGACCTGGTTTTCAGCAAACAACGGGCAGTAACGGACTACGCCCGTGTAATGTTCGATCCCACCTTGCAGTGCCACGCTCACAACCCCTATTTGCGACGGGGTCAGTTGCGCAAGCTGACACAGTACGGCAATGCCTTGCGCCAGTTCCGTTACCAGCACGTCGGGGGTCATCATATCCGGCAGCGTTGTATGGTGGATCGCCAGTGGTTCAACAAGGGTGTTGTAGTCGTTGAGTGTGCCCTGAAAACTGCCTTTTCGCAGCATGATGTTGATGCTAAAAGCGCGACCCGCTTTCACTGCCAGCAGTTGTTGGGGTCGGCCGAAGGACACATCTTTGATCTCACGCTCCTCAATCCACTGCTCGGCGAGTAACGGGGAGGTAAGTTTGGTGATCCAGGCCTTTGTCACGCCCAGTTGTCGGGTCATCTCTGCCCGCGATGCCATGCCGCTGTGCAGGATATTAAGGATCTGCTTTTTGTAGTCCACGCCGTTTCGCCTCCGTACCGGGTGGTCACACACCACCCGGCCTGACTGAATATCTCCCTTATTTTACGGAAACAATCACGCGACGATAAGATGTTAATGAGGGTTTGCCGTTATCGGTAACCGCAAGGATCAAATGTTCTGTCCCCGCGCGCAGCGCCTTGATCTCCACACGCTGTTTTTTCCCGTCCTGCAGCGCCAGCACTGCGGGTACTGTCAGGTTGTCTTCACCGCGACGCCCTTGTACCTCGTCCAGCGCTACGGCCTGAGAACTGGCGGAACCGGCCTCCGGGTAAAGGAACCAGTGGTAGCTGAGTTTGTCGCCATCCGGATCTTTACTCCCTGCGGCATCGAGTGTTATGACATCGCCGATCTTCGCCGTCACGTTAATCACCTGCTGGCCCGCTTCGCCGTTTACCACCACCTGAGGATTGTGGTTTGCCGCGGCAAAATCTTTGATACCCCAGTCCATACGTGCTGCGAAATCGTGCTGAAACGCCTCGCGCCAGCGCCAGATGGTCGCCTGATTGGAGGTGTACTGTTTGCCGTCGACGCCGGTTACTGTATCGGCCGCGTTCGGATTCCCCGGGTAGAAGTCGCCGCCGCTGGTCCAGATAACATGGGGTTCATGCTGCGGCTGGCGCACAATGTAACGCCCGCCCCAACCGCCCCAGCCAGGGTTACGTTCGCTGTTCAGACCATTGCGGATCAGGCCAAGAAACGCGGGCGTATCCCCTTCCATAATAAACAGATATTTCAGGTAGCCTTTGCCCATCGGCCCTTTGCTGCGAATGTTTTCATCCAGCCAGTGCTGCGACACGGTCGTAAAATCCGCGCCGGGTGCGTTACGGTAGTATTTATCGCCGCTGATACCGGTCCAGGCCGCACGCCCGTAATCTTCCGCATTCTGACTCGATGGATCGACAATATACGTGATCTCCGGGTAGTGCTCGCGGATCCAGAAACCCGCATCGTCCTGATCAGAAATGGAATAAACCACCAGGTTGCGTGTTAATGCCTGCACATCGGCAGCGGAACGCCGCGCTGATAAATCCTGTAACGCCTGCGCCAGGGTGTTTGCTCCCCCCCACAAATTGATAAACAGCGGATGGCTGGCATCGGTGCTTCTCTCAATGGCATTGACCAGCAGATCGGAACCTGCGGTGTTTTTTCCCGCGCCGGTCGCGGCCATGCCATAATGTGCAACACCCGGTGCAACCACTGCCTGCAGTTGTTTTACCGTAGGGAAGCCTGCGGCATGCTTGCGTAAATTGGGCTGAACCTCGCCATAATGCCCCACCACCAGATCAACCATATCGGTGTGGACTTTTTCGCGCTGCCAGGTGGACGTGGTTGCGACCAGCCCCTCCACGTTCATTTCGTTGGAATAGAGTAAAAAGCGCGTCAGCGACATCTGATCATCCGGCTCATTGCCGATGTCTGTCAGCACAAATACCCGAGGTTTTTCCTGCATGGGCAGCACCTTACCTGCAAGTTGCGCACTCTCTGTCGCCGTGCTGGCAGCCAGGGACGCTGAGAACGCCATTGCGCTGCTCATCGCCAGTATGATGCTTTTTGTTATGGTGTTCATGTCGTTAAGGTCTCCTTTTTATGCCATAGCGAACCGGGTCAACATAGTTAACAAAGGAAACAAAGTAAAAAAAGAAAATCGGAATTGTGATAAGTGTAGAAAAATGGGTGTGCGGGCAGAAAGCTCCCGCACTGGTAGCGAGGGTTATAACGGTTTACGTGCCAGCAAGGTGGCAAAACGCAGTTTGATGCGGTTGCCGCTGGCATCAGTACGGTGCAATTCGCCCACGTCTTCGTTGTACTTCAGTGGTTCCCAGTCAGCGTAATACTCACTCAGTTCGCCCTCTTTAAAAGCGAACGGGAAACCGACTGTACAGGGGAAATCGGCGGTATCCATCGCGGCGACAATCAGGTTATAACCACCGGGTTTAGTGCAACGCTGCATATTGGCAATCAGGCCGGGAATGGTTTGCGCCTCGAGGAACATCAACACCACGGTAGAGAGAATAAAATCGTATTCACCATCAAAGCGCAGGGTGTTGAGATCGACGGCGTCAATGTGCAAATTGTCCAGCCCTTCTGCCTGACGAATGCTTTGCAGATTGCTCAGACTGTTAGGGTTTTTATCCCACGCCGTCACGTCAAAGCCTCTGTTCGCCAGATAAAGACTGTTGCGACCATTACCGCAGCCAAGATCCAGTGTTTTACCTGGCTTGACGAAATTCATTGCGTTTACCACTTCGGAATGGGTGGCGGTCATGCTGTATTTTTCGGTGAAATAAGTGTCAGAACGGGTACTCATGGAGATCCTTTACGCAGTCGCGCTATAAGTTGCATATGGCATGCATTTTATTGATTTCGTCGCCGGATAGCCAGCGCCCTAAAAGGTGCTACGTTTAATGCAGGCAGACGGGGGAAATGTAGCATGGATAAGTATCGACTCAGTGATGAGCCGCGCGTTTTCAGTTATCACATCGGTTCGGAAAAACATACCGTGGCGCTGCGGCAGCTCCTTGCACAACGCGATTTTAACGACGTAACGGCCGGCACGGCAGGTGGTTGGGTCGACAGCGAAGCGGTGCTGAGTCAGCAAGGAAATTGCTGGATCTACGATGAAAACAGCATGGTTTTTGCCGGGAGCACGGTGCGTGACAATGCCCGGATCACCCGCCCGTGTGTTATCTGCCACGATGTGCATATTCGCGACAATGCCTGGGTCGATGGCAGTGACATCAGCCATGCGGCGCAATTAAGTGACAACGTCACGGTACAATCTTCCACTGTGCGCGGCTTGTGTCATCTGCGCGGCGACGCGCGTATTCTTAGCGACAGTACGCTGGTTGCCGCGCGAGGATTAACCCCGGACAATCAACAAATTCTGCAAATTTACGACCGCGCCACCGTCAGTCATTCCCGTGTTGTCCATCAGGCGCAAATCTACGGCGATGCCATTGTTAATTACGCCTTTATCGAGCACCGTGCAGAAGTGTTTGATTGTGCGCTACTCGAAGGCAATGCACTGAATGACGTCTGGATTTGCGACTGCGCCAAAGTCTACGGGCATGCCCGCATTCTCGCGGGCACGGAGGAAGATGAGATCCCGACGCTGCGTTACAGTTCGCAAGTGGCAGAACACGCCGTGGTCGAAGGAAACTGTATCCTCAAACACCATGTATTAGTGGGCGGGCACGCCAGCTTGCGCGGTGGCCCCCTGCAACTGGACGAAAAAGTGGTAATTCAGGGGCATGCCCGCATTACTGGAAATGTGCTGATCGAACATCAGATTGAGATCGGCGATAACGCCGTCATTGAAGCGCTAAACGGCGAAAGTATCTTGCTGCGCGGGCCGAAAGTTATTAACGACGCACAGCATATTACGCGTACGCCATTGGTAGGTTTACTGTGAGTGATCGACGATACGCGCCCAGATGTGCTGATCGTCATAGTGACCGTTGAGGAATTCCGCCTGTTTCAGGCGCCCTTCGAGGGTAAAACCATTGCGTTCCGCCACGCGGTTGCTGGCAATATTCCCGACACGGCATTTAATCACAAACCGCCGCACGTCGCCCCGGCGGGCATAAAAATCCATCATTGCCTGCATCGCTTGCGATAAAATACCGCGCCCGCAGACTTCTTTGTCCAGCCAGTAACCGATATAAGCCGTTTTGTTGTGCGGTTCAATTGCGTTAAACGACAGCACGCCAGACACCAGTCCATCGACCATAATGACAAACATTTTTGCATAGCCACGCTGGTGCAGGATCATATTGCTTTGCGCGCTTTTACGGGTGTCTTCGACAGAAGTGACATGCTGTGGCCAGTCGAGGAACTGTTGCAACCAGTCGCGGTTTTTTACGATCAGTTGATACAGATCGTGCACAAATCGATCGTCAATCGCGTGCAGGGCGATATGGTCATTAACGGGAATCTGGGTATCTTCCATCGCTCCTCCAAAAAGACATCTCCCCCATACGGGGGAGATGAAAAGTTTAGCGCATCACACGGTCGTCGACGTAGTTACGTTTGTCTGGCGCAGGCGGGAAATACTGGTACAACCAGGTTTCGCTGATGGCATCACCCTGGCAGCGCAGGAACAGGCGCATATCGACCGGTTCTGTGGCGTCACTGGTTGGGTACCAGTCGAACAGAATGCGGTACCCGTCGAACGGTTCAACATAGAGGATTTCGACCTGCTTCGCTTCGCCACTGGATAAGGTGATCACCGGTTCAATGCCTTTTGGCGCGGCAGCTTTCAAATCGCCGCCAACGAAATCAATGGCAAAGCGACGGGCCCATTTTTCCGGATAGTGTTCACCTGGCGCCCAGCCTTCCGGGAATCCCCCCATGCCGGTGCGGGTGGCGTAAACGCGGGCCAGCGGTGAGCGCACGGGTGGCATTGCGCTCCAGTAGAGACGGTATTCGAAGGAGAATTCATCCCCCGCTTTTACCGGTTTTTCCGGCTGCCAGAAGCACACAATGTTATCCAGCGTTTCGCCAGTCGTCGGGATTTCCATCAGGCAGACTGCGCCTTTGCCCCATTTGTTACGCGGCTCAACCCACAGGCTCGGGCGTTTGTTATACCAGCCCATGACATCCTGATAGTGTGAAAAATCGCGGTCGAGTTGCAGCAGGCCAAACCCTTTCGGGTTGTTATCCTGGAAAGCGTTGAATTGCAGTTTTTGCGGGTTATTTAGCGGTCGACAAACCCATTCGCCGTTTCCGCGCCACATCGCCAGACGATCGGAATCATGGATCTGCGGGTGGATGGTGTCACAGACGCGGCGTTCGTTATTGCCGCAGCTGAACATACTGGTCATTGGCGCAATGCCGAGCTGTTTGATCTCTTTGCGCGCGTACAGTTTGTTTTCGACTTCCATGATCACCTGACTGGCTTCGCAGTGGATCACGAATTTAAACGCGCCAGTGATGCTCGGGCTGTCGAGCAGCGCATAGACCGTGAAGGAGGTGTCTGCCGGTTTCGCGGTTTCAAACCAGAAGGCGGTGAAATCCGGGAACTCTTCCGGCGTATCTGTGAATGTGTCAATTGCCACGCCGCGCGCGGAAAGACCGTACTGAAAGGTGCTGTCGACCGCACGGAAATAGCTCGCACCGAGGAAGGAGACTATGTCGCGGCGCGCCAGCTCAGGCGCTTTGAAGGCACGGAAGCCAGCAAAACCCAGGTCGCTCTGCCCTTCCAGTTGTTTGGTGTCAACGCCCGCATCGTGGTAGTTAAACAGCTCCGGGCGGAAGTGAATTTCGCGCGCCTGATGGGTTTGCTGATCTAACGAGAACATACGCACGCGGCGGCGAAAACCCATGCCGACATGGAAGAACTGCACATCGAGCTGGCGACCTTCAACGTTATTCCACAGTGAGTGCCGGGCATCGTACTGGATGCTGTTATAGGCCTGCGGCGTCAGCGTGGCCAGCGTATCAGGCAATGCTTTCGGCGCGCCGCCCCACGGTTGCGCCGACAGATCGTGCGCCATGGATTGCAGCACCGAGAAATCAAAGCGACGGCTTTGCCCGTCGGCAATGTCGGAGTCTGCCGCAAATGCCGCGCGGGAGAAGAGTGAAGCCACGCCGGTGGTACCGTACGTGGCTGCGAGTGCCATGGATGCCTGAATAAATCGTCTGCGGTTCATGCCTGGTAACACGTCCTTCTGGTCGTAAATTGACATTTCGCGGTGAGGCGAAACAGCGGCAAATGCGTTTTTGATAAACGCACACTCTAGACAAAATTCATTGAGAATCCAATTGTTGGGCGCTGATTATCTGAGCAAAATGTGAAATATTTCCTGTCGATAAGAGCAGCCTGAAAGGCGGGTAAAGATCTGTAATGCAAACCCCACTCATGCGAAATGACAAAAGCCCCAGCCGGACATCAAACGGCTGGGGCCAGCAAGGTGATGCATTATTGTGCACTGACACTCACATCAATACCGGGGAAGTATTTCTCCGCCAGTTTTTTGATGGTGCCGTCAGCGCGTACTTTATCTATGGCGGCATCAAGCTGTTTTTTGGTGGCTTCATCACCTTTACGCAGCCCAAAACCGATACCACTGCCAAGGATGGTATCGTCCGATACCGGTTTGCCGATAAAACCAAACCCTTTACCCTGCGGCTTACTCAGGAAACCTGCCTGCCCCGCCGCTGACATCACCAGAGTGGCATCGATGCGGCCGTTCAGCAAATCACCCCATGCCATGTTCTGATCTTTATACGACACCACCGTGACACCGTGCTTTTCCCAATGCTCTTTGGTGTAAGTTTCCTGAATAGATCCTTGCAATACGCCGATAGTTTTTCCTTTTAACCCTTCTGCCGTGGCCTGCATTCCGTCACCGTTTTTACCGACCAGTTGCGAGGGGATACGGTAAATCGGTTGCGTAAAATCGATGCTTTTACGCCGCTGTTCAGTGATGTTCATCGCCGAGTTAATGGCGTCGAATTTCTTCGCCACCAGGCCTGGGATTAATGCATCGAAGGAGGTTTCAACCCAATTGCATTGAATCTGTGCCGCTTTACAGATGGCATTGCCCAGTTCGATATCGAACCCTTCCAGTTCGCCTGCGGCATTGCGACTCTCAAATGGCGGATATTCCGCTTCTACGCCGTAACGCAGTTCCGAGGCGGCAAAGGAAGAGAGTGAGCAGAGCAAACCCATCCCCAGACAGAGTGCTTTCAATTTCATTGTCGATGCTCCTTTAGCGTGGTTTTACGCGGCACAGGGCCTGCGCGCCTGCCCTTAACGTCGCTTCATCTTTTGCAAATGAGAGGCGAATCAATTTGTTATCAGTACCATCAGTATAAAAAGCCGACAGCGGAATAGTGGCTACGCCGTAATCGACAATCAGCCGTTTCACCATCTCGCTATCCTGTTCATCGCTGAAATGGCGATAATCTGCCAGCAGGAAAAACGAACCTGCACTGGGCAGCAAGCGGAATGGCGACTCCGCCAACAGCGATTGCAACAGATCGCGCTTGCGCTGATAAAACGCCGACAGCGACAACCAGCTTTGCGGGTCACGCATATGGTCGGCAAATGCATACTGCATCGGGGTATCAGCAGAGAACATCAGGAACTGGTGAACCTTGCAGATCTCATCCATCAATTCCGCCGGGGCGACACAGTAGCCGACGCGCCAGCCAGTGACATGGTAGGTCTTGCCAAAGGACGAGATAATGACACTGCGCTCCGCCAGTTGCGGGTGTGTCGCCATGCCGTGGTGTGGTTCGCCATCGAAGACCACATGCTCGTACACTTCGTCGGAGAGGATCACGATATCGGTATGACGCGTAATCTCCGCCAGTTGTTGCAGATCGTCGGCTGCAAAAACCTGTCCGCTCGGGTTGTGCGGGGTATTAATGATGATCATCCGCGTACGCGGAGTGATGGCCGCACGCACCTCATCCCAGTTGACTGCAAAATCCGGCACCGTCAGCTTCATGGCGACAGGGACTGCGCCCTGCAGACGCACAATCGGCGCATAGCTATCAAATGACGGTTCAAAGTAAATGACCTCATCGCCAGGATGTACCAGCCCCGCTATTGCCGAGTACAGGCCTTCGCTGGCGCTGGCGGTGATCAGGATTTCGCTATCCACGTCATAATCAGTGTGGTAGAGGTCGCTTATCTTCTGTGCGATGCGCTCCTTCAGCGAATACAGACCGGTCATGGCGGCATACTGATTATGATTGTTCTGCATGGCGCGCGTGACGCCAGCGACCAGTTGCGGATCACAGGGGAAATTGGGCGCGCCCTGAGAAAGGTTGATCGCATTATGTTGGCCGGAGAGCTGGCCAATCACGGTAAAAATCGTGGTGCCGACATCGGGCAGTTTTGAGCGGGTTTTCACCGGGGAGTGCAGGGTCATGCTTAATCCTTTCTCATTATTAGTGCATAACCATTCAAACCAAAACCCCATTGAGGGGACAAGCGAATTGTTGTCATAATAGCCATGACAAAACTGCATAGCTGGAGTTGCCATGTCCCGCCTTTCCCTGCCGCTGAACGCAATCGATGCCTTTCTGGTCACAGCCCGGCATTTGAACCTGACTCACGCAGCCAAAGAGCTATGCCTGACCCAGGGCGCGGTGAGCCGCAAAATCGCCACGCTGGAAACCTGGTTCGGCTTCCCGCTGTTCGAACGCCATGCAAGAGGGTTGCGCCTGTCCCCGCAGGGCAGCGCACTGCTGCCGGAACTGCATAGCGCTTTTGAGCACTTGTTAATGGTGGCCGATCAGGCCCAGGCACAGCAAACCGTGGTGCGGTTAAAAGCGCCGACCTGCGCGATGCGCTGGCTGGTTCCCCGTCTGTTGCACCTTGAACAGCACTACCCGGAGTTGCAAATAGCACTGACTACCACCACCGATCACACTGTTAATTTCAAAACGGAACCCTATGATGCAGCTATCGTCTTTGGCACCCAGTTAAGCGCGGGCGATCTGCTGTTTGACGAGGCGTTAACCCCGGTGATGAGTGCGACGCTGATACCGCCGCAGGCGCTGGATAATATGACTCTGCTTCACCCTACACGTGATAAAACGGACTGGTCACTGTGGCTGGCAAAACAGCAGACGTTTCAGCCTGCCATGCGAAAAAATCAACACTTTGACACCATGGATTTGGCCATAACGGCAGCTATTCAGGGGCTGGGACTGGCGATCGCCGATGAGACCCTGGTGGCGGAAGACATTCGCGCCGGCCGGTTACAACGCCCGTTCGACGAAAGCGTGAAAACCGGGGCCAGTTACCGTCTCGTTCTGCGCGAGTCGCGGCACAAAGCCGCCGGACTGGCGGCGTTTCGTCAGGGGCTGCTGGCGGTTAATCCAGCTTAACGTGGTGACGCATTACACGGCGGAAGAAGCCCAGACGGGCGCGCATAAAACGCTTGACGAGGCGAAATCCTGCATGTTTATTCAGTCCAATGCGTAATAAACGATCGCGCCCGCGCACGGCCGCCCGCCAATGCACCGGCCCTGGCAGCACCTCAACCAGCGGCTCCGCGCGGGCAAACGCTACCCAGTAATCGGCAATATGTGCGGCAAACGCGAGATCATCGTCGTTGACATAATGGCAAGAGGGCTCCGACAACAGCAAATTATCGAAAACGTACGGCACCTCATTTCCATGCCAGGCACCGTTGATATAGGTACCGTGCGCGGCCTGCGCCACATAATCGAACCAGTAGCGCCAGCAGGGCTGCCCTACTCGCTGCTGGGCCTGCATGACCACTAACCCAAGGGTCGTAAACGCCATATCGCGGCACACCTGCCTGCCCAGCTCGGCATCGCCACGCACGCCCGGGTAAAGCAGACGAATAATGCCAAGACCAAGCCGCTGCTGACGTCGCATTTTTTCAATTTGGCCGGCGAGATCGACCCCAAATTCCGCCATCACGCTGGCTTCATCGCTATTGGAGCCAATAATGACCGGCATCGGATGCTGACGCCCGGCGAAAAATACGTCCAGCGTGGTCTCCGGTAGTACCTTATCCCCGGCGATCGGCGCGGGGGCAATTTTAAGCGGCGCCGCTAACGGCCAGAATGCATCTGCTGGAATGTTGCGTAATTCTGCGGCGCTGGCGTTATGCAGACCAAAGTGCGCGGCAATCGCCTCTCCCCGGGCTAACGCGCTCGCCCGTGGCGTATCCGGCAACGTGTAACTGCTCTGGATAATGCCTTTATGAAACAGCCCTTTTGCTAATGGTGAGGCCATCAGCGCCATCACGCTGCGTGCTCCCGCTGACTCACCAAATAGCGTGACCTTTGCCGCATCGCCGCCAAACAGCGCAATGTTCTGCTGAACCCAGCGCAGCGCCGCGATTTGATCCAATAAGCCGAAGTTATAGAGACGTTCGCCAGATTCTTCTTCCAGTGCCGGATGGGCAAAAAATCCCAGATGCCCGAGACGATAATTGACCGTCACCAGCACCACACCGCGCGACGCCAGTTGCTTACCGTCATAAGGTGGCAAGCCTCCCGATCCAAT
The DNA here is from genome assembly GCF_032052965.1 of Kosakonia sp. Classification (GTDB taxonomy): domain Bacteria; phylum Pseudomonadota; class Gammaproteobacteria; order Enterobacterales; family Enterobacteriaceae; genus Kosakonia. Next base: position 591,024 of record NZ_DAMBVN010000001.1, read on the forward strand.
CGTAAAACCCCCGCCATGCAACCAGACCATCACCGGCAACGCTTTTTCACGTACGCGTGGCGCCCAGACATTCAGATAAAGACAATCTTCCGAAAACTGCCCCGGATCGCCGCCGCCCACTTGTTGGCAATATTCGCTGTTTTGCCAGCTGGCAGCAGAAAATTGCGTCGCCATACGCACATCCTGCCAGGGTTCGACCGGGCGCGGCGCTTGCCAGCGCAGCGAACCAACAGGCGGTGCGGCAAAAGGAATACCGCGCCAGACATAAAAGTCGGCTTCGGTACTGCCCATCACGCTTCCCTGACGGGTATGCACCAACGGGGCGGCAGGATTTTCCATAATATTATCCAGAACAATGATTTCTGGCAGAGTACCTGTTTTACAGCAGTCCGCAACGGCGTTTACTGCGCTCTTCCGCTTCCTGGTAGAGGGTAAACTCATTCAGCACCGGGCAGCCGAGCGCCTCCTCAAAGGCTGTCCGGCTGGCGTTGCCGTGGCTACGCGCCTGGGTTTCATTGCCGAGATTCGACTGGAAAATACCGGCAGCGCTCACGGGCAAAAAGTCCTCATAGGTAATGGGCTGCGCAACGACCCAGCCTCGTTCAATCAATGGTTGCGGATCATCACCCGCTCGGATCGCCTTGCGATGTGCCTCTCCTGTAGGGGTAAGACGGTAGCGAAACCATGCCAGCCCCTGTTTGCGCAACAGCATTTCGCTGTCCGGCATATTTTTAAATACATTTTGCAAATGCAATTGATGCGCCAGATTGTCTTTGCCTGTTCCGGCATTGGCCAGCAGTTGATCATAGAGTGCACGGCCTTTCTCTGTCAGCGCCACACCTCGTTGTTCAATTTCACCGAAACGCGCGGTATGCGTACCCTGTTGTTCCCCGCTGAACAGGACTGGTTCATCCAGCGCTTTAAAGCTGGTCTGGCGTAGCAGGATCGGCACATCGCGGCGCGGCGGCCCTTCTATCAGGATCTTCGGTTCAATACCGTATTCCGGCATCAGCGCCTGCACGCGGTCAATATCCAGCGTGCGCGGCGTTAAGTGGTTGATATGGCAGCCAGGGAAACAGACCACATCGGCAATCAGACGGTGCTCATTATGCAGTGCCAGATAGGTTTGTTGATCCACCGTGGCATGGCGGTGCCAGCGAAACGTCTCCAGCGCCTCATTAACAAACGCCTGCGCCTGCGCGGGCGTAAATCCGCCGTTAAGCTCATGCAGTTCAATCAGTTGACGGCAAGCCGGGGTAAAAATATCGCGTTTTGCGAGGATCGCGGCCGCTTTGTTGCGCAGCGCGGGGTCGTCTATTAATTCCAGGCGCAATAACGAGGTAAATATGCGAAACGGATTACGCGACAGCGCCGCATCTTCAATCGGGCGGAAGGCCGTGGAGTGTACCGGAACCCCCGCCTGCGACAGATCGTAATAGCTGACCGGAAACATCCCCATAATGGCGAACATGCGTCGCAACGTAGACAGCTCTTCCGCAGTGCCAACCCGAATTGCGCCGTGGCGCTCAACATTCAGGCGGCTCAGTTCGTCGGCGTTGGCCAGTTGTTCATGTAAACGGGGGTTGTTCTCCAGGACGGCCAGGTTTACGTCTGCGACCAGTTCCAGTAACGTGCCGTATTGCGGAACTTCCTGCTGGTACATGGCCGACATGGCCTGTGAAAATTGTTCCCGAATATCATCAGCCGTGATGCTGTACGCCATATTATTCTTCCTCCAGGGTTCTCTCTCTGGAGTGTAGAGAGAGAACCCTGGCCCGTGACGGGAAATTTACAAAGTGTGATCGTGGCTGAAAACGCGCACGTTTTGCGCGGGGCGAACATAACCAAAGATTATGAAACGCAATTTGCACAAAACCACACCAACCTGCTGGTTACGTCACATTGCGAAGAAAATCCGTTTGTAACTCAAAGAGATTAGATGTTAATAATAGTTTGCTATCAAGTTACCAAAATTAAACAAACTCACTTGTCACCGGCTCCGCTCAGTTTTTAACATCATCTTATGGAAAAAAACGGTCTGTTTTCACAGCGCATTCGTCTGCGCCATTTACATACATTCGTTGCCGTCGCTCAACAAGGGACGCTGGGGCGCGCGGCTGAAACCCTGAATTTGAGCCAGCCTGCCCTGTCGAAAACGCTCAATGAGCTGGAACAACTGACTGGCAAGCGCTTATTTGAGCGTGGTCGCATGGGCGCGCAGTTAACGGTCGTTGGCGAGCAATTTCTCACTCATGCGGTGCGCGTGCTGGATGCGGTAAATATTGCCGGCCAGTCGCTTAATCAAAAATTTGAGATAAAAACCGACATTATTCGCATCGGTGCGCTCCCCACGGCCGCGTTGGGTATTTTACCTGGCGTAATTGGCCAGTTGCATAAACAGCAGCCGGACCTCACCATCCAGGTCGCCACAGCGAATAACCCGATGTTACTGGCCGGGCTGAAATCGGGCGAGCTGGATCTGGGTATTGGACGCATGTCCGATCCGGAACTGATGAGCGGACTGAGCTATGAACTGTTGTTTCTGGAGTCGTTAAAGCTGGTCGTGCGCCCGGGACACCCCCTCCTGCACAGCACCGTGACCCTGAGCCGGGTACTCGAGTGGCCAGTGGTGGTGCTGCCAGAAGGCACCGTCCCGCGGCAAAACACGGAAGAGTTGCTTGCCAGCCAGAACTGTCGGTTACCGTCAGGGTGTCTCGAAACCCTTTCCGCCTCGCTTTCACGCCAGTTAACTGTCGATCACGACTATGTTTGGTTTGTCCCTTCTGGTGCTGTGAAAGACGATTTGCGCGTCGGAACCTTAGTGGCGTTACCTGTTCCGCAGCAAGGGATTGGTGATCCAATCGGCATTATTACCCGTGTCGACTCTCTGTTGCCCCCGGCAGCCCTTGCGCTGATCAGCGCGATCCGTAAAACCATGCCGGGTTAATCCCGGTGTGGCGCTCTGTGCTTTCTGTTGCGCAACAGGTAAGCACGCGGTTAATTGTGTGATAAAAATAGGTTGTTGATAAAGGGTTGTTGTTACGCAACATAGACTAAAGCTGTAACAACCCGCAGCCGGAACAGCAGATGAAATTCAAAACCGCGATCAAACCCTACCACGCCGCTGCCGGTGGACTGGGCTCTCTTGAAGCGACGACTCGCTTCGTCATTGACAGCAAAAATGCCCTCAAAAATATGCGTAACCTGTTGCGCATGAATAAAGCGCGCGGCTTCGATTGCCCGGGCTGTGCCTGGGGAGACGATAACAAAAGCACCTTCAGTTTTTGCGAAAACGGCGCAAAAGCCGTGACGTGGGAAGCAACGCGCCGGCAGATTGATGCCTCGTTTTTTGCGCAACACAGCGTCAGCGCGCTCACCCGCCAGAGCGACTACTTTCTGGAGTATCAGGGCCGTCTGACAGAGCCGTTGCGTTATAACCCACAAACCGATCACTACGAACCCCTCTCCTGGGACGATGCGCTGGCGATGATCGGCGCGCACATTCAGGCGATGGCCCATCCGAACCAACTGGAACTCTATACTTCCGGGCGTGCCAGCAATGAAGCCTCTTATCTTTACCAGTTATTTGGCCGTATGGTAGGCACCAACAACTTCCCGGATTGCTCGAATATGTGCCATGAGGCCAGCGGCGCGGGGCTAAAACGCAGTATCGGCGTCGGCAAAGGCACCATCCACCTGGCCGATTTTGATAAAGCCGATGCCATTTTTGTATTTGGTCAAAACCCCGGCACCAACCATCCGCGTATGTTACACAGCCTGCGCCATGCCGCAGATCGCGGTGCGCGGATCGTGACGTTTAATACCCTGCGCGAACGCGGACTGGAACGTTTTGCCGATCCGCAAAAACCGCTGGAGGTAGTTACTCCGCTGGCAGGTACCATCAGTTCCTCGTATTACCAACCTAACCTTGGCGGTGATATGGCCGCCGTGCGCGGCATTGCCAAAGCGTTACTGGAAACCCAGCGTCAGCGTCTTGCTGCCGGTGAGGCAGGAATTTTCGATGACGCGTTTATCGCTCAGCATACCCAGGGCATTGCGGCATGGTTTGCGCAAATTGATGCTACCGACTGGAAGATCATTGAACAACAGTCCGGCTTAAGCCAGCAGCAACTGCGTGAGGCCGCTGCTATCTGGCAAGAGGCTGAACGGGTGATTTGCACCTGGGCGATGGGCATTACACAGCATAAACATTCGCTGGATACGGTGCGTGAAATCACTAACCTGCAACTCTTAGGCGGCCACCTGGGAAAACCGGGGGCAGGGTTATGCCCGGTGCGCGGGCACAGTAATGTACAGGGCAACCGCACGATGGGGATCGATGAAAAACCGTCGGCATCCCTGCTCGACAGCCTTGCCCGCCACTTTAATTTTGAACCGCCGCGCGAGCCCGGGCACCATACCGTGCAGGCGATTCAGGCGATGCTGCGCGATGAAGTGAAAGTCCTGATTGCCCTGGGCGGCAACCTCGCAGCCGCCGCGCCGGATACGCCGCTGACTTGCGAAGCATTACGTCGGTGCGGGTTAACGGTCTACATCAGTACCAAACTGAATCGCAGCCATTTGATGCCAGGCAAAGCTTCACTGATTTTGCCCACGCTGGGGCGAACTGAAGAAGACATCCAGGCCAGCGGTCGTCAGTTCGTGACGGTTGAGGACTCCTTTAGCATGGTGCATGCCTCAGAGGGCATTGGTAAACCCCTTGCGGTCACGCAGCGTTCAGAAACGGCGATTGTTGCCGGTATCGCCCACGCCACGCTGGGCAACAAGCAGCTCGACTGGCTGGCGCTGGCAGAGGATTATAATCTGATCCGCGATCATATCGCCGCGACTCTGCCGGGTTTTCAGAATTTTAATCAACGCTGCGAAGAGCCTGGAGGGTTCTGGCTTGGTAACGCCGCCGCCGAAGGACGTTTTAACACGCCGTCCGGAAAGGCGGAATTCAGCGCGGCGCCCCTGCCGCAGGCGGTATGCGCGGAAACAGACGCACCGTTTGTGTTGCAGACTCTGCGTTCGCACGATCAGTACAACACCACGATTTACGGGCTTGACGATCGTTATCGCGGGGTTTACGGCCAGCGCGATGTGCTGTTTATGCACCCTGACGATATTCAGGCCCTGGGGTTAGAAGACGGCGATCGCGTAGATATCGAAACGCCGTCTGACGATGGGGTACGACGTCGGGTTGAGAATTTCCGCCTTGTTGCTTACAACATTCCGCGTGGTAATCTGGCGGCCTATTACCCCGAAACCAACCCGCTGGTTCCTCTCACCCGGTTTGGTGACGGTACCGGTACGCCGACGTCCAAATCCATCCCGGTAACAGTTACCCCATCGCAATCCCGCGACACCCGGCGTATTGCATGACCTTTGCGCCCGCGCCCTGCGGGCGTTCTCACTGAATGCACTCTCCCCCTTAACCATTACGCGAAAGGCTGTGACAGATTCACCCGGGGATTAGCGGGTAAACCGTCACCCGCTGTTAGCGCCAGGCCCGCCAGGTCGGGCTTTTTTGCTCTACGCTGCAACCAATCTTAAACAAACATTTCACTCGCCAGACACTGGCGTACGGCGCTGATAAACTCATAGTGTCTCCTTAGCGCAACCTGAAGGTTATCGCCATGCAATATGAAGAACAGCAGCTTATCGACGGGCTTTTTCAGCGCCTGAAACAGACTGAGCAGCAGCACGGTCAACGCGACGCTGACGCCGAACGGCAAATTGCGGAATTTGTTAAGCAGCAACCTGCTGCGCCTTACTATATGGCGCAGTCAATTTTGATTCAGGAAGCCGCGTTAAAACGCATGCAGAGTCGCGTCCAGGAACTGGAGAACGAACTCGCCGCCGAAAAACACAAGCAATCCTCCGGCGGCGGCAGCTTCCTGGGCGGTCTGTTTGGCGGTAATAAAAGCCAGGCTCAGCAGGCGGATAATGGCTGGAATACAGCACAGCAGCCACCTCAGGATTATGCACGCCAGGCATCGGCACCCGCTCCGTCACGCGGCGGCGATTTTATGGCCGGAGCATTGCAAACTGCGGCAGGTGTTGCGGGCGGTGTGGTACTGGCCGACATGCTGACCAGCATGTTCCACCACTCTCGCCCGGAAGAAATCGTTAACATTTTTGAGGAGCCCGTGGTGCCGACAGGCGGTGTGCCGTATGGCGCAGATCAAAATGGCGGATTTAATGACGTGTCTGACAGCCATTTCCTCGACCAGGATGATCCCTACCAGAGCGATAACGGCACGGACAATTACGATGACAATGACTTTGGCAGTGATGACGACAGTTTTATCTGACCTGCTTACACACTGAAAACAGCCCGGTAGCATGCGGCCGCCGGGTTAGCTCTCCCTCTGCATTACACTCGCCCCACCTCCCTACCAATTCAGGTGGCTTTGTCCATAAGCGATTTTTTTTGGTGCTACCCTGTCAGCCGCTCGCTGCGTGCAGTGAGAATACGATGCTAATGGTTATGTTTTGGACAAGGAGAATGGGATGTTCACGAAAAATATCGTGCGCTCGCTGGCGGTGGCGGCGTGCTTGTTTGCGTTGATGGGTTGCGATGATAAAAAGAGCGACCAGGCGCAGGAGTCACAGGTTTCTGCCGAACAGGCTGAACAGGCCGAAGTGCTGAAATACAATGAGTACATCGCAGCGGCGAATATGTCTTCAACCACCTACGCCGATCAACTTGCGCAGTTCCGTGAAGAAGTTAAACCGGCGCTTGCTCGTAAGAAAAGCATTGATCGCCTTTATTTCAACGCCCCGAACCCGCAGGGATTGATCAATGTTAAAGAGAGCCTGGATAAAGCGCTCGCCATGAAACCAGACATGCCTGTTCTGGATGAACCGGCACGCGCTTACCGCGATGCGGTCGAAAAAATTCAGGCAGTCAACACCGATATGGTGAGCTACATCAACGCCAAAACCTATACCAGCGATCAAGGCGCGCACGGCCGTGAGATCCAGAATGATTTTGAGGCTCGCCTGCAAGCCCTGGTGACAGCCCACGAGGCGTTCCTGCAAAGCATCAAAGCGCAGGACACCGCACGCGTGAAGGCTGCTTTCGAAAAAGCGGAGAAAGGCACGCGCGAGTATTATCACGCGGGCATGATCTATTACCTGAAACAGAGTGTTGAAGCCGCACACAATATTGATGAGAACACCACACTGGGTGATAAAACCGAGGCGTTTAAAACCTCACTCGATCAGTTCAATGCCATGGCGCTGGGATATGACGCCAAAGTGCGCGAATTCAACAAAACGGGCTGCCCGACCATCATGAGCGCTGCGAACAATTATCTGGGTGCGGCACGTACTGTGCTGCAACGCAGTAATGACGGTACCTATGAAAAAGAAGCGCAGCGCAAAAACGGCTCGCGCATGATGCACGAATGGGACGTGAGAGAGATATATAACAACTATAAAAACGTCATCGAAACCTTGAACTACAACCGTTGTTAACGGCTTTACGCTTAACGCGTGTCATAAAAAAGGCCTGAATATTCAGGCCTTTTTCTTTATCAGAAGGTTTCCCAGTTTTCGCCATCCGCCAGCGCTGGTCGCTGCGGTTTAAAGGCTTTTGGCGTTGGCGTTGACGCGCTTTGGCGTTGCGGTGTAGCACCTGTCAGGCGGAATGCGCCAACCGCTTGCGTCAGGCGCGCAGCCTGCTCTTCCAGCGATGCTGCTGCCGCGCTGGCTTCTTCCACCAGGGAGGCGTTCTGCTGTGTAACGTTATCCATTTCGGTGATCGCCTGGCTGACCTGTGTGATGCCTTTGCTCTGCTCGTCAGACGCAGCGGCAATTTCCAGCATAATATCGGTCACGCGTTTCACGGCGGTCACGATGTCATCCATGGTTTCACCGGCGGAAACCACTTCGCCGGAACCACGTTCAATCAGGCTAACGGATTCGCTGATCAGCGCTTCGATCTCTTTCGCTGCCTGCGCACTGCGGCTTGCCAGCGTACGCACTTCACTGGCCACTACGGCAAAGCCGCGCCCCTGCTCGCCGGCACGTGCCGCTTCCACGGCGGCGTTCAGCGCAAGGATGTTGGTCTGGAACGCGATACTGTTGATCACAGCAGTGATTTCAGAAATTTTGCGGGAACTGGACGTGATATTGCCCATGGTCTGCACCACGCCGGAGACAATCTGCCCGCCTTTGGTGGCTTTACCGGACGCATCGCGCGCCAGGCTGCTGGCATGATGCGCGTTATCGGCGTTCTGTTTCACGGTTGCGGTCAGTTGCTCCATGCTGGCAGCCGTTTCTTCAATCGCTGCCGCCTGCTGCTCAGTACGGGAAGAGAGATCGGTGTTACCGGCAGAGATTTCGCTGGTTCCGCGATAGATCTCTTCCGCCCCCTGACGAACGGTGGCAACGGTAGTCACCAGCGAGTGCTGCATGGCTTGCAAATCGCTGCTCAGACGACCAATTTCGCTGCGGCCTGCCGCTTCATCCGGAACGGTTAAATCGCCAGAGGCGATACGGGCAATACGCTGTGCGGCGCGTTGCAGCGGGTTAATCACCACACTCCGCAGAACGGTAAAGGTGATCACCGTGAGCACCAGCGCAAACGCAAAGGCTGCAGCCATAAACATCAGCCCCAGCTGCGTGCGGCTATGCGCTTCTTCGGTTAAATGCTGGGCACGTTCAGTACGGATCTGAATCGCTTTCAGCAGCACTTCATTGTAAGTATTGTCGAGCACACGTGCCTGCTCGCTCTCGTGGTTAATAATGGCTTCGAACATGCCGTTTTTGGCATATTTCAACATGGGTTTCATGCCCGCGATGTAGGCATTAAAGCGAGTGGTTAAATCCTCATCCAGCGCCAGATCTGCCGGGGTTTTTACCGGGCGATCCATATATTGTTTAAAGCTATCCTGCGACTGACTGATACGTTTTTCAGCATCCGCCACGTTCTTTTTCATATCATCCATTTCGGCGATGCGGCTGGCGGCACCGGCGTGGATCAAATTGAGTCGGGCAATACGTAAGTTGTTAGAACTGTTAGACAGCCCCATGCGCACCTGGATTTCCTGCGTAACATCCTGTTGGTCGCGATCGGCTTGCATCAGGAAGTAACCGGCCAGACCGGAACTTAATGCAAATAACACTAAGATGCCGCCGAGAATAGAAGAAAAGAGGGGAACCAGGCGAATATTGTGCATAAATCCAATGCCTTGTGTTTTTTGCATCACTGCTTTGTTATCCATGGCTATCGACTCTCATATTTGTCTGAAACGTACAACAGGAATGATATATAGGCATCGGCAATAATTGGATTATTCTTATGGCAAAAAGCGCAACAGCCGTCACAGTTTTGGAGATTGGTAGCGCCAGCGGTTGCACCGCTGGCGTGAGGCAGGATTAGTTATCGCCGAAATGGATAACGGTACGGATAGATTTCCCTTCGTGCATCAAATCGAAGGCTTCGTTGATCTGCTCAAGCGGCATACGGTGCGTGATAAAAGGATCAAGGCGGATTTTGCCCGCCATGGCCTCTTCGACCATACCCGGCAACTGGCTACGCCCTTTAACACCACCGAAGGCAGAACCGCGCCAGACGCGCCCCGTAACCAGCTGGAATGGACGGGTGCTGATCTCCTGGCCTGCGCCCGCAACACCGATAATCACACTTTCACCCCATCCTTTATGGCAGCACTCCAGCGCCGCACGCATCACATTCACGTTACCGATGCACTCAAAGCTGAAGTCCACACCGCCGTCCGTCATTTCGACAATCACGTCCTGAATCGGGCGGGCATGATCTTTCGGGTTAATAAAGTCCGTAGCGCCCATCTCTTTTGCCAGCGTGAATTTATCCGGGTTGGTATCGATAGCGATAATGCGCCCGGCTTTTGCCTGCACCGCACCCTGAATAGCGGCCAGCCCAATGCCACCAAGACCGAAGATGGCCACGGTGTCGCCCGCTTTAACTTTTGCCGTGTTATGAACCGCACCGATACCGGTCGTGACGCCGCATCCCAGCAGGCAAACTTTGTCCAGCGGGGCTTTCTCGTTCACTTTTGCCAGAGAGATTTCAGCGCAGACGGTGTATTCACTGAACGTACTGGTGCCCATATAGTGGAAAATCGGCTCACCGTTGTACGAGAAACGGGTGGTGCCGTCCGGCATCAGACCTTTGCCCTGGGTTGCACGTACCGCCTGGCAAAGGTTAGTTTTGCCGGATTTACAGAACTTACATTCGCCGCATTCTGCGGTATAGAGAGGAATAACATGGTCGCCGGGTTTCAAACTGGTGACACCCTCGCCCACTTCCACAACAATGCCGCCGCCTTCATGACCCAGCACAGCCGGAAACACGCCTTCTGGATCGTCGCCCGACAGTGTAAAGGCATCGGTATGGCAGACACCGGTATGGGTAATGCGCACTAATACCTCGCCTTTTTTCGGCGGTGCGACATCAATTTCGACAATTTTAAGCGGTTGACCGGGGCCGAACGCGACAGCTGCACGTGATTTCATAAGTCTGTTCCTTTTTTGTGAGTACTTTGATGCTTATTTTAGATAAGAGCGCAAAAGATGACCGACTTCCGCCATGCGCACCGCGCGTTGATCGGCAGTGGTATCGCCAGCGACCAGTTCATCTTTAAGGTGGATTTCCACCATCTCGCCCATCAGGCCATTGGCCGCACCACGGATGGCGGCAATTTGCTGCAAAATGGCGATGCAGGGCTCGCCGCTTTCCAACGCGCGCTCCAGGGCATCGACCTGTCCACGGATGCGACGTACCCGTGTCAACGCACGCTTTTTATCTTCAGGTGAATGTGGCATTTGACCTCCTACATACTATAGGGGGGTATACTACAGGTGCTTACAATAGGCTGTAAACCGTATCTTTTGCCGGGGTATTGTTTTGCTTGACCTTGCCCCGGCGGCTCGTACTATCGTCGCAAAACATCATCAAAATTAATGGTTGGCATTTACATGGAACAGGTTGGAACCGGTAGTCTCGCTTTGCTGCTCGCCGAGTGGCAGTGCTTGTTGCGCCAGACATCGCCCCAGACGCATGAGACGCTCAATGCGCTAACCGATGACGAGATCCGCCATCTGGTGAGCACGTTTTATGACTACATGCTTTCACATCACGAAAGTGAATTGTTCCTCAATACTGAACAGGTGAACACCCGGCTCAGCCACAGCATGTTTCACTGGTTACGGAGTGTGCTGGGCAGTGCGCAGCAGGATTTGCAACCGTTGCTCGAAAAACAGCGCGAAATTGGCATCGTTCATGCGCGAATTGGCCTGCCAATTGATCTCGTCGCACGCGGCGCGCGGAAACTAAAAAATGAGCTGTATACGTTGTTGCAGGGGAAAGAGCACCTCCCCGCCCCACTGCTTAGCGAGATCATCTGTTTCAGCGGCCTGGCAATGGATACAGCCATTGAAGCGATGACTGTTTCGTACTCGCCCACCTATCAAAACGCAATGCAAACGCAGGAACAGTATCGTCTGTTATCGATATACGATGACGTCAATGTGGAGCGGGAACGGCAAATCACCGCGCTGACGACCTGGGAAAACCAATTTATCTATAACATCGCCACCGGGTTGCCGGCCGCCGATCTGATCTTCCTGTCGAAATCTGAATTTGGTATGTGGTTTGCGCATAAAGGTAAACATCTGTTGGGTAACCCGCACATGCTGGCCAATATGGATACGCTGGTCCAGCAGGCGGATCAGCATATTACCCAGGCGCTGGCCAATGAAACGCAGCCTGAGATGGCGTCCCGCATGGCTGTGCTGCAAGCCATACGGCAACTCGCCGGGCAGATCCATCGTCTGCTGGCTTCCATGTTTGACGCGCTGGTTCAGCTTGAGAATGGCAAAGATCCGCTGACCCAACTGCTTAATCGCCGCTTTATTCCTACTATTATGCGCCGGGAAATCTCACTGGCGTTGAATGTACGTAAGCCGTTTATTCTGGCGATGCTGGACATCGATCATTTTAAGAAAATCAACGACCACTATGGTCATCACGCCGGGGATAGTACGCTCAAGACCGTGGCGGCAGTCATTTATGATCATTTTCGCAGCAGCGATTATGTGTTCCGGTATGGTGGTGAGGAGTTTATGGTGCTGCTGGTCGAGTCCGACCTTGTTCAGGCCACAATAATCCTCGAAGCGTTAAGGAAGAAAATTGCCGCATTGACTATTGAGGCTTCGCCGGAACAGCACTTTGCCATCACTGTGAGCATCGGTCTGGCAGAATTTGATTACCATCCGGATTACCAGCGGTTAATTGATCAGGCAGATCGCGCATTATATGCTGCAAAAAGAAATGGCCGAAATCGTCTGGAAACGGGTCAGAACCCTTAGTCACCAAGGCCCGGCGTGTTTGTCGGGCAGTAAAGCGTTTAATATGGTTGGAATGTAGGATATATATTCGACACGGCAACTTTTTCCTCTGTATATTATCTCCGCATACTTGTTGCATATCAATTTATAGAGTAAATTTTTATAAATATATCGCCACTTAACCCATGAAAATTAAATTATATTATTTTGCTTAGGCGCAATTTTATTTATTTGTTAAGCTTTTTCTAAACAAGGAAAAGCGTGCAGAGCAAGGAGATTGTATGCGCTGGAATATAACCGATATGTTAGTATCCCCTTCCACCGGCACCGCTTTTGCCGTCGCGCGGAGCGCGGCTGAGCAGGAGATCATCCTGTGGTATAAAGGGGATTATTTTCTGCGTCCTGACGATACACTCCACATTACCCGTGAGGGGCATGTTATCGATGAAAAAGAGCGGAAGCTTACCCTTATTCATGCCTTGCCCTATTTCCCGACGCTGTGGCGAACCATTAAAAAAAGCACAGCCTGCCCCGGCAATGATAATGTTTCTTTAAGAAATTGTGAAAAACCAGAATGTGTATTTGAGCTGTGTCCGTACGGCATTAAAATGATTTCATGAGTTAATATCACCCTGCGAATATTATTACCGTTTTTTCCGCGCAACGAAATAAAAGCTGCAGTAAAGTGACGTTTTTAGGTTAAGGAAAAGCCATGGAAACCTACGATCAGATCTACCAACAATTACGCGCCAGCGGCGAACCGGCCTGGACCGGCAGCGGCTATTTACGCGCCTGGAGCAAACTTAGCGTTATTCTCGACACGCTGGCGAGCGCGGATCATCTCCCTGCGCCGGGCAGTCATATCCTGGAGTTGGGTTGTGGTAACGGGGCAATGGCCGCGCTGTGGTTTGCCCGTCGTGGTTACCGGGTGACAGGGGTTGATATCTCCCCAACGGCGATCGACTGGGCACGCGAGAATTTTGCCCGCCAGGGGCTGAGCGGGGATTTTCAGCCTGGCAATGTTTGCTCGCTGGAGGGTCTGGCAGCAGGCTTTGACCTGATTTTCGACGGCAGTTGCCTGCACTGCCTGATTGGCGAACAGCGTATGCAAGCCTGGCGCGAAATAGCGCGTCTGCTTAAGCCCGGCGGCCGCTTCGTGTTAAGCAGCATGTGCGGCGAGCCGCAACAGGAAGAGGATCGTCAACATTACGACGCGCAACAGCATCTGCTCTATCGTGATGGCCAACCCTGGCGCACGCTGATGCCGTTGGAGTTATTGCGTGATGAGATCACCCATGCCGGGTTTTGCATTCAACACCAGCAGGTCAGTCACAATCCCTGGTGGGATCACGCCACGCTCTGTGTCACAGCCCGGTAGCCAGCCACCGGGCCATTCATTGCGTTTAGCGTTTGAGAGGTTTACCTGCGGTTTCCCGGGCACGCAACACCGTCAGGAAGGTGATCAGTGCAGCCCCCATCACATAATACGCCGGAGAGAATTTGTCGCCGGTGTTGGTGATAAGCCACACCGAAAACCAGGGGGTAATGCCGCCAAAGAATGCCACGGCGAAGTTATAGGCTATCGACAACCCGCCATAGCGCACGCTGGTTGGGAACAGCTCCGCCATTGCTGCGGTGCAGGCGCCATCAAAGGCCGCGATAAACGCGCCAAGCATCACCATCGCCAGTACGGCAGAGGTCACATCGCCATTGGCCATCACCATCATCGCCGGGTAACTCAGCAGGATGAAACCGGCGCATCCGGCCAGCATGAGCGGTTTTCGACCGTATTTGTCAGATAATAACCCCATAAACGGCACCAGTACCGCGACCGAAAACAGCCCGATCGTGGTAATGGCGTACGCATTTAATTTGGAAAAATGCAGTTCAGTGGCGAGATAACTGGGCATAAAGGTTTGCAGGATCCAGTGCCCGACCGCTTTGATTACCACAAACCCGACGCAGAATAATAGCGCGCCCCAGGCGGTGGTCACGGCCTTACGTAACGGCGCCTTTTCGGTTTGCCCGTTCTTCATGGCATCAATAAATTCCGGGGAATCCTCAAGGTGCTGCCGCAGATATAAACCCACCCAGCCGAGCGGCCCGGCAATTAAAAACGGAATACGCCAGCCCCAGTCATTCATGGCGCTCTCACCGAGCGTGGCGGTGAGCAAAAACACCAGCCCGGAGCCGACCACAAACGCCATAAAACCAAAGTTATCTATCCAGCAGGTAAAATAACCCCGTCGCTCCACAGGTGCATATTCCGCCAGATAGGTCGTCGCCCCGGAGCTTTCCCCTCCGGCGGCAAAACCTTGTACCAGGCGCGTAATGACCAGTAATACCGTGGCGGTAATACCAATCTGGTGATACGTCGGTAGCAGTCCCATCACAAATGTCGCGCCGGAGGTCAGTAAAATCACCGTCGCCAGTACTTTCTGCCGCCCTTTTCGGTCGCCCAGCGACCCGAAGAACAGCCCGCCCAACGGACGCATCACAAAGCCTGCGCCAAAAACAGCAAACGACGACAGCAACGCCACGCTGGGGTTGCCCGCCTGGAAAAATTGCAGGCCGATAATGGCGGCAAGCGTACCGTACAGACCAAAGTCAAACCATTCGACAAAATGGCCGATCCCGGTTGCGAGCAGCACTTTGCGTAACTTTCGCGATCCGGCGGCCTGATCCTGCGTTGCCATCCGGTCGAGAGATTCCTGTACTGGCTGTGTCATTTCCCCTCTCCATTCGCTAGTGTTTCTATAATAGATATACTATCTACACCGCTTGTACGAATTCAGCCCAGCACAGATGGCGTAAAATGTGATTTCCGCCCTGCTTTTCCACCGTAAAAACCAGACCTGATCACATTTTAGCCGCGCAGAAAACACAAAGCCCCGCGATATCGCGGGGCCACAAGGCAGCTCATACCGTTAATGGATCACTGCAGGTCGCGTTTTTTTGGCATCATGCGCAGCAGTGTATTGTCTTTAAACACATAGTGATGCGCCAGCGCTGCTGCTGCATGCAGGGCAATTAAGAAATAGCCCAGATTCGCCAGAAACTCGTGATAGCCCTTAAGCGTATCGACAAGGTCGAAGTTAGCTTCTGCTGCATGAGGCATGACCACGCCAAAGGCAACCCACGGGCCGCCCCGGTTATACATCATCAATAAACCAATGATCGGCAAAGCGATAAACAGCAGATAAATCATCAAATGACCAAGATGCGACAGGCCAGTCAGCATTGGGGAGGGTTTGGGTACAATCGGCGGCGCGGGTCTTTTCAGCCGCACCAGCAGGCGTGTCACCATTAATACCAGCACAGAAATACCGCACGATACGTGGACAACATTAAAATAAGGGCGATAGCTTCGTGGCGCAAACCCACGAAACTCCATGGCGCAATAGGCCGTAACAACCAGCAGGAAAACCAGCCAGTGAATGGCTATTTGTAACCCGGAATAGCGACTACGCATTGTAAAAACCCCGACAGGATAGACCGACCCTCAACATACCTGGCTTTCCTTAAAAATTCATTAACTTTCCCTTCAAACTTTCAGTCACTTATCGTTACAATCCGCTGAATTCTCGCTTCGCCTCCGGCTTGGGAAACGCCCTGCTTTTACTCGTCTACTTTCTCGTACATCCCCCTACTAATCCAGGTAGGATCACCCGTGAATGGCGCACGATTTGATCGGCGCGTCACACAACGGGCCCGCAATCCGCCTATGCTATAACTCAAATTTTTATGAAAGGAGTAATGGCGTGAGAAATATGAGTCGGGAAGATTTGCTAACGTTGATGGATGTCGCCGTTCAGCACGCCAGCACCTTCCCTGTCTGGCCGCAGGGTGAAGCGCCTGGCGCCCAGGTTAGCCCGGTGCGTTTTCAGCTGGAAGAGAACCACACCGGCCCGACAAAATTTGATCGTTCTGTGACAGGCGTTCGCGCCCCGGAAATCACCGTTTACGCCCCGCAAAACCCCAACGGGGTAGGTATGCTGGTCACGCCTGGCGGCTCCTACCGCCGCGTAGTGCTGGATAAAGAAGGTAGTGCGCTGGCTTCCTGTTTCAATGCCAAGGGTTATACCCTGTTCGTGATGACCTACCGTCTGCCCGGCGATGGCCACGCCGAAGGGGCCGACGCGCCGCTGGCGGATGTGCAGCGGGCAATGCGCACGCTTCGCGCCCGCGCGGCGGAATGGCGTATTGATCCGGCGCGTATCGGTGTGATGGGATTTTCTGCTGGCGGGCATGTGGCGGCCAGTCTTGGCACCCGCTATAACGAAACGGTTTATTCCCCGCAGGACAGTATTGATGAGTATGACGCCCGCCCGGCATTCATGGCACTTGTTTACCCGGTGATCACCATGCACCAGGAGATTGACCATCCCATGTCGCGCCAGCAATTAATTGGCGACACTCCCAGCGAGGCACAGATCCGCCACTATTCGGCGGAAGAGCGCGTTGACGCACAAACCCCACCAACATTCTTACTGCATGCAGTGGACGATCCGGCCGTCAAAGTCGAAAACAGTCTGGTGATGTTTTCTGCCCTGCGCCGCCTTGGCGTGCCCGTTGAAATGCATTTGTTTGAACAGGGTGCTCACGGTTTTGGCATCCGCGATGCGTTAGGTCTGCCCGCAGCAGTCTGGCCGGAACTGATGATGGCGTGGATAGCCACAAAAGTGTGACACGCGCCCCCGCGCAAGGCGGGGGCCGCGGTGATCAGGACTGTAAATACACCATCTGCGTTTGCAGATATTCATTCAGGCCATGACGCCCGTCCGCACCTCCAATCCCGGACTTACGCCAGCCTGCATGGAACCCCTGCATAGCTTCGAAATTCTCGCGGTTGATATAGGTTTCGCCAAATTTCAGCCCACGCACGGCTTTCATCGCTGCATTCAGGTCCCGGGTATAAATGGATGACGTCAGGCCATAATCGCTGTCATTGGCCATTGCCAGGGCTTCGTCCAGGGTTTCAAAAGCCACAACCGGCAATACCGGACCAAACGTTTCTTCGTGCATAATCGCCATCTCCTGGCGCACGTCCAGTAACAGTGTTGGCGGGTAAAAATACCCTTTCCCACCGACCGGTTTTCCACCCACGACCGCCCGCGCACCTTCAGCAACCGCACGCGACACTTTTTGTTCCACACGCTCCAGCGCGGCGGCATTAATCAGTGGCCCCATGGCAATATCACTTCGCTGCGCCGGATCGCCAAACTGCACGGCCTTCATCGCCTCGCCCAGACGGTTAACAAAGCGGTCATAAATTCCTTGTTGCACATATACACGCTCGGCGCAGTTACACACCTGCCCGCTGTTGATCACTCTGGAGTCGACAATGGCTTTTACCGCCAGCTCGAGATCGGCATCATCCATTACAATTGCCGGGGCTTTACCGCCCAGCTCCAGGCACACTTTGGTGATGTTTTTTGCCGCTGCGGCCATGATTTTTTCACCTGCGCCGACGCTGCCAGTCATGCTGACCATCGCCACTTTCGGGTTACCTGCCAGCTCCTGTCCAACAGTTTCGCCGCGGCCCAGAACGAGGTTAAATACCCCTTTCGGTAACCCAACCTGATGGACGATTTTGGCGAAGGCAATGGCATTACTGGGGGTAAATTCACTGGGCTTGATAACAATCGTGTTGCCGGTGATAAGGGCAGGAGCCATTTTGCGGGCAATCAGGAAAAACGGGAAATTCCACGGCAGAATGCCTGTGGTAACGCCCAGCGCACGTTTAAACACAAAGATGTTTTCATTTGGGCGGTCGCTTTGCAGGATCTCGCCTTCGTAGCGGCGAGCCCACTCGGCCATGTAGTCGATGTAATCCGCTGTAAACGCGACTTCCACGTCTGCCAGTTGTTGAATTTTACCGCCTTCGGCAACGATTAATTCGCTGATTTTACCCGCGTTTTCTCGAATGCCAGCGGCGATTTTACGTAACCACCCGGCACGTTCAATAGCTGGAAGCGCTTCCCATGCGGGCTGCGCCCGCTCAGCGGCCTCAATCGCCTGGCGTGCCTCTTCTGCGCTGCCGTCGGGGATTCGGGCCAGGATCTCTTCCGTCGCCGGGTTGACGACATCAAGCCATTGATGACCCTGCCAGCTAACAAATTGACCATCGATAAACATAGGGTGTTGTACCGGTGCTGTCATGACGCGCTCCTGTAATGACATTGTTTTTAACAAGTGAATTAGCTGTTAAAAATCTATCCCTACAGCGGTGCTTTCACAGGCACGAAGACGGCTTTTGTGAGTGATCTCATAAAAGTAACGCTAAAAATAAACAAAAAAGTTACATCAGGCGGGCGGGCAATGCCCGTTTGCGCCAGCACCTGCGCAAACGGGCATCAGGGTTACAATGAACGGCTGGCCAGTGCTTCTGTGAGGGTGTTATCAGTCATTAAAACCTGCCACGCCTGCTCAACCGCATCCGGGAAATCAACATGGACGAGGAAATCGCGCCCGTTGGGTCCGTAGCCATTTACGTCATCGCGTAAGCGTGGTACTTCACCGAGGATCAGCGAAAGATAACGCTCCACCGCCCAAAGCCCACGCTGCCGCGGCTGAAAGGTGACCCCATCCGGTGTATTGATGAGCTGAGGCGTGAACCCCGGCCAGCTCAGCCAGTGTGGTGCCGCTTCGCAATGCTGGCTTACCCTGGCAAAGGTTGCCAGGGTGCGACGCTGCATGGTGGGGTCCTGCACGATCATTGCCGTCTTCGGTTTCATTCCCTGCGTTAACAGCATATCCACGGTAAAACGTGCGTTCTCTCCGCAGTTGGTCGACTTGTCTTCAACCAGGATTTGTTGGTCATCAATTTGCCAGAACTGACGGGCGATATCCGCAAGAATCGCCGCTTCGCTTCTGCCAGTGGTGCTCAGCTTGTTATAGCGCGGATGGCGGGCAATGGCCGAATAGAGGAATGTTGTGGAATGGCCGACGCCGCCGCTGATCAACAGCGGAGTCTGTTGCGCAGCCGCCAGTGCACAAGCCGCATCAATAGTCGGGATCACGGCGTTACCGGCGAGGATTACCACATCAGCACGAACCGGCGTCGGTTTGCCGACAAATTCGTTTTGCGCCAGCCACTCCCCCAGCGTATTTGCTGCCGCCAGGGTCTGCTCGGGCAAAACAGGAAATGTTGTCATCATTCGCAGTACCTCCTTCGTATGACTGCTTACAGCCTACCGCGCTGACGCGTGATGACCAGGGGATAACTCCTAATCCCGTTGGCGATGCTCGCGTAAGGTTTTGTAACCCAATGAGAAGCCTGATTTTACTCTGTTAACGCCCGCCCTGAAAACACCGGTGTCGGCAATGTTTTTCCGAAACAAATGGCTTCGGGCTTGCCCACATAACGCCCATAATTTTCACGAATCTGGTAACCGTTACGCAAATAAAAATCCACCGCCCGTTGGTTGATTTTGCGGGTTTCCAGCCACAATTGCTTAAAGCCGCGCACCTGCGCTTCATCCTCCAGTGCGCGAAGTAATTGCGCGCCGACGCCCTGCGTTCCCGGGCGGGCATACATACGTTTAATTTCTCCAATACCGGACGCTATCTCGCGCAGGGCCACGCAGCCCACAGGCTGGTTGCCTGCATCCCGCGCCAGTAAAAAGAAATCGCGTGGTCCCAAAGTGCGGGCATCAAAAGAGGCTCTGCCGCTGCTGCCTGTCAGGGTTTGTAAGTAGTCCGATAGTGCATCCTGCAATTGCAGAGAGGCGGCGTCGGTGGGATCGGTTAAGGCGAGAGTAATTGTGTTCATTGTGACGTTGTCACCTCTTTTGGAATATATTTCTTATCACTTAAGCAGATTGCTGACGGTGCGTAATCTATAATTTTCTTATGCGCTTGCAATGCGTTGACTGGCACAAGTAGAATCCTTAGCGCCCTAACTATTCACTCTTTGAACATTAAAGCCCGCATGGATAATCGCACTTTTATTTATTGTCCCATTGATAACGTCTGCCCGCCCCTCGCCCTGTGTTACCAGGCTCGCTTGTTAACTCGGGTCCGGAAAACGTAATGCGTCTGCCAAAAAGCGATCCGTATGCACCGCGTGAGTGGGCAGCGCATGAAAAACCGATGCTGCTGGGCTCGCCCTCAACGCCGTTTCACAGCACGCCAAGACGCATAGCCTACGGCATTGTCGGCTTGTTGGTCTGCATGACCGGCGCGCTGGGTAATGCGATGGTGACAGCAAACCTGCAAAATCTGCAAGGCACCTTCGCGGCGTGGTCAACCGAAATTGCCTGGCTACCCGCGGTGTATGTGATGACCAACGTCTCTATCAACCTGCTGTTGGTCAAATTTCGTCAGCAGTATGGGTTGCGCGCCTTCACCGAAGGTTTTCTTGTGCTTTATGTGGTGGTGACCTTCTTTCACCTGTTCATTAACGATCTCAGTTCCGCCCTGATTGTGCGGGCCGCACATGGCATGGTCGCGGCCGCACTCAGTTCGCTGGGGATTTATTACCAAATTCAGGCCTGGCCTGCAAAACACCGCTTAAAAGCACTGACGATCGGCATTACTGGCTCTTCGCTTGCCATCCCATTAGCCCGCCTCTTTTCAACGGAACTGCTGCAACTGGATGAATGGCGCGGACTTTATTTCTTTGAACTGGGACTGGCGCTCATCTCGCTGGCCTGTGTGATGGCGCTGAAATTGCCGCCAGGCGATCGCAAAAAAGTGTTTGAGAAAAAGGATTTCATTACCTTCTTTTTACTCGCCCCCGGTATGGCGCTGCTGTGTGCCGTTTTGTCGCTCGGGCGGCTGGACTGGTGGTTCGAAGCGCCCTGGATTGGTTGGTCTCTCGCGCTGGCCGTGGTGCTGATTGTCTCCGCGATGGTGTTTGAGCACAATCGCAGTAACCCGCTACTGAACACCCGCTGGCTCTCCAGCGGCAGTATCGTGCGGCTCGGTTTGATTATGTTGCTAATCCGCATTGTGCTGGCGGAGCAGAACACCGGCGTTTTTGGTTGGCTGCAATACGTGGGTCTGCAAAACGACCAAATGACCGATTTGGCGTGGTCGATCCTCGCCGGTATCCTTTGTGGGATAGTCGCCAGTTGCCTGACCATAAAACCCCAGCGGCTGGCATGGCCGATTATGACTTCTCTGGCGCTGATGATTGTCGCTTCGATGATGGACAGCAACTCTACAAGCCTGACCCGTCCGGACCAGCTACTGATCAGCCAGTTCTTACTGGGCTTCGCCAGCGCCTTTTTCATTGCGCCAGCCATGCTTGCAGGGATCGGCGGCGTGGTGGCAGAACCGCGCAATCTGGTCAGTTTTTCCGTGCTGTTTGGCATGAGCCAGAACATAGGCGGCCTGCTCGGATCGGCGATGTTAGGCACCTTCCAGACCTGGCGGGAAAAATACCACTCCAGTCTGCTGGCGGATCAACTCACCACCTTAAACCCGCTAGTCAATGAACGATTACAACTCTATAGCCAGCTTTACCAGAGCAGTATCAGCGACAGCGCCCTGCTCAGCACGCAGGCGATTACCCAACTGCAAAATGCGTCAACGCTGGAAGCGAATATTCTGGCCTACAACGATACTTATCTGCTGACGGCATCGGTAGCCGCTGGCACATTGATCTGGATTTCATGGCGCTTGTTGCGCCTGCGCATCACCGCACGTCTGGCATTGAGACGGGCAACAGGAACCAAATAATGTCGTTATTACTTCCGGAGTGTTTATGAGTCAGCAGGATGCCGCCAAAGCGCAGGCAAATACCCGCAGCAATTTGCGTGTCGTCTCTCTTTTCACCGCTGCTGCTATCGGGCTGGTAGGTGTGCTGGTGATCCTTTACGCCTGGCATCTGCCGCCGTTTACCCGCCATACCCAGTTCACTGATAATGCCTATGTGCGCGGGCAAACGACATTTATCAGTCCGCAGGTGAATGGCTACATCACCGAGGTGCCGTTGCAGGATTTCGCCCGCGTCAAAAAAGGCGATCTGATTATGCAAATTGATGACCGTATTTATCGCCAGCGCGTCCACCAGGCTCAGGCCACGCTGGCCATGAAACAGGCTGCACTGGAGAACAATCTGCAGCAACGTAAAAGCGCTGAGGCGGTTATTGCCCGCAATGAGGCGGCGCTCGCCAGCGCCAAAGCGCAGAACCTGAAATCACAGGCAGATTTAAAACGCGCCAAAGAGCTAGCCGCAGACGGCTCACTCTCTGTGCGCGAGCGCGATGCTGCGTTGGCAACAGCAGCACAAAACAGCGCCAATATTGCCCAGGCACAAGCCACGCTGGACATGTCGCGCCAGGATCTGCAAACGACGATAGTCAACCGTGCCTCGTTGCAGGCAGATGTCGAAAATGCCCGTGCGGCGTTGGAACTTGCGCAAATCGACCTGCAAAACACCCGTATCCTCGCACCGCGCGACGGCCAGTTGGGGCAAATCAGCGTTCGACTGGGGGCGTATGTCAGCGCCGGTACGCACTTAACCTCTCTGGTGCCGTCGCAACGTTGGGTGATCGCCAACCTGAAAGAGACACAACTCTACAATGTGCATATTGGCCAGCCGGTGCGTTTTACCGTCGATGCCCTTGATAACCAGGCTTTTAACGGGCGCGTACAGAGTATTTCCCCCGCTACTGGCGTAGAGTTCAGCGCGGTCAGTCCGGATAATGCTACTGGCAACTTTGTGAAAATCGCTCAGCGTATTCCGGTGCGTATTGACGTGGAAGGCAAACCGGAAGAACTGGCGCGGCTGCGCCCTGGTATGTCGGTGCAGGTCCACATTGATACGGCGGAGGCAGAGCAATGAGGCTTCGCGCCGTGGTGGCGCTGCTACCGTTAATGCTGGGAGCGTGCCAGTCTGCCGATGTGCAACGCGCAGAGCCCTCATTACAGATCCCGGCCGCCTGGCGCAGCGCTGCCGGCCCGCTTAGCGCAACCGACAGTGCCTGGTGGCGTAACTTTCATGACAATCAGCTTAATCGCTATGTTGATCAGGCATTGCGTTATAACAGCGATGTGCTGATAGCCCGCGAACGTGTTAACGAGTACCAGGCGCGGGTGTATGCCACCGACAGTGCACTGTTTCCCGAACTGGACGCCGGTTTCTCCGGCACTCGCGCCCGTGCGCAATCTGCGGCGACCGGCCTGCCAGTGCACAGCACTCTGTACAAAGGCAGCCTGACTGCCAACTGGAATGTGGATATTTGGGGAGCCAACAGTAGCGCCTCTGAGGCCGCCAGTGCGTCGCTGGCAGCACAGCAAGCTGCCGCTGCGGCTGCCGATTTGACTGTGGCGACCAACGTTGCCAGTGGTTACCTCACGTTGCTGTCATTGGATGAACAACTACGGGTGACACAAGCCACACTGAAAGCGCGTGAAGAGGCTTTACAACTCGCCCGTCGCCAGTATGAAAGCGGCTACAGTTCACGGCTGGAGTGGATGCAATCGGATTCGGAACTGCGTGCAACGCGGGCACAAATCCCGGTATTACAACACCAAATCAGCCAGCAGGAGAACGCGCTGAGCCTGTTGCTGGGCAGTAATCCTGAGGCTCTCCGGCGCGGTGAATTTTCATCGTTAACGCCGCTGCAACTGCCTGCACAGTTGCCCTCTTCTCTGCTCAACCGGCGTCCGGATATTGTGCAGGCACAGCGGCAGTTATTCGCTGCCGATGCCTCGCTTGCTGTCTCGCGGGCAAAATTACTGCCTTCACTCAACCTGACGGCGACCGGCAGCGAACAGGATCGTACGCTCTCTGGCCTGCTTGATAATCCCCTGCGGTTATGGAGCGTGGGCGGCAGTATTCTTGCGCCGCTGCTTAATCGCCAGGCGTTAAATGCGCAGGTCGATGTCGCCATGTCACAGCGCAATCAGGCGTTGTATAGCTATGAAAAAACCGTGCGCAATGGTTTTAAAGAGGTCAATGACAGTCTTGATGCCATTACCCGCCTCGGCGAACAATGGGTGGAACTTGAGGGGCAAACACAGGTCGCACAAGAGACACTGCGCATTGCGCAGAACCGTTACCGTAACGGCTACTCCTCTTATCTTGATGTGTTGGACGCCCAGAGAACGCTGTTCTCAACGCAGCTGAACGCAGTGCAAGTCAAAAATAACCTGCTCCTTGCGCAAGTGGATCTGTATCGTGCCCTGGGAGGGGGCTGGGCGGGACTGAAGTAATGTATCTTTCAACCAGGAGAGTGCTATGCAACAAAAATGGTCTGCAGTTGATGAATTCTTAGTCAGTCAGTTGATCCCCGAAGACGACACCCTGTCGCAGGTGCTGGCAAACAACCAGCGCGCGGGGTTACCCAATATTGATGTCTCCCCCGCGCAGGGGCAGTTGCTGGCGCTGTTTGTCCGCATGGTGCGGGCGAAGCGCATTCTGGAAATTGGCACGCTGGGCGGTTACAGCACCCTATGGATGGCGCGTGAGCTGCCGCCGGACGGTGAACTGCTGACGCTGGAATCAGAGCCTTTGCATGCCGCCATCGCTCGTGAAAACCTCCACTTTGCTGGCGTCGCGAACCGGGTGACCGTGGCAGAAGGCCCGGCGCTACAAACTCTGGAAAATCTGGGCGACCGTCCGCCCTTTGATCTGATTTTTATTGATGCGGATAAACCCAACAATCCTAACTACCTGAAATGGGCGCTGCATTATTCGCACCCTGGTACCCTGATTATTGGCGATAACGTGGTGCGTAACGGTGAAGTGACAAACCCGACGACGACCGATGCCAGCGTACAGGGCGTGCGAAAATTTATTGAGATGACAGGCACCGATCCGCGCCTGACCGCCACGGCTATGCAGACGGTGGGTGTCAAAGGCTGGGACGGCTTTACTCTGGCCTGGGTGAATGGCTGAGCGGTTTATATGGCCCGGTTACGGGCCATATAAACCACTGCGGCAGGCACTCCGTGCAGAGAGCGCCAGCCGGACCACGTTGCATTACGCGCTGATTTGTTCCATCGCCTGTAAAATACGCTTGTCGGAGATGGGGTATGGCGTACCCAGTTGCTGGGCAAAATAACTGACCCGCAACTCTTCAATCATCCAGCGGATCGCGGTGACGTCCTCATCGCCACGCCGCGCGGGTGGCAGTTTATTCAGCCACTGCTGCCAGGCCTGCTGCGTCTGCTCCACTTTTAACATTTGTGCCCTGTCACGGTGCGGATCGACGGCCAGTTTTTCCAGACGTTTTTCAATGGCCTGTAAATAACGCAGCGTATCCCCGAGGCGGCGGAAACCATTACCGGTGACAAAACCGCGATACACCAGCCCGTTCATCTGCGCTTTTATATCCGACAATCCCAGCGCCATAGTCATATCGACGCGGCCTTTTAACCGTTTATTGATGTTAAACACCGCCGTCAGGATCTGCTCGACCTGTTTGGCTATTTCAACCACCGTTTCGTTTAATTCCGCACGAACTTTCTCGTGAAGAGCCGCAAACTGCGCTTCCGTCCATACCGGGCCACCCGCGTCGTCAATCAGTTTATCTACACCGCAGGAGATGCAGTCATCAATAAGATCCAGCACTTTGCCGTAGGGGTTAAAGTACAACCCCAGCTTGGCTTTGTTCGGCAACTTCTCATGCAGGTATTTGATTGGGGAAGGAATATTTAACAACAATAAACGGCGGATCCCATGCCACATTGCCTGCTGCTGCTCTTGCGGGTTATCAAACAGTTTGATCGCGACGCTGTCGCGTTCGTCTACAAGTGCCGGCCAGGCTTTAACTTTGTAGTTGCCACGTTTTTGCTCATAACTTTCGGCAAGGGTGCCAAAACTCCAGATATGCAGCCCACTCTGTTCTATTCCGTCGTCGGCCACTGCGGAGAGCGTTTCCTGCACTTTGCCTTTCAGGCTCTCTTTCAGTTCGCTGAGTGAACGCCCTTCCAGCAGTTTTTTATTTTTATCATCCACCACGCGGAAGGCGATTTTCAGATGCTCCGGTACCTGATCCCAGTGCCAGTCATCGCGGTCAACCGTTACCCCTGTCATGCGGCGCAGTTCGCGCTCTAAAGCATCAAGCAGCGGCAGTTCGAGCGGAGTGACCCGGCCAAGGAAGGCTTCGGCATAGTTTGGCGCCGGAACGAAGTTGCGACGAACCGGCTTCGGAAGCGATTTGATCAGCGCGATAACCAGCTCACGGCGCAACCCGGGGATTTGCCACTCAAATCCGCTTTCATCAACCTGGTTGAGCAGCGGTAGCGGTATATGCACCGTAACGCCGTCCGCATCCCCGCCTGGTTCGAACTGATAACTCAATCGCAGCTTGAGATTGCCCTGATGCCAGAAATTAGGGTAGTCCAGCTTGCTGACACCTTCTGCCCCTTCTTTGATCAGCATGCTCTTCTCAAAATTGAGCAAGTCCGGCGTTTCGCGACTGGCTTTTTTCCACCAGCTGTCGAAATGACGTGCGGAGATCACCTCATGGCTGATGCGCTGATCGTAAAACTCAAACAGCGTTTCGTCATCGACCAGAATGTCGCGTCGGCGCGATTTATGCTCCAGCTCTTCCACTTCGGCGCGCAGCTTCAGATTGTCGCGGAAAAAGGTATGGCGCGTCTGCCAGTCACCCTCAACGAGCGCATGGCGAATAAACAGCTCACGGCATAATGCGGGGTCTTTCTGACTGTAATTGACCTTGCGCGCCGCGACGACTGGCAGCCCGTAGACGGTCACTTTTTCGGTGGCCATAACGGCACCCTGCGCACGTTCCCAGTGCGGTTCACTGTAAGAGCGTTTGATCAGGTGCTGCGCCACCGGTTCGACCCATTCAGGATCGATACGCGCGGCGATCCGCCCCCACAGGCGGCTGGTTTCAACCAGTTCAGCGACCATTGTCCACTTCGGTGGTTTTTTAAATAATCCGGAGCCGGGGAAGATGGCGAAACGGGCATTTCGCGCGCCGGTAAACTCCTGTTTATCGGCATCTTTCATGCCAATATGCGACAGCAAACCGGTCAGCAATGCGATATGGATTTCGCGGTATTCCGCAGGTTCGCTATTGACCGGAATACCCAGCTCTTTCACCACCTGACGCAGTTGGGTGTAGATATCCTGCCATTCGCGCACACGCAGATAGTTCAAATAATCCACACGGCACTGACGACGGAACTGATTTGATGAGAGCGCTTTTTGCTGTTCGCCAAGGTAGTTCCATAAATTCACAAACGCCAGGAAGTCCGATTCTTTATCGTGGAAACGCTGATGTTTCTCATCTGACGCCTGCTTTTTGTCCAGCGGGCGTTCACGCGGATCCTGGATGGACAGCGCGGAGGTGATGATCATCGCCTCACGCACGCAGCCATGTTTTTGTGCTTCAAGCACCATGCGCGCAAGTCGCGGGTCCACCGGTAATTGCGACAACTGACGGCCCAGCGGCGTCAGTTTATACGCAGTTTGCTGCTCGTCGGTGGTAATCGCACCCAGTTCTTCCAGCAGACGCACGCCATCCTGGATATTGCGTTTATCCGGCGCTTCGACAAACGGGAAGGCAGCAATATCCCCCAGCCCCAGTGCTGTCATCTGCAAAATGACCGACGCGAGGTTAGTACGTAAAATTTCCGGATCGGTGAACTCGGGGCGCGACAGGAAATCGTCCTCGGAATAGAGGCGAATACAGATCCCTTCAGATACACGGCCGCAGCGCCCCTTGCGCTGGTTGGCAGAAGCCTGGGAAACCGGCTCAATCGGTAAACGCTGCACTTTGGTGCGATAGCTGTACCGACTGATACGCGCCGTGCCGGGGTCGATGACATATTTGATCCCCGGTACCGTGAGCGACGTTTCCGCCACGTTGGTTGCCAGCACAATACGCCGCCCGCTGTGCGGCTGGAAAACCCGGTTCTGCTCGCTGTTGGAGAGGCGCGCATAGAGCGGCAAAATTTCCGTATGACGCAAATCGCGTTTACTGAGTGCATCGGCGGTATCGCGGATTTCGCGCTCACCGCTCATAAAAATCAGGATGTCGCCCGCACTCTCGCGCCCCAGTTCATCAACCGCATCAAAAATTGCCTGCAGTTGATCGCGTTCGGTATCGTCAGCCTCTTCCACAATCGGGCGGTAGCGTACGTCAACCGGGTAGGTTCGCCCGGAGACTTCGATAATCGGCGCGTTGTTAAAATGGCGCGAAAAACGCTGCGGATCGATAGTCGCCGAGGTGATGATCACTTTCAGATCCGGGCGTTTGGGCAGCAATTCGCGCAGGTAACCGAGCAGGAAATCAATGTTCAGACTGCGTTCGTGCGCTTCATCGATAATTATCGTGTCGTACTGCATCAGCAGCCGATCCTGCTGGATTTCCGCCAGCAAAATCCCGTCGGTCATCAGTTTGACCATGGTGTTATCGCTAACGTGGTCGCTGAAACGCACTTTATAACCGATACAGCCGCCGGGTTCGGTTTTCAACTCTTCGGCAATGCGATTCGCCACTGTGCGCGCCGCCAGACGGCGCGGCTGTGTATGACCAATCACACCTTTTATGCCGCGCCCCAGTTCCATACAGATTTTCGGCAACTGTGTGGTTTTACCGGAGCCCGTTTCGCCCGCCACAATCACCACCTGGTGATCGCGCACAGCGTCGAGTATCGCCTGTTTCTTCTGGCTGACGGGCAGGTTTTCAGGGTAATCAATGGCCGGACGCGCCGCTTCACGCAGCTGAACTTTTTCAGCCGCCCCGGCGATCTCCTGGCTGAGCTGCAGCAGCAGCGCCTGTTGAGATTCAGGATTTTTAACTTTCTTGCTGCCCTGAAGCCGGCGGGCGAAACGTTGCCTGTCACGCAGCATCAGGGTGTCGAGTTGTTGATAGAGATCGGTAAGCGTTACTTTATGTTGTTCTGTCATAGCATTACTGGGCAGCGCACTGCCGGAAAACGTCTTAAGTTCTTAATCGCGATAGAATACCACATCGCGACATGGCTTTTCTTGTTCAAGAAATTCGAACATAGGATTCGATATATTGCGCTATCTACCGGCGCGGTTTGTGAATAGAGTGTCATGAAGAAACGGGGCGACCCACATCAAAACAACAAAGGAACCACCCAATGAGCAAAGTATTAGTGCTTAAATCCAGTATTTTGGCAGGGTATTCACAATCTGGTCAGTTGGCAGATTATTTCGTTGCACAATGGCAGGCAAAACACCCGGCCGATCAGATCACCGTGCGTGACCTGGCTGCCGATCCAATCCCGGTTCTGGATGGTGAACTCGTTGGCGCTCTGCGTCCGAGCGATGCGCCGTTGACCCCGCGTCAACAGGAAGCGCTGACATTGTCCGACACGCTGATCGCTGAACTGCAAGCCCATGATGTGATTGTGATTAACGCGCCAATGTACAACTTCAACATCCCCACTCAACTGAAGAATTACTTTGACCTGGTTGCCCGCGCTGGCGTCACGTTCCGTTACACCGAAGCAGGCCCGGAAGGTCTGGTGAAAGGCAAACGTGTGGTGATCGTGTCCAGCCGTGGCGGCATCCATAAAGATACCCCGTCTGACCTGGTGGCACCGTACCTGAAACTGTTCCTCGGTTTTATCGGCATCACGGATGTGAATTTCGTCTTCGCTGAAGGCATTGCTTACGGTCCGGAAGTGGCGACCAAAGCGCAGAATGACGCAAAAGCCGCTATCGACAGCCTGGTAGCAGCCTGAGTTCTTCCCTCCCACCGTTTGGTGGGAGGGATATTCCCTTCCCGCTTCGCTATTTCTTCAGCCATTTACCGTTGATGCCCTGCACATATTCCCCCGGTTTCGCCCGTTCAACCAGTTTTTGCCCGGCCATTTTTGCCACGTCATCCACCGCGATGTTGTTACGATCCGCCAGTTGCTGATAGCTGTCGGTACGGGCTTTGTTAATTCTCTCGACCAGCGCTAGCGTCTCTTTATCTTTACTCAGGGCGGCGACATAGCCGGTTAACGTTTCGCCCACGCGCCCCTGACTGCGCGCTTCATCGAGTGTTAGCGCCTGAGCGGTTGCGCTAAGCAGACTCATCGCCAGCAGTGCCATTACGACTCTCTTTTTCATGTTGGCCTCAGAACAGATCGCTGCGCGATTTCAGCAGGGTTTCAACGTCTTTATCCACTTTGATATGGATCTCATGTTCGATCTTGACGTTCATATTGATGGTGATCGGCTCTTTCGGCGCAGCCACTTCGATGCGCGGCGTGCAGCCCACCAACAAGGTTGTCAGTACCATGCCCGGCACCGCTATCAGGGTTTTCATTTATTATCCTCACACTCTTCGCCCTTGGCGCAGCGGGCATCCGGTAGCGCCGCATTTTGCTCAAGCCATGACTGCAAATTGTCGCCAAAACGTAAACTACGCCACAACGTGAAGACGTTCTCTTCATGGGTATAGTTCAAATTCACGGTACTGCTCTTGCCATCCACAAAACTGGTGCCGCGAATAGCCGCCTGCATTTTTAATACGCCCAGATTATCTAAATCCAGCTTTGTCCATGAGCGGGAAATTTCCATATAGCGTAGCCAGTTAATGGCTGCGCCAGCGGCCATGTTGTCCTTCACCACTGCGTCAGCAGTATCCTTATCAATGCGCAGCGTCATCGGGCCTGGGTTATGCAACCAGCCATCTTTAATAATCCACTGAGGATTATCCAGCCACAGCGGCAGTGCGCCGTCGAACGGCCCGGAAAGGGCGAATTGCTTCGGGTTGACCGCGCTGATCAGTTCGCTGGCGGAAATATGATGAATACGTAACAGGGCGGGATCGTGCTGCGGCATCCGCAATTGCTGCAACGTGACTTTCCCGCCCAGCACATCAACGCTGACATCGCTTAAAATCAGCGGATTTTCTTCGCTCCACGGCCAGGCACCTTGCAAATCTGCGGTGATATTTTTGGCCGTTACCTGATTGGCAATTTCGCCGATACGCAGCGATACCGGCCGACGCGTGCCAAGTTGCCATGTTGCATCGCGATAGCGAAACGGCAGCACAAAATCGACGCCGCTGATCTGGTTATCCGGTGTCCAGACGCTGCCGCCCTTCAGCACGCCGTGGCCGCCCGCCTCGAACCCCTGCCCGGCTGCTGCTGAAAACGCCACCTGTGCATTAAGTGACCCCTCAAGCAGCTTCATTTTCCAGTCTGTCGGGATCAGGGGTTGAAAGACGGTAAGCGACTGGCGCGGCCACCACGCCTGCCCCCGCAGTCGCTCCCCATCCCAGCGACCATTGACCTGAACCGGGCCTATCGTGTCGGCGCGTAAACTGCCTTTAAACTGAAATACCGTTGGGTCGCTGCCATTGACGCTGAATTTGAGGGTCGATGGCGGTAGCGAGCTGCCGCCGCTAAAGGTCGTCTGCCCGGCGTCCAGTGTGAGCGCGCCCGTAAAAGTAGGACTGTCATCGTCGCGGACCCAGTGTACCGGCGCATCCAGCACCAGCCGGGGAGAGTCCATGCGCATACTGCCATATTGCAGTTGATCGAAACCGGTGGAAAGTTCCGTCAGTGTAATGGCGTTGTCCTGCCATTCGCCTCGCCCGGCAACGTCCCAGCGCGCATTCATGGGTGTGAAGTGACCATCGCCCCAGTAACGCCAGCGCCAGTTGCCCGCATCCGGTAAAAAATCCTGCGCCTGACCATCAAGATGCAGGCTGAAATCGCCCATTGCGTTTTGATGGGCACGAAGAATAGCCTGCAAGCGCCCGTCAATACCGCGCTGGGTAAGCCGCACGCCCGCCAGCGGCCAGCGGACTTCATCAATATTGAGTGAGTCGATCACCCGCCCGCGCGAACGCAGCAGCGCGCCTGGGGTAAAAGCCAGTTGCGGATCGTTAAGGCTACCACTGAGATGTGCCGGTAATACCGCGTAAAAAACCAGATCGCCCTGCTTTGCTTCCCCCGTCAATTGTAGAGGCATGGCACTGTTGTCCATGCTGAGGCGTCCTGGGCCAATAGTGAGCACAGCATTCGCTTTACCCGCGTCGCCCTGCGTCAGGACGTTTAACCTGCCACTGAGCGAGGCGTTCTCCAACCCCTGCTGCCAGTCGGTGATTTTCAACCCGACGCGACCGCTCAGAGGGAAGCCTTCATAAGGCCAGTTCCAGCGACCATCGCTAATAGTGAGTTGCCCCCGGGTCAGTTGCCAGGGCAGATCCAGTAACGGATCACTGCCGTCGCGCGCCATGACCACCAATTGCCCTTCGTTATCCCGCCATTCGGCATCGACATCGACCAGGCCCGGTTGCTGCGGCAAGGTCAATGTACTTTGCAGATGCCCATTGAGCGGTATGTTGCCTGGTATCTCTGGCAGCATGAACTCGCCGCCCAGCGTCAGCGGCGGCTGGTCATCGAACAGACGCAATGCCACACGGCTGACCGTCAGCGCCTGGCCTTGCAGGCCCGCCGTCAGTTCCACGCGATCGCCCGAGTAGTGCAGCGTCTGCTGGTGCGGTGCAAGCGCCAGTTGTAATTTCCCCTCCCAGGTTTGCCAGGGGGAAAACGTCAGGCGGTCTACCGTCAGCCAGGTGTAAGGCAGCATCGCCTGCCACTGCGTGAGTGTACGCGGCGCAGCAGTGTCGGCATCAGAGGACGGCAGTTTGTTCAGGCAGAGGGTATCGATGTCCAGCGAGCCGATATGCAACTGCCAGCGGCTGGGATGGGTCAGCGTCGCATCCTGCATCACAGCCAGCTGGCAATCACCCGCCAGATAGCGCAAATCCGGAATGATGAATCCATGCCGCGTGAGGCGCGGGCTGGATTCCATCGCAATGCGCGTGCCCGCCGGCAGCCAGATCCCTGCCAGGGTAGGTACCCAGTACGCCAGGGTCAGCAGCAGCGTCAGCGGCAGCAAAATAAACAGTAAAACCAGTGCGATGGCGGCTTTGTATATACCCTTCATGGGTAGTTAATATCCTGATTATGCCTATGATTTAGCCGATTATGGCAGTTATTGTGGCACGTATAGTCTGCCCTTTGAAGCCGCACATAGTCTTAATCATAGATGGATTGTTGCATTTTCAGTAATGCAGGCAGATAGTGCCTGCGTATCACTTATTTATGGATTTTTACTATGTTTACAAAAGCTTCATTGATCCGCGGCTGGTTTGTCGGCGCGACCGTTTTTACCTGTTTCAGCCTCGGCAGTTATGTGGGTGAACAGTACTGTTACGGATCGAAAATCCCCTGGATTATCAGTGTATTTATCGCATTCTTCATTTGCTGGGGCGCCCGAAGCTCGCTCAAACATCTCCGTTAATAATGACGCCCGTTCAGCAGGTATACTGGATTGGGAAACATTCATCATGTTCATGATTATCAATAACCTTTGAAGGTTTACATAATAATTTTAAAGCGTGATAATATGAGCAGAAAATCATTGGAGAAAGTCTTATGAAACTCGCGGTGTATAGCACAAAGCAATACGATAAGAAGTATTTGCAGCATGTTAACAAAGAATATGGCTACGAGCTTGAATTTTTCGACTTTCTGCTGACGGAGAGGACCGCCAAAACCGCCAATGGCTGTGATGGCGTGTGTATCTTTGTTAATGACGACGGTAGCCGCCCAGTACTCGAAGAGCTGAAAAAGCATGGCGTGAAGTTTATCGCCCTGCGCTGTGCGGGGTTTAACAACGTGGATTTGGATGCGGCGAAGGAGCTGGGATTGCGCGTAGTGCGCGTTCCCGCCTACTCGCCAGAAGCGGTCGCCGAACATGCCATTGGCATGATGATGGCGCTGAATCGTCGTATCCATCGTGCCTATCAGCGTACCCGTGACGCCAACTTCTCGCTCGAAGGTCTGACTGGCTTTACTATGTTCGGTAAAACCGCTGGGGTGATTGGCACCGGCAAAATTGGCGTTGCGGCGCTGCGAATTTTAAAAGGGTTCGGAATGCGTTTACTGGCCTTCGATCCCTATCCAAGTGCCGCGGCTCTGGAGCTGGGCGTGGAGTATGTCGATCTGCAGACGCTGTTCTCAGAATCTGACGTTATCTCCCTGCACTGCCCGTTGACGCCGGAAAACTTCCATTTGCTGAACCATTCCGCGTTTGAGCAGATGAAAGATGGTGTGATGATCATCAACACCAGCCGTGGCGGCCTGATCGATTCGCAAGCCGCCATTGAAGCGTTGAAAACACAGAAGATCGGCGCGTTGGGCATGGATGTGTACGAAAATGAGCGCGATCTGTTCTTTGAAGACAAGTCGAACGATGTGATTCAGGATGATGTGTTCCGTCGTCTGTCTGCCTGCCATAACGTGCTGTTTACCGGTCACCAGGCGTTTTTAACCGCTGAAGCGTTGATCAGTATTTCGGAAACCACGCTGGAAAACCTGCGTCAGTTACGCGACGGTGACGCGTGCGCGAACGCGCTGGTCTGAGCCTGATTCCCCTCTGCGGAGGGGAATGCGTTTCAGATAATCCCCGATGACACCCAGGCCTCGCCTGATAAACTCCCCCCGTTTTTTAATGGAATCGACCTTAGAGGAAGAGATGAAAAAGATTGTGACTTTAGTTGCCTTGAGCGTTGTACTTGCCGGTTGCGTCAGTTCACGCAGCAACACCCTGAAACCTGAGCAGCTGGAAAACCAGCGTTTTGTGCTGGAAAGCGTCAATGGACAGGCACTGCAGTTAACCGGGCAGCAGCCAGAAATCAGCTTTGATAGCGACCTGCGCGTTGCAGGAAAAATGTGTAACGGTTTTACTGGCCAGGGCAAACTTTCTGGCGGCGCGTTGACCGTGAAACATATGGGAATGACGATGATGCTGTGCGCCGAGCCGCAGCGTAACGCGCTGGATCACACCATTAATGAGATGCTGAGCAACGGCGCGCAGGTCGATCTTACCGACGATCAGCTGACGCTGGCGACCGCCGATCAGACGTTAGTTTACAAACGCGCGAAAAAAGCTTAATAGCTGCCGCAACTTCCGGTGGCAAGCGACTGTTCGGTACAGCGTTTGCCATTGGGTAAAGCGCACATACCCATCATTGAACCATCAAGCTGACGGGCAACGGAGAGGGAGCCGCCGATCATGGCGCAATTCGCCTGTCCACCGCTGGACATCGCTGCTTTCAGCCCCGGCGCAACGTGCGCGGCAGTGGCCTGTTGAACCGGTTCATTATTACTGCATGCTGATAACATCAGCGCGGCACATCCTACCCAAAAAGCAGCTCGCATTCCTCTTCCCCTCACCCTAAATGGCACTAGCGCTAAATAACGCGAAACCCATGCATAATAGGCAGCGCAGCGCAATACGTCGAGAGCTGAAACACCTCTTTATGCGACACAGCAACATTTTCTTGCGCTTTACTGACGCCAGTCCCACTCTGAAAATCGCAATTCATTGATTACCGTTATGTCTGAGGACACAAAAGCGAAAATTGCTCCGCAGGCGCTTTGCTAAAATAGAGAGATAATTACAAGGCTCGTAGCAGTCTTATGGGTCTCTACTTTTGAGCAATGTAAGGGTTTTCTATGATCACGATTGACGGTAATGGTGCGGTTGCCTCAGTGGCATTTCGTACCAGTGAAGTTATCGCCATATACCCGATTACCCCAAGTTCGACGATGGCGGAGCAGGCAGACGTCTGGGCTGGCAACGGCCTGAAAAACGTCTGGGGTGATGTTCCCCGCGTGGTGGAGATGCAGTCCGAAGCCGGTGCTATCGCCACTGTACATGGCGCGTTGCAGACCGGCGCCCTCTCCACTTCTTTTACCTCATCGCAGGGCTTGCTGCTGATGATCCCAACGCTGTACAAGCTGGCCGGTCAATTGACCCCGTTTGTTCTGCATGTCGCTGCCCGTACGGTGGCCACGCACGCCTTATCCATTTTTGGCGACCATTCGGATGTGATGGCGGTACGCCAGACTGGTTGTGCCATGCTGGCCGCCAGCAGTGTGCAGGAAGCACAGGACTTTGCGCTGATATCGCACATTGCGACGTTGAAAAGCCGGGTACCTTTTATTCATTTCTTTGATGGGTTCCGCACTTCACATGAAATCAATAAAATTGTGCCGCTGGCAGATGACACGATCCGCGAGTTACTGCCGCAGCCGGAGATTGACGCGCATCGCGCCCGGGCTCTTAACCCGGAACACCCGGTGATCCGGGGCACCTCAGCCAACCCGGATACTTACTTCCAGTCCCGCGAAGCCACTAACCCGTGGTACAACGCCGTTTACGATCACGTTGAACAGGCGATGAACGATTTTGCCGCAGCTACCGGGCGCCAATACCGCCCGTTCGAGTATTACGGTCATCCGCAGGCGGATCGCGTCATAGTATTGATGGGTTCCGCCATCGGTACCTGCGAAGAAGTGGTAGATGAATTACTCACGCGAGGCGAAAAAGTCGGTGTGCTGAAAGTCCGTCTTTACCGCCCCTTCAGTGCGGCGCATCTGCTCTCGGTACTGCCGGAAAGCGCGCGTACTGTTGCAGTACTGGATCGCACCAAAGAGCCGGGCGCTCAGGCAGAACCGCTCTATCTGGATGTGATGACCGCATTGGCGGAAGCGTTTAATCATGGCAAACGCGAAACCTTGCCCCGAGTGATTGGTGGGCGTTATGGGTTGTCTTCCAAAGAATTTGGCCCGGAATGCGTGCTGGCGGTTTTTAATGAATTACGCGCTGAAAAAGCCAGGCCCCGTTTTACTGTCGGTATTTACGATGACGTAACCCATCTTTCGCTACCGCTACCGGAAAACACCCTGCCATCTCGCGCCAAACTGGAAGCACTCTTTTACGGCCTGGGCAGCGACGGTAGCGTCTCGGCAACCAAGAACAACATCAAGATCATCGGTAATGCAACCCCGTGGTACGCGCAGGGCTATTTTGTCTATGACTCGAAGAAAGCCGGGGGGCTGACCGTATCGCATTTACGGGTTAGCGAGCAGCCGATTAATTCGGCCTATCTGATATCTCAGGCGGATTTCGTTGGCTGCCATCAGTTGCAGTTTATCGACAAATACCAAATGGCTGAACGCCTGAAACCTGGCGGCATCTTCCTCCTCAACACCCCTTACAGTGCCGATGAGGTATGGTCGCGCCTGCCACAGGAAGTCCAGGCGGTGCTGAACCAGAAAAAAGCCCGCTTCTACGTGATTAACGCGGCGAAAATCGCCCGTGAATGCGGGCTGGGCGCGCGTATCAATACCGTAATGCAGATGGCGTTCTTCCATCTTACTCAGGTCTTACCCGGCGAGAGCGCGCTGGTAGCGCTGCAAGGTGCTATCGCCAAAAGTTACAGCAGTAAAGGCCAGGAGTTGGTTGAGCGCAACTGGCAGGCGCTCGCGCTCGCGCGAGAGTCGTTATTCAACGTTCCGCTGGCGGAGGTAAATACCAACAGCGCGCATCGCCCGCCAGTGGTTGCCGACGCCGCCCCGGATTTTGTCAAGACGGTAACGGCGGCCATGTTAGCAGGGCTGGGCGATGCGCTGCCCGTCTCTGCACTACCGCCAGATGGAACGTGGCCCGTTGGCACCACCCGATGGGAAAAACGCAACATCGCCGAAGAAATCCCGATCTGGAAAGAGACGTTGTGCACCCAGTGTAATCACTGTGTTGCTGCCTGCCCGCATTCAGCCATTCGCGCGAAAGTGGTATCGCCAGACGCGATGGCAAGCGCGCCGGGCAGTCTGCATTCGCTGGATGTGAAATCCCGCGATATGCGCGGGCAAAAATACGTGTTGCAGGTCGCGCCGGAAGATTGCACCGGCTGTAATCTGTGCGTGGAAGTGTGTCCGGCAAAAGATCGCCAGAACCCGGAAATTAAGGCGATCAATATGATGTCGCGCCTTGAGCACGTTGAGGAGGAGAAAACGAATTATGATTTCTTCCTCTCGCTGCCGGAAATCGATCGCAGCGCGCTGGAGCGCATTGATATCCGTACCTCGCAACTGATTACGCCGTTGTTTGAGTACTCCGGGGCTTGCTCCGGCTGTGGCGAAACACCCTACATTAAACTGCTTACGCAGTTGTACGGTGACCGCATGATGATTGCGAACGCGACGGGGTGTTCGTCGATCTACGGCGGTAACCTCCCTTCCACACCTTATACTACAGATGGCAATGGCCGCGGTCCGGCATGGGCGAACTCACTGTTTGAAGATAACGCTGAGTTTGGTTTAGGGTTCCGTCTCAGTGTGGATCAGCATCGCCTGCGCGTTATGCGACTGGTGGATGCGTTTGCTGAACACATTCCGGCATCGCTGCTTGAGGCGCTGCATGCGGATGCTACCCCAGAAGCGCGACGTGAGCAGGTTGCGCAGTTACGCCAGGCTCTGGCGACAGTGGACGGTGCGCAGCAACTGCTGACCGATGCCGATGCGCTGGTCGAGAAATCGATCTGGCTGATTGGTGGCGATGGCTGGGCGTACGATATCGGTTTTGGCGGTCTGGATCATGTGATGAGCCTGACAGAGAACGTCAATATTCTGGTGCTCGATACCCAGTGCTACTCAAATACCGGCGGCCAGGCATCGAAAGCTACCCCGCTGGGCGCAGTGACCAAGTTTGGGGAGCACGGTAAACGTAAAGCGCGGAAAGATCTCGGCGTCAGCATGATGATGTACGGGCATGTCTATGTGGCGCAAATTTCGCTGGGGGCGCAGCTTAACCAGACAGTTAAGGCTATCCAGGAAGCGGAAGCGTACCCGGGACCGTCGCTGATCATTGCCTACAGCCCCTGCGAAGAACACGGCTACGATTTAGCGCTAAGCCACGATCAGATGCGCCAGCTCACCGCTACCGGATTCTGGCCGCTGTACCGCTACGACCCGCGTCGCGAAGAGGAAGGCAAAATTCCGCTGGCGCTGGACTCTCGTTCGCCGTCTGATGCGCTGGCGGAGACACTGCTCAATGAGCAACGCTTCCGCCGACTGAATGCGCAGCAGCCGGATGTGGCCGAACAGCTGTGGAAAGATGCCGCAGCGGATCTGCAAAAACGCTACGATTTCCTCGCCCAACTGGCGGGAAAAGCGGAGAAAAGCCAGGCAGAGTAATTGCCTTGCGTAAAAAGCCACCGGTCAGCCACGGTGGCTTTTTTAACGCACGTATTTCGCATGACAGCGCCGGTAAGCTGACTGATAATCCTCCTTCCGGCCGTTTATCAGGAGCGATCATCATGCTTCATCATCCCGTTACATCGTCACGTATTGCTTCTGTGGGTTACGACACGCTGAGCCGCGTGCTGGAAATTCGTTTTCACGACCGAAGCATTTATCAGTATCACGGCGTTCCGGAGCGGATTTTTTCCGTTTTTTTAACCGTTGTCTCCAAAGGCCGTTTTTATGATGGCGTGGTGAAAGACAAATTCCCGGAAAGAAAAGTCGCCTGAATCGCTGTCAGATGAGCGCAAAACGCACCATGATGAGCAACGCCGCGCGGCTGTTTTCGTTACGCTGTCTCCATGATCAATGGGATGTTATGAAAACAGAGTAAGGAACAGGATGAAACACAGCACACACTGGCAGGTCCCCGCCATTCAACGCCAGCAACTGGGTAATCTGAGCGTTACCAT
Source organism: Kosakonia sp. (assembly GCF_032052965.1). Classification (GTDB taxonomy): domain Bacteria; phylum Pseudomonadota; class Gammaproteobacteria; order Enterobacterales; family Enterobacteriaceae; genus Kosakonia. The sequence goes on from NZ_DAMBVN010000001.1 coordinate 630,839, forward strand.
CATCAGTGACGGCTATCTTGAAGGATCGTTCTCGAACCTGAATGGCATTGACGCCCACCGCGCCGAAAGCGTGCTGGCAGATAATGGCGTCTCTTGTCTGCCGCGAATGAATATTAACGTTTGCGTGATTGAGTACGCCGGTCGCACCATTTTGATCGACAGCGGCACTGGTGCGAATGACGGTGCCAGCGGTCAGTTACAGGACGCACTCGCAGCCGCAGGCATTGATCCCTTGCAAATTGATACCCTTCTGCTGACGCACGCCCACCCGGACCATATTGGCGGCGTTGCTGATGCCGCGCAAAAGTCGCTTTTTGCGAATGTGCAGCAACTGTGGGTACATGAAAAAGAACTCGCCTTCTGGCGTGATGAAAATGTGTACACCCGCGGTACAGAGCACTTCAAACGCTTAAGTCGTATTGCTTGCCATGCGTTTAATACCTGGGACGACAGACTGGTGACCTTCCGGCAGGAGGACATATTGCCGGGGATCCAGGCCGTGCCCCTGTTTGGTCATACGCCAGGCCATTGCGGTTTTTTGCTGGGGAATGAGCGAGCGTCTCTACTTATCTGGGGAGATATCGTCCATTTCCCGCATATTCAGATAACGCATCCTGAGGTTTCCGTTTCATACGATTTTGATCCTGCACAGGCTGCGAAAACACGTCTCGCTCTGCTCGATCGGGTGTCCGCTGATAACCTCTCTGTGTGCGGTATGCACTTTAACCTGCCGTCAACGGCCAGCATCACCCGGCGCGGGAACGGATATGCGCTGCACTATGCGATGTAAGCCGCCGCGATGTAAGCCTCCTGCAAGAAGGTATTAATGACAATTTCTGCTGTACAGGAAAACGCGAGCACCACCGAAGAAATACTGGATGGACTGCTGTCACTGATCCGCGCCGGGAAGGCTTTCCCCTGTTGTTGCCTGCAGGCCACTCAGACCTGGCAAGTGAATCAATTTGAAGTGGAAGGCGCAACGCTCGCTTTTCCTTTGCGCGGCCATTTTCGCTGTCGTGAAGCGGGTGAGGCATTTTACGCCTCACCCGGCGAAATGCTGGTGCTGCCTAACGCCCGCAGTATCGCTATCGAATGTGAACCCGATGGCGACAGCGGTGAGTTTGTGGCGTTAAGCGTACTTTTTGCTGAAGAGCAACTCGAAGCTGCCAGGTTGCTGCTTGGCGTGTTGCCGCCCGCCGATCCCGGAAAAATGGTTTCAGAGCCAATCGGCCAGTTCATTGCGCCACTGTCGCGCTGGTCCGACGCACTGCGCGCCGGTCACCGGACGCTGGCGCTCCATGCCATGCTCGAAGTGTTGCTCATGTTATACGAAATGGGACATCACAGCCTGTTACGCATTCAGCCACCCGGCATAGCGATGACCATTCGCAAAATGGTGAGCCGCGATCCAGCACATCACTGGTGTACCGGGGAGATTGAAGAACGGCTTAATATCAGTGGCGCGACCCTGCGCCGACGCCTGGCAGCAGAAAATACCACCCTCAGCGCCGTGATTACGGATGCGCGTATTGCCGATGCGTTACAGTTACTCATGACAACACGGATCCCGATTAAATCCATCGCTGCGCGCGTGGGTTATACGTCGGTCGCCAGCTTCAGCCGACAGTTTAGCAAGCGCTATGGGGCAGAACCGTCGGTATTTCGCCAGACAGCAATCGCGATATAATCCTGCCTCCGGGGCAAATCATTGCTACAATCCAGCCCTAATAGCGTATGTCTGCCAGCGGTGCCGTACCGGTTGGCGCTAAAAACCTGAATTGAGCCTTTTTCATGTCGCAAAATCAAGAAGTTAGCAAAAAAGAACAATACAACCTGAACAAACTGCAAAAGCGCCTGCGCCGTAATGTCGGCGAAGCGATTGCCGATTTCAATATGATTGAAGAAGGCGATCGCATTATGGTCTGCCTCTCCGGCGGGAAAGACAGCTATACCATGCTGGAGATCCTGCGCAATCTGCAACAGAGTGCGCCGGTGAATTTTTCGCTGGTTGCCGTTAACCTCGACCAGAAACAACCTGGTTTCCCGGAACATATTCTGCCGCAGTATCTCGATTCGCTCGGTGTGGAATATAAGATTGTGGAAGAAAACACTTACGGCATCGTTAAAGAGAAAATCCCGGAAGGCAAAACAACCTGCTCACTGTGCTCTCGTTTACGCCGTGGGATCCTTTATCGCACCGCGACTGAACTGGGTGCGACCAAAATCGCGCTCGGTCATCACCGCGACGATATCCTGCAAACGCTGTTTCTGAATATGTTCTACGGCGGAAAAATGAAAGGCATGCCGCCAAAGCTGATGAGCGACGATGGCAAGCACATTGTCATTCGCCCGCTGGCCTATTGCCGTGAAAAAGACATTGAGCGCTTTTCTGAAGCGAAAGGCTTCCCGATCATTCCGTGTAATTTGTGTGGCTCGCAACCTAACCTGCAACGCCAGGTCATTGCCGACATGCTTCGCGACTGGGATAAACGCTATCCGGGCCGTATTGAAACCATGTTCAGCGCCATGCAGAATGTGGTGCCGTCGCATCTGAGCGATATTAACCTGTTTGACTTTAAAGGCATCACTCATGGCTCTGAAGTGGTCGACGGCGGTGATTTGGCGTTTGATCGCGAAGAGATCCCGCTGCAACCTGCTGGCTGGCAGCCAGAAGAGGATGAGACGCCGCTGGATGCTCTGCGTCTCAATGTTGTCGAAGTGAAGTAAATTCCCGCCTCTCTGATAATGCATCAGAGAGGCTTATTTCTATTTCAGTAAACGCACGCGGCAAGCTTTGCCTTTAATTTTCCCGTTCTGTAACTGCTTCCATACCTGACGCGCCACATTCTGACGAACCGCCACATAAACATGCGCAGGGTGGACAGTGATTTTACCAATGTCTTCGCCGTTAAACCCCATTTCGCCAGTCAGTGCGCCCAGCACGTCACCCGGTCGCATTTTCGCTTTTTTTCCGCCGTCAATGCACAGCGTGGCCATTTCGGCTTCCAGCGCAATGAGTTTGACATTCGCGGGCGCGGACAGCCAGTTCAGCGTCAGTTGCAGCATTTCGCTCAGGATATTAGCGCGCTGTGCTTCTTCTGGTGCCACCAGACTGATAGCCAGGCCGCTGTTGCCGGCGCGCGCTGTACGGCCAATACGGTGCACGTGTACTTCCGGATCCCATGCCAGCTCGTAATTCACAACAAGCTCCAGCGATTTGATATCCAGCCCACGCGCAGCAACGTCAGTGGCGACCAGCACACGTGCACTCCCATTTGCAAAACGCACCAGCGTCTGGTCGCGATCGCGTTGTTCCAGATCGCCATGCAGCGCCAGCGCATCCTGCCCGGCGGCTTTCAGCGCATCGCACACGTCCTGACAATCTTTTTTGGTATTGCAAAACACCACGCAGGAAGCCGGACGATGTTCACTCAGCAATTTTTGCAGCAGCGCGATTTTCCCGCCGCGCGAGACTTCAAAAAAGTGCTGGTCGACGGCAGGCAGCGCATCCACGGTGTCGATCTCAATCGTTTGCGGATCACGCTGTACGCGACCACTTATAGCGGCAATGGCTTCTGGCCAGGTGGCAGAAAAGAGCAGCGTCTGCCGTGACGCGGGAGCAAAACGGATCACCTCGTCAATGGCGTCGCTAAAGCCCATGTCCAGCATCCGATCGGCTTCATCCATCACCAGCGTTTGCAGGTTCTCCAGTGATACCGTGCTTTTTTGCAGATGATCCAGCAGACGCCCCGGCGTGGCGACAATAATGTGCGGAGCATGTTGCAGCGAATCGCGCTGTGCACCGAAAGGTTGCCCGCCACATAATGTCAGCACCTTAATGTTGGGCATAAAACGGGCCAGTCGGCGCAGTTCACTGGCAACCTGATCGGCCAGTTCACGCGTCGGACAAAGTACCAGAGACTGAGTCTGAAAACGGCTGGCGTCAATGTGCTGCAATAAACCGAGGCCAAACGCTGCCGTTTTACCGCTCCCGGTTTTCGCCTGCACGCGGACATCCTTACCGGCGAGAATAGCGGGCAGCGCGGCAGCCTGTACGGGCGTCATGGTGAGATAGCCCAGTTCGTTAAGGTTAGCGATCTGGGCTGCGGGCAGAGCGGACAAGGTGGTAAAAGCGGTCACAATATTTTCTCGCGATAAAAAGGCTGACGTTCAGCAGGCGCGTATCCTCTCAGATCTGCCCGGCTAACGCGACAATTTAATCGGTTCTTCATCCGGCGGCGGGTCCGGCAATGGCTGCGGACGGGGGATCGGATCGGGCACAGGCACCGGGTCGACCGGAACCGGGTCTGGGGGTAAAGAACCGACAGGAATGAACAAAGTGAGAGCGGACATGTTGACCTCCATAATCATGAGACACACCTTAAAGGTAGAAGCTCACGGCGCAGAGGCAAAAAAAAGCCGACTCATTAAGTCGGCGTCGTACGAATCAATTGTGCTATGCAGTAATTCAAAAAAGGAAGTAAGACAATATGGAGCGCAACGCCCATCGCTTGACGTTGCATTCACCTGCGAGAGAAATATTGCCCTGAATAGGTATGTCATATATTGACCTGGCGCAAGTTAGATGGCGTTTTTATGTTCATTTTTTGTTAAAAACGTTAAATTTTACAGCCAGTTACTGCGCCGCAACCACCAGGTAACACCACCGATCAACACAACCAACATCAGGCAAAAAATCGAGAAGCCAAGGTGCCATCCACCGCCTGGGATCCCGCCCAGATTCACGCCGAATAAACCGGTTAAAAAGGTACTGGGCAAAAAAACCATCGCCATTAGCGACATGGTGTAAGTGCGACGTGCGAGAGATTCCTGCATCACCTGGGTGATCTCGTCGGTCATGACTGCCGTTCGGGCAATACAGGCATCGATTTCATCCAGCCCGCGTCCCAGCCGTTCAGCGATATCTTTCATACGGCGACGCTGATCATCGCTCATCCATGGTAACCGTTCACTGGCGAGACGGGCGAACACATCGCGCTGGGGCGCCATATAACGGCGCATAACGATCAATTGTTTACGCAGCAAAGCCAGAATTCCGCGCGGCGGAATTTGCTGATCGAGCAGGTCATCTTCGAGATCGATAATCCGGTCATGTAACGATTCAATAAACTCACTAGCGTGATCGGTCAATGCATCGCAAACGTCGACCAGCCAGCCACCACAATCGACCGGCCCTGTACCCTCTTCCAGTTCGCTCACCACATCATCAAGCGCCAGCACTTTGCGCTGACGCGTGGAAACGATCATCCGCTCATCCATATAGAGGCGCACAGCAACCAGTTGATCTGGCCGTTCATCGGTACTGCCGTTAATACAGCGCAGCGTGATCAGCGTGCCCTCACCCATCCGGCTCACTCTGGGCCGCAAACTTTCCCCCGACAAGGCATTACGCACAGTGTTCGGCAACACCGGTGTCGACGCCAGCCACTGGGCACTTTCCGCATTGGTATAGTTTAAATGCACCCAGCACGGCGTTTGCGCCGTGATCACATCACTGTCTTCCAGCGGTTTGACGCCGCCTTTACCATCCAGCAGCCATGCAAAGACCGCATCCGGGACTTTCACATCCGTTCCTGTTAGCGCTTCCACAGCCCCTCCACAATCAGCCTGTCATTGTTGTCAGTCTAGCTATGCCGGGGCGTTAAGCAATCATCACGCTGAATTTATTAACAAATTTTTGCACAAAACAAAAAGCCCGGTTTCCCGGGCCGTATGAAATGGCCTGTGTTCAGAAGGAGTGCCAGTAACCCTCCTGGCTGCCCAGCGCCGGAGCGGTTGCCAGCCGTGCGCTGCGTTTGTCTGCGACTGCATTCGTTGCAGGACGATTCGCGACGGTATCCCCTGCAATGCGGAATTTTCCGGTGCGTTTTTGCAACTCCTCCACCTGGTGCTGCAGCGTATCCGACGAGCCGGCAAGCTCATCCACCATTGTTACGTTGCTCTGCGTTACTTGTTCCAGCTCCGCCAGCGCCAGGGTGATTTGCGAAATGCCTTTTTCCTGCTCAAGGGTTGTGACGGCAATCTCATCCATCAGTTTGCTGACGACCGTCGCGCCGGATACGATGTCATGCATATTTTGCTCTGCCTCGCCGACCACCGTCGCCCCCTGGGTGACGTTACTAGTGGTCACAGCAATCAGTGTCTTAATGTTTTTTGCTGCTTCGGCGCTGCGGTGCGCCAGTGTACGAACTTCGCCCGCCACCACCGAGAATCCTTTGCCGTGATCCCCTGCGCGCGCAGCTTCAACCGCCGCGTTGAGCGCCAGAATATTGGTCTGGAAAGCAATGCCATCAATAATTGAGATGATTTCTGTCATCTGATCGGCGCAGTCAGTGATGGACTGCATATTCTTCGCCACCTGCCCCATTAAATTCCCGCCCTTCATCGCACAGGAGGAGGCATCTTTCGCACGGGTACTGGCGAGCCGGGTATTGTCGGCGTTATTTTTGGTGCTCGATGCCATCTGTTCCATACTGGAGGCGGTTTGCACCAGTGCCGCGGACTGCTGTTCAGTTTTCACTGACAGATCGGCACTTCGTGCCGCAAGCTGGGCCGACAGTTCCAGTGCAGAGTCAGATGAGGAACGGATTTCTTTAACCAGATGCGCAATACTATTAGCCAGGCTGTTAATGCCAGGAATCAGGCGACCGGCGCAGTTATTACCAAATTCCGGAATAGTAATTGAGAGATTTCCGGAGGTTACCTCTTCAATACTTTTTTTCACAGTGTTAATCGGCGTGACTAAATAATGCGTCATATATAACCAGAGACACCCTAACGCTGAGAGTGAAATCACGCTATGGGCAATAATAAGTGCGCTATTTTTTGAGATAAAGATCACTAACCCTTCCATGATAATAAACGCAACCAACATGAAAGAAATAATAAAGGTTCGAACGCTAATATTCTTTAACATAATGACACCAACGAAAACGCCACGGAGGGATATGATCCTTATAGCATCAGCATTGTATGTTTACACGACTAAAATGACAAGCCCTAGTTTTTGATGTTATATAACAACAAAAAATAAAATAGCAGAATAAAATTCTGGATAATAAATTTATCATGGTATTGAGCGATACAAAACACCACATCAACACCAGCAGAGAATAAAATATATCATATAGGTTATAATAAAAACCTCTGGTTTATTCACACGCTATAATTTAATAGATAAATTTGTACGTTTTATTTAATGTTATGGTTTTTGCGGTCGATAATTATTGTTATTTCCCGATTAAGTTAATTCGCACCTGCAATAATAAAACCAGCTCAATCATTAATTTCATCAGGTTAGCTGCTAAAATTAGTGCCAGGATTAGTTAACAACTTTTGCCTGTGTGGATTGCATGATGCTCTATGTTTCGTGGGACCCTATTCTCATCGGTATTTCTTTTTTAGTGGCTTTCATTGCTTCTTTTGTGGCTTTGGATAGCGCAGGAAAAGTTACCGCTTCTGAACCAAAAGTGGCCCTTTTCTGGCGCATTTCCGGCGGAGCAACACTTGGCATGGGGATCTGGTCGATGCATTTCGTCGGTATGCTGGCGATGAAAATGCCGATGATTATGCATTACGATCTGCAATTAATGCTGCTCGCTTTTATGATTGCGCTGCTGGCTTCCACGCTATCGATCAACCTTGCTGTCAATGGCAACCACCTTCCCTGGCGACGCCTGCTGCTTGCCACGCTACTACTCAGTACGGGCGTTGTCTCTATGCATTATCTTGGTATGCCGGCGATGATGGGATTTGTCACCATTTACTGGGACCTGAACCGGATTATCCTGTCCATTGTGATTGCTTTCATTAGTGCCGGTGTGGCGTTATGGCTGGCTTTTAGTCTGCGAAAAAATCATCATGGTGTGTTTATCAATCGCGTATTTGCCGCCTTTATCATGGGCGTTTCTATCTGTGCGATGCACTACACCGGTATGAGCGCGGCCAAATTCAGCAACGATGGCTCCGGTATTATCGTGCGCAGCGATGCCATGCATTTAATGCACAACGGTGTCGGTGAACTGGGTCTGTCATTGTGGGTTTCCACCACCACGCTGGTTATTTTCGGCATCATGCTGTTTATCTCGATGATTGACTCTCAACTGCGTACCACCCGTCTGACCGATAGCCTGCGCCAGCTTAACCAGCAGCTGGAAAAACAAGCGCATTACGATGCGCTCACCGGGCTGGCCAACAGGGTGCAATTCGACAATCTCCTGGACGTTTGCCTCAATCAGGCGAAAGAGAAGCAAACCACCTTTGCGCTGATTTATATGGATTTGGATCGCTTCAAACTGGTGAACGATGCCTGGGGGCATCATATTGGCGATCGTTTGCTGGTTGCTGTTGCCGGGCGGCTTTCCGCCTGCCTGAGTGAAAAGATGACGCTAGCTCGACTCGGGGGCGATGAGTTTACGTTGCTGGTGCCCGAAACCAACGAGGCCGAGATCGATGTGTTGATGCGGCGGCTGGTGAAGACCATCCAGCATCCGTTTTATGAGCTTAGCCATGTCATTAACGTCTCGCTGAGCGCTGGGGTAAGCTTTTTCCCGCTCCACGGCGATACGGCGCATGAACTGAAACTGGCAGCCGACACGGCGATGTACAGTGTCAAACAGGAAGGACGCAACGGCTGGGCCGTCTATCACGCGTTGATGATCCAAAAGACCACGCATGCTCCCCTCTTTCTACAGGACTTGTCGCAGGCCCTGGCCCGTGACCAGTTTGAACTCTGGTATCAACCCCAATATACAGCGCCCGGCCACACACTTTGTGGTTTCGAAGCCCTGTTGCGCTGGCGTCATCCACAACAAGGGATCCTTCTACCTGGCGTGTTTCTGCCGCTGTTGGAAAAAACAGGGTTAATGATTTCGGTGGGCCACTGGGTGATTGATGCTGCCTGTCGGCAATTGCACAAGTGGAACAGCCAGGGGTTCTCGCATCTGAAACTGGCCATTAATATCTCCCCGACGCAGTTCGAACAGCATGATCTCTACGATCAGATTACGGACGCACTGACGCGTTATCAGATTGACCCTGGCCAATTAACGCTTGAGATCACCGAAAATACCGCGCTCAAAAACCTCGATCGCAGCGTGCAGTTATTAAATCAGTTTTCAGCGTTGGGGATGACGGTTGCTATTGATGATTTTGGCACGGGTTATTCCAATATGCTGATGTTAAAAAAACTCCCTGCAACCGAACTGAAGATCGATAAAAGCTTTGTCAAAGATATTCGTGACAACAGCCGTAACGTTAAAATTGTCTCTACTATCATCGACATTGCCCACTCCATGAATATGCATGTCGTCGCAGAAGGGATTGAAACGCAGGAACAGCATGTACTGCTAACAAATATGGGCTGCGCGCTCATGCAGGGGTTCCTGTTTGCCCGCCCGCTCCCGGTGGGAAAAGTTTCTGCACTCCTGCACCAAAACGCATTCGCCTTATCGCTCGAATGTGCAGATGTGTCACAAAAAAAGCCTGCATAAGTGTACGCTTTTCGGTTATGTTGCAATGAAGCCATTCAATTGCCACGATTTTCTGTCAGCAGCGCGCTGGCAACGTGTGCGATAACGGGAGTTGCGATGCTGAAACTTCACCTGCAGGCGCTGGATATTCTCGACACCCCGGTTTGGGTGATCGTCCCCGAGAGCGAAACCGTGCTGTTTGCCAACAAACAGGCAAAAAAATTATCCGCTGGCCGTAGCCTTGGCGACATGCGTAACGGTACGTATTCTGCTTATGCGCAACGAAGCCTTTCGATGTATCTTCCGGGTTTAGAGAATCAGGACGAAGTGGTGGAAGTCTGGAGCATCGGTCCGAAGAATGAAGAATCGCCGCTGAGTTGCCGGGCTTCGCTACGTACGCTTGATGATGTCGGCGACGTTTTGATCTTTGAAGGTATCTACCGTACTGTTCCCCCGATGCCCAAACTGGCGCGTGCAGCAGGGTATCAGCCGCGTAAACAAGGGTTTTACGCCCGCTTCTTTTACACCACCTCTGCACCGATGCTGCTCATCGATCCCGTACATGATGGGCAGATTGTGGATGCCAACCTCGCCGCTTTGCAATTTTATGGATACGACCGTGAAGAGATGTGCCAGAAACACACCTGGGAGATTAATACTCTCGGGCGCAGCATACTTCCGGTGATGTCAGAGATTGCCCGTCTGCCGGGTGGGCATAAGCCACTTAATTTTGTACATCGTCTTGCCGATGGGTCGACACGACATGTGCAGACTTACGCAGGCCCTATTGAAATCTACGGCGAGCGCCTGATGCTGTGCATTATTCACGATATTACTGAACAAAAACGGCTGGAACAGGAACTGGAGTACGCTGCGCACCGCGATGCACTCACCGGTTTGTTAAACCGTCGACAATTTTACCACCTGACTGAACAAATCTTACCCACCGCGCTGGACTTCAGCTTGTTGCTGGTGGATACCGACCACTTTAAACAGATCAACGATCGGTTCGGCCATCAACGCGGCGATGAGGTTCTGATTGAACTTGCTCGCACGCTGGAGTCAGGCAGTCGAAGTGGCGATTATGTGTTCCGTTGGGGTGGTGAGGAATTTCTGTTGCTGTTGCCGCACACCACGCTCGAGGCGGCGCTTGAGATTGCCGAACGTGTACGTCTCGCTGTTGCCAGCATCAGCATGTCGGGCCTGCCAGGCATAACCGTCAGCATTGGCGTGGCGCGCCATATGCAGAATGAAAGTCTGGATGCACTGTTTAAACGGGTGGATGAAGCGTTATACCGCGCGAAGAATAATGGCCGCAATCAGGTGCTGGCCGCCTGAAAGCAGGCAAAAAAAAGCGCCCCTGGTGGGCGCATCGTTTCTCTGTGCTTCGCGCGTTAGTGGATACCCAAACGCCAGGCGAGATCAATCTCTTCTTTCAGTTCAATATGCGACAACGTCAGTAAATCTTCGAACTCCAGCCTGAGTTGTTTGAGTTTTTTAAGATACTCGGCCGGGGTGAGTGCACTTTTGTCACGACGAAGATACTCAATCGCCAGTTGGGTGGGGTTCAATTCACTCTCCATAATGTCCTCTTTTGTGATGAAAACGACATTATTATATCACAGCCGAATGCTCGTTTTTTGACCAAAATCGTAAAGCACGCGCCTTTTGACCGGGTGTGACCGCAAAAATAAGCGTCCACATAAAAAAGGGGTTGCAGATTTAAATGATAAAGATTATCTTTCTCAACACTGAATACCTGAGTGAATCAGTCAAGTATTCAGTACGACATTGCTCACATTGCTTCCAGTATTTTTTGCCCGCTCATGAAGCGGGCTTTTTTTCGGCCAGGGCACGCCGATAGCGCGTCTCCCGCGCTTCGTCTCCTTATTTCCTCCATTGTGCCTTCACATTCCTTAAGTAAAATTAATGTACTCCTGCTAAGACAGGAACCATTCCGTAATCAATGAGTTTCCCCTTACCTCCCGTGATGTAAGGGGATTTTTTTATCAATGTTTCAGCAAATACATGGTTCGCGTGTAAGCCACATCTTCAGGGTTATTGATCGGATACCCCTTCAGCCAGGGTTTGATTAAACGGCCGTTACTGTACTGGTAAATCGGCGCTATCGGGGCTTTTTCCGCAATGATGTGCTCTGCTTCGTTATAATCTGCATTGCGCGCTTTGGCGCTGGTTTCCAGTGCCGCCTGGTTCATCACCTTGTCATATGCCGCATCGTTAAACCGCGCAATATTGCTGCTGCTGGTTGAGGTTAATACCGACAGGAAAGTTGAGGGCTCATTATAATCCCCGACCCATGACGCCCGGATCACGTCAAAATTGCCACTGTTACGACTGTCGATATAGGTTTTCCACTCCTGATTCTGTAATTTCACATCGGCCCCCAGGTTTTGTTTCCACATTGAGGCCACCGCAATCGCTATTTTCTGATGGTTTTCCGACGTGTTATAGAGCAGCGTCAGTTTCAGCGGTCGCTGCGGGCCATAACCCGCCGCCTGCAACAACGTTTTTGCCTGCGCGTTCAACTCCGCCTGGCTCATGTGCTCTAACTGCGAAGGCTGGGGTTCAAACCCTGCCGTAACATCCGGGGTAAAGCGCCATGCCGGTTTTTCACCGGTGCCCAGCACTTTTTCCGCCATGATCCGCCGATCAATGGTCATGCTCAGTGCCAGGCGGACACGTGGATCGGCGGTCGGCCCTTTCTGGGTGTTAAACGCATAATAATAGGTACCTAGCTGTGGCGGGGTATAGACCTGCCCCGGAATATCCTTCAACAGTTTTTGATAGAGGTTTTTCGGGAAAGATTCCGTAATATCAACATTGTTCGCCAGATAACGCTTGGTCGCCGCCGACTCCTGATTAATCGGCACAAAGGTGACCTTCTGAATCACCGTCTTCGCATTATCCCAATAGTGTTTATTCGGCTCGAAAACCAGTTTTTCGTTCACAACACGATCGACCAGTTGATACGCACCATTACCCACAAGCTTGCCTGGCCGCGTCCACTCTGCGCCGCTTTCAACGTTTGCTTTCTGCACCGGGTAAAAGGCAAAACTGGCGGCTAAGCTCGGAAACCAGGGAACGGGTTTATCCAGTTGCACTCGCAGCGTATGGGCATCCACTGCGCTAACACCCAATTTGTCTGGTGCCGCTTTCCCTTCGCTGATGTTTTTCGCATTGCTGATACCGGCCAGCGCCGCAAAGCTGGCAAAAGGCGACGTGGTTTTGGGATCAACTAAACGCTGCCAGCTATACACAAAATCTTGTGCTGTAACAGGCGTACCGTCGGACCATTTCGCCTCTTCGCGCAGGGTAAACGTCCAGACCCGGTTATCATTACTTTGCCATTTCGTTGCCACACCGGGAACAATTTCACCCTTCTCGTTCTGATTGACCAGCCCTTCATACAGATCGCGGATCACCTGAATTTCCGGCAATCCGACAGCCTTTGCCGGATCCAGTGTTGCTGGCTCATCTTTGATATGGCGAACCAGTTCCTGCTTTGCCGCGAGTTGCGTACCGGCAGGGACATCCGCAGCCAGCGAAACAGAAGAAAAACCGCACAGCCACAGCGTGCAGCTTAGCGTAGAAAGTCGAAGCGTCATGAGATCCCCTTGTGATGTGTCATTCCCGGCGGAATATGCGGTAATTATTTGTTTTAACACAGTGGAATGCAAATAATGGGGACCTAAACATTGAAGATAGACAATAATTTAACGCACATGGCATGATTTGCCTCGCCCCGCTTTATGCTCAACACTTGTTATACGCACACGACAGAATAAGGAAGCTTATGCCTGCCACACGTCCACGTCCGCAACGCGGTGCTTTTCCTGCGGGTCAGGAACAATATGGCCGTTCCCATTTAGGCGCGCCGCTGCTGTGGTTTCCGGCACCGATCGCCACGCGCGAAAGCGGGCTGATCATTGCCGGCACGCACGGTGATGAGAATGCCTCCGTCGTCGCCCTCTCCTGTGCGCTGCGTACGCTGGCACCTGAATTGCGCCACCATCATGTCGTACTGGCGGTCAACCCCGATGGATGCCAGCTTGGCCTGCGGGCTAACGCCAACGGCGTCGACCTCAACCGCAACTTTCCTGCGGCGAACTGGAAAGCCGGTGAAACGGTGTATCGCTGGAATAGCGCCGCAGATGCGCGTGATGTGGTGTTGTTCACTGGGGAGAAACCCGGCTCAGAACCAGAAACGCAGGCGTTATGCCAGCTGATTCATCGCGTTCACCCTGCGTGGGTGGTGACTTTTCATGATCCGCTGGCGTGTGTGGAAGATCCGCGCGAAAGTGCGCTTGGGCAATGGCTGGCGGAGCAATTTTCACTGCCGCTAGTCACCAGCGTGGGTTATGACACACCCGGCTCGTTTGGCAGTTGGTGTGGGGATATCGACCTGCCCTGCATTACCGTGGAATTTCCGCCGATCTCCGCTGATGAGGCCAGTGAGCGCTATCTGCACGCAATGACCTCCCTGCTGCACTGGGATCCTCACAGATGAAGCTCGCCGGTGGTGAAATGTAATGCCGGCTCAACATCCACTGCCAGCCAGGTGGGACCATCAAGATCGGCAAAACGAACCTGATTCGCCAGCGGTAAAGCGGACGCGATGGCACGAGACGTACAAATCATACACCCCAGCATTAAACCGAAGCCTTGCGCTGATGCCTCACGGGCTAACGCCAGGGCTTCGGTAAGCCCGCCGGTTTTATCCAGTTTGATATTGACCATTTCATAACGCCCGTGTAATGCGCTCAGGCTCTCCCGCGTATGGCAGCTTTCATCGGCACAAATCGGCAATGGATGGATAAAATTGGCAAGAGCATCATCCTCGCCTGCAGGCAGCGGTTGCTCCAGCATGGCAACGCCCAGATCCGCCAGTAACTGGCAGCGCGCCGCCAGCCCTTCGCTGTGCCAGGCTTCATTGGCATCGACAATCAGGGTCGCGTGCGGCGCAGCGGCCCGTATCGCCACCAGTCGCTCGCTGATCAAATGGTCATCCAGTTTCACTTTCAGCAGCCGCGCTCCTTTTTCACTCAGCGCTGCCGCACTGGCGGCCATCTGCTCCGGTGTGCCAATTACGACGGTTTGCGCCGTGGTCACGGTTTCAGGCAACGTCACACCCGCATAGCGCGTCAGCGACGTGTTGGCTTTGCGTGCGGCCAGATCCCACAGGGCGCAATCAACCGCATTACGCGCTGCGCCAGGCGGGAGCAGCGTTTGCAACGTTTCGCGGCTGAGATGGTTTTCCAGCTGTGGCACGATCGTCATAATTTGCGCCATCACCGAGGCTTCGCTCTCGCCATATCGCGGATAGGGCGTGCACTCGCCAACCGCCTTGATACCCTCCTCTTCCAGCTCAACCACCACCACCCGCGCTTCATCGCGGGAGCCGCGCGAAATCACGAATGGCGTATGCAGCGGCCAGGTTTCCTCGTAAATTTTGACGTTTCGCATTCTTCACTCCTCTGCCGCACTGTAAACCAGTATAGATACGAAAATTGGTTTGCCGTGATCTCTACGGATGGCATACACTAGCGGCGACGTTAACTATTTGTAAACAGGAAGATATCTATGTCACAACTCGTTCATTTCCAGGGCAACCCGGTTCCCGTTGCAGGCGCCATTCCGCAGGTTGGTAGCAAAGCCAAAGCTTTTACCCTGGTGGCTAAAGATCTGTCTGACGTCACACTGGCCCAGTTTGCTGGCAAACGTAAAGTACTGAACATTTTCCCGAGCATCGACACCGGCGTCTGCGCCGCGTCCGTGCGCAAATTCAACCAACTGGCGACCGAAATGAACAATACGGTCGTGCTGTGTATCTCTGCCGATCTGCCGTTTGCACAATCCCGCTTCTGCGGCGCTGAAGGCCTGGGCAATGTGATCACCCTCTCCACGCTGCGTAACCCGGAATTCCTTGCCGATTACGGCGTGGGTATTGCGGAAGGCGCGCTGAAAGGTCTGGCTGCGCGCGCAGTGGTCGTTATTGATGAGAATGACAACGTGGTTTTCAGCCACCTCGTGAATGAAATCACCAACGAACCGGATTACGCCGCCGCGCTGGAATCCCTGAAAGGCTAATTGTGCCCCGCTCAGCGGATTGCATTGCCGATATGAAAAAGCCTCCATACGGAGGCTTTTCTTATTCTTCACTTTTCTTCTGGCTCAACCCATATTCGCGGAGCTTATTGGCAATCGCGGTATGTGAAACGCCAAGACGTTTCGCCAACTTACGCGTGCTGGGATAGCTGCGATAAAGTTGGGTCAGTACCGAGCGCTCAAAGCGGCTGGTAATATCATCCAGCGACCCTTCCATCGCCTCTTCGCCGACCGGCGCAGTGGTGGCATCGTAATCGGGTAACAGAATATCCTGCGCCCGTAATTCATAACCTTCCAACTGGGTTAACGCGCGATAAATAGCGTTTTTCAACTGACGCACATTGCCGGGCCATCCGTAACGGCTCAGCAACGGTAACAGATCCTGAGAGAGTTTCGGGCGCGGCACCCCCTGCTCATCGGCAAAGCGGGCCACAAACAGTTCGGTCAACGGCATAATATCCTGAGGACGCTCGCGCAACGGCGGCAGATTTAACGTCAACACATTAAGCCGGTAGTAAAGATCTTCGCGGAACAGCCCCTTTTGCACCAGCTCCACCAGATTGCGCTGTGTGGCGCAAATGACCCGCACATCGACGTGAACTTCATGATCCTCACCCACGCGGCGGAAGGTGCCATCGTTAAGAAAACGCAGCAATTTTACCTGCATACGCGGCGACATTTCGCCAATCTCATCCAGCAGTACCGAACCGCCGTTTGCCTGCTCGAAAAAGCCTTTTTTACCTTCTGGTGCATGCCCAAAAAGCTCACTTTCGACCGACTCTTCGGGAATGGAGGCACAATTCAATGCCAGGTACGGTTTGCTTGCGCGCGGGCTGGCAAGGTGGCAGGCATGAGCCAGTAAATCTTTACCAGTACCGGTATCGCCGGTGATCAGCAAGGGCGCAGTCAGGGTCGCCAGTTTGCGCGCCTGTTCCACAACCTGACGCATTTTCTGGCTCACGGCAACTATCTGGCTAAATGCGCCAACATCCTGCTGACTAAGATTCTGAAGCTGCCGCCCCATACGGATGGTTGAACGGAGCATGACAACGGCGCCGATTAACACCGGCTCGCCCGTTTCGCCCTCCAGATGAACAGGCGTGATCTCCATCAGGAAGTTTTGCCCACCAATAACGACATGTTCGTTATGCGAGTTTTGCGGATTACCCTCCAGCCAGCGCTGGAAATTGAACCCGGCAATTAATTGCGCCGCGTTATGATTGCGCAATTTATCGGTGTCCTGCGCAAAGAGCAGGCAACTGGCCGGGTTCGCCAGTTCTACTTTGCTTTTCATATCCAGCGAGAAAACCGGTTCAGGCAATGCTTCCAGCAATGCACTGAGTGCGCGGTGTTCACGCTCAGACGGCATCCACAACACGGTACGTACGTCGGTGACGCTGGGTATACGGCGGATTTCAGCCATCAGGCTGCTGAATGCATCAAATTGCAGAGCGGCAAAATTGAGGTAGATTCGCCCGACCGGGTCAATTTCAATGCCGCGTAAATCGATACCGCGCAGCACCAGCAGATCCAGCAGTTCGCGCGTCAGACCAAGACGGTCCTCACAAAAAACTTCAAGACGCATGGGAATACTCAGCCTTATTCATTCACGTAATGAAGGGATAATAAGCCACTTCGTGGTTGGCAGGAAGATGTCTGTCAACAAATATTGACAGCCTGGCGGAAAAAGCGGCACTACGCTGTAAAGGTAAGCGCGCAGTGCCGGTTTGTTACTCAGTGGGGGATGCGGTACGGCGTTTTTGCAGCGTCTCTTTGACCTGACCAATAAGCTGACGACGAAAATCACCCAGCCGGGGTTTATCATCCTCCAGCCAGGGCAGCGGGCGGCACAACTCCATCGCCTTAATACCCAGGCGTGCGGTCAGCAAGCCAGCGCCAATGCCTTGTGCTGCTCTCGCAGAAAGGCGTGCAGCAAGATCCTGCGACATCCAGTCCATACCCACTTCACGCACCAGTTCACTTGCGCCAGCGAACGCAATATTCAGCAATACCAGCCGGAACAGGCGCAAACGGCTGTAATACCCCAGCTCAATGCCATACAGCGTGGCGATGCGGTTAATCAGTCGCAGATTGCGCCAGGCGATAAACGCCATATCGACCATTGCCAGCGGGCTGACGGCGATCATCAGCGTCGACTCCGCCGCCGAGCGGTTAATTTCGCGTCGCGCCTGAGCATCCAGCACGGGCTGGACAAGTTGCGCATACAGGCTCACCACTTCGCGATCGTTTTGCGTTTCGTGGATAGCGGCATACCAGCGTTGCAGTGCCGGATGTGCCTGATCGATCCCCGCCTGTCTGGCCAGTTTTTCACAGAAGGCACGCCCTTTCCCCACGCCGTGGCTGTGCAGCAAATCACGTGCTTCCTCCCGCTCCTCAGCACGCTGGCGCAAGCGCCATAGCCGATGCCATTCACTGGCGACCGAACCCACTCCGGCACCAATAATCAGCGCGCCCGCAGCACAGCCGCCCAGCGCAACCCAGTCCTGGGTCTGCCAGGCATTCATTGTCCACTGCACACCCTGACCCACCACGGTGATACCGAATAGTGCCAGACCGGCACTGACCATTTTGCGCCATAAGCTACGTTTTGGCCGCAGCGCCGCTTCGATCAACGCTTCAGCCTGTCCCTCCTCTGGCATTATATCGGTCATCATCGGTGCGAAATTTTCCGCCTGTGCACCGCTGAAGGTTTGGGCGCTTTTAAACCGTACTGTATTTTCTGCCTCCAGCAGCCCGGCGAAATCGATCCTCGGTTTTAACGGCTCGCTCATCGCAATTTGTCTCCTATTAAAAACTCCAGCGCCGCATCAAGACGAATATGTGGCAGCGGTTTATCCACGTCCATTACCTGCGGGCGAAAAGCTTCGAAGTTAAACCCTTGCTTATCCCAGAAGGCCTGCCCAGGCAACCTGGCCGGGACTTCACCAGGATAAACCGTCAGCGGAGAACCATCGCTTAATCGGTGCCCCCGCAGCGCAGGGATCTTCTCACCATTGACCTCGATTAACCCACTTTGTGTTGCCTGCACAGATGCCAGACCCAGGCAGTCCATACTGATCCCTTCAAACGCGGCGTTTTGCCAGGCATCCTGAATAAGCTGTTGCAGCAATGACACCATATTAGCGTGCTGATCGAGCGTAATGTGATCGGCTTTGGTGGCGGCAAAAAGCAACTTGTCGATAACCGGTGAAAACAGGCGGCGAAATAGTGTGCGCTGGCCGTAATGAAAACTCTGCATCAGTTGCGTCAACGCCAGCCGCATATCGTTAAACGCTTGCGGCCCGCTGTTGAGCGGTTGCAGGCAATCGACCAGGACAATCTGGCGATCAAACTTCAAAAAATGGTGTTTATAGAAACCCTTAACAACATGCTCACAGTAGTAGTTGAAACGCTCACGCAACATACCGGCGTTGGTGTGTTTATCTGCCTGCGCCAGCTTCCCCTCTCCGGTGTTATCGACATCCGGCCACGGGAAGAATTGCAGCGCGGGCGCGCCTGCCATATCGCCGGGCAGCACAAATCGCCCCGGTTGAATAAAATGCAGCCCTTCACGCTTGCACTGCTGCAGATACGCCGTCCATGCGGCGGCAATCTCCGCCAGCCGGTTTTCATCGGCTGGGGCCAATGGATCCAGTCCCGCACATAATTCACGCCATTGCTGCGACCACGCCTGGCGCTGGCCCTGTAGTAACCCGGTCATTTGTCGCGACCAGCTCAGATAATCCTGCGCCAGCATCGGTAGATCCAACAGCCATTCGCCGGGATAATCGACAATTTCCAGATACAGCGTAGAGGTGTCTTTGAAATGACGAAGCAGTGAATCATTGGAGCGGAAGCGCAGTGCCAGACGGATTTCGCTGACCCCGCGCGTGGGTGTCGGCCAGACCGGCGGCGTGCCGTATAACTGTGCCAGCCCTTCGTCGTAGGTAAAACGGGGAATGCCAAAATCGCGCTGCGGAACACGTTTTACGCCGAGCAGGCGCTCTTCCCGCACCGCGCTAAGGAGCGGCAGACGGGCCCCGGCATGAAGATTAAGCAGCTGGTTTACCAACGCAGTAATAAACGCCGTTTTACCGCTGCGGCTCAGCCCGGTTACTGCGAGGCGTAAATGCCGGTCCATTCCACGGTTCACCAGCGCGTTGAGTTCGCTTTTAAATCGATCCATCGCCATTGTGTGTCGCCCTGAAGTCAAAACAGTTGCTGATAGTGTATGAGATATGGGCAGGCTGTTGTTAATCAACCAGTCAGAAGGGCAAGATGATCCCGCAGGATCATCTGTTTTGCATAAAACGACGTGAAAATTTATTTGCTGCGCGTTTGAGCAGCGGCTCCAGCGCAAAAGCCAGCAGCAGTTTTACCGGCCGTCGGGCCACCGATTTTACGGCCCAGCCAGCAACACCCGCCGGGCCGTAGCGCAACGCGGTAAGTACAACCAGCTTTCCGGCAATTTTCAGACCCGGTTTGACGTTGCGACGAGCTTGTTGCCAGCGAGATGCCATGGTTCACTCCTTATAGCTGACGAAAACGGCTACGCAGTGAGAAGGTGTCAGAGGTAACGTAACGCTCCATCTGCCGCAGGCGCGCCTCACCTGCCGAAAGTTGCGCATCAACCGCATCCAGTAACTGGTTGGTGCTTTGGGTTTCTTCTCCTTCGACGTAATTGTCCGGCAGCGGATCCAACACAAAATACAAAACGATATACGCCGCTACAACAATAAAGAACAGGCCAAAACACATAGCCAGAATGGTCAGGATGCGCACAATTTTGACCTGAATATCAAGATATTGTGCAATCCCGGCGCAGACACCGGCTACTTTTCCGCGCTGGGGAATACGCCATAATTTTTTGTTAAGGTCGAGGCTTGCCATTAGCGATCTCTCCAGTTCGGGTGCTCAGCATCCAGAATATCTTCCAGTGCCTGAATACGTTCGCGCATCCGTGTTGCATCTTCTGATAATTGCAGTAACCGCTGCTGCTCGTTCTGATTCAGTTCCCCGCGCGAGGTGCGGTTGTTGTAGTGCAGCCACAACCAGACGGGCAAAATGAACAGAATGAAAAGCGTTAACGGTATAGCCAGAAAAAGCGTGCTCATGTGTACTCCTTACAGGGATGACGCGCGGCGTCCTCTGACGCCGCAGCGATTTATTATTGATTATCCTGTTTCATTTTGGCTTTCAGTTGCGCCAGTTGCTCACTGATTTCGTCATCCGCGCGCAGTTCAGCAAACTGCTGATCCAGCGATTTCTGCTTACCGAAACCGTGGCTTTCGGCTTCTGCTTCCATCTGATCGATACGGCGTTCAAACGATTCAAAGCGCGCCATCGCTTCATCCAGCTTGCCGCTGTCAAGCTGGCGACGCACATCACGGGAAGAGCTGGCGGCCTGATGACGCAGCGTTAAGGCTTGCTGACGGGCGCGCGTTTCACTGAGTTTGTTTTCCAACTCGCCAATTTCTTTTTTCATCCGCGTCAGGCTTTCTTCAACCAGAGTCACTTCTTGCTCCAGCGTGTCAATAAGCGTCGTGACTTTCTGTTTCTCGATCAGCGCCGCACGCGCCAAATCGTCTTTCTCTTTACGCAGCGCCAGTTCTGCTTTTTCTTGCCACTCGCTCTGCTGTGCGGTGGCCTGCTCAATACGGCGAGTAAGCTGTTTTTTCTCCGCCAGCGCGCGCGCCGACGTCGAACGCACTTCGACCAGGGTGTCTTCCATTTCCTGGATCATCAGACGCACCAGTTTTTGCGGATCTTCGGCCTTTTCCAGCAGCGAGTTGATGTTGGCATTCACGATATCGGCAAAACGAGAAAAAATACCCATAATCTGTTCCTCTTTATTTCTGTAATCGGGCTCAGCCCTGCTACCTGACAATGTTACGCTGTTGAGCTATTACAATCTTCGTGCCAACTTTTTATCTTTATGATTATTAACGAATTGAATAATTTTACCGCTGTGCGCTTTTCGTCTAGAGTGGTTAATAACACCAACAAGTGGCGAATTTCATCATGGCTGAACACAAGGATAACTTACTCGGTGAAGCAAACAGCTTTATCGAGGTGCTGGAGCAGGTGTCGCGTCTCGCGCCGATTGACAAACCCGTACTCATCATTGGCGAGCGCGGAACCGGTAAAGAGCTGATTGCTAACCGTCTGCATTTTCTCTCCTCCCGCTGGCAGGGGCCTTTTATCTCGCTGAATTGCGCGGCGTTAAATGAAAACCTGCTCGATTCTGAACTCTTTGGTCATGAAGCCGGGGCATTTACCGGGGCGCAGAAACGCCACCCCGGGCGTTTTGAACGAGCCGATGGCGGTACCTTATTTCTGGATGAGCTGGCCACCGCCCCGATGTTGGTCCAGGAAAAGTTATTGCGGGTCATTGAATATGGCGAGCTGGAGCGCGTGGGCGGCAGCCAGCCGCTGCAAGTCAACGTCCGGCTGGTGTGTGCAACCAACGCCGACCTGCCGCAAATGGTACATGAAGGCACATTCCGCGCCGACCTGCTTGACCGTCTGGCGTTCGATGTGGTGCTGTTGCCGCCGTTGCGCCAGCGCCAAAGCGATATCATGCTGATGGCGGATCACTTTGCCATTCAGATGTGTCGCGAGTTATCGCTTCCGCTGTTCCCCGGTTTTACCGATCGTGCCCGCGACACGTTGCTGCATTACCCCTGGCCGGGAAATATCCGCGAACTGAAAAACGTCGTTGAGCGCTCCGTCTATCGGCATGGCAGCAGCGAAACGCCACTGGACAGCATTATTATCGATCCCTTTCACCGCGAGCAGCCAGACGCGCCGCAGGCAATAGAAATTGTGCCTGGCGGACCTCAGTTACCGCTGGATTTGCGCAAATTCCAAAACGATCAGGAAAAAAACTTACTGGAAACCAGCCTGCAGCAGGGGAAATTTAACCAGAAACGCGCGGCAGAATTGCTCGGGCTGACCTATCACCAGTTGCGGGCGCTGCTGAAAAAGCACCAAATAAGCTGAAATCGTCGACAATAACAGCAGTCGTCAGCAGACATTTTTACGAAGCCAGGGTAAGTGCGATACACTTTGCACATTAATTTAAAATCGTGAAGAAATCATGCGTCTGGTTTTCTCTTCCCTGTTATTGACCGCAAGCCTCGCAACAGGCTTTGCGCAAGCGGCAACGCCGCCATCTGCCCCGTGGGCGGATATTCGCGAAAGCGGCTTTGTCTATTGCGTCAATGGTCAGGTAAGCACCTTTAATCCACAAAAAGTGAGCAGCGGCCTGATTGTCGACACGCTGGCGGCTCAGCTTTACGATCGCCTGCTGGATGTCGATCCCTATACTTACCGCCTGGTGCCGGAACTGGCCGAAAGCTGGGAAGTGCTGGATAGCGGCGCCACGTACCGATTTCGCCTGCGCGACGGTGTCGCGTTTCAGAAAACAGCATGGTTTACCCCGCACCGTGCGCTAAATGCTGATGATGTGGTGTTCACTTTCCAGCGCATCTTCGACCGCGAAAATCCCTGGCATAATGTTAACGGTAGCAGTTTCCCCTATTTCGACAGTTTGCAGTTCGCCGACGCGATTGACAGTGTTCGTAAGCTGGATAACCGTACCGTTGAATTCCGTCTGAAAAGGCCGGATGCCTCTTTCTTGTGGCACCTGGCGACCCACTATGCCTCTGTCATGTCTGCTGAATACGCCGCGCAGCTTGCAAAAGAAGATCATCAGGAGCTGCTTGATCGCCAGCCGGTGGGCACCGGCCCGTATCAGTTAGATGAGTATCGTGCCGGGCAATATATTCGGTTACAACGTCACGAAAAATTCTGGCGCGGTAAACCTTTGATGCAACAGGTGGTGGTTGATCTGGGTTCCGGTGGCACCGGGCGGTTATCTAAATTGTTAACCGGAGAATGTGATGTGCTGGCATGGCCTGCTGCCAGTCAGCTTACTATTTTGCGTGATGATCCGCGCCTGCGTCTGACGCTACGTCCGGGAATGAACATTGCTTATCTGGCGTTCAATACTGATAAACCCCCCTTGAATAATCCTGAAGTGCGCCACGCGCTTGCGTTGTCAATCAATAACCAGCGGCTGATGCAGTCCATTTATTACGGAACGGCGGAAACGGCAGCGTCGATCCTGCCGCGCGCATCGTGGGCTTACGATAATGAAGCCAAAATTACCGAATACGACCCCGCCAAAGCACGTGAACGCCTGAAAGCGCTGGGGCTGGAGAATATGACGCTGCACCTGTGGGTGCCGACCAGTTCCCAGGCGTGGAACCCCAGCCCGCTGAAAACCGCTGAATTGATCCAGGCGGATATGGCCCAGGCCGGGGTGAAAGTGGTCATTGTGCCGGTGGAAGGCCGTTTCCAGGAGGCGCGTCTGATGGATATGAATCACGATTTGACCCTTTCAGGCTGGGCAACGGACAGTAACGATCCGGACAGCTTTTTCAGGCCGATGCTGAGCTGCGCCGCCATCGATTCGCAGACCAATTTTGCACACTGGTGTCATCGCGAATTTGACGAGGTGCTGCAGAAAGCGCTGTCGTCACAGCAACTCGCGGCGCGCATTGATGCCTATGACGAGGCACAAAATATTCTTGCGCGTGAATTGCCAGTGCTTCCGCTGGCGTCTTCGTTAAGGTTACAGGCCTATCGGTACGATATTAAAGGGCTGGTGCTGAGTCCGTTTGGCAGCGCCTCTTTCGCCGGTGTCTCGCGGGAAAAACAAGAGGTTTCGCCGCCATGATTATTTTTACCCTGCGCCGTTTGTTGCTGCTGTTGGTGACGCTGTTTTTCCTGACCTTTGTCGGGTTCAGTCTTAGCTACTTCACACCGCATGCGCCGCTTCAAGGCGCAACCATGTGGAATGCCTGGGTGTTCTGGTTTACCGGCTTGCTGCATTGGGACTTCGGTGTTTCCAGCATTAATGGTCAGCTCATTTCGCAGCAACTTAAAGAAGTGTTTCCGGCAACGATGGAACTGTGCATCCTTGCCTTTGGCTCTGCGTTGCTGGTGGGGATCCCGGTAGGCATGCTGGCGGGCGTGATGCGCAGCAAATGGCAGGACCGGCTGGTGAGCGCGATTGCTCTGCTCGGCTTTTCCATTCCGGTATTCTGGCTGGCGTTGCTCTTAACGCTCTTTTTCTCGCTTAACCTCGGCTGGCTGCCGGTTTCCGGGCGCTTCGATTTACTGTACGAAGTCAAAACGGTGACCGGTTTCGCTATTATTGATGCCTGGCTTTCAGACTCGCCATGGCGTGATGAGATGATCGTCAGCGCCTTGCGACATATGGTGTTGCCGGTGGTGACGCTGGCGGTCGCGCCAACCACGGAAGTGATCCGCCTGATGCGTATCAGCACCATGGATGTGATTGAAAAAAACTATATCAAAGCGGCGGCGACACGCGGCCAGTCCATGCTAACGATCCTCCGGCGCCATGTGCTGCACAACGCCCTGCCGCCGGTGATCCCCAAATTGGGCTTACAGTTTTCTACCATGCTGACGCTGGCGATGATCACTGAAATGGTGTTTAGCTGGCCGGGACTGGGGCGCTGGCTGATTAACGCCATTCGCCAGCAGGACTACGCGGCTATCTCTGCCGGCGTGATGGTGATTGGCTCGCTGGTTATCATTGTAAACGTGATTTCCGATATCCTGGGTGCGCTGGCGAACCCATTGAAACATAAGGAATGGTATGCCTTACGATAGCGTCTACAGCGAAAAGCGCCCGCCTGGCGCGCTGCGCACCGTGTGGCGCAAATTTTACAGCGATACCACGGCAATGATCGGCCTTTATGGCTGTAGTGCCCTGCTGCTGCTGTGCATATTCGGTAAGTGGTTCGCGCCTTACGGCCTCGATCAACAATTTTTGGGTTATCAGTTGCTTCCGCCGTCCTGGTCGCGTTATGGCGATGTCTCTTTCTTCCTCGGGACTGACGATCTTGGGCGCGATGTGCTGAGTCGCTTACTGAGCGGGGCCGCACCCACCGTGGGGGGGGCATTTATTGTTACGCTGGCGGCAACATTGTGCGGGCTGGTGCTTGGCGTGTTCGCCGGCGCGACACATGGCCTGCGTTCTGCGGTGTTGAACCACATTCTGGATACATTGTTGTCGTTACCGACGCTGCTACTGGCCATTATTGTGGTGGCGTTTGCTGGCCCACACCTTTCGCATGCCATGTTTGCCGTCTGGCTGGCGCTCCTGCCGCGCATGGTGCGTTCGGTCTACAGCATGGTGCATGACGAACTGGAGAAAGAGTACGTAGTGGCGGCGCGCCTCGATGGTGCTTCCACAATGAATATTTTATGGTTTGCCGTGTTACCCAATATCACTTCCGGCATGATCACAGAAATCACACGTTCGCTGTCAATGGCGATTCTGGATATTGCCGCGCTGGGCTTTTTGGATCTTGGCGCGCAACTCCCCTCGCCGGAATGGGGAGCGATGCTTGGCGATGCGCTGGAACTGATTTATGTCGCCCCCTGGACCGTGATGTTGCCCGGTGCGGCTATTATGGTAAGCGTATTGCTGGTTAACATTCTGGGCGACGGTATTCGCCGCGCAATCAATGCGGGGGTGGAATAATGCCACTTCTTGATATCCGTAACCTCACCATTGAAGTCAAAACCGGTGAAAACTGGGTGAAGGCAGTTGATCGCGTCAGCCTGACCCTTGCGGAAGGCGAAATTCGCGGTCTTGTTGGCGAATCCGGGTCTGGTAAAAGCCTGATTGCGAAAGCGATATGTGGCGTAAGCAAAGAGAACTGGCGCGTCACCGCCGATCGTATGCGCTTTGACGATATCGACTTAATGCGACTGTCGTCCCGTGAACGGCGAAAGCTGCTCGGCCACAACGTCTCTATGATTTTCCAGGAGCCGCAGTCCTGTCTCGATCCGTCCGAACGCGTGGGTAAACAGCTGATGCAAAATATCCCCAGCTGGACATGGAAAGGTAGCCTGCTACAGCGCTTCGGCTGGCGCAAACGTCGCGCTATTGAGTTGCTGCACCGTGTGGGTATCAAGGATCATAAAGATGCAATGCGCAGCTTCCCTTACGAACTGACGGAAGGCGAGTGTCAGAAAGTGATGATCGCCATTGCACTGGCCAACCAGCCGCGGTTATTGATTGCTGATGAGCCGACAAATGCCATGGAACCGACTACCCAGGCGCAGATTTTCCGTCTGCTTACCCGGCTCAATCAGAACAATAACACCACCATTATGTTGATCAGTCATGACCTGCAAATGTTGAGTAAATGGGCAGACCGTATCAACGTCATGTATTGCGGCCAGACGGTCGAAACCGCCCCCAGTGAGGAGTTGATTGCAACGCCTCACCACCCGTATACCCAGGCGCTGATCCGCGCCATTCCAGATTTTGGCAGTGCGATGCCGCATAAAAGCCGGCTGAATACCATGCCGGGTGCCATCCCGCTGCTTGAACAGTTACCGATTGGCTGTCGCCTGGGGCCGCGCTGCCCTTATGCTCAGCGTAAATGCATTGAAAAACCCCGGCTCGCTGGGGCGCGAAATCATCTTTACGCCTGCCATTTCCCGCTGAATATGGAGAGTGAGTGAGATGGTTGAAACCCTGCTCGAGGTGCGTAACCTCAGTAAAACATTCCGCTACCGCACCGGCTGGTTCCGCCGCCAGACCGTGGAAGCCGTCAAGCCATTAAGTTTTACCCTGCGTGAGCGCCAGACGCTGGCAATCATTGGTGAAAACGGTTCTGGTAAGTCCACGCTCGCCAAAATGCTGGCAGGAATGGTGGAACCAACATCCGGGGAACTGGTGATTGATGATCAGCCGCTGCATTACGGCGATTACACGTTTCGTAGCCAGCATATCCGCATGATTTTTCAGGATCCGACGACGTCGCTTAATCCGCGCCAGCGTATTTCACAAATCCTGGATTTTCCGCTGCGTCTGAATACCGATCTGGAACCGGAGGCACGCCGCAAACGTATTCTGGAAACCTTGCACATGGTCGGTTTGCTGCCGGATCACGTTAGCTATTACCCGCATATGATGGCGCCGGGCCAAAAGCAACGTCTCGGACTGGCGCGGGCGCTGATCCTGCGTCCTAAAGTGATCATAGCCGATGAAGCGCTGGCGTCGCTGGATATGTCGATGCGTTCGCAGTTAATTAATCTGATGCTGGAATTACAGGAAAAACAGGGTATCTCTTATATTTATGTTACCCAGCACATTGGCATGATGAAACACATCAGCGATCAGGTTCTGGTCATGCATCAGGGTTCCGTGGTTGAACGTGGCAGTACCGCCGATGTGCTTGCTTCCCCGCTGCATGATTTAACAAAACGCTTAATTGCCGGTCATTTTGGTGAAGCATTAACAGCCGATGCATGGCGAAAAGACCGTTGATTCAATAGTTTCAGTGGTCGGATTAACTCATCCGGCGACTCATGATAGAATCGCCGCGTTTTAACGACGCTCGTCCCAACAGAATGACGAGCGCCACAACAATGAATATAAGGATTAAAGCTATGGGTTTTCTTTCCGGTAAGCGCATTCTGGTAACTGGCGTTGCCAGCAAACTGTCTATCGCTTACGGCATCGCACAGGCTATGCACCGCGAAGGCGCTGAGCTGGCATTCACCTACCAGAACGACAAGCTGAAAGGCCGTGTTGAAGAGTTTGCCGCCCAGCTGGGTTCCAGCATTGTTCTGGAATGCGATGTCGCTAAAGATGAAAGCATTGATGCCCTGTTCACTGACCTGGCGAAAGTCTGGCCGAAATTCGACGGCTTCGTGCACTCTATCGGCTTCGCTCCGGGCGATCAGTTGGATGGCGACTACGTCAACGCCGTAACCCGTGAAGGCTTTAAAATCGCCCACGACATTAGCTCCTACAGCTTCGTTGCGATGGCAAAAGCCTGCCGCGAAATGCTGAATCCAGGTTCTGCGCTGCTGACCCTTTCCTACCTCGGCGCTGAGCGTGCGATCCCGAACTACAACGTTATGGGTCTGGCCAAAGCCTCTCTTGAAGCCAACGTCCGTTATATGGCGAATGCGATGGGCCCGGAAGGCGTACGTGTTAACGGTATTTCTGCCGGTCCGATTCGTACCCTGGCTGCCTCCGGCATCAAAGATTTCCGTAAAATGCTGGCGCACTGCGAAGCAGTTACCCCGATTCGTCGTACCGTGACCATTGAAGATGTGGGCAACTCTGCTGCGTTCCTGTGTTCTGACCTGTCTGCCGGTATCTCCGGTGAAGTGGTACACGTTGACGGCGGTTTCAACATTGCCGCAATGAACGAGCTGGAAATCAAATAATTCCCGTCGCCCCTTCTCATGAAGGGGCGTTTCGCCTTGATATGCCATTCTGATATTTATTATCACCTAACAATCTTTCATCCCTCCCGCCCCTTACGCCAGGATTAAGCAGCAAAAAAGATCCGGCGCAAAAGACCTGACGTCGTATCCGGATCGCCACATTCAGACCAAGGAACGACCATGGAACGACGCCGGATTGAAGGCAAAAATCACTGGTATCATGAGACCCAGTCAAGCGCCAGCCGGACACAAGCTTTGCCGCTGGTTCCCGAAGCAGCCAGTGTTACCGACCCCTTCCTGCTTGATCTGGTCCTGCCCAATGAACTGCTAGCCGACCTCGACAGCCTCGTTACGCCCGCACGTAAACTTTACGCGTTACTGTTCCCGCCCCGTGTGGCCGTGAATCGCTTGCGCACCTTTAGCGCCTATGACCGCCTCAGCACTGCCCTTACCGTGGCGCAAGTGTTTGGTATCCAGCGTTTATGCAACCACTATGCTGCGCGTCTCGCGCCACTGCCTGGTCCGGATTCCTCGCGGGAGAGTAACTACCGTCTGGCGCAAATCACCCAGTATGCACGCCAGCTCGCCGCCTCTCCGTCTGTGATTGACGCCCGTTCGCGCCAGCAACTCGAAGATGTTGGGCTGTCACTGTATGACGTCGTGACGATGAATCAAATTATCGGCTTTATCACCTTCCAGGCGCGGGTGGTGGCGGTGTTGCAGGCTCTGCTCGGCCAGCCTGTCCGCTTTATCCCGGGAATGGAGACGCAACAGGAAGCGGATGCGCACCTTTTTGCCCACCCCGAAGGGGAATGGTTGCCAGCGATGGACGGTGTGGAATTACGCACGGCCAATGCGCCGCAGATGGCCTCTCTCGCACGCTGGCAGCCTTTGCCTGAACTGCGTCTGCTCGCGCCAGTGCTGGCACATGAACATTTGCAACTTAATGAACTGGGCGAGATTGTTGAAAGCATTGCCCGGAGCAACCCGGAACCGCATCTCGCGCGCCTGTCGGCGCTCTATACCGCGCGGATCAATGGGAGCGTATGCTGTTTTGTTGAGCAGTGCCGCCGCTGGCAGGGCCCTTCTGAACCCTTGACCGCTTTTGTCGACGGCGGGCGCGAACCACAGCGCATCATCGCCGGGAGTACGCCGGAAAGCACGCTGATTCAGGCCGCGTACATGCTTACCTGTGCACCGGACAGGTTCAGTCCGCTGCAATTTTCGTTATTGGTTGAGCAGGGCTTTAGCCAACGCGAGGCGGTGAATTTGCTGACCGGTTGTGCGTTACATGGGTGGCTTAACCGGTTGAAAATCGGACTCGTAGAGAAAGCGTAACCCGTGACGGACAACGTGCAGCTTCCATACCAGAAGTGCTGCAGGCGCAGACAGATTTTGCAGAAACAGCGCTTGCTGCAACAGGCAGAATCGCGTAAAACTGTCAGCCGCTCTTTTGGCCACGAAAATAGATAACTATGCTCCAGGACAACCCGCTGCTTGCGCAGCTAAAACAGCAACTTCATTCTCAGACGCCGCGTGCGGAAGGTGTCGTAAAAGGCACTGAAAAAGGCTTCGGCTTTCTGGAAGTCGACGCGCAAAAAAGCTATTTCATTCCGCCGCCGCAAATGAAAAAAGTGATGCATGGCGATCGTATTATTGCCGTCATCCACAGTGAGAAAGAGCGCGAAAGTGCGGAGCCAGAAGAGCTGGTCGAGCCTTTTCTGACGCGTTTTGTCGGCAAAGTGCAGAAGAAAGACGATCGTCTTTCCATCGTGCCGGATCACCCGTTGCTGAAAGATGCCATTCCCTGCCGCGCTGCTCGTGGTGTCGAGCACGATTTCAAAGAAGGCGACTGGGCTGTTGCCGAAATGCGTCGCCATCCACTGAAAGGCGACCGCGGTTTTTATGCCGAACTGACCCAATTTATTACTTTCGCCGACGACCATTTTGTACCGTGGTGGGTCACCCTGGCGCGCCACAATCTGGAAAAAGAAGCCCCGAACGGCGTGGCGACTGCCATGCTCGATGACGGTCTGCAACGCGAAGATATGACAGCGCTGCCGTTCGTCACGATCGATAGCGCCAGCACTGAAGATATGGACGATGCCCTCTACGTTGCCGAAACCGCTGAAGGCAAACTGCAACTGACAGTAGCGATCGCCGATCCGACAGCCTGGATCGCCGAAGGCAGCAAGCTTGATGATGCCGCGCGGATCCGCGCCTTCACCAACTACCTACCGGGTTTTAACATCCCGATGCTGCCGCGCGAATTGTCTGACGACCTTTGCTCGCTGCGTGCCAACGAAGTGCGTCCCGCACTGGTTTGCCGCATGATACTGGATAACAACGGCGCGATTGAAGACAACATTGAATTTTTCGCGGCAACCATCGAGTCAAAAGCCAAACTGGCGTACGACAACGTCTCCGACTGGCTGGAAAACAGCGGCGAATGGCAACCCGAAAATGACACCATCGCGGCGCAAATCCGTTTGCTGCACCGTGTCAGTCAGTTGCGCGCACAGTGGCGCCAGACCCATGCGCTGGTGTTCAAAGACCGTCCGGATTACCGCTTTGTCCTCGGCGACAAAGGTGAAGTGCTGGATATCGTAGCCGAACCGCGCCGTATCGCTAACCGCATTGTCGAAGAATCGATGATTGCCGCCAATATTTGTGCCGCCCGCGTTCTGCGCGACAAGCTCGGGTTTGGTATTTATAACGTGCATCTTGGCTTTGATCCTGCAAACAGCGAACAACTGGCCGCAATGCTGAAAACCCACGGTATGCATGTCGACGCAGAGGAAGTCTTGACGCTGGAAGGCTTCTGCAAGCTGCGTCGCGAGCTTGACGCGCAACCCTCTGGTTTCCTTGATAGCCGCATTCGTCGCTTCCAGTCTTTTGCTGAAATCAGCATCGAACCGGGGCCGCACTTTGGTTTGGGTCTGGAAGCTTACGCGACCTGGACATCACCCATCCGTAAGTATGGCGACATGGTTAACCACCGTCTGTTGAAAGCGATCATTAAGGGTGAAACACCGAAACGCCCACAGGATGACACCACTGTGCAAATGGCAGAACGCCGTCGTCTTAACCGTATGGCTGAACGTGATGTCGGTGACTGGCTGTATGCCCGGTTCCTGCAAGATAAAGCCGGTAGCGATACCCGTTTTGCTGCGGAAATTATCGATGTAAGCCGTGGTGGTATGCGCGTTCGTCTGGTTGATAATGGTGCTG
Source organism: Kosakonia sp. (assembly GCF_032052965.1). Lineage (GTDB taxonomy): Bacteria > Pseudomonadota > Gammaproteobacteria > Enterobacterales > Enterobacteriaceae > Kosakonia. The sequence continues at coordinate 662,980 of NZ_DAMBVN010000001.1, forward strand.
TGGCTTTTATTCCGGCACCCTTTATCCACGCTGTGCGTGATGAACTGGTTTGCAGCCAGGAGAGTGGCACCGTGCAGATCAAAGGCGAGACGGTGTTCAAAGTCACCGACGTGATCGATGTAACCATTGCGGAAGTCCGTATGGAAACCCGCAGCGTGATTGCCCGTCCTGCGCTTTAACGGCTTGTAAAGTCAGCTCCTTCCCACCCGGGAGGGAGCCCCTTCCACATTGCGATAGCCCGCGCATTTTTTTCTCATTTCTTCACACAATCCTGTAAAAGCGACCACAATAACAATTCAGGCAACTGGTTGTTTACTGCAGAATTCTGCAATTTATGCACAACGGCTGTTTTGCATAGTGCGATCGTGCTGGCCGACTATTTCAATAAGAACAATACGTTCATGCCTGACAACGCCCCGGTAATACAGGCGTTTTCCGTCGCTAATGAGTACTCGATGTGCGTTTTGGTGGTCTGGGAGATAGCATGAAAGACGAGCAGGAAAACAATTTGCTGTTTCGTTATCTGGGGTCCGACAGCCCGTTCTGGCGTTTGACTGCCGACAGCAACGCATTGCACTTTTCTCCAAACGAAGATTCTGAGGTCAGTCAGGTGATGACGCTAAGTCCCGAGCAGGCGGCGTTGATCCGTGAAATGACCGTGATTACATCAAGTCTGACTATGCCGCTGAACCTGTTCGGCGAAGAGGTAATGGTGCATCTGGTCGGTCATAAAGTCAGCCGCAAAGTCTGGGCGGGTAGCGCTTCGGCCTGGCATGATACCCAGTCCGTTGCCCGTGACCTGGTTCAGGGGCTTTCCTTTGCCGAACAGGTCGTCTCCGAAGCCAACTCTGTGATCGTTATCCTCGATCGCCACGGCAATATTCAGCGTTTTAATCGCCTTAGCGAAGAGTATACCGGCTTGAAAGAGCAGGACGTGATTGGACAGAACGTCTTTAAATTGTTTATGAGCCGTAGCGAAGCCGTCGCCTCCAAACGCAATATCAGTGGTTTTTTTCATAATGGCGCACCGTATGAAGTCGAGCGCTGGGTCAAAACCCGCAAAGGGCAGCGGCTGTTTCTGTTTCGCAATAAATTTGTCCACAGTGGCAGCGGTAAAAACGAAATTTTCCTGATTTGTTCCGGTACGGATATCACCGATGAGCGCCATGCCCAGGAGCGTTTACGCGTACTGGCCAATACCGATACCGTTACCGGACTGCCTAATCGCAATGCCATCAATGAACTGATCAGCGACGCCATTGCTCAACGGGGAGAGACTCAGGTCGGTATTGTCTACCTTGATCTGGATAATTTTAAAAAAGTGAACGATGCCTATGGGCATATGTTTGGCGATCAACTCTTGCAGGCGGTGTCGCTTGCCATTTTGAGTTGTCTGGATAAGGGCCAGGTGCTGGCGAGACTCGGCGGCGACGAGTTTATTGTGCTGGCCACCGATACCAGCCAAAGCCTGCTGGAAGCTATGGCTTCACGCATTCTGACGCGATTGCGCCAGCCCTTTCGCATCGGCCTCATTGAGATCTACAGCGGCTGTTCTCTGGGTATTTCACTGGCACCGCAGCATGGGAACGATCGCGAAAGCGTGATCCGCAATGCAGATACGGCGATGTACACGGCCAAAGAGAATGGACGCGGTAAATTCTGCGTATTTTCGCCGGAAATGAACCAGCGTGTCTTCGAGTACCTGTGGCTGGATACTAACCTGCGTAAAGCGCTTGAGAAAAATCAGCTGATTATTCACTACCAACCGAAAATTACCTGGCGTGGCGAGGTGCGCAGCCTGGAAGCGCTGGTGCGCTGGCAGTCACCGGAGCGCGGGTTGATCCCGCCGCTGGACTTTATCTCCTACGCCGAAGAGTCCGGGTTGATTGTGCCGCTCGGACGAAGGGTGATGCTGGATGTGGTACAACAGGTGGCGAAGTGGCGCGATAAGGGAATTCACCTGCGCGTTGCCGTTAACGTATCGGCCCGACAGTTAGCCGATCAGACAATTTTTAGTGATTTGAAGCAGGCGCTCAGCGATCTCCATTTTGAATACTGCCCTATCGACGTCGAATTAACAGAGAGCTGCCTGATAGAAAATGAAGAACTGGCGTTGTCGGTAATTAAGCAGTTCAGCGCGTTAGGTGCGCAGGTGCATCTTGATGATTTTGGCACTGGTTACTCTTCCCTGTCTCAGCTGGCACGGTTTCCGCTTGATGCCATTAAACTTGATCAGTCTTTTGTCCGTAACGTACATAAACAGGCCATTTCGCAATCGCTGGTGCGTGCCATTGTTGCCGTGGCGCAAGCGCTTAACTTACAGGTTGTTGCCGAAGGGGTTGAGAATGCGAAAGAAGACGCCTTTCTTACCAAGAACGGCGTCAATGAACGGCAGGGATTTCTATTTGCTAAACCCATGCCCGCTGCCGCATTCGAGCGATGGTTGAAGCGCTATCAGGCGCGCAGATCCCATTAACTGGCTTTACTGAGCGTACTGGCAACATGCCGGTTCTGTAACTGCACCAGACGCTCCATATAGGCAATATCTTTCGGTTGCAGGCAGAATGCGGCATCCACCCAGTCTTCGGTAATGTCCATTAATTCGCTCCGCGGCAGTTGCAGTACCCGCTGACGCGCGCGCAGCATGGCGCGCACACCATTGAGACGCGGTTGCAGCGTATCAATAAATGTGCGCGTGGCGATGTAACCCTGACCGGCATCAAACGAGACATCCACCAGACCGTGCGATTCATACCATTCAGCGGCATGCGACTCGCCTTTATAAATCAGCTCCTCCGCCAGTTTCATGCCTGAACGACGTGCGACCAACGAGTAGCCGCCCATGCCGGGAAAGAGATTAAAGGCAATTTCGGGAAAGCCGAGGCGCGCGTCGCACTGGGCCAGGACAAAATGGTGCGCCAGCGCCGCCTCAAAACCGCCGCCTAATGCACTGCCTTCTACCATCGCTAGTGAGATTGCGCCGGTGTCAAAACCGCGTGAAGCCGCATGTACGCAGTCTACACAAGCGCGGGCATACGCTCGTAACGCCTCGCGGCGCCCGTTCTTAATACACTCGACAAAGAACTGCAAATCCCCGCCAGTGTTATACATACCGGGAACCAGCGAGCCGGTTACCCAAAAATCCACCGCAAATCCCGACTGCCTGACCAGCCAGGAGATATTCATGATCTCTTCAATTAATGCGTGGTTAAAACAAGGCCGCGGCCGGGCACGGAGCATCATCCATACAGTGCGGCGCTCCTCCTCATAAAAGCCAGAAAGTTGCGTAAAACGTTCATTATCGGTAAACAGTTTGCATGTAGCTTGGTTGATAACAGTCATTGCTTTATCCTCCGGTAAGAAAATAGCGCATTGCGCGCACAGCAAGCCTAATCCACCGTGAAACATGACTGTGGAGCACCTAATGAATATATAATGCGTGCTTATAAGTTTTTGAGATTTCGTTTTTTACCCTTCTCTTTTTACACTCTTTTCTGCATCATTGAATTTATTCATTTTTCGATTTTAAGGTGAAGATATGGCAGATATTGACGTGAAACAGCTTGCCGGCCGGATCGACACTGTTCTGGATATCCTGGTTGCCGGGGATTACCAATCCGCCATCCGTAACCTGGAGATTCTGAAAGCGGAACTGTTAGATCTCGACAATCCCAATCAAACCGCTTCTCCTGGCGCAACAAAAACGCCCTGGGAAATTTGAATGGCGCACTTTTCGCCATCACACGGCAGCCAGGACGGCGACGCCCGCATGGCGATTTTCCTTTCGACGACAATTAGAAATTTGTGGCTATGAATTCCCGACAACAACTCATTTTGCAAACGGTCATTGATAAAGGCCGCATGAGCGTCGCTGAACTGGCGCGAATGACCGGCGTTTCAGAAGTGACAATTCGCCAGGATCTCAACACGCTGGAGAAACAGAACTATTTGCGCCGTACGCATGGTTTCGCCGTGCCGTTGGACAGCGATGATGTCGAAACGCGCATGATGAATAATTATACCGTGAAGCGGGATTTAGCCGACTTTGCTGCGTCCCTGGTTTCTGCTGGCGAAACGGTATTTATTGAAAACGGCAGCTGCAATGCGCTGTTGGCGCGCAAACTCGGTGAGCAACGCGATATCACAATCATCACGGTAAGCAGCTACATTGCCCATTTGCTGAAAGATTCTCCTGCGGAAGTTATCCTGCTGGGCGGTATCTATCAGAAAAAAAGCGAGAGCATGGTTGGGCCATTAACACGCCAATACATTCAACAGGTTCATTTCAGTAAAGCTTTTATTGGCATTGACGGCTGGCAGCCTGAAACCGGCTTTACAGGGCGGGATATGATGCGCACCGATGTGGTAGATGCGGTGCTGGAAAAAGGCAGCGAGGCCATTGTACTGACCGACAGTTCGAAATTCGGCGCAATGCATCCCTACTCGCTTGGCCCGGCTGAACGCTTCCAGCGGGTTATTACCGACAATCATCTCACGGCAGAAGCGCAGCTGCAGCTGCAGCAAGCCGGGCTAATCGTGGATATCGTTCCTGCCGGTATGCCTCACTAACTTCTGCGCCCGCGTTTGCGGGCTAACCCCCTCTCATCTGAGAGTTTTCCGACCCATTGATTAAGATTATTTACCTGTCTTGTAACGGACCGCGGCGTAAAATTAATATTAGCGATATAACAGGAAGTGACTATCACCCGCGTGATTGTATTACACCTGCGCAGCAAGGTTTCACGGACTGCTTTAGTACAGCGCTCAGCGACTATACTTAAAGGGAACATCTTTCCGTGAATCGATTATTCAGGAGAAAGTATGATGATGTTAACAAGCAAAAAAATGGCCGCTGCAGTACTGGCAGTAACCCTGGCAATGTCTCTGAGCGCTTGTGGTCACTGGTCTAAACGCGATCGTAACACCGCCATTGGTGCGGGTGCGGGCGCACTTGGTGGCGCAGTCCTGACGGACGGTAGCACGCTGGGTACGCTGGGCGGCGCGGCTGTCGGTGGGATCATCGGCCACCAGGTTGGTAAGTAAGTGGTGGGCAATACGGCAACAATAGAATAAATATACTTTCTTTTCAGGTCTGAGTTTACAGTGTAATGATAAGGCCGTGGTGAACACCACGGCCTTTCTGTTTCAACCACCAGCAAGTTTCACTTTCATCCCTTTGGCTTCCAGCAATGATTTAAGCAAATCACGTTTATCGCCCTGGATCTCAATGACACCCTCTTTTACAGCACCGCCGCAGCCGCATTTTTTCTTGAGTTCCGCCGCCAGTTTGACCAGCGTTTCATCATCTGCGTCAATCCCCGAAATCAGACAAACACCCTTCCCTTTGCGTCCGCTGGTCTGGCGGGAAATACGTACAATGCCATCGCCTTGCGGGCGGGTGACCTGGACTTTTGGTTCGTCAATGCGCCCGGTTTCTGTGGAGTAAACTAACCGGCTGTTGTTATCACCCATTATGCCCCCTTGCCAAGCGATGCATTAATCGTTTTCAGTGTTTGCGCCGGATCGGATGATTGGGTGACCGGGCGCCCAATTACCATATAGTCTACGCCTGCGGCCAGCGCCTGTTCAGGTGTCATGATACGGCGTTGATCGCCCGCTTCACTGCCCTGCGGGCGGATACCTGGCGTAATCAGTTTGAACGCCTGCCCCAGCTCACGTTTAAAGCGAACCGCTTCCTGTGCCGAACAGACGACACCATCCAGACCACATTGCTGCGTCAGGCGCGCCAAACGCTCTGCATGCTCCGCCGGGGTAACCTGAATACCCAGATCCTGTAAGTCACTGGCTTCCATACTGGTTAACACGGTCACGGCAATTAACAGAGGCGCGTCTTTACCGAACGGCAGCAGTGCTTCTTTTGCCGCACTCATCATCCTTGCACCGCCAGAGGCGTGTACGTTAACCATCCACACGCCAAGATCCGCTGCTGCCTTAACGGCATGTGCTGTGGTGTTGGGGATATCGTGGAATTTCAGATCGAGAAAAATATCAAAACCACGCTGCTGCAGCTCGCGTACCAGTTGCGGTCCAAAAAGCGTGAACATTTCTTTGCCGACTTTCAGACGGCAGTCACGGGGATCGATGCGGTCGACAAACGCCAGGGCTTTGTCTCGGTTATCGTAATCTAGTGCCACTACAACCGGAGAGGCAGTAACAGCGCGGAAAGTCGATAAAGCAGTAGACGTCATGATCAGACCTTCTGAAATGAGGCACCCGCTCAGGCGCAGAATGAATAAACGGCGAGCATTCTACCTGCCCATCCGCAGAAATAACAGGCTCCATTTATACCCTGCTAAGCGATGTGCTGGCACGGTTGCTGCTAGTTTTAAAATTTATATATAAGTATGTTGTAACTAAAATGGAGGCTTTTAAAAAATCACTGACCGTCCAGCCCGCGAATCGGTTTGACCGTTGACCAGGCGCGGCAGGATGGGCAGTGCCAGTACATGGTATACGCGGTAAAACCGCATTTATGGCAGCGGTAGCGCGGTTTGCTGCGGATCTGCTCGCCGACCATTTCACGCAAAACACCCAGGCTTTCTTTGGCGCGCCCCTCTTCTGCTTCGTTCAGATGGTAATCCATCAGTTTGTGGAACACGCGCATTGTCGGATGGCGTTGCAGTTGTTGGGTAACAAACAGTTGGGCGGCATCTGGACCGTCGCGGCGTTCTTTAATTTCCGCTAGCATCAACTCCGCGCTTGCGCCGGTGTTCTCTTCCACGCAGCGCTGCAGGAATTCTGCCCACTGGTCAATTTTGCCCATTTGCTGGTAGCAGGTTTGCAGCATCTCCAGCGTTTCGCTAACCAGTTCTTTATCCTGGTCGATGACACGAAGCAGGCTGTCCGCCGCTTTAAAGTAATCACCATTCGCCATAAACACGCGCCCCATCATAATGGAGACGCGCGGGCTGTCACGGTCAGCGGCAGCGCCCTTCTTCAGCAGCGCCATGGCTCTGTCCATATCTTCGTTGCCCATCTGCTGGAGCGCCAGCTCGCAGTAGAAATGAGCGATTTCACCGCGTTGCTTATCTTTGCCAAGTTTGACCAACCGCTCGGCAGCATCAATCGCTTTTTGCCAGTCACTGGTCGCCTGATAAATTTGCAGCAGTTGCTGTAGCGCGCTGACGCGAAAATCCGTTTCATCAACCAATTGATTGAACATATCTTCGGCACGGTCGTACATGCCAGCCGCCATATAATCGCGACCCAGTTGTTGCACGGCCAGCAGTCGCTGATCATAAGATAATGAGGCGCTTTCCATCAGGGTTTGATGGATGCGGATCGCACGGTCAACTTCGCCGCGTGAGCGGAACAGATTCCCGAGCGTAAGATGCGCTTCGACCGTGCCGGTGTCCTCTTTCAGCATGTCGAGGAACAGGTCTACCGCTTTGTCCTGCTGGTTGCTCAGTAAAAGGTTAACCCCGGCAACGTATTCACGTGAAAGCCGGTTCGCCTCATCCTGCTTTGTTTGTTGAGCATTTCTGCGCCCCATATACCAGCCATAGGCCGCCGCGACAGGTAACAGCAGAAACAACAACTCCAGCATAAACGATTATTCCTTTGCCGCCGGTGCACTGGTCGTCACCGGAACAGTCGTGACAGGTGCAAGCTGGTTTTCAAGGCGTTTGATTTTACGCTCGGCACGCACAAGGGAAACACGCACGCGCAACCAGAACAGACCGCATATCAGCCAGCCAATCGCAAACCCGGCGGCAAAAAGCACGGCCAGCAGCGTAGAGATACGGTACTCACCCTGCGCGAGGAGATAATTGAAGGTCACTTGCTGATCGTTTTGCGCACCAAGGGTAATCGACACGACAAAAATCGCTAACACCAGTAAGAAAATGAGTAAATATTTCACATTACGTCCCGTTATGTGGATCCGAGCGATGAAATTATATGCAACCGACTGTACACAGCCTTATAAGCTACCATTTTAGCGCCCGGCGCGAAATGGAAATGCATGACGTTAAATTCTGATTTGGGGTTAAAACGGCAGAAATCAAGGTTCTTGATCCCGCTCAACAATTTCCTCCACCTCCTCGACGGGCGGAGTCAGAGGGCCACACACTTTCTGCGCCAGCCAGGTGGCGAAGGTCACTAATAACCAGGAGATCAGGGTGGCGACCACCAAATCGCGTGGCCAGTGCATGCCCAGTAATAACCGGCTGCCCATGACGCCTGTTGCCCACACCAGTAAAATTACCATTGTCCAGTTTCGTCTGCGCGGCCATAACAATCCCACGCCTAATAGCGCCCAACTTGCGGCAAACATGGTGTGGCCGGATGGAAAGGCAAAACCGGTTTCTTTTTGCCAATGTTTACGCAAAAACCGAGGAATATCATGCTGACTGGCGAGTTGCTCTTTTACCAGATCTCCACGTGCTTTGCGTTTTAACATGTAGAACTCGCTGGCCTGAATATCGTGTGTTTTTTCAAGCCACATGACAAAAGGACGCGGCTCCTGGACCCGATCTTTCACAAAGGATTTCACGCCCTGCCCTAACAGAATGGCACATCCCAGAATGGCGAAGAGCATCACCGCGGGTTTGAGGCGAAAACGCAGGCACCAAAGAAACCACCCGCACAGTAAGACATGAGTGATTACCCCCCACGGCTGAGTGACTGTTTCTGTGATCCAGTACAAAAAATGCAGCCACCAGCGTGACGGGCCTGGCTCCCATTGCCAGCCAGAGACCCAGACAATTAACGGCATGATTAATAAAATTGCAGCGCCTGCCGTAGTTCGTTTCGCAATTGACAGCATGTTCTCTCCTTCTTTTGTGCGCACAATCATAACCGAAAAATAACATTCCCGCAGAAAGCAACAGATTTGTGCGATTTTTCAATGACACGCTGGTCTCAATTAGGTGATGCTGCGGGCATTGTGGCAAAATATGTTTATAGAGAAGGCCAACAGGCTACAGGTGCGCAGTGCGCCAATATAATCCGGAGATTCACATGCAGCTTAAACGAGTGGCAGAAGCCAAACTGCCTACCCCATGGGGCGACTTCCTGATGGTGGGTTTTGAAGAACTGGCAACCGGGCAGGATCATGTTGCCCTTGTCTTTGGCGATATTTCCGGGCAACTGCCCGTGCTGGCGCGCGTACACTCGGAATGCCTGACTGGCGATGCGCTTTTTAGCTTGCGTTGTGACTGCGGCTTCCAGCTCGAAGCAGCCCTTAACCAGATTGCCGAAGAGGGACGCGGCGTGCTGCTTTACCATCGTCAGGAGGGCCGAAATATCGGTCTGCTGAATAAAATTCGCGCCTACGCGCTTCAGGACCAGGGGTACGACACCGTTGAAGCGAACCATCAACTCGGTTTTGCCGCAGATGAGCGTGACTTTACCCTCTGTGCAGATATGTTCAAATTGTTGGGCGTAGACGAGGTGCGTCTGCTGACCAATAACCCGCGCAAAGTTGAGATCCTCACTGAGGCGGGAATTAACATTGTTGAACGCGTCCCGTTGATTGTGGGACGTAATCCGAATAATGAGCACTATCTCGACACAAAAGCCGAGAAGATGGGACATTTGCTGAAGTAGTGGTCAGATGAACAAAAAAAGGCCTGCGTTTGCAGGCCTTTTTATTCAGTTGAGCATATTGCGAATAACGTAATGCAAAATACCGTCATTACGGTAGTACGTCAGTTCCGTAGAAGTATCAATGCGGCAACGGCAGTTCAGCACCTCTTGTGTGCCATCCGCCCGCGTCAGGGTCACCGCTAATTCGCCACCGGGTTGGATATTTTGCAAATTTGCAATATCCAGTCGTTCCTCACCGGTCAACCCCAACGTTTTGCGCGTCACACCCTGCGGGAACTCCAACGGCAAAATCCCCATACCAATCAGATTAGAGCGATGAATACGTTCAAAAGATTCGGCAATCACCACCCGAATCCCGAGCAAACGGGGCCCTTTCGCTGCCCAGTCACGGCTGGAGCCAGAACCATACTCCTTCCCGGCTATAACGGCCAGCGGGGTTCCTTCCTGTTGATAGCGCATCGCCGCATCGTAAATCGACACGACTTCAGTGCCGGGCAAATGGCGAGTCATGCCCCCTTCAACACCCGGTACCATTTCATTACGAATACGGATATTGGCAAAGGTGCCGCGCATCATCACCTCATGATTGCCGCGTCGGGAACCATAAGAGTTAAAATCCCGGCGCTCAACACCATGACTTTGCAGATAACGTCCTGCCGGACTGTCTGCCTTTATGCTGCCTGCTGGTGAAATATGGTCCGTAGTAACGGAGTCGCCCAGCATAGCGAGGATCCGCGCACCGTGGATATCCTGCACCGGTTTCGGCTCCGCAGCCATATCGTCAAAGAAGGGTGACAGGCGGATATAGGTGGAATCATTCTGCCAGCCATAGGTGTCGGAGCGTTCGACCTCGATAGCCTTCCACTCCGGCGTGCCTTCAAACACCTCGGCATACTCTTTACGGAACATGTCCGTCGACACCTGCTCAACCGCGCGGGCAATCTCCTGACTCGACGGCCAGATATCTTTCAGGTAGACCGGGTCGCCTTTGCGATCATGCCCCAGCGGATCAGTCGCGAGGTTAATATTCATATTGCCGGCCAGCGCATAGGCAACCACCAGTGGCGGAGACGCCAGCCAGTTAGTTTTCACCAGCGGGTGTATGCGCCCCTCGAAGTTACGGTTCCCCGACAGCACAGCCCCCACGGTGAGGTCCCCTTCGCGGATAGCATGTTCAATCGGTTCCGGCAACGGGCCTGAGTTGCCGATACAGGTTGTGCAACCGTAACCGACCAGGTTGAAACCTAACTCATCAAGATACGGGGTCAGTCTCGCCTGCGCCAGGTAGTCAGAAACGACTTTCGAGCCGGGTGCCAGAGAGGCCTTAACCCAAGGCTGTCGTTTCAACCCGAGCGTGACGGCTTTTTTCGCCAACAATCCGGCGGCCATTAATACACTCGGGTTTGAGGTGTTGGTGCATGACGTGATCGCGGCGATTGCCACTGCGCCATCCGGGAGCTGGTATTGGTGCCCGTTCAGCACATAATCAACAGGCTTACGATCTTTTTGCGCGGTGTTCAGTTCCAATTCTGAACTGGCAGCAAATGCTTTCGGCACGTCGCTCAGCGCTACGCGATCCTGTGGGCGTTTTGGCCCGGCGAGACTGGCTTCAACATCATTCATATTCAATTCGAGCGTGCTGGTGAAGACCGGTTCATCTCCGGTGTTTCGCCACATACCCTGCGCTTTTGCATACGCCTCGACCAGTTCAACCTGCTCTTCGCTGCGCCCGCTCAGACGCATATACTCAAGCGTCACGCCATCAATCGGGAAAAAGCCGCAGGTCGCACCATACTCCGGAGCCATATTGGCAATAGTGGCGCGATCGGCGAGCGGTAAGGAGTCCAGCCCATCGCCATAAAATTCGACAAACTTACCCACCACGCCATGCTTACGCAGCATTTGCGTAACGGTAAGCACCAGATCCGTGGCCGTGATCCCTTCACGCAATTTGCCGGTGAGTTTAAAACCGACCACATCAGGGATCAGCATAGAAACAGGCTGGCCTAGCATAGCGGCTTCTGCCTCAATCCCGCCGACACCCCAGCCCAGGACACCGAGTCCATTGATCATGGTTGTGTGGGAATCCGTACCGACCAGCGTATCCGGATAGGCGACCCATTCTTTGTCCTGTAATTCACTCCACACCGCTTTACCAAGGTACTCAAGATTGACCTGATGACAAATCCCGGTGCCCGGTGGCACAACGCTGAAGCGGCTAAAAGCTTGCTGCCCCCAGCGCAAAAAAACGTAACGCTCATGGTTACGCTCCATCTCGAGGCGAACGTTCTCCTCAAACGCGTCATCGTCGCCAAAATGGTCGACGGTGACTGAATGGTCAATCACCAAGTCGACGGGCGACAGAGGGTTCACTTTAGCTGTGTCCCCCCCAAGGCGTTTAACGGCTTCACGCATGGCCGCTAAATCGACTACGGCGGGAACACCGGTAAAATCCTGCATCAGTACCCTTGCCGGGCGGTAAGCGATTTCACGATCCGCATGGGCAGTCTTCAGCCAACCGGCAAGGGCACGGATATCCTCTTCAGTAACGGAGTTCCCATCCTGCCAGCGCAGCAGGTTTTCCAGCAAGACTTTGAGCGACTTAGGTAACCGTGCGATATCCCCCAGCTCCCTGGAGGCCAGCGGCAAACTGTAGTAGTGGTAGGTTTTGTTCTGCGCCTGCAACGTGTCCTTACTGGCTTCGCGTAGGGTTGACGACATATGCTCCTCCTTTTAATACAGAGATTGCGATACCCTGATGGTCTTCAGGGTCTGTATTAAAGATAACACAAACATATCGTAACGTTTTGATAACAACCCGAATTGCTACAACAGGTGAAAACTGGCGGACAGCAGAAATAAAAAAACCTCGCCGAAGCGAGGTTTTTCAATTCATTACTGAAGCAACATCCAGACAAGTTGTCCCCAGAAAAGGACAGAAACAGAAAACGCCCCCATCCACGACCAATATTTCATTACACAATGATTATTCATAACGCTATTACCAGAAAATCTATTCATTAAAACTGAGTTACTACTCAATTCATTTATGCCGTGTATTAATCAATGAGTACAAAAGATCGTTTCTACGAATAATGCGAAAATTCACCGCATTTATTCTGATGAAATAGTTATTGTTTTTTAACGTCGTCTTCAGTGAAGGCGTCTATAAATGCTTGTTGCTGCGGCGTCAGCTTCCAGGAAGCCGGAATAGTGGTCACAGGTTGTTTTTTCGCTTGCGGTGGCGTGTCACGAAGCTGACATACTGGTTTTACTGGTTCAAATCGACCCGCTATCGCCATTTTACCCCCAGAATTTCCAGATCAATAACGCAACGACTGCCCAAAACGCGGCAGAGCCTAGAAATACCGCCAGCCAGGCTTTACGCTTGAGCTCAGGATCCCTTTGCGGCTCTTCACTTCCTGATGGCATTGCTAACCTCGTACAATCGACATCACTTATCATTTTGGACACCAACAATCGGCAAAATTAATCATGGGTTGAGACAAATCCTAAAAGAACTTTAGTGGAAAATCCAGTGAATTTACTCACCATTTCCAAAGAAATATTTAATCTTTTGACCCGAAATAAATTATTGAAGTGAGAAATTTGCGATACGGCAATTTAGTTTCTATTTTTGTCACAAATTAGCGACAGGGCTGCGGGAAGATGTGAGCTCAATCACTTGATGGAGATGAGAAAGGAATTAGATGATGATAATTCTAATTTAGGTTTAGGCAGACTTAAGGGTATCTTTTCAATCGTAAAGATACCCTTAGTCATTATTTCTGAGGTAATTTAATATCTTTAAACATGGCTTCTATATCTTCATTCGAGCGTAATGCCACTGCTGCATCAACCACATCGCGGGTTAAATGTGGTGCGAAGCGCTGAATAAAATCATACATATAGCTACGCAGGAAGGTGCTGCGACGGAAGCCGATTTTCGTTGTACTGTGGCTAAAAATCTCATGCGCATCCAGCTTGATCAGGTCCGGATCGGAAACCGGATCGACCGCCATACTGGCAATCACCCCGACTCCCAGCCCGAGTCTTACATAAGTTTTAATGACGTCTGCGTCTGTCGCAGTGAAGACAATACGCGGAGTTAAACCGGCACGATTGAAAGCGGTATCCAGCTCTGAGCGCCCGGTAAAACCAAAGGTGTAAGTCACAAGCGGGTACTGCGCCAGTTCATCAATGCTGACCGATTGCTTCGATGCCAGCGGGTGATCGGGGGTCACTACAATGGAACGATTCCAGTGATAGCATGGCAGCATCACCAGATCGTCGTACAAATGCAGGGCCTCGGTGGCGATAGCAAAATCGGCGTTTCCTTTGGAAACCGCCTCGGCGATTTGCGTTGGCGATCCCTGATGCATGTGCAATGAGACACGCGGATAACGCTCAATGAAGCCTTTTATCACGTTAGGTAACGCGTAACGGGCCTGCGTATGGGTGGTCGCAACGTACAGTGAACCTTTATCTGGCCAGGTGTGTTCGCCGGCCACAGATTTTATGGCATCGACTTTCGACAATACTTCCCGCGCGATACGGATAATTTCCTGCCCGGCGGGGGTAACCTGCGTAAGATGTTTGCCACTGCGGGCAAAAATTTGTATGCCCAGTTCATCTTCCAGCATACGCACTTGTTTACTGATACCAGGTTGAGAAGTATAAAGCCCTTCGGCCGTTGAAGAGACATTGAGGTTGTGATTCACCACCTCAACAATATAACGAAGCTGCTGTAGTTTCATAACAGACCATCCGGATTACGCAAACGAAGTATCGCTTAAGACGATTTCATAATAAAAAAGCAGGAAGCTATAACCACTATATCATTTATAGCTTCTGTGTATAGCAGCGCACAAAGAATAATAACGAGGCAATAAAAAAGGCCGGATGACCGGCCTTGAAAAGCTAAGGTACTGAAGTTTTTACTTTTTCGCTTCAGTCCATTTATTGTCAATAAAGAAGGCAGACCAGCCCGTGGCTTTCCCGTCTTTTTCGGAAGCAACATATTGCTGCTTCGTTTTACGGCTAAAGCGAACAATGGTCTTGTTGCCTTCCGGATCCTGCTGCGGTGCATCGGCCAGGTAACGCAATTTTTCTGGCAGGCGATCGCGGAAACGGAAGAGTTCTTCAACCAGCGGCGCACGTGTTTCGCGTGATTTCGGGAACGTATTGGCAGCCAGGAAAACCCCTGCTGCACCATCGCGCAGCACGAAATAGGCGTCCGATTTTTCACACGGCAGTTCAGGCAGTGGTACCGGATCTTCTTTCGGCGGCGCCACTTCGCCATTACGCAGGATCTTGCGTGTATTTTTGCATTCGTCGTTAGTACAAGCCATGTACTTGCCGAAACGCCCCATCTTCAGGTGCATTTCAGAACCACATTTTTCGCACTCCACCACCGGGCCGTCATAACCTTTAATGCGAAATTCACCCTCTTCGATTTCGTAGCCGTCACAGGTCGGGTTATTACCGCAGACATGCAACTTACGTTTCGGATCGATCAGGTAACTGTCCATCGCAGTGCCACATTTCTGGCAGCGACGTTTGGCGCGCAACGCGTTGGTTTCGGCATCATCTCCTTCCAGCACGTTGAGCACTTCGTTTTCCGGCACCAGGTTAATGGTGGTCTTGCAGCGCTCTTTCGGCGGCAACGCATAACCGGAGCACCCGAGGAACACGCCGGTGCTGGCGGTACGAATACCCATTTTGCGGCCGCAAGTCGGGCAGTCGATGCTGGTCAGCACCATCTGGTTCGGACGCATACCGCCGGTTTCCGGGTCTTGCTCGGCCTGTTCAAGCTGACGCGAGAAATCACCGAAGAAGCTATCCAGCACTTTGCGCCATTCGGCTTCATGGTTCGCCACGCGGTCGAGACTGTCTTCCATCTGCGCGGTGAAGTCATAATTCATCAGTTCACGGAAATTCTCTTCAAGGCGATCGGTAACGATCTCGCCCATTTTTTCCGCATAGAACCGACGGTTCTCAACACGCACATAACCCCTGTCCTGAATTGTCGAAATGATCGACGCATAGGTAGACGGGCGACCAATACCCCGCTTTTCAAGCTCTTTAACCAGCGAAGCTTCACTGAAACGTGCAGGCGGTTTGGTAAAGTGCTGCGCCGGGGTCAGTTCCGTCAGAGACAGCTCATCACCTTTATTGACTGCTGGCAGCGTACGATCTTCGTCCCCCTTACGCAGCGCAGGCATCACTTTAGTCCAGCCGTCGAAACGCAAAATGCGTCCACGCGCTTTCAGACGGAAATCCCCAGCGCCCACAGTCAGTGTGGTGGAATCGTATTGCGCCGGGGTCATCTGGCAGGCTACGAACTGGCGCCAGATCAGCTGGTACAGCTTCTGCGCATCGTTTTCCATGTCTTTCAACGATTCAGACAATACGGCCACATCGGAAGGGCGAATAGCTTCGTGCGCTTCCTGCGAGTTCTCTTTACTGGCGTACTGATTTGCTTTTTCCGGCAAATATTTCTTGCCGAAATTGTCGCTGATATAGCTGCGCACCATGCTCACCGCATCCTGACTCAGATTAGTCGAGTCGGTACGCATATAGGTGATATAGCCAGCTTCATACAGGCGCTGCGCCATCATCATGGTTTTCTTCACGCCAAAGCCGAGACGGGTACTTGCCGCCTGCTGGAGCGTGGAGGTAATAAACGGCGCGCCAGGTTTACTGCTGGTTGGTTTATCTTCTCTTTCCAGAACGGTGTAGCGTGCTTTTTCCAGCAGGCTCACCGCGGCCATTGTTTGTTCGCGGTTTACCGGGCGGAAGGCTTTATCACCCTCGTGGCTGACCTGCAAAGGCAGGGCGTCGCCGCCAGGCGTGGCCGTAATGGCGTCGATTTCCCAGAACTCTTCCGGCACAAACGCTTTGATTTCGCGTTCGCGTTCGACCACCAACCGCACCGCCACGGACTGCACACGACCGGCAGACAAGCCACGTGCGATTTTCTTCCACAGCAGCGGAGAAACCATATAGCCCACCACACGGTCCATAAACCGGCGCGCTTGCTGAGCATTAACACGATCGATATTCAGCTCTCCAGGCGTTTCAAACGCCTGACGGATCGCATTCTTGGTAATTTCGTTAAAAACCACACGGCTGTAGCGTTTTTCATCACCCCCGATCACTTCCCGCAGGTGCCAGGCAATGGCTTCCCCTTCGCGGTCAAGGTCGGTTGCGAGATAGATATGGTCGGCTTTTTCCGCCAGCGCTTTCAGCTCGGAAACTACCTTTTCTTTACCAGGAAGAACTTCATATTGAGCCTCCCAGTTGTGCCATGGGTCGATCCCCATGCGATTGACAAGCGCGCCACGTTCATCCTTTTTGGGCTTCTTAGCCGTCCTGGCGGAGGCTGAGTCTGCGCTCTTTTTCGGTGCTGATCCACTGGTCGGCAAATCACGGATATGACCTACGCTGGACTTCACCACGTAGTCATTACCCAGATATTTATTGATCGTTTTGGCTTTTGCCGGGGACTCAACGATAACGAGAGCTTTACCCATATTCACCTTACCTAATTAAATTCTTCCAGGAATACGTCGCACTTTGCTTCACTCTCCACGGCGACAAACCCCAAATATTGCGGCGGCGTCAATGGATATCAACCCCATGTTACAAGCCAGGCGCGTTAAACAGTGCGTTCAGGTTACTGACTTAGCAGGCTTTTGGCCTTGAGGCGATAGTGCGCGACGATGTTACGGTCGAATGTCAAGCAATTCTGTTGCCAGATTGACGAAAGCGTCACACTGTACCTGATAAAATTTGTTACGCAACTTTATTAGCATGCAAAATCAAATCGCGCCAGCACAACCGCGCAGCAAACCCATTGCTAAAACAGGGAAAATTTGCCCCTGAGCAGTGCCCGGCGTAGACTTACGGAATTTTTAAGGAGGAGTAAATGCAAGGTACATCTCAGCCCATTGAACGCCAGGCTCTGCTTGAACTGGCCAATAAACTGATCCGCGAACATGAAGATACGCTTTCGGGCATTAAAGCGACTGATGTTACCCAGCGTAACGGCGTTCTGGTGTTTAGCGGTGAATACTTTCTTGATGAGCAAGGTTTGCCGACGGCCAAAAGCACAGCGGTATTCAATATGTTCAAATACCTGGCGCACGAGCTTTCTGAAAAATACCACCTTATTGATTAAAAAAAACGCGAGGCCTGAGCCTCGCGTTTTTCTTACATCAAGGGTTTCTGCCCCCGCTGCCACCAGCGCATCAACAAATGATCAACGCTTTCTGCCGCACTCCCGGTAAAACGCTCCATCAGTTTTTTGCGCTGCTGGTAACGAATACCAATCACCTCATGTTCTTCAATCAGCCCGAGCAACAATTCGTCGCTGGTGCCGATAGCGTCAATCAGGCCTTTGTCCAGCGCCTGCGAACCGTACCAGTGTTCGCCAGTTGCCACCTGCTCGATATCCAGTTCCGGGCGCATTTTGCTGACAAAATCTTTAAACAGATCATGCGTTTCATTGAGGCTTTCGCGGAATTTCTGCCGCCCTTCTTCCGTGTTCTCACCCAGCAACGTTAAGGTGCGCTTAAACTGCCCGGCAGTGTGCAATTCAATATCAATCTCTTTGCTTTTGAGGAAGCGGTTAAAGTTGGGGATCTGCGCCACGACGCCAATCGAGCCGATAATAGCAAAAGGGGCAGCGACAATTTTGTCTGCCACGCACGCCATCATATAACCTCCGCTCGCCGCAACTTTATCGACAGCAATGGTTAACGGGATCTGTTTGTCGCGCAGCCGTTGCAATTGCGACGCCGCCAGTCCATAGCCATGCACCACGCCGCCTGGGCTCTCCAGTCGCAACACCACTTGATCCTGTGGCTTCACGACAGTCAGTACGGCGGTGATCTCTTCGCGCAGAGACCCCACCTCACCCGCGTCCATACTGCCTTTAAAATCGAGCACAAAAACACGCGCTTTGCCGTTGGCTTCCAGCTCACCCGCTTTCGCTTTTGCCTTCGCCGCTCTGGCGTCGAGTTTTTGTTTCTTCTTCTGAGCTTTATGCCACTGTTTTTGTTGATGGCTATCCAGCAAGGATACCGCCATCTCCTCTTGCATCTCTTTATATTGTTCACTCAGACGCGTGATGCGCAGTTCGCCGCGCTGGCGTTTGCGCTGTGTCAGGTTAACAATCAGCACCGCGACGACCGCAATCGCGATCACCACGGTTGCGATTTTGGCTAAAAAAAGACCATATTCAGAGAGTAATTCCACGTATCCCACCTCAATTACACCGCTCAACAATCGGACCAGTTTACATGAGCGATGCTGGCGCGTCTCGCCTCACCCGTGGAACATTTACGCCATGTTACTGAATTTTTTAACACTCTGTGGCACAAAGCCCGGCTAGCTCTCCGCGTGGCCGATTGAAATAGTGCTCTGTTTAAGGCATAAAGCCAGCATGTGAAGTGAAAACAGGCCCGGGCCTGAGGAGACAGCGTGCACTATCAGCCACAACGCGATCTGTTAAACAACCGATTTATTCTGGTTACCGGTGCCAGTGATGGTATCGGTAAAGAGGCGGCGCTAACCTATGCCCGCTATGGCGCCAGCGTGATTCTGCTGGGGAGAAATGAAGAGAAATTGCGGCAGGTTGCGCAGACCATTCACCACGAAGGTGGTAAGCCGGCGCGATGCTTCACCCTCGACCTGGCGACATGTACGCCAGACGAGTGTCAGCAACTTGCCGACGCGATTGCCGCTGAAATCCCCCACCTCGATGGGGTGTTGCATAATGCCGGGTTGTTGGGAGATGTCGCCCCGATGAGCGAGCAAGTTCCCGCAACCTGGGATGCCGTGATGCAGGTGAATGTCAATGCAACTTTTTATCTGACACAGGCACTTCTTCCTTTATTACTCCGGGCAGAGAGCGGTTCGCTGGTCTTTACCTCCTCCAGTGTTGGGCGACAAGGTCGTGCGAACTGGGGCGCTTATGCCGCATCGAAGTTTGCCACCGAAGGAATGATGCAAGTGCTGGCTGAAGAGTACCAGAACAGCCTGCGAGTGAACTGTATCAACCCAGGAGGCACGCGTACCAACATGCGGGCCAGTGCTTTCCCGACCGAAGATCCACAAAAATTGAAAACACCCGCCGATATTATGCCGCTCTATCTGTGGCTGATGGGCGATGACAGCCGCCGCAAAACGGGCATGAGCTTCGATGCACAGCCCGGACGCAAACCGGGGATCGCACAATGAGTGAAGAACGATATCAACAACGTCAGCAACGGGTAAAAGAGCGTGTCGATGCCAGGGTTGCTGCTGCTCAGGACGAGCGCGGGATCGTGATTGTCTTTACCGGCAACGGTAAAGGGAAAACGACCGCCGCCTTTGGTACTGCTACACGTGCGGTTGGGCATAATAAAAAAGTCGGCGTTATCCAGTTTATTAAAGGCACATGGCCGAACGGCGAACGTAACTTACTTGAACCGCTGGGTGTGGAGTTTCAGGTCATGGCTACGGGCTTCACCTGGGATACGCAAAACCGGGAAAGCGATACCGCCGCATGCCTTGCAGTTTGGCAACATGCCGAGCGTATGCTGGCCGATCCGCAACTCGATATGGTGGTACTGGATGAGCTGACCTACATGGTGGCTTACGATTATCTGCCGCTGGAAGCAGTACTGACGGCGCTCAACAATCGCCCGCCAATGCAGACCGTCATCATCACCGGTCGCGGTTGCCACCGGGATATTATGGATCTGGCCGATACGGTCAGTGAACTACGCCCGGTGAAGCACGCATTTGAGGCTGGCGTGAAAGCACAGATCGGTATCGATTACTGATTCTTCGTGTATAGCAACAGGACATGAAAAAAGGGGCTTTCGCCCCTTTTTGCTATTAATCGTTTTTATTGCGCGTACTACCCGCCCGACGATTACCCGTCGGCTGGCTGTGGCGTTTCACCGCACGGCGGATCTGGTTCGCTTTCATGCGACGGCGGTCTTTTTCCACCGCGACTTTGGATTGTGTTTCAACCTCAAGCCCAACCAGTTCACGCAGGTAGTTCGTCTGCGCCAGATCCAGTTCGGTCCATCCACCACGGGGCAGCCCCTTCGGCAGCGGGATGTCGCCATAGCGTACACGGATCAGGCGGCTTACCTGCACGCCAACTGCTTCCCACAGGCGACGCACTTCGCGGTTACGCCCTTCGGTCAGGGTAACGTTGTACCACTGGTTGATGCCTTCACCACCGCTGAATTTGATGGTTTTAAAAGCAGCAGGGCCATCTTCCAGCTGCACACCGCGCGAAAGCTCACGAATTTTATTGTCATCCACTTCGCCAAACACGCGCACCGCATACTCACGTTCAACTTCACGGCTCGGGTGCATTAGACGGTTCGCCAGTTCACCATCGGTGGTGAACAACAGCAGACCGCAAGTATTGACGTCGAGACGACCAACGGCTATCCACCGTGCGCCGCGCAGCTTCGGCAGGCGATCAAACACCGTCGGACGCCCTTCCGGATCGTTACGCGTACAAAGCTCGCCTTCGGGTTTGTAATATGCCAGCACACGGCAAATCTGCTCTACAGACTCTTTTACCGAAATGAGGTGACCATCGATACGGATTTTCAGCCCTGGCGTGACATCAACACGGTCGCCCAGCGTCGCAATTTTGCCGTCCACGCTAACGCGACCGGCCTGGATAATAGTTTCGATTTCACGGCGGGAACCGTGGCCAGCCCGGGCCAGCACTTTCTGTAGTTTTTCGCTCATAGAGCATCCTTCAGGTGTCGCCTTCACAGGCGTCTGGGTATACTTTCAAAAACAACGAGTTAGTAAAAATCAACGTAACTCGCTGATGTGTAAATAATTCATGGTATACAGCATGGCACACATTTTGTCCCCATGCTGTTACACGCAATGATTCGTGGGCGCACATACTACACTAACTTTAGGCTAAATGATTCAACAAGTTTTGTACGATTACGCGTACCGAATTTGACCTGGTCGGTGGGTTTTGTCACGGAGGCACTCACCAGTGGCCGGCAGATAAGTGCATGGCCTGCATGGATGACTTCACGGCGATGGAAGCGTGAACGGTTAAAGAAAAAGATCTGCGGAACGCGGGAAGAAGCCCGTAATGATATTATTGCTTACAGCGAAAAGATTTATAGTAGTCAGCGTCGGCATGGTTCGCGCGCTCCGATACCATCGGCGGAATATGAAAATCCATCTATCAACGGCTCAGAAGAGTCCAGATCAATTGGACTGGAGTCAGGCAGAACCGAAGGACATAGCAGAAGATACGCAGGGTAAGCATCAGGCATGGGTTAATGACTGTCATACCTTAAGATGACAGCCATTAACTGAATGGGCGTGTTGATGTAGATAATTTGTTATCCTGCTCGACTACTCAGACGTCTGACGGTTTAGCAGCACAGCATCGTCGCCATCGAAATAACCGCATAGCGCAACGGCTTGCGCCGCTATAAGAAAGGTTTAACGTCGCCGACGCCTTCGCGGATCACTACCGGCGCATCGTCAGTTAAGTCCACCACTGTGGTCGGTTGCTGCCCAAGATAACCACCGTGAATAATTAACTCCACCAGCTTTTCCAGACGATCTTTAATTTCATCCGGATCGGACTCGGTAAAATCACTGCCCGGCAACATTAACGAGGTCGACAACATTGGCTCATTCAGGGCTTCCAGCAGTGCCAGCGCAATCGGGTTGGAGGGCACACGTAAGCCAATGGTTTTACGTTTTTCCTGCAATAAGCGCCGCGGGACTTCCTTCGTACCTTTAAGAATGAAGGTGTAATTTCCGGGCGTGTTATTTTTAATCAAGCGGAAGGCCACATTATCCACGAACGCATAGGTCGACAGTTCCGACAGGTCGCGGCACATTAACGTAAAATTATGACCATCCGGCAGGTGACGAATGCGGCAAATACGCTCCATCGCCCCTTTGTCTTCAATTTTGCACCCCAGCGCATAACCGGAGTCGGTGGGGTATACGATCACCCCGCCCTTGCGCACAATATCCACTGCCTGATTGATCAGACGGGGCTGGGGGTTTTCCGGATGAATATAAAAAAACTGACTCATACTTCCCTCTCTCTGGTGTTCTGCGGCTTCTCCCAGCAATGCCAGACGCCGTCAACCCCGGCCGGAAGCCAGAGTTTGCGCCCCAGTTCAATCCACGGACAGGGCTGATGGAAATCCGATCCTTGCGACGCCAGTAAGCCGTACTGACGAGCATAAATGGCAAGCTGCGCACGTTCATTGGGAGCCTGCTGGCATTGGGCAACTTCCATCGCCTCACCGCCGCGTTCAGCAAAATGCGCCAGCAGTCTTTTCAGCCATTTAGCGGACAGGTTATACCGACCTGGATGGGCCAGCACCGCCGTTCCGCCAGAATGATGAATGACTTCAATAGCTTGTTCTATTGTACACCACTGCGGCGGAACGTATCCCGTTTTCCCACGCGCAAGATATTTTTTAAACACATCGGCCATATTATTGGCCTTGCCTTGCTCGACAAGGAAACGGGCAAAATGACCGCGGGTGAGCGAAGCGCCCTGCGCCAGGCGTTGCGCGCCTTCTAAAGCACCGGGGATATGCGCCTTTTCAAGGCGCCCGGCGATCAGCTCTGCGCGCTGCATACGGCGCGCAGACTGCTGCTGCAAAAATTCACGCATCTGCGTATGCGCAATATCAATGTTCAATCCGACAATGTGGATTTCGTGGTTTTCCCAAACAGTGGAAATCTCCACCCCGGAAATCAATTGCAGCGCCAACCCGGCGCGCGCAATTTCTGCCTGCGCTGCCGGAATCGCATCGGTGGTATCGTGATCGGTGATCGCCAGCGTGCCAACGCGCATTTCAACCGCGCGGTGTACCAGTTCTTCCGGGGTAAGAAGACCATCAGACGCCGTGGTATGGCTGTGAAGGTCGTAAATAATGGCGTAATTCGTGTCGCTCAAAGCGGCTCCGCTAATTTATCAGAACATCTGTTTAAGCTCTATCATACCCACTGAGTGACTTTTTCTGAATTCGAGGGTTGACTTTCTTTGTGTGAACCAGTTAACTAGTACGCAAGTTCACACCAGAAAGGTATCCTATAATGAATGCACATCTCTCTGTAAAACGTTGGTGGCGCACTCCCTGACCGGGCTGTGAGATCACGTGCGCATTCAGCATACCGATACCAGGCCCGCTTACCCAGCGGGCTTTTTTTTGAACAAATTTAATGAGAGCGATTATGCAAACGCAAAAACCAGCACTCGAACTTCTGACCAGCAATGCGGTTTATCGGAGTAACCCAACGGCGCTTTTCCACCAACTGTGTGATAACCGTCCGGCCACGCTGCTGCTGGAATCAGCCGATATTGACAGTAAGAACGATCTAAAAAGTTTGTTGCTCGTAGACAGCGCGTTGCGCATTACTGCTCTGGGTGACACTGTCACCATCAAAGCGCTCAGCACGAATGGTGCAGCCTTGCTGGCGTTACTGGATCATGCACTGCCATCGGGAGTGGAAAACACCGTGTCTGAAGACAGCCGCGAACTGCGTTTTCCACCGGTCAGTAGTTTGCTGGATGAAGACGCCCGGTTGTGTTCCCTTTCAGTTTTTGATGCCTTCCGCCTGCTGCAGGATTTGCTGGTCATTCCGCAAGATGAGCGTGAAGCGATGTTTTTTGGCGGACTGTTCGCCTACGACCTCGTTGCCGGATTCGAAGACCTGCCCGACCTGACGCATGATCGCCGCTGCCCGGATTACTGCTTCTACCTCGCCGAAACGTTACTGGTGATCGACCATCAGAAACAGCAAACCCGGATTCAGGCCAGCCTGTTTAGCGATTCCGCCACCGAAAAAGCACGACTGGCGCAGCGTATTGATGCTCTGCATCAGCAACTGGAAAGGGATGCGCCACCCTTGCCGGTCGAGACTGTTGAACATATGCGCTGCGACACAAACCAGAGCGACGAAGAGTATGGCGCGGTGGTGCGCGAGATGCAGAAAGCGATCCGCGCTGGCGAGATTTTTCAGGTTGTACCCTCCCGCCGCTTTACCTTGCCCTGCCCGTCACCCCTTGCCGCGTATGACGTGCTAAAAAAGAGCAACCCCAGCCCGTACATGTTTTTTATGCAGGATGATGATTTCACCCTGTTCGGCGCATCGCCGGAGAGTTCGCTGAAATACGACGCCAGCAACCGGCAAATTGAGATCTACCCGATTGCCGGCACGCGTCCACGCGGTCGCCGTCCGGATGGTTCCCTGGATCGCGATCTCGACAGCCGTATTGAGCTGGATATGCGTACCGACCACAAAGAACTGTCTGAACATCTTATGTTGGTGGATCTGGCGCGCAACGATCTTGCGCGTATTTGCACCCCCGGCAGCCGTTACGTTGCCGACCTGACGAAAGTTGATCGCTACTCGTATGTCATGCACCTGGTCTCCCGCGTGGTTGGTGAACTGCGACACGATTTGGACGTGCTGCATGCCTATCGTGCCTGCATGAACATGGGCACCCTCAGCGGCGCGCCGAAAGTGCGTGCAATGCAGCTGATTGCTCAGGCGGAAGGCGCTCGCCGCGGCAGTTATGGTGGCGCAGTGGGTTATTTCACTGCCCACGGTGATCTGGACACGTGCATCGTGATCCGCTCCGCCTGGGTGGAAGACGGCACTGCCACCGTGCAAGCTGGTGCCGGTGTGGTACTGGATTCCGTGCCGCAGTCGGAAGCTGACGAAACCCGTAATAAAGCCCGCGCGGTACTACGCGCCATTGCCACTGCTCATCATGCACAGGAGACGTTCTGATGGCTGACATTCTGCTGCTCGATAATATCGACTCATTTACCTACAACCTGGCAGATCAGCTGCGTGCAAGTGGACATAATGTGGTGATTTACCGTAACCATGTACCTGCGCAAACGTTGATTGACCGGCTGGCTACCATGAAAAACCCGGTGCTGATGCTGTCTCCCGGCCCTGGCGCACCGTCGGAAGCGGGCTGCATGCCAGAACTGCTGACGCGTATGCGCGGCAAATTGCCCATCATTGGCATCTGTCTCGGCCACCAGGCAATTGTCGAAGCCTACGGCGGTTACGTCGGCCAGGCTGGCGAAATCCTGCACGGCAAAGCCTCCAGCATTGAACATGATGGCCAGGCGATGTTTGCCGGGTTAAGTAATCCGCTGCCGGTGGCCCGTTATCACTCCCTGGTGGGCAGCAATATCCCGGCCGGTTTAACCATCAATGCCCATTTCAATGGCATGGTGATGGCCGTCCGCCATGACGCCGATCGTGTCTGCGGTTTCCAGTTCCATCCTGAATCCATTCTGACCACGCAAGGCGCGCGTCTGCTGGAACAGACGCTGGCCTGGGCGCTGCAAAAACTTGAGCAAACCAATACGCTGCAACCGATCCTGGAAAAACTCTACCAGGCGCAAACGCTGAGCCAGCAGGAGAGCCACCAGCTTTTTTCCGCCGTGGTGCGCGGCGAGCTGAAACCGGAGCAACTGGCAGCGGCGCTGGTGAGTATGAAGATCCGCGGTGAACACCCTAATGAGATTGCCGGTGCCGCGACGGCGTTACTTGAGAATGCCGCGCCCTTTCCGCGTCCGGAATACCCGTTTGCCGATATCGTCGGTACCGGCGGCGATGGCAGCAACAGCATCAATATTTCTACCGCCAGCGCCTTTGTGGCGGCGGCATGCGGCCTCAAAGTCGCCAAACATGGCAATCGCAGCGTCTCCAGCCGTTCCGGCTCGTCGGATTTACTGGCAGCATTTGGTATCAACCTCGATATGAATGCTGATAAATCACGGACTGCGTTGGATGAGCTCGGTGTATGCTTCCTGTTCGCTCCGAAATACCACACCGGTTTTCGCCACGCCATGCCGGTACGTCAGCAGTTAAAAACCCGCACGCTGTTTAACGTACTTGGACCGCTGATTAACCCGGCGCATCCCCCGCTGGCACTGATTGGCGTCTACAGCCCGGAACTGGTGCTGCCGATTGCCGAAACCCTGCGCGTACTCGGTTACCAGCGTGCGGCGGTGGTGCATAGTGGCGGGATGGATGAAGTTTCATTGCATGCGCCAACACTCGTTGCCGAACTCAACGGCGGCGAAATCAAAAGCTACCAATTAACGGCTGCCGATTTTGGCCTCACGCCATACCATCAGGATCAGCTGGCCGGCGGCACGCCGGAAGAAAACCGTGACATTCTGACACGCTTACTGCAGGGTAAAGGTGAAGCCGCTCATGAGGCTGCCGTGGCCGCGAACGTTGCGATGTTAATGCGTCTCCACGGCGAGGAAGATTTGCAGAATAATGCGAAAAAAGTACTGGATGTGCTGCACAGTGGAGCAGCCTACGACAAAGTCACTGCACTTGCCGCTCGAGGATAAGAAATGCAAACCGTTTTAGCGAAAATCGTCGCCGACAAAGCCCTGTGGGTTGCTGCACGTAAAGCAGAGCAACCACTGGCCAGTTTCCAGAATGACGTCGTGCCGAGTTCTCGCCGTTTTTACGACGCGCTGCAGGGTACGCGAACCGCTTTTATTCTGGAATGCAAAAAGGCCTCACCGTCTAAAGGGGTGATCCGCGATGATTTCGACCCGGCGCGTATTGCCGGCGTTTATCAACATCATGCATCGGCGATCTCCGTGCTGACCGATGAGAAGTACTTTCAGGGCAGTTTTGATTTCCTGCCGATTGTCAGCAGCATCGCGCCGCAACCGATTCTGTGCAAAGACTTTATTATTGATGCCTACCAGATCTATCTGGCACGTTATTACCAGGCAGATGCCTGCCTGTTGATGCTCTCAGTGCTGGATGATGATCAGTATCGCCAGCTTGCCGCCGTTGCCCACAGTCTCAAAATGGGCGTACTGACAGAAGTCAGTAACGAGGAGGAACTGCAACGCGCTATTGCACTGGAAGCAAAGGTGGTTGGCATTAATAACCGCGATTTGCGCGACCTCTCAATCGATCTTAACCGTACCCGTGAGCTTGCACCGCGCCTCGGTGCCGGGGTCACGGTGATCAGTGAGTCCGGCATCAATACTTACGCGCAGGTGCGCGAATTAAGCCACTTCGCCAACGGTTTCCTGATCGGCTCCGCACTGATGGCCCATGAGGATCTGGATGCGGCAGTGAAGCGTGTCTTGCTGGGTGAAAATAAAGTGTGCGGACTGACGCGTGCCGAAGATGCACAGGCTGCTCACCAGGCTGGCGCGATCTACGGCGGGCTGATTTTTGTCGCCAGTTCGCCGCGCGCAGTGGATGAAGCGCAAGCACAGGCCGTCATGCAGGGCGCGCCGTTGCACTATGTCGGCGTATTCCGCAATGCGGACATAAGTGATGTGGCAGCTAAAGCACGCTCCCTCTCGCTAAGCGCCGTACAGCTACACGGTGATGAAGACCAGGCTTATATCGACGCGCTGCGTACGGCCCTTCCCACCAAAACGCAGATTTGGAAGGCGCTTAGCGTCGGCGATCGTCTGCCACAGCGTCATTTTCAGCAGGTCGATAAATATGTTTTCGACAATGGCCAGGGCGGAAGCGGCAAACAGTTTGACTGGACATTACTGGCGGGAGAGTCGCTCGACAATGTGCTGCTGGCTGGCGGTTTGAGTGCAGATAATTGCGTACAGGCGGCGAAGGCCGGCTGTGCCGGACTTGATTTTAATTCAGGCGTGGAGTCGG
This sequence comes from Kosakonia sp., assembly GCF_032052965.1. Lineage (GTDB taxonomy): Bacteria > Pseudomonadota > Gammaproteobacteria > Enterobacterales > Enterobacteriaceae > Kosakonia. The sequence goes on from NZ_DAMBVN010000001.1 coordinate 691,264, forward strand.
AACCGGGCATTAAAGATGCCAGAAAACTGGCATCTGTTTTCCGCACACTGCGCGCTTATTAAGGAAAGAGACAATGACAACACTACTGAACCCGTACTTTGGCGAGTTTGGCGGGATGTATGTTCCGCAAATCCTGATGCCGGCACTGCGCCAACTGGAAGAGGCCTTTGTCAGCGCGCAAAGCGATGCGGAATTCCAGCAACAATTTAACGATCTGCTGAAAAATTATGCCGGGCGCCCGACGGCGCTGACGAAATGCCAGAACATTACCGCGGGCACCCGCACTACCCTGTACCTGAAACGCGAAGACTTGCTGCACGGCGGTGCGCATAAAACAAACCAGGTGCTGGGACAGGCCTTGCTGGCAAAACGGATGGGCAAAACTGAGATTATCGCCGAAACCGGTGCGGGTCAGCACGGTGTTGCTTCCGCACTGGCAAGCGCTTTGCTGGGCCTGAAATGCCGGATCTACATGGGTGCAAAAGATGTTGAACGTCAGTCGCCAAACGTTTTCCGTATGCGTCTGATGGGTGCCGAGGTGATCCCGGTACACAGCGGTTCCGCCACTCTTAAAGATGCCTGTAACGAGGCGTTGCGCGACTGGTCTGGCAGCTACGAAACAGCACACTATATGCTCGGCACCGCCGCTGGCCCGCACCCATTCCCAACCATCGTGCGCGAATTCCAGCGCATGATTGGCGCAGAAACGAAAGCGCAAATCCTCGAAAAAGAGGGACGTCTGCCCGATGCCGTGATCGCCTGCGTTGGCGGCGGTTCTAACGCCATTGGTATGTTTGCCGATTTTATTGATGAAACCGCGGTGGGTCTGATCGGCGTCGAACCTGCGGGTCACGGTATCGAAACCGGGGAGCACGGTGCACCGTTGAAGCATGGTCGCGTCGGGATCTACTTCGGTATGAAGTCGCCAATGATGCAAACTGAGGAAGGCCAGATAGAAGAGTCTTACTCCATTTCCGCAGGGCTGGATTTCCCGTCTGTCGGGCCCCAGCATGCTTATCTCAACAGCACAGGCCGCGCAGACTACGTCTCCATCACCGATGACGAAGCTCTGGACGCCTTTAAAACGTTGTGCCGCCATGAAGGGATTATTCCGGCGCTGGAGTCCTCGCATGCCCTCGCCCATGCGCTGAAAATGATGCGCGAAAATCCTGAGAAAGAACAGCTGCTGGTGGTTAATCTCTCGGGGCGCGGCGATAAAGACATTTTCACCGTACATGATATTTTGAAAGCGCGAGGGGAAATCTGATGGAACGCTACGATAACTTATTTAAACAGCTGGATGCCCGTAAAGAAGGTGCGTTTGTTCCCTTCGTGACGCTGGGGGATCCGTCGCCTGAGCAGTCGCTGAAAATTATCGATACGCTGATTGAAGCGGGTGCCGATGCGCTGGAACTGGGGATCCCCTTCTCCGACCCGCTCGCAGATGGCCCTACCATTCAGAGTGCGACCCTGCGTGCATTTGCATCCGGCGTGACGCCAACACAGTGTTTTGAAATGCTGGCGGCGATCCGCCAGAAACATCCCACCATTCCTGTTGGCCTGCTGATGTATGCCAACCTGGTTTTCAGCCGTGGCATTGATGAATTTTACGCACAGTGCGCAAAAGTGGGTGTGGATTCGGTGCTGGTGGCCGATGTGCCTATTGAAGAGTCAGCGCCATTTCGCCAGGCGGCAATGCGCCACAATATTGCGCCCATTTTTATCTGCCCGCCGAACGCCGATGACGCCCTGCTACGCCAGATTGCTTCCTACGGTCGCGGCTACACATACCTGCTCTCCCGCGCTGGCGTGACCGGAGCGGAAAACCGCGCCGCTCTGCCGTTACATCACTTGCTGGAAAAATTGACCGAGTATCATGCCGCGCCTTCCCTGCAAGGTTTTGGTATTTCCGCGCCGGATCAGGTTACCGCCGCCATCAACGCGGGCGCAGCCGGGGCGATTTCCGGCTCGGCAACGGTGAAAATTATCGAGAAGAATCTCGCTAACCCGACGGCAATGCTGGCTGAACTCAAGGCCTTTGCCAAACAGATGAAAGCCGCGACTCTGCCGCGCTAATCCTCACGCCGCCTGAATGTCGGGCGGCGCTCTGTTTATTTTCCCTCCCCCTGCATAACGTATTGTTAAAAGGTTCATATTTACTGTGGGATACTAACCACGACCTTTCACAAACGATACGAAGCAGATGCGTAAACTCTTATGTGCATTTTGCCAGAGCCGCTGGACCGCCCTGTTACTGACCGGTATTGCTGCCGGTACGGCCGGCATGCTGATCGCCCTGATGCTGCATGAAATACAACATCTGGCATTCGGCTACAGCCAGCGGTCACTGATTGGCGGCCCACCTTTTCTGCAAGGCGTGAGTGAAGCCTCAGCGCTGCGCCGCGTTGCCGCACTTACCATTGCCGGAATCATCGCGGGATGGGGATGGTGGTTGCTGGCGCGCTATGCCAAAAAACGTCTGAGTGTCAGCGCGGCGGTGAGCGATATCCGTCAGCCTATGCCTGCCGCGACGACGCTGTGCCATGCCATGCTACAGGTTGTAACAGTGGCGATGGGTTCCCCACTCGGCCGTGAAAGCGCACCGCGCGAAGTCGGCGCACTGTTTGCTGGCGGCATCGCCCGACGCTGCGGACTGAGCGAGGCGGACATCAAGCTGGTCATTGCCTGCGGTGCTGGTGCGGGACTGGCCGCGGTGTATAACGTACCGCTGGCCGGCGCAATCTTTACCCTTGAAGTACTGCTGGTCACCTTTCGTTGGGATGCGGTGATCGCCGCGATCATAACGTCAGCGGTCGCCGCCTTTATTGCTTCGCTGGTGCTGGGCAACGAGCGACAGTACCTTTTCTCTGCGCCAGCGGCACCTGTTTCGCTCATCGTCTGGGCAGCCCTGGCCGGGCCAGTGTTCGGCTATGCCGCCAGCCTGTTTCGGCGTATGAGCCGCCAGGCGCGCGGCAGCGTGAAAAGCAACTGGCAGATGCCGCTGTTTTGTTTTGTTGCTTTTACCTGCCTCGGTTTGCTGTCGATCTGGTTTCCTCAATTGCCAGGTAACGGCCGAGGGCCGGTACAACTGAGCTTCGGTGGCGACGTGACACTGCCGCTGGCCGCGATCCTGATTGGGCTGAAGGTCTTCAGTATCTGGATGGTGTTACGCAGTGGCGCGGAAGGTGGTCTGCTGACTCCGGGGCTTGCCATCGGCGCGTTGCTGGGTGCGCTGCTCTTTTTACTGGTTGGCGCATTTTTCCCCGGCAGCAGCATCGGCGAATTTGCACTGACCGGTGGCGCGGCATTTCTGGCGTCATCCATGCAGATGCCGCTCACCGCGATTGTGCTGTTGATGGAGTTTACAGGTATGGACTTCAGCTTTTTTGTGCCGCTGTCGCTGTGTGTCGCGGGGGCTTATATGACGTGCCGCTATGTTGAGGGTTAGGAGAATGGCTGGCCGCACGACCAGCCCTGTATGTAAAATGCCGGCTTAAAAACGGTAGCCCGCCGAGAACATAAACACCCATGGATCGAGGCGTGTGTGTACGCTCTGCTGTTCACCGTTGGCTTTAAAACGCACATCCGTGTCGATGTCCATATACCAGACCGACATATTAATCAGCCAGTCGCGGTTGATTAAGTAATCCAGCCCTGCCTGCCCCGCTACCCCCCATGAATCCTTCAGACTGAGGTCAGAAAGTCCGGCCTCTTTGCCCTTATCATTGAATTTTTCATCGAAAAAGGTGGTGTAGTTGATCCCAGCGCCAATGTACGGACGGAGCTTACTTTGAGCATCGCCAAAGTACCATTGTGCCATCAGCGACGGCGGCAGGTGATGCACGGTTGCAATGTCGCCAGTCGGCCCGGTACCGACGCGGTGACGAAAGGGCGTAGCTGCCAGCAATTCAACACCGATATTGTCTGTAGCCATCCAGCTCATCGTGATCCCAAGCTGAGTATTATTGCTCACACTAAAACTGCCAAGACTTCCTAACACATTGTCTGATCCTTCCGTCGGTCGGACGGTGGCGGAACCGGCACGAATGAAAAACTCGCCTGCTTCATGCGCGTATGCGCCTCCGGAAATGCTACTCAGGATCAATGCGGCCACGGCTAACTTCTTCATATCCACTCCATGATTAAGGTTTTTAACGCGCCGTGAATATACCTACAACTGAGTACAAAGTGATCCAACGCAGATCACACTTAACTTCATAATTTAACATTCATTGATCTGAGATAATTTTTACCCGCAGACACACCACTTAACTTTTGTACTTAAATCAATTTCTCGCTGATGAAGCCATGAAAAAAATCCTGAGGAGCCATCTTGTGCCGGTGTAAATCCGGGGCTAATTTATTCATCTGCCAATATGTTGATGCGTCATTAAATTCAGGTGCGTTATGAGTTCACTCAATCCGTGTATGTCGTGCGGAGCCTGTTGTGCGTATTTTCGTGTTTCTTTTTACTGGGCTGAAGCGGATGACGCTGGCGGCCCTGTCCCGGCACAGTTTACTGAGCCGCTCACCCCGTTTTTGCGCTGCATGCGCGGAACGAATCAAAAGCAGAGCCGTTGCGTCGCGCTGGAAGGAACACCTGGTGAGTCGGCGCGATGCACCATTTATGAAGGGCGTCCTTCCCCGTGCCGGGAATTTGCCATGTCTGGTGAGAACGGCGCCGCTAATGAAGCGTGCGACCGTGCGCGGGCGCGCTACGGATTAGCGCCTCTTTACAAAGATATGCTTTTCCATACAAGCCATGATGCTGCCACTGAGGGTGTATTCAGGGTACAATTACCTGATATTTAACACCGCAATACTCAAGGAGAGTGCATGTCTATCACGGCGAAATCCGTTTACCGTGACACGGGAAATTTTTTACGTAATCAGTTTGTGACTTTTTTACTGATTTCGCTGTTGGCTGCGTTAATTACGGTTGGTCTTGGGCACGCGTTTATGCCCAGTGAAGATCAACTCTCCGTTTTATTTCAGGACGACAACCTGGCCAACAGCGTCAATTTACTGGAGCTGGCACAAAACATGACGCCGGAACAGCAGCGCGTGATGCTGCGTTTTTCCGGTGTTGCCACGCTGGCGAGCCTGATTGGTAACGCTGTTCTGGCCGGTGGTGTATTGCTGCTGCTTCAGCTCGTTTCAGCGGGGCACCGCGTTAGCGCCCTGCGCGCGATTGGCGCCAGTGCTCCCGTACTGCCAAAATTGTTTTTGCTGTTCCTGCTGGCGAAATTTATGGTGCAATTTGCCAGCGTGTTTTTCGTGGTACCGGGTATTGTACTGGCTATTTTACTGGCGTTCGCGCCGGTGATGCTGGTGCAGGATAAGACAGGGGTATTTGCATCTGTTCGCAACAGTATGCGTCTCGGCTGGGCCAATATGCGTCTCATCGCGCCTGCCGTGATCGGTTGGATCATGGTCACTGTTCTGCTGGTGTTTATCCGTACCCCCTCAGGCATTGCCCCTGAAGTGGCTGCGGTTATCACCAACACGGTCAGTAATCTCGTCTCGGCCGCGTTGCTCATTTATTTATTCCGCTTGTATATGCTGATGCGTGCGTGAATCCCCGATTGCCTGCGAAGGCAGGCAATTTCTGATGATGGAATCGTTGAATGAAGCAGTTTCTTGATTTTCTTCCGCTGGCGCTCTTTTTCGTGGTGTACAAACTCTACGATATTTTTGCTGCCACCAAAGTACTGATTGTTGCCTCAGCCATCGTGCTGATTTACTGCTGGATCCGCTATCGTAAAGTGGAAAAAGTCGCGCTGATCACTTTTATACTGGTTGCCATATTCGGCGGTTTGACCATTAAATATCAGGCTGTGGAGTTTATTAAGTGGAAAGTGACCGTTATTTACGGTCTGTTTGCCGGCGCGCTACTGTTCAGCCAGTGGGTGATGAAAAAGACGCTGATCCAACGCATGCTGGGCAAAGAGCTCACCCTGCCGGATGCCGTCTGGTCGCGGCTAAACATTGCCTGGGCGCTGTTCTTTATTGCCTGTGGCCTCGCCAATATCTATGTCGCTTTCTGGTTATCTTTCGATACATGGGTGGATTTTAAAGTGTTCGGCCTGACGGTTATGACACTGATTTTCACGCTGTTAAGTGGTGTTTATATCTACCGCCATATGCCACCGCAGGACGATAAATCCTGATCTCCTGACGCCAGGCCCTGCGCCTGGCTTTTTCTGTGTTTTCTGCCGTCAATTCGTAGTAGCATCCCGCCATAAATCCCTCAATACAGAAGAGATAATAATGACAACGATTCAGGACACTCCGCAGGGAGAACTTGTCTTACGCACATTAGCAATGCCAGCAGACACCAACGCCAATGGCGACATCTTCGGCGGCTGGTTAATGTCACAAATGGATATGGGCGGCGCCATTCAGGCCAAAGAGATCGCGCATGGGCGCGTGGTGACGGTGCGGGTGGACGGCATGACTTTCCTGCGCCCGGTCGCCGTGGGCGATGTAGTGTGTTGCTATGCGCGCTGTGTCAAACGCGGCAATACGTCCGTGACTATCAATGTTGAAGTGTGGGTTAAAAAAGTCTCTTCAGAACCGATTGGCCAGCGTTATAAGGCGACAGAGGCACTGTTTATTTATGTCGCTGTAGACAATGAAGGAAAACCGCGACCGCTTCCGCAGTTGCCTTAAAAAAAAGCCTCCTGACGGAGGCTTTTTTTATTCCATTGTCGCGCCGCCATTCAGACGGAAGACAATATTCACAATCAATCCTGACCCCGGTTTGCCGGATTCGTAGCGCCATTTACGCATTGCCGCTTTTACTTCTCGCTCAAACATGTTTGCGGGCTGCGCCGAAAGCACTTCGACATTTTCAACGCGTCCATCAGCCGTCACATCAAATTTAACACGCACGCGGCCCTCAATGCGCAACGCCTGAGCTCGCGCCGGGTATTGCGGCTGGTTACGACTCAACGCACGCGGCCCCGCAGGAACAGAGGGGGCCGGTTTGCTGGCCACAGAAGGCGAAGGCGTAGCCGCCGGACGAGCGGGCGCATTATTTTCAAATGGCGATACCGGACGCGGCTCTGCGGGTTTCGCTTCCCGCTTCGGCTGTTCGACTTTTTTCTCCGGCTTCGGTTTGGGCTTCGGCTTTGGTTTAGGTTTTTCAATCACTACCGGCGCTTCTTTCGGCGGTTCAGGAACCGGTTCTGGTTCTGGCTCGGGTTCTGCGACCGGCTCTGGCTGCGGCGCGGGCGCGGCTTGCGGCGGTTCAAGATCCGCCGGTGCAACCATGGTCACAGAAATAGGCTGCGCAGGGGCGGGCAATTCAATAACCTGATGTACCGAGGTATAGAGCAGACCCGCCACGACAGCTCCATGAATACCCACGGACAACAGTGTCGGCCAGGGAAAGCGGCGAGGTAAATCAAGGGTCATTGAAGTCATAATCGTGTCAGTTAAAAAACCAGACCCCGATTTTAAATGCAAATAGCAATCATATTCAACTAGACATCGCATCGCCGGGTAAGTTTGTCTGCCGGAAGGACAAAAAATCCGCATTTAACACATGGATATTTGCAGGGGAGATCTTTGCATTGCAGTCATTCGGAGTTTCACATAACGTTATGGCTTTCCGATTGGTAAGGAGCTGTGCCCGTGCTTTACGTTATCTTTGCTGAAGATGTTGCTGATTCGCTCGAAAAACGCCTCTCTGTACGCCCTGCTCACCTGGCGCGACTGCAACTGTTACACGATGAAGGACGACTGCTAACGGCGGGCCCCATGCCTGCTGTTGACAGCAACGATCCTGGTGCGGCGGGTTTTACTGGCTCCACGGTCATTGCTGAGTTTGAATCGCTGGAAGCCGCACAAGCGTGGGCGCAGGACGATCCGTATGTTGCTGCGGCCGTTTACCAGAACGTGACGGTGAAACCGTTCAAGAAAGTGTTTTAAAGCAAAAAGACCCGCCAGTGCGGGTCTTTTGTTATGCGGCCTTGTTCAAAAGCGGCTGGTGGATCCCAGCGGAATTTCAGCATCGGGCTCATGGGTAATGCGGTTACGCAAATCGCGACGAATCAGCTCGATGGCCCAGAACCAGAAAATATGCCCTACCAGTTCAGAAACGTATTCATCAACGGGCAAATCAGCCAGACCCGGCGTCAGACCTAACAACGGGAAAGAGATCCAGTGCACACAAATAGTTGCCACGATCCCAGCCCAAATCCCCTGCCATAATTTTACTTTCGGGAATACTTCTGCAACGAGGCAATACCCGATGGCAAAGACAAGAGAGAAAATAATATGGGTTACCATGACCGGGTTAATAATATGCTCTGAGAACGTATAAACCGTATGGGTTGGATCAATACCTAAATAATCGCGCAAAAAAAGATAAGGTGGATTAAACTCATCCCGGCCGCCAGAAAATGTCCGCGGTGGCAAAGGCACTTCCGCACCCCACTTAACAAACGCAGATAATATCCCTGCGACCACACCCACAATAAAAGCCACGCCAAAGCGACGTCTTGCAGGTTCCGTTCTTACAAAATAGTCCTTAAGTGCCATAATAGTCCCATCTACTTATAAGGTGTTAATTTAGCAGGACAATGTTCAATGAGTTACTGACAGTGGATATTGATCAAGATCACACTGACGTATCTTTACAAGTGAAAATCGCGAATAAAAATGCAAAGTTTAAATGCTTTCCTTTTTATTACCAGCATGACAATGCGCAGTGCATTAATAACTCATAGTGACAGTTTTATTTTTATTTTAAGTATGAGGAAATAAAGGAGAGTTATGTACAGATGTATTTAAAAAGCAGCGGTAAACCACTGCTTTTTGGTGCCCTTAATGACCGACAGTCTTAGAAAATAAATTTATGATCACCACTCCGGCAATAATTAGCCCCATCCCCATCATTGCTGGTATGTCGAGTTTTTGTCCGTGCACTAGCCAGCCGACAACACCAATCAGCACAATGCCCGCACCGGACCAGATTGCATAAATGACGCCTGTGGGGATGGTGCGCATGGGAATGGTCAGGCACCAGAATGCAATACAATACCCGGCGATACTGATCACACTTGGGATCAGTCGGGTAAAACTGTCTGAAGACTTCAGTGCCGTAGTGGCGATAACTTCGACAACAATGGCAATCCCAAGAAAAATAAGCGCTTCTTTATTCATCTATCTCCATCCGCAGAGTAAAACTTTCTTCTCGCCAGCCAGAGTTGGCATCCGAAAACCGACCTGGCTACAGGCTGTCCATCATAGAACATATTCTTTGCGTATACATGGCGGCACGGGTATGCAAACCTGGCACGCCAAAAATAACAGAGGGCACCAGATTCGGTGCCCAACGTCATCAAATATCGTAAATAGCAAACAACAACACATTACGATGGCGGTTTAACCCGCATTTTCGGATAGCGTGGATGCGCATATTGCGACGCGACTGACCTTCCAGCCAGCGTGCTTTTCGGCGGCTCATCTGCCGAAGCATACGCCAGCGCCCCACTTCCGTACGACTACGCTTCATTTTTACGACTCAATGCTAAACAGAAACGCCATTATAGTCCGCCGCTTCCGCCAGACCAGCGCTTTCCGGCGTTTTTATTTGCCAGATGAAACCTGATGCGTAAACTCACTGAATGACGTTTTGAAAAGGATTTTGTGTATGTCCACCTTTTACACCGTAATGAGCTGGCTGATTGTCTTAGGCTACTGGCTGCTGATTGCGGGTGTTACGCTGCGCATTCTGATGAAACGCCGCGCCGTCACGTCTGCCATGGCATGGCTGTTGATCATTTATATCCTGCCGCTGGTGGGGATTATTGCCTATTTGTCGCTTGGCGAACTGCATCTCGGCAAACGGCGTGCGGAACGCGCCCGTGCCATGTGGCCCTCAACGGCGAAATGGCTTAACGATCTGAAAAATTTTAAACGTATATTTGCCGACGAGAACAGCAGTGTCGCCTCTTCGCTATTTAAACTGTGTGAGCGACGTCAGGGCATTGCCGGGGTGAAAGGCAACCAGCTGCAATTGCTGACCAGTTCAGACGATGTGATGCAGGCGCTCATTCGCGATATCCAGCTCGCGAGGCACAATATCGAGATGGTGTTTTATATCTGGCATCCAGGTGGAATGGCCGATCAAGTGGCGGAATCCCTAATGGCGGCAGCGCGACGCGGCGTGCACTGCCGTTTGCTGCTGGACTCTGCCGGCAGCGTTGCTTTCTTCCGTAGCCCCTGGGTCGGGATGATGCGCAATGCCGGTATTGAGGTGGTCGAGGCGCTGAAAGTCAATCTCATGCGTGTATTTCTGCGGCGCATGGACTTACGCCAGCACAGGAAAATCGTGCTGATCGATAACTATATTGCTTATACCGGCAGCATGAATATGGTCGACCCACGCTTCTTTAAACAAGACGCCGGTGTCGGTCAGTGGGTCGATCTGATGGCACGCATGGAAGGCCCCGTTGCAACAGCAATGGGCATTGTTTATTCGTGCGACTGGGAAATCGAAACCGGAAAACGTATTCTCCCGCCGCCGCCCGATGCCAATGTGATGCCTTTCGAAGAAGCCAGCGGGCACACTATTCATACCATCGCGTCCGGGCCCGGTTTCCCGGAAGACTTGATTCATCAGGCGTTACTCACTGCGGTCTATGCGTCGCGTGAATATTTGATTATGACCACCCCCTATTTCGTGCCGAGTGATGACTTGCTGCATGCTATTTGCACCGCCGCGCAACGGGGAGTCGACGTGAGTATTATCCTGCCGCGCAAAAACGATTCTGTTTTAGTCGGCTGGGCCAGCCGGGCTTTTTTTACCGAGCTGTTAGCGGCTGGGGTAAAGATTTATCAGTTTGAAGGCGGTTTGCTGCACACCAAAAGCGTGCTGGTTGATGGTGAATTAAGCCTGGTCGGCACCGTCAACCTGGATATGCGCAGCCTGTGGTTGAATTTTGAAATCACACTGGTTATTGATGATGCCGGTTTCGGCGGCGATCTGGCGGCCGTGCAGGATGACTATATATCCCGTTCGCGGCTGCTTGATGCGCGGTTGTGGGTAAAACGCCCTTTCTGGCACCGGATCGCTGAACGACTGTTTTACTTCTTTAGTCCGTTGCTGTAAAACGTGCCCATCTGAAGTGAAGAGGTAATCATGGAAATGGATCTGAATAACCGCCTGACCGAAGACGAAACGCTCGAACAGGCTTACGACATCTTCCTCGAGCTGGCTGTGGACAATCTCGATCCGGCTGATGTCATTCTGTTCAACTTACAGTTTGAAGAGCGTGGCGGCGCGGAGCTGTTTGATCCAGCCGAAGACTGGCAGGAACATGTTGATTACGACCTGAACCCGGACTTCTTCGCTGAAGTGGTCATTGGCCTGGCGGACACGGACGGCGGCGAAATTAACGATATTTTTGCGCGGGTTCTGTTATGTCGCGAGAAAGATCATAAGCTGTGCCATATTCTCTGGCGCGAATAAGCGGCAGATGTAAAAAAAGGGCTGACAATTGTCAGCCCTTTTTTATCCTGCGATTAAAGCGGGTCAACCTTCAGGCAGGATACCGCATGACGGAAACTGCCTTCCAGCACCGGTCGGGTCTGCGCGCATTCCGGCCCGGCAATCGGGCAACGGGTCCGAAACACACAGCCGGAAGGCGGGTTAATCGGCGACGGCAAATCCCCTTCCAACAACTGGATGGTTTTGTTCTTTTCCAGATCCGGATCCGGTACTGGCACCGCAGACATCAATGCTTTGGTATAGGGATGCAGCGGGTTTTGATACACCTCATCATAGGTGCCAAGTTCCACCGCATGACCAAGATACATCACCAGTACGCGATCAGAAATGTGTTTTACCACAGCCAGATCGTGAGCGATAAAGATTAGCGACAAGCCCATTTCACGCTGCAATTTTTGCAACAGGTTTACCACCTGTGCCTGAATAGAAACATCCAGCGCCGAGACAGGTTCATCACAGATAATCAGCTTCGGCTCAAGGATCAGCGCACGTGCAATACCGATGCGCTGGCATTGCCCGCCAGAAAACTCATGCGGGTAGCGGTTGATCAGGTTGGGCAGCAGGCCCACTTTCATCATCATGGCTTTAACGCGGTCACGCACTTCCTGACGCGGCATTTTAGGATGATAGGTACGCAATGGCTCAGCAATGATTTCGCCGATGGTCATACGCGGGTTCAGCGATGCCAGCGGATCCTGGAAAATCATCTGGATATCGCTACGCACGGCACGCCATTCATCCTGTTTCATGCCCAACAGATCTTTGCCCAGCCATGCGACTTTCCCATCGGTGGCTTTCACCAGCCCGATGATCGCGCGGGCAAAGGTCGATTTACCGCAGCCAGACTCTCCCACCACGCCAAGGGTTTCGCCTTCGTACAGGCGCAATGTTACGCCATCCACGGCTTTCAGCGTTTTACCCGGCTGCCAGAACCACTGTTTGCCGTCTTTGATGTCAAAATGCACTTTCAAATCGGCAATTTCCAGCAGGACTCTTTTCTCTTCTGTTACGGCATTCATACCAACTCCTCCACCGGCTTAAAGCAGGCGCGCAAACGGCCCGGGGCAAACTCCTCCAGCGGTGGAGCACTGTTACAGATATCCATCGCGTGCGGGCAGCGCGGCTGGAAAGGGCAACCTTTCGGCAGCCGCAGCAGGTTCGGCGGGTTGCCCGGAATGGTCAGCAGAGACTCGCCTTCCGCATCCAGACGTGGCACGGCATTCAACAAACCAATGGAATAAGGGTGTGACGGCTGATAAAACACATCGCGGGCATGGCCGTATTCCATTGTACGGCCTGCGTACATCACCAGTACTTTATCGCAGATGCCGGCCACGACACCGAGGTCATGGGTGATCATAATAATGGCGGTGTTAAATTCGCGTTTCAGTTCATTCAACAACGTCATGATCTGCGCCTGCACTGTCACGTCCAGCGCCGTGGTGGGTTCGTCGGCAATCAGCAGTTTTGGCCGGCACAGTAGCGCCATCGCAATCATGACGCGCTGGCGCATACCGCCGGAAAACTCGTGCGGATACATGCGCATGCGCTTCCGCGCTTCTGGCATTTTCACTGCATCAAGCATTTTGACCGACTCTTCAAATGCTTCGCCCTTACTCATGCCTTTGTGCAGCATGAGCACTTCCATTAACTGCTCACCAACACGCATATACGGGTTCAGCGAGGTCATCGGATCCTGAAAAATCATAGAGATTTGCTCAGCGCGCAATTTGTTTAGCGCATTCTCAGGCAAGTTGAGGATCTCTTTACCGTTAAAGGTGGCGGAGCCGCCAATACGACCGTTTGAGGCGAGGAGCCCCATCAACGCAAAAGCAGTCTGCGACTTGCCAGAACCGGATTCGCCAACAATCCCCAGCGTTTCACCTGCACGCAGCGAGAAGTTCAGGTCATTAACCGCAGTAACGTCACCGTCAGGGGTCTGGAAAGTCACCCGCAGATCTTTCACATCCAGCAGAGTGCCCGATTGCATTCGCGTCGTCGACGCAGATGCGGTTTCAGTAATGCTCATGACAGCACTCCTTAACGATCTTTCGGGTCGAGGGCATCACGCAGGCCATCGCCGATAAAATTAAAACAAAACAGGGTGACAACAAGGAAACCCGCCGGGAACAGCAGCAGCCAGGGTGAAACCTCCATAGAGTTTGCACCGTCGCTCAACAATGCCCCCCAGCTACTCAACGGCTCCTGGGTGCCCAGGCCGAGGAAGCTCAGGAAGGATTCGAACAGGATCATGCTCGGCACCAACAGGGACGCATACACGACCACAACGCCCAGAACGTTCGGGACAATGTGACGCACCACAATATTAGCCGTGGAGACACCGCCAACCTGCGCCGCCTCAATAAACTCTTTGCGTTTCAGGCTCAGGGTCTGGCCACGTACAATACGCGCCATATCCAGCCAGGAAACCATCCCGATGGCCACAAAAATCAACAGAATATTTTGCCCAAAGAAGGTTACCAGCAGGATCACAAAGAACATAAACGGGAAGGAGTTGAGAATTTCCAGCAGGCGCATCATCACCGAGTCGGTTTTCCCGCCAAGATAACCCGACAGCGAGCCATACAGCGTACCGACGATGACTGCGACCAGTGCCGCGGCAATGCCAACCATCAGCGAAATCCGCCCGCCAATCGCCACACGCACCAACAGGTCACGCCCGGAAGAGTCGGTACCGAAGTAGTGGCCCGATTCCATATCCGGCTGGCTGGACATCATGCCCCAGTCCGTGTCGAAGTAGGTAAACTGCGACACCATCGGCGCCAGCGTAACGAATAATGCAATCAACAGCAGAACGCAAAGACTGGCGACCGCTGCGCGGTTATGCATAAAACGGCGGCGCGCATCCTGCCAAAGGCTACGACCTTCGACTTCCAGTTTTTCACTGAAGTTTTCCAGCGCCTCGCTGTTTTTCTTACTTAACATCATGGCGTACTCCAGTGTTAATAACGGATTTTCGGATCGATGACGGCATACAGCACGTCAACAATCGCGTTAAACATAATCGTCAGGGTGCCAACCAGAATGGTCAGGCTCAGTACCAGCGAATAGTCGCGGTTCAGGGCGCCGTTCACAAACAGCTGGCCGATACCCGGCAGACCATAAATGGTTTCGATAACCATTGAACCAGTAATGATGCCGACAAATGCAGGCCCCATATAGGAGAGCACCGGCAGTAACGCGGGTTTCAGGGCATGGCGAAGGATAATTCTGCGCATCGGCAGCCCTTTCGCACGAGCAGTACGGATAAAGTTTGAGTGCAGCACTTCAATCATCGAACCACGCGTAATACGGGCGATACTGGCAATATACGCCAGCGACAGCGCCACCATCGGCAGGATCATAAATTTCAGCGCCCCGCCATTCCAGCCGCCGGCAGGCAGCCACTTCAGAATAATGGCGAAGATCATCACCAGTAACGGTGCAACAACAAAGCTCGGTATAACCACGCCGGTCATTGCCAGCCCCATCACGGTGTAATCCCATTTGGTATTCTGCTTCAACGCGGCGATGACCCCCGCGGCCACACCGAATACCACCGCCAGCAAGAACGCGGCAGCGCCTAACTTTGCGGAAACAGGGAAGCTGGCAGCAACCAGATCATTCACCGTGTAGTCTTTATATTTAAAGGACGGCCCGAAATCGAAATGCGCGAGTTGTTTCAGATAGCTGAAATACTGCGTCAGGATCGGATCGTTTAAATGGTATTTCGCCTCAATATTCGCCATAACCTCCGGCGACAATGCGCGTTCACCGGTAAAAGGACTTCCCGGCGCAAGGCGCATCATAAAGAACGAAATCGTGATGAGAATAAACAGAGTTGGAATCGCTTCAAGACAGCGACGTAGGATAAATTTCAACATTGCCCGTACCTTCTGGCCTGTGCCTTTTACACATTCTGTTGCAGGCGGCGTTCATAATGCCTGAATACGATGTGTTCTGGTGCGATAAAGATAAGACACTGTGGGGCCAGATTACCCGGCCCCACTCATTGCCATTAATGCTTGATAATATATAAGTTTTTAACGTAGATATTATCCATCGGGTCTTTACCGGTGTAACCACCGACCCACGGTTTCACCAGACGGGCGTTCACATAGTAGTAAACCGGAACGATCGCCGAGTCTTTATCCAACTGCTGTTCAGCTTTGGAATAAAGATCTGCGCGCTGCGATTCATCCGTGACTTTCAGCGTATCGCCAATCAGCTTATCAAACGCCGGGCTCTTGTAATGCGCGGTGTTGTTGGAGCTGTCGGAGAGCATGGTGTTCAGGAAGGATGTCGGCTCGTTATAGTCCGCACACCAGCCCGCACGCGCCACATCAAAGGTGCCTTGATGACGCGTGTCGAGGAAGGTTTTCCACTCCTGGTTTTCCAGCTTCACGTCTGCGCCGAGGTTTTTCTTCCAGATGGAAGCCACAGCGATAGCCAGTTTTTTGTGCAGGTCTGACGTGTTATACAACAGGCTGAAGGACAACGGTTTATCAGCGGTGTAGCCCGCTTCCGCCAGCAATTTTTTCGCTTCAGCGTTACGTTGTTCCTGCGTCATTTTGAACCATGCCGGTTCAGTGAGTTTTGCACCATCAGTGTACGGCGGCGTATAGCTGTATGCTGGCAGGTCACCCTGGTTTTTCACTTTATTAACGATGATGTCACGATCCAGCGCCAGTTTCAGTGCGGTACGCACACGAACATCTGTGAACGGGGCTTTTTGGTTGTTGATTTCGTAGTAGTAAGTACACAGATACGGGTCAACGTGAACTTCTTTCGGGATCTCTTTTTTCAGCTTCTGGAACAGTTCGATCGGCATGTTGTTATAAGTCATGTCGATTTCGCCGCTGCGGTAGCGGTTAACATCTGTTACTTCAGAAGAGATTGGCAGGTAAGTAACCTGGTCGATAACGGTTTTTTTGTTATCCCAATAATTGGTATTACGTTCGAGCACAATGCGTTCGTTAACCACCCAGTCTTTCAGTTTATAAGCACCGTTGGTCACGATATTTGCTGGCTGCGTCCATTTTTCGCCGAATTTTTCGATGGTGGCTTTAGGTACAGCAGAAACGGACGGGTGAACCAGCAATTTGTAGAAATAAGGAACCGGTTCGCTCAGGGTTACTTCGAAAGTATTGTCATCAATGGCTTTCACACCCAGGTCGGTAACTGGTTTTTTGCCAGCGATAACATCATCAATATTAGCGATATGCCCATATTGCAGATAACTTGCATACGGAGAGGCGGTTTTCGGATCCGCAAGACGCTGCCAGCTGTAAACGAAATCCTGGGCGGTCACCGGAGAGCCGTCTGACCATTTTGCATCTTTACGCAGATGGAATGTCCAGACTTTGAAATCTTTGTTTTCCCACTTTTCTGCCACACCCGCAGTCGGATGGCCTTCAACATCAGAGATCAGTAGACCTTCAAACAGATCGCGGTTGATGTTGGATTCCGGCACACCTTCGATTTTATGAGGGTCAAGAGATTGAACTTCAGAGCCGTTGTTGCGAACCAGCGTTTGCTTTTCCGCAAGCTGAACACCTGCTGGGACATCAGCAGCCATTGCTGCGCTACCGGTAATTAGCGCAGCCAGAACGCCTGCTGCGACCAGACTTTTTTTTGTGATGATGGACATTGTGTTGATACTCCACTCATTATAATTACTGGCGTTTCGGCCAGCCTGTTTCATCCCCTATGGGGGTCTGAAGAGCGCAGGAGCTTTTGGCGCTATCAGACATCTTTTTTCACTGCTGCTATCACCGACTTTTTTATTACGGATCGCTCAAACGGCAATCTTGCGTCGATTCTTTTACACGCCTCCCCTGTCGAGGCATGTCTTCATGCTGGAGAGAACCGCTGTTTTTGAAAACGATTCTCATTTGTACTGTATATTCTGCGAATTATAAGGCTCATTAAGATAAAGGCGGAAAATAACAAATGCCTTCTGCTGCCGCCAATACATTTTGCAAATTTGTTAACCATTTCTCTTTTGTAGCGCAGCATGAGCTGCGGAGAACTGTCTGCACAGCCTCCCTGTGAATTTTTTATCTATGATTTTCAATCAGATAGATGCGCACTACGACCATGTAACGCGTTTTTGTCGACACCGTGCAGTTTTGCACAAAAAATCAACAATTGACTACTTTTTAGCACATTCAACTGCCAGAAGATTGAAAGTACTAATATCATTTCGATTATGTTACGGCAAGCCCAATAGTATGATGTGAAGAAAATAACAGGCAGCACTGAACACAAATTATTCACCCCCACGAAGGAGAAAATGTAGCCCTATGATAAATAATCATTTTTTTAATTAGTGTAAATTATTATGCTAAATGACCTTTTGCGTATTAATCATATGTTTTACTGATTATGCTGTTTGTTTAACAGTGATTTTAGCCCGGCTTAATTAAGTCGATATATAAATAAATACAGTTCGATTACGCTAACAGGCTTATTAAAAGAAGGTGAATCAGTTCAGCAAGCCGGGGAAGATCGATTTCACCCCTGCAACAATAAACTCAATGCCTAACGCCATTAACAGCAACCCCATAATACGCGTGATGACGTTAATACCCGTTTGGCCTAACAAACGCACCAGCCAGGGAGCGATGCGAAACAATCCCCACGAGCAAAACGCAAACAGGGCAATCGCGATCGAAAAACCCAGCAGGTATTCCACTTTGTGATAACGCGTCCCCCACACAATCGTTGAACTGATCGCCCCTGGCCCGGCCATTAATGGTAAGGCTAAAGGAACGACGCCAATGCTTTCGCGAATAGCCGTTTCTGACTGCTCCTGTTTGTTCTGTTTGTCTTCACCTAATTTCCCGCTGATCATCGACATAGCGATTGTAACCACCAGGATCCCGCCAGCAATACGGAAAGAATCAATAGAGATGCCGAAGAGTTGCAAAATCGCATCGCCAAGAAACAGCGATGTCCAGAGGATGATAGCGACCGAGAGATTTGCCGTCAGGTTAGTTTTGTTTCGCGCACCCGCACTTTGATAGCTGGTCATACTTATAAAGACGGGAATGATACCCACCGGATTCACCAGCGCAAACAGACCAATAAAAAACTTAAAGTAAGTAGGAAAATCAAACATTGTATGAACCACAGTATGCTCCGCAACGCCGCCCTGCTTTCTTTGAAGGAGGGATGACAAAATAATCCATGCAAACGATACGCGTTTTCTCGTGTTTGTTCACCACTCCCCAGTTAAAAATGGCACCAATACAACATGTTATTCAATTGTACTAATTGTGATAATCTTAGAGAGCGTTTAGTCAGATGCCATTAACATATGCTACAAACGCCCAAAAATAGCACTGCTGAAAGGAGTCAGCTTCGCTAAAACTTGACGTAGATCACGCAAAGACTACTCATAACCAGGTAATCTGAGTTCACCTAAAGAAAGTAAAAAAAGCGAAGCCGCGTTGAGGCTCTTTCAGTAAATCAGTGGCATGTGGTCAGGCGTTAATTATTTGTTTTTCTGAGATTTACGCAACCTGCAGCCGGTCTGTCTATACTCACCTATTGGACAGCTGGTTTACTAAAAGAGTTTAACATTATCAGGAGAGCATTATGGCTGTTACTAATGTCGCTGAACTTAACGCACTCGTTGAACGCGTGAAGAAAGCCCAGCGTGAATATGCCAACTTTACTCAAGAGCAAGTAGATAAGATCTTCCGTGCCGCCGCCCTGGCTGCCGCAGATGCTCGAATCCCCCTCGCTAAAATGGCCGTTGCCGAATCCGGTATGGGTATCGTAGAAGATAAAGTGATCAAAAACCATTTTGCTTCTGAGTATATCTACAACGCCTATAAAGATGAGAAAACGTGCGGTGTGCTGTCGGAAGATGACACGTTTGGAACTATCACTATCGCTGAACCTATCGGCATCATCTGCGGTATCGTTCCGACGACTAACCCTACTTCTACTGCTATCTTCAAATCTCTTATCAGCCTGAAGACCCGTAACGCCATCATTTTCTCTCCACATCCTCGTGCGAAAGATGCAACTAACAAAGCGGCTGATATCGTCCTGCAGGCGGCTATTGCTGCTGGCGCACCGAAAGATCTGATCGGCTGGATTGACCAACCGTCTGTTGAGCTGTCTAACGCGCTGATGCACCATCCGGATATTAACCTGATCCTCGCCACCGGCGGTCCAGGTATGGTTAAAGCGGCTTACAGCTCAGGTAAACCGGCAATTGGTGTTGGTGCGGGTAACACGCCTGTGGTTATCGACGAAACCGCCGATATCAAACGTGCCGTTGCATCGGTTCTGATGTCAAAAACCTTCGATAACGGCGTTATCTGTGCATCTGAACAGTCCGTTGTGGTTGTTGACTCCGTCTATGACGCTGTACGCGAACGCTTTGCCAGCCATGGCGGCTATTTGCTGCAGGGTAAAGAGCTGAAAGCCGTACAGGATATTATCCTGAAAAATGGCGCGCTGAATGCCGCTATCGTAGGTCAACCGGCGTATAAAATCGCTGAACTGGCGGGCTTCACTGTTCCGGTCACTACTAAGATCCTGATTGGTGAAGTGCAACTCGTCGACGAAAGCGAACCTTTTGCTCACGAAAAACTCTCCCCGACGCTGGCAATGTACCGTGCGAAAGATTTCGAAGACGCGGTAGAAAAAGCAGAAAAACTGGTGGCGATGGGCGGTATCGGCCATACATCCTGCCTGTACACCGATCAGGATAACCAACCGGAACGTGTTGCTCACTTCGGCCAGAAGATGAAAACGGCACGTATCCTGATTAACACCCCAGCATCTCAGGGTGGTATCGGTGACCTGTATAACTTCAAACTCGCGCCTTCCCTGACTCTGGGTTGTGGTTCCTGGGGTGGTAACTCCATCTCTGAAAACGTTGGTCCGAAACATCTGATCAACAAAAAAACCGTTGCTAAGCGAGCTGAAAACATGTTGTGGCACAAGCTTCCGAAATCTATCTACTTCCGCCGTGGCTCACTGCCAATCGCGCTGGATGAAGTGATTACCGATGGTCACAAACGCGCGCTTATCGTGACTGACCGTTTCCTGTTTAACAACGGCTATGCAGACCAGATCACCTCTGTACTGAAAGCCGCTGGCGTGGAAACAGAAGTATTCTTCGAAGTTGAAGCTGACCCGACGCTGACTATCGTTCGTAAAGGCGCTGAACTGGCGAACTCCTTTAAACCAGACGTGATCATCGCGCTCGGTGGCGGTTCCCCGATGGATGCAGCCAAAATCATGTGGGTGATGTACGAACATCCAGAAACCCATTTTGAAGAACTGGCGCTGCGCTTTATGGATATCCGTAAGCGTATCTATAAGTTCCCGAAAATGGGCGTGAAAGCGAAAATGGTCGCCATCACCACCACCTCTGGTACCGGTTCTGAAGTTACCCCGTTCGCCGTGGTAACTGACGATGCGACCGGGCAGAAATACCCGCTGGCTGACTACGCGCTGACTCCGGATATGGCGATTGTTGACGCCAACCTGGTCATGGATATGCCTAAATCCCTCTGCGCCTTCGGCGGTCTGGATGCGGTAACCCACGCGCTGGAAGCATATGTTTCTGTCCTGGCCTCTGAGTTCTCTGATGGTCAGGCGCTGCAGGCGCTGAAACTGTTGAAAGAAAACCTGCCAGCTTCTTACAACGAAGGTTCGAAAAACCCGGTTGCCCGTGAACGCGTTCACAGTGCCGCTACTATCGCCGGTATTGCGTTTGCTAACGCCTTCCTCGGCGTGTGTCACTCAATGGCTCACAAACTGGGTTCACAGTTCCATATTCCGCACGGTCTGGCCAACGCCCTGCTGATCTGTAACGTTATTCGCTACAACGCGAATGATAACCCGACCAAACAGACTGCGTTCAGCCAGTATGACCGTCCGCAGGCACGCCGCCGTTACGCAGAAATTGCCGATCATCTCGGTCTGAGTGCCCCAGGTGACCGTACCGCAGCGAAAATCGAGAAACTGCTGGCATGGCTGGAAAGCATTAAAGCTGAACTGGGTATTCCGAAGTCAATTCGTGAAGCGGGCGTTCAGGAAGCTGACTTCCTGGCCAACGTGGACAAATTGTCTGAAGATGCGTTTGATGACCAGTGTACCGGTGCCAACCCACGTTATCCGCTGATCTCCGAATTGAAACAGATCCTGCTGGATACGTTCTATGGTCGTGAGTACAAAGAAGGTGAACCTGCCGCTGCTGCTGTTAAAGTGGAAGCGCCAGTAAAAGCTGACAAGAAAGCGAAGAAAACGGCTTAATTGTTCAGCCTGATTAAAAAACCCGCCGACTCTGGCGGGTTTTTTATTTGAGCAAAACACCTTCCACACACACTAACGCGTTGCTTTTACTTACCTCTGACCCGCGCCTGAATCGCGGTGAGAGAGCCCTCTACAAGCGCTTCTTTATAATGCTTACGGCAGACCGAAACATAACGCTCATTGCCGCCAATCACGACCTGCTCGCCTTCATTATATGGCCGCCCGCTCTGATCCAGGCGCAGTACCATGCTGGCTTTACGTCCACAGAAGCAAATGGTTTTCAGCTCGACCAGTTTGTCCGACCATGCGAGTAAATACTGGCTGCCAACGAATAATTCTCCGCGAAAATCGGTACGCAACCCATAACACAGCACCGGAATATCTAACTGATCGACAACTTCTGATAACGCATAAACCTGTTCACGCGTTAAAAACTGACACTCATCAACCAGCACGCAATGGACAGCTTCGCGCTTATGTTCCGCGCTGATTTCCTCGAATAATGCGGATTGTTGATTAAACAAACGCGCCGGTGAGGATAATCCAATACGGGAACTTACTTTTCCGGCGCCGAAACGATCGTCAATTTCCGCCGTGTAGACCACTGTGCGCATACCTCTTTCCTGGTAATTGTAAGAGGATTGTAGTAAAGCCGTAGATTTCCCTGCATTCATCGCTGAATAGTAGAAATAAAGTTGTGCCATCGTGCGCAAAACCCCAATCAAAGTGTGATATTACTTGCGGCGATTGTACCATATTTTATCGGGCAAACCGGATGGCAGAGCGTTTGTCAGACTAAATCCCTTACTGCTACTTTGCTCACAGATATAGCAATTGTTAATCCGCGCTATTGTTACTGCCAGAGAAACAGCCCAGCGAATTCATAATCTTACCAAGGATTTAAATCGGGTTTCACAAACCATATCATCCAGAAATTATTAATGATTTTATCTGCTTTGTGCATTCACTATACGGAATAAACAAGGTCGATATTTATCCATCACGACTATAAACCCGTTAAGATTAATCACAATTCACACCTAAAGAAGCGACGACAACAACATAGAAGCCAGTGCTATAAGTGCTTTTTTGTGCGTTTCTTCAAGTAAAATTTTAGTTAGCGTTATTTTTAACGGGCTTAATTAAGGGGGATTTTTGAATTCCTTACATTACCAGCTATTGCACTGGCAAAATTAACGCTCTATTATTAGCTCAACAAACCACCCCAATATAAGTTTGAGATTACTACAATGAGCGAAGCACTTAAAATTCTGAACAACATCCGTACTCTTCGTGCGCAGGCAAGAGAATGCACTCTCGAAACGCTCGAAGAAATGCTGGAAAAATTAGAAGTTGTAGTAAATGAGCGCCGCGAGGAAGAAAGCGCTGCTGCAGCTGAAGTTGAAGAGCGTACGCGTAAACTGCAACAATATCGTGAAATGCTGATTGCTGACGGTATTGACCCGAACGAACTGCTGAACAGCATGGTAGCCGCTAAAACCGGCACGAAAGCTAAACGTGCTGCGCGCCCTGCTAAATATGCTTACGTTGATGAAAACGGCGAATCAAGAACCTGGACAGGTCAGGGTCGCACGCCGGCTGTTATCAAAAAAGCTATCGAAGAAAAAGGCAAGAAACTGGAAGATTTCCTTCTCGCCGAGTAATTCTTCTGCGATTTGAAAAATCCCGCCGCTGGCGGGATTTTTTTTGACGCACTCCACAATATCTTCACAATATATTGCTATTCAGCAATGTTATTTCAATCCGTCACGCTTATTGTTTATGCCTTCGTCTGAAATGCCATTGTTTTGCGGCGTCTGCCTGTTCATGCGGGACGGTGTTATGTTTCTTACCGCAACGTTTAGAAATAAAAAAGCCGGAGATAATCAGCGCAACAGCGCTATTCTCTCCGGCTTAATTCCCTTTGCGGCAAAGGGATTAATTATGCTTTCCCGACGCCTAATGTCTCTTCCAGCCAGGCTTTAAATTCTGTACCCAGCGTATTGTGGCGGATACCGTATTCTACGAAAGCGCGCATATAGCCGAGTTTATTACCGCAGTCATGGCTTTTGCCTTTCATGTGGTAGGCTTCAACTGTCTCTTTCTCGATCAGCATATCAATCGCATCGGTCAGCTGAATTTCATCGCCTGCTCCCGGAGGGGTTTTTGCCAGCAGAGGCCAGATTTCAGCACTCAGGACATAACGCCCTACCACCGCCAGGTTTGACGGCGCAGCATTGGCCTTGGGTTTCTCCACAACACCAACCATCGGTACGCTATCGCCCGGATTCAGCGTAGCGCCTTTGCAGTCAACAACACCGTACGCGGTCACATCATCAACCGGCTCGACCATGATTTGGCTCGCGCCCGTTTCATCGAAGCGTTTAATCATCTCTGCCAGGTTGTCCTGTGACAGGTCTGATTCGTATTCATCAAGGATGACGTCCGGCAGGATCACCGCTACGGGTTCATTCCCAACCACCGGATGTGCACACAGTACAGCGTGACCAAGACCTTTTGCCAGCCCCTGACGCACCTGCATGATCGTCACATGCGGTGGACAAATAGACTGAACTTCTTCCAGCAACTGACGCTTAACGCGTTTTTCCAGCATAGCTTCAAGCTCGAAGCTGGTATCGAAATGGTTTTCGATAGAGTTTTTGGATGAATGGGTAACCAGAACGATTTCAGTGATACCTGCCGCGATACATTCATTCACCACATACTGAATTAATGGCTTATCAACCAGCGGCAACATTTCTTTAGGAATTGCCTTGGTCGCTGGTAACATCCTCGTTCCCAACCCCGCTACCGGGATTACTGCTTTAGTCACTTTCGAATTTATTGCAGCCATTGAAAATCTCCTGGACTGTTCATGCTTTGAACATGTTCATGAATTAACTCGCGTCTGAGTATATCAGCACCATCCCAACGGCCAGGTCTGAAAAGGACGCGCTTACAACTAATTAGGATTAATACGCATAATCTGCGGCGATAGTACCACTCGTTTTATCGTACAGGTAAAGCAATCTACAAAGTCTGATTCAATCGCTCATTCCGCACTCAACATTAAGCGCAGCCGCCCGCCCGCGCCCCACACCTGGCACTGCCACGAGTCACAGCGCTGACTTAATTGATTGAGATAAGTATTGCCTAATGTGCCGAGAGGAACACCATTACTGATTTGAATTTGATGTTCGCCAGTGTTTAATGTTGCGTTAAGACCGGCTGAAACTAATATCAAATTCTTAAGCTCACTGTGGTAATAACCCACCAATAAAGGAAACTGCCCGGGCAAATTGGCCTGACGCAGTAATTGATTGACCTGCTTAAGCAACGCGCCCATTTCCGGCAAGCGCTGCCGTTGATGAGCTAACTGTTCTTGTAACAACCCATTAAATAATGCACGTAGCAGCAATGCGGCTAACACACCGTTATTGCCCGCCCGGGTAACGTCGAGGCAATAAAAAGCCAAATCCTGACCGGAGATAGGCGCGATATCGAGAACTAAGCCGGGTCTGTCAGCCGAGACTAATTGGCGATAATTTACCCGACAATTCGAAATAACCTGCTGAACCGGTGGTTGTAATTCCTGCAGGAGTTTCGCTGCAGCCTGTGGATTACATACCAGCGCATCCCAATCCTGGAACAGGCGCTCTTCTTCTTCAACACGGGAATTAAACATATTGGGATAAAGGCAGGCAAATACCGTTTCCTTTAAGCGGAGAAAATCTTTCACCGGCTTAAGCACCACATCCTGCACACCCAGGCGCAACGCTTTCGCAATATCCGCCATGTTTTCGGTTGCTGAGATGACCAGAATCGGCGTTTGATTTCCGCGATTGCGCAAATGTTCAATTAACGCCAGGCCGTTCATGCGCGGCATGGCCAAATCACAAATAATGAGATCAGGCGTTACGGCTCCCATACGGGCCAGAGCTTCAACACCATCCTCCGCCAGCAAGGTGCTGGCTCCAAGTGATAACAGCCAAGAGTCCAGCAGCGAGCGGAAAACGGGCTCGTCTTCGACTATCAATATCTGTTTTCCGGCCAACGGCTGCGTCATGTCATCTCCCCTGCCTGACGATAGATCAATAGTGGCATGCTTCGTCGATACTCGCCTGTCAGAATTTGCTGAACTCTACGAAAATACGTCATCACACTACGGGTCGCGCCAGTGGTAACAACTCGTCTATTTTTTTTTCGACTGCCAAATGCCCGGCTGCAATCGCTGCATCGGCACGATGAAAATCCAGTGTCGAGATTTGCGGACAGATAGGCTGCAGCAGAATATCTGGCGGGTCGCCTGCCATGCGGTTGCGTTTTAAGCGGTTTTCGAGAACCTGAATTGACGTACTCATGATTTCCATAGCCGTGGGCGTGACCGGACGTTTAGGTGCCGTCCGCCCGAGGCGTTCACGCAGGCGCTGATGCCAGCGTAACACTGCACGGCCCTCAGTATCACTCTCACCGTTTGGCAGATTCACCGAGAGCAGGTCTTGTTGCATAAGGTGCGCATCATGCTGCAAATCGACTGCAATCACCACATCCGCCCCCAGGGCGCGGGTGAGCGAGACAGGGACAGGATTAACGACCGCGCCATCCACCAGCCAGTACCCATTATGCGCGACGGGTGCCATCAAGCCTGGCATACTGCAAGAGGCCCGCACAGCGTGGTGCAAATCCCCTTCGGTGAACCACAACTCCCGCCCAGTGCTCAGGTTGGTGGCGACCGCGCCAAATTTCTTCTGGCAGTGACTAAAATCAGCATACGGCAACACTGCACGATAGTGGTTGAACACGCGTTCACCGCGCAATAACCCACCGCGTTGCCAGGAAACATCCATCAGACGCAGCACGTCCCAGTATCGAAAAGAACGCACCCATTTTTCCAGTGCCGGCAATCGGTCACAGGCATACGCCGCGCCGACCAGTGAGCCAATAGAACAACCCGCGACAATGTCAATTTCGATACCTGCGCGTTGTAACGCATTAATCACGCCGATATGCGACCACCCTCTGGCCGCTCCGGAACCGAGCGCCAGACCAATCTTTACTGTTCTCATTACGCGTGTTTCACTTCCCCCGGCTTACTGTAGCCACAGCGCTACGGCTCAGTTAACATATTGCTACCCTGGCGCAACAGCGCCGTTATTTTTGTTCCAGGAATGCTATTTTGTCTCAATCTTGTCCTTGCGGTAGCGCTCTGGAGTATAGCCTATGTTGCCAGCCTTATCTGTCTGGCGCTCAGCTCCCTCCTGAACCCAGCCACCTTATGCGTTCGCGCTACACCGCTTTCGTGTTACATCAGGCAGATTATCTCATCAACACCTGGCACCCTTCTTGTGGAGCGGAAGCCTTTCGCCACCAGCTTGAGGCTAATTTTCCGCAAACGACGTGGCTCGGCCTGACCCTATTTGAGCATGCTTACGGCGAAAAGGGTAATGAAGGTTATGTCAGTTTTGTGGCACGGTTTAGCGAACAAGGTCAAGCAGGCGCAATTATTGAACGTTCCCGTTTCTTAAAGGAGAACGGCAAGTGGTACTATATCGATGGAACGCGCCCGCAGTTCGGTCGTAACGATCCCTGCCCATGCGGATCAGGTAAAAAATTTAAAAAGTGTTGCGGCCAGTAAGGCAAACAGCAACGCATAGCAAACATCATCAACAGGATTTACCCGGCAATGCATTCATTACAACGTAAAGTTCTGCGCACTATCTGCCCTGACCAAAAAGGGCTTATCGCCCGTATCACCAACATTTGTTACAAGCATGAATTGAACATCGTGCAAAACAATGAGTTTGTTGATCATCGTACCGGTCGTTTCTTCATGCGCACCGAACTGGAAGGTATTTTTAACGATGGCACACTGCTGGCGGATCTCGACAGCGCGCTGCCGGAAGGATCGATTCGCGAGCTGAATCCTGCTGGTCGTCGTCGCGTGGTTATTCTGGTCACCAAAGAGGCACACTGCCTTGGCGATTTGCTGATGAAAGCCAACTACGGCGGGCTGGATGTCGAAATCGCGGCTGTGATTGGCAACCACGACACGCTGCGTTCGCTGGTCGAGCGTTTCGATATTCCGTTTGAACTGGTAAGTCATGAAGGCCTGACGCGTGAAGCACATGATCGTTTGATGGTACAGGCTATTGAAGCGCATCAGCCGGATTATGTTGTACTGGCCAAATATATGCGAGTGCTGACACCGGAATTTGTCTCCCGCTTCCCGAATAAGATCATCAATATTCACCATTCGTTCCTGCCGGCCTTTATTGGTGCGCGTCCTTATCATCAGGCCTATGAGCGCGGTGTGAAGATCATTGGCGCAACGGCTCACTATGTGAATGACAATCTGGATGAAGGCCCGATCATTATGCAGGATGTTATTCATGTGGATCACACCTACACCGCGGAAGACATGATGCGTGCCGGGCGCGATGTGGAGAAAAACGTGTTGAGCCGCGCGCTGTATCAGGTGCTTGCACAGCGGGTATTTGTTTACGGTAACCGGACGATTATTCTGTAATCAGTAATAAATTGAATTGCTTGCCTTTGCAGCATTACGTGCAAAAAGCAGACAAGTAATTCGTTTTTATTTATTGAGTGCTTTACAGCGGCGCGTCATTTGTTATTATGCGCCGCGCTTCCCGAGAAGGGAGCAGGCCAGTAATATTAGCTTTACCCCGTGGTGGGGTTCCCGAGCGGCCAAAGGGAGCAGACTGTAAATCTGCCG
>NZ_DAMBVN010000002.1:0-380675 GCF_032052965.1 Kosakonia sp.
GCTTATGAAGACATTACTAACATCGATGTGTATTAATCAATGGGGAGCAGGTCAGGGGACTGTATATAGAGATCACAACGACCGTGACGTAACGAACCACTATCGACACCTGGTTCAAGTGTGCGATGACGCTTCCTTGTGGAAAATTCTTCTAAGGCATGCCAGTTTTTGAGAGTCCATGCCGCACCAGCCAATACACTTAGCGAAGCCCTTTCATTGTACCACCAAGGATTATCTAGCTCATTGGCAGAGGTATAACGTACGATTGCTTTAATCCAAGCGCTCAGAAGTATTTCAAGATCCTGGTCACCTCCCAGAACCTCTATCCCTTTAATTGTTTTCGCTTTGCTCACTGTCCAGCACCTAATCTAAAGGGAAAAATACTATCATTCGCGGAAAAACTACAATCGCATAATTATCACTACTGACAATGAAGCCAAATTCTAAAATCGCGAATAATCTGCCTCGGTGAGTAAAAAACACTACGTTTTTGCCAATGTCCATTTCTGGCACGGAGCGGACGGGGCGTTGCGCTGAGGAACTGCTTTGAGCGAAAAGCTGCCGTTCAGGCTCAAATTAAGCCTGAGGTTAAGGATCATTTACCGCCGCTGGAAGACCAAAACCCGTCACGACGAAGCGAAGTATTTGCTGGCACTGGAAGAACAAAAATCACCCTTACTTAGCCATAAAAAGCTTGTCGAATGCCTCTGGGCGTGAAGCGGACGCTCATTGTTTACATAATCTTGGCAGTGCCTTTCTTGTGCCGATCAATAGTATTCTAAATTGATAAATATAGAGCCCGACTACTGATGATTTGGGCTCTATATTTCATCTATAAGTACATCATTTCAGCTTAGTCTTTTTCGGCTAAGGGAAGTGGTGGTAGTCCTAGTTCTTCGAGGAATGTGTTATGAGTGAGCGTTGCTCTCTTAATTCTATCTTCCAATAATACCAACGCACTGTGGACATCTTTTAGATCTATTCTTTTTTCAGCCTGTGCTGTACTGACATAACGTGAAATATTAAGATTGAAGCCTTTTTTCTCAATCTCTTCCATAGACACACGACGGGAATATCGCTCTTCTTCCTTTCGGAATTGGTAGGTGTCGATGATTTTTTCTATATCGCCCAACTCTCCATTAGGCATTTCATCAGTTCTTCGAAGGTAATTCTGACGTTTTCCTTTCTCGAAGTTTTCTGCGGCGTTGATAAACAACACATCATCTGACTTCTTACAGCGTTTGAGCACTAGAATGCAAACAGGTATGCCTGTTGAGAAAAACAGGTTTGCAGGAAGGCCAATAACGGTATCTATATGCCCATCTTTTAATAACTTGGTACGAATACGCTCTTCCGCACCACCACGGAATAAAACACCGTGTGGCAGAATAATCGCCATAACCCCGTCATCACTGAGGAAGTGGAAACCATGCAGAAGGAAGGCAAAATCAGCCGCAGATTTAGGAGCAAGACCATAGTTCTTGAAGCGAAAATCTTCACCTAATGCCTCGGTCGGTTCCCAGCGCAAACTGAAAGGTGGATTAGCGACGATGGCGTCGAACTGTATTTTTTTAGCAGGATTCATCTCATTGAGAATATCCCAATCATTATCTAACGTATCACCGTGATGAATTTCAAACTCGGTATCTTTTACCCCATGCAACAGCATGTTCATGCGTGCAAGGTTATAGGTAGTAATATTTTTCTCTTGGCCAAATATTTTACCTACAGAGCCCCCTTCAGCGCTTGACCTGTTTCGTACATTCAATAGTAAAGAGCCTGAGCCACAGGCGAAGTCCATAACTTGTTTAATTTTTTTCTTTGAACCAGTCGTTGGGTCCTGGCTGTCTAATGTGACAATTGCTGACAAGATGGTAGAAACTTGTTGAGGCGTATAAAACTCACCAGCTTTTTTTCCTGAACCTGCTGCAAACTGACCAATCAAGTATTCGTAGGCATCACCCAGATCGTCCCTTGCATTACTAAAACCAGAAATACCTTCGGCGATTTTTTGAATAATGGTACAGAGCTTGGCATTACGATCAGCAGGTTTTTTGCCGAGCTTTTCAGAGTGTAGGTTTATTTCCGAGAACAAGCCCTGGAATGTGCTGTTGAAAGATTTCTCTTCAATATATTTGAACCCTTTCCATAGTGTATCCAGCAAATCCGTATGCTGAGTACGTGCCATTTCGGCCACGCTGCTCCACAGAAACGCAGGTTCAATAACATAATGTGTTTTAAGACGCATCTGCTTTTCAAAATCGGCAATATCAGCTTGATTGTTCTGATACCAGATTGCTAGCGGTGCGCGACGATCATCATTCTTCGGTTCGGGGTAATCACCGCCCAATTCCTTCTTAGCGGCCTGTTCGTAGTTATCGGACAGATAACGCAAGAATAGAAAAGATAGCATGTAGTCGCGGAAGTCATCGGCATTCATCGCGCCGCGTAGTTGATCAGCAATGTCCCAGAGGGTTTTACCAAGCTGATTAAGTTGTTCTTTGGTCATGTTAGTCATCTACCTTTAGGCATGGATATCGGGCAAATCGAAGGCGTATCGCTCCAGAAACCCATTCAGAATGCTGTTGAAAAGTTGCTTGTTGTCTTCGGTAAGTTCTTTAGGATCAAACAATGAGTAATCCCCATGACTTAACAAGTTTAGGGCTCGTGAGAAAAGCACCTCATCATCAATGCCGTGAATACAACCAGAAAAGTCCTTAAAACCGAAAAATGCGGAGGTTTTTTCTAACACGCCTCGTAACACATTAAAATGGTTTGTATAGAGCCTACCCGCATCTGCGGCTTTCTTTAGTTCACTGAGCATGGCCACATGATGGAAAAATGGCGTATCTGTTGTGGATTGAAGGCTATAACCGTCACCATTACGGCTATATATGAAGTAGGACTTATGCGACTGCTTCTTTAACTCATTACACATAACGTTAAAAAACAGGCTGTGGTGTGACGATATTACTGTTTTCACTTTGCCGATTGAGCGTTTTAAGAGCTTCGCTAGATCAGAGCCTATGGCAATGGCATTGTTGTCATCTAACGAAGATATAGGATCGTCGATATAGAAATATTTCACCCAGTTGTAGGCTTCTGCTCCATCAATCACCAATTCGCAAATAGCCAAGAACACACACCAGATAAAGATATTCTCTTCACCGCGCGAAATCTTGATATTGTCCTGAACAATAGTTTCAGGTTCTTCGGACTCAGGGCGATAACGCGGATTCTTTACCAGCTTGCTGAAGCTAACATTCCAGTTATCGTAGTCGACTTTAAAGTTGAAGTTACTGTAGCGCGCCAGATAGGTGAAGATCTTTTCTTCAAGAGCTAGCTCTTTGAAGCCTTCAAAAAACTTGGAGTCTGAATTGATCTGCAACACCCTGTTCGCATCGCCCGCAAGGTCGTTATCCCAATGAAACAAATCCTCAGTAAACGCATTGAAGTAAAGGGTGTCTCGGTCTTGGCCACGTTTACGTTTGCCCGCGTTTTTAAACTCCATTGATAGACGTGTTTTCCCCGTACCGTTATAGGCATATAACAGTACAACGTCGACGCCGCCATTGTCACTTTGTCGCAGGTCATCCCTGATAAGCTCAACTACTTTATGGAGGTTGTTACGGTTTCGAATTTTTGGCTTGTTGCTCATAAGTCAGCCTCATCCATGGCAGGAAATAGCTTTTGCATCAGGCCTTTTTTATGATCTTTTAAAAAATGAAGTTTTTGAGATTGTTTATCTACCATCACGGTAAGCTCGCCAATAACTTGCGCAATTTTTCTCTGTTCATCTAAGGAAGGAAAAGGGATTTCAATCCGCAAAAAATCACTAAAATGAAC
Organism: Kosakonia sp.; assembly: GCF_032052965.1. Taxonomy (GTDB): domain Bacteria; phylum Pseudomonadota; class Gammaproteobacteria; order Enterobacterales; family Enterobacteriaceae; genus Kosakonia. The sequence continues at coordinate 3,847 of NZ_DAMBVN010000002.1, forward strand.
CCTTCTTTTCTCTAAAAGAGAACCTGTCGCAACATTGTTATAATGCGTAATCATCCCTGCCGACTTAAAATACATTTCGCAAAATTTCGCGTCTACAGTGTCGTCACAATAGAATATGTTATAGTACTTTGATACTGCCACATCCTCTGAGCCTGAATGCATTGCAATCGCACCAAAGCGCAGATTCATCGGGTTATAGGCAAAATCAAAAGGCTTAACTAATTTGTACGCCTCTGATTCGTTCTTAACTAGAAAAGATCGTTCATACCTTTCCGTTTTTGGAGATACACCATCTTCAATTGTTAAACTGTATAATGGTACTTTCTCGACAGGAATTTGGCTTCGCTCACGCAAAAAATTGCCTAAAACTCTAGGTTTCCACTTCCTATCACCCCGGAAATCCGGAAAACGCTGCTTAGGTAAAAATTCATCATCGACAGGAAAGAGTTGTTGCATCAATCCTTTTCTATGGGATATGCAAGCATCGAGTTTTTGAGTATACAGCGTGATTAGATCGTCGATGGAGGCAAGAAAATCAGCAATTTTTTGCTGTTCCTTATCTCCAGGATTAAGAACAGGCATTGCCATGAATTCACTGTTAGAAATACTTATACGATCATGGCGTGCACCACTATTCGAGACCGTCTGTAAATAGCCATGCCATCTGGAAGACTTAAAAAACTGCTCGAAGAAATCATTTTTTTTGCTATTGAACCTAAAGATCGTATAAAGCGGTGACATAACTCCTTTGCCCACTTTATTCTTCGAGATTGGCCCTACCGGTGCGGCAGAGGATATTCTCGGGTTATAGACGTAGTCGCCTTCATCAACTATGTAGTAACTTTCTAGATTCCCTTTAACCGCAATATCTTTATCGAAATAGTCTCGCTGATCTACAATCCCATCGATCGCAGAATTAGTCAGCACACGGGTGATTTTTTCTCCTTTGTTCTTACTTGTTAATCGTTTTGCCACTGCATTCAACTTCACGCATGACCAGTTAGGCTCCTTCTCAAACTCAGGAAACCGTAATTCAGGAACCAATCCTTTCTTTTGCTTATTCATACGCATCTAATCCCGATATTTCACGCCCATCGGCCTGTTTTTGTAGGTAAGGTACTAAATCCTCCATCAAGGCCAGCTCTGCCAACCGACGCGTTTTCCAACCCAACTCCAAGGGGGCAAGTAGGTCTGTTAGCTGTTCGCCATCAAAAATCATGCGATCCAGAATACCATCCACGAAAGCTTGCAGCGATTGGGGTTGCAGCCCATGCTTCTCGGCCATTTGCGTTAATGCCTGCGTTGCTATCTGGACTTTAAAATCTTGGTAGCCTTCGCGGATTTGCTTTTCACTTAGCGCTTCACCAGCCTTGAGGCTATTGATGTAGGCAATAATATCCTCACGCTCTTCCATCAAGTTAGCATTGGCGCTGATCAGGTCAATCAGCTCCTGGCGCGTCATCTTTTGCTTGCCAGTTTTCTGCGTGGATTTGGCAATCAGCCCCATGATGTAGTCATAGTCGATAATGCTGGAGGCAAAAAGCACTAGATCAAACTCAAGCTGCTCCACCGATTCTTCGTTGTCATCACTTTTACCTTGTTTACGCTTTAGCTCCATAGCTGTGTCGAGGTAAATAGCTTTAAAGCCCCGCAGAGTATCTGTTGGCAGTTTTTGTTCTATGGCGGCTTTGCTTTCTTCGTCTAGTTCAGTGTATTGCTCTAGCTGGGTTTTCAGCTTCTGCACTTCCTTAAAATGGTTGATAAACTCGGCCTTGGCCGTATCGCCTTTCAGGTTGTGCACCTCAGATGGCTCGCAGCTTAAGCCTTTGGACTCCATAAAGGTTTTCAATTCGTCCACCTTTTTCTGGAATGTCTCAACCACTTTGGATGCTGGATCGACCAGCCAGATTTCTCGGGCTTTATCTTTCGCACCACCAGAAAACAGCTCAATTGCTGCGTTCACTTCGTTTTCCTGATAACGGAAGTCCAGAATGTTGCCCCACGGTTTTGTGTCATTGAGCACACGATTGGTACGCGAGAATGTCTGGATAAGGCCGTGATGCTTCAGGTTTTTATCCACATAAAGAGTATTGAGGTATTTTGAGTCAAAACCGGTTAACAGCATGTCCACCACAATGGTGATGTCGATTTTGTTTTTACGAGGGTAATCAGTATTGCTGTACTTTTGGTCTTTAATGCGCTGCTGCACATCCTGATAGTAAAGGTCAAATTCGTTAATGGTGTGATTGGTGCCGTATTGCGCGTTATAGTCGGCAATAATCGCCATCAGGGCTGCCTTTTTCTTTTCGGGCTCTACCTGGTTGTCGGCACTTTCTTGGGGCAGGTCTTCCTGAAGCTGCTTAATGTCTGCAGCATTCTTGTTGCTGTTTACACTACCATTGCCGTTACCATCGTTCTCTTTAGCGATCTGGGCCGGTGGTGAGAATACACAGGCGATATTTAATGGCTCGAAATTTTCGTCTTCAGACTGCTTTTGTGCTTGAAGCGTTTTAAATTGCTCAAAGTACTCGATGGCGTGATTGATCGATGCTGTTGCTAACACGGCATTAAAGCGGCGCTGATTTGTGGCGCTATCGTGTTTTTCGAGAATGGCTTTTATTACCGCTTCAGGTGGTGGTAGTTCTTTTTTCTTAGGCTTGGTTTGACCACCTTTACCATCGTCTTTCCCATAATAGTCAATGTGGAAACTCAGTACGTTTTTGTCCTCAATGGCGTGGGTGATGGTATAGGCGTGTAGCTCTTTTTCGAAAATATCTTCCGTGGTTTTGAAAGAGGCCAGGTTGCCATCTACTTGCTGATAGCTTGAATTTTCGTCAAAGATAGGTGTGCCGGTAAAACCAAATAACTGAGCTTTGGGGAAAAATTCTTTAATGGCTTTATGGTTCTCACCAAATTGAGAGCGGTGACATTCGTCGAAGATAAATACCACGCGCTTATCACGCAGCGGCTCCAAACGCTCTTTATATGTCTGTTTGCCATTTTTCTGCTGAGCCTTGTTGCGTTTGCTATTTTCATCCAAGGCCAGACCAAGCTTTTGAATGGTAGTGACAATCACTTTATCGGCATAGTCTTCCGATAACATGCGGCGTACAAGCGTTTCGGTGTTGGTGTTTTGCTCTACACATCCTTCTTGGAATTTGTTGAATTCCTCTCGCGTTTGGCGATCCAGATCTTTGCGATCGACCACAAATAAACATTTTTCAATATCGGGATTATCTTTCAATAGCGTAGAGGCTTTGAATGATGTGAGTGTTTTACCAGAGCCTGTGGTATGCCAGATATAGCCATTACCACGGTTCTGGTGAATAGCATCCACAATAGCTTTAACGGCATAGATTTGATACGGGCGCATGATGAGCATTTTTTGCTCGCTCTGCACTAGTACCATATAGCGGCTAATCAATTGACCCAAGGTACACTTTGACAAGAAGTCATCAGCAAATTCATGCAAATGAGCAATTTTCTTGTTGTTCTTATCTGCGTGCTGATAAATCGGCAGAAAACGCTCATCGGCATTAAAGCTGAAGTGCTCTTTGCGATTATTGGCGAAATAGCGCGTATCGTTACCATTACTGACGATAAATAACTGCATAAAGCAGAGTAGAGTATTGGTGTAGCCATTGCCAATGTCGTTTTTATACTCAACAATTTGCTCCATCGCTCTGCGAGGACTGATCTGTAGCGACTTAAGCTCAATCTGTACCAATGGTAGGCCATTGAGTAGTAGAATTACGTCATAGCGATGGTGACTGTTATCTGTGTTGATACGAAGTTGGCTAATTACTTCAAAGTCGTTTTTACACCAGTCTTTAAGATTAACCAGCATGTATTCCAACGGAGTGCCATCTTCACGGGTAAATTTCCCCTTTTCACGCAGCGCTTGAGCTGCCAAAAAGACATCCGCTGTGATGATCTCTTCACGAAGGCGGTTGAATTCTGCATCGGATAGGTTGACTCGGTTCAAAGCTTCGAACTTCTTACGGAAGTTCTGCTCCAAGCTAGCCTTGTCGCGAACGTCGTTACGGTAGGTGTATTTGAGGTCTTGCAGCTTGGCGATTAAACCTTGCTCAATTAGTTGTTCTTTAGTCATTGGTTACGCCTAATGATTTTGACACGTCGCTGGCATAGGGGGTCTCTACAGGTGCCACGCTATTCATCCGTGAATTCAAGTATATCCGCCACTTCGCAAGCAAAGAGCTGACAGAGCTTATCCAATGCCTCAATGTCTATTTTTTGAGCTGTCTCCCTGTACATTAGGGTCACTGTATTGCGGCTAAGCCCTGTTTCTCGTAAAACGTCGGAAATCTTCATTTTCCGCTCTCCCATCAGGCGGGCGAGATGGCAACGTATCATATCTGTGCTCGGGGTTGGCGCTATTTAAACTGATGTTAACCTTTTAAACTGTAAAAATTCAATTTAATCTTGAATTTTTATTGGTTGGGATGATTTTTAAACAGAAACTGGTCGAGGATGAGCTTTCACATGTGAAAGTAGGAATGTCACAGCTTGAAACCGTGGCTTGAGCTGTCTGGTAGTTCAACATGAACTTGGATTTTTCCTCCACATGATTCAACAATTTGTTTGAACTGCCGTAGACTATCGACCGTACAGCTATCAATTTGGCAACTTGCATCAGCAAAGCAGAATTTTCAAAATCGCCAACTGGCGTATCTACAACAGAGCCCTGATTAATCGGAGCGACATCACTTTCTTGCTGGGCGATGAGGCCATTCAGAGCTGGTATGTGTCAGCAACGCCTTCTTCACGGGGACGACCTCAGCGTTACTCGCTCTGGCATAGATACCTCGCGGTACGTTTTAGTTCTTACGTCCGCTTCACGCCCTGAGACATTCAGAACCATCACGGACGGGACAGAACTACTGTGGCCTGGACAGTCAGGTGGTTCTGTCCATTACCGGCACCCCGCAAGCTGCAGCCAGTTGCAAAGTCGCCTGCGGCGGTGTCAGTCTGGAACAGTTTGAAAACCAGAATCGCGCTTAGAGCTGCGTCCACATTACGTGGGTAAGATCGTAAGCGTTGTCTCAGTACCGTCTGGCTCAGAAACCATGATCCTGTAACTTAAGTTCCCACTTATTTTGCAGGTGGACACCTAATGCGCGCCAAAGAACGACTCCTCCGGAAACACTATTCCCCTGAATTTAAAATGGAACTGGTCAGGCTGGCCCTTGAAGAAGAAGGAAGTGTTGCTGCACTAGCCTGACAACATGACGTCAATGACAACCTGCTCTTTAAATGGATAAGACTCTGGCAACGTGACCTCGTTGGCGATGGCACAAATTTGACGGTGTAGCTCTGCACGCTATTGAAGGATTGTCATCTTTTATCCTGTGATTGGTTCTTAGCATCTTCGGCTAACGCGATTCGATCTCAATTTCTTGGTATCGAAAGCCCCGGTCTAATGATATCAGGGGTATAGCGCAATTTACGTCGTGATTTCTGATAACAGGTAAGAAGCATTTTTTCGTTGCTTTAGGATGGATTGCTTTCGCTAGTACAGGCTCGTACGCCTGCCTTCAACAGACTTTTAGATTGTAACATAATGATCTATATATTTTATTTTTTATGTACTATATTACAGTTAAAAGCCAATATCATGCCAAATTATAATATTTGCGGTAAAATATTACGATTAATGAAGTAATATATCGTACTATAGTTATCATCCTGATAACGTGGATTTACCGTATGAAAAGTAATTATAGTCAGCTCAGTTGGGGGGAGCCCCCATCCCAAAAGGACCGGAGCATTTTGGCGAGCGTCTCAAAGCTGTGATCGGAAAGCAGTCTGTCGCCTCTTTTGCCAGGGATTGCGGAGTCTCCGAAGCATCCATAAGGAAATACCTTAAAACCGGTACGGTGCCAGGTATCGACAGTGTGGCTACAATTGCCGCATACACAGGCCGTTCTTTGACCTGGCTTATTACGGGGGAAGGCGACCCCTTTACGGACAATGCTAAGCAGGAACGCCTTTCAGAAGAAGATATCAAAAAATGGTGGAGCCTGATTTTCGACGCTTTGGACGCTGAGAATAAAACCAAAATTATCCAGGCTTTTCAGCAGGGTGGGTTGAGTGCGGTATTTAACCCTTCACTGACTACCAGTAAGCCCGCCACACAACGGGGGAAGTGAGAAGACATCGAAGATTCAGTCTGTGAGCGTATTCCTGACTGTTTTGATGATGAGCTCATGGGAAGTTGGCCAGTATGGGTAACAGCTTCAGGATGGCTTACCGGTTGCCTGATAGCGTTATCTGAGCTGTCGCTTTATTCCCCGAATTCGATTTACCTTCCGGCTGGTTATAATTCCAGCTCCAGCCTCCTCTGCTGATGCTGTATATCCCCGTTTTGCAGGTCTTACAATGTTTCTTCCCTTGAGAGTGAGTATTGCACCAGACACAGAACCAGTGCGTGACCGGGCTGACGGTATCCATGCTGTCAACCAGCGCGCGTAATCATTGAAGAAAAGCCTGTCTCCTGATTTCTGCCCGAATGTAAGCGCATTTTGACAGCTCAGCTTTAGTGATTTCAGTGGGCGGAAGATGTTCAAACCAGGCATTTTCACCGATGATGTTGTCCTGCAGTCTTACCGGACAATGGCAATCAGGACAGAACCACTGATTGTCGGCCCTGGGCTGAACTTCTTTTGCAGGAACGTAATGATTGTCATCGTCGAGTGCCAGATACTGCTTTACCCGCAATATGCTTATCTTGAGCATGGCTATGATTCCTTTTGGTTTCATACAGATGAGACAGCGATGAGTCAGTACGAAGTCCACCAGACATGCTGTTTTACGATTCAACGACGTGGCCGCAGGAGATGCATAAATGCCCGGTGCCTTTCTGTTGGTATTTTCGATATGCGCTGTATGCGTTTCTGACAGATTTTCTTTTTAAGATGGGAACTGACTGGTTTTACAGTAGAAAGCTTTACTGGGGACTGTAGAGGCAACTTGAGTCAACTTATCAAGTTTATTCACAGCCATGTTATTGCCGTGACTGGTTGATGCGGTTTTGAACCCATGCTTCCACTTCGCTTTGCATCCATCGTGAGCTACGACCTAGTTTTATAGGCTTCGGAAACTCCCCATCTTTAATCAGCTTGTAGAACCATTTATCGGTTAAGCCCGTAAAGCTGGTGATGAATGCCATATCGACCATCTTGTCGTTAAGCAGGCTGGTGGTGTTGTTCTGAGTGGTCATGATGACTGTTTCCATATGCATGTTGAGAGATATGGAGAAACGCCTGTACTGGTGATGGTTAACCGTTGACGCATTCTCCTTCTCAACATCCAGACGGCAGTAATAAAATAATTTATTCCCGTTACCTTACTGAGCAGCCAAAGTTACGCTGACCATCCGTATTATCTTTGCTGTACTCTTTAGCCATATACATCGCTCTTGAGGTTAAATCTTCGAAATTGTCCTCGAAGTTGCTGTTATTACGGTTTAACTGGTAAAAGCCACTTGGTGGGATGTGAATCAGTCCCACATACTTGTTTTCCGCATATTCTCGTTTGATTGCCCGTATCCATGCCCGAACAACCATATTAAAAACACTATGGTTGAATGCATTGTCAGGATCTTGTTTAATCTTCCCCGGCCACGCATAGGCGTCTTTGTTGAGCAAAAGTAATACGTGATAATGCTTCTTGCTCCCTTCCTGATTAAATTCCCGTACCCATACAAATCTCATGTTGCACGTCAGCGTTTTCTTACCCGCTTTTCTCTTACGTTTAATATCCGCTTTGATTTGTGCTTTTACCGAGTTGATGAAACGGGTTATGACCTCAGAGCCTGTATAACACTGTGTAGGGCAATCTGGACGCTCTTCTTCGTCAGGGAAGCGCAGATCGACTCTTATTGCCAATAGACGGGGATACTGTTTTAACGTTCTGTCGATTGTTCTGGTAATACCGTGAACATAGTTATGATTCAGTTCCCCATACCGACTTTGGCTCTTGATGCTCATTATGTGGTGCCCTTAGCTGATTGAACTCAGTTCATCGGATACCTGGTAATGATTTAAGGAATGATGATCTCTTCCTACCCCTTTTTCTGGCTCTCCCCTAAGGGGATGGTTACGGGTACTCATATCCCCTCATGTAGATCTACTTCCGTATGTCTTTGTTGCTTATTGATATCTACGTCTACTACATCTACGCCCATTATTAACAATACGAAGGAATAGAGGGGAAAAGGAAGGTGTTCTCAATAGAAGAAAGAAAGCTCAAAAACGAAGGAAAACAGCTACCAAAACCGACTGAAATCGCTCTCTAGTTACTCTGAGAAAATCTGGTCATTTACGAACATCTGGGGATGGTACTCAAAACTGATTATCTGCAAACCGCGTGCTCTGTAGTATTTTTTTACCCTAATGTACAGACGCATTAGGCGCATTCGGAAGCTGCAATTACAGGATTCTTTTGACATGTATCTGTAACTAAGTTATTGATTATCCGCAATAACATAAAAATAGCATCACCATAAAAATAGTATATACTAGGATCTGCACTAACTTGACAGGTGGTTTTATGATTAACAAAAGACTTTCAGTTCACTTTTCATCATTAGCAATGAAACAAAAAATAATAGAACTTGCAGAAATAAATAACTTGTCAGCATCAAAGCTAGTCGAAGATCTAGTTTCATTTAGGTTGTATGACTCGGATTATTCCAAGGAGCTTCTTAAGAAGTTAGAGGAAGGTAATTATGTTAAAAATAGAAATATGCTTCCTAGCGATGGGTTTGAGTCCGCTATAAAAAGAAGCAAATTTAGATTTAATGTGTCTACAGCGGAAGTTACAGATATTTTAAGGGGATCTTTTGTCACAGAGGTTCGTAGTGGCGATATTGATGGTTTTGAGAACGATAAAATTAAATATGATAAGCTAACCAAAACAATTTTTAAATGTGTTCGTGAATATATAGAAACGCAAAGCACTATAAATTGGATTGATAATGGGTATTCATCATTTAATTCAAATCTCACTCTTGTATTTATTAATGATGTTAATGTTAGTTTTGTATACTACCCACAAAGTGATTATCTACATATAGATTTTATTAGCAAATATGTCCACACTATTCCTTTCGTTTTTGATGAAAAAAATAATAATGAGTTTGTGCGCTATCTTGACTTTGACTATATCCGATTTAAAACATTTAAAAGCTATGCTGAAGATGGCTGGGATAGAAGGAAGCACTCACATCTTATTTATATTGATCGTGCTTCCAATTCAAAATCTGGTGGTTTTTTTATTGGGATTAAGTATGAAGATAATGGCCTTTTTAAAAGTGATGAGGAAAAAAGTCGCGCGGAACTATTTGATACTGAAACGAAGATATTTTTCGCACACAGAGCTTTTAAACTAAAAAAATATCAAATAAAGGACGATAAAGACCCTTATATCCCTAACCTTTTGGATGGCTTTCAATATGGCATTGAAAAAGCAAAAAAACGATACAATCATGAATGATTCGTTTTAGTAGAGAGTTAAGAAATTAAAGAGTGTATTAATCACATGCATAAAAAATGAGACATATATAATCAATGTGAGTTAAGCAGTTTTTTATTTATCAAATAAAATCATGATAGTTACTGAAGGCCATACCCTCGCGGGTATGGCCTTTTCTGTTAATGGTGCGAAGAAGGAGTTTTCTTATGAAATTAATTAGCCGTTTTGGTCGAGTGAATCAGATTCGCCGCGACCGTCCTTTAACTCGCGAGGAGCTCATTAGTCACGTTCCCAGCGTGTTTAGCGGAGAAAAGCATGAATCCCGCAGCGAGCGGTACACGTACATCCCGACAATTACCCTTCTTGATAACCTGCAACGTGAAGGTTTTCAGCCGTTCTTTGCGTGTCAGACTCGCGTTCGTGACCTGAGTAAGCGCGAGCATACCAAACATATGCTGCGGTTACGCCGGGAAGGCCAGATTACGGGTAAGCAAGTGCCGGAGATCATTCTTCTTAACAGCCATGACGGTTCGAGCAGCTATCAAATGTTACCTGGGATTTTCAGGGCTGTATGTCAGAACGGGTTAATTTGCGGTGAGTCCTTTGGTGAAGTGCGTGTCCCACATAAAGGAGATGTTGTTGAGAAAGTCATTGAAGGTGCCTATGAGGTTCTCAGCGTCTTTGACCGGGTGGAAGAGAAACGCGACGCCATGCAGTCCCTGCAACTACCGTCACCCGCACAACATGCACTGGCTAAAGCGGCGCTGACATACCGTTTTGGGGAAGAGTACCAGCCAGTGACTGAATCGCAAATCCTTGCCCCCCGCCGCTGGCAGGACGAGAGCGATGACCTGTGGACCACTTACCAGCGCATTCAGGAAAACCTGCTGAAAGGCGGGCTAAGTGGCCGTACCGCGCAGGGTAAACGTACCCACACCCGAGCAGTAAACGGGATTGATGGCGACGTTAAGTTAAACCGTGCGCTCTGGGTGATGGCAGAGAACATGATGAACCTGTTGGGCAGGTAATAACCCGCGCCCAGTCACCGAAATCAATCCCCGGTCCGACACTTCCATTCAACATATTCATGCATAAGGAAAAATTAACATGACCGCCATGATTAATATTAACGATAACAATCAGCTACCTCTGAAGGCTATAGATGACGGTTCTGCACCGGCGCTGACAGCCACGCCCGTACCGGACGAACAGCGTGTGGAATTCTGGCCGCAGCACTTTGGCAACATCCCGCAGTGGATAACCCTTGAACCGCAGGTCTTTGCGTGGATGGACCGGTTCTGCGCTGACTACAGCGGCGGTATCTGGGATTTTTATACTCTCAGCAACGGCGGGGCCTTCATGGTTCCGGAAGCGGACAACGATGCCTTATGGTCGCTGTTCAACGCCATGAATGGCAAAGCCGCAGACATGAGCGCCGAAGCAGCCGGGATTGCAGTCTGTCTTGTCGCTTACAGTCATCATGTATGTCGCACAGAATGCGACGCCATGACGGAACACTACTGGCGTCTGCGTGACTATGCACTGAACCACGCAGAATGCAGCTCCATCATGCGCATTATCGACTGAGCATCCCGCCATGCCATATGAACTGTCTCACCTGAATGCCCTGTGGGATGTCCTGGGGAAAACAACGGTCAGGTATGAGGACGGTGATGTTGTGACCGACGAACCCTTCCTGCATTTCCCGGCAGGTACGCCTCTCTTCCATATCTGGGCATGGTTCGAATCCCTGCACGACGAGTTCGCCGTTGCCGTGAAGTTGTACAACACATCCCCTCCCGACACGTCAACAGACAGGAAAAGCAAATGAATACCACCACTTGCGCCCCCGACAGCAGGGGGATATCTCCCGCCTCACAGCGAACCATCAGACGCGCACTGACCCTACTGGAACGTCAGTTACGCGAGCCCGGCGCGGCATTCACCTCCAGCCATGCAGTCCGAGACTGGCTGCGTCTGCAGCTCGCCACACTGGACCGCGAAGCCTTCACCGTCCTGTGGCTGGATAATCAGCATCGCCTGATAGCCCACGACACGCTGTTCCTCGGGACGATCAACTCTATCACTGTACATCCACGTGAGGTCGTTAAATCCGGTCTGAAAAATAATGCCGCTGCTGTCGTTCTTGCGCATAACCACCCGTCGGGTGAGGCTGAACCGAGTAATGCCGACAGGCTGATTACAGAACGTCTGAAACAGGCGCTGGAACTGGTTGATATTCGCCTGCTGGATCACCTGGTAGTTGGCGGCATGGATATCGTTTCGTTCGCTGAACGCGGCTGGTTATAGGGAATAAATAGCGATGAAAATTATCAGTAAACGTCAGGCGATGACGATATACCGTCAGCACCCGCAGTCCCGGTTGTTTCGCTTCTGCACCGGGAAATACACATGGTCCGGCAGTATCTGCCACTATGCCGGTCGGGAGGTGCAGGATATCAGCGGTGTGCTGGCAGTATTCGCAGAACGCCGTCAGGACCGCAACGGTCCTTATGTCGTATTGCGCAGCGTAACCCTGAATTAACGCACAGTTAAGGATTACTTAAATGCAGAACACAATAAATGTAGCAAACCATGATATTGCTGGACCCTGGTGGGGACTTAAACCCACCGTCACGCCGTGCTTTGGTGCACGGCTCGTACAGGAAGGAAACCACCTGCATTACCTGGCTGACCGCGCCAGCATCTCCGGGACATTCAGCGATGAGGATTTACGCCATCTTGACCAGGCATTTCCGTTGCTGCTCAAACAGCTGGAGCTGATGCTCACCAGCGGCGAGCTTAATCCACGGCACCAGCACTGTGTTTCGCTGTATGCAAAAGGACTGGCCTGTGAAGCGGATACGCTTGGTAGCTGTGGCTACGTTTATCTCGCTATCTATCCCACCCAACGCTAAGTCAATTTCCCAACGAGAAACCTTATGAAAACTCTTCCTGCAAATCAGCGGGGGGCGAAGCCATGCCCGCCGCCAGCGCTTGTCTGGCAAACGTTACTTACATGCCTGCTGGAACAACACTATGGTCTGACGCTGAACGACACGCCGTTCAGTGATGACAGCGTTATTCAGGAGCATATAGACGCCGGTATCAAGTTGGTTGATGCCGTTAACTTTTTGGTGGAAAAGTACGAACTGGTTCGTATCGATCGCAGAGGGTTTAACTGTCAGGAGCAGTCACCTTATCTTCGGGCGGTAGATATTTTACGGGCGAGGCAGGCAACCGGCCTGTTACGGCAAAGCCATCATCCTTCGGCACGCTGAATCTTGCGAGCCGCCTTCCCGATTTACATTCCCGAACTTACTTCCTCTTTTACTCATTGCATAATGCGCCTGCCATTTACGGCGGGCGTGTTTGCTTTTTACGGACAAAATATCATGCAAACAGAAGCTGAAGTGTTAACCGAGCATAATGAGCTAATTTGCTCGACCAGCATTGAGCGTATCGTCACCGGACGCGATGCTGCGCTAAAACAGATTGAGTCGCTGATTCGTCAACTTGATGACGTTTCCCGGCTCACTTCCGGGATTGGCGGCAACGTAGCTAATCATTGGGCGATGCGGCAGGGCCATTCCTTCGACTGCTGGTTGGTGCAGCCTGTAGATAAAGCGATGCCAGTCATCACCCGCAATATCGACCGCAGCATCTGGCGCGATCTGATGTTGAAGTCAGGGATGCTGACGTTAATGGATGCTGAGGCGCGTAGCCAGTGGGCTAAGAACCTCGAAGAGGGTGACCTCCCGGCAATCAGCGCAGCGAATATCCTGAGTACCTTTGAGCAGCTTCATCACAACAAACAGGAGGTCTTCGAGCGTGGCATTATCAATGTGTTCAGGGGATTAAGCTGGGATTACAAAACCAATAACCCCTGTTACTTCGGCAAGAAGATTATCGTTAACAATCTGGTGAAGTACGATAAATGGGGCTACAGCCTGAGCTGGGGCTGGCGGCGTGACCAGATAGCGGATCTGGAGCGCATGTTGTTCCTACTGGATGGTAAAACCATTCCCGATAATCGGCACGATGTGACTATCCGACTGATGAACTTCATTCGCGATAATCCACGACAGCAGGTATTCGAAGATGATCTCTTCACTATTCGCCTTTTCCAAAAGGGCAGTGGTCATATCACGTTTAAGCGTATGGATTTGGTAGAGAAGATGAACGATATCATCGCGAAGCACTATCCGGGAATGCTGGCTGCTAAGTGAGTGTAAAAGATCTTCGCTTTTGGGTAATGGTCTTTCAAATCTTCCACACTTATACCGAACCTTCATCTGAAAACACATAAATGTGTTTTTACGCTTTTTTGTGTTTTAATGCTTGTCATCAATCTCATCAGAAGAGCGATACCATGTTACAGAACAACATCAAACAGCTTCGTACCCAACTGTCGATCACTCAGCGCGAGCTGGCGTATATGGTCGGCACCAGCCAACAGCAAATCCAGCGTATCGAAACCGGAAAGGTCGCAGCAAAGCTAGGCCTTGCACAGGCAATATGCAATGCCCTGGGTAAGCCTTTAAATATCGTATTCCCGGAAAGTGATCAGTTGATTAACGACTTTCACAAGAAGCGCCGTAAAACTGATGAAGATCTTGAGACGATAGCCACAAGCGGTATTGAAATGGATAGCGGTCTCTGGACCGTAAAGTTTTGGCTTCAGGGACAGCAGGACTATTTGTTGTTGCCCATTTCAGCTGCGGATAAGCGGAGGTTTTATTATTATTTTCAGGAAAAAGACGCTCCAAACACAGAGCGCTTCTTCGTTCTTGATTCTTCCGAGTATCGTTATGCGTTAAATATGCGCGAAGTGGTATTTTATCAGTTCCTGTCTGATGGCTTTGCTCCCATCATGAGCGAAGAAGAAGACGACTATGAAGACGATTATTTTAATGTCCATATCACCTTGGTGAACGGTGGCCCTGTGATTCCCCTGAGCGTTGAGCCTGATGCGCCGCAAAACGAAGAGGCGGATGATATCGGTCAGTTGAATGCGTTCTTTGAAAAACTGGACTGCGAGCCTGAAACGACAGATCGTTATATGCTAACCGACGAAGATGGAGAAGATGCTTTTATCCGCATTGGTTCTATTGCCATGGTGCGAGTCGTACTTGACGCGCTGGAGCCTGTGGAAGAAGATGAAGAATAGTTTTTAGCTATCTGTATTCACAGGGAATCGCGTTGAGTATACATGTGAGTATACGCCGTGATCTCTTATTTTTATAAATACATTTATTTCAATTGGTTATGTCATGAATCGCGGTGCGGCCTTCGCACCAAGTGATGTGAAAGGCTACCTTCGGGTGCTTTTGTGTCTGTAATTCTGCAATAGAGTCATATATCTCCTGGCATCTCAATCCAAACCAGTTTGATTCCATCTCTGTCAATTTACTGATATCGGTACATCTGTGGATATTTCTGGTTCGACCACATTTTTACTCGCACAGTGCCCTTTAAAGGAAATTCATCATGGCTCTAAGTGGCGTGAAAATTCGCCAGGCAAAGCCGGAAGAAAATGCCTTTAAGCTCGCTGGCGGTGAAGGCATGATTTAGCTGGTTCATCCTAACGGTTCCAAATATTGGCGGCTTCGTTGTCGCTTTGGTGGTGAAGAGAAGATACTGGCGTTCGATAAATACCCTAAAGTGTTGTTGGCGAGGCCCGCACACGCAGGGATGAAGATCGTAAGCTGTTAGCTAATGACGTCGATTAGAGTGAGAGCAAGAAAAAGATAGAGCAGACCATCACCTCTGACATGCCGCATCTCAGGCGAAAATTCCCATCGTAGGAACTGTGGCACAGTGGGAGCGCCAGGCTGGTATTTACTCTGCCAGCGAGCAGAACGCGCAGAGAGGCTCATTCTGGCGGCCAGGTGGGTGTGAATGCGCAAATATTGAGATGAATCCGTGCGGTTTACCCCGGTTACGGGGTTATTTGATGATCTGCCTGCGGTGGGGTGAGCAGGGCATAGCGTGCCAGCAATTGCTTCAGATGCAGTGCCGTCTGCTCACGCAAGACCGCCTGGACTGGAGCCCCTTCAAGCTGGGTGGCAAGCTGGCGCAATCGCTCTTCGGCGGGAACCGTCTGATTAAATGCCTGAGTAATAGCAAAAATCTGCGATTTCAGCTCACTAACCGTCATGTATTTTCCTTTTTGTTCGTCCAGACCGTTAAGCCGGTTGGTCAGTTGCTGCAGCCGCGTCATCCCCTGTCGCCAGCCCTTCAGACTCTCTGGCGGAGCGGCTGTGGCGATCAAATGCTGCTGCCACTGACGGGTGAGTGCGGCGGTTGCAGGCTGAGCAGGCCACAGATACTGCGCCTGGCGAACGAGAAGGTGGCCGTAGTCCAGCGACCAGGCTGGGGACTGGCGGGACAGGGTGTCCAGCTGTGCCTGTGCCCGTGTAAGCCAGTCGCTGTCGTATTGTCCGGCGCGGGATTTCAGAGCATCAAGACGTGCCGCTGGAAGCGGAGCTGGCAGCGGGGCGACCGTGGCCATTAACGCCTGCTGGTCCGGATCGGTGGTCAGACGGGTGGCCGCCCAGACACTCAGCGTGCCTGCCACCAACATGGTAAGCATGCCGGCAACAAACGGCCGCCACGGTCTGGATGGCGGTTCTGGCATTACGGTAACGCGTGGATCAGAAGGAGGAGGGAGCACCCAGACCAGGCGCCGGGCATGATCACTGGCGTTACCGATGATCGCAGCTGGGGGCAGAACGACGGGGGGGACCGACCTGTTTTCCCACGTATCGCTACTGTTCTCGATCCGGGCAGCACTATGGTGCAATTGCTGGCCCAGGGCATCAAGCCCGGTCTGGTGCTTCAGCTCCAGACGCTGCAGGGAGTCCGTGATTGTTGAGAGGTGTTTTTCTGCCTGATAGATAGCGCCTAAGTCCGAATAGCTCAGTACCTGCATACGCAGGTGTTGCTGAAGGCGCCGGGCGAGTGTGCTCAGGATCTCCACCCGGGTATGGACCGCCTGCGGCCACAGGCTCCCCCACTGCCGGGTGATCAGGGCGTCAAGAATGGCCAGCCCTTCATTCATTCCACGCAAACCAGCAAGCTGTGTTCGTGCCAGCGTGAACCAGGCTGCGCTCTGTAATTCAATGCCGTTGTGTTCAAACAGGCTCAGGCAAAGCGTTTCGGCATAAGACCAGTTAATGTCTGGCCGTGCCGGGTGTGTCAGTTTGTTCAGCTCATCGCGAAGCGCAGCGTAATGAGCATGTGTACGCGGATCGCCACCGGTCCGCAGATGGAATTCGTGAAGATGTGTCACAAGTTACTCCGGGAATAGGAGGAGGGAGACGTCAGATAGCCTGATGTTCCAGATACTGCTGCTGTTTTAAATGTCGCAGCAGGATGCGGCCTTCCGGCATAAATTCGGTACCGTAGCGCACTAGGCCGATGTCTTTCAGTTCGGCATCAATGGCATAGCGCAATTCGCCGGGCTGCGTCTGCTCAAGCAGGATTACGTCAAGACATTTCAGGCGCGGTTCATACTTCAGCAGCACGCCTGACAGAATAGCGATCAGTTGATGCGCGGTGCCGGGCATCCCTTGCAGGATTTTCGTCATATCAGGCAGGCCATAATCCGGCAGGTGCGCTAGCGTGCCTGCCCGGCAGTTTAGTATGCGTTGCAGGTTATCCAGTACAGACAGGATGACCTGCTCCTCTTCATTGAGGTGGTGCAGATCGAGCCCGCCGGCCACGTTGCCGTACAGCATGTCATACAGGGAGGGTCGAGGCATACTATTGGCTCTCGAGGGGTTTCAGCGCTAGCTGGTTATCACCAGCTTCGATCAAGCGGGGTATGTCAGGGTCAAGATCATTGCGGCTGAGTACCAACCGCCAGGTGTTTCGATCCTGGTCCGGAGCAATAAACATGGCCGCTACCGCCACATACTGCGTCGCGTCATCCATTAGCATGTCGACCATTACGGCGCCGCCGGGCAGCAGCCGGATATCTTTCTGCGCGACAACGTCCTCTTCCACGGACTGGCTGTCGTCGGCAAACAGGGAAGGATAGTCCGTACTGTCAAAGGCCTGACGGTCTTTTAGCTGGTATATCCGCAGCACGGTGGACAAGGGGATGCCCCCTGCATTGCGGTTAACGGCTTCGCGCGCGCGAATGTCCAGATGCAGCGTTTTCACCTGTTTATAAAAAACGGACTTGGTCATAGTCACCGTGCTGTCCACCATTTTTTGCGTCAGGCCACAGCCTGACAGCGCCAGGGAAAGCAGTACGACGGCCAGGGCGGGGCCGGTATTACCAGCGGTAATCGCCATCTTCATATGTCTCCTTATGTTGATAATTCTCCTGAACCCGCTGATAACGGCCCAGACTGATGGTCAGCATCCGAGGCACCGATAACGCAGCCTTCGATAGCGGCTTCATTACTGCGGTACGTCCCAGTTGTGAACTGTCATGTGCCGGATGGCAGTTGAGACGTGCATCCGGGAGCAAAGCACGATCCATGCGGAGTTGCAGACGTACATCAAGACGGCTGCCGAGATAGACGTGTAGCAGTGCCAGCAAGTCGGTATGCGACTGCCCGCCAGGCAACCAGCCACGCGCCTCCTGAATCGCTTCTGTAGTGAGTTGCAGCAACACCTGGCCGTTTACATCGGTAGCATGGTCGCCCATTACCGGGCGACCCTTCAGGCTGACCGGCTGGCGTACGCTCATGGTCAACCGGGTTTTCAACGGAATACGGCATCGGTCATGGGGGCTGATCCGGGCCTGTGTTCCGGGTGCCAACAGGCTAACCAGCGAGGTCAGCCCTTCTGCTGTTCGTCCGGGTAGCAACATGACCGGCAACAGAGCCAGAAACCATGATACCGGGCCGGCAATGTTCTGAGCACAGCCCGGTATCCCGAGCCCGGCCAGCCCGAGCAGATACTGCGAGATATTGTCCTGCCCGCCTGCCTCAAAGGTGGCCGGGTACGAGTATTTACGCCAGATGCGGTAATACTGGGCGATAAGGCGGTGGTTGAAAATATCCAAAAAATCCGCCGTCGCTTCATACCCCTCGCGCTGTTGCGTGATGTCATCGATATAGTGAGTGGGTAGTGGGGATTCCACGCCGTAGAGCCCCATAAAAGTGACGCGCACGGTAGGCGGCAGGTGTGAATGCTCCGGGACTTCTGCCCCTTTGATTTCACTCGCCGGAAATCCCATTCCTGGATGCGGCCGGTAGCGCACGGATTCCTGTCTGGCGAGCCAACTACTGCCAGTGACCGGTGCACCGGGCTGGCTCTGCTCCAGTAACTGACCAAAGCGGTAAAAACTGGTGTACGGTAACTGTTCCCGGAACTGCGCGATTAACCGGGCAGACGCAGACTGTGATTCTCTTTCCACCGGAGACCTTTTCCTTCTGGCTGAACAATGAGCGTGAGCTGGTTAAATTGATTCATGTCGGCATACAGGGCCAGGAAACGATTGAGCATCTCCCCGAACAGGTGGACGTCCCCCTCGCCGGTAAAGCCGTTGCCATCAAGTGTTACCTCGATATCGAGGCCCCGTAGCAGAAAACCCCCTTCAAAACGCTGAATCCGGTGGTGTCGTACCGCAA
This sequence comes from Kosakonia sp., assembly GCF_032052965.1. Lineage (GTDB taxonomy): Bacteria > Pseudomonadota > Gammaproteobacteria > Enterobacterales > Enterobacteriaceae > Kosakonia. Next base: position 22,932 of record NZ_DAMBVN010000002.1, read on the forward strand.
GAATGGCATCAAGACGGCGATTATTTAGCTCATCCTCCCGCCAGTTATAGAGTGCGAGCGTGCTACGCAGCACTTCAGCACTGCTCATCATATTGAGAAAACCGGTACCGAGGTGACTCATTACCCGCCAGTGAAACCGGTCTTCTGCAGGGGGATAGACCGGCAGGGTGGGTTTGCAGAGGTTACGCACGCTTACCCGGGTCTGTAGCGTCTGCTCACAGCGATCGAGCAAGGTGCTCTGGAGCGCCTGCCTGGGCAGTTGGCCGTTAGTGCCAGTGATGCGAAGCGAAACCGTTTCCCGCATTGCCGCCCGGTCGGCCTCCCACTGTTGGCCGCCCAGAATCAGCCAGGTATCGTACATTCCTGTGACGCCCCGCTTCACACGGGTATGATAGTAGCGCTCTGGTGCGTCGCGGCGCAGCATACCGCCCCGGTGACGGAAACTGGTGAAGGGGACATATTCCGCGCTGCCGGTCCGCCCGGATCCTGTCACCGCATCCACGGCATAAATCTCTGTGTGCCCGTCCTGCAGACGTTTGGGACGCAGCAGGTATTCACTATCCAGACCGCTGATGGTCAGCGGATCGGCTTCAAGCGTGAAGAGGTTAATCACTGGTACGCAGTGCAGACACAGGGCGTCCTCTGTTACCGGCAGGTCTGTCGGCCACTGCTCGCTCAGTATCACCTCAATATCAAATCCCTGGATACCCGCCGGCAGGGTAATATTTTCCAGCCCGTTCAGGTGAACGAACATGAACTTCTCGCGAAAGGTGAAATATTCCAGCAGCAACTGATAACCGCTAAAGGCGCTGTCGCCTTTGGGCCACAGGCGGTCTTCTTCCGCAAAGCCTCCGGGCGAAAACCCGCCGTCGAGACGTATCCGTTCAGTCTGTCCAGGCAGCCGCAAGTATAGGGCGGCCTGGCGTTTTGTCATCATCAGGTGCAGGATGCTGCTGACCGGGGTTTCTGCAGCCAGGTAGAGGCAAAGACGGCTCAGGTTAGTCTGAGACCAGTCTGTCTGCATGCTGCAGGCAAAACTAATTCTCAGCAACGAGCGGCCATCTGGCTCTGTCGTCATAGAGACTTTCTCTACCGTCAGCGGATTCAGCGGTATGGCACGGGTGGTACGATAGCGACAAACGGTATTTTTAGGCCCAACGGGCCGGGAGCTAATTTCCAGCCCGGCCGGTACGGTTTCGGCCACTTTCATTGCTGAAAGCTGGGGTGTGAGAGCCACTACCGACAGGGATGGGATGGTCCGCAGGTAGTGGGGCCAGAGCATACTGACCAGACTTTCAGTCAACTCCGGCAGGTCATCATCAATTTTCTGCCGCAACCTGCCCATGGAAAAGGCAAAGCCTTCGAACAGGCGTTCTACATACGGGTCGGGAGTACCGGCTTTATCCAAATCGAGAAGAGCCGCGCGATCCGGGTGGGTCTGCGCGAACTCCTTTCCGGCTTCCCGTAGGTAGCGCATCTCGGCGTCAAAATAACGCAAGGTTAAATCGTCCATAAATATTCGGGTTAATAACGTCTTAAAGAGTTGTTGAGGAGGTTTAAAACACGCTGCGATATTGGGGAAAATGCAGTATCAGCCACAACTGCAAAGGATGTAGTAACGACATTGGTTGCGAATTGCACAGGGTAAAAACGTGTTGAATCTTCGTTGGTATAAAATTCAATGTCATGTTTTTTGTCGTTGTAACGTTGTCATTATCCGCACAGTACCGCCGCACGTGCCGGATCGACTTCAATCAGCCGAGCCAGCAAGTGTTCCATTTCAGGATGCAAACGGGTTCTGTCACTCTCGCTCCGCCCGGCCTTCATGCGCAGCAGTTTCAAAAGACGGGCTCGTACCTCGAACAGCAGCTCCGGCTCCCACAGCGGCAGGGTAAGCAGACTGGCGCGTTCGTCCAGTTCACTGAGCAGATGCAAGGCCAGGTCATTTTTACCCGTCTGTTCGGCTACCCTTGCCATCAGCAGACGCAGCAGCCAGCGGTTTCGGTCAGAGTGGATACCAGGGCGGCTTTGTAACCAGTTCAGTGCAGCCTCTGTACCCTTGCTGTCCGCCACCTGCAGAGCTTCCTGCTCCAACGCCAGAATATCGTTGCCATCAGTGGCTGCTGCGGGCATTACAGAGACCGTTTCGTGCCAGCACTCGCCGTTGTCCATAATCTGCTGACGTAGCCAGTTCTGCGTTACTTCATCGGCAAACGGCATGCCATCGTTAAAGCCCAGCGTCTCAAGACCCGGCAAGCGTGAAAGCAGTCCTTTCAAATCATTCTGAATGATGGTGGCAATATGCTCCTGTCCGGTTTTCAGCAGCGCCTGGTGGATATACCACTGCAAATCCAGCCACAGATGGTTGGCGCCTCGCGCGAATATGTTGTCACTTTGTTCAAGCAACTCCAGCCAATTTTGTTGCAGATACAGTCGTTTTAGCAGAGCGCGCTGGTCTGATTTGGGCGGCTCAATGCGTGTTCTACCATCTGCAGAGAGCGGCGGTAACTGATACAGAGTGTCATGGCGGATACTTTTCATTAGATGATGTCCGGACAGCCAGCCTTCAGGCTGCTCTCGCAGGTATTTTGCCAGGACGCGAGCCTGTGAAAGCAGATCCTGCCCTGAGGCGATACCGGACAACTCAGGCGTATAGCGCGCCGCAGCGGTCGCCGGTGTGTCTGCCACATTCTGCGGCACCATGGCATCGACGCCCCCGGCTTTCATCAGGCGGGCTTCTAGCGCCAGATACAACCCACTTAGCGACGGAGCGGAAGGAACATCAGCGAAGGTCTGCTCTGTCAACCACAGTGCGCCGACGATACGCAGGGTATCGCTCTTCACCACTTCCGGATAGCGCGCCAGGCTGTCCAGCATGCGGGAGCTGCACAGCCATTCCAGCGCTGCTGTTCGGCTACGGCCACGCTGCGGATGTAATTGCCCGCCAAAACGCTGTAATAATCCGGCCAGCAGTTCCAGTCCGTCTGCCAGCCCCTTTTCGCCGTCATGCTGCAGCCGTGCCCAGGTGTAATAGGTGGCTACACGTATATCCTTGGCGCTGGTGGTCAGCAGTTTCTCCGCAAGCTGGCAGACAAGCGCTGTATCGGTCCCGGAAAGCTTATTGACTTCTTCACGCATCTGCTGGAAGTCATCGTCGTAACCGGGGTCATCACCGGTGGGGTTATCAAGCATCAGCGGCGCGAGCCACTGTTCCCACAATGGAATACGCGCCTGTGCACGTTCTTCGGCGTCCTGCGGGGTAATCTGACAGGCACCCATCAGGGCATGGATAGAGGCCATTAATCAGTTCCTTCTGTAGCGTTATCTGTATCCGTAAAATCCATGTTATCCATCGACGACGATAGGGTGTTATCGACGCTGAAAATGGTGTCCGGCAGGGTGAAATTGCGCAGTTTGAGTAGGGCCAGCGGCCCTTCCCCTGCTTCGGTACGCAGGATGTAGTTAAGCAAGCGGCCGTCATTCGCCGCCCAACTGAGGATCCAGCTGCTGGCGGCTCCCGGATACGCCTCCCGCCGGGCCATGCTGAGCAGGCGGATCAGACCCCAGCTTCCCGGCAGATCGGCATACTGGCGGGTGCCAGTCTGGGTGCTAATCCAGCTTAAGCTGGCGCCGGGAGCTTCTGTGTCAGCCGGCCAGGTGAAACGCTTCCAGGCGGGCATCTGGTTAACATAAACAAGCTTCTGGCTGTCGATAACCAGATCCGTCTGCATCACACCGGCCGCAGTGCCAGGACGCAAGTCAAAGTGCAAACCCGCTTCGCCATCGGTGAAGACCTCATCCGCTATCTGATTGAGGGTATTCATGGCAGTCAGAAACGCCGGATTAAAGGACAGACCCTGAGCATTAATAGTATCGGGTACCCAGTGGTTACCTTCCAGGCGCAGAACACCACTTAGACTGGTCTGCACGAAGCGGACAATACGTCCGTTATCCGCATTAAGGTACTTTGCCAATAGCGGAAGTGAGGCATCACTGCTGACGTTTTTGAAGGGGTAGCGCCCGGAAAAAGCACTGTTCCAGTCGTTGACCACGGCGGTACGCCAGCGGGCATTCAGGCTTTTTGCCGCCGGGTTGAGTACTTGCTGCCAGGCCTGCTCCATTGGACGGACAAAAACAGTCTGGCCAAAACCACTCCACTCCTGGCCGAGCCCCGCAGCCATCAGGCTGCCGTAGTCACGGGTGTCGGTTAAATCAACCGCCTTGCCCTGAAACACTGTCTGGGCTAGCGTCTGCGTCATGGCTTGCGGGTCGGGCGCATTTGTAACCTGCTGCAGGCGCAGTCGAACTTGGGTGACGCGAGTTAGAAAAGCCTGCAGACTTAATCCCTCGCTGCTGCCCGCCTGATTCTCCATTAGGGCGAGCACCGGCCCGAATGTCGTATCCAGTGGGCCGTGTACAATGGCACTCTGGTCTATTGCTGGCCGCTTGTCCCGCGCAAGTAGACTTTTAGCCGATTTAACCAGCGACTCCGTCATTGCTACCTTTGTCTGGCCGGTGCGCCCCTGGATATTCAGCGTGTTCATTAGCGCAACTAGCGGGGACTGACGCACATCTGCCATCAGGGTCATTTGCTCAATCGCATCGGAAAGGGTTCGCGCTTCCCGCAATTGCAGGCTGTTTAAGAAGTTCAGCCATGCCCCGCCAAAATCAGCAAAATAACGGTTCGTCAGCCGCTCTCTAATGACCTCTGGTGAGGGCTGTTGCTGGGTCGTTCGGGTACTGTTGGTCAGAACCCAGTCCATCTCTTCCTGGCGCCCCTTAACTACAGCGTCAATGGCTGGCTGAACCGCCTCTTCCCATGCCTGGCGGGTAAACATACCGGGTACCACCTCATCTGTGGTGAAAAGCCGGGCGGCATCGGTGCCGCCGCTCATATCCGCGAGACGCATGTCGGCAATCTGGTGCGCTACCTGTACAAGTATTTTCTGATACAAGGTAGCCTCGCTGTTCTGCACACCCATCTGTCGGATCAGCAGGGTGCGGCTCTGGCTGATCAGCCCTTCATCTGCCGGCAGTTTCCATAGCGGATGAGCCACCGACTGCGCGCCGTAATATGCCAGCAGTGCCGGAGCGTTTGTCTGCCATATACCTGGCGTAACGCCTTCACGTTGCGGCCACTCCCGCATCAGCGTACGGCTGAACCAGACCGGATCCATGCGTGCTGGTTCCGCCAGCATCAGGTAGAGCTTTAGCTGGTCATACGCAGCTTTTGCCAACCGGCTGCGCTGTGGGCTGCCTGGCGGGAGTTGTATGAAGATCTTAAGCTGTTGCACAAGGTGTGCGGCAGCGGCGTCACGCAGTAAGGGGAGGGCACTTTGTACATAGCGGGGGGTTACTGCCGCCAGCAGGTCTGCGTTCTGGTTCATTCCAGCATGCAGATACCAGGGCGCGCCATGCGCTTCGCGGTACTGCAGACGGGCAAGCGTTTTCTGCAAATCAGCCAGTGCCAGCAATCGCCCGGATAGAGGCTGGAGAGCGTCCTGAGCCTGGCGAACCTGCCCCTGCGCATTCGCGATCAGGCCGCGGTTTGCAAGAAAGGACACTACCATTCCCGCTCCCCACAGCACCAGAAGTGTGGCTGCGAAGATTGTCAGTACCCTGTATCCGCGTAGACCGGGGCGGGACGGACGTAGACTTGTGGGTAGCGCCTGTACTGAATCTGGGAGCACATCCCAGCGTTTGTCCATTCCCCAATGATGTTTCACGCTTCGCTCCCCGGCGATCGTAGCCGGGCTGAATAAAATACCTGCCAGCGGCAGTGGACGGTAGGAACTGAGCAATGCGGACAGCGGCCCGGTGATGGAAGATAAGTTGCGGGTGAGACGATCGGCCAGCGACAGCAGGAAGTAGTGCTGCGGTGCGTCACAGATCTGTTGGATACCCTGTGTGATCAAGCCTGGCTGCAGTGCCTGCAGTTGTGCGGTTAATCTGTCCGGGCCGCACCTCGCAGGCAGAAGACACCCAACCGGTTGAATGATGCGTGCAGCATCATCAGCGCCTTGCTCGATCGACCAGACATACAGCGGTAGCCGCCAGCCAAGGCACGCATAGCGGGTTTCAATGGCACGGGTAAATAAGTCCAATGCATTTTCGGTTAGAGTGGCTGAGGGTTTCTCTCCCAGGCCGCCAGTCACCCAGACCAGACCATCTGCAGGGCGATGACGCAGGTGACGCAGTGCAGTAAGCCAGTCTTTGTCTTCTGGCTGAGCAGGATTCCCACCCCAAAGCAACAGGGTTCTCTGGTCTTCCTGCCAGTATTGTGTTGTCAGCCCGGGCGTCAGTTGTTCCACGTCGCTAACGTGACCGATGACCAGCAGGATGCGGACTTTAGGACCCCAGATTTTGCCGTACTGATGGCGCAGTGCCTGACGAATATCTCCAACTGTAACGTTATATGGTGGTGTTTGTGACAGACGGAATTCTTCTTCAGGTAAGCTCTTTTCTTGCCGGGCTTTACGGCGATGAGCAAACTCCTGCGAGATTTTTTTGATTACTGACAGGTAATGTATAAACGCCAGCCCCAGACACAGGAACGCCAATGTCTGGAACTGCTCGCTGCGTGTTTCTATACCTATATGTGCACCATAGTGGGTGATAAGCCACCCGAGCGCCACCACGCCAGCAAGCACGATCCCAACCCACCCGAGGCGGCCAAACAGACTACCCGATGTGTTCATTTTCACTCCCTGGTGTGACGGTACTGATAAAGCGTTCCTCTCCGGAGGAGAACAACGTCAAAAGAGAGGTCTTACCCAGACTGACCAGATCGGCTGCCAGGGCTATTAGTAACCACGGGGCCGCCGGTCCCGGAATCCCACACCATTTTTCCAATAACATACGCGCAGTGGGATCCCAACCGACACCATGCTCGATCCCGATGATCATGAGTGGCGCGGCAATTGTTTCCCAGCTGTAGCTGTCGCCCAGTACACCGGCTGTCCGGCAGGCTGCCGTCTGGGTCTCAAGGAACAGCGTGAAATCGTCTTCAAATTTATCCATATTGAGTGGCATAGGCCGTAGCAGGCGTGCCGGGTGAGGCAGACGGTATTTTTTTGACACGTCGTCGCTGGTCAATAGCAGCGCGGCCAGCCCGTCAGAATAGGCGTCTCCCCCACAGAGTTGCATTACCAGGATCAGATCGACAGTCAAAGTGGGTTGCTTCAGACGTTCTTCCGCCCATCCAATTGAAAATGAAGGTGTTAATGTGATGTTCTCAGGAAGATCGCGCTGTGGAAACAAGGTGGTCCAGGTACTGGCAAAGAGTTCTGGCAGCTCTGGTTCAGACAGATCGGTTACCAAGGTGACTTTAACGGGGAGATCACATGGCAATTGACAAAGCGTTGACTGCAGGCTTGCCAGAGCAAGCGTTAGCGGGTTGTTAACATCATGCAGCCGCCTTGTCAGCGTCCCTCTGCAAGGAAGAGTATCAACAGACGATATCAGAATCGCTTCTGCCGTCACCCTATCTGGAAGCACAATGCTGCATGCGGAAATAATTAGATATCTTTCCGACCAGGCTTCCCACTTTTTTTGGGCATGCTCTGCCTCTTTTTTCAGGAATGCATGCTCTTTGGCTTTTTTATCCCACAACCAGCCTCGCAGACAAAGAAGAATAAACCAGATCCCAGACGGTGCCAGAGAAACCAACCAGATATTAAGTTTTGTCAGCCCTATCATCATACCAGAGGCGTTGATCATAAATAATAAAATCCCAGCGATGGCCATCAGCACGCCGGTTAAAAACCACCACCTTATCGAAGGTTTTGGGGGCAATTCTGTCGTTAACGATTTAACTCTTTCCCAGCTCATTGATCATCCTAATTTGCATTCCTGTCCCTGGAGGTCGGCTGATAACCGCAATGGCATTTGCAGCCGACAGCAACGATAGTTTTTCCGTCTAAGAACCATGTCGGTGAACCATTCACAATGGTGTCTTTTAGGAGAAACTAAAAATATTATCAACCTGGGTTACTTTTTTATAATCATTGTTGGCGATACGGGAATAACTTCCCTGCTATGCGTTATTTGGTCGCTAAGTAATAATTTTTTTGACATTGTTAATCTCAAGGTTTTTATTCTGAAAATTAATCAATTCGACGAAAATCATTCCATCCATTTCTAATTTTCTGGATGATATAATGTTCTGTTAATTCCGCGCAGATGATTGATTCATATGCTGAAAAAGTTGCGGATACGATATTGACACTTCTTCCTGCCCATCGGGGTCTGCTTCTTCATAGTAAGGAATACTACTTTCTTTATAATTATTAACCGTTATATATTCATCACAATCAACTCTGAAGGTGCTACTATCAATTGACCTCACAGGAACAATTTCCTTTTCATTCAGATACACTCTTATAACTGTAGGGCGATAATTAAAAATATCAACTGCGAACTTGTATTGGTGTTATTTTGTTCGCTTAAAATGATTTTAATAATCTATTACCTTCGCACTAAATGATTTCTGGGGTTTTGTTTTTACTTCAACTTTTTTAAAATCTGGTTTCGTATTTTTTGATTGTTCTCGATCCCCATTTGGATAAATGAAAGTATATGATGACTTCTTGTTTTTTTTATACGGGAAAATCATTTCAACTTTTCGTTCTTCATCAATCGATGGTAGGTATTTAATCGATATTTCTTTATTTGAAGAATACAATGTGATTTTCCAAAAAGATTGTTCCTTTCCAAATAAATTCAGTTTGTCAGCATGAGGTCCTTTATTCTGGGAACTCCATCGCTCTATAACAGGGTAGTATTTAGGGGAATAGCTAAAAAAGTTTCCTGAAAAAGAATCATACTGCCCGTTACGAGATGCATCGTTATCTAAAGCAATGATCAATCCTACAGCTGAACCTGGGACGAGTTCTTTACCAAGGTGTGTTGCATCAGTATATTTTATACCTAAACTGACAGCGCTCAAAGTCCATTTGCAGTAACCTCCGCCGGTAATTGCAACCTTCGCTTTCCAGATATCATTACTCTCTTGCTGTATAGGTATTTTAATAACATTGTAACCAGGTTCAGAAATTACCGAACCATCAAATCCGCTCACCCGTTTTTTCAGACAGATTTGAGAAATATATCTGACTTCAGGAGGGAAAGGCTTTGTGTATTGTAATGGATTCTTTATTTCAATGTTAAACCACTTAGTATCTGCGGGGGGTGATAAGTCTTTATTTATCAAGTTATTGTAGCATCCAGACACAAACATTGCCATCGGTAATACCATGAGCTTTATCTTTTTATGCATTTTCCATTGCCTCTTCACCATACAAAGCGAAGCGTGCTAAAATATTATTTCCTTGTTCTTTCGAGAAAATTGTAGAAAGCGATAAATTCAAAAGGTCTTCGATATGAAAGAATATTTCATTTCGTTCGTATTCCGTTTGTGGTATTTCTCGCTTATTTTCTTCCATCTGCATTTTAAATTGATCGACATCATAGATATGCTCGGTAAAACTACGTTTTTTAACTAATCCTTCTTTGTCAATTAATTCAAGTAACTTGTTATTCATATAAGGCATGTAAGCGGTCATAAAATGATCGCCAAATGTGATGTCGAATCCTCGCGCATGGTTATTACCTTCGGGGAAAAGCTCCTTCAAATTTCTTTGTGTCAACAACTCTTTGAATTTCCTTTGTTTTAGACCGGCATTTTGTATTTCCTGGCTCGCCAGAGCCGGCACGAGATATAGCTTAACCTTTATCGGTAAGAGCCTTCTGAGAGCAATGCAGCCAGCTGGAATAGGGAGATCTATTTTGCATTCTTTCCATTCCCGACTTTGTGTCGCGGTAAGGAAAACAACTGGATTACCGTGATGCCAGAAGCAATCGCCCCATGATCCAGCCGGAGAGAAAAGAGCTTCTCCCATGGACCATAACATTCCCAAAGCTTTTCCCAGTGGACCCCAAAGTTTATATAAATCATTATCGAGGTTCGCTTCCGGTGGTACTGCAGGAACAGGATCGTTATCGTTTACATGGCGATAATGTATTATGTCCGATAGTTGTTTAATCGCACTCTTAGTAAAAGTTCGAGGCATCCCGTAAGTATAGAGTAGAGGTTTTTCAGTTTTTAATATCGCTGAATGAATTAATGCCAATGCTCCTCCTAAACTATGTCCACATATAAAGAGTTCTCTCGCCTTTATCAGTTTGATTAGCTCCTCTATTTCCGTGCTGAATTTCTTCTCCGCACGTCTATACCCACTCCAAAATCCATCATGCACCTTTCCATAAGATAATAAGGTTGTACATTGTGTTTTATTTGTGTCGTATGTTTGCGTATTTACGGGACTAAAAGCGAGATCGGTCCCGACATCATACAAACTAGCAGTACCTCTCCATGCAATGATGACTTTATTTGGGTTATAAACATAATACAATTGTGTGTCGCCATCTGCTTTGGTTATCTCTTTATTTACTTCCTTTTCTGATGTCCCGCTGCCAACGTTCTCTGAAGAAATCGATGTATCACGAGCAGTATCCATAAAAATTGGTGGGTAATAGCGTTCGCTGAATGGCACATCCTGCACAAGTGTATTATATCTGAAACCATTTTTATGAAGCTGTGGTAATCGTGATAAATCCTGACATTGGTTAATATAAAATTGCGTAATAGATATGATATCGAGTGCGTTATCATCGGCATAAGCAAGTGAAGCACTTGCACCAAGATTGAGTGCATTAGCCAGGCAATACTCATTCTGGTGGTGTAATACCAGCTCCCAAGCTCTGAAAGGGCAAATCTCTATTACATGTCGTTTTTCAAGCTCATTGGTTCTGATAGTAAATCCCTTAAACGAATGACCACTTGGAAAATGGAAGGAAGGCCAAACTTCCCCTTTACGAAGTTCTATCGATGGGGGCATATCACAAAGCTCACCAATAACCGCATAATGCCAGAGGTAGCCATTATCCTCTGCCGATTTTCGAACAAATGAATCCACCCCGGGATCCCTGCCAACGCGAAGAGTTCTTTTTTCCATTTCTTTCGCCAGCAGGTCTGCATTCAGCGTTAGATGTAGTTCAAGGCCGTGCGGCATATCAATTCTGATCAGGCCATTCGGATCGCTTCGCCCTGCATACACAAACTGATCAATTCTTCCGTCATAGAGATGATGACTTTCCACTTTCCATGGTATGTCTGGCACTGCATCACCCTGTTCGTCAACAAGCTGAATTTCAACCCAGTACGGCAATTGTTTTTCTGTGGGAGCTTTTGGATTTTTGCGCTTCAGGGAGGTAATGGCGAAAGTCATTATTCTTGTCCCTTTTCCTTGGAAATAGTAATAGCACGTGGATATTCAATTTTAATTTGAGATGGCATGGCAGTGAATATGGGTGATGTTTTACCTTCGGAATCAGAAATTCCTTCATATACATCTCCTTCAGCGGTAATGATCCTGTATGTTGTAAAAGGTTTAATCTGCCCGGACTGAGAAGAGGTTGTTGTGAACGCCTCTCCATAGCCTTTAGGAAATAAAAGAGGAGGGGTGTCTAAAGATGCAGGCCCCGTTTTATTAATATTTTCTGCTTTGAGAAAAATATTACCTCGACATCCTAGCTCAATATTACCGCCACTAAGTTTTATATAAGCGCCATTGCAGTTTAATATTAGTTCTTTACCTGCATGGAGCGTTACATTGCTTTCTGAGCTACTGAACGTCATGTCTTTAAGTGAAGACAGATTAAGTTCATCCCCTTGGGCCTGTATCTCGACTTTACCGGAACCCGCAAAGAACTGTATACCCTCGCCCTGAGCAAACAAACTGACCCTCGATGCAGCTGATACTGTAAAAGATTCGCCTGCGCTAATATCTGTGTTTTTCCCTGACATCAGTCCGATACTCTGGCTACCCGAAGCAAGACGAATTGCCTGCGGGCTGAGAATACCCACTCCTGCAGGTGCGTGAGCCAGTAATCCCGCCTTTTTTAGATACTTAAGAGAATTGTTCAGTGTTTTCTGTCCGTCGATATCCGATGGCGTGGCTCTCGCACCTTTTGCGGCTACCCGCAAACTTCTGGCCAGTGCCAGAGCTTGGGTAAGCTGTTCAATCGCCGCATCCATTTCAAGCATCTTGCTCCCCATATCGGGCTGAGCATCCGCCGTTAGCAATATCCCTTTACCACCCCTAACACTGATCCAGTCATCCGTTCTTAGTTCAGCGCCTTCTCCACGCAGATCGCGAGAAGCATTAACGTTATGCCCAAGATTAAGCTGCGTTTTACCACCATATTCCGTGCTGAGCTTGATATGCTGCTTACCCCGCATGTCCTCCATACGAAGCTTATTGAGGCCTGCAGTCCGGATAACGTTGCGCGTGCTGTTGCTCTCCGTCACGTGGTCAACGCTACGTGAGTCATGCAGGGCATGGGCAATATAGGGGCGGTCCGGGTCGCCTTCGTGGAAAGCGATAGCCACTTCGGTTCCCGCTATCAGCGGAAAGTGAAAACCATATGTATCCCCACTGTAGGGCTTCGCCAGACGTACTGGCATGCTTTCCTGCCCCTGATTTCTGTCATCAAGATCAGCATCAAATTTCACCCGATAGAGACCAGCCTCATCCTGCCACGCGTAGATGTCATCCTCTTTCGCACTGGTCACGCGGGCGGTCATCGTGCCGGTCACTTTTGGGCGCGGAAGCAAAGGTGGGCGCCAGCAGAGGATTTCGCTATAAGGCACGCCGGTTAAATCCACCTGCAGCGCGGATTTTCGGCTGCCAGTAAACATAAGATGTGTGAGCAGTACGGGCTCCTGTAACTGCGCTGGTAACGTCGTAGGATGCGTGTTGCTAATGAACAGCACCTGCGCAGGGAAGAGAGTGGTGTCGGTGCTTTTACCGCTAATGATGGTCTGTTCGGCCAGAAAACGTTCGTGATCCAGACGCGCCCAGAAGTTTGCCGTTTCCGGAGCTGGATCGATATTATCGCCCCGTACAGTGTGGCGAGCTAGATAGTGATATACCGCGCCATAGTGAATATTGTTGCCTTCACCATGGGTCATATCTGCCAGTGTAGACTGCAGCAAGTTCTGGGCTTCGCGGTGGTTGTAGTCTTTTGTAAAGACGTTCCGCTCCACCACGGTATGCGCCATGCTCAGGGCCCATACGGACTCAGCGCCATTGTCGCTCATGCCGGAAGGCGTGTTAATCGCCAGTTTTTTACCAAAGACTAACGCGGCCTGGGTGTCACCGAAGTGGACCACTTCTGTCTGTGTATCCGGCTGCAGGGTGAAGAAGTAAAAAATACCCAGTTCGGCCAGTAGCCGCTGGATAAACGCCAGGTCGCTTTCCTGATACTGGTTAATCTGCTCGCGCTTCGGGTAATTTTTTTTGAGCCTGAACTCATACTCCCAGCCTTTCAGGCCGTGTTCGGTCAGAACCTGCTTTACCACTTCTGGTACGGATGCGTTGACAAAAAAACGATGAGTACGGTACTGCCGGTTTAACAGCGCTAAAAATGGCTGCAGGACGACTTCATAGGAGACCTGGTCGCGGGAGGCAGTGATACGGCGAAATGAGGTCATGGTGCCGTGCACCATCTTCAGTGTGATCGGCGGTTGCAGTTCGCCCAACAGAGTGTCTGGCAGGGTTCGCATGCTAAAGGTGCTGCTTTTGCGAAGCACCTGCTGAGGGTGAATATCCTGATCGGCACTGGTAAAGCGAATGGTGTACTTATACAACTCACTCAGCCCTTCATGACCTTCAAAGTCTTCGACATCCAGCGCCAGCGTACTGCCAGTCAGTGACAAAGCATACCGGTTCAGAACACCGCCGGAGCCATTCTTCATTGTTTCTGTAAGGCGCATGCGCTGGCCCCTTCTTGAGTCAGTTCCATGACAAGGCCATCCGTGTCATTCCATGCCAGATACAGGTGTTCTGGACGCTGTCTGGCTGCAAGATGGCTCAGTAACTGTTGGCTCAGTACCGGCAAAATCTGCTGGCTGAGCAGGCTATCGATGTTACGTGCCCCGGTATCAGGCAACAGACAAGCCGCCGTCAGGGCCTCGTACAGGCTTTCATCCGTGGTGGTACGGATACCGTAGTGGCGGGCCAGACGTTGCGATACTTTATGCAGCTTCATGGCTACTATTGTGCGCATCGCAGGTTCGCCAAGCGGCCGATAAATGACAGTCTGAAAGCGGGCAAGTAACGCGGGCTGGAAGTGGTCACGCAATAGCGGGCGTAGCAGTTCCTGCGCGTCGCTGTCTGTGGTATCGGGTTGCTTATTCAGTCGTTGCAGGAGGATGTCACTGCCAAGGTTAGAGGTCATTACAATAACTGTGTTACGAAAATCAATTTCGCGCCCTTCGCCATCGCGCATGAATCCCCTATCAAAAACCTGATAGAACAGACTCATAACGTCACTGTGGGCCTTCTCTACCTCATCCAGCAATACCAGGCTGTAAGGGCGTTTGCGAACAGCTTCAGTCAGGATACCGCCCTGGCCATAACCGACGTAACCCGGCGGGGAGCCCTTGAGCTGCGAGACAGTATGCGGCTCCTGATATTCCGACAGGTTGATGGTAATAAGCGATTTCTCGCCGCCATACAGGCTGTCTGCCAGGGCAAGCGCGGTTTCCGTCTTGCCCGTGCCGCTGGGCCCGGTCAACAGAAACACCCCCTGCGGCCCATTTTCTGGCGTCATGCCGGTTTTCGATGCCCGCAGACGCTGTGCTATAGCACTGAGCGCAGCATCCTGGCCGACCACCCGCTGCTTCAGCACCTTTTCCAGGACCAGCAGTTCACTCTGTTCATCTTTCAGCAGGGAGGAGAGGGGAACTCCGGTCCAGTCAGCAATCACGTCCGCCACGGTATGGGTATCCACGTCTGGCCGGAGGAGCGCACCATCCTGCTGAAGAAAATCCAGCCTCTGTTGCAATGTATGTAGGTCTGCTTGTCGACTGCTGTCCTGGCGGCAGGCCATTAGCTCCGCAATCAACTGGCGCTCCATGGCAAAACGAGCTTCCTGCTTTTCCAGCTCCACTTCAAGTTCCGTACGCAGCGTTTCAATGATGGTCAATCTGTCACCGTGTGATGGAGATCCTACGGCTATGTCTTCCTGCAGGGCTTGCGCCTCTATTCCGAGTGCCGTCAGCCGGGCTTTTAGACGGATGATGGATTCTGGTACGGTATCAAGATTCATGCGTACACGGGCGCTTGCGGTGTCCAGCAGATCCACCCCCTTATCGGGAAGTTGGCGGCCCGTCAGGTAACGACGAGAAAGCGTGACGGCAGCCTGCACCGCCGCATCGGTGATATGGACACCGTGATGTTGCGCATAGCGGGATTTGAGGCCCCGCAGCATCAGGCAGGCAGTTTCGTCATCCGGCTCATCCACTTTCACCACCTGAAAGCGTCGTTCCAGCGCGGCATCTCGCTCGAAATAGTGTTTGTACTCGCTCCATGTGGTCGCTGCGATGGTGCGTAGTTCCCCTCGTGCCAGGGCCGGTTTAAGCAAGTTTGCCGCATCTGCGCCCCCCGCATGGTTGCCGGCCCCGATAAGGGTGTGGGCTTCGTCGATAAAGAGCAGTATCGGGAACGGAGACTGCTGAGCCGCGTTAATCACGCTCTTCAGACGTTGTTCAAATTCGCCTTTGACGCCGGCGCCAGCCTGCAGCAGCCCGAGATCCAATGTCCGAAGACTGACTGTTTTGAGACTATCTGGCACGTTACCTTCAGCAATACGTAGCGCCAGACCTTCAACCAGTGCGGTTTTCCCGACGCCAGGATCACCGATCAGAATCGGGTTGTTTTTTCGGCGTCGTGACAGGATATCGACCATCTGCCGGATTTCGTTATCGCGGCCAAACACCGGATCAATACTGCGCGCTTTTGCCTTCGCCGTGATGTCCTGCGTGAAGCGGTCCAGTATTTTCATCAACGCCGCAGACAGCTCCTCCTCAGGCGGCTCGCCCCGTTCAACCCTGTCCTCTGAAGGCGTTAGCTGCGTCTCCTTATGCTGCACCTCTGGTTGCTCATCAGAATGCGCATCCAGCAAGGGACGCAGCCGTTCCAATTGGCTCTGCCCCAGCGTCAGCAGCGGCCACAAGCCATCACACTGCACCAAACATTCTTTATTCGTGAGGGCTATCAACAGATGAAGACTGCGGATGGTGGTTTCTCCCGCCAGCGATGCCAGAAGCCAGGCTTCCTGCATCAGCGTCTGGAGGCTGTCGGAGAGTTGGGGACGTTGGCGGACGGAGCGGGGGAGGGTGTCTAGCCATTCCAGTAGTGCCTGCCAGATCGTGTCCATATCCCATTCGTAGCGACGAGCCAGTACCGTCAGGTCCCCTTCTCCCTGTTCGAGTAATTTTAACAGCCAGTGTTCAGGCATAATTTCCGCATGTGCACGTGACTGGCACAGCACGGCCGCATCTTCCAGGGCGCGGGCGCAGTAGGGGTTAAGACGACGTAATAAAACGGCGGGTTTTTCCATGTCAGTGAACTCTCAGTCGATAACCTTCGGGCACGCTACCGCCCCTCGCCACTCCCTCTAGATGAGGACCCCTGGCGCATCAGGTTAAATTACTGTTTATTGAGCGATGTTTTACCTGCCTCACCGTTACCTGGAGA
This sequence comes from Kosakonia sp., assembly GCF_032052965.1. Classification (GTDB taxonomy): domain Bacteria; phylum Pseudomonadota; class Gammaproteobacteria; order Enterobacterales; family Enterobacteriaceae; genus Kosakonia. The sequence continues at coordinate 39,536 of NZ_DAMBVN010000002.1, forward strand.
TGCAGGTAAAAAGCGGACAGGAAACCCTGTCCGCATCGGGTTTATGCGGTGGCGCGTTCGTTCCAGGAATCGGAATGAATGATGTTGCCGTCCTTATAGGTCCAGGTGATTTTCTCGTAACGGAGTTCGATTTGTTCGAGGTGGTTGTGCTTCTCTTTAGCCGGGTCCTTTATGTCATGCATTACCGGTGCCACTTTCACGACCTTCACGTTCTCCAGAGTGGTGTTGAAGTACTCCACTTCCTGTCCCGCGTCGTTGATTTTGTACCACTTGAACTCGGCCGTTTTTAGGGTCTGCCCAGTGGTCACCGCCTTGTAAAGGTAAGGGCTGGAGGCGTCGATTTCTTTGGTGAATTTGAACGGGGTGTGGATACGAGTCCCGGTCAGTTTGCCAGTGTTGTGGTCGGTCGGAATATACAGATTGTGATCCTGGGCCACGACCTCAATGCTGCCCTCTCGATCCTGCACGTCCACAGACCCTTTGATGTCTGCGCCGCCGTCGTCCTTTAGCCAGAGATAGACAGGAATTGCCATATTTATTACTCCTTTTCATTATGTGATACGCCACCATTCCGCGGTGGCGCTGAGGGGACGCCTGGCAGACGGCAGGCATCGGCCTGTGGTACCAGACTGATTTCGACACGGCGGTTAAGAAGCCGCCCCGCTTCAGTACTATTGGTGGCTATAGGCCGACTTTCACCGTAGCCCTGCACGGCAAAACAGCTCTCCGGCACGTCGCCGGTATCCCGAATCCAGTTCCTTACGGCCTCGGCGCGTTGCTGTGACAGATCCTGATTGAGCCGCGGGCTCCCGGTGTTATCCGTATGACCGCTGACCACAATCAACCAGCCTGGTTTCGCCTTTATACCGAGCAGTGTGTTAACCAGCACTTTTATGGAACCTGGTTTGAGGGCTGCATTTCCGGAGTCAAACAGCGACAGGCTATCGAGCCGGATGGTCGTCGGCTCCCGTACCACTTTTTGAATAAGCGTGCGGGCAGGGGGCTGAGAAGTCCTCTCGCTGAGGGCCCCCTCAATCGTCGGTGCCAGTCGCTGCCCCTGATACAAACCCAGCCCATAGCGCAGCGGCGTGCCCCGGCGTAGCCAGTCATCCAGCAAACGGCTATCGGCCTTCAGGCGTTGTAATGCATGAGCCTCGGGCATGGAAGTGTGACCCTCGAGACGATAGTAGAGCGCCAGATGATCACCCACGCTGCGCAGCAGTCGCTGGTTATTAATAAAGGAGGCCAGCATGGCCAGCAGAAGAAACACGCCTGCCATCAGTCCGGCCTGACGACATAATTGTTGGCTCCGGCTCAGTCCGCGGCGGTGTGACAGGCCTGTCAGCAGGATATCAGGCAGTGGTAATACCGGGGTCTGTGATCCGGCTGGTGGCGGCAGGGCCGTTAGGGCGGCAAGATGCTGCTGCCAGAGGTTATCGTTGTGCGCCGCAATCGGTGTCAGGCAGAACCCAACGGACGCGAGGCGCAGGGCAGGGAGATCGCCCTGACGAGGGTTGGTGAACGTACCAGCCACTTTTCCGAACCAGGACTGTAGGGCATTCAGCCACAATGTTTCACTGAGACGAGCCAGCCGATTATCCACGCCGCTTTCCCGTAACCAGTCACTCACGGGGAGCGCAGCCAGCCCGGGCAGACGGACCCGTATACCCGGCAGTTCGGGGGTCAAGGTAAACCAGCGCGCTGGATTCCCCTCTACAGACTTGCTCAACTGTAACGGGCCTGACACCAGCAGGGTTAGCAGAATGGGTGGCAAGCTGCTCAGCCATGGGCGACACTGAACTACTGCGCGATGCCAGGTTCGTAACCATTGGAAGAAAGCATTATCCGACGTATGTTTTTCCGGCATCAGGCTTAGCATCACCGCCACCCGTGGCCGCAGCGCCGGGCGCATTGTTACCAGTTGTTCCACCCGCGCCAGAAGCTGTTCCGGGGTATTCACCCTCATATACCAGCCTGATGGGGTTTCCCGGAATATTTGTTGGTGTTCAAACCAGGCGGTTTCATCGCCGACCACGAGCAATACGCTTCCTGGAAAATCTTCCGGCGGCAGGCCCTCTGAACTGAAATGGCTCAGAACATCACGGCGGGAGTGCAGATGATGCCACAGCGCCAGACTTGCCGCCGCCACGGCCAGCAGACTTAGCACCCAGCGGTTTGCCACCGACAGGGGCCAGAAGCCGAGGATTAGCCACAGAGCCAGGAGGAGGGCCAGTACTGTCATCAGAAGACGGGAGCGTGTGAGCATGTTCACCCCTGCCCCGTAATCTGCGCCACCTGGCCTGCCAGTATGGATGAAAGTACAAACCAGAGTGCAGTCAGCGCCACGATGCCCATGCCCCATAATAACCAGTATGTTTTCTGACCGGTGCGGCTTCCGGAGGCGTGAACTACCACCGGCGCATCCTGGGCAAGTGCAAACGGCGGCACGCGCGCAGCAAGGGCACGTACCACCTCTTCGCGGTGCTCATCGTCCTGGGTACGGTAGCGGCCAGTGAAGCCGAGTTGCAGGGTGCGGTACAGGCACATCAGCACCGCCGTATCCGCTGCCGGGGCTGTTAACTGCTCGTGAATACGCTCCCACAACTCCTCGCCCGCGTTAAGTGTGCCAAAAAAATGGGCCTGTAACGGGTCCCGCTGCCATGTATGCGAGCCGTCATCCATTTTTCCCCGGTTCAGAACACTTTCATCAAGCAGGGCGCAGAAGGCATACAGCATGGTATCGCTGTTTGTCTGACTAAAGCCCGCTTTTGCCAGTTGTTCGCGCATTTGTGTGATCAACTGGCGTGCCCGACGATAGAGCGCCTTACCGTCCTGAACATCCTGCCCGTTTCGCAACTGGCTGACCATTAACCAACCGGGAAAGAAAACCTGTTCTGCCTGCGTTATTCCGGATGATTTCATGTTCGCAGCACCGCAAAGAGTTCCAGTTTTACGTCACCCAGCGAAGCGGGGGTGTAAAAGGTACAGCTTCCTGCATCCAGCATAGCCCGCGCCTCATTTGAGTTTAAATCCAACGCAAAATACTGATTTTCAAGGCGCAGCGGAATGGCTGCGGGGACGTGCGCAACCGGGCGGATTACCATGCCGCTCAGTGCCACATTGACCACGTCGGAGACATCGTCCGGGCTTCCGGCCTTGCACAATTGTGGGAAGCGGGTCTGTAGCTCATGCGCCGGCATGGCGGAACGCACCGAGAGCCAGAAGTCAGCTCCCTCGCGCAGACGTGCATCGTGTAGTGCACCTTTCCACATCACACCGTCCTGTTTCAACTCAATGGCGACAACACGAGACGGCAGGCTCGCTTCCAACAGCTTATCCAGCAAGGAAAGCAGCGGGGGAAAGACGCTTTCAGGGGCATCGTGACAGTACGCAGGAATGTCGTACGCATCGTGTTCCAGGGAGAAGGTGAGCAGGCTACCTGCAAGCCGGGCAAGTTCGCGATACATCAGTTCCGGATGGCGACCAGGCACATCGAGCAGTTCGCTCAGAACTGGCTCGGCACTGTTCAGGGCGTTCAACAGCCAGAACAGTGACACATCTGCCACGGCAAAATCCGCAAGACGAGCATTGCTTTCCCGGCGCATGGCCATCAACCGCTGACGTCGAGCTTGCAGACGGTGAAGTAAATCTGACAGGCTTGACACAAGGGGCGCGCAGGCCGACAGGGCAAGCAATGGCGGTATAAATTTGCCGTCGCGACGCCACTGTCCTTGTCCATCACGAACCAGCCGGATGACCGGGCAGGTCAGGTACGCCGCATTTTTCTGATGACCCATTCGCAGGGTCAGACTGTGGCGCAGCACCGACAGCTCACTGCGCTCATGCCCGGCAAGCTCCTGCACTGTTACTCGTTCGGCTTTCCAGCGGCGCGGGCGTTCACTGTCGCTGCCATCATCAAGATTACCGCCATTGGCGCTTAGCAACGGCAGTGCCAGGACGATATCAACGGTTGAGCGATCTGATGCAACCGACAGATCGCATACCGGCGGCAGGTTGTCAGAGAGTGCCGTATCAACGAGCGTGCCATCGGGGAACCGGACCGCCAGATGAGTAGCGTTCAGACGAGAGAGTGCCAGCAGGCTCTCATCAAATTCGGCCACCACCACGCCCCACGGATGAGCCAGCCCCATCCTGGCGACGGTATCCGCCATATGGGCATCCCAGATGGCCTGTTGCTGAAACTGTTGTGGGGCCAGAAAAGCCCCGTCTTCCCACAGTGGGCGAAAGATTTTCATCGCTGATGCTCCGCGTTATGCTTTGGCTTTCGGCATTTGGGAAACCAGAGACAGATTCACGTCCATGCCTTCTACCTGGAAGTGCGGCACCGCAAACAGCTGTACGCGGAAGAAGCCAGGGTTATCCTCAATGTCTTCCACCACTACTTTTGCATCACGCAGTGGGTGCGAGGCCTGCAGCGCGTCGCCTGGATCGGTCATTTCGGTCACCAGACCTTTCACCCAGTTGTTGAGTTCAAGCTCTAGCAATCTGCGATCCTTGGTGGTGCCGATATTTTCACGCTGAATAATTTTCAGGTAGTGTGCAATACGCGACAGCAGGAAGATGTACGGCAGGCGTGCATTTATTCGGCTGTTGGCTGTCGCGTCCGGTGTGTCGTAGAGCGCCGGTTTCTGTGTAGAATTGGCAGAAAAAAAACAGGCGTAGTCGCGGTTCTTATAGTACGAGAGGGGGATGAATCCCAGGTTTGAGAATTCAAATTCACGGGTTTCGGGGATCATCACCTCTGAAGGAATTTTTACCTGGCTGCCCGTGCCGAGGTCATAAAGATGAATAGGCAGATCCTTCACGGCCCCCCCCGCCTGTGGACCGCGGATCTGGACGCACCAGCCGTTGTCGATGAAGCTGCGGACCATATTGGCAGCAAAGGCAAAAGACGCATTGGTCCAGAGATATTTCTCGTGGTCCGGCCCTTTTACCTCCTCCACATAGTTGAAACTGCGCACCGGCACGGTATCAGGACCGTATGGCAGGCGGCCCAGCACACGCGGCATAACGAGACCGATATAGCGGGAGTCGTCAGTTTCGCGAAAGGATTTCCATTTGATGTATTCCGCACGGTCGAAGTAGTTGCCAATATCTTTGATAGCAGCAACCTGCTCCATATTCTCCTTAAGAAAGAATTTTGGTCCGGCTGAGCCGATAAACGGCATATGGGCAGAAGCGGATACTTTTGAGATATTACGTAGCAGCGCTACGTCCTGCGGGCTGGCATCGAATTCATATGCTGAAATCACCGCGCCAATAGGTTCACCGCCCGGTGTGTCATATTCTGCGATATAAGTGTGCGCGTATAAGCCGCTCTGAATAATTTCCGGGACATCTTCAAAGTCCTGGCGCAGATCATCTTTTGATACGTCGAGGATTTCGGTTTTGACGTTTTTGCGATAATCAGTGTTATCCACCAGATGTTTCAGGCCGCGCCACAGGCCTTCTGTTTGCTGAAAGTCCGGGTGGTGCATTACTGCATCTAACTGGCGGCTAATCTGGTGATCCAGTTCAGCGATATGATAATCAATCAGGGTCTTATCAAGCCTGTCCACCTTCTGTCCTGACTGAATAAGACGGTCAATGAAAACATGTACCCCGGCAGTCACGCGTTCATTAGTACCCGCCTCAGACATGACCACTTCGTCCTGCCAGACAGTGACATCACGCAGAGTGCTAACGGGTTCAAGATTAATTTTACTGAACAGGGAGGCATAAACGCCTTCCGCTGAGGAACGTTCCCGGACCAGGGTTTCGCCGGTTGAAGAAGTCGTGTTTTGTACAGACATGAGTATTATCTCGTGTTGTTCCGGGAAAGAATCAGGAATTTTGGGGAGCCAGAGCAGAAAGTTCTGCGCGCAGTGTGTCGCTCAGCGCTGGGTCGCGTAATATCGCTTCGAGCGATTTTCGGAATGTGGCGTTATCCAGAAGATTAGATTTAAGATCACGCAGAAGGTTACGCATGGACAACAGAGCTTTCAATTGCGGTATTTGGCGGGCTATTTGCTCCGGTTCAAAGTCTTTCATATTCCGGAATGTGAGATGAATATCTTCTTCAGAACCATCACCGGTTAGCGTATTTTCAACAGTCAGTTTTATTGAAGGGGCATATTCTGAAATTACGTTGTTAAAGTTGTTTTTGTTAACACTTGTTTTTACTCGTTCGGATAATGGGCGCTGTTCTGCACCATTACTGAAGTTACCGGTGACAAGTAATTTCAGCGGTAATTCCACTTTCTTCTGTGCTCCCCCTGTGTGCAGGTCAAGCCGGAGATTAACGCGTGCTTTGGGTACTTCATTCTGGAAGCTGTCGCTCATGATTCCCTCTTATTATCGCCATCTAATGGTGAACCGAATTACCTTTCGGATAAATTGATACTAAAATAATTAACCAGGGAAAATCAACTACCCTGATCCAGAAAATAATATTTTGGAATTAATTAGAGCTTTATTCAAATGTATTTCAAAGGGGCTGATTATCAAGACATTACACAGGCGCTGTAAGGGCTGTAAACGTAATGAATGTCATTGATCTGTTATGGCTAACTTATTATTTTGAGGTGGGTATAGATAAAAATTATACTGCTCGTTAATCAACAATGGCTGGTTATATTATAAATGCGGGAGATAACAAAAGATTAGGGGGGTTGAATGCAACTCAGTTAATGGATTAAAGTGTTGAATGAAGTATTGAACGGGTACTATTTATTTCATTCTTCATTGTTAATTAAATGTAAGCGGGATTATTGATAATAATAATATATATGTTTTAGTGTGGTATCGGTTGATGCCATACTGAAAAATGATATTTTTAATGAAAAAGAAAGTAGCCGTGCCAAAGGTAAGTGTGGCGATATAACTCACTGCTTAAAAGACGTTCCTTAAATCATCTTAAAAAGCGTTGAGGTGTTTGTTAAGCCCGAGGCGATTTGGGCTGATCCAGATGTGATCACGAGAAGGCGTAATATTGCAGAGTAGAAACGACAGCTATTAATAAAAAATTCGAGCGGAAGAGCGAGGAAACCAGCCTCATAAAGTTACCTGGAAAACAGCCTTGTCGAAAGAAGCGGTAACACCCGTGATAAAGCGCCAACGCGATGGTTATCTCACGGTCTGATTATCCTCCAGACATGCAGATCACTGCCCGGAACAGGACGATAATTTTATCGGCCGAATAGCGGCGGAGCATAATAGATGAGGGCGAAAAACTTCCTGCAGCACACCTCTACCTTCTAAAGACCGGCACTTTTTATCCCCTTTCACCCACTCCACTCACCCTAAACACCATTCATCTGGCTTTTTGCTAACAATCACGATATAACAAATATCTATAGATGTTTAGATGTCTACACGTTTAGAAGGGTGATATGCAGCCACAACAGGAACCAGAAAAATTACAGCTTAAGCGAACCATGAAAACCCGCCACCTAATTATGCTGTCGCTTGGCGGGGTGATCGGTACAGGGCTGTTTTTCAACACCGGTTATATCATTTCAACCACCGGGGCGGCTGGCACGCTGCTGGCGTACCTGATTGGGGCGCTGGTGGTCTGGCTGGTGATGCAGTGCCTGGGCGAATTGTCTGTCGCCATGCCAGAAACCGGCGCGTTTCACGTTTACGCCAGCCGTTATCTTGGCCCGGCGACCGGCTATACCGTGGCGTGGCTGTACTGGCTGACCTGGACAGTAGCGCTCGGTTCCAGTTTTACCGCCGCCGGGTTCTGCATGCAGTACTGGTTCCCGCAGGTGCCGGTATGGATATGGTGCGTGGTGTTCTGCGTGGTCATCTTTGGTCTGAATGTTATCTCTACCCGCTTTTTTGCCGAAGGTGAGTTCTGGTTCTCGCTGGTAAAAGTGGTCACCATTGTGGTCTTTATTGTGCTGGGCGGCGCAGCGGTCTTTGGCCTTATCCCCATGCAGGATGGCTCGCCCGCGCCGGGGCTGTCGAACATGACGGCAGAAGGCTGGCTGCCGCATGGCGCACTGCCGATCCTGATGACGATGGTCGCCGTTAACTTTGCGTTCTCTGGCACAGAACTGATTGGCATTGCCGCGGGCGAAACAGAAAACCCACACAAAGCGATCCCGATTGCCATCCGCAGCACCATTGCTCGGCTGGTGATTTTCTTTATTGGTACCGTGTGCGTGCTGGCAGCGCTGATCCCGATGCAGCAGGCCGGGGTGGAGAAAAGCCCGTTCGTGCTGGTGTTCGAAAAAGTGGGCATCCCGTATGCGGCAGATATCTTTAACTTTGTCATTTTGACAGCGATCCTCTCGGCGGCGAACTCCGGGTTGTATGCCTCTGGCCGTATGCTGTGGTCGCTGTCGAATGAAAACACCCTGCCGCGCTGCTTCGCCCGCGTGACCAAAAACGGCGTACCGCTGACGGCGCTGTCAGTGTCGATGCTTGGCGGTGTGCTGGCGCTCTTTTCCAGCGTTATCGCGCCCGACACGGTGTTCGTGGCGCTGTCGGCAATTTCCGGTTTTGCCGTGGTGGCGGTGTGGATCAGCATCTGTGCTGCGCATTTTGTGTTCCGCCGTCGCCATCTTCAGGCCGGCAAGCCGCTGAGTGATTTACACTACCGCGCGCCCTGGTATCCGCTGGTGCCGGTGCTCGGTTTTGTGCTGTGTCTGGTGGCCTGCATCGGACTGGCGTTTGATCCCAGCCAGAGAATTGCCCTCTATTGCGGGATACCGTTTGTCGCCCTGTGTTATGGTGCGTATTTCCTTACCAAGAGCCTGAAAACACAGGAGCCTGAACATGTCGCAGAATAATCCGCTGAGCCCGTTGCTCGAAACACAGCCGTTTATCGTGCTGGATGGTGCCATGGCAACGGAGCTGGAAGCGCGCGGATGCAACCTCGCCGATAGCCTGTGGTCCGCCAAAGTCCTGATGGAAAACCCGGCGCTCATCCGCGAAGTGCATCTCGACTATTTTCGTGCCGGGGCGCAGGTAGCGATCACCGCCAGCTACCAGGCCACACCCGCCGGGTTTGCGGCCCGTGGTCTGGACGAGGCGCAATCGCTGGCGCTGATTGGTAAGAGTGTGGAACTGGCGCGTAAGGCGCGAGAAGCGTTTCTTGCCGAAACCACCAACGCCGGCACATTGCTGGTGGCTGGCTCTGTCGGGCCGTATGGGGCCTGGCTGGCGGACGGTTCGGAATACCGGGGTGACTACGTGCGCAGCCACGAGGAGTTTACTGCCTTTCATCGCCCGCGTGTGCAGGCGCTGCTGGATGCAGGAGCCGATCTGCTGGCATGTGAAACGTTCCCGTCCTTTGCCGAAAGCAAAGCGCTGGCGGATTTACTGAGCGAATACCCGCGTGCCCGCGCCTGGTTCTCGTTTACCCTGCGCGACAGCGAGCATTTAAGCGACGGGACGCCACTGCGCGAGGTGGTGAGCGCACTGGCGGCGTATCCGCAGATTGTGGCGCTGGGCATCAACTGTATTGCGCTAAAAGAGACGACCCCGGCGCTGAAACACCTGCAAAGCCTGACGTCCCTGCCGCTGGTGGTCTACCCGAACTCCGGCGAGCACTACGATGCAGTGACCAAAACCTGGTGCAGCCACGGTAACGCGAGCGAAACTCTGGCGGGCTATTTGCCGGACTGGCTGGCGGCCGGGGCGAAGCTGATCGGCGGTTGCTGTCGCACCACGCCAAAAGATATCGCTGCGTTGAAAGAATGGGGCGAGCAAGAAGCGTAACGCGCTGAAAGCGGCCAACCGTGCGCAACGCTGGCCGCTATCACAAAAGCCTGAAGAGGCTCAGTCTCTGTCAGTGAAACTGCACACTGCGCAATACCTTTTCAATCTCATCTTTGCTGGCCTGGCTCGTGGTGTTATAGGAGACGGTCAGGACTGCTGTTTTCTCTTCAAGCGGGATCTGGTAGTTCTTCATCTCCCAGTCGTCATTGTCGAGGATACCTTTGCGATGAAACTCAGCAAGAAAAGCGGGAGTGCCCTTCACACTGGACAGGGAACAGTTAACAGCGCTGGTAAGCTCGCTGTTGATCTTTTTCAATGCTGGCGTTATTGACGTGGTGATCACCTCACACACGTCGTCGACGTCACCCCGGCTGAAGTGCCGCAAGTCATCACGTTCGATCATGTTATCGGTAAACGTCACTTTGACTGTCGCGGTATTTAGCTTGCCTTCCCGGTTTGCATTCGCAGTGAGTGAAAGGATTTTTTCACTCTGGGGCATGCCGGTTGCAGACGCGCTCGCTTTATCAACTTCTTTGGCTTGTTCTGCCGACATCAGCACCCATGCCTCAGGCAGTTCAAGGCTCAGTCCATAACCTGCCTCGTAGCGTTTGTAGCCTTCATGAGGCGTTTCAATAGCCGTTGCTGTCACAGCTGTAACGTCTTTTGTTTTATTGTCATCAGTCGCAATGAAGAAAATAACCTTCACAACAATAAATAACGCTACCACGAGTAACAGCCATTTTATTTTAATCATCATCTTTCCCTGTATTCATAATATCTTGCCATTGAGTAAAATCTCACAGGCTTGTAAATAGTGCGGCGTTCACACGATTTATCGCGGGTAATATAGGCACTGCCAGGCATAACGTCTCAGTGTTTCTGCACCGGCCACTATAAATAGTAGGGGGGAGGGTGAAGAGGACGGCATTATATGGCTGTTACTGCTGGTTTTTTTCAGTCGCGTTGGTGGCACCCGACCTTGTTACCCTTTGAACTTATGCGCTCGGTGATCGGCCGGTTAAATGCTCAATACTCTTGAAAATCTCGGGGTGAAGCAACGATACTGGCTACGCTACACAGTGGAATAGTGCTTATTGCGATGATCACTATTATTTCAACGACCCGGCGTTAATAATAAACCGGGCATGGCAACTTCCGGGCTTTATCATGAAAAAAGTGTTTGTTTTGCTGATGACAATATCGTTTAGCGCTGCTGCTGAACGTCCTGCTGCGGCCAGCCGTACTTATGCACAAAATTACAAGGATGCCGCGTTGGCGCTTTGTGTCGCAAAAGCGTATGCCAGTGAACCAGGGGCCAGTAAAGATGCCTCTGCCAGCGCCAGCGGCCTGAGTAACTGGAGCGAGTACGATGCGGAAAACGGCGCGGGCAAGATGGGGGAACTGGCGGATCAGTTCCTGGCGCGTCAGTATGCCTCTCACCAGGGGAATAACATCAAACTCAATCTGATGAAATGCATCGACATGTATCACAGCAACGCGCTTGAGCAGCAGGTGCGCGATTATGTTCCGCATCCGAAACGAAGCTGGATGCAGGACAACCCGAAGTAACATGTACCGCTCAATGACATTAAGCCGCTTTGAGGCGGCTTTATTTTCCCCGCCATTTCCCGTCATTTTCCCTACACAGAACTTTCATACAGTGGCGCTACCTGTGATGAGGGGAAAAACAATGAAGCTCGTAAAAATAGCCGAAACCTGGATCGATCCCGGCGTGCGTATGCGCGAATGCCGGATTGGTCAGCAGTGCGAAGTGCTCGCCAATAGCCTGATGGAGTACAGCACGTTGGGGGATTTCTCCTATCTGGGGGAATACTGCACCGTTGCCGATGCGGAGATCGGCAAGTTCACGGCGATTGCCAATAATGTGCGCATTGGCGCACCTAATCATCCCATGGAGCGCCCGTCACAGCATCGTATTACTTATTGCCCGGAGTACTACTCTGCCAGTGCCACGCGCGATCATGACTTTTTTGCCCGTCGCCGCGGCGACAGCGTCACCATCGGCAACGATGTGTGGATTGGCCATGCGGCAATAATCCTGCCCGGTGTCACCGTGGGAGACGGCGCGGTGATTGCTGCTGGCGCGGTGGTAAGCAAAGACGTCGCGCCGTACACCATTGTCGGCGGTGTTCCCGCCAGAACCATCCGGCTGCGTTTTTCACCGCACATTGGCCGCCAGTTGCAGCAGATTGCCTGGTGGGACTGGCCGCTGGAAACGATTATCGAGCGGATGGCCGATTTTCAGGATCTGCATATCGAGGCATTTTGTGAAAAGTGGGGAGGCCAGTAGCTAACGTCGGGGTGCGCAAAGCGCGACCAGCACCCCCACCGCTGCAGCGCCAGATAACAGCTGGAAGGCGGCTGACCAGTGCGTTATATCCGGTTGCGAACCGATCAGCAGCGAGAGGGCAGCGAGCGTTATTGCCCCGGCGGTGTACTGGCTGGTGACCATCAGCGCACTGGCGCGTCCTTGCAGTGATGCGGGCACAGCGGCCAGGCCGACGGCGAACATCGCCGGATAAATCAACCCGTGACCAAGGCCGCTCAGCACTATCCCGAGCATAAAAATCGGCGCATGAGCCGTGGGCAGCGCGCTGGCCAGCAGCCATAACCCCAGCGCCGCGAAGGCAAAGCCGATCACTAATACGCTGGCGCTGGTGTAACGCGCTATGAGCCGGGTGTACAGTGCATTCCCTGTCACAATCAGCACTGCGAGCGGGGTGAACTGCAACCCGGTAGTGACGGCATCCCGCTGTAGGGTTTGTTGCCAGAACAGCGTCATCGCGTAAAACTGGCTGCCGACGCTGGCCATATAAAAGGCGCTACTCAGCCAGCCGCTTTGCAGGCCCGGCAGGCTGCGCAACCTGCGGGACAATAACGGCTGCGGCGCAAAGCGCTCATGCAGAATAAACACCAACAGCATGGCTGCCGCCAGCCGGTTTGCGACATAATCCGCAGCGCCATTCCCGGCGTAGCACATCATTGCCCACACCAGCGCCCCGGCCGCCGCGCAGCCCACCAGCGCACCGAAGCCGGTGCGTTCTGCCGGGTGTTGCACGGGCACTATCGGGTCATCATGCTTTACCCACCACAGAGCCAGCAGGCCGGGGAGCAGATTAATCAGGAATATCGCCCGCCAGCTCAATGCGGTGAGCACACCGCCCAGCACCACCCCGGCCACCAGGCCCAGCGCGCCGAGCGCACTCCAGATAGCCAGCGCCCGTCGGTGCGACTCCCCCTGAAAGCGTTGCCCCATTAGCGCCAGGATTGCCGGTTGTAGCAGCGCTGCCGCAATGCCTTGCCCACCGCGGGCAACCAGCAGCAATGTTCCGTTCAGCGCCAGTCCACCGAGCAGTGAAGAGAACAAAAACAGCGCCATACCGATGCTGAAGATCCGCCGCGCGCCAAAGCGGTCGCACAAGCTACCACCGGGTAACAGCAGCGCGGCGAAGGTCAGCCCATAAAGGGACACGACCCACTGCATCTCGCTGAGTGAAAGATGTAACTGCCGGGCCAGTGTGGGCAGCGCAACATAAACAATGGCGTAATCCAGCGCAATGAGCGCCTGAGCAATGCCGGGTGCCAGCAAAGGGCGGTATCGGGCAAAAGAGGAGGACGCGAGCGCGTTAAGTTGCGTCATAGGGAATTCCTGTTAATCTGCAATGGATGAATAATCCTCACGGATTATTCGCGATGCTTAACAGGCTAAGCCCTGGTAGCAGGTGTAATCAAAGTCATTTTTTTCAGCCAGAGATGAGTTAAATTCAGCTATGCGTCCGCGCCGCTTACCTCCGCTTACCGCTATCCGCGCGTTTGACGCGGTTGCCCGCCATGCCAGTTTTAAACGTGCAGCGGATGAAATCGGCGTCACGCCGACGGCTATCAGCCACCAAATCCGCATCCTGGAAGCGTCACTGGATCAACGCTTATTCACGCGTTCGGCTCGTGCCGTCACGCTGACGGCGGCGGGTGAGATCCTGTTTCGTGCGTCCGGTAATATCTTCGCCACGCTGCGCGAGGCCGTGGATACCATCGCTAGCGTTGGGCAAACAGCGGCACTGACGCTCAGTACCACGTCCAACTTTCTGACCAACTGGCTGGTGCCGCGTTTGCCGTCTTTACAGCGTCAGCATCCTGCGCTGGAGCTGCGCTTGCACAGCAGCACCGGGCTGGTGGATGTGCGCAGCGGTATGGCGGACTGCGCGATCCGCTATAGCATGCAGGCCGATGAGTCACTGGATAACACACTGCTGTACCGCGATCACTTTGTGCTGGTGGCCAGTCCACAACTGGCGTTACAAAGCCTGGAGGATTTAGCGGGCTTAACGTTATTCCATATTGAAAACCGCCATGTGCCCACGCCAGAGCCGGACTGGGCGCACTGGAAAGCCGCCTTTGGCCCCGTGAATTTGTCGGTGCAATCCGGCATCCGTTTTGATGATGAAACGCATGCGATTCAGGCGGCGATTGCCGGGCAGGGCGTGCTGCTTGCCAGCGAGTTGCTGATCCAGAATGCGCTGGCACAAAAGCTGTTGCGCATCGCCGCACCTGGCAAGCTGCCCGGCGGGAATTACTACTTTGTCACCAGCCATGAAAAAGCGCAGCGGCAAGACGTGCAGCAAATTAAACAGTGGCTGCAGGGCGAGTTCGCCACGCGGAATGTTGAAAAGAGCGAAGGATGAGAATGAATAAAACATTACTTCTGCTGGCCCTGTTCGCCTGCGGCGCAGCCCATGCCGCTACATGGCAGCAAGTCGATTCCCCGAACAAACCGCGCACGCTGATGACCGGGCCGGATACGTTCAAAAACCTGCTGCGCTACTGGTTTGTCATGGAGGACGGTAATCCTTCCGTCTATGAGGTATTGCAAAAAAACCGCAGCGGCGAATGGGTGGATGTGATGCACCCCACGCAAAACCCGGTGCTGGTGATCAAAGGCAATACACTCACCCTTGAACGCCGCGACGGAAACAAGGTAATGAGCGCAGAGCGGTTTGAAAAGGTCGTGAAGTCAGCAGAGAGATAAAAAAGCCAGGTTGCCCCGGCCTTATCTTATTCATACCAGTTGAACTCAGTGAAAGCGGTGGGTGATATCCGCCACGCGTTGACCGAATTTCACTGCGGTATCCAGGTCGCCGGAGGCGATCTGGTCGGCGCCGGCGTCGGACGGAGACTGTACCAGCAGGCCAACGGAGCCGCCAAGGTTGTTGATATCCTGGCGGGTTGCGGCCAGCGTGTTCGCCGGCAGCAGGCCGAGGCTGACCCAAATGCCGCCATGCTGTGATGCCAGAGTTTGCAGGTACTGCAGCGAAACCTGTTTATCACCGTTCAGGCTGGCGCTGTTGCTGAAACCGGCAAAGACTTTGTCCTGCCAGGCGCGGGTGAACCAGGCTTTGGAGCTGGCATCAGCGAATTTTTTAAACTGCCACGGCACGCCGCCCATGTAAGTCGGTGCGCCAAAAATGATCGCCTTTGCCTCATTCAGTGCCTGCCAGTCACTCTCCTGAATCTCGCCATTATTGTCCACGGCGATAAGCTGTGCATTTGCGCCTTCGGCCACTTTCTCGGCTACTGCTTTGGTGTGTCCATAACCTGAATAATAAATCACAACAATTGACATATTTTTCTCCTGTTAATGAGAGATAACTAACGCCATTCTTTTTCTTTATCGGCGGACAGGGCATATTTCCCCGCGCCCAAAAACATAATGCACAGACCGCCCAGAAAATAGAGAGCTTCGCTCTCCAGTCCCCACGCGCCAACGTTGGTCAGGGTAAAAAATTTATCGGTACCCACCAGCAAGGTCGCCACCAGAATATTGAAGGCATAAATCAACGCGGCCTGGCGGGTAAACAGCCCGATAATTATCAGTACCGGCGTAATGATTTCCCCCACAAACACGCCGTAAGCAATAAAACCGGGTAACCCCTGGGCAACCAGCATGTCGGCAATCCAGCCCACACCATGCTGCACTTTGGCCACACCGTGAAACAGCATCAACACGCCAAATGTCAGGCGTAACAGCAGTTTGCCGAAGTCCGGGTGTGAGGCGAAGCGAATAAATGCAGTATTTAACCGGCTAATCATCCTTATTCCTTTCTGGTCCGTAGCAGAATTTTTGCCATTTTTGGCACCTTAGTATCAAATAGAAACTTAGGTCTGAGTTATACACACCGCGCTGCGGTTGCGGAAGAAGGCACCCGAAGGGCACTACGTTTCCTTGAGGAAACCTACTACGAGATGTTGTCGTTATGATTAAGCCGTCCATTCCTTACGATATTTACGATAACCGTTGCCCCACGCGCGACATGCTGGCACGTCTTGCAGACAAATGGGCGCTGCTGGTGCTGGCGCGGCTGGAAAACGGGCCAATGCGTTTTAATGGCCTGAAACGGGACATCCGGCTTATCACCCAGAAGGTGCTGACCCAGACGCTGCGTAAGCTTGAGCGCGACGGCATTATCGCTCGTGAAGTGTTTTACACCGTGCCGGTCTCGGTCGAGTACAGTCTTACACCGCTCGGACGCACGCTAACGGAAACCGTCTCAGTGCTGGCGCACTGGGTAGAAAACAATATGGATGCCGTACTGGCTGCGCAGGCGGCGTATGACGAGGCCAATGCGCCGAAAATAAAGGAACCCGCGGAGTAACGTGGGTTCCGAAACGGCACGGTAGTTAAGCCCGATCGGCCCAGGCGGGCATCGCGGTCAGGTAACGAATAGCGCGTTTCCGTGCTTCTTCGATTCCCACGTTTTGCCAGGAATCGAGATACTGTGCGAGACCTGCTACCGCCTCTTCCCAGGACTTCAGGTTCCCTTCGCTGTCTGTGCAGTAGGCGCAATAATGATCGCTCGGGCCACGGGCATCCGGTGCGGATAGCGGCATGCCACAGGAGTGGCAGAATTGTTCAGAATGAGACATGGGATGTTCCTTGTTAGTGAGTTGGTTAATAAATATACCGCCGTCGCGCGCCATGAAGTGTCTGCCTGGTCAAATAGCCACTTTTTAATCATGGTTATCTGGTGAGGCAGGTTGCCGTACACTTTCCGGGGCATCGCAAGGAGAACGCTATGACAGAGTACTGGTGGAAGGATCTTCTCGATCGTAATGAGAGCTGGCAGGGGCTGGAGCTGAAGGTACGCAGCGGCGATGGTCAGGCGATGGAGATGCAAAGTGGGCACAACGGGCGGATGGCATTGCAGGTGAACGGCGAGACGTTATTCTGGGCCACCATGCTGCAGGACCACTCGGGTGTCTGGCTCATTTTCAACGCAGAGCATCCCGCCCAACAGCTGTTGATACCGGCCATTACCTCTGCGGATGTCGAAAATGCCCTGCAAAATAGCCAGGCCGACAGGCCACGCCACTGGTGCCGCTATTTTGCCCGCGCATTAATGGAGGCTCCGACCCCGCTGTTACCGCCGGGACGCTGGCTACTGCGCCCGATGGAGCAGGTCAAACCGACCGCGCCCTATGTCATGAACCAACCCTTGCCGTTTACGCAGTGGCGTTTTCACAGCCCGGCCAGTAGCGCGCAGATTGGCGTTAACTGGGCGCTGTACAGCGAGGACTTTCCCGACCTGCAAAACCCGGAAAAAGTCACTTTTGTCGACTGGTGGTGGGGCGGCCATTTGCTGCTTGCCCGTTATCCGGTTGAGGCCAGCAGTGGGCGCGTAAAATGGTGGCGCAAAAAGTGTCGTGAAGGCGCCCTGCCGCCGGTTCTGGTGTGGTTTATTGCCGGGCTGGCCTCGTTTGTTATCCTCGACGGGCATGACCGTTTACAGGCAGCGCTGGCGGAAGGCATCCAGCCGCAGTTTTTGGTGCTCAGCGAGTTAAGCGAGCAGAACTACACTCCCACGGAAGAGACGCGACAACGTGTTTTGCACTCGCTGGCCATTCAGCAGGAAAAGTGTAAAAAAACCGGCGCCAACATTGATGCGATGAACCAGTCACTGCTGAACCTGTACGATACCCGTTATCTCTATGCGCGCACCCACAGTCGTGCCGTGCTGGGTGATGGCAGGGCGTGGGAACACGAGGTAACCGCCTATTTGCAACGCCATCAGCTGGTGTCGTATTTAGCAAACATTCTGGCGCGGGAGGCATGAGCATGCCGGGGGCTGCCATGAAAAGCGTCGTTAAAGAGAAAAGCATGGTGCTGCTGGCGGTGCTGATGTTGACGGGGTGCCCTGGCCCGGGCGATCGGTTGCCTGACCGCGAGTCGGCACTGGTAGGAGTGAAAGAGAACGCCGTATGCATTGTCTATCCGGTGCAGCCCGGCGATCTTATTGATCACCTTGAGTTTCATGACCAGTCAGGTAAGGCGTTTTATGCGGAACCTGGCGATGGGGATTTTCATCCGGCTGCCGGGCATTGCCTGCGAACCTACGGCCAGGATCTGCGCCCCGCCCAGGCGTATGCGCTGCACTACGGTGTGAGTAACCCGCAAGTGCCTTACCGGTTTGTCAGCGCGGTCTTTACCACTTCGTATGACGACAAAGGCGTGTTGCACATCGCCAACGGATGGGAGGAGTAACCATGACGGGCAATCCGGTTTTCTGCGTTGTGTTGCGTAGCCTGAAGTGGGTGGCGCTGTTTATTGTTGCGCTGGGGTTAGTGCTGTTCTTTTTCCTCTGGTTGATGCTGTCGGGCGTGGGCGAAACGACCGTGTACAGCGAGCGCAATCTCTGGGATTACCACACCTTAACCCAGGACGCCATTGCACAGGCTCCGCGCATCAGTCCGACGTATCACTTCGAATTCCACAATGGCGATGGCTACCCGTCCTCTAATAGCATCATCTTTGAGCATGCCAGCAATGCCGGGGCGCTACGCGACTATTTGCGCAGCATGGGCTACCAGCAGGACACGCGCCCGGCGTGGGACGGGGAAAGATGGAGCAAACCTGACGTGCCGCAATCTGATATGTTTGCGATTTCCGAGGATGTGCAAAACAAGCAGATCACCCTCACACAAACGCTGAGTTGGTAAGCGCTTACTGAATTCCCGCATCCCTGCGGGGCAGAAGGGGTTATTTCACGGACTGCAGCGCCGTTTTTTCGACGTACGGCTTCATCAGCGTATCGGCTTCTTTCTGCGCGGCTTCGGCGGCGGCTTGCGGGCTGACTTTCTCGTCATTCACCACTGCGGCTAACTGGTTTTCCATCGCTTTACGTACCGCTACCGTTTCCCAGGTCGAATACCACGGGTGCGCATATTGCAATTGCTCCAGTGCGATGGCAGCGCGTGGATCCTGCTGCAGATAGGCCTTCATCTCCGGCGTATCGTAGGCGGCTTTGCGTGGCGAGAAGTAACCGGTAAAGCGGCTCCACGATCCGTTGACGTCCGGGCTGACGAGGTAGGTCAAAAACTGATACGCTGCTTTTTTCTGCGCATCGGAAATGCCCTTAAAGCTCACCAGACTGGCTCCGCCAATCGGCACGGCGCGCTGCGCCTGGGCGGGCATCATCGCCACGCCCAGCTCAAAATCTTTGGTGTTTTCACGCATAAACCCGAGCGCGCCCGTACTCAGCATTGCCATCCCCAACTTGCCGGAGAAGAACGCGGCGCTGATCTGTTTGGAGTTCAGTACGCCGGAGGGCATCACTTTATCTTTGTAGATCATGTCCTGCCAGAAACGCAGTGCGCCGATGGTAGTGGGCGCGTTGTAATAGACTTCGCCAGGGTAGTTCTCGTTGAAGTAGTTGCCACCGTTGGCGCGCACCAGTGAAGAGAAGATCCAGCCGCCGTAATCGTCGTTAGTGGAAGGCAGCATAATGCCCCACTGTCCTTTGCTCTGGTCGGTCAGTTTTTTTGCGTCCTCAAGCAGTTCTTTCCAGTTCTGCGGTGGCTGTTTAATGCCCGCCTGATCGAACAGGGTTTTGTTGTAGTACAGAATAGGCGTGGAGTTATGGAATGGAATGGCGTAGGTTACGCCCATCACCTGCGCATTTTTGTGCATTGCTGGCCAGAAATCGTTTTGCAGGAAATCTCCCGCTTTTTTGTCGCCATATTTAAACAGCTCATCCATCGGCAGGATTTCATCTTTTAACGCCAGATCGGTGGTGAAGTTGGCCGACATGATCACCAGTGCAGGCGGCTGGCCTGCTTTCTGTGCGGACTCCGCTTTCATCTTGGTGGTATCGTAATTGCCGGTAAAAATCCCGCGCACCTCCACCTCTTTTTGCGAGTCGTTAAACGCCTTAATAACGCGCGTCATCTCCATGGTCAGTTTGCCGTCCACCGGCGCGGGAAACATAAAATCGATTTTCTCCTGCGCCAGCGCTGTACCGCTTATCGCAAGGGTGATGCTGTAAGTAAGCACTCGCAACGTCTTTGTCAGAGGCTTAGGCATGGTCTTTCTCCTGGAGTAAGTTAAGGCGCGTTTGCACGCTAAAAAGGTGGCAATCAAGGGGTGAAAAACCGACACTGAGAGTGTCCCCTTTGTTGGGAACATCGCCCCGGTGGCGGCGGATATAACGCAGGGGGCCGACGGGCGTGCTGAGGTGAAGCTGGTAGTCGGCCCCCATCAATTCGCGCTGGGTGACGGTCGCGGGCAGCACCAACTGGTCAGCGTGTGGCGAGTCGGTAATGTGTTCCGGACGGATACCCAGCCAGACGGTGTTTTCGTGGCGTGCATGCGCAGGCAGCGGCAGGCGATTTTCGCCCAACAGCACGTTGCCCTCATCACATGGCAGCGAAAGCAGGTTCATAGCCGGGGAGCCAATAAACCCGGCAACAAAGAGGTTCGCCGGGTGGGCATACAGGTACTCCGGGCGGCCAACCTGCTGCACATGGCCGCCATTCATCACTACGATGCGGTCAGCCATCGACATTGCTTCGGTCTGATCGTGCGTTACGTAAATGGTGCTGGTCTTGAGCTGCTGGTGCATCGCCATAATGCTGTCACGCACTTCGGTGCGCAGGCGGGCATCCAGATTGGAGAGCGGCTCATCCATCAAAAACAGCGACGGATTTCGCACAATGGCGCGCGCCATGGCCACGCGCTGACGCTGGCCGCCGGACAGTTTCGCCGGTTTGCGATCCAGCAATGTGTCGAGCTGGAGCATCTGCGCAACCCGTGCCATTCGGGGCTGCCAGCTGGCTTTCTCCTCGTTGCGGATCTTCATGCCGAACGTGATGTTGTCGCGCACGGACAGGTGCGGAAACAGGGCATAGTTCTGGAAGATCATCGCAAAGTTGCGATCGCGCGGGGAACGGAAGGTTATCTCTTCTTCGCCCAGCCAGATTGCGCCCTCGCTGACGTTCTCCAGCCCGGCAATCAGACGCAGCAGAGTACTTTTACCGCAGCCGGAGGGGCCAACCAGCACCACGAACTCCCCGTCGTGAATATCCAGCGACAGGGCACTGAGCGCAGCTTTTCCGTCAAACTGTTTACTGATGTTTTGCAGTCTTAACATGGGATTAGCGCTCTTCCACCGGGCAACTGACGCGCTCGTTATACAGCCACGGCCCGGCATAGTGCGACAATGGATGCAGGTAGCTGACCCACTGTTCTCCCACCTGGCGGTGCATCAGGCATGACGGCGGCGACATGTCGTAGTACGGGCGGGTATCTTCATGGCAGTACGGCACCTGGTGCACCGTTGCCGGGATAGTGGCGATAGTGGCCTGGCGATACTGTGTCATGGTCAGGCTATGGTTATGTCCGCAGAAAATACGCGTCAGCGCCGGGAAGCGGTCGACCAGCGCCAGCAACTGATGGCCGTTTTCGCAGGCGATACGATCCATTTGCGCGTTACCCAGCGGCAGGGGCGGGTGGTGCATAAACACGGCGGTGGGCTGGTCGCCGCCCGCGATTAACTGCGCCTCCAGCCAGTTCAGCGTCTCGCTGGTCAGCCAGCCCTTAGACTCACCGGCCAGGCTGGAGTCGATAAACAGCAGGCGCGTGGCAAAATCGTCAATCGCATAACGCATGTTGTGGGGATCGTTGCCCAGTTGCGGGCAGAGCGGGTGCAGATATTCAAGAAAGTGCGCTTTGTCATCGTGGTTGCCCGGTATCACAAACAGTGGGTAATCCAGACTGCCCAGGACCTGGCGCGCCACGCGGTACTCCTCCGGACGGCCGCAGTTAACAATATCGCCGCTGACGACCACGGCATCCGGGCGCTCACGCAGAGCGTTAAGCTGGCACACCACGTCGGCATTCCCGGCGTTGACGTCAATAAAGCCATACAACTTCTCATTCTGGCTGCGAAAATGGGTATCGGAAATCTGCGCTAAAAACATCACTCAACTCCTTATTTAATGCCGGAGAAGCCAAAGCTTCGGAGAAATTGCTTCTGGAAAGCGATAAACGCGACCATCAACGGCAGGCAGACCATCAGCGTCCCGGCGCTGATCATCCCCCACTGACCGCCGGATTCGGCACCCATCGCAAAAGAGACCAGCCCAACCGTCAGTACTTGTTTGTCCGGATCGTTGAGCATCATTAGCGGCCATAAATATTCGTTCCAGTGGTAGGTAATGCTGACGGTGGCAAAAGCCAGTACCGACGGCCATGACATGGGCAACATCACGCGGAACAGCACCTGCCACCAGCGACAACCCTCCATAAGCGCGGCTTCTTCGATCTCTTTCGGGATGGCGAGAAACGCCTGGCGCATCAGAAACACACCAAATGCCGAGGTGAAATAGGGCATCATCACGCCCGTCAGGGTATTGAGCAGGCCGAAGGTTTTAAGCGTCAGCATGTTAGGGATCATCATCACTACCGGCATGATCATCAGTTGCACCAGAAACAGGACGAACAACGTTTGCTTGCCGCGAAATTCATGGCAGGCGAAGACATAGCCTGCAGTTGTGATAGTGAACAACTGCACAAAGAAGGTGCCGAAGGCGAAAATGAGCGTATTGGCATACAGGCTGAGCCAGTTTGCGCTCTGCCAGGCATCGCGGAAGTTATCCAGCGTTAACGGGAAGCGCGGCAGGATTGACGCCATCCCTTCGCCAAAGGTCGTGGCGCTGAAAGCAGACGAAAGCATCCAGATAAACGGGCTGACCCACAGCAGGGCCAGGCATGCCATCAGTACGGCCAGTGTCACGGGGCGCGCGTGACGCAGGCGCAGCCACAACGGGCGCGGCACGGCGGAGGCACGGTTGATGGCAGGCGTGATCTCAACGCTCATAATGCGCTCCTCTTTCAAGCAGTTTCAGGTTCACCAGCGAAAAGACAAACAACCCTACCAGCGTCAGGAAGGTGGCCGCCGAGGCTTTGCCCAGATCGTGGGTGTCCCACGCCAGATTCTGGATGTAGTAAAGCAACACGGTGGTGGCGTTATCCGGCCCGCCGCGTGTCATCACTGCGACGTGGTCAATCTGGGTAATGGAGTAAATAAGCGCGGTCGTCACTACAAAGCTGAGGGTCGGGCGCAGCAGTGGCAAAGTAACAGTGAAGAACACTTGGGTGGCGGTGGCTCCTTCCATCACCGCCGCTTCGCGGGTGGACGCCGGAATACTCTGTAACCCGGCCAGGAAGAACAACATGTAGTAACCGGCAAACTTCCAGACGCCAATCAGCGCCAGCGCAAACAGGGCGCTGTTGCTGCGCCCGAGCCAGTTGTTATTCATCGGGCCGAAAAGTTGTGCCAGGTAGTGATCGAGCATGCCAAGGCCAGGCATAAAGATAAACAGCCACAGTGCGGCGGCGCTGACCATTGGGATGATCATCGGGAAGAAAAAGGCGGTACGCAGCCAGCGGTTAATGCGGTGGTTTTCCCATAACGCGACGGCCAGCAGTAGCGCCAGCGTAACGCCAGGGATCACCGTCAGCAGAATATAGAGAAGGTTATTGCCTAACGATTGCCAGAATACGGCATCGTCCAGCAGGCGGGCAAAATTACCCAACCCAACATAGGGGGCATTGTTGCTGGCCATGCGGGTATCGAACAGGCTGTCGTACACCGAGCGCAACAGCGGAAACCAGGTGAACAGCCCCAGGAACAACAGCGACGGCGACAGGATCAGCCACGGAAGCCAGTATTTTCTCATAAGCCTTGCAACGCGAATTTACGGGGTTGGAAAGCCAGAGAGTCTGTGAAAGTTATGCTGCAAAAGCATGGCGTAAAGGTGACTTTTTAATGAACAGGTGTTCATCGTGGTAGGGCTGGGCGCGTGCCCGTCTGGCTACCGCAAACCGGAAAGCAAACAGGTTAAAACCGTCGCTCTCAGCATGAAGGGTTATTTTTTTCGGGCGCTGACTTTAAGGTAAATCGCATTACAGAAAAATGAGGATATATTCTACAGATTATTTCGCGCAGGCAATTTTATTCCCGCCATATTTAGTAGTTTTCGCCTGGCTGTATTGATTTTATCTTTTGCGACGATAATGTCGTAGGCTCGATTATTTGTTTTCACTTTTTCTGTGAAGATTTTGCACGGATTGCGGTTTATTCGAATGATAAGAATTACACGAACAACTGAGCAAACTTTACAGATCCAGCAGACATTAAATAATTACCCCCTTCTGGCTGATTTACTCCGGCAATATTTGCCTTCCGGCGCACCGCCCCTTTTTGCCCAGCCTGTTATTGCCAGCGATGGCGCTGTCGAATGGTACAGCGAAATTAATGGAAAGCCGACGCCCTTTCAGGCGTTATCTGATAATGAACAGGCGCGGGTTAATACGCTTTTAAGCCAGAAGCTGGCCGCCATTACACAGCTGCATCAGCAATTATTACAGACCGGCACCCTCGACGAGAACAGCCTTGGCATTGTGGCGATAGCCGCCAGGCAGCCAGATCCCTCAGCCGTGTGGGTCATCGACGGTCAACCGGTGATCACCTGGTGGCCCGCAACGCAGACACCGGTTGCTGCGCCCGTGGTACCGCCAAAACGTCTGCTGTGGCCGTGGTTATTGCTGCTACTGGCGCTTCTGCTTTTGCTGGCGTTATTGTTGTTACGCGGCTGCCGTGACGTTGCTGAACCGGTCAAACCCCCGGTCGAAAGCGCCGTGCCGGTTAAACCGCCTGCCGACGCCGTCACGCCGGTTGCGCCCGTCAAACCTGACACACCGGTGACGCCAGCCAAACCCGAGACACCGCCAGCGCCGGTGAAAGCGCTCTGCCCGGCGCAGCGCAAGCAATCGCAAGCGCCTGAAGTCGTAATAGTTCTTGATGCGACTGGCTCCATGGAAGTGAGCATGGAAGCGACCCCGCAAGAGATTGAACGCTGGGCGCAGGATCGCAGCAGCAGGGATATTTTCCGCGAGCCGCAACGTATCACGCTGGCCCGCACATCCGCCCGGCAAATCATCGACAGATTGCCGAAAGATATGGGTATCAGTCTGGTGGTTGCCTCGGACTGCCAGCGAGTGACATCCTCCAGCCCGTTTTCATTTTCTCAGCGCGAGGCGCTGAAAAAGCAGATCAGCAGCATCCAGCCTGATGGCAAAACCGCGCTGGCGAAGGCGCTGCAACTGGCGGGCAAACGCGTGGATGGGGTGAATCGCGACGCGATAATTTTATTGATCACCGACGGGGACGAAACCTGCGGCGGTGATCCTTGCGCCGTCGCGCAGCAGCTAAAACGCAGCAAACCCCGTCTGCAAATTAATGTGGTGGATATTATGAACACCGGAGCCGGAAATTGTATCGCCAGTGCCACCGGCGGCAAGGTTTATGCGGCCAATACAGCCAAAGATTTTAGCGCAGTGGTGAATAAAGCAATGCAGGAGTATATCCCGGAGCATTGCGAATAATTGCAGAGGTGCTTTTTCGTTAACCTGTAAATAGTTTCAGGGTGAGATAGTCTCTTTCTTAGGTGATTTTTTTTATGAAAGACAGAGTCGTAAAAAATTTAATTTATGGCTAAACCTTCATATCAGCGTGCCGATAAGAAGTGAGAGAGAGTCTGGCAAAAAAACATCCCCTGAAAATAGCCGCACAGGTCGTGCAGCTACCAGCTCTTGATAAAAATAAAGCACCTCTTTACTCGTTATTAATTAGCAAGGGCATGCAAACGTGAAAGAAATGTTTTTGTGTAGTGACAGGCTGGACAAATACCAGTCGATGGGTGAAAACGGCCAGGCTGTTCATTTGTCTGCCCTGCAGCTGCGCGAAACATTGCGCCTGCGCCGTTATGCCGATGTGGCCGATACCCTTGCCATTCCCCAAATCAACGAACATGGCGATCGCATTGACTGGTATGCCCCCTTCGCGGGCGATGTTGTACCGTGGTCAGCAGCGACAGAGAGCGAGCGCCAGGCGGCGCTCAGCCAGCTGGAAATGAACCAGCACGCCCTGCGCAAATTCAGTGACGAATTACGTCAGCACGATAAACCAGAACAGCGCCTGTTCGGGCAACTCCTCGAAAAAGCGTTGCAGTTTCCGGATAACCAGCATGTCTGGCTCGTTGGCGGCAAGCCGGTGATCAGTTTCTGGGGATTCGTCAATGCCCGTCACCAGGCCCGTCTCGATCCACTGGATTGCCTGCGTCCGGCCGTCTCTGCTGCCCCGTCAGCCGTCGCGCAACCCGCTGTTGAACCCGTGACAACGCCTGTCGCTCCGCAACCGATCCGGCGCGGCTGGTGGTGGCGTATTCCTGGCTGGCTGCGCTGGCTGCTGCCGTTACTTCTGCTGTTATTACTGGTGTTGTTCTTTTTACGCAGCTGTGTGCCAGGTGTACATATTCCCGGTATCAGCCCGTCGCTGCCGACACTGCCGGATGCACACATCACACCTGACCCGGCACATCAGACAGACAACGTCACGCTGCACCCGGCGGGGGAGAACGGTGTTGCTCTTTCTGGTGAGCCTGTTGCTCATGCACCCGTGGCCGCTGTTGATGGGGCACCTGCTGATGCTGATGCTGATGCCGATGCCGGTGCCGGTGCCGCGCTGCCCACTGTTGACGACAGCACGGGGGGCCAGGGAGAGGGGACATTTCCGGCAACAACGGATGATGCCGCCACCGAACCCGCTACTGCGCCAGAGGCCGCTCCCGTTGATCCCGCAATGGCACCCGCCGTTGATCCTGCAACGCCCGGCGATGCGCCCTCTGCCAGCGGAAAAACGCCACTCATGCTCCCTCCTGAAGCGCTTGCGCAAGGCAATACGACGTTTCTCAACGGGCGCTGGCATGCCGGCGCCGGCATCCAGGATCAGCGCACCGGCAAGCCGCTGAGTCTCAACTACCAGATTAAAGATGGCAAAGGCGAAGTGCAGATGACGCGCGGCGACGGCGTCTCCTGTCGCGGTGAGGTGAATGCCGCCATTCAGGCCGGGCAACTGGTGCTGAACAACGCAGGTGAGGCGCAGTGCTCAGACGGTTCTGCCTACCGTATGCCGGAAGTGCTGTGCGCGCCAGGCGCGAAGAGCATTGCAGACTGCAAAGGGCGTTATGACGCCAGTACCCTTTTCCCCATTTCGATGAAGCAGGAGGCAGGTAACTAATGCTGGCCGAACCCACTGATTTTAAAAAACAAGTAAAGCTCATTCGCGACAGCGGGATCCAGTTTCTTGATTTCGCCTTCTCTTTACCCGCACGCAAAGCGTATGGCGAGTTTCTCCGTCAGCCCGGTGATGCGGCAGTATTGCGCTTAATTTATAACGAACGGGAAGACAAGTTCCGCATTCCCGCGCCCGATAATGAAGCCGCGCGCTACGCCGAGGCGGAGTATTCTCTGGCGATCGAAGAGTCGCTGCGCCTGTACGAAGGCGTCTGGTTGCCGCTGCCCTTTTTCCGTTTTAATCCACCGCGCGCCTTTGCGCAGGGGCCGACCAACTGGTCACGCGTGCAGTTTCATGCGCTGGACGAACCAGACGAGAAAGGGAACACCTGGCGTGCAATCCTGATTTTTGATACCAAAATCTTCCCCGATCGTGAACACACGCAATACCTTGCGCCAGGCGAGGATGACGTCCGGGCCGGGTCTGGCTTTGCGCTGGCGAGGCACAATCATGAAATGGGAACCTTCCTTGAACTGCCGTGGGTTGAAGAGTGGCTACGCGATGTTTACACCACCCAGGCGACGTCGCGCCTGCGCCAGCATTACGAAGATAACGAAGAGAAACTGGCGCTGAAAGAGCACCAGGCGCACTACCTGAACCTGCTGAGTGCGTTAAGCGACTATATGACGATGCCGGAAGTGCAGGTCAACGATGTCAAAATTCGCGATACCGCCATTCCGGTCGATCTGGTGCTGGATATTGGTAACTCGCGCAGCTGCGGCATCCTGATTGAAGAACATCGCGATGATAACAAAGGGTTATCGCAGCTTTATCAGTTGCAGTTACGCGATCTCAGCCATCCGCAGAATGTTTATAACGAGCCTTTTGATAGCCGACTTGAGTTCGCGCAGGCGGAATTTGGCAAACAGGATTTCTCGCTGAAAAGCGGGCGCAGCGATGCGTTTACCTGGCCAACCATTGGTCGCGTGGGGGAAGAGGCGTTTCGCATGGCGGCCCGCCGCCTGGGAACGGAAGGATCCACCGGGATCTCCAGCCCCAAACGCTACTTGTGGGATGATCAACCTTATTCGCCGGGTTGGCGTTTCAGCCAGGCATTTGTCAAATCAGAACGTGAACCGTTGGCGACCGCCGCGCCGCTGCTTTACATGCTCAACGATCAGGGTAAGTTGTTGATCCGCCTGTCTGAAGATGAGCGGATGCCCGTGTTCTCGCCGATTTACAGCCGCAGCTCACTGATGACGATGATGCTGGCCGAGGTGCTTAGCCAGGCGCTGATGCAGATCAACAGCCCGGCACAGCGTTTGAAAATGAACCACGCCAGCACGCCGCGGCGGCTTCGCAACATCATCATGACGGTACCGCCCGCCATGCCCAAACCCGAGCGCTCAATCTTTGAAGAGAGCATGCGCGACGCCATTCGTCTGGTGTGGAAATCACTGGGTTGGGAAGACATTGACTACAGCGGCGATGACGACAGCGCCCTGAAGTATCCGCACCCTGGCGTCCACGTCAAATGGGATGAAGCCACCTGTGGGCAACTGGTCTATTTGTACAACGAAACGCAAACCTGTTTTGGTGGCCGTACCGACGAGTTTTTCGCCGCAACCCGACGCCCGGACAACCAGCCGTCCGAAGGCGACAAACGCAGCCTGAAAGTGGCCTCTATTGATATTGGCGGCGGCACCACCGATCTGGTTATTTCGCGTTATACGCTCGACGACGGTAAAGGCGTTAACGTGCGTATTGAGCCGCAACAGCTGTTCCGTGAAGGCTTTAAAGTGGCGGGGGACGACATCCTGCTGGATGTGATTCAGCTTTACCTGCAACCGGCGGTGAAAGCCGCGATGATCAATGCCGGGCACAGTGAAGGGTCGGCAGAATCGATGATGTCGCAGCTTTTCGGCAGTGAAGCGATCGACGCCGGTAAACAGGTCTTGCGCCAGCAACTGACACTGCAAGTCTTCGCGCCGCTGGCCCTGGCGATCCTGCATCGCTATGA
The DNA here is from genome assembly GCF_032052965.1 of Kosakonia sp. GTDB lineage: Bacteria > Pseudomonadota > Gammaproteobacteria > Enterobacterales > Enterobacteriaceae > Kosakonia. Next base: position 68,714 of record NZ_DAMBVN010000002.1, read on the forward strand.
AGAGTATGAACCGCATACCGGGCGTCAGCTGCTCAACGACAGCTTCCGCGCCTTGCTGGCCGACAATGTGCCGACGCAAAAAGTGCAGGACTATATCAATGATGTCGTGCGCGCCGGGCAATCCGCTGGCGATGTCCCGTTCTCGATCCTGGATGTGCCGCTGGAAGTGGATCTTTCCCGTTTACACAACGAATTTATTGATCCGCGCAGTGGACGCATGAACATTTGCCATAGCCTGCGCGCGCTGTGCGAAGTGCTGTGGCACTACAACTGCGACGTCCTGCTGCTGACTGGCCGCCCGTCACGCCTGCCGGGTATCCAGGCGCTGATCCGCCAGCTTCAGCCCGTTCCCCCTTCACGCGTATTGCCTTTACACGGTTATGAAACCGGCGGCTGGTACCCGTTCAATAAGAAAGGGCGCATTGACGATCCGAAATCGACGGCGGTGGTTGGCGCGATGCTGTGCCTGCTGGCGGAAAATTCGCGTCTTAATAACTTCTATTTCCGCACGGCGAATTTCAAACCGTACTCGACCATCCGCTACATGGGCATTCTTGACAGTAACAACGTCATCAAGGACAGCAACGTGGTCTGGCGCGATATCAACCTGGATGAAGACGGTTTCCAGCTCAGCCAGGAGCAGGTGCTGGAGGCGCGCGGCGAGTTGCGTATTGGCTTCCGTCAACTGGACAACGAACGCTGGCCTGCCTCGGCACTGTATACCCTGAAAATCACTAAGCCCGCGCTGGCCAGCGAACTGGCTGGCGATGCGGTGATGCATATCCGCCTGATGGCGGAGTCTGGTCGTGCGCGTAGCGGCGAGCCTGCTGTCAGCCCGGAAAAATTCAAACTTGAATCGCTGGAAATGGTGAATGCCCAGCGCAATTACGGGCGCGGCGATGTGACATTCCAATTGAATACGCTGGTCGGCAATGGGTTGGGTGAAACGCATTACTGGCTGGACAGCGGGAGTATTAAAAGCTGATGAGCACCAATAAAACCGAACAGATTATTCAAGGGTGGCAGGGCGTTGAAGCCGGTGCCACTCAGGCTATCGACTGGATTGCTGCAGTACGCCAGGATGCGCCGCGCCTGAACACCGAAGCGGACAATCTGACCCTTAACTTACGCCGCAGCCGCAACAAAGCGCGTCGTCTGGCACACGCCGCTGCCCGGCCAATGACCATTGGTTTCTTTGGGTTGTCGCAGGCCGGAAAATCCTACCTGATATCTGCGCTTGCAGCGGGCGAAAACGGCAAGCTGGAGACGCAGCTTGGCGGGCAGCAACTGGATTTTATCAGCCATATCAACCCACCCGGCGGCGGAAAAGAAGCCACCGGGCTGGTCACGCGCTTTAGCCGCCAGCCTTGCGGCGGTGATGCGCAGTCGCCGGTCACCTTGCAACTGTTCAGTGAATGCGAAATGGGGAAAATCCTCGCCAATGCGTTTATTCACGATTTCGACCAGGAAAAACTGAACTGGCAATTCAGCGAAGGGCAGATCGCCGAACTGCTCAGCACGCTCAACAAGCGCCGTTTGCCACAACGCGTTTCCGGCATTAGCGAAGATGATGTGGTTTCGCTGTGGGATTACACCACTCGCCATGCCGCGCGCAGCCAGGGGCATCTGGCCCTGCGCTACTGGCCGCAGGCTGTTTTGCTGGCACCGTGGTTGTCGCTGGACGATCGTGGTCTGCTGTTCTCAGTATTGTGGGGGCAAATCAGTGAGCTGACCGAAGCCTATATCCGCTTTGCGCGCACATTGCAAAGCCTCGGCGGGGCACGCGAGGTCTGGGCGCCACTCAGCACGCTGGTGCATGAAGAAAACGGCGTGCTGGTGCAGAAAGACAGCATCATGAACGTTGACATGCTGGGGCGTCTCAACCGCGATACGGATAAGCGTGTCGACGTGCGTCCGGTGCAGGCTGGGGTGGCTGGCGCGGCGGTGAGCATTTCGCTGGCCGAGCTGACGGCGCTCACCGTTGAGTTGAATATTCCTCTGCTGGCCGCCACGCGTGAGCAACTGTTTGAAGAGGTCGACTTACTCGATTTTCCGGGTTATCGCGGGCGTATGAGCATTCAATCCATGGCCGACAGCCGCCGGGCCGATCCTGGCGACAGTGATAACCCGCTGGCGCAGCTGATCCTGCGCGGCAAAGTGGCCTATCTGTTCGAACGCTACACCGATAACCAGGAGATGAACGTGCTGGTGGTGTGTACCGCGTCGAATAAGCAGTCCGACGTGAAAGAGGTGAGCGGCGTCCTGAGTGAATGGATCAAACACACTCAGGGGAACGATGCAGCAGCGCGCAGCCGCCGTTTGCCGGGCCTGGTATGGGCCTTAACCATGTTTGATATTCGTATCACGCAGAATTTAAACCTCGATGAAGCCCTGCTCCGCCAGTCATGGGGGCTGGGCGGCATGATCAAAATGGCGATTACCGAACGTTTCGGCCATTGCGAGTGGCTGCAAGAGTGGCAGCCTGGGCAGGCGTTTAATAACACCTTCCTGGTGCGTAAACCCCGCCAGCCAACGCCGTTTATTCGTATAAGCGGTGGGGATGAAGCCGCGTTTGATGAAGAGTGCACGCCGCAACTTGAACTGATGCGCAAAACCTTCCTGGAAGATGAGGCGATAGCCCGTTATATCGCACAGCCGGAAGAGGCCTGGCGCGCCATGATGAGCCTCAATGATGGCGGTATGCGTCGGATGGCCGACTATCTTGGACGTGCTGCCCGCCCTGAAGTGAAGCTGGAACGTATTGGCGAACAGCTAGAAGAGATACGTGACGAGCTGGCTGGCGGCGGTCTGGGTAAGTGGTATCAGCCGGATGGCGAAGAAGAAGTCGCCAAAAAAGCGCGCATTGCAGATGAGATCCTCAGCACGCTGAAAAAACGCAGCGGTATGCATGGCGAGCTGCTGGCGCAACTGGTGCCTTCACGTCAGGCGCTGCGTGAACTCTATATGCAGCAAACGATAGTCGAAACCACGCCTGAGGAGGAACAGGCTTCCTCGCCGTTTGATATTGGCGTTGAAGATGCCTTTATCAGCGATGCGCCTGCTGCCACCACTCACAGCCACGAACGGGCATTTGCCCGACAGGCGTTGCAGCACTGGGTTAACCATTTGCGCAGCCTGCCTGAAGATCCCACCCTGCTCAACTACATCAAGTTACCGCGCCCGGTGATCGAGTCGCTGGTGGATGAACTGATCAGCGGCATCCTGCGTTTGCGGGTGGAAACCGTGCTTGAGTCGACGCTGGCCAATACCGAACAGGCGGGTGTGCGCCGTGAACGGATGGTGGATCGTCAGGTTTCGCGCGTGCTGCATGTGATGGGGGATTTTATCACCTGGCTGGGTTACCAGGCCGTGCCGGAAGCCAAACGGCCAGCACGACCCAATGCCCCGGAGCAGCCGATTTTCTCGCGTCCGACGCAGTGCAGCACGGTCGCGTGGGCGGAAAATGATCGCCTCGCCCGCCTCACGCCGCAGCAGCTTAACTACAGCGTCATTTTTATTGTCGACTGGCTGGTGGGCCTGGAAGAGCTGATCAAAGAGAACGCCGGGCATTCCGCCGGGCGTGAAATTAGCGTGGCGCAGAACGAACAACTGGGCGCGATTATTCACCTTATTAAGACCGGGCAGGAGTAAGCCGTTGTGATTAAACCCGAATTAAAACCACTCCAGCCCGTGTTGCCGGGCCATGCCCGTCTGCTGTTAAAAGCCTGGCAGGGCGAGCTGAACGGCGTGCTGATTTCAGTTCAGCGTAACCAGGACCAGTTGTATCTCGACAATAACGGCCAGTGGGTCAGTGGCGAGGTATTCCTTGCTCTTCCGGCTTTAAGCCAGGTCGACGGTAACCCCGAAGTGCAGATTGGCCCGCTGCTGATTGATTCGCTACTGGCGAACCGTCAGGCGGCCTATCGCTTGATTGCCAAAGACGACAGCACACGTGATATGGGCGTGTTAATGATCCCGGACGGGCTTTTAAGCTCGCAGGCCGGGGGCGAAAACCAGTTGCCGGTCAGTGTCCACTCCCTGGCGGAGGCGGCACCCGCGCCGGTGGTTGCCGAGGTGGTTGAAGCGCCTGCGCCGACGCCGGAACCGGTGAACACGCCAGAACCGCCCCCTTCTGTTACGCCGAAGAAAAACCTGCTGCCGCTGATCATCGCTGTTGCCCTGCTACTGCTGATTATTGCCGGGGCTGCTGCGTGGTGGTTCCTGCGGGCACCAGCCGAGCCGCCAGCGGCGGCAACGCCTGCACCTGCGGCAACACCGGCACCTGCCGTGCAGGCCAGCGGCCCGTGCAGCGATGGAACAATGAGCAGCCAGAACGATCTCGATTTTGTGAAAGGGTGCCTGCGTAGCCAGCCAAGCGGCGCGCAAGTGCTGAGCATTATTGACAAAGCGAAGACGGCAAAACGTTGTGATATCGCGCAGCGTTTATATGCCTATAAAGCGCAGTCCGGCGATACGCAGATCGCGCTGCGTTATGCCCAGGAATACGACCCGAAAACGGCGACACAGGGCGGTTGCTTTAGTGCCGATCCGCAAACCGCGATCTACTGGTACGAGAGTGTGGTGACTCAGGATCCACAAAATAATGAGGCCAAAGCGCGTTTAGCCGAGCTGAAAAAATAGGATTTCAGAATGAAAAACATGCACGGGTTCTGCGCGGCGTTATGTGCCGCAGCGTTGAGTTTGCCTGTCGTTGCCGCCGATCAAAAACCGCTCCTGCAAGAAGGAAAGCACGCGTTGTACCAGCGCGTGTTGACTTATCCTGGTTGTGAGCTGGCAAGTAAACCGGGTGAGGCAGGCAAAGAGCAGCCTGCTTTTAGCCGCTTTTACGTTTACCAGCGAAGCCAGCAGGCCAATGACGAGTGGCTGGAAGTCGGGCCGGACAGCTTTGGCCACGTGTCGGGCTGGCTGAAATCGGCCTGCACGGTTGAGTGGAAAATGCAGCTGACGCTGGCTTTTACCAACCCGGCGGGTCGCAATCCGATGCTGTTTTTCCGTGATAAAACCGACATCGAAAAGATCCTCAATAATGAAAAGCCCGCAGCGGTACTCGATCCTATTCTTAGCAGCCTGAAGAGCCAAAAACCGGTGCCCCAGGTACTGGCACGCGAGCCGGAATATATGGTGGATCAGCAGAAGAACTTTTATTTGCTGCCGGTGTTGGGCTCTGACGATGTCTTTACCGATACCGGTTTTCAGGTGCGTTTGTTGAACGTAGCCTCGGTCAGCGAAAAGGCGAAAGCGGGTAGCGCGGCGAAAGCCAACGCCAGTGATGAGAAAAACATGATGACTGGCTTTACCGCTTCTGTCGTCTTTGTGATCGATTCCACCATCTCGATGGGGCCTTACATCGACCGTACCAAAGAGGCGATCGATAAGGTTTACCAGCGCATTGAAAAGGAAAATCTGCAGGACAAGGTGAAGTTCGGTCTTGTGGCTTACCGCTCCAACGTGAAGGCCGCGCCGGGGCTGGAATATGAGAGCAAAATGTTTGTCGATCCTAACAAGGTGAAAGACGGCAAAGATTTTCTGGCGAAAGTGCATGATTTGAAGCAGGCGACTGTTTCCAGCAGCAAAGTCGATGAAGACGCCTACGGCGGCGTCATGATGGCGCTGGATAAAGTCGACTGGACGCAATTTGGCGCGCGCTATGTGGTGTTAATCACCGATGCGGGGGCACTGGATGGCACCGATAAACTCTCCTCGACCCACCTTGATGCCGCACAAATCCGCCAGGAAGCGGCTTATCGCGGCGTGGCGCTGTATGCCATGCATTTAAAAACCCCGTCCGGTGCGAAGAATCACGCCTCGGCGGAAGCCCAGTACCGTGATTTAACGCTGAACCCCTTTCTGCATAAACCGCTGTACTACCCGATTGATTCCGGTGACGTGAATAACTTTGGCCAGATGGTCGATAGCCTGGCGGATGCGATTACCGGGCAGATCAAGACGGCCTGGAGCGGTGAAGAGACGGCCGGTAGTGCGCTGGGCGCCAGCGCCGATTACGGCAAGAGTAACGCCGCGCCATTGTTAAGTGACGCGGAAAAACTCAGCAAGGCAATGCGCCTGGCGTACCTTGGCGAGAAACAAGGCACGCAAGCGCCACCGGTATTCAAGTCATGGATCAGCGATCGCGATCTGGTTAATCAGAATGTGCCCGCCACGGAAGTGCGCGTTCTGCTGACCAAAAGCGAACTGAGCGACTTGAGCGATGTGCTGAAGAAAATCGTCGATGCCGCTAATGAAGGGATGATCTCGCCGGATGATATGTTTGCCAGCCTGCGCTCGCTGGCTGCCACGATGGGCAACGATCCGACCCAGGCCAAAGGCAAAAGCGCCACCCGCCTTGGCGAAATGGGATTGCTGGGCGAGTACATCGACGGCCTGCCTTATCTCAGTGAAGTACTGAGTCTGGATGAAGAAACATGGAAAAGCTGGGATGGCCTGGAGCAGGAACGGTTTATTCGCCGCCTGAACACCAAGCTTAATTACTACCAGCGCTATAACCAGGATGTGGATCGCTGGATTGCCCTCGCACCGGACAGCGACCCGCGCGACAACGTCTACCCGGTACCGCTGGAAAACCTCCCCTGATGTTGGTCATCCGGGATCTGTCCATTCAGCGCGGCGGGGAGAGCGGCTATAAGGTGACGCTGCCGGACATGACGCTGGAGAACGGCGACATGGTGGCGCTTACCGGCCCCAGCGGCTGCGGTAAAAGCACGCTGCTTGAAGTAATCGGCGCGATTTTGCGGCCTGATCGGCTGGGCGAATATCGGCTGGGTAACCCTCCGCGCGATATTGCCGGGCCATTACTGGCCGATAATGAGGCGCTACTGGCAGATATCCGCGCCCGCGAACTGGGGTTTGTACTGCAAAATGGCGGCTTATTGCCATGGTTATCGGTGTCGCACAATATCATGCTGGCGCGTCGTCTGGTTGGCATGACGGCGCACTCGGCGTGGCTTGAAAAAGCGATTAGCCAGCTTGGCGTGACGCCACTGCTCAACAAAATGCCTGCGCAGCTCTCTATTGGCGAACGCCAGCGCGTGGCCTTTGTGCGGGCGATTGCGCACCAGCCGCGTTTGCTGCTGGCGGATGAGCCGACCGCGGCGCTGGATCCGGACAATGCTTCGCGCCTGTTTTCATTGATGGTAGAGAGGGTGCGATCGCTGGATATGGCCGCCATTGTTGTCAGCCATGACTGGCAGCGGGTGGCGGATTTTGGGCTGCGCTGTTACCGCGCCACGACCACGGAGGGGCACAGTGTCTTCTCACCCGTCTGATACCGCCTCGCGCGGGTTACTGTTGCAGATGGCGCTGCGCGATCTGATCCACGATCGCAAAGTCGCCCTGTGTATTATTTTTTCGCTGATCGCGGTGATCGCGCCGCTGCTGCTGCTGTTTGGGCTGAAAAATGGCATTGTCAGCCAGTTGCGCCACGATCTGCTGGAGGATCCCCGCACCCGCGAAGTGCGTATGACCGGAAACGGCAGTTACGATCTGCCGTGGCTCGCGCAACTGGCGCAGCGCCCGGAAGTGGGCTTCTCAATTCCTCTGACCCGTTCACTCAATACGCAGGCGGATCTGGTTCGCGATAGCCAGCATTTTGCGGCGGGTGCTGAAGTGATCCCCACTGCGGCCGGCGATCCGCTGCTGGCGGGTGCGATCCTGCCCACCCACGAGGATGACATTGTGCTGAGCGCCAGCGCAGCCAGCCGCCTCAACGTGCAGGCGGGGGACGAAATACGGCTGGTGGTGTCGCGCAAACTGGCGGGCGTTAACCAGCGGGTGAATAAAGTGGTGCGGGTCACCAGCGTGCTGGCAGAGTCCAGGTTCAGCCGGGCCGCGGCGTTTATTTCATTACCGTTGCTGGTTGCGCTGGAAGATTATCGCGATGGCTTTCAGGTTGTTTCGCTGGGTGTGAATGACGGCGAGTTGCCGCGTGAACGCAGTCGTTTCTCTCGCGCCAGAGTCTATGCCCGCACCATTGATGATGTTGCGCCGCTGGCGAACTGGCTGGAGCAGCAGCACATTGAGACCGTCACGCAGTCTGCGCAAATCGAAGCCGTGCGTGCGATTGATCGCGTGCTGGGGGTGATTTTCGCGGTGATTGCGTGGATCTCGGCAACGGGCTGTATTGCTTCGCTGGTTGGGGCGTTTATCGCCAATATCGATCGCAAACGAAAAGATATGGCCGTGCTACGGCTGCTGGGGTTCCGGCGACATGCGGTAACGATCTTTATCGTCATCCAGGCGTTGTGCCTGACCGGGGTCGCGTTCTGCGCCGGGCTGGTGCTCTATTTCCTCGGCAGCACTGTTTTTAACCACCTTTTGGGGGCGTCATTACCCGATCAGGCTTTTGTCTGCCATCTGGCGCCGATGCATTTTATTACCGCTTTAGTGAGCGTGCTGGTGGTTGCCCTGGGTGTGGCGGCCATTGGCGCGTTGCGCGCATTAAAGATCGATCCTGCGGAGAGTCTACGTGAAATCTAATTGTCTTGCTGGCCTGGTGCTGGCCACGCTCGGGTATGCCTGCACGGCGCAGGCGAGCTGGGATGAAAAATACTGGAACCCCAAACCGTTGCCTGACGATGTGATCCTGCCCCTGCCGTGTGAAGGCGCAATGGCGTTTCGTAAGGTGGCTATTCCGCTGAATAAACCGCTGGAAGATTACAACGTGACGCTGGGCCAGGAGGGCGATGAATGGGGATATCTGGAGCAGTCCCGCCAGGAACATATCGCCGGGAGTTTCGCGGGGGAGGGCAAAGAAAAAGGCCGTTACTACCTGATCGCAAAATATGAGCTAAGCGACTTACAGGCACATGCCATTAATGGCGAATGTGCCGCGCCGGATATGAAAGGTCGGCTGCCGAAAGTCAGCGTCGGTTGGATGGGAGCAATGGAGCTGGCCAACAAATACAACCTTTGGTTACGTAAAGAGAAACCAGAGGCGCTGCCAAAAGATGACGGGCAACCAGGGTTTGTGCGCCTGCCAACGGAAACCGAATGGGAATTTGCCGCCCGTGGCGGGCTTGCTGTCTCGCCGTCGGAATTTCGCGATCAGCGCTTCCCCATGCCAGAAGGGCTAAATGGCTATGTGTGGTTTGCTGGTGCGCAGTCCGCGAACGGCAAATTGCAGCTTAGCGGCTTATTGAAACCCAACCCGCTTGGGCTGTACGACATGTTAGGCAACGCCGCTGAAATGATGTTTGAACCCTTCCGCCTGAATAAGCTGGACCGTCAACACGGTAAAGCGGGCGGCTATGTGGTGCGCGGCGGCAGTTTCTTAACGCCGCAGGGCGATATTCGCACCTCGTTGCGTGGCGAGGAGCCTTACTATGCTGGCAAAGACGAGAATGCCAATAAAACCATTGGCATGCGTTTCGTTCTGGTTTCGCCAACTTTAACATCCCGCGATCGCATTAAAGAAATCGAGAAAGAGTGGCAGTCGCTGGGCAGTGAGAAAAAAAACGCCGCGCAAAAAACACCGACCGATTCGCTGCAAAACCTGAATGCCATTTCTGAAAAAGTGCAGGATGACGGGCTGAAAAAGCAGCTCGAACAACTGCGCAGCGAACTGCGGGCGAATAACCAACTGCGTGATGAACAGCGCGATCAGGCGGTGCGTACCTCGCTGCAATTGGGGGCGTTTCTGTGTACCAAGATGAAAGATGATGGCGAGTTTTATGATCGCCTGACCCAGTTATATGAAAAAACCTGCGCCGCCGGGAGCGCGGTCGATGCGAACTGCTCTCGCCGTCAGGAACAACTGGATCAGCATAAAAAAGCCCTCGATTTTATTACCAGCTACTACGCCGATACGGTGGTGGATATGGGCACCACGTACAGTAAAGAGATCATTGCGCCGCAGATAACGGTCGTGCAGCAGCAACTGGCCGCGCGTGGAAAAACCAATCTGAACGGCTACCTGAATACCTGGTGGGACAATCTTCAAGGGTATTTGAAGAATGGCAAAGTCACGCGTGACGCCTGGCTTGCCGCATGTAAGCAAAATAACTAAAGCAAGCAGGAGTCATTGGAATGATTATGTTAAAAGCATTACGTACAGCGATGGTGGCAGGTTTAATTGTGGCGCTGGCCGGTTGTCAGAGCACCGGTGGTACGGGCAGCAGCAATGGTTCTGTCGATCCCCGCCTGGCGAATAACCAGGACGTTGAGTTTTTTAATAAATCGGGCTGGCAGGCTTGCGCAGGCGGTGCCGCTTTAGGCGCGCTGGCGTGTGCAGTGAGCAACTCCAGTAATAAAGCACTCTGTATTGCAGCGGCGGCGATCGCTGGCTGCGGTGTGGGCGTGGGCGCTAACGCCTATCTGGATAATCAGCGTAAAAAGTATGCGTCCCAGGAACAGCAGCTGAATGCGGCCATTAAAGATATTCAGACTGAGAACCAGAAAATCCAGAATGCGACCAACGTGGCGAAAAGCGTGATCGCCAGTGACAAACAGACGCTGGATAAGCTGAATAAAGACATCGCGGCCAAAACCGCCAAAAAAGAAGACGTGCAAAAACAGGTTAAAAGCGTGGATGCCAACATTGCTTACCTGCGTAACACCATTGCCGACATGAAAAAACATGAGAAGCAGTGGCAGGACGTGTCCAGCGGGATTGGCAAAAGCGGTGCCGAAACGAAAAAACTGGACGGCGAAATTGCCGAAATGCACGCCAAAATCAACTCGCTGCAACAGGATCTGGACAGCCTTTACACTCAACGTACTGCGCTGAAAGTCAGTTAAGGAGAACAGAATGCGTTATGTATTGCTGGTGGTGGCTTCGGCCTTATTAGCGGGTTGCGCGACCAATGCGCGCGATTGCGATCCGACGACAGGCGATGTCAGCATTGTCACCAAATTTAACTGCAACTATTCCGGTACCTGGGATAAGCGCGTGGAGGAGAAGAAAAATACGCTCCAGCACGAGCAGGCGCTGAATAAAGAGTTTAAGGCGGTGTATGACGCCATTGAGCAGGAAAAAGCACAAAGCAACGCCAGCGTCGCCAGTAAGCGTAAGTCTCAGCAGGCGCTGGAGCGTTCGTTGAATAACCTTGTGGCGCAGTTAAAGTCAAAGACGCAGGGTAAAGCTGCCGCGCAGACAGAGCTGGCGAAACTGGAAAAAAGCATGAAAGAGGCGCAGAACCAGCCTTCGACCTCTGTAATGCAAAAGCAGATGGAACTGCAAAAATTGCAGGATCAGGTCACGCAGCTCCAGCAAACGCTTGATAGTCAATAATCTTTTCCCCCACGCGCGCTGGCGGGTGGGGGATTTATCGGAGTGATTGCAATGAAACGATTCCCTGTTGCAGCCGGGGCGATGGTACTGATGGCCGGGCTGAGTTGCGCGCATGCTGCGCCGCCGGAACCCGAGTTACTTTTTAATTGCGATTTGACGAACGGCAAATCTGTTACGGTTCGCGTGGACAATGGCGTTCCTGCCTATTCTTATGGCTCCATTGAAAAGCTGGAAATGGCCTTGCCGAAAATCACCGGCGATAAAACGCAGGTGCGTGCAGGTAAAACGGCATTTTCCGGCGGCGGTGCGAGCTGGTACCGTTTTATTAATGGGCGCTACAGCTATGTAGTGTATAGCGGTATCGGGAAAGGCTGGGAATTTACAGGTTTAAAAGTCTACCAGGGGCAAAAATTGATCATGAAGAAAGCCTGCCAGCAAGGTGGTTTTCTGTCGAATCCGTACCAGGGCGAGAACCTGGTGAACGATGCCGACACCGGTGATGATGGCACCTACGGCTATGCTGAGTAAGCCGGGAGGATGTGGTGACTAAGTTGACGCTACAGCGCGCGGTGGTGATGGCGCTTACGCTGGGGCTGGCGGGGCAGATTGCCGCAAGCCAGGCGGAAAACCAGCGCTATATCAGCATTCGCAATACGGACAGTGTCTGGGTGCCGGGAAATATTTGTGCGTTACAGTTCCGGCTGGATAACGGCGGCAACGGCGAGGCATTTAATCATCTGGCGATCACGCTGCGCTTGAAAGATAAAACCGGTAAAACGGTGAGCGAAGGCGTCATGCAGGTTGAGCCTTTTGGCGACAGCGACGCAACACGCTCACAAAACGCCTTTCTGGAAAGCGAATGCCAGGAGGACGCCAGCCAGATTGAGATTGTCCAGGCAACGGAAGAGGTTAACGGCCAGCCGATGGCCTTACCGTTAACCACGTTTGATCCGCAGTTTTATCAGCCGCTGGTGATTAAAGTGGCTAAGTGATTTTGCTGTGGCTGTGGCACCCGAACCTGCTGGGTGCCCTGTCTTTCCTCAGAAATCCATCTTCACGGTAAACTGCACTTCGCGCGGATCGCCAACCTGATTGCCCAGGTTGTTAGTGGCAATGGACGAGGTGTAATAAGTCTTGTCGAAGAGGTTTTTCAGGTTTACCTGTAACGTTACCGGATATTGCAGTTTCATTTTGTAGGCCGCGAACGCATCGGCGACAACGTAGCCCGGCAGATAATAATCTGCACCGTTAGTGGCTGAACGGCGGCTTACGCCATGTCCGCCGCCACCCAGTGTCAGTGTATTCCCGGCAAACACATTATTGATGTCGTACGTCAGGAACAGCGAACCGGTGTGGCGCGGTACATTCGGTAGTGGTTTACCCGCGTAGTCCGGGTCTTCCAGCACTTTTGCCGCGGTATAGCTGTAACTGGCGATAACGTTCATATTCGGCGTCAGCGAACCGGCCAGATCCATTTCTATTCCCTGCGAACGTACCCGTCCGGCGGTTTTAGCTACCGTTTCATTGCCGACGATCTCGCTGTATAACACGTTGCGTTTATGGATATCAAATGCGGTGATATTGGCGGTAACACCATTGAACAGATCGAACTTAGCGCCCACTTCGTATGAAGTTGAGGTTTCCGGTGGCAGAGAGCCAATATAACTGGCGATAGACGACTGCGGCATAAACGCTTTTGCTACGTTGCCGAACAGCGAAACCGAAGGCGTCAGCTTATAGACCAGGCCAAATTTCGGCGTCCATTTCTCGTCGCTGCTGTCGGTATTCACGTTAAACGGGCGGCCTTTGCCTGCATATTGCGTGTAGTACTGATATCGCATACCGGCCACGGCGATCCATTTGTCTGTCAGGTACAGCGCATCTTGCACGTAGGCGGAGTAGCTTTCCTGCTGGATGGTCTGATCGCTGTCAGACGCTGATACTGAAGTACATTTGCTGGCGTTGCCGTAGGTGGGGTGATAGATATTGAAATCTTTCACGTTTTTACAACGGATCATGTCGGTGCGCAGCAGATCGTAATACTCATACGATACACCGGTCAGGATCTCGTTGTAGAAACCGCCGATGTCGACATTACCCTGCAGATCGGCGCGGGTGCTGTGCATGCGTTGGGTCGATCCCTGGGTGGCGTCGACACGGCGCGTCAGGTTGCCGGTTTTCGCATCATAGGCCATCACACGCGACTGATTATCACTGTACTTATCCTGGCTGTAGCCGTATTCAATTTTCCCGGTCCAGGCGCTGTTAAAACGGTACTCCGCATTCAGCTGTGCGATGTCAGATTCGCCATCGGTAATGTTAAACGGCTCATCAAAACGGGTTTTACGGTCAACATTTACCGCCTGTTTGGTGGTGAGATCGAAGAGAGTGCCACGATCGAAGGGGGTCTGATAATCACGGTGTGAATACATCACGTTGACGGTGGCGTTATCGCCAAACCACGTCAGCGATGGGGCGATAAATGTGCTCTTTTCTTTACCGAAACTGCGCCAGTAATCTTCATGCTGGTACTCGCCAATCAGACGATACGCCAGGCGTGTTCCTTCAATCGGGCCGGTGACATCAAACTGCCCGGTACCGCCACCAAAACTGGACGAGGTTGCCGAAATGGAGCCACCGAAGGTGGTTTCCGGGCGCTTCGTGACTACATTGATAAGCCCGCCAGGATCAAGAATGCCGTACAGCGTGGAGGCCGGGCCTTTCAGTACTTCTACCCGCGATGTTGCCGCATTAAAGCTACGTGGCACCACGGTGCGCAGGCCGTTGGTCATGATAGAACCATCGCGGTTAGCACCAAAACCACGGCGCACAAACGCATCCTGCGTGCCGCCCAGTGTGTTGGTTTGCACCACGTTACTGACGTTATACAACGCTTCGTCAAGGCTGGTGGCGTGCTGATCTGCCAGCACTTCATCGCTCACCGTGTTAACGACCTGCGGAATATCCAGCATTGGCATGGTGGTCAGCGTGGCAGCGGACGTATTCAGTGGCTGGTAGCCGGATGTTGCTTGTTTGTCTGCAGAAGAGGCGTCTGCGAGAACGGTTAAGGTATCACCGTCTTGCTTCTTCTCTGAAGGGGTTGCCGCGTGCGTGAAGGAGGTGAAAACCGATCCGACAACGATCGCGGAGAACAGCGCGCGACCTTTCCGCCCGGTAATACAACGAGTTAACTCAGCCATGTAATCTCTTTTCCCGAAAGGATCCTGCGAGCCACGCAGGAGTGAACGTTTTTTTAGTAATTGCTCTTTTGCACAGCGCTATCCGTTAGCGGTAATTTCCACATCGGATATGTAATTGAGAATCATTCAACCATGGCGTTTTGTAGTAGTAAATGGAAAAAGAAAGAATTTTGCTACAGTGCGCCTTAAGACGAAACAAGGCGGTTATACCCTGTCCTGAAAATGATTAAATTATTGTATTTTAACTTTAAATATCAAAATGACAGACGCGGTTTCTGTTGTAGTGACAGCTTAAAAAGTGTTGCGGTTTTATCTCGCCACCAGGCTTGACTACTACATTAGCAAACGGCAATATCGAAAAGAGAATGATATTTATTTTTATTTGTCAGGGTAGCGCGCACCATGTCACAGCAAGGGGAACATCAGGCCAAAGGAGAGGGCGTTGTGCTGGAAAACCTCTCTGCGGGTTATCAGCAAAAGATCATCGTTAATGACATCAGTCTGGCGATCCCTGACGGTAAAATGACCGTACTGATTGGCGCCAATGGTTCCGGCAAATCCACGCTGCTTAGCACCATCGCCCGCATGCTGAAACCGCTGGGGGGCAGCGTTCTGCTCGATGGTAAAGCGATTCATCAGCAGCCCACCAAAGCGGTTTCTCGCCAGTTAGGTATTTTGCCGCAGTCGCCGATTGTGCCGGAAGGTCTGACCGTATTTGAACTGGTCTCTCGGGGGCGTTTTCCATGGCAGAGCTTTATGCGCCAGTGGTCCGAAGAGGATGAACTGGCGGTGCTGGAAGCGCTCAATCTGACGGGCACGGCTGACTTCGCTCACCAGACGGTCGACAGCCTCTCCGGCGGTCAGCGCCAGCGTTGCTGGATCGCCATGGCGCTGGCTCAGCAAACGCCGGTGATCCTGCTGGATGAACCTACTACCTTCCTTGATTTGCGTTATCAGGTAGAGATCCTTGAACTGCTACACGGTTTAACGCGCCATCATGGGCGCACGGTGGTGGTGGTGTTGCACGATCTGAATTTTGCGGTCAACTACGGCGATACGCTGGTTTTCCTGAAACAGGGGCATCTCCAGGCGGTACTTGAGGAAGGCGAAATCTGTACGCCGGAACTGATAAAACGCGTGTTTGATGTGGATGTGCAAATGTCTGTTAACCCGTTGACAGGGAAACCATTCTTTATGCCTTTTCGCAAGCCATATGGGCACAGTGAATGAGCCTCATTATGCTGGCGGCGTGCCGCCGTAACGGGCGCGCAGGCCTGGCGACGCTTGGGCTACTGATTGCATTGCTGATGGCGGCTGTGGCACACCTTGCTATTGGCGCGCGGTACATTACTCCCTCAACAGTCATTCAGGCGCTGACTGATTTTGACCCGCGTAACTTCGAACATCGCGTGATCGTCAGTTTGCGCCTCTTGCGCATGACGACGGCTTTGTTCACTGGCGCAGCGCTCGGTGTTGCCGGGGCGCTGTTACAGTCGGTGATCCGCAACCCCCTCGGCGAGCCGCATATCCTGGGCCTGAATGCCGGTGCCGCGCTGGCTGTCGTGGCGACCACGGCGCTGGGCGTTGGCCTCGGCGATCCTTTGCTCAGCCGCCCGTTGATTGCAGCCGGGGGCGCGGCTGTGCTTTTTTCGCTGGTGATGGCGCTCTCTTCCTCCGGGCGGGCCGGTTTTACACCCCTGAAAGTGACACTTTGCGGGGTGGCGCTGTCGTCATTTGCCTCGGCCATTACGGCCGCCATCCTGATCCTTGATGAACAAACCTTGCTGAGCATGCGTACCTGGCTGGCGGGCGATCTTGCGGGCCTGAGCTGGGCATTGTTGCTGCATGCCGCACTGGCGGCGGCGGCCGGATTTGCGCTGGCGGTGTGGCTGTCACCTTCGCTGAATATGCTGGCGCTGGGCGATAGCATGGCGCGCGGGCTTGGCGTATCGCTGGGGCGCATCCGCGGGCTGTCGTTACTGGCGATCGCCTTATTGTGCGGTGCGGCGGTCGCGGTTGCCGGGCCGATGGGGTTTATCGGCCTGGTGGTACCGCATGGGGTACGGCGCCTGGCGGGTGAGGACTTACGTGTGGTCGTGCCGTTATCCGCTCTGGCTGGTGCGCTGCTACTGTTACTGGCGGATATAGCCGCCCGCACGTTGTTGTCGCCCCAGGAGCTGGCAACCGGGGTGATGACGGCGCTGGTGGGCGCACCGGTATTTATTGTGCTGGCGGCGAGGTTCTTTAAATGAGCGATGCGCAGCATCGCGCCGGGTTGCATGGACTGCGTTGGGGGCGTTTTTCCCGGCTGTTACGCCCGCAAACGCTTCGCAGGATTGCGGGCCTTGCGTTGCTCGCGCTGCTTTTGCTGCTTTACGGCGTCACACAAGGTTCATTGCCCATACCGGTTTCGGCGATGGGGCACGCATTACTGCACCCTTCTGCACTCAGCGCCGGGCAACAGTATGTGCTGTGGGATATTCGCCTGCCGCGTGTGCTAATGGCGCTGTTATGCGGGGCGATGCTCGGCCTGGCCGGAGCCGCTATGCAGTCGATCACCCGCAATGGGCTGGCAGACCCTGGCCTGATTGGTGTGAAAGAGGGGGCCAGCGTGGTGGTGTTAACGCTGGTGCTGTATTTCCCTGCGCTTGGGCTGGTGTGGCGACCGCTGGCAGGGATGGCGGGCGGCCTGTTGGCTGCGGGGCTGGTAACGGGGCTGGCGCGTGATGTTTCACGCCCGCGTTTTGTGCTGTTGGGCATTGGCGTTTCCTGGACGTTCGCCGCCGGGATCGGCGTTTTTATGACCACCGCCGATGTGCGGGATGTACAAACGGCGATGATGTGGCTGGCGGGTAGCCTGCATGCCGCCACCTGGCCTTTACTGATGGTGGCGCTGGGCTGGGCGTTACCGGCGACGGCGCTGCTGTTGATAACGGGGCGTGCCGCAGAACTGGCGTTGTTGGGCAAGCCTGTGGCAACCGGGCTGGGTGTCAACCTTGCGCGGCTGGAACCGTTGCGGTTTATTGCGCCGGTATTGCTGACCGCCGCCAGCGTCTCTTGTGTGGGCAGCATCGGTTTTGTTGGATTGATGGCACCGCATATGGCGCGCTTTCTGCTGCGTGGCGGCCAGAGCGCGTTACTGTGGGGGAGCGCCATACTGGGAAGTTTACTGGTGTTACTGGCAGACTCGCTGGGCCGTCTGGCCTTTGCGCCGCTACAGATCCCGGCAGGGATCGTGATTTCGCTGATTGGCGGGCCATTTTTCCTGTTGCTGCTGTGGCAGCGGCGGGATCGTTTATAAAGTTTAAGGAGCCGTATGCGCTTTTTTCTTTCACTGTTGGTGCTGGTGGGGCTGAGCGTCAGCGCTGCTGAGCCAACCCAGGCTTTTACCGACGATCTGGGGCGGGTGGTTACGGTGCCGTTACACCCTAAACGCATTGTTTCGTTGCACGATCTCGATATCACTATTCCGCTTATCGAACTGGGTGTACCGCCGGTGGCCAGCCACGGGCGTACGCGCCAGGACGGCAGCCACGTGTTGCGCTCCAGCGCCTTGCTCACCGGGATCGATTTCGACAACGCGGATATCCAATTTATTGGTTCTGCGGATATCGATCTTGAGGCGATTGCGGCGGTGAAGCCGGATTTGATCATCACGGAACCCAGCCGCAACACGCCGGTAGAGCAACTGGCAAAGATCGCGCCGACGGTGAGCATCGATCATCTGCAGGGAGGCGCGCCGGAAATTTACCGCAAGCTGGCGCAGCTCACCGGCACACAACCGCGGCTGGCCCTCCTTGAGCGCCGCTATCAGGAGCAAATTGCGGTACTGAAAAAGACCATTGATACCCACAATATTACCGTGTCAGTGATCCAGGCAAATAACGGCAAAATCAATGCCATGCACAGCTATCATTCGCTAGGACGGGTGTTGCGTGACGCCGGTTTTCGTTTCCCCAAATTGATTGATTCCATTCCCGATGGCGGGCGAATCGATGTCAGCGCTGAGCGGTTGCCGGAGCTGGATGCGGATTTTGTCTTTGCTACCTGGCGCGGTGATACCGGGGGGAAGCCACAGGATGAGATGGCGGCAATGGATGCGGTCATGCCAGGCTGGTGCGATTTTCTGACCGCCTGCCGCAACGGTCGCTATGTGCTGATTTCACGCGAAGAGGCTATCGCCAACTCTTTTGCCTCTCTTGGCCTCATGGTGGCGCAGGTGCAGTCGCAAATCGCCGGGCGGCCTCTGCCGCAGGCGAAGTAAGGATCGGCTATGTTGAACATGAAAAAAGCGAAGAGCCGCGTGGATGTGTACGGCGAGCGTTTTCGTGCACGGGGGCATGCCCTGTCGCCGCGGTTACAGTCCGTTGCACGCTATATCAATGACAACCGTGAAGGGGTGCTGGAGCAAACGGCCCTTGAGATCGCCAATGCCACGCAGACCTCCGATGCCACGGTAGTGCGAGCCATCCAGGCGCTGGGTTTTGCCGGGCTGCGCGATCTGAAACAAACGCTGGAGCACTGGTTCGGCCCGGCAGTTTCCTCGGCAGAAAAGATGACTACGACGGTTAATGCGCTCTCTTGTGACGTCAATTCAGGGATCGATTTTGTGCTGGAAGGGCATCAGCACACCTGTGAAGTCCTCTCCGCACCGGATAATCGCTATGCTATCGCGCAGGCTGTCGCTTTACTGGTTGATGCCCGTCAGGTCGCCATTTTCGGCATTGGTGCATCGGGTATTCTGGCGGAATACACCGCGCGGTTATTCAGCCGTATTGGCCTGCCTGCCACGCCGCTCAACCGTACCGGGATTGCGTTATCGGAGCAGTTAATCGCGCTCCAGCGTGGCGATGTGTTGATAATGATGGCGCAAAAATCGGCGCACAGAGAAGGGCTGACCACCCTGAAAGAGGCGCGACGGTTGGGTATTCCGGTCATTTTGCTGACCAATGCTGTCGCGTCGCGTTTTAGTCAGGAAGCGGATGTGGTGATCAATGTGCCGCGCGGCGGCGAAAAAGGCAAAATTCCGCTGCATGGCACGGTATTACTGTGCCTTGAGATGATTGTTTTGTCCGTTGCCTCCGCCACTTCGCAGCGGGCAATAAAAACGGTGAAACGCATTAATGAGTTTCACCGTGGGTTAAAACCGGGCGGGAAAAAGGGTTAACTCCGGTATTGGTGGGTTACCGTTAAATCTATCTGTCGGTTCAAATGATGCAGTGCCAGTTCTACTGTTTCAACTTTTGAAGAATGCTCAACATCGAGCAGACGGTCGATCTGCGGGCCTTTCTGCCCCAGCTTTCTGGCCAGTTCTGCTTTGCGGGTACCCGTTTCGATCATGGCGTTATGCAACGCTGCTTTCATCGCCACCAGTACCGGTAGGGAAACCGTATATTCTCCTTCGAGTGCCGCGCTTGCTGGCGGAATTGGACGGCGTTCATCCACTTCGATGGCAATCGCAACGACAATTGCATCAACTGACTGGTGGAGTGCATCTTCAAGCGTGTCGCCGACAGAATTCATTAATGGCAGATCTCGGCACGATACAACAAACTGCCCCGTTGCATCGTCTTGCTCAACGCTGACTGGATAATTAAACATACAAAACCTCGTTCTAGCTAAGCTCGTATTTACTGCAGGCCCAGATCTTTCAAAATTTTTTTTCTAAGGGGTTCGGGAATTTCCTTTGAACCATGAAAAGGGAAAACGGAGGCCTTCCCGTTCAACCTTACTTTAAAATGACTTCCCCCGCCTGGCGCTCTAATGAGTTCCGCTCCCTGAGATAACAGCCACTTTCTGAATTCACTGTATTTCATCTGGCATCCTGCCCTATGTCTTCCTGTCACATCGCGGAAAATACAACATATTAGTTATTAAATAAAACAAAAATGTTAACTCTTTGCGCCTCGCCCACAAAAATGAATCACCGTGGCGGCACTGTAGGCCAGCACTATGGCGAAGCTCATCTTCCACATTGCTTCGCCACCGAGCCCGGACAGCGGTGCAGCAATGCCGCCAAAAACAAACATCAGCATACCCAGCAGTGCCGAGGCAGTACCCGAATGGTGTGCGTCGACGCTGTTCATCGCCGCCGAACCGGCAATGGTCGAAATACCGCTGTTGATAGCGATAGTGAAAAACAACCCCACCAGCGACAGTATGGGCATGTTGAACCAGGCAAAAACGGCGGTCATCAACGCCAGCAGCACCGCCAGTGCCAGACCATTTTTTAACAGCGCAGCACCGCGAATGTGGCGTGCCAGGCGAGCGAAAATCAACGCGGAAATGATCATGCCCACGCCGTTAATACCAAACACCAGGCTGAACTTTATGGGCGTCAGACCGTATTCGTTTTGCAGAACAAACGACGAAGAACCGATATACGAAAACAGTCCGGCTAGCATAAACGCTTGAATAAAGCAGAAGGTGGAAAATTGCCGGTTTTTCAACACTATCAGCGATGTTTTAAGCAAACTTTCACCGCTGCTTTTCACCTGCAATGTCTCTTTTAGCAACAGCGCAGCGCAAAGCATCAGCACCACGCCGATAATAGCCATGGTCCAGAACAGCGCGCGCCAGTGCAGCAATGCCGTGATATAACCGCCGAGTAGAGGGGACACAATGGGCGCGATGCCGGTAATCGTCATCAACAGAGCAAAAAATTGCGTCAGCTGAGTCCCCTGATATTTGTCACGGGCGATAGCGCGGGACAGTACCGACCCACCGGCACCCGCGATCCCCTGCACAAAGCGCCAGAAGATCAGCCAGTGGATATTGTGCGTACTGGCGCACAGTACCGACGACACAATAAACAACAGTAGCGACAGTAGCAGCGGACGTTTACGCCCCATCCTGTCACTCAGCGGCCCAAAAAAGAGCTGCCCAAGGCCTAAGCCAATCAATGACGCTGTGAGTGAGAGCTGGGTTAAGGTGTTGGTGGTATCCATTTGCCGCGTAATGTCTGGCAAAGCGGGAAGGTAGAGGTCAGTGCAAATGGGCCCGATGGCCGTCAGCATGCCGAGTACGATGGCATACGCAGGGGAAATCCGTGACATAACAAACTCCGAAAAGAGAGCGCCGGAAAAACCGGCGCCAATAATTAACGCACACCGCCGCCGAGTGATTGCCAGAGCGTGACCCGGTTTTCCAGGTCCGTCTGTTGCAGGGAGATCAGCGACTCTTGCGCCGACCACAGCGTGCGTTGCGCCGTTAGCACGGAGAGATAATCCCCCGTCCCTGCGCGGTACTGACGTTGAGAAATATCCAGCGCTTTTTGCTCTGCCGCGACGTACTGGCGTTGTGCATCCAGTTGCTCATTCAGCGTTTCGCGACGAGCCAGTGCGTCGGCAACATCTTTAAACGCACTCTGAATCGTCTTCTCATAGGTGGCAATCAGCCCTTTTTTCTCGGCTTCGGCGTAGCGCAATTCCGCCATATTCTTGCCCCCGGTAAACAGCGGCAGAGAGATGGAGGGAGCGAATGACCATACCTTCATACCATGGCTAAACAGCGAAGAGAGCGAGTCGCTGCCCACGCCAGCGCTGGCAGTCAGCGAAATGGTCGGGAAGAAATTTGCCCGCGCAGCGCCAATATTGGCATTGGCGCTCTTCAGGTTATGCTCCGCTTCCTGAATATCGGGGCGGCGTAGCAGCACAGACGAGGAAACCCCGGCCGGCGTCAGCGTGATGCTGTTGTCGGCAAGACTTTCCAGCGTGCCTGGTAGCAATGAATCGGGTACGGTATCGCCCGCCAGCAGGTTGAGGGCGTTTTTATCCTGCACGACTTGTGTCTGGTAGCTGGCGACGCTAGCGCGCGCCTGCTGGAACACGGCCATCGCTTCGGCGGTATCTGCAGCGGCGGCTACGCCAATCTGCTGTTTGCGTTTGGCGATATTCAGCGAGTTTTGCGCGCTTTCCATTGTCTGTCTGGCTAACGCCAGATTACTGTTATCCGCTGCCAGTGTGACCCAGGCGGTGGTGATTTCCGCGACCAGGCTCAGGCGGGTATTTTGCGCGGTATATTCACTGGCAAGCCAGGTTTCACGCTCTGCACGTGTCAGGCTTTGATTGCGTCCAAACAGATCCAGTTCAAAGCTGGAGACGGCGCCATTGGCTTCGGCGCTGTTGGTCAAACCGCTGGAGACGGTGCGGCTGCGGGTATTGCTCAGTTCAGCGTTAACGGTCGGAAATAACGCGGAGCGGTCTTCTGCATACAATGCGCGCGCCGCGTCAATATCCGCAATCGCTTTTTGCACATCACGGTTTTTCGTCAGCGAGTTGCTGACCACCTGTTTCAGGCGCTGATCGTTAATGATCTCCTGCCAGTCGGCGGCCACAGCTTGCGCCTGGCCGCTGGTCCCCGGAAGTGTTGCAGGGATAGGGGCTTGCGGGCGCTCAAAGGTCGGGTCTAACGAGACACAACCGGCGCTCAACAGAGCCAGAAAAAGAACACTGATACGCAACATAATTACTCCTGACGTGCGCGTTTACCGGCGAAGAGTTTTTTCACCAGCACAAAGAACAAGGGAACAAAGAAGATCGCCAGCAGTGTTGCTGTGAGCGTCCCGCCGATAATCCCGGTACCGATGGCGACACGGCTGTTTGCCCCGGCGCCCGTGGCAACCGCCAGCGGCATCACCCCGGCGATAAAGGCCAGCGAGGTCATCATAATGGGGCGCAGACGAGTCCGTGCGGCACGCAATGCCGCGCGGGACAACGACGAACCTTGCTGTACCGCCGCTTCGGCGAACTCCACAATCAGGATGGCGTTTTTCGACGACAGGCCAATGGTGGTCAGCAGCGCGACCTGGAAGTAAACATCGTTACTCAGCCCGCGCATCCACGCCGCCAGCGCGGCACCCAGTACGCCAAGTGGGATCACCAGAATGACCGAGAGTGGCACCGACCAGCTTTCATACAGCGCCGCCAGACAGAGGAACACCACCATAATCGAGATGGCGTACAGACTCATGGCCTGGCCACTGGCGAGTTTTTCCTGCAATGACAGGCCGCTCCACGCCCAGGTTGTTCCGGCGGGAAGATTGTCGGCCAGGTTTTCCATTTTGGTCATCGCCACGCCGGAGCTGAAGCCGGTGGCGTTTTCCCCCTGGATCTCATATGCCGCTGAACCGTTGTAACGCACCAGACGTTCCGGGCCGTACTCCCAGTGGGTAGTGGCGAAGGCCGAAAAGGGCGTCATGTCGTCATTGCTGCCGCGGACGAACCATTTGTTGAGATCGGCAGGCGCGGCGCGCGAGTCGCTATCGCCCTGGATGTATACTTTTTTCACACGGCCACGGTCGGTAAAGTCGTTCACATACGTGCCGCCCCAGGCGCTGGAAAGCGTCGACGTCACGTCGCTCAACGACAGGCCGAGCGCCACGGCTTTGTTGTTGTCGATATCTACCTGCAACTGCGGCATTTGCGGCAGGTCATTAGCGCGCACGGCGTGCAGTTCTGCGCTCTGGTTGGCACTGCCCAGCAACTGATTACGGTACTTCAGCAACTGGTCACGATCGGTGCCGCCGCTGGCCAGCAGTTCGAAGGTGAAGCCGTTACTTTGCCCCAGACCGTCCACCGATGGCGGCGTCATAGCGAAAATGCTGGCATCACGAACGCTGCTCAATTCGCGACTGGCGCGTAAGGCAATGGCCTGCGCGGTATTCTCCTCCCCGGCACGCTGCGACCAGTTTTTCAGCGAGACGAACGCCATACCGGCGTTTTGACCACTGCCGCTGAAGCTAAAGCCGGTGACGGTAAAGATGGCCTCGGTATTGGCTTTTTCTTTATTCAGGAACCAGTCGGTGACCTGGTTGGCAACTTCTTCGGTACGGTTGGCTGTTGCCCCGGCTGGCAAGGTGAACTGCACCATAATTTCGCCCTGGTCTTCCGTTGGCAGGAAGCTGCCAGGCAAACGCCACATGACAAAGGCCATGGCGGCGCAGAGCACGGCGTAGGTGCCGATGACCGTCACGGCACGGCGCAGCACATGCATCACGCCGCGCTGGTATTTATGCTCGGTGTTGTTATAGAAGCGGTTAAAGCCGCCGAAGAAGCCTTTTTTATGCGGCACGCTGTGCTGCATTACCGCGCCGCAGAGCGCTGGGGTCAGGGTTAAGGCCACCACGACCGACAGCGCCATGGCGGAGATGATCGTGACCGAGAACTGACGATAAATTACTCCGGTCGAGCCTCCGAAGAACGCCATCGGCAGGAACACCGCCGAGAGCACCAGCGCGATGGCGATCAGCGCTCCGGAGATTTCGCCCATCGATTTAATGGTGGCTTCACGGGCGGGCAAGCCTTCGTCGCGCATAATACGCTCGACGTTTTCCACCACTACGATGGCATCATCCACCAGCAGACCTATCGCCAGCACCATGGCAAATAGCGTCAGGGTGTTAATGGAGTAACCAAACAGCGCCAGGACTCCGAACGTACCGAGCAGCACTACTGGCACGGCCAGCGCCGGGATCAGCGTGGCGCGTATATTTTGCAAGAACAGGTACATTACGCAGACCACCAGAATGATGGCTTCGATCAGCGTCTTCACCACGTCCTCAATGGAGATCTTAATAAATTCCGTACTGTCTTTCGGGTAGGCCACATCGTAGCCCTGAGGCATGCTGTGACGGTATTCGGCGATTTTATTTTTTACCAGCGTGGCGGTATCCAGCGCATTCGCGCCCGGGGCCAGCATGACAGCCAGACCCGCCGCGGGGTGACCGTTGAGTTTGGCGATAGCGTTATAGTCTTCGCTGCCCATTTCCACCCGCGCAACGTCTTTCACCCTAACTACCGCGCCGCTGCTTTCGCTCTTGATGATGATGTCCTGAAACTGTTCAACGGTTTGCAGGCGGGACTGGGCGCGCACCGTGGCGGTGAGCTGCTGCGTGCTGGACGAGGGCAGCGCACCGATTTTACCGGCGGAAACCTGCACGTTCTGCGCTTCAATGGCAGATTCCACATCCGACGGCATCAGCGAGTAGGAGGCCAGCTTGGTCGGATCCATCCAGATGCGCATGGCGTATTCCGCCCCGAACACCTGCAGGCTACCCACGCCGTTTACACGTGCCAGCGGATCCTGCATGTTGCTCACCAGCCAGTCGGCGATATCGGAACTGGTTGCCCGGTCCGTTTTATCGTACAGGCCCATAATCAACAGGAAGTTGCTCTGAGATTTCACCACCGTCACACCGGACTGGGTGACTTCGGTCGGCAAACGGGATTCCGCTTGCTGCACTTTGTTCTGAACCTGAACCTGGGCGGTATCCGGGTCGGTGCCTTGCTCGAAGGTCACAGTAATGTCCACTTCGCCATCGGAGCTGCTGGTCGATGAGAAGTAGAGCAGGTTATCCAGCCCGGTGAGCTGCTGTTCAATGACCTGGGTGACACTGTTTTCGAGCGTCTGCGCCGAGGCGCCCGTGTAGGTCGCGCTGATTTTCACTGCGGGCGGCGCAACATCCGGATACTGCGCAACCGGCAGCGTACGGATCGCCAGAACACCGGCCATCATGATTAAAATGGCAATCACCCAGGCAAAAACCGGGCGACGCACAAAGAAGCTGGAGAACATCAGGCTTTTCCTCCGTTGGCTTCCTGTACCTCTACGGCTTTCACCGGCGAACCGGCGGCAACTTTATCTGTGCCTTCGACGATCAGTTTGTCACCGCTTTGCAGACCTTTTAACACCAGCCATTTGTTGCCATAGGCGTCGCCGGTTTCCAGTGTGCGCTGTTCAACCTTGTTCTGCGCGTTAACGACCAGCGCGGTGGCATTGCCTTTGGCATCTCGGGTTATACCTTGTTGCGGCGCGAGTATGGCATTCACCATGGTGCCTTCTTCAACGCGGGCACGCACAAACATACCCGGTAGCAGTTGCTGGTGTGGGTTCGGGAATACGGCACGTAATGTTACGGAGCCTGTGGATTCGTCCACGGAGACTTCAGTCAGTGCCAGACGGCCTTTTTCACTGTAGGTGCTGCCATCTTCCAGCGTCAGCGTGACAGCCAGCGTATTACTGTCGCTGGCAAGCGCTTGCTGGCGAAGACGCAGCAGGTCGACGCTGGAGCGGGTGAGATCAACGTACATCGTGTCCAGACCACGTACCGTTGCCAGTGCGGTGGTCTGCTCTGCTGTCACCAGGGCACCAGGCGTTACTGATGAGATGCCAATACGACCCGCGATGGGTGAAGTGACGGTTGTCCAGTTCAGGTTGATACGCGCGGTTTCCAGCGCGGCTTTTTTCGATGCCACGCTGGCGCGATCCTGGGCGCAGGTGGATTGCGCATCGTCAGCATCCTGACGAGAAACGCCGTCCTCTTTGACCAGCTGCGCATAGCGGCTGGCTTTCTGGCAATCAGAAACCACCAGGGCCTGCGCTTGTTTCAGGGCCGCATCGGCCTCGTCAAAAGCGGCGCGGTAACTCGAAGGGTCGATCTGGTAAAGCGCCTGTCCGGCTTTTACCGTATCGCCTTCTGTGAACAGGCGTTTTTGAATAATGCCGCCGACTTGCGGGCGTACTTCCGCCGACAGGGAGGCGGTAGTCCGGCCGGTCAACTGGCTGCTTACGGCAAGCGGCTGACTTTTTAGCGTGACGATACCGACTTCCTGGGTGGGTTGTTGTGCAGGTGGCGTGGCGTTGTCGCAACCAACAAGTGCGAATGCGGCCACTAAGGTCGTTTTTATCAGCTTCATTTTCTTTTCCTGGCATGAGCGAAGCCTGCCCGTTTATTTAAACAGGGTTAGGCGCAGGCGGACGTGCTATATATTTTGGATATAGCAATGTGTAGGTTAAGGTTTATATTCCCTTAATTTTTTTGAATTATTTTATATATCGGAAAATAGCATTGTAGTGATTTCCTGATACAGCTGTTGTAATTGCGCCGGGTCGCATTTTTGCGGGGTTAAACGGCGGAATGTCGTGCCTTCCATTAGCGCGGCCAATAACTCCACACAGCAGCGAACACGCTCAGGGTTGAGGTGCGGGTGTCTGCTCTGCATATGGTTACAGGCATTTTCAAACATACGGGCATCGGCTTCGATCATCATGGCCTGCACCTGCGGATTACGCGTGGCCTCTGCCGCCATTTCCAGCATCAGCGCATCGTCATCCGGGCTTAAGGTATGCCGCCACGCGAGCACTTCCGGCAGGTGCGTGGTTTCAGTTTTGTCTTCCATTTCGGCAATGCGATAGTCGATGATACGGCGGATCATCTCTTCAATAATCGCGTCTTTACTGACGAAGTAGCGGTAAATCTGCCCCACGCTTAACTGAGCTTCCAGGGCAATCTGCGACATGCTGGCGGCATGAAACCCGCTGACGCGAAAACGGCGACGCGCAGCGGCGATGATCTCGTCTTTACGCTGCTGGTGGCGCTGTTCCTGCGATGTTTTTGTCTGCATCTCATGCCCTCGGTTGTATCAGTTTTGAGAACGATCGTTCTCATGCCGGATAAGAGTAAACGAAATTATGTTTTCCGTGTAAGTATTTTCTGAACAAATATTGGCAATTTACAAAACTTGACGTTATGAAGAAATAATGAAGAAGCATGAATAAATTGCGCGGAAGAATAATAGCGGGGTGAGATGGAACTAATTTGTAGAGATTATGATTTATTGCAAATTTATTAAACAGGTACGCGTAAATAACATCTCTATTTTTATGGAGATGATTCTCTTACTACTGATAAAGAAGAAAAAGTTTGTTGGTGGTAGGTTCCGGATTGAGTTTTACCCTCATGCCTGGCAATCCGCTGGCGTGTCCGATAGCGGTTTGTATGTGAGAATAGTTCTCAATATTATTGAAGCTGACAGACGTGAATGGTAAGGTGTTAGCCGTTTCGCCCCGCCCGGGGCAAAGGGTTCGACGGGATTGCGATGGCTGCCAGCTATGCAAAAAAAACACTTTTCGGTTGAAGATTTTATCGTTTTTGGCGAACGCTACGGGATCGATTATCGCTTCCCGGCGTTGGCAACCGATCGATCCCTTAATAAAGAGCAACGCATTGTGATTCAGGGGGATGTTGAAGAGATGACGCTCTCTTCCGGCCTTAACCTGACCAGTTCGGATGTGCGTGTGCTTCAGCCGTATGAAACCACCTCGTTGCACAGTTGCCCCCTTTATATGCTTGTCGTCCTTGAAGGAAGCGTCATGCTCCGTCTTGGTGGGCAGGAATATGTGGTTCGCGCCGGGATGGCGTTTACTTCACGCCTCAGTGAACATCAGGTGATGAATGCCAGCCATCAGCCGGATTACCAGTTGCGCACCCTTTCGCTGGGCGTCGATCCTGACCGGTGCTGGCACTCGCCATTATTAACGGCGCTGTTGCAGCAATGGGAAACGCAAGGCGCTCCTACGTTTTTATGGCAGGTGCCGCCTTTTTTACTCGCCGGTTTGCAATCGACCCAGCAGACGACGCTGCCGGGTTTATCCAAACAGTTGATTCTGGAAGGGGTCATATTGCAACTGTTGGGGCACGCGCTGGGGCAATGCTTGCAGGGCAATGATAAGCGTAGCGCGGCTCCCTGCGGGGAGCGGCACCGACTGGAAACCGTGCGCCGTTTACTGGAGCAGCAACCTGAGAAAGAGTACAGCCTGAGCGGGCTGGCGCAGCTTGCGGCGATGAGTTCCAGCAGCCTACGGGTTAAATTTCGCCAGGCTTACGGGCAATCCGTTTTTGATTACCTGCGCGACTGCCGTCTTGAGATGGCGAGGCGTTATCTGGCGCAGGGGTACAGTGTGCAGCAGGCGGCATGGATGTCGGGTTATCAGCACGCCACCAATTTTTCTACAGCGTTTCGTCGTCGCTACGGTGTGGCTCCCAGCGAAATTCGCGCCTCCTGACATTCCCCGGAGACTCTCGTTCCCCCTGCTTGTGCTGTTTTGTCATCACGCATATGCGACTCGTCATTGCGCATAGCTATTGCGCATTCCAAAAGGGTAATAATTCTTATTTACAATAATAACGGCTTCTGGAGAGTTTCATGTTCGCAAAAACGCGACTGGCGTTAATGATTGGCTGCATCACCGGCGGGATGAGCGTATCGGTTCTGGCTCAGGAAAACACAACCAGCAACGATACGGTGGTGGTTACGTCGCAAATGCAAAGCGGAGCGACCAAACTCGAAACGCCGGATATCGAAACGCCGCAGGCGGTATCGATTGTGACCCGGCAGCAGTATGAAGAGCAGGGGGCGGTGAGCGTGCGCCAGGCGGTAAGCTATACGCCGGGGGTGTACAGCAACCAGATCGGCGCGTCGAACCGTTTTGACTATATTGTGTTGCGCGGCTTTTCCGATGGCAGTCTGGATAACATTTATCTCGACGGACTGAAGATGATGGGCGACAGCAATTCGCACAGTTCTCTGGTCATTGATCCCTGGTTCCTCGACAGCATTGAAGTGGTACGAGGCCCGGCATCGGTGCTATATGGCCGCTCGTCGCCGGGCGGTATTGTTGCGCTGAATTCCCGTAAACCGTCGTTCGATCCTGGCGGTGAAGTCAAATTATTTGCCGGTAACAACAATCAACGCGGCGCCGCGTTTGATGTGACGGGGCCAGTGGATGACAACGATCGCGTGGCGGTAAGGTTAACCGGTATGACCCGCTATGCAGACTCGCAATTCGATCATTTGCAGGAGCAGCGTTATGCCATTGCGCCGAGTTTGACATGGCGTATCACCGATAAAACGCGGCTTGATGTGATGGCTTATTTGCACCGCGATCCGGAAGGTGGCAGTCACTCCGGGCTGCCTTATGAAGGGACGGTCGTTGCCCACGCCGGGCAGAAAATCGCCAACACCTTTTTTGAAGGCGAAGATAAGTACGATAAATATGACCGCCGTGAAAACATGGTCGGTTATAACCTTGAGCATGCGTTTGATAGCGGCTGGTCAGTGCGCCAGAAGCTGCGTTACCTGCGCACCAAAGTCGATCTTAACCAGGTGTATGCTTCAGGCTGGCTGAACGATAGCGAGCTGAATCGGGGTTATTCCGGATCGGATGAGTCGTTGTCGGCGGTGACGCTGGATAACCAGATTGATGGCAGTGTGGATACCGGCATGATTAATCACCGCGTACTGGTGGGTATCGATTATCAGCGCCGCAGCAATAATGTGACCGCCTCGTATGGCAGTTTCCCGGCGATTGATGCCTTCAACCCGACATATGGTGCCGATCCGCTGTCAATTTCCGTATATAGCCGGGAAAAGCATAAGCTGGAGCAGACCGGGATCTATGTGCAGGATCAGATGTCGCTCGATCGCTGGCGTCTGACATTGGGCGGCCGCCACGATCAGGTGAAGATCACTAACGTGAATAAGATCGATGACACCCAGGATACGCTGGATCAAAACCATTTCAGCAGCCGCGGCGCATTGATGTACCTGTTTGACAGCGGCTTTGCACCTTATGTCAGCTACTCCACGGCGTTTACGCCAACCAGTTTTACCGACGAGAATGGCAAGATCCTCAAGCCGATGAAAGGTAAACAGTGGGAAGCAGGGCTGAAATTCCAGCCGGAAGGATCACAGACGATGTATAGCGCGTCGGTGTATCGCATCAACCAGGAAAATATTGCCACTAAAGTGGAACCCACCGATCCGTACCGTTCGATCGGTGAGATCGAATCGGAAGGGATTGAACTGGAAGCCGTGGGTCAGTTGACGGACAACTTCCGTTTGCAGGCGGCGTACACCTATAACGATATTCGTTATAAGAAAAGCAGCGCAGAAGAGCAGGGCAAACGTGCGGTGTATGCGCCGCGCAACCAGGCCAGTGCATGGCTTAGCTACGACGTGAAAGCCGGGCCGCTGGCTGGCCTGACTGTCGGCTCCGGCGTGCGCTATGTGAATGGCATTACCTCCGATCGCCAGAATACACATACGCTACCGTCTTACACACTGGTAGATATGGCCGTCGGTTACGATCTGTCGCACGTCGGTCTGAAAGGGTTGAGCGCGCAGGTCACCGTCAATAACCTGACAGACAAACGTTATATTGCGGCCTGTAACTCACTCACTTACTGCTACTTTGGTGCCGAGCGCAATATTGTTGGCAGCCTTTCTTACGCTTTCTAATGCCTAAAAGCCCGGTAAACCACCGGGCTTCCTGCGTTTTATCATTTTCTTATGGCGACGGTTTGGTCGATAATGGCCTTTCTCTTTTCCGGCGTATTGGTCATGCAGCCAGCAAGACCGGTGAAAGAAACGTTCGGCTTATGCGCTTTTAGGGAGAACCGTTGCCATGCGTCATCACCTTTTTCTGGGTGGTATTCTGGTTTTATTTGCCTTATATGCAGAGAGCAGCTGGGCAGTAAACTGCCGACGCGCGGCAACTCCGCTGGAAAACACCATTTGTAATAACAGCGATCTGCGCTGGCTTGATGAAACTCTGGATGAAATCTGGCGTGCGCGTCTCGATCAGGACGACACGCGTCTGATCCGTAAGCAATACCAGGCGTGGGAAAGCGCCTTTCGCCAGTGCACGACAGATAATTGTATTCGTCGCGCTTATTATAAAGGCATCAATATGGTGTCGGACGTGAACCAGGATTTTAACTGGCAGGGAACCTGGTGGAATATGCAGGCACCGCATATGAGCGGCAGCGTATTGCAATTTAGCCACAACAGCGAGTGGAGCATCGGCACTGATATTCGCTTGTGGGCTGGCATTAACCGTCTGGCATTTACAGCAGAAGCCCGCAAAGTGCATGGTATGGTGCTGGTCGAGAATATTCATGATGTTAGCGACTGCTCAATCCTGATCATTCCAAAGCAGGATGGATCTTTACAGGTACACAGCAATGCGAACTGGGGATGTCGGCTGATCATGCCTGACGGCGCATTTATTGACGGACGTTACCAGCAGGGAAAAACCGACCCCCGACCGACCGCCACCTTACTCTCTCTTGGCGTGTTACCAACCCAGGCGCTGGACGATAAATTCCGCGCGCTGGCAGGGGAGGATTATCAGCAGTTTGTTGATACCGCCAGTGTC
The DNA here is from genome assembly GCF_032052965.1 of Kosakonia sp. Classification (GTDB taxonomy): domain Bacteria; phylum Pseudomonadota; class Gammaproteobacteria; order Enterobacterales; family Enterobacteriaceae; genus Kosakonia. The sequence continues at coordinate 101,177 of NZ_DAMBVN010000002.1, forward strand.
TTTATCTATGAGGGCGACAAAGACAATTTGGGCGCAACCGTGGTGTCAATGTGGCTGCGCGGGGCGGCCAACCGTCAGACCGCGATCATAATGTACACACCGCAGGGAGAGATCTGGGCTGCACGGCTTTACCCCCTCGCCGATGGAAAGTCTCAACTGCGCTACTTCACCACCCGCGATGATAAAACGCAGATTCCGCGCACTCTTGATATGTGGAAAGCGCGGTTTCAGCCGTAATTAATGGGCGGGCTCTTTGTGTGCGGCTCAACTGAGATCGACCGCTTTGTGCCCGAACCACCAGGTGGCAATAAAGCCGCAGCACCAGGAGACGGCCACACCCGCCGCGTACACCGCGATGCCCGCGAAGATCCCCTGTCCGGAAGTCATCAGCGGTAGCGCCACCAGCCCGGAAGGGCCGAACACCGTGTTGAGGCCAATCGGCAGACCAAACCAGGCGACGGTGCCAATAAAGAAACCGCCACAGGCACCGCCAATGCAGGCAGTCACAAAGGGTTTCACACGCGGTAGCGTAACCGCGTAAATCAGTGGTTCACCGACGCCCAACACGCCCGGAATAATCGCCCCGCGGATCTGGTTGCGGATGACGGCGTTCGGCGCGGCGCGGAAGTAGAGTGCCAAAGCGGCACCGACCTGACCGCCGCCCGCCATCGCCAGAATCGGAAACAACGAGTTAAAGCCCTGGGCGTCCATCAGCGCAAAATAGACCGGAATAAACCCCTGATGCACGCCGAATACCACCGCAATCAGGAACAGTCCCGCCAGCACCGCACAGCCAAACGGGTTACCGTTCAGATGCAGAAACAGCCACGACATACCTTTAAATAAGGCACCGCCGAGCGGCATGATCACCGTAAAGGCCAGCGCGCCAGTGACCAGCAGGGTCAGCAGCGACGTGAGGATCATATCAAGATTATCCGGAACGATTTTGCGGATCTGGCGTTCGATCCATGCGCCAAGGATGGCGGCGATCAGGATGCCGATAATATTGCCGCGCGGATCAATCGCCATTCCAAAGAAATTATCGATACCGGAGAAATAGCCAACTGTGGCTTTCGGATCGTAACCCAGTACAAACAGCGCTGCGATAATGGCGCCATTTACGCCGCTGCCGCCAAAGGCTTTTTGCGCGTTATAACCAATCAGAATTGGCAGGAAAGTAAATAGCCCTTTGCCAAAAATTTTCATATAGCCAACGATATGCGCCACTGTCCCACTCTTTGACGTGGCGCTGGTCAGCAGGCTTTGTTCAATTAAGGTCGCAAAGCCGAGCAGCATCCCGGCGGCGATAAAACCCGGGATCAACGGCGTAAAAATCGTGGCAAATTTTGACAAAAACTGGTGAAGCTGGCTGGTTTGCCGGGCCTTCATTTGCTGTTTAGTGTCGCGTGCAATGCTTTGTAGCGAGGCTGCATCGGCGGGAGAATGTTCACGGTCCAGTTGCTCATTAAGCATGTCAGCGGCGGTCTGGGCTTTGCCTGGCCCTACAATGATCTGTAATTGATCATCGCTATTCACCACGCCCAGAACGCCAGGCAGTGTTCTTAGCTCGTCCTGCTCCACCAGCGCTTCATTATGTAAGGTCAGGCGCAGGCGCGTCATACAGTTGCCGCAGGTTTTTATGTTCTCCCTGCCGCCGACATGTTGCACGATACTGGCAATAAGTTGCCCGGTGATTTTTGCCATTACTTCATTCCCGCGTTATTCAATGCCTGACGAATAAACCCGCCGTTGTCCTGCAACAGCTGCGCTGCCTGTGTGGCGCTAAGCTGGCCGAGCACCATCACAATGGCTGTTTTGCAGTGCCCCTTACACGCTTCAAGCGCCTGGGCTGCCGTCTGCTTATCGCAGTCGGTGGCCTGCATCACAATATTGATTTGCCGCTGCACCAGCTTCTGGTTGGTGGCTTCCACATCGACCATCAGGTTGCCGTAGACCTTGCCGCTACGGATCATTGCGCCGGTAGTAAGCATATTCAGCACCAGTTTCTGCGCGGTGCCTGCTTTCATTCGTGAAGAGCCGGTGACCACTTCTGGCCCCACCACTGGAACAATCGCAATCTTCGCAACCTGAGCCATTTCGCTGCCCTCGTTACAGGTCAGGGCAACTGTTGTTGCGCCGAGGCTATTGGCGTATTCCAGCGCGGCAATGACGTATGGCGTGCGACCGCTGGCGGCAATGCCGACCAGCACATCATTTTCGTTGAAGTTAAGCGCCTTGAGATCGTCAACGCCCTGCGCCCGGTTATCCTCTGCGTTCTCCACCGCCTGTAAAATGGCGCGATGGCCGCCCGCAATCAGCCCGACCACTTGCTCCCGTGGCGTACCATAGGTAGGGGGACATTCGCTGGCGTCCAGGATCCCCAGACGACCGGATGTCCCTGCGCCGGAATATATTAAGCGCCCGCCCCGGCGAAACGCGCTGACAATGGCATCTACCGCCTGGGTGATCGCAGGAATGGTTTTTTCCACCGCCAGGGCCACTTTCTGATCTTCTGTGTTGATCACCCGTAGCATCTCTTCGGTCGAAAGCATGTCGATGTCTGCACTTGCCGGATTGCGGCCTTCAGTCGTCAGTCTGGATAGATCAATATTCATCAGCGTCTCGCTTCACTTTTTTGGCGTATCTTCTCTGCCGCGTGTTACGGCACTCTGTAAGGAATAATATATTATTAGATAATATAAAAATAAGAATAATTTATTCATGGTGAGAGCGAAAGGGACTAACTGTGATGGCGTTCATAAAATCCCCTTCCGCCCTTTGATCACCAGGACGAGAAAGTGCCAGCAGGCATACAAAATTTCTCAACTGACATTAAGCCCGAGGTTGAGATATTTATTGATATATTATTTGATCTTTTCATCCCAGGACGCGTTTTTATGTATCTCTCTGTTTTTAAATTATTAATATTTTAATATCAGCAATTATTAAGACTTTCATTTTGCTATCTGTATAATTCGTGGTGCTGAGAATACTTGAGTTATTTGCCCTGCCATGTCCGCAGAATTTTTATGTGGCATTCAGGGCTTTTTTTTCGGAATTTAACAGAGGTGGATATGTGTATTTTAAATGATAGAAGTGCCATTTATAATCATGAGTTAATTGCTCACGCGCCGGAAAGTATTAATCTCTTTACCTCCGTCCAGCGATTGACACAATTTCCGGCCTCTGTGCTTATCACCGGTGAAACCGGGAGTGGTAAAGGGTTTCTGGCCCGTTATATTCACCGGTGCACCCGCGAAAATAATGCACCTTATGTCGAAATTTATTGTGATGCGCTGACACAGTTTGCTGAAAAGTTTTCACAGGCCTGTGGCGGTACGCTGGTTATAAAAAATATTGGTAATTTGCCGCTGGGCAGACAGAATGAATTACTGAGCATGCTTGAGGAACAGGAATCTGCGAATTTTGGAACTGTACCGCCTGTTCATTTGATTGTTACCACGAATAGAGATTTATACGATGAAGTGAGCGCCGGGCGTTTTAACGGCGACCTGTTTTATCGTATTGCTGTTCTTTCATTGCATGTTTCGCCCTTGCGCGACCGTAAACAGGACATCTTGCCGTTGTTTATGCACTTTATGCACAAGTATGGGGCATGCCAGCCAGAGACCAAATCACTGAGCGAAGAGGCGCGTCTGGCGATGCTAAACCACGCCTGGCCGGGGAATCTTCGCGAACTGGAAAATGCAGTCCAGCGTAGTTTGATTTTAAGCGATGAGCATAAAATCACGACAGCCGATTTAGGGATCGCTTCACCTTATCCGGCGACGGCAACAGAACAAGCGGCAATCGTTAATGTCCGCCAGCAGGGGCGCCGTGCCGAACACGATTACATTCTTGGGTTGCTGGAACGCCACGGCGGTAATAAAACCAAAACGGCGGCTTTTTTGGGCATCACACCCCGGGCGTTACGTTATCGCCTCGCGTCCATGCGAGACAAATCCTGAGTCGGTTTGCTACTTACTTTGCGGCAGCGTATTGACCGTGATTTCGTCAACATTGTCAGGAAGTATTCTGGTTTGCCTGCCAAGGAACTTGATCCCGATAAGGGTAATCAACCACGCGATGCAACCCATCACCATATACGTCGCCGCAAATCCATGCTTGTCGTAATAATGCCCGGCGATGGGATTGATGGCCGTAATACCAAGATAGTTAAAACAGCCCAGCACCATATAAATGGTTCCGGTCAGGCGTTTGTCGAAGTTATCGGCAAGGAACTTAAAGATAGATACCAACAGCAGCGCCATCTCCAGGCCGTACATCGGTTTAATAACAATAATCATCCACGGATGGGTCGCCAGCGACGAAAGCACCAGCCGCAGTCCGATCACAAAACCGGCCAGCAGTAGCCCGTTACGCGCGCCAATTCGATTGATCAAAAAGGGCACGGAAAACATCAGCACGAACTCACAGGCAGACTGTACAAAGCCCATATAACCCAGTACTGCGTTGCCTGTTTGATGATCGGCAAAAAAGGTCACGAAATAGCGGGGAAATTGCTGCTCTGCACTCTGCATCATCCAGATAATACCGCCGTAAAACAGCATCAGTACCCAAAAGCTGGCATGGCGAAACAGCATCCGCACATCTTTTTTATTCACCACTTCTTTTCGTGATGCATTCACGGCCTGCCAGTCAATGCCTTCGCCTTCGGTTTTAAGTGTGGTCAGGATAATCAACACCGCCAGCCCACCGCAGGAGGTAATAATGAAATTAATATGCGGGTTCATATTGAAGAGCTGGCCGGCAAAAATGGACGCCACGGCCCAGCCCAGCGAGCCCCACATTCTTACCCGGCCAAATTCAAAGCCGAATGCCCGGCTGTAGCGGTCCGCATAGGTTTCGAACACCAGCACGCCCGCCAGATAAGCCGTACCCAGATAAAGCCCGCCAATGATCATACCCGCAATCATGTGGGTGGTTAGCAAGGTCTGATAGACAAAAATAAAAAACGGCGCGGCGAAAATAGAGGCGATAGCAACGGCAATCAGCAGCGGTTTTTTCAAACCCAGCTTATCCATAATAAAACCAAAAATCGGTTTTATCGCCAGTGCAAATAAGGCATTTATCGACAGGGTATAGCCAATTTGTGTACTGCTAAAACCAATGCTGTCGCCCAGCCAGATAGCCAGAAATGACCAACTGGTAGACCAGGCAAAATAGAATAAAAACAGGCACAGGCTGATACGGATGTAGGCACTTTTCGAGGCAGCGGAGATCATTATTGTATCCTCTTGTTATAAAGCTCACGCGTGAAGGCGAATCAGCGTCAGTTTTCCTGGGGGTACCGGGTTGTCAGAAGGAACATCTCTCTGGATGGGCAGCGCTTCCCAGCGTAAAAAATGCGCAGGCTGAGGCTGGTAAAGTTCAGGTATTATTTGCACTTGTGCCTGGGGGGCAATGTCATCGACCACCTGATAGAAATGCGCAGGGAGCGGTGTAATCGCACCATATTCAGTCTGCGTTACGGCCAGGGTCTCCTCATCCAGATACCAGCGTCCGCTGGTACCGTCAGGCTGCTGAAATTCCACATACAGGCCACCGTCGGCAATGTGCGGCGCAGAGATAATCACTTCCGGCGGAATTGAGCCCATGCCATGAAAATCCCAGCGAAAATCCCAGCGGCTTAGCAATTTAATCACCCAGTTCCCCTGACGTGCATGGGCGATCCAGGCCTGCGAAAAGCCATCAGCATCGTAGCGATGCCAGGTGATCAATACCCGGCCCTGGCTATCGAAACCGATATTCTGGCTCATATTGATCAGCCCCTGTTCAACTGGCGCAGGATCAACAACATCGCCGCTCTCCAGCGTGATGGGTAGCGTCAGCGGTTCGCCGCGCTGCGTGAACCAGTGGATCATATCCGGGCTACGGGCATAGGAAAGATCATGGCAGGTTTCACAGTGAGGTGTGTCGCGCCACATCCAGATCATATGCCACTGATTATCGGGGCCGAAAAGGGGGAGACGTGCGTAAGCATTGCGTAAGCCATTTCCACTCAGTAACGGGCTTTCCAGCAGCCTGAGCCAGCGTTGTTCGCTATCGCTCCAGCGATTATAAATGTCATCGCCGTTGCCGCTTTCGCCATCGCGGTAGCGGAAAAGTAACTCGCCATCGCGGCCGTTAAAAAATAACGGATAGGTCGCACTCTCTTCTCTTATACCGGTCATCGTTCCCTGAACCAGAGAGTGAATATCGTAAGGACGTGTTGACCGGAACCAGACCATTTTGTCTTTATGCATATTACCCGCCAGATGCAGGTGCCCCTGATTATCCATAGCCAGCGTCAGGTAATTGTGGCTGTCGTACCCGGTCTGGTGCATAAATCTGTTTTTATCTGCCAGCCATTCACCGGTGGGGTGACTCACCTGCCACGCGCCTTTATCGCGTGGGCGGCTGGCAACGGTAATACAATGTTCTGCGTTGTAATAAGCAACGTAATATTTATCTTTAACTAGTAGCGCATATTCAACGGTAAACCCGGCGCAGCATTCGCCGATGGTGGATACTTCAATTTCTCGTTTTACTTGAGACATCTTTTTGTCCTGTTAATTTCCGTCAAAAATAATCATTCGGCCAGCCGTTCAGGGAAGAAGAATAGAGAGTATTGTCGTCAAGGAATTGTTATCTTTGTCACATATGACGGGATGAAAGGAAATAACTCCAGGTAAAGTTTAAAAATATGTATTGAGAATTTACCATACGGCTTGTTTATTTAATTTTATTGCACTTCACTGTGATGTTTTCTGAAGCGGGTCTGTTAGCGGTCTTCCAACGGGTAGAGATAAATCATACCGTTGGGCATGCTCATCAGTGGGGTGTCGCTGGCCTCTGTTTGCTGTATCCAGAAGGGGGTCTGCGACAGTAAATCCAGGTTGCCATCAAGGATGCGACTGTTTTGCGAAGGCATAAAATAGACGGGCCGATAGGAAAAGTAGTGCTGGTTTCCCTGTTGGCGGATCCGCGTAAAGTTGCCTTTCAGCACAAATTGATTATCGTTCGGACTGGTTATATTGCTCTGGATGGTGTTGCCCGATGTGATCATGCGTGTATCGTACAGCTCTTTCTGGCGTAGCATCAGGTCGTAAAAACCTAACTGCATACTGACGCTGACGTTCTGTTTCAGCGGGTTTTGCGTTGGAATCAAAATATAACCCGCCAGTGCGGCAATAATCCCACCGGTTAGCAGCACAAACGACAATTTAAGGCGTGTTGCAGGATGCCATTTCATTGAGCTTTCTCCGGGTTTCACTCAGGATTAAATTATTCAGCAGTGCCGGGTTTGACCGGGCGTGATCTATCTGCATCGCCAGGATCTTTTCTTCACAGGGCGTGCGTAACCGAAAAGTGTAATTCAGGGTTTGATTAACGCTGTGGTAGAAAACACTCATCTGCGTGGATTTGGATTTAAGCTGCTGGTCTAAAATATAAAAACTCTCTTTGAGTTGCAGGTACGTTTTTTCCTGAACGGGTAAATCACCGTGGGTATCAAGAATGACAAAAAGATGAATATGGCTGTAAACATTTTTCGCGATTTCCTGGGCGACGGAGGGCGGGTTGCGGTGCGCAGCCTGATAACCGAGGGCACCAAGAAAAAAGGCGATAACCAGCACCGCAAACAGCAGAACCGTGGAGTGGTTTAAGCTTGCAGGCAGTGCCGTCACGGAAGGCGTCAGCGTCTGTGGAAGCGTCAGTGTTTCAGTTGGCGTTGGGGCTTCAGGAGGCGTTGGTGGCGCGAAAGTCGGTGGGGGTGGGGCGGGAGGCGGTACCTGAAAAGCCCTCTCCGTCTCATACTGTGCAGGCAGCTCGCTGCCGAGGTTGAGCTCCTCTTCCTCCCGTTCTACTTTCCGGCAATATTCCGGCTCCAGCACGTAACCCCGTTTCGGGATGGTACGAATGATGCGTTGCTGTTTGCCGTCATCTTCCAGCGCAGCGCGCAACGCATGAATGGCGTTGGGCAGGCTATTGTTGCCAATGACCCGACGCTCCCAGACCAAATCCGTGAGTTCTTCGCGGGTGAAAATTTTCCCCGCATTTTGCTGCAGTAAATCCAGCAGGCGAAGTTGATAAGCGCCAAGCCGTTTACGCTCCCCGGTGATTAAATGGAGAACGGAACCTGAAGGCAGATCAATGAGCCAGTTGTTAACGGCGTAGTACGTTTTGTTCATAACATTTCATGCCAGCTTTTATTAATGAAAATTCTCATTTTGATCCGGCCAGAATGTTAATTATGCATGGCTTAACTAACTATGGATGCACAGGATATTTCATTCATTTTATTCTACAGTCTCAGTCGATGTTGTTCCACTGTGATAATGTTAAATGATGTGCTAAAAACGATTGCGGTATATATATTTCCGCTTTGCTGAACGGCGGAAATATACTTTCCGTTTTTATTAATCTTTTGATTTGCAATAAATAAAGTTACCGGGCGTAATTACCCGGTAGGCAAATACTCATCACGCGTTACAAGAGGGAGTCTCATCGATCGCATTGTGGATCACCGTCCCCAGATGTTTAATCGCTTCCCGGTTGGTGTCGCTAAGCGGCAGGGCACAGTTAAGCCGCAGGCAGTTACGATACTTGCCAGAGGCTGAAAACAGCGACCCTGGGGCGACCTGGATTTTTAAACGGCATAACGCACGGGAGACACAGACCATATCCACGCTTTCGGGTAGTTCCACCCATAACATGTACCCGCCCTGTGGGCGTGTTACGCAGATTCCACAAGGGAAATACTGACGTACCCAGCAGGTGTAGGTTTCCAGCTGGTGCTGGTAAATCTGGCGCATACGCCGCAAATGCCGATGGTAGTGGCCGTCGCGAATAAATGCTGCGACCGCCAGTTGTGTGCTCGGTACATTGGTGCCAATAGCGGCATATTTTTTATGTAATACCCGGTCGTGATAGCGACCCGGCGCAATCCAGCCAACCCGCAGACCCGGCGCAACAGTTTTAGTCACCGAGCTGCAGAGCAATACGCGGCCGTCGATATCATACGATTTGATGGTGCGAGGGCGGGGGTATTCGCACGCCAGCTCGCCGTAAATATCATCCTCAAAAATCACAATATCGTGGCGTTGCGCCAGCGACAGTACGGCTTTTTTACGCGCCTCCGGCATAATAAAACCGAGCGGATTATTACAGTTAGGCACCAGAATAACGCCTTTAATCGGCCACTGTTCCAGCGCCAGCTCCAGCGCTTCAAGACTGATCCCTACATTGGGATCCGTCGGGATTTCAATCGCTTTAATATCCAGCCCGCGCAGCAGTTGCATGGTGCCGTAATAGGAAGGGGACTCGACAGCAACAATATCGCCCGGCTGGCATACGGCCAGCAGCGCCAGGGTGAGTGCCGCGTGGCAGCCACTGGCGATAATTATCTCATCGGCATTCAGCGAGGTGCCGCCATCCAGCATCAGGCGGGCAATTTGTTCACGCAGTTCGTGGCGGCCTGGCAGCGTGTCGTAGCTCAGTGCGTCATGTAACTGATGTTGGATAACGCGGTTCATTTCACGCCACAGCGGTTTTAACGTCGGTTGCGTAATATCTGGCGCGCCTCCGCCAAAGGCAATGATCTCTTTGTCGGTGCGGGCGTCGAGGAGGGTTAATACCTCATCCCACTGCGTAACTTCTACCGGCCTTTGCACCGGGCGCGACATTGCCGGGACCGGAGGCTGGGCTTTACGCGGCGCGACAAAATAACCGGAGCGTGGCTGGGGGGTGATCAACTGCAGCTTTTCCAGCACCAGGTAGGCCTGCTGCACGGTGCTGATGCTCACGCCATGCTCCTGACTCAGGCTGCGCACCGACGGCAGTTTTTCACCTGCACGGTATAAACCTTGCTCAATACGTTCCCCCAGCAGCGTAGCCAGATGTTGGTAGCGTGTCATGCTGTATCCTTTCTTGTCGCCATACAGATTATGAAACCAGTACAGATTGGCGCTATTTTTGCGATTCAGAAGTTGTTTTAAGCGATCTGTATGTTAAAGAAAAGTAATTTCTGAATCTGTATTGCAAGCGACATTTACAGCGATGATAAGGCTCTTTCTGGTGAGGAGCTTAGGTATGGAATTCAATGAGAATCGGCCACATCGTCCGTTTATTGGTTTTGTTTTACTCTGGCGCAAAATGCAGCGTCTGCGGGAGCGCTGGCAAACGCGCCGGTTGCTGAGGGCGCTCAGTGACGAACAGCTAAAAGATTTAGGGCTGCGCCGCGATGAGGTTGGCTAATGGTCCGGAAAGTGCGGAGATAACATCTTGTTATTTCCGCTTATCCTGGCTTGGGCTATGCTTAGCTGCATAACCTGAAGGGGAGAAAGCACATGCACTTTATGAATGACAACGACGACGAGCAAAAAGAGAAAGAAACGGGCAATGTTTCCCAACTGATGCAGCAAAAACTGCTGGATTCCCGCTCCATTATTATTTCCGGGGAAATTAACCAGGCACTTACCGAAAAAGTAGTGACACAGCTCCTGCTGCTGCAGGGCATTAGCGATGCGCCGATCAAGATCTATTTAAACAGCCAGGGCGGACATGTCGAAGCTGCGGATACCATCCACGACATGATCAAATTTATCACCCCAGAGGTGCACATTATTGGTACCGGCTGGGTGGCCAGTGCCGGGATCACTATCCTGCTGGCAGCAAAAAAAGAGCACCGTTATTCACTGCCGAATACCCGCTTTATGATCCATCAGCCGCTGGGTGGCGTGCGTGGTCAGGCGAGCGATATTGAGATTGAAGCGAAAGAGATCATTCGTACCCTCGAGCGCGTCAACCGTATGATCGCCGAAGCGACAGGTCAGCCGGTAGACAAAGTGAAGCAGGACACGGATCGCAACTTCTGGATGAACACCAAAGAAGCCATCGACTACGGTATTGTTTCCCGCGTGGTGAAATCTTACGGTGAACTGAATCTTAATTAATCAGCTGCCATGAATGATGTCCAGCCAGTGACCAGCCGGCTGGACGTTGTATTATTCCGCAACGAATACCGCTTCGCTGTCTATATCGAAATGCATATACTCCAGCGGAAGCTGGTGCAACGCCCGTAACCGTGCGATATAGGCATTATCTTCTGCTGTCGCCGGGGTGATTCCAACCACAACCATTTTACTGATATTTACAGCGTTATCGTGTCGGTAGGCATATTCCAGTAATTGGCCTATCGCCTCACGAATACAATATGAAACATGCGCATGGGTTTTTATTTCATAAAACGAGTAAGTATTTTCATTTTCCTGTACGACCAGATCGATGCGCGTGCCATACCCGGTGTTTTGTTCTGTGCTTACGCGGTCTTCGCCAACTTGCTGGCAGAGCGCGGTATATAACGCGTCCTGTATTGCATTGTGGATGTAACTGATCTCGGTTCGATAACCCCCGCCGCTGCGCTCACCGCGCTCCGGTTTAGACCGATGGCCCGCTTTAAAATCGAACGTTGCCGCGCGAGGCGTCTGAAGAGGAAGCTGAACAAAATTAATGAGGTTATAGTAGTTTGATTTTACGGCCTCATCGTGATGGTCAAAAATATACGGCTCACATAGTCGTAAGTTTTGCGGCTTAAACTTAATGGTAAAAAAATCGCCTTTGTCGATTGAGCCTAATATATCGCCATCAACGTCAACTTCATTAAGCTGGGATTGCATTTCATCGTACCAGCCTTTTTCTTTGTATTGCTTTAATATCCGACGAGATTCTTTCGGTGACACCAGCTCAACATCTAAAATTTCTCCCAGCCAATAACGTGTATTTTTCTTTTTTTCGTTTTTGATGGTGTATAAATTGATATCGATTGCGTCACCCGTGCGGTCTGTTCCCGCTACGGATTGCAAATAAGCGTAATGATAGCCATCAATGAGTTTTTCGGTGTCGAATAACCACTCCTCATGACCAAATCCATGCTGATATTCGTAGCTGCTGCTATTCACTGACTTGCCTTCACGCCCGGATGGCGCACGCCAGTACTTATCGTTCCAGCATATTCTTGAGATTTTTTTCACTGTGTAAGTCCTTTTTTATTCCGTTTTCTTATTGTTTTTTAATGAGTTATCAGGCTTATCTTAGGGCAGATGTTAGCAGGTAGCCAGCCACCATAAGTTGCAGGTTTTCCTTTTTCGCAGGCGACGTGTGGGCGCGATCATCCTCTTAACATGCAGACTAAAAATCCACTTCTCCCTGACAGATAATTTCTGCACACTGTTCCCATTTCTCATTACGGAGTGATGGCATGAATAGCAGTATTAAGGCGACGCTGGTGATAGCAGCGACGCTTACCCTTCCCGCGCTGGCAGGGCACAGCGGCGTCTCGTTCGATCATAAAGATTGGGAAGTCGTGTGCGATAACACCCTGACCTGCCGTGCAGCAGGCTATAGCGCGGAAGAAGAAGCCAGCGGATCTGTGCTGATTACTCGCAAAGCCGGGCCGGACACGTCTGTCACGGTGGATGTGGTGCTGGCAGAAATGGAAGCCGATGATTCAACGCAGCAGGCAAAACTGACGCTATGGATCGACGGCAAATCACAAGGCGATGTCACCGCGGAAGACAGCGATACCTGGCGCTTATCAGACGAACAGGCCCGTAACCTTATTGCTGCCGTGAAAGGCAGTAGCAAGGTTGAGTTTAAGGGCGGCGCGAAGCCATTTGTGTTGTCGGGCGAGGGGGCCTCCGCTGTGCTGTTGAAATTCGACGACGTGCAGGGGCGCGTCGGTACACCGGGAGCGCTGAGCAAAAAGGGTGATAAAGCTGAAAGTACGGTGACGCCTGCGGTGGCGGCTCCGGTGATTCAGGCCGTTTCGGTGGAAGGCGGCGAGGATCGCGCGCTGACAGAGGCGGAAGCCAGGGCGCTAACGCCGCGTTTACTGGCAGCCGTGTCGAAAGAAAATGCGTGCGATCGTCTGTCGACACCCGCCGAACCTGTCATTGAAGGCGATAATGATATAACGCTGACGCCGCTGGACAGTAAGCACGCGTTAATTTCCACACTCTGCTGGCGCGGGGCCTACAACGAAGGTTACGGCTATTGGGTTATCGACAAGGCTTTGAAGGGCAACCCGCAATTTATCACTAACTCGGCCTCCGATTATGGCGATGGTGTGATTTCCCTCGGCCAGCGTGGTCGCGGTATTGGTGACTGCTGGGCATCGGCGGAGTGGGTCTGGGACGGGGAAACCTTCCGTAAGAGCAGCGAGGCAACCACCGGGATGTGCCGCTATATTCGCGCAGGCGGCACCTGGGATTTGCCGGAGTTTGTGACCGAAGTGAAAGCCGCGAAGTAATGTTTCCCGGCGGTGTGGCTCAGACTGCGCACCGGGCAGAACACTATGGCGACCCATAAAGCGCATCAGGTTGCTATAGTGTTCATTCTCACTTTCCACCCACTTCGACGAGCCAACCTATGTTAACCAGTCTCAATCACCTTACGCTGGCGGTCAGCGAACTGGCCCGCAGCGTCGAATTTTATCATCAATTATTGGGCCTGAAGTTGCATGCACGCTGGGATAATGGCGCTTATCTCAGTTGTGGCGGCCTGTGGTTATGCCTGTCGGTAGATGTGCAGCGTACCCCAGTTTCACCCCAACACAGCGACTATACGCACTACGCGTTCAGTGTGGATGAAAGCGATTTTACCGCGTTTGTCGACCGTCTTGAGCAGGCTGGCGTGGCGAACTGGAAAGTGAATAAAAGCGAAGGTCACTCCTGGTATTTTCTCGATCCGGATGGGCACAAACTGGAAGCGCACGTCGGAAATCTGGCGCAGCGCCTTGCGGCATGCCGTGAAAAGCCTTACCAGGGTATGGTTTTTTTTTGATTAAGCCGAACGTTTCCGCTTTGGCAATCGATGCTCTTTGTCTGTTCGTTTCTTGATGCTTACCGTGATAACTATTATCTTGCTCCCCCAGTGAAATGAGGGAGTTCCCATGACTGAAGACGAATTGTTTGCCCGCCGGCCGCTGGGCATGCGGATGGCCATGGTGGTACGCCAGTGGCGCGCCACTATTGACCATGCGCTGAGCGACACCGGAATGACGCAGTCGAGCTGGACGGTGCTCATGCAGCTGCGCCAGTTGGGCGATAATGTTTCAGTCAGTGAACTGGCGGAAGTGCATGGGATAGAACTACCGCCGCTGATGCGCACCCTGACACAGCTGGAAAACCAGGGGCTGATTGCGCGTACGACATCGCCGTACGATAAGCGCATTCGCCTGCTGGCGCTCACCGCAGAGGGTAACCGTCTGCTGGATAAAATCTCGCAAGTGATTGAAACCTGCCAGGCGCGGGCTTCCGAGAACATCCCGGCAGATGAATTGCATGCGTTTAGCGCCACGCTCAACCAACTCGCCTGTAATTTGCGTGTGATGCGCGAAGAAGAAAATAAAACCGAATAAGAAAATGATGACGCCAGAACAAAAATTTGCCCGCTGGGTAAGGGTCAGTATTGCCTCTTTCCTGCTGATGTTTGTCTATTTCATCCTTGCCGATATCTGGATCCCGCTCACCCCGGACGCCACTGTGATGCGCATTGTGACCCCGGTTTCCGCGCGTGTTTCCGGCTATGTGGCCCAGGTGCATGTGCAAAATAACAGTACGGTGAAAAAGGGCGACGTGCTGTTTGAATTGGATCCGACTCCGTTTAAAAATCAGGTCGAGGCCAGCGAAATCGCGCTGGCGCAGGCAAAGCTGACGAATCAGCAACTGGATGCGCAAATCCTTGCCGCACAAGCCAGCCTGAAGAGCGCGCAACTGACCGCGCAAAATGATCGCGTTACTTTTGAGCGCTATCAGAACCTGAGCGCAATGCATAACATTTCGCAGTCCGATCTGGATAAAGCGCGCACCACATGGCAGAACAGTATGCAATCGGTAAACAATCTCAACGCCAGCATTGATGAGTTGACCATCGAACGGGGCGATCGTGATGATGCCCGCAATGTGACGCTGCAAAAATACCGCAATGCGTTGCAACAGTCGCAACTTAACCTGGCCTGGACGCAGGTGCGCGCCGAAATGGACGGTACCGTAAGTAACCTGCAATTAAGCCCCGGTTTCTATGCCTCTGCGGGTAACGCCTCGCTGGCGCTGGTACATGATAAGGCCGATATCGTGGCGGATTTCCGCGAAAAAAGCCTGCGCCATACACATGCCGGCACCGATGCTTCCGTGGTGTTCGATGCCTTGCCAGGCAAAGTGTTCAAAGCTCACGTCACCAGCAGTGATGCCGGTGTGCTCGCCGGACAGGAAGCAGTAAATGGCGAGCTGTCGGCACCGGAAACTTCCAACCGTTGGGTGCGCGACGCACAGCGCATGCGCATTCATGTGGCGCTGGATGAGCCGTTAACGAAACCACTGCCGACCGGCGCGCGCGCCACCGTGCAGTTGTATAACAGCGAAGGGGTGTTTGCCCGTATTTTCTCCGGGCTGCAAATCCATCTGGTGAGCCTGCTGCATTATGTCTATTAATACGCTGGCACGCGTTTTTACGCCGCACGGCAATATCGTTTACACGCCGAACGACTTCCGTCAGACGCTGCGTATTGTGTTTGCCGGGATGATTGCGCTCAGTATTTCAAGCTCTTACAACACACAGTACGGCGTATTTTATGTGGTCTATCCGGTGATGCTGTTGTCACTGGTGCCGGTGTTTAATCGCCACGTGGCCAGGCAGTTTATTTTCAGCGCGGTGCTGAACGGCATCGAAATGGTATTCATCATCGGTTATTTGTCGCGCTGGCCAGTGATCATGACGCTGGTCGTGTTCGCGCTGTACGTAATGCGTTTTCGCTTTATGAGCAAAGGTGCGTTGTTTCTGTTTGGTTCCGCAGGCGTCGTTTGTCAGAGCACGATGCTCAATTTTATGAGTTATCCCTCCAGCGACTGGCATACGCTGCTGTTTTCTAATGTTGAGGCCAGCGTGATGGCCGTGGCGCTGAGCGCGTTGATGAACTATTTGATCCCGGATGTGGAGCCGCGTACCCGCCCGCCGATGATAGAGAAAAATGCCGCCCGCGTTCGCCATGAGTCGCTGCTCTCCGGGACGGTCGCCACCCTGATTTTTGTTGTGTTCCAGATAAGCGATCTGAGCGACTCTCTCTCTGCGCTGATGGCGGGGATCCTGATCCTGTTCCCGATGCATTATCGCGGCTCGGTGCTCAGTTCATTGTGGCGCGTGGTGGGCGTGGTCATTGCCTGCCTCTATATCCTGCTGGTGCAACTGATCCTCTATAACCACAGCAGCCATATGCTGCTGATGATGCCGCTAATCGGTCTTGGCCTCGCGTTTAGCGCACGCTTGCATGTGATGGAGAAAGTCGGGGCGGGCGTCGGGTTTTCCAGCGTGACGACCATCGGTATTATGTTCGGTCAGAACCTGCATCCGGATACCGACCTGGTATTCAGCGATCTCTACCGGATAGTCTCCGTAACTGTCGCGCTGGTGGCGACGTTAACGATGGTCTGGCTGGTGCATTTAATTTTGAACCGCTTTGAAGCCACGCGGTTTGTGATTGAAGAGCAGTAAGCCGGAATGTGCCCGATGGCGTTGTGCTTATCGGGCCGACATCCTGCATTCAGAAACCGGTAAGAATTCCTCACCCTCACAACGATAAATCGCCTCGGTAACGCCCGGAACAACCCACTGATTTTCCTCCCCTTGAGGGCAGTGAAAGCGAATGCATAAACCGCAGCCGCCGCGCAGACTGCGGGGGATATCCAGCACGCGGAACGAGACCCCGGCAGACTGCATAGCTTTGCGGGTTTGCACGACACCAGGCGTATTGTGAAACAGCAGTAGATACTCAGCCATGGCGCTTTCTCTGCCGCTGGCCAATCAGCGCAGCGCCCACAGCGCCCGCATACTGGGCATCATCATGGGTAAATACCTCACTGTTCAGGTGTGCTGACAACATGCGGCGAAAAGTGGCGCAATGACTTACACCGCCGGTAAACAGTAACGGCCCCTGTGTCGAAAGGCGGGCGATAAAATGCGCGCTGCGGCGAGCCATCGCATTGATCACCCCGGCGAGGATTGCCTCTGGTGCAATGCCTGCCGAACGCAGGCTGATCACTTCGGATTCGGCAAAGACGGTACACATGCTGGTGATCGGATGCGGCTCGACGCCTTCGGTAATCGTATCCAGGTGTTCCACCTGTGTGCCCAGCGTGCGGGAAATGACATCAAGAAAACGCCCGGTCCCGGCGGCGCATTTGTCATTCATCAAAAAGTCGGTGAGGTTGCCCTGTTCATCAAGCTGGATCACTTTGCTGTCCTGACCGCCGATGTCGATAACCGTGCGCGCTTCTGGCAAGAGAAGGCGCGCGCCCAGCCCATGGCAGGAGATCTCCGTGACCTGCTTGTCGGCGAAATCAACCAGTTGCCTTCCGTAACCGGTTAGCGTCAGAAACGGTTGTTCCGCAAGCCCTGCCCGCAGCGTTTCCCATGCTTCACCTATCGAGGCGGCGGGGCGAAACGAAGTTGGGCAGAGGTAACGCCGCACCACGCTGTTACCTTCCAGCAGGATGCCTTTGGTGGTGGTCGAGCCGGAATCGATGCCTACGCTAAACGTCACGGACACTCCTTATAGCATCTCGATAAATGCCGCGACACGGGTACTGAGCTGGCCGATGTCGGACGTGGAGTAATCCGTTTCTATCGCCATATACGGAATGTTGTGCTGCTGGCGCACATGGCGTTTGATAGACAGTGACTCCACAGCATAGGTGTGGCACGCCTGTAAAATCACATCAATGACGCCATCGGCCTGGTACTCATCCACCATCTGGCTGAGCAGTTTCAGGCGTTCATCATTTGGCGAGATGCAGGAGCAGCCGATCGCCAGGTATTTGTCCGTCAACGCATCATAAACATCGCCGTTCTCGTCAACACAGCGCTCGGTTGCTTTCGCGCCAGTGCAGTTTTCGTAGCCCACCACCCAGCCGCCGTTATCTTCAATGGCGCGCACGACTTTTTCCGCCGCGCCGCCAATCGGGCAACCCGTGATCAAAATGCGGGGGCGAGGATCCAGGCGTTTCCCTGCCTGCCATTCGGAGCGGATCCGTTCGGCCATGGTATTGAGCTCGTCGATCAGGGTTTCTTTATCAAAGCGGAAGGTCGCTCCGTACACCACTTTCAGGATATCCGCGCCGCTCAGTGCGGGCGGGTTAAGCTGGCCCACGCGATAAAAATTGGCCAGCGCCTGGCGTTCACGGTTTTTTAGCGCAATGGCATCGCGTAACGCAGCTTCGCTGATGGACCGGCCAAACTGGTGTTCAATAACGTGCTGCAAACGCAGGATCTCGGCTTTCCACAGTGCGCGGGACGCGGCATCCGTCGTGCTGTTTGGCAACTGCATAACGTGCACGGCTTTAAACTCCGCCATGTACTCGTACATTTTCTTTTTGCCGTCGCAGGTGGTTTCGCCCACCACCAGATCGGAAAAATAGAAGTAGGGGCATTTGTCGGTTTTGCCGAAGCCGTAGCTGCTTTTGATCAGGGGGCAGAGGTTGCGCGGCAGATCTTTTTCCGCTTCTTCGATGGTTTCATCGTTCGTGGAACAAAGTGAAACCACCACGGCGCCAGCGGCCATAGCGATTTCTTGCGGCATAAAGGTGCAGTAAGTACCTACCAGTGGAATGCCCTGTTCTTTCAGATCCATCACGGTAAGAAAACCTTTCTGGCGGGCTTCGGAGAATTGTTCAAATACGTCCGGGAGTGCGGTAATAAGCGACATGATTTTCCTTCCCCGTGACACGGGAGATGTAAAAAAGTGGCCGCATTATAGGCATACAAAGAAAAGGGGAATATTGATCTTCGGCGGCTTAAGGCTGAAAACGCCGCCTGCAAAAAAGCTCAGAATATCTTTTTCAGATCCATCTCTTCCTGGATCCGCTCGCTGTAGAGGGCGTGCGTCCGGATGGCTTCATCGATTCCGGCATTATAAAAGGCGGGGCCGATCTGTTCAGCGATAAAATCGATAAAAAACTCCGCGTCAAACTGCTCCAGTTCCAGTTCAAAATGTGTTTCGCAGTACGCTTGTAATTTATCGCGTAACTGCTCGCGCTCGCTGTGGGTGAGGGCAATGTCGGCCATGAAGGCGTCTCCTTACAAAAAGGCTTAAAAAACGGCTATATGCAGCAGCGCGGGTAACTGCGAAAGCAGGTAGAGGATTAAACCAATCGTTCCGCCAACCAGCGTACCGTTGATGCGAATAAATTGCAGGTCTTTGCCAATATTCAGCTCCACCTGGCGCGACATATCTCGCGCATCCCAGCTTTTCACCGTATCGCTGATATGGCGCGTCAGAAAAGCGGCAAAATCGGGCGCAACACGATGCGCGGCCTGTTCCAGATGCTCATTCAGCGATGCCCGCAACGCGCCATCGGCCAGCAGCGTTTCGCCAAACCATAGCCCGGCATCGGTAATACGCTTTTTCATCCGCGAATCCTCGGACTGTACATCCGCTTTCATCCAGTTGCGCAGGTCGGCCCACATCTCGCCCAGATAACGGTTAAACGCCTCGTCATTTTTCAGGTAGTCTTTGATGTTCTCTGCCCGTTGCGCCATTTCCGGATCGGTTTTCAGGTTGGCGATCAGTTTCAGCGTGGCGCGATCAAACGCCTGGCGGATCTGGTGCGTGCTGTCGGCATTGATATCATCCAGCAGCGAATTAACCGCGTCGGACACCAGCTCAGCACTCTGCTCGCCTAACCATTCTGTTGGCAGGATCTTCGCTTTTAACGGGTGATCGGTTTTCAACCAGTGCACGACCTGGTGGGCGATAAAAGCGCGGGAGCTTTCTCGCTGCAACAGGGCAATGAGCTGCGCGATAAGGCTGTCCAGCAATTTCTGATGGCGGTTATTGCGCGTAAGACTTTCCAGTAATAGTGCGCTGGTTTCGGTCAGATCGACTTTGTCGATGGCTTTGTGCACCGCGCGGCGCAGCAGCCGCTGAATATGGGCATCGTCGGCCATTTCCAGAAAGCCGCTCATCACTTGCAGGATATGCTGGCCGACGCGCTGGGCATTTTCCGGCTGGCTGAACCAGACGCCGATCAGTTGTGCTGGCTGATGGCGATGGATCAACGCTACCAGCGACTGGGTATCAAGGAATTTCTCTTGTACGAATTGCCCAAGATTGTCACCAATTCGATCTTTATTGCGCGGAATGATCGCCGTATGGCGAGATATGAACGGAATGGGCACGCGGCGAAACAGCGCCACCACGGCGAACCAGTCCGCCAGCGCACCGACCATCGCCGCTTCGGCAATGGCCTTCAGCCCGCTCACCCAGAAATTGGGCGGCAGGAACAGTGTGGTGACAAACGTGGCTGCTGCAACCAGCAACAGCGAGAGCGCCAGACGCTTGGCGCGCTTGAGTTCAGCTAATTTTTCCATGACATAAGCATAGAGCGAGACGATGGGAGGGTGCAAAGAAACAATTTCGTGGCTACAAATGCAGCGGAGGTTTAGCACATCGACAGTGAACGCAACGCTCGCGCAGGAATGGTGCCTGAGCGCTGCGGCCTCAACGGGCGCGTGGCGATACGTTTGTTTGCTAAGCAAATTGTTAAAAATGACGGTATTCCGTTCAACGTTATCCGCAGCCCCACAGCACGGTTACGCAATGCCATGCGCGAAGCTGAAGATATGACTGCACACCAGAATGGACGCTTTGATGGTGTTGACCCGCTCCCGGCCAATATAACGATCGTGCGCTAACCGGAAAGATGCCCGGTTTTCGTGAACTGCACCTCGGAGGCGATGATTTGTTGGTGTACCGGGTTGATGATAATCAACATCTGGTGGTTTTGACCGATCGGGGTACTCATGGCGGGCTTCCCGAACAGCATTTTTTAGAGAGTCGACCACACAATCCCGCCGCCAAACGCCATCAGTATTGCGCCCGCACCGCGTTCAATCCACCACACGGCGTGACTCAGGCGCTGCTGTACAACGGGCAGGCCAATCAGTAACACCACAGCCAGATCCCACAAAAGCACCACCATTGTCATCCAGACCCCGCTCACCGCCTGTTGCAACAGCGAGACATGCGGGCCGAGCAGGGCGGCCATCAGCGCCAGATAGAACAGCGCATTCTTCGGGTTGAGCAAGGCGGAACCCAGCCCGAGTAATAACTGTTTGCGCCACGTCGGGCAGTGTTGCAGCGCCTCGCTGGCTGACAAGGTGCGTGGGCGACTACGTAATAACTGTAAGCCAATCCACAACAGCCATAGCGCGCCGAGTAATTCAATAGCCGTAAACACCGTGTCGAACTGGCGCAGCGCGCTCCAGCCCGCAATCGCCAGCAAAATATAGGCACCGTTTCCGGCAGCGATACCGACACATAACCCGGCGCTACCGCGCAGACGGTAGCGAATGGCGTAACCCATCAGTAAAAAGAAGTCCGGGCCGGGACTGAGCAGGGCAACAAAATGCGACAGCGCCAGCGCAGGAAAAGCAGGGGGAAAGATGTCCATGGTGACCTCAGCAGCAAAAAACTGCGGTCACCTTAGCGGCAACGCGACGCTATTTATTGTCTGATATTGATCGCCCGGTTGCGTACTGACGTGGCGTGGCAGCGGTGTAGCTGACAAAGGTTCGGTGAAAATGGCTCTGATCGGCAAACCCGCTCTGATAGCCCACATCGGCCAGATTATCACCGGCGCGCAGGCGGCTTTTGGCAAACTCCACACGGGCGCTATTTAAAAAGCTGCCGGGCGTCAAACCGGTGTCCTGTTTAAAGGTGCGGATCAGCGTCTCTTTACGAAGGGAGAAGGCGTGCGCCAGCGCATCCAGCGTCGGCGGCTGCTGCAGGTTCTCCAGCAACACGCTTTGCATCTGCTGGCTAATGGGGCGCAGCGGCGAGGGCGACGGGGCGCAAGACAGCCCGGCGAGAAGCCGGTTAATCGCAACGGGCAAGGCGCGGGCTTGCCCGCTGTCGAACAGTGACACAATGTGCAGGTACTGCTGGAACAGGTGCGGGTTGCGTATCAGCTGCTGTGTGCCGTTCACCTGCGGGATCCAGAGCATATGGTAGCTGCGCGCTTGCCCGGCGAGCGGATTACAACTGTGCGGCGTGAGCGGCGGAATGACAATGATATCGCCAGGCGACAGCAGGTACTCCTGCCCGTTGCAGACGCAGTGCGTTTGCCCCTCAACCACCGCGCCGATCGACAGCTCAGCATGGCTGTGGCGTTTATAAGCCTGGTCGTTGCGCCAGGTGCTGCGCAGTTCAACGCCTGGCAGGGTTTCGGGGCGGTAAAAAGATTGCTGGATATCGCGCGTGATCGACATACAAAGCCTCGCTGAGTCGGCTTTCTGGTATAGCACAGTGCGTTATTTATCGCTAAACGCATTGTGCAACAGCCGCCACATATGGTGGGCTGCGGGCGTAAAGCGCCGATCAGAGTTGCGTAGCAAATGGCATTGTGCGCTGCTGGCAATCGGGTGATCGAGAGGCACCGCCACCAGCGTTCCCTGGCGAATCGGATCGGCGGCGGCGTACGCGGTCATAAAAGAGATCCCCAGCCCAGCCTGGCTTAGCCCCATTGCGGTCGAGAACTGATTACAACGGTATGCCGGATGGAATTGCAGACCCTGGCTTTTAAACATCGCATTCATATGGCGTTGCAGACCAAAGTTTTCCGTCAGCGCGATCAGCGCATGCTCAGTCAGCTCTTCAATGGTAATGCTTTGCCGCTGAGCGATAGGGTGCTGCGGTGAGACGACGGCGCAAATGGGCCCCCAGTGAAAACTGTGGCGCTTCAATTCCGGGGTGCCGATGGGGCCGAAGGCCAGCGCCATGTCTGCTTCACCACTGACAATGTCGTTGAGCATTTCCTGCATGCTACCGACCACAATGTCGACAAATACCTGCGGGTACGTCCGGGCAAATTCACGCATCACACCTTCGATAAACGCGGTAATCAGCCCGCCGCCTATGCGAACCGAGAGCGTGCCGCCACGCATATGGCGCAAATCTTTAAGCTGGCTTTCCAGCTTCTCGCGCCGCTGGCGGCTAATAAAATAGTCTTCTGCCAGCAGTCGCCCGGCCTCGGTGAGCACCACATTACGCCCGCGCCGCTCCAGCAAGGGGAGCTGCAGGGCGCGTTCCAGTTGGGCGATTTGCCGGCTCACTACTGACGGGTTAACACCGAGAATGTCCGCCGCGCGGCGGATGCCACCCTGGTTGCCCACTTCATACAGATAACCGACCTGTTTATCCTGAAACATCCGCCACATTCCTTCTTAATTGTTGACCTGAGAGCAACAATAACATCCTTAAGCGGATATTTATCATCCTGATTGAATAGTGATAATCAAAATAACCGTCCTGTTCGCTGGAGAAACAAAAATGAAAGAATAAAAATGCACTGGCGCACCAAAAAGGTGCCCGATAATGGTGAGAGGTTATTTTATTAGGGCGGCTTTTGGGCTTAATTAAATAATTTTTCGGTAACTTTGCTTTATTTTCTCCCGTTTTTTACGGGGTGGTTTTTTATTGCATAAAAAGTCGCGATGCAGGTTTTTTATTTTAGCTTCGGGCTATTCAGGCATGGATCCTGCTTAGTAATAGAACATTGCCATCTGATTATTTCAAAGAGAGATGTTATGAGTGAATCGAAAACGCTGGATCAACCCGCGAAAGAGCACGCGGAAGAGTGGAAAGTCGGCCCTGGAGCCTGGATTTCGCTGGTCATTGTTCTGCTGGTCTTTTCCGGTTTCTTTTTCAAAGTTGACGGCATGGCATGGTTGGGAGCGTTTGACTTTACTACGCTGGGCGGCGCATTCGGTACCATGAAGTCGCCGGAAACCAACACCTTTATCGGCAGCGGCGGCATCAGCGCGAAAGCCGGGTTCCTTTTTGCGCTGTCGCTGGTGCCAACGGTAATGCTGGCGCTGGGATTGCTGGAGATTTTTACCCACTATGGCGCGATCCGCGCAGCGCATAAATTGCTAACCCCGCTGCTTAAACCGCTGCTCGGCATTCCTGGTTATACCGGTCTGGCGCTGATTACCGATTTGCAAAGCACCGATGCCGGTGCGGCATTGACAAAGGAGTTGTACGACAGTGAAAAAATTACCCGCAAAGACGTGGTGATTATGGGCGCGTGGCAATATTCCGGTGCCGGGTTAATTAATAACTATTTTTCCATTGGCTCGGCGATGTTCGCCTCGCTGACTATCCCGATTATTATTCCGCTGGTATTGATGTTTGTCCTTAAATTCGTTGGCGCAGCCGTGGTTCGCCTGGCATTAAATACTGTCTATAAGAGGGATTTCAACCATGAGTAATACCGCCAAAGTCTCCGGTAATCCGTTCGATATTTTCGTTATAGGCGCACGTAAAGGCTTTAATATTGCCATAAATAATCTGATGCCGAATGTCTTAATGGCCTATGTCATCGCCGAAATGCTTAATTTACTCGGCGTGATGCAGATAATCGGCCATCTTTGCGCGCCGCTAATGGGGCTGTTCGGTTTGCCGGGGGAGGCCATCACCGTGTTGCTTACCGCCTGGCTCTCCTCCTCCGCAGGAACGGGCGTGGCGGTCAGTTTGTTGAGCAAAGGCCAGCTGGATGTCGGCCAGATAACCATTCTCGCACCGGCCATCTTTTTAATGGGTTCGCAGCTACAGTATATGGGCCGCCTGTTGGGCGTTGCCGATGTGCCGAAAAAATACTGGCCGCTACTGATGGCCGTCAGCATTCTCAACGCGGTTATTTCTATGCTGATAATGCGCGTTATTGCCTGAGAGCAGCCCACCAAGGAGTAAGACGTGTCACGTACACTAGAGCACTTTAATTACCTGCATCAGATCCCGGAGCTGGGATTCGAAGAGTATAAAACCTCCGCTTATATTGCCGGGGTACTGGAGGCGGCGGGCTACCAGGTCACGCGCCAGGTCAATAACACCACCGGTATTGTTGCGGTACTGGACAGCGGCAAGCCGGGGCCAGTACTGGCGCTTCGTGCTGATATGGATGCGCTTGGTCATATCATTGACGGCGAACATGTGGCACGCCACACCTGCGGGCACGATGGACACTCCACGGTGGTATTGACTACTGCGCAGGAAGTCATGGCCGAAGGCGTGGTGAAAAAGGGCAAGCTGAAGTTTATCTTCCAGCCTGCTGAGGAACTGGGCACCGGGGCAATTGCCCTGACCGAAGGCGGCGTGCTGGATGATGTGGAGATGCTGCTCGGTTTCCACCTGCGGCCAATAGAAGAGTGCCCGATGGGCCAGGCTGTGCCGGCGATGTACTACTCGGCGTCCGCGACCGTTGAAGTGATGTTCCACGGTAAAGCGGCACACGCCGCCAGGCCGCATTTAGGTGTGAACGCGCTGGATGCCGCCGCCCACGCTGTGCAGGCGGTGAATGGCATTCATCTTGCGCCGTCGCTCACCTGGAGCGCGAAGGCTACGCGGTTTCTTTGCGATGCTGGCGTGACCAACTCCATCCCCGACAAGGCGCAGGTGTGCTGGGATCTGCGCGCGGCAGAAAACGACGCCATGGATGCACTCAAACCGCAGGTCATTCGCGCCATCGAAAGCAGTGCGGCCGCCTACGGTGCGCGTGCTGACATCCGCATTCTGAAAGAGATGCCGGCGGCGATCATTGATGACGAAGCAACCGACGTGGTTTCCCGCGCTATCCGCAGCGTGTTTGGTGATGCCGGGTTGACCGCGCCGAAATCGACGCCGGGCAGTGAAGACTTCTTCCACTACCTGCGCCTGCGCCCGCAGGTGAAAGGCGGTTTCTGGGGGTTGGGCGCGAACCTGACGCCCGGGCTGCATCACCCGGAAATGCACTTTGACCGCGAGGCGTTAGCGCTTGGCGTAAAAGTATTTAAAGCCTGTGTTAAGGATGTGCTGGGCTGAATCACGGCCTCCAGCGGCGCAGCGTGGTTTCTTGCTCGTAGGGCATCGCCGAGGGGTAAGCAATAAACTCAACGATGCTGCCCCATGGCGTGCGCCCATAGCAAAATTGATTGCCTTCGCCTTTTTCTGTCGGGAAACCGAGCGGCTGCGGTGCGGTAAACACTTCGCCGCCCGCCGCTTTAAAGCGTTGCAGGGCGGCGTCGATATCATCGCTATAAACCGCGAAGTGTTGCAGGCCAAAATCGCTGGCGCGCGGCGGTTCGCGCTGTTCTGGTCCATGCATTTCAAACAGTTCAATACCCGGGCCGTGCTGAAGTTTTAGCATCCTGACGGATTTGATCACCGTGCCCGGCACCAGGCGCAACGTTTTTTGCTGCGCCGCGTTATCAGGGCCTTTTTCGTCAGGCGCAACGGACTGATAAATCAGTTCGGCTCCCAGCGCTTGCGTCAGAAAGCGGGTGGCGTCTTCAATATCCGGAACGGTGATACCAATATGATCGATACCGCGAATGGTGTGTTGCATGCATCCTCCTGTTGGTGGTAATGGAGTAAGCATAGCGTAGGGTTTTGCCACCTTTATTGTTGAAATATCCTGCCAGTTAAACGTCATATTTACGTTTCTTTATCCTGTTTTTTCTATATGGGCGCTCTCGTCTACTAGCCTTATTAGATATGTCAGCGTTTTTCGCTTAATTAACGACGATAACAGGAGACATGTGATATGGCTTATAAAACAGTGAATCCTTTTAATAATCAGCTTATTAAAGAGTTCCCTTCGCACAACGATGCCGACATCGAGGTCGCGCTGAGACAAGCGGATGCGCTGTACCACTCATCCTGGTCGAAAGGGAGTATTGAGCAGCGTCTTCCGGTGCTGCATAAGCTTGCCGATTTGCTGGAAAATCAGCAGGAAGAATTGGCGAAAATTGCCAGCCGCGAAATGGGCAAGCTTATTGGGCAGAGCCGTGGCGAGGTGCAACTTTGCGCGCAGATTGCCCGTTACTATGCGGATAACGCGAAAAGCTTCCTTGCCCCGGTGAAGTACCCGTCTGAACTTGGCGAGGCGTGGATTGAGCATCATCCAATTGGCGTCATTATGGCGGTGGAGCCCTGGAACTTCCCGTATTATCAGTTGATGCGCGTCCTGGCCCCGAACCTTGCCGCCGGTAATCCGGTTGTCTGTAAACACGCCAGCATTGTGCCGCAGTGTGCGGAATCTTTCGCCCATCTGGTACGCGAGGCGGGAGCACCAGACGGTGCGTGGACTAATTTATTTATCTCTTCCGATCAGGTTTCGGCAATCATTGCCGACCCGCGAGTGCAAGGGGCGGCGCTGACGGGTTCAGAAGGCGCAGGCAGTGTGGTGGCGGCGCAAGCGGCAAAACATATCAAAAAATCCACTCTCGAACTGGGCGGGAACGACGTCTTTATTGTGCTGGATGATGCGGATCTGGAGAAAGCCGTGGAAGTCGGCGTTCAGGCTCGTCTGAATAATGCCGGGCAGGTCTGTACTGCCGCTAAACGCTTTATTATTCATCAGGATGTGGCCGATCAGTTCCTGCGTAAATTCACCGACGCTTTCCAGCAGGTGAAAATGGGCGATCCGCTGGACGAAAGCACTACCCTTGGCCCGCTCTCGTCAAAAGATGCGCTTAAGACGCTGAGCCAGCAGGTGAGTAATGCGGTGCACAAAGGGGCGAAACTGCACCTGGGCGGCAAACCCGCCAATAGCGAAGGCAACTTCTTTGAGCCCACCATCTTGACGCACATCACCCGCGACAACCCGGCGTACTTTGAAGAGTTTTTCGGCCCGGTGGCGCAAATTTATGTGGTTAACAATGACGAGGAAGCGGTACGCCTGGCGAACGATTCACACTACGGCCTTGGCGGCGCCATCTTCAGCCGCAACATTCAGCGTGCGAAACAGATGGCGTCGCGCATTGAAACCGGCATGGTGTGGATCAACTGGCTGACCGACACCGCAGCGGAACTGCCGTTTGGCGGCGTGAAGCGCTCAGGCTTTGGCCGTGAGCTTTCTGATGTGGGTATTAAAGAGTTTGTGAACCAGAAGCTGGTGGTTGTGCACAAGTAAACTTTCCCTCACCTTTTGCCCTCTCCCCGTGAGGGAGAGGGCCAGTATCATCCTCTGGCTTGCTTATTTCCGTAAAGCCGCAAAGGCTGCTCTTATCTCTTCTTCCGGCAGCTGCACGCCAATAAATACCAGTGTGCTGTGCGGGGTTTCATCACCCCACGGGCGATCCCAGTCGGCGCTGTAGAGGCGCTGTACACCCTGGAAAAGCAAGCGGTTTGGCTCGCTGTCGATCCATAGCATCCCTTTGTAGCGCAAGAGTTTTTCCGCGAAGCTCAGCAGCAGGTTCTCCATCACGCGGGAAACTTCGCTAATGTCGACCGGGTAATCCAGTTCCACCACAATCGAGCTGATGTCGTTTTGCTTGTCAGCGATAAAGTGGAAGCGCGGTTTTGCTGCCACCACGTTCTCTTCCAGCATAAAACCGTTGGTATCAAACAGCTGCGCCAGTTCAATATCACCGTGCGTGACGGTGTAAATCGGCGCGCGGGCGTTGATGCGGGCAAGGCGTTCGCGCAGTTTCTCACTGTCGCCGGCCACGTCGGTTTTGGTCAGCAGGATGCGATCTGCGTAACCGACCTGCGATTGCGCCAGCGTGAACTGGTTCATCTGCTCATCGGCATGTACGGCATCGACCAGGGCAATGACGCCGTCCAGCAGATAGCGCTGGCAGAGGATCTCATGGGCGAAGAAGGTCTGAATGATCGGCCCTGGATCCGCCATGCCCGTGCACTCAATGACCAGCCGGTCAAACGTGATATCGCCGCGATCCAGGCTGTCGACCAGATCCAGTAGCGCATCTTCCAGCTCGTTAGAGCGGCTACAGCAGATACAGCCGTTGGTCAGGGTTTTGATTTGTGTAGCGCGATCGCCAATCAGTTGATCGTCGACAGAGACTTCGCCGAACTCATTTTCGATAACGGCGATTTTATAGCCGTGCTGCTCATTAAGGATATGGCGTAAGAGGGTGGTTTTGCCTGCGCCGAGAAAACCGGTCAACAGCGTGACTGCAATGGGGGTCATAAATTCTCCTTTAGCAACAGCGGACACCGCCCTTGCCGTCGCCGCCGTAACGCGCTTGCTGGCGTTCGCGGAAAAATTCTTCGTAAGTCATGTACGGCTTGTCCGGATGGTTGGTCTTCATATGTTCAACGTAGTTGTCATAGTCCGGAATGCCAATCAACATTTTTGCCGCCTGACCAAGGTATTTTTTGGCTTCGCCTAAGTTACCAAACATTATTTGTCCCGGATATCTGTGGAGGCTGGATGGCTCCCTTTTAGGGGAGCCATCCAGCCGGGTGATATTAATGATGTGAAGCGGTTTTCACGCCACCTTCCGGTACCGGCACATACGGTGTCTCTTTGTCAGTACGCACTTTATTGTTGCGTACGTTCAGCCAGGTTTTGATGCCATAGAAGATGATGCTGTAAACCACCACCAGGAACAGAATACTCAAACCGGCGTTAGTGTAGTTGTTCACCACAATATGGTTCATGTTGGCAATCTGCTGCGCGGTCAGTTCGCTGCCGCCCGCAGCAATCTTCGCTTTGTACTGGTTAGCCATAAACAGGAAGCCTTCCAGTTGCGGGTTGGTGCTGAACAGCTTCAGGCCCAGCGCCCAGGTGGTGCACAACAGCAGCCACATGGCAGGAACCACGGTGACCCAGATGTATTTGGTGCGCTGCATTTTCACCAGCACCACGGTGCCCAGCATCAGCGCGACGGCCGCCAGCATCTGGTTAGAGATACCGAACAGCGGCCACAGGCTTTTCACGCCACCCAGCGGATCGACCACACCCTGATAAAGCAGGTAGCCCCACAGGCCGACGCAGCCCGCCGTACCGATGATACCGGCAACCAGTGAGTCGGTTTTCTTCAGGAATGGCACGAAGTTACCCAGCAAATCCTGCAGCATAAAGCGGCCAGCACGGGTGCCTGCATCTAGCGCGGTCAGGATAAATAATGCTTCGAACAGAATACCGAAGTGGTACCAGAAGCCCATATCCGCCATTGGGATGATTTTGTGGAACACGTGCGCAATACCGACTGCCAGCGTTGGCGCGCCACCGGCACGGTTCAGCACTGACGGTTCGCCAATGTCTTTCGCGGTTTGCAGGATCTGCTCCGGCGAAATCACAAAGCCCCAGGAACTGACTGTCGCAGCGGCATGCGCGGTGACATCTTTCAGCTGCGCCAGAATCATTGGCGCGTTGTCGCCGCCCAGTTCATGCAGGTTCGGCATAGTAATGCCCAGACCTGCCGGTGGCGTGTTCATGGCGAAGTAGAGGCCCGGCTCGATAATCGACGCCGCAACCAGCGCCATCACGGCCACAAAGGATTCCATCAGCATGGCACCGTAACCGATAAAACGGGCGTCGGTTTCGTTCGCCAGCAGTTTCGGCGTTGTACCCGAAGCAATCAGCGCATGGAAGCCAGACACAGCGCCACAGGCGATAGTAATAAACAGGAACGGGAACAGCGCACCTTTCCACAGCGGGCCGGTACCATCAATGTACTGCGTTACCGCAGGCATTTTCAGTTCCGGGTTGAGGATCACGATGCCGAGCGCCAGACCGACGATCACGCCGATTTTCAGGAAGGTCGCCAGGTAGTCACGCGGTGCAAGGATCAGCCATACCGGCAGCAGGGCTGAGATAAAGGCATAACCGATCAGCGCGAAGGTGATGGTGGTGTCTTTAAAAGTCAGTGCCGGGCCCCAGTAGGGATCGTGCGCAATAATACCGCCAAACCAGATAGACGCCACCAGCAGTACGATACCAATCACCGAGACTTCGCCTACCCGGCCCGGGCGCAGGAAGCGCATGTAAATTCCCATAAACAGGGCAATCGGTACGGTAGAGCAGACGGTAAATACCCCCCACGGGCTTTCTGCCAGCGCTTTCACTACGATCAACGCCAGCACCGCGAGGATGATGATCATAATCAGGAAGCAGCCGAACAGCGCAATGGTCCCCGGCACGCGGCCCATCTCTTCTTTGACCATCTCGCCGAGAGAGGCGCCGTTACGGCGAGAGGAGATAAACAGCACCATAAAGTCCTGCACTGCACCGGCCAGCACCACACCTGCCAGTAACCACAGCGTGCCCGGCAGGTAGCCCATTTGCGCAGCCAGTACCGGCCCGACCAGCGGGCCTGCTCCGGCAATAGCGGCAAAATGGTGACCAAACAACACGTAGCGGTTGGTTGGCACATAGTTAAGGCCATCGTTATTGATCACCGCCGGCGTTGCGCGGGTCGGATCGAGTTTCATCACCTTTTGAGCGATGTAGAGGCTGTAGTAGCGATACGCCACCAGATAAACGGAAACAGAGGCGACGACGATCCACAGTGCACTGACGTGTTCGCCGCGCCGTAAGGCGACAACGGAGAGACAGAAAGCACCGATAATCCCGAGGATCACCCAGGGTATGTGCTTGAAGAGTTTTTTCGTATCCATATCAGACCTGGCTTTTAACAGAAAAAAGAACGGGATGTGAGATGTGTGTAAGGCTGTATGCTGGCGACGATCATGACAAATAACGCGCGCGAAACGGCAACGATTTGATTAAGCGGTTATAAACAGGCGGTAAGCGGTAAAAGGATCGCGCTGAGCGGTTTATCGTCACCCTAAGTGGCGGAAAATATGTGAGTTTGATCACGCAAAGCCGGTGAGGGCGCGGGTACGAGAGAGTTCAGACGGGCTTAATGACCATTATTTTTGTGGTGAATATTAGCACGATGACCCATAAAGTTTTCTTATTCCAGGCCGAAAATCCTACATCTGTCTATAAGGAAAGAGAAAACATGTTAACTCGTATTAAAATTGTAACCAGCTTGCTGCTGGTCTTAGCATTATTTGGCCTGTTACAACTCACGTCCGGCGGTCTGTTCTTCAACGCGCTAAAACAAGACAAAGAAAACTTCACCGTTCTGCAAACCATTCGTCAGCAACAGTCTACGCTGAACGCCAGCTGGGTTTCGCTGCTGCAAACCCGTAACACGCTTAACCGTGCCGGCATCCGCTACATGATGGATCAGAACAACATCGGCAGCGGTGCTACCGTTAACGATCTGATGCAGATTGCCAGCACTTCGCTGAAGCAGGCCGAAGTGAGCTGGAATGCCTATCAGGCGCTGCCGCGCGATCCGCGTCAGAGCGACGATGCAGCCGCAGAGATCAAACGCAATTACGATATCTACCACAACGCGCTGGCGGAGCTGATTCAACTACTGGGCGCAGGCAAGATCAATGAGTTTTTTGACCAGCCGACGCAGCGTTATCAGGATGGTTTCGAGAAAGAGTATGTTCACTACCTGCAGCAGAACGATGCGCTGTACGAAACGGCCGTTCACGACAGTGAAAGTTCTTATGGCTCTGCTGTGTGGATCATTATTACTGTCCTGCTCGTGGTGCTGGCGGTGATCGTGAGTGTTTGGGTCGGGATCAAACGCGCACTCATCGCGCCGTTGAACCACCTTATCGACAACATTCGTCATATTGCCGGCGGCGATCTGGTACAGCGTATTGAAGTCCAGGGTTCTAACGAAATGGGCGTGCTGGCAGACAGTCTGCGTCATATGCAGAGCGAACTGGTGCGCACCGTGAGCGATGTGCGCAACGGCGCGAACGCAATTTATAGCGGCGCCAGCGAGATTTCCGTAGGTAACAACGATCTCTCTTCCCGTACTGAACAGCAGGCTGCTTCGCTGGAAGAAACGGCCGCCAGCATGGAAGAGTTGACCGCAACGGTGAAACAGAACGCCGAAAACGCCCGTCAGGCCAGCCATCTGGCGCTGAGCGCGTCTGAAACCGCGCAGAAAGGCGGTAAAGTGGTCGATAACGTGGTTCAGACCATGCGTGATATCGCCGCAAGTTCGCAGAAAATTGCCGATATTATCAGCGTAATTGATGGTATTGCCTTCCAGACCAATATCCTGGCGCTTAACGCGGCGGTTGAAGCTGCACGCGCAGGCGAACAGGGGCGTGGTTTTGCCGTCGTGGCAGGTGAGGTTCGTAACCTTGCCCAGCGTAGCGCTCAGGCTGCACGGGAAATCAAGAGCCTGATCGAAGACTCTGTTGGCCGCGTTGAACTGGGCTCCACCCTGGTGGAAAGCGCCGGTGAAACCATGGATGAAATCGTTAGTGCGGTCACCCGCGTGACAGATATTATGGGTGAAATCTCGTCGGCATCTGACGAGCAGAGCCGTGGTATCGACCAGGTGGGGCTGGCGGTTGCCGAAATGGATCGCGTGACGCAGCAGAACGCCTCGCTGGTGGAAGAATCTGCCGCGGCTGCCGCTGCGCTGGAAGAGCAGGCGAGCCGTCTGACCGAAGCAGTGGCGGTGTTCCGTATCATGCAGGAGCAGCGTAAAGCGGCCGCGCCGACGTTCGTCAAAAGCGCCGCCGTCTCTGCACAGCCACGTAAAGTCGCTGCTGATACCGGCGAAAACTGGGAAACATTCTAAGCCTTATTCGCGCCCTGCCATGCAGGGCGCATTTCTTCCGGCTCTCTCCCTGCTATGCTCTCATTAGCGCCCTGTGGAGAAGCTCTATGAACCTTGTTGCCGTTCCCGCCCTGCATTACAGCTGTGATCAGCTTGCCGCGATCCTTAGTGATTGCTTTGAAGGCTATAGCGTGCCGTTTTCATTGCCCTCCCCGCTGTTTGCCCAACGTTTTATTGCCGAAGACATAAGCTTTGTCGATTCCTGTGTCTGGCTGGAGGGCGACACGCCAGCGGCGGCGGCCCTGGTGACACGGCGCGGAGAAAGCGCGCGTCTGGCGGCATTTGCCATTCGTCCCGACTATCGGGGGCAGGGCGTCGGCAGGCGCATTCTGCCGCCGTTAATGGCAGGGTTGGCGGATAAAGGCGTGCGGCAATTATGGCTGGAAGTACTTAGCGATAACCACGCCGGTGTGGCGTTGTACCACGCGCTGGGGTTTGCCACCGTTCAGCCGCTATTGGGGTTTCAGGGGGGCGAACAGGGTGCGGCAGAAACGGCGCCGCTGGTGGCCCTCGATCCACTCAGTGTGGTGCGTAAAGCGGTGGGCGAGAGCTATCCCAGACTGCCATGGCAGGTGGACCCTCTCACGGCGGTGTCGCTGCCTGCGCAGGCCTGTGAATACCGTAAACATGCTTATGCTGTGGTTGCCACGCCGGGGGGTAAACCTCAGTTACGTTTTCTCTATGTCGAGCCCGAATATCGGGGCAAAGGCTTTGCCAGCGAATTCCTGCGTGCGCTGAATCAGGCGTTTCCAGAGGTGAGCACCCCTGTCGCGGTGCCTGAGCGGTTTTCTGCGTTATTCCTCGGCGCGGGCTACCATACGCTGGCCTTAAGCCAGTATGAGATGAAAGCTGACCTTTAACGGTCAGCCTTCGTGGTTCACCACTTTGATTTCGACAAGGCCAATGCCCAGTTTACGCGGCGAGTGACCCAGAATATTCCCTTCGTTAGTGGATTGCGGGTCCGGCGGCACAATGACCAGTGTGTTGCTACGCGACGGGTTGCGGAAGCTGAGCGTTGTGGTGCTTAACGCGTTACCCAGCGTCAGCGTCTGTTCTTCGTTGCCGACCCGTACCGGAATCGGGCGGTTGGCGTTGGGGCCAAAGGCTTTGGCGGTGATCACCAGTTCAAAGTGTGCTGGCAGTGGCTGGTTATACTCAATTTTCACTTCGTTGCTGAGTTTGGCATTCGACCAGCGCCCCCAACTTTCCGGGCGGGAAATACCGCTAAATTGCTTTACCTCTTCCGGTGCGCCTGCAACGTTAAATACAAAACTGTCGGCTTTATAGCGAATATCGTTGTCGACGGTCTTCAGCGTATCGACGTTGTTTTGGTAGCGCGCGGCGCTGATCACCGTTTCGGTAAACTGCGTTTTCCCTTTCCACAGCGGCTTGTCGACATGTTCAACGCGTTGCTCGCCGCCCAGGCTGCCCTGTGAGACACACCAGTCGGTTGAGAGCGCCAGTTCGGGTGACCAGAGGCGCGCCATTTTGTAGCATTGATCGACCCAGACAAAGTTGTCGCGCGGGGCAAAATCCGCCAGTTGGTAACGTAACGGGGCAGAGTATTCACTTTCTGGCAGCGGCTCGATACGCGCCTCCGACACGCGTACCAGCAGCGGCAGGCGGAACTGGCTGCCAGAGAAAGCAATCGTTTGTTTGCCCTGGTCGATGGTGAAATCCTTCATCTCTTTCGGGAAGTTCCACAGACGAATAATGTCCGGTTTCCATGCCAGTACTTTCTGTTTCATGTTCAGGAACACGCCGGAAAGCGACTGGCCGGAAATGCTGCTTCGCCCAAGGCCGAGGAAGTTATCCCCGCCGAGGATATCCAGCACGGTTGCGCCGTTATCCATCGTGCTACGCTTGATGCCGGAAATATCCTGCTGGGGATCGTCGCCACGGATCACAAAGAAGAGGTTGCTGCGATCCTGTTTATTCAGGTACTTCCATGCCGTGTTGTTCATTGCCAGATGGTCTGACGACACCACAATGACCGTATCTTTAAACCACGGCGAGGCTTTGATTTTGTTGATCAGGGCTGCGATATGCTGCTGACTACAGGCCACCGCACTAAAGGATTGATTCAGTTTCCCATCAATGCTGTAGCTTTTACGTTCACAGGTTCGTGAGATAAAGCCGTCCGGGTGATGGGTATCGACCGTCAGCGCGAACAGGGAAAAACGCTTGCCGGAACGCGAAAGCGCTTCGTATTGCTTCCACACCGCGTCCAGTACGGTATCGTCATAAAAGCCCCAGTCATTGCGGTAGTTCGCATCAGCAACCTGATTTTTTAACTCTTCTGCCCCCACCAGGTAGTCGAAACCGTGCGACCTGAGGAACACGTCTTTACCGGCAAAGCGCAGGTTGGCGCCCTGGATAAAGTGGTTCTCATAACCGGAATTTTTCAGGATATCGCCGAGGCAGATATTCTGCGGGAAAAAGGTCGAGACCGAGGCCGATGCATTGCCTTCGAACGGGGCAAATAGTGGGATACCACACTGGGAGGCGACCATACCTGCGATGGTGTAATCGGTGCCGGGTAGTTGCTCGGTGTGGCTAAAATCCATGGCGTCGTCTTTCAGCGCGCCCAGTTCAGACGCGAGGCCTGGAAAAGCTGCATCGTTAAAATAAGTGCGCTCCAGGCTTTCGCCGTAGATATAGACCAGGTTCAGTTTCGGGGCAGGGATCTTTTTGGCGGGCTCTTTGTAATAGGTTAAAAAGTCGGGGTCGCCCTCTCGCGTTTGCGATTTCACCAGCTCGGTGATTTGGTGAAACGCCGGGCTGGCATCGACGGATCCGAGCGCCAGCGCAAGCGCCAGCAGGCTGTATCCAACGTGATGCGGCCGGTGGCGGCGCCGGCGTAACACCCAGCCGAGGGCGCAAAACACAGCCACCAGCGCCAAAATCAGGCCCGCGCCGGGCAGCAGATACTTACTGACGCCTGCCCCGGTAAGGCTGTTGGTCAGGGTGTAGAGCACCGCATCGTTAATGCCGTCACCGGTGAAGTAGTTGCTGGCGTAGAGCGTGATGTTTAACACAATAAAAAAGCCAAGAACCAGCAACGTTGCGGTAAACCACCAGGTGTTACGACCCGCTTTCCAGGCATAGATCGCCACAGAAGCGAGAAACAGGGCAACAGAGAGCAGCTCGGACAACCAGGATTCCTCATCAATGCCAGCAGTTATTGCTGGTTATTAAAGTTTGTAACAGGCGGTACAATTTAATGGCGTTGTCACATAGCTGCAATTGTAGTGTCACTCTAATGAGGTTTTATTCAGAATCGGTTTAGAAAGCGACAATATTGATCGCCCTCTCAGTGGTGACGGGCCGGCAGGAAAAGGGAAGCGGAGGCCGCGTTGTGGGCAACGCGGCGGCTGATCAGGAGAGGAAATTGACGCCCTGTTTGAGTACGATGTCGCAGGCTTTTGATTTCACCTTTTCGGCCAGTGGCGTGTTGCCGATATTACTCAGATTCAACTGTTCACCGTTTTTGGTGTTTAGCATGCCCTGGATGCCTTGCAGGTAGTTGGTGTCCTGCTTCTGCTCCGCGGTTCCCAGTCCCAACTTATCCAGCACCTGATTTTTGACGTTTTCGGTGTTAGTCAGCGAAGCGAGTTTATTTTTAGCGCACCAGGTCATCACGCCCGCCGCGTTATTCATGGTTCCTGCGCTAAGCGCCTGGTTGCCGCCATTAAGCAGGCCTGTCAGCGAGGAGAGCGACAGACCGCCTTGTTGCGAAGAGGTGCTGTTCTGGTTGAGCTGGCTGGCGGCACTGGTGAGCGTATCCTGCCAGGACGCCGCATGAGCAAAACCGGTGAGCATAATACTGCTGATGGCAGCGGAATAAAGCAGGCGTTGAGCGAATTTCATGTCGTGGAGATCCTGATGTCGGGCGAAAGCGCCCAGTATACACGCGGGCGCAGAAGGGCAAGGGGGGAAAACTCTCAATACTCTTTGCCGGTCACGCGGCTGCGATAGCTGTCCCAGTTGAAGATCACCCACAGGCTGTTACCCAGACGCATCCTGTCCATCACGCGTTCGCCCAAAAGTTTGTTCATCTCCTCAAGATTGCTGTTGGTCAGCATGCCGGTCGGGCGTTTTGATGAGGAACGGCGATCGACAATCTGGTTGATAATGACTTTCTCGTAGCGTGATTCGGTCTGCATACCGATCTCATCGATCACCAGCAGATCGACCGAACTTAAATCGTTGAGTAACTGCTCTTCGCTGCTTTCGCGGTTGCCAAAGGTCTCTTTCATGGCCGACATGATATCGGCAACAGTGATGATCAACACGGACTTGCCGCGTAACAACAGTTCATTACAGATAGCAGCGGCAAGGTGGTTTTTACCGGTGCCGGGCTTGCCCGAAAAGATGAAGCTGGCAATGTTACCGTCAAACTCTTCAACATATTGCCGGGCCTGGCTGAGGGCGCGCATTTGGCCTTCGGTTTCGACGCGGTAATTATCAAACGAGCAGTTTTGATGTAACGGACGAATGCCGGAACGGTTGAAGGTGCGCTGCATTTTCATGGCGCGGTTTTCTCGCTCCAGCGCCGCCGAACGGATTTCGCCCTGTTGTTTCTGCCATGCCATTAATTCTTCGCCCGTTTTAAACGCAGGCTGGATGTTGGCGGGCATCATTTTTTGCAGACGTTTTATCAATTCGCCGACGTTTTTCATCGTTATCCTCTAAAACCGGGTGGAATTTGATTGTCTGGTTCCGAAAGCGCGTTGATATCACGCTTCGTATTACCGTTCTGGCTGGCGCGCCCGATTTGCAGGCTGCGCGCCAGTTTCTGCTGCCATTGTACATGGTGGAAAACTTTGCCTTCCGCTTGCCAGTACGCAACAAATGAAGCCAGTTCTTCCGGGGTATGCGGCTGGGTAAGTGCAATGCCCCACAACGCGGCCAGGCGTTGAAAATCTGCATCTGGCTGCCAGCCCGGATACATGGCGAATTTGCCCATGGGTACATTCAACGGCGCGCTGCCGGGTTCTTCATAGAACTGCGCATCAAGAGCGATATCGCTCGCCGGACGTGCAAGCTGGGCTTCCAGCGCCAACAGCTGCTCGAGGCGCTGCGGCGTGATTGCGTAAAAAGCGGGAGTGTTATTGGCAAAAACGGCGATAGCGCCACCTTCCATGCGGGCCAGTATGCTGGCATGATCGCGCATAAACTCATCAATGCCGATGACATTTGAGGTCAGGATTCTGGAAGACATAACGCGTTCTCAAACTGGATGACTACGGATACGGTGTACTGCGTTTTTCACACAGGCTCAATAGCACATAGTACCACAGGGAACGGAAAGGGCAGTACAGCAGGAAAAGCCGGGTTTCCCCGGCTTTCTTCATGATCATGCGATAATGTTCAGCGTTACGTCAATATTGCCGCGTGTAGCGTTGGAGTACGGGCAAACAATGTGCGCTGCATCAACCAGTTTTTTGGCTTCTGCTGCGTCCATCCCTGGCAGATGGATATTCAGTTTGGCTTCGATACCAAAACCGGTCGGCAACGGACCAATACCCACTTCACCTTCGATAAAGGCCTCTTTTGGCATCGCAATTTTGTCGCGGCCTGCGACGAATTTCATCGCGCCAAGGAAGCAGGCAGAGTAACCAGCAGCAAAGAGTTGTTCCGGGTTGGTCACTTCACCGCCTGCGCCGCCCATCTCTTTCGGGACACCCAGTTTAACGTCCAGGACGCCGTCCGAAGATGTGGCACGGCCATCACGGCCGCCGGTGGCTTTTGCTTTGGCGGTATAAACGACTTTTTCTAAAGACATGACAGGTTCCTTATTATCTTAAGTGTTTGCTATAAAATAGCGTGCTATTTATTTGCTGAAGTAAACTCCCTGCAAAGGGAGCTTAAGCCTGCTGAAACCGCTGACGAAGCTGTTCCAGTTGCTGCTTGATATCATGCATGGTGGCGCTGTCGCAGGCCATTGCGCAACTGATCGACGCCGGAATAGCCGTTGCCTGCTGCTGCAACGCACGACCACTCTCACTTAATGTGATTATCACCTGACGCTCATCCTGGCGTGAACGCTGACGACGAATCAATCCGGCGCTTTCCAGACGCTTTAACAACGGCGTCAGAGTGGCGGAGTCGAGAAAAAGGCGTTCGCCAACCTCCGACACAGTAATATCATCTCTCTCCCATAGCACCAGCATCACCAGATATTGCGGATACGTCAGGTTCATGGGAGCCAACAGCTGGCGATAAAGCTTATGCAGCGCCAGGTTTGTAGAGTAGAGCGCAAAACAAAAC
Source organism: Kosakonia sp. (assembly GCF_032052965.1). GTDB lineage: Bacteria > Pseudomonadota > Gammaproteobacteria > Enterobacterales > Enterobacteriaceae > Kosakonia. Next base: position 140,954 of record NZ_DAMBVN010000002.1, read on the forward strand.
TGGTTATCTAATGCGAGCTGCTCGGTGGTGTTCGGTGTCGTCTTCATGCAGTGAATATAGGTAGTGCACTATTTAATTGCAAGTTATTTTTATGGGCAGGTATAACGCAGCGCAATTGGCACTGTTATTACCTGGTGAAACTCTCCCTGCGCGGCAGGATCCTGAACCCCTTCAAACCGCACCGACAGAAGATCAATACTCAGACGCGCGGCCGTTTGCGGTAGATCCATAATCCAGGGATCGACAAACCAATCGACAGCGCGCCAACAATAGATGAGGCTTTGAGAAAGTTGGTCAGCAGCAGGATCATGAGCTCTTCGTTGTAGCCGAAGTGGCCAATCTTCACCGCTGAAATCATTGCGGTGTATGCGGAAATACCGGGGAACATCGGGATTACTGCCGCCACGGTAAAGACTTTCGGGTGCGCCAGATACCAGCGTGACCAGCGAATACCGATACTTCCTACCAGCATGGATGCCACGAATGTTGACCATTCGATGTTAAAACCCCAGTGCATCATGGCAAAGCGCGAACCGTGACCAATAGCGCCAAGCAGCGCGCACCAGCGCAGGGCGCGATGCGGAACGTTAAACACCATAGCAAATCCCACGGCGGGAATGGCTGCCAGCGCCATGTCCTGCGCCAGCGCCAGAAAAAACCGGATCACATCCATCCGCGGAGCCCCCATAATGTCATTGCCATTACCACACCAATGCAGGTTGCAAGCGTTAATAAACTGGCGATTGCCCAGCGCGCCAGCCCGGTATTGATATGGCCTTTAAACATGTCGGCCACAGCGTTGATCAGCGGAAACCCCGGCACCAACAACAAAACGCTGGCGGCCATGGCAACCGTCGAAGAGTGGAGGAAGCCTGGTAGAGTCAGCATCAGGCCGGATACCGTCGTGGCAACAAAAGCGGTAATGCAGAAGTTGATTTGTGGATGCATATGCCGGCCCGCCAGTACCAGCCGCACATACATTGCGACACTGCTGGCGCAAAAGGTAATAAATGCGCCGTCCCAGCCACCATTGTTAAGCTTGCAGAAGCAGGCGCAGGAGAGGCCAACCATCACTGTGACCAGCCAGCGTGGATAACGCAGCGGTTTTACCTGAGAAAAGCGTTTTTCGACGCCTTTAAAATCCAGCAGCTTATGTTCCGCAAGAATGACGATATGCTGTACTTCAGTCACGACATGCATATTGATACCGCGGTCGCTGTTCTTGCGCGTTGAGGTCAGACATTGGCCGTCTTTGATAGTGGTAAGTACGATGGCATTTGAAGAAATCAAACTTTCAACGCTGTCCATGCCCAGCGCCAACCCAAGCCGCGTGGATAACTCCTCAACCAGCGCGCTCTCTGCGCCGTGCTGTAACAAATAAAGGCCGCACTGAATACACAGGCGTGTGATGGCCCGCTGCGATGACTGGTCTGTTTGCATGATGACCCTGGTAGTGGTGTAACGACGCTCACAAAAAGAAAATGTAAAAGCTATTTTTAACACAATATACAGGTAGGATGGCGCTAAAGTAGATCAAGATTTGCGCAGTAAGTCATGATGATGAAGTATTGTGAAACGTTCTTATTTTACCGGTAACCAGGTTGTAAGTTTTTCTGGTATGTCCATGCCGTTATGTTGAAAATCGTCAATATTGAAAGAGTTAGCGGAAAATACCATCTTAATTATTCGTGAAATTTATTTATTAATCTTAATTATATCCGCATCGATTGTTTTTATTTTCTTATTTTATTTTTAATATTAACCGGGACGCTCGAATGGACGTTGTGTTATGTTGACACGATAGTGGGCAATACTATAATTTTATAACGTTATATTTAATTGCTAATCATAAATTCCGTAAATCTAATTACCCGTTTCATTCTGAAATGGCGGTTTTGTTACGTTAATTATATTGGCCGATTAAATGCTAATAGCGGCAATTGATAACAGTTAAGAATGGAAGCGGAGGTTTTCATGCTATCGCTAAGCGACAAACAAGGGATTATCATTAGCAGGATGCCTGTACTACGGTCAGGGGTCGGGGGCATTCTTGAAAGCCATTTCCCTGAATATCAATTAATGTATTATTCCGCAGTCGAAGAGACTACGCTTCGGCAACTTGCTGCTGCCAGGTTGATCGTCGTCGATTTGACAGGTGAACTCCGGCATGCTCGCAGGCACTGCCAGCAATACTTTACCTTGCTTCCGCAATGTGAAAATACGCACTGGATCTTCCTGATTTCCCGCAGTTTATATCCGGTTGCGATGCAATTATTGTTGCGCTCCCATACGACACTTCTTGCGGAAGAGGAACCGGTTGAGACGGTCATCAGGACAATACGAGAAGGTTATGAAAAGCTGCCAGATATTAACTGTGTGCATAATATTTCTGAACAGCAAGAAAATGAAAGAAATATCAATAATGCTGAAATGCTAACCTTTTCTGAACGGAAAGTGTTACGCCTTCTTGGAAAAGGATGGGGAATCAACCAAATTGCATCTCTGCTTAAAAAAAGCAACAAGACGATCAGCGCGCAAAAAAATAGCGCAATGCGGCGTTTATCGCTGCGAAGTAATGCGGACCTGTACTCATGGATAAATAGTGCGCGGGGTATAAAAGAGTTGAACCTGGGCACTGCATATGGAGAGCAGAAGGAATGGAACATTATTGCAAAAGAAGCAACGTTGCCATCATCGAAAAGTGCATAATGAGTGAAGCAGGATTACGTCATTTATTTAATGATTCTATTAACTGCCAATACTCTTTTCATTTTTTTAAAAATTATGCGTCTTTTCGCCAGGCTCTCACGCAGAAGCCTTTCTTTGCGGTGATCTATTCCCTTTTTGGGCGTCGGGAAGAGCGGCGAGAGTGCCTGATGGGGTTGCATCGGCTTTCTCATTCTCATCCGAAAGTGCAACGCATTGTTTTAGCAGAGGATGATAGTGAAGCACAGCTGGTTGGTTTGCTTTCACCTTCGCAATTGCACGGTATTTGGAGTAAATCGTCCGCATTGCCTGTGTTACTGCAACAAATGGAGAGGTTGTTCGAGCAAAAGCAAGAGATAAATGAGGATGTCACAAATCACTGGTTTATTAGCCAGACCCGTATGCTTAGCCCGACAGAGCGTGAGATCCTGAGTTACATGACACGTGGCTATTCCCTGGCGGAAATTGCTTCACAGTTGGATCGCAACGTTAAAACTATCCGGGCGCATAAATTTAATGCGATGAATAAGCTGGGTGTAACATCGGACCTTAATCTGCTCCATGCAGCGGATATGCTGGCCTGGATGCCATTGTCAGGGCAGTATCCAAATTAACGTAGGTGAGTTAACAGCGCCAGGTTTTACACCTGGCGCGAAGGATTATTGGCAAACATCTATCCATTTTGCCCGGGTTAACTGAGCCATTCTTTCCGGAGAAATCCGCACGGCGCTATGAATGGCTCCTGCAGCCGGAAGTACTTCCGGGTACTGTTTTAATGACACATCGCAATAGACCGCCAGCGGGTTCTCCAGGCCAAACGGGCAGACGCCGCCGACAGGGTGACCAGTAATAGTGACCACTTCATCACTGCTGAGCATCCGTGCTTTTGCACCAAAGGTCGTTTTCAGTTTCTTGTTGTCGAGGCGCGCATCACCTTTGGCAACGACCAGAATGACTTCATTTTTTACCTTCAGCGACAGAGTCTTGGCTATTTGCCCAGGTTCGACGTGGTGCGCGGCTGCTGCCAGTGCGACGGTTGCTGTACTCTGACTCAGTTCAATAATGTCGATATCGGGGGCATTGTCGGCAAAGAATTGCCGCACAGACTGCAAACTCATGATGTTCTCCTGCATAAGACCGCCATTAATCTGTCACAAGGCTGTTATCGCTGTAAATATTCTGATGTAACAAACGACTTACAATCAGATCCTGGATCGCCTTCACAATCGCGGAAACCGGTTACAGTAACCGGTTGCAGTGTCCCGATGCCGGGTTAATACTGATTTTGTCACTTTCCTCTGCCCAGATAATTAAAAAAGAGCCGTCCATGAACATATCCTGCTTCGTTGTAAAGCTGGTTGAAAAACCCGCGCGGTTTCAAACAGAAAAAAGGGATTGCTGCACGGCAGAACATTCGCTGGTGCGCTTAATTTGTTAGTCTGACAGGAGATCTGCTATGTCTGCCAACCATGCTGCGTTTAACCTTATTTTCCGGTTTATAGAAAACTATGTCAGCCCGATTGCCGGGCGAATTTCATCTCAGCGCCATGTTATGGCCATTCGTGACGGTTTTATTTCGGCAATGCCGTTCATGATCGTAGGCTCGTTCTTGCTGGTTTTTGCTTATCCGCCTTTTTCGCCGGATACCACCTGGGGATTCGCCCGGGGGTGGTTAGATCTGGCGAAGCAGTACGAGGGCCGCATTCTTACGCCTTTCGACATGACGATGGGCATTATGTCTATCTATATTTGCGCGGCGATCGCTTACAACCTCGGTAAGCACTACGTGAAGTCGCATCAACTGGATCCTTTCATGTGCGCCATGCTGTCGTTAATGGCTTTTTTGCTGGTAGCTGCACCAAAGACCAGCGGCACATTACCGGTCGACAGCCTCGGCGGAACGGGGATTTTCACCGCGATTCTGGTAGCGATTTACTGCGTGGAAATGATGCGTTTTCTGAAGGCGCATAACATTGGCATCCGCCTGCCCGATCAGGTGCCGCCAATGATTAAGAACTCTTTTGATTTACTGATCCCTGTGTTAGTGGTGGTGTTAACGCTTTACCCACTGAGTCTGTTTATCCAGACGCAATTTAACATGTTGATCCCACAGGCAATTATGGCACTGTTTAAGCCTCTGGTGTCCGCAGCGGATTCGTTGCCTGCGATCCTGCTGGCAGTGATTATCGGCCACTTACTGTGGTTTGCCGGTATTCACGGCGCTGCGATTGTTTCTGGCATGCTGCAAATGTTCTGGTTAACCAACCTTGGCTTGAACCAGAGCGCACTGGCGCAGGGCGCACCGTTGCCTCATATCTTTATGGAAGCATTCTGGACGTTCTTTATTGTAATTGGCGGATCCGGGGCGACAATGGGGCTGGTGCTTTGCTATTTGCGTAGCCGCTCTGTGCACTTGCGATCGATTGGTCGTCTGAGTGTGGTGCCCAGTATGTTCAACATTAACGAGCCGGTGATCTTCGGGACGCCCATTGTCATGAATCCGGTGTTCTTTATTCCTTTCCTGCTTGCACCCACGCTTAATGCGATTATTGCCTGGGCGGCAATGAAACTGGATTTAATTGGCCGGGTCATTTCGGTCGTACCGTGGACAGCGCCAGCACCTATTGGCGGTGCATGGGCTTTAGGCTGGGATTTCCGTGCGGCTATCCTGGTCGTGCTTCTCGCCTGCATCTCCGCAATTATTTATTACCCGTTCTTCAAGGTATACGAAAAACAACTCCTGGAGCAGGAAGCAGAAGAGGCCCAGCGCGCAGAAGAAGAGAAACAAACCGCGTAAAACAATCAGCACCATTCCCCGGGGCGTACGTTGCGCCCCGGATTATTTTAGCGTGCAGTCACCACATTGCTGAACATCAGGCAGGCGGTAACGCTGACAACAGGTGCGGCGAACCAGTGCACCGTCGCGCAGTACCACGCTGCGCCAAAGCGGGTTGTCGCTTCCGTCGGCGAGCTGCTTTTCAAAGAAGCATATCTGGCGCAGCGCGGCTACGCGCGTTTCACCCAACAGGGGGAGCATCTCTCCTAAATACCAGTTGATCAGATACCCCGTATTGCTCCAGATAAGCTTACCGTTGATCTCGCCAGTGGCTTCCAGCGCCTGTACCACCGGAAGCATTGCCTGGGTCGTCAGCGCGCCAATGCGGCAGGCATCGTTCTGCGAGGTTAATGCACGGTCTGGCTGAACATCAATCCAGAAACAGGCGGCGCGGCCAGTTTCATGAAACTCAACATGAAACAGCTCAGGCGAGAGGTCAATAGCCGTTTTCTGCGTCAGTAGCGCCAGCAGTAATGGCGGTACCATCAGCCCAAGATACCACTGTGCCCATAACGAAAGCAGCGGTTTGTTTTCGCGCGGCTGGGTGGGCTGGTTACGGTAGATATGATCAGAGTAGGTGGCGATAAGGGTTTGCAGCTCGCTGTGGCGAGACCACTCTCTGAGCGTCAACGCCGAATACGGCGAGGACTCATTCAGACGAATAAAATCAAGCAGGTGCGCACGCGTGCTGGTAATCGTTTCCCGCATGGCATTAGCCAGCGAATCGCGCTCATCAATGAGGCTACCTCGCCAGATAATGTTTTCTGTAAGCGTTGCGGTACGATAAGTCATGGCGCCGGCTAATTGCGAAATCTAAATGATAATTATTGCCAATCCTATCCAGAGGTAGAATCGATAGCAACATTTTTATCGTAAAGTTCGCTCAGGCGGGCTGTAACTCTTTACTCACCAGGATGTTATTGCGACCCAAATTTTTTGCTTCGTACAAGGCCTTATCCGCGCGAGCGAGCGAGGCCTCAATGTCATTTTCCAATAGAGGAGCAATACCAATGCTGACCGTTACATTGGTCGCCACGCTTTCATTAAACATATGGGGAATTTTTAAATCATAGACCTGGCGACGTATACGCTCGGCGATAAGACGAGCCTGTTCCTGGTCGACATTGTTAATCAGGATCATGAATTCTTCGCCGCCAAAACGCGCGACAATATCCCGCGAACCCACCGCATCACGCAAAGCGGCGGACACACGGATCAGGGCCTGATCGCCCATCATATGGCCGTAGTGATCGTTATAAGCTTTGAAGTGATCGATATCCAGTAGCAGCACATAGCGGGGGCTGTCATCCACCGCCAGCAAATTATCGATTTTATTCTGCAATCCACGCCGGTTATAAACGCCGGTCAGCGGATCCAGCATGCTCAGATCGTTCAGTGTTTTCCGTTCCTGCACCAGACGGTTCATCAACCCCTGGGCAAAATTATCGTTACGTTTCTGAATGGCATGCTGAATAGAAATCCCTAAGACGGGAAGAGCGAAGGAGTAGATCAGGCGGAGCTCTGTTTCGCTGCCGCTCAGCCACAGGCAACTGATGAACACGGGTGAAGAGTGAACAATAAACGCAAGGACATTATTTGAAAACGCAATAGTGCCAATAAACAGAACACTGAGTAGCGCGATCAGCAGATACGCGTCAGCATTATCGTTTATTAATCTTACTTTAGTGATCACATGCCATGCCCACAGGCTGCCGAATATCAGTGATGTGAAGGTGATATTAATTTTCGTTTTTGGATAACGTCGGTGCCACATCGGCAGAATGACGCTGATCGCAAAAATAAGGCATACCGGGAGCGTAAAGGTGCGCACATTGTTGAGCGGCAGAGCTGCAGAAAACAGAGCTGAGATCGCGTTGAGTAAAAGAAACAGTCGTAGGGACAATCGATATTTCTTGTTACAGAGAGATTGCCAGGTTTGTAATGTCATACCTAAAAATCGTTATTTATCCGCAATATAACAGCGAGCTGATTGTCTAAAAGGGAAAAGGTAACGCGATGAAACAGTTATCGCGAAAAATTAGTGATTTGGATTTTCATTTAAGTGTCGCTTAATTTATCACCTTACTGAATGTCTGTCATCAGAAGATGAGTAATCTTCATACTGGTTTAAGGTCTCTGGCTGACAAATGAGAAAACATATCATATGATATTGGTTATCATTATCGATATGAGAGATGAAACCATGTTGCAACGCGCGCTGGGGAGTGGATGGGGAATTGTGTTACCTGGCTTTATTGTTGCCGTTTTGGCGCTTGCGGATCTGTCGATTAATGCCTGGCGGGGAGTGATCGTTTTGGGGCTGCTGCTGACGCCGGTAATGCTCTACCACAATCGCTTACGGCACTTTGTGCTGTTGCCGTCGGGTGTTGCACTGGTCGGTGGAATGATGCTGATGTTGTTGAACGTGAAGATGATCATGTAACTGGAGGATTAATACAGGAAGGTTATAAGATATCTGGTGCGAGGGGGGGGACTTGAACCCCCACGTCCGTAAGGACACTAACACCTGAAGCTAGCGCGTCTACCAATTCCGCCACCTTCGCACAGTCATCTTACTTTTTAGATATCGCCTCGTTGGTGCGAGGGGGGGGACTTGAACCCCCACGTCCGTAAGAACACTAACACCTGAAGCTAGCGCGTCTACCAATTCCGCCACCTTCGCACAGTGCGAGCGATATCTGCGTGGATTATGGTGCGAGGGGGGGGACTTGAACCCCCACGTCCGTAAGGACACTAACACCTGAAGCTAGCGCGTCTACCAATTCCGCCACCTTCGCATACCATCGACACTATTGAAGTATCGTTACCACGGAGGCGCATTCTAGATGTTTTACGCTTTTCGTCAACAGTTAATTACAGCAACTGCAGTTGATTGCTGTAAAAATGGGCGCTCGCTACGCGAGAGAAGGGGCACCCGGCAAGCTACGCCTGCCGGGTAAGGCGGTTATTTCAACGCCTGACGCGTCATGACCGTACGGTAGACTTTAAAGCGACCCGTTTGCGCGATCACCTCGTGGAAGCCAAAGGTCTGATCCAGCACATCCGGATAGGGCAGGAAGGCGTTAGCAACGATACGCAGTTCACCACCGCTGTTCAGGTGGCGCACGGCACCGCGGATCAGGGTCTGCGCAGCTTCCATACTGGTCTGCAAACCATCATGGAATGGCGGGTTCGAAATAATCATATCGAAGCGGCCGCTCACTTCAGAGAAGACGTTGCTGGCAAACACGTCGCCTTCAAAACCATTGGCGGCTAGCGTTGCGCGACTGGCTTCGACCGCCGGGGCGGAAACATCACACAGCGTCAGGCGAACTTTGGGTGAATGGCTTGCCAGTACTGCTGCCAGCACGCCTGCACCGCAACCGACATCCAGCACTTTACCTTTAGTGTGTGGCGTTAACGTCGACAGCAACAACTGGCTGCCAACGTCCAGACCGTCGCGGCTGAAAACACCCGGCAAAGTTTTAATGGTCAGATTGCCCAATGCATACTCGCCCCAAAAACCGTTCGGATCGAAGGCGGGGTTTTTATCCAGGCGGCCATGATACAGACCGCAGCGGCGGGCGCTGTCGACTTTATTCAACGTGCAATATTCCGCCAGCATCTGTTCAGCGCTGCGAACCCCACTGCGGTTTTCACCCACGACAAAAATATCACTGCCTGTCGGCAGCAATGAAAGCAAATTCATTAACTGAAACAGCGCTTCCGGCTTGTTTTTCGGCCAATAGTAAACCAGCGTATCGCAGTCACCGACAGTGTCGCTATCCGCCACCAGGCTGTAACGTGCGTGTTCACCCATTAGTGAGCTTAAGGTTTGCCATTGGTGAAACTGTTGTGTCCAGGCACGGCTTTCAGCGGTATCCAGACGGGCAGGCAGGTCATCCTGCAAGTCGCCAGCAAAAAGAATGCGGCTGGGTTCGAAATCGTCACTGTGGCGCAGCAAGACTTCACTTGCCGGAGTAAAAGCAGACATGGGGAGTTCCTCGTTAAATACTGGCGGCGATTATACACGTTATCCTTCACGCTGCCTCTTTGTTGGCTGCGTCTGCGGACCCCGGTCACTTACAGGTGTAAGCGCCCGGGGATCCTTATCCTTGCCGCCTCGATACAGCGCGAATGATTTTGTGTATAAGCACGTTATCCTTCACGCTGCCTCTTTGTTGGCTGCGTCTTAATGGCGAACAGGCGTCGAGTTTGCTATATTTGCGCGCCTGACATACAGGAGTGCTTTGTTATGACTTCCCGACGCGACTGGCAATTACAGCAACTGGGCATTACCCAGTGGACTTTGCGCCGCCCGGCGGTGTTGCAGGGCGAGATTGCCATTTCGCTGCCTGCGCATATCCGGCTGGTGATGGTGGCGCCAACGCTCCCCGCGCTTACTGAGCCGCTGGTGAGCGACGTACTGCGTGCGTTGACTGTTACGGCGGATCAGGTTCTGCAGTTAACGCCGGATCGCGTTGCCATGCTGCCTCCGGAGAGTCAATGTAACAGCTGGCTGCTTGGCATTAATGAGCCGCTGACGCTGGCAGGGGCGCAAGTCTCAACGGCCTCGTATGAAGAATTACGCGGCAATCCTGCGGCGCGTGCCGCGTTATGGCAACAAATCTGCGAACATGAACACGATTTCTTCCCTCAGCACGACTGACTTAGATCGCGCCTATCATATTGAAACCCGTGCGCACGCGTTCCCCTGGAGCGAGAAAACACTGGCCAGCAACCAGGGTGAACGTTACCTCAACTATCGACTGATGGTCGGAGATGAAATGGCGGCGTTTGCCATTACCCAGGTCGTAATGGATGAGGCGACGCTATTCAATATCGCTGTAGATCCAGCCTGGCAACGCAAAGGTTTAGGCCGACAATTGCTGGAACACCTGATCCGCGAACTGGAAGCGCGTAACGTGTTGACACTGTGGCTCGAAGTACGCGCCTCCAACACAGCAGCTATTGCATTGTATGAAAGCCTGGGCTTTAACGAGGCGACGATCCGCCGCAATTATTACCCCACGGCTACTGGGCGTGAGGATGCGATCATCATGGCGCTCCCCCTCTAATTGAAGAAAGGTGATGTAATGAAATGGGACTGGATACTGTTTGATGCTGACGAAACGCTGTTTACGTTCGACGCGTTCGGTGGCTTACAACGGATGTTTCTTGACTATAGCGTAACATTCACCGATCAGGATTTTGTAGAATATCAGTCTGTTAACAAACCTTTGTGGGTGGATTACCAGAACGGTGCCATCAATGCGCTGCAGTTGCAGCATCGGCGTTTTCAGGGCTGGTCCGAGCGCCTGAATGTACCTGCCGGCGCGCTGAACGAGGCCTTTCTCAACGCAATGGCGGAAATCTGCGCGCCGTTACCGGGGGCCGTTTCATTATTGAACAGCCTGAAAGGCAAAGCCAAACTGGGCATTATTACCAACGGGTTTACCGCCTTGCAGCAAATCCGTCTGGAACGTACGGGGCTTCGCGACTATTTTGATTTATTGGTGATTTCTGAACAGGTTGGCGTCGCCAAACCGGACCCGAGGATCTTTAATTATGCGCTTGAGCAAGCCGGAAACCCGGATCGCGCGCGCGTATTGATGGTGGGCGATACAGCGGAATCAGACATTCTGGGCGGCATCAACGCCGGGCTGTCGACCTGCTGGCTAAATGCGCACCAACGTGCGTTGCCGGCGGGGATCACCCCAACCTGGACCGTCGCCTCTCTAAACGAACTGGAGCTACTCCTGTGTAAACATTGATTGTCTGCACTCAGCCGTTGAGTACAATAGCCGCATTTTTCGTATTTCATCGCGCGGCCTCAGGTCGCGCAATTACACAGAAGATTTCATTATGACGTTGTCTCCTTATTATCAAGAGGTGGCGAAGCGCCGTACGTTCGCTATCATCTCGCACCCCGATGCCGGTAAAACCACCATCACCGAGAAAGTGTTGTTGTTCGGACAGGCGATCCAGACCGCAGGTACCGTAAAAGGCCGTGGCTCCAACCAGCACGCCAAATCCGACTGGATGGAGATGGAAAAGCAACGTGGTATCTCCATTACCACCTCTGTTATGCAGTTTCCGTATAAAACCTGTCTGGTTAACCTGCTGGACACCCCAGGGCACGAAGACTTCTCGGAAGATACCTATCGTACCCTGACGGCGGTGGACTGCTGTCTGATGGTGATTGATGCCGCAAAAGGTGTTGAAGACAGGACGCGTAAACTGATGGAAGTGACCCGCCTGCGCGACACGCCTATCCTCACCTTTATGAACAAACTCGACCGTGACATCCGCGATCCGATGGAGCTGCTGGATGAGGTGGAAAATGAGTTAAAAATCGCCTGCGCGCCGATCACCTGGCCAATTGGTTGCGGCAAACTCTTTAAAGGCGTTTACCACCTTTATAAAGACGAAACTTACCTCTATCAGACCGGTAAAGGTCACACCATTCAGGACGTGCGTATCGTTAAAGGGCTGAATAACCCTGAGCTCGACCAGGCTGTTGGTGAAGACCTGGCGCAGCAGTTACGCGATGAGCTGGAGCTGGTGCAGGGGGCGTCCAATGAGTTCGACAAAGAGTTGTTTCTGAGCGGCGAAATCACCCCAGTCTTCTTTGGTACGGCATTGGGTAACTTTGGTGTCGATCATATGCTGGATGGCCTGGTTGAGTGGGCGCCTGCGCCGATGCCGCGGAAAACCGATACGCGTGAAGTGACCGCCGCAGATGAGAAGTTCACCGGCTTTGTGTTTAAGATCCAGGCGAACATGGATCCGAAGCACCGTGACCGCGTGGCATTTATGCGCGTCGTGTCTGGCCGCTATGAAAAAGGTATGAAACTGCGCCAGGTTCGTACCGGTAAAGACGTGGTGATTTCTGATGCGCTGACGTTTATGGCAGGTGACCGTTCGCACGTTGAAGAAGCGTATCCGGGCGATATCATCGGTCTGCACAACCACGGCACTATCCAGATTGGCGACACCTTTACTCAGGGTGAAATGATGAAGTTCACCGGCATCCCCAACTTTGCTCCGGAACTGTTCCGCCGCATTCGTCTGCGCGACCCGCTGAAGCAGAAGCAACTGCTAAAAGGTCTGGTACAGCTCTCAGAGGAGGGGGCCGTACAGGTGTTCCGTCCTGTCTCCAATAACGATCTGATTGTGGGGGCGGTTGGTGTGCTGCAGTTTGATGTGGTCGTTGCGCGTCTGAAAAGCGAGTACAACGTTGAAGCCGTGTACGAATCCGTAAACGTGGCTACCGCGCGTTGGGTTGAGAGCACAGACGTGAAAAAGTTCGAAGAGTTTAAGCGGAAGAACGAAATTCAGCTGGCTCTCGACGGCGGCGACAACCTGACGTATATCGCTCCGACGATGGTGAACCTGAACCTGACCCAGGAACGTTACCCTGAAGTCACCTTCCACAAAACCCGCGAGCATTAATCCTTCTCCGGAGCGCGGCACACGCCGTGCTCCGTCACTTTTCCTGTCTTATTAGCCTGTTGCGGAAAGTTCTTAAAACCGCGCGTTTTGCTGCTTATTGGTCGTTTTTTAACCGCTTGTCCAGGCTTTTTAGCGATTGTGATCTATATTTAACAAAGTGATGACAAATCGGGTGGGTAAAAGTCCTGTTCATTGCGTGTTTTATAGTCTTTTATCCACCTTTGTCATTGCATGTTGATATTAATAACTGCATCAGAAGGGATGCGACGGTATTGTGACCGGAACCATTGATTTCTGAACTGGGTGACAATCACCGCGCAGTAGAGCAGCCATTGTTGCTGCTTGTAGCCCAAATTGTGGGCAAACCAATAGGAATGACATCGATGACTATGACAAGACTGAAGATTTCTAAAACTCTGCTGGCTGTAATGTTGGGTTCCGTATTGGCGAGTGGTTCTGCTTTCGCAGCAGAGACAACCACTGACAAAGCGCAAAACACCGCGTCCAGCGCAGGGGATAAAATCGATAGTTCTATGAATAAAGTCGGTGGCTTCATGGATGACAGCACCATTACCGCCAAGGTAAAAGCGGCGCTGGTGGATCATGAAAGCATTAAAAGCACCGATATTTCCGTCAAAACCGAGAAGAAAGTGGTTACGCTCAGCGGCTTTGTAGAAAGCCAGGCGCAGGCTGAACAGGCTGTTTCTGTCGCCAAAGGCGTAGAGGGCGTAGCGTCCGTCAGCGACAAGCTGCATGTACGTGACGGAAAATCCCAGTCAGTAAAAGGTTACGCGGGTGACACCGCCACAACCAGTGAAATCAAAGCCAAACTGCTGGCCGACGATGTGGTCCCTTCCCGTAAGGTTAAAGTGGAAACCACAGACGGCGTTGTCCAGTTGTCGGGTACCGTTGATTCACAAGCTCAAAGTGAACGCGCTGAAAGCATCGCCAAAGCCATTGATGGTGTGAAGAGCGTGAAAAACGATCTCAAAGTTAAGTAACAGATCCTGAAAACGTCACTGCCCGGCTGTTGCCGGATATGACAAGCACGTACCGGGAAAATCACGCGGGTGAGCATCCTGAGCGCTCACCGTAAGCGGTCGACATTAACTATGGTAAAGGAGAGTCTTATGTTTCGTTGGGGCATTATATTTCTGGTTATCGCGTTAATTGCCGCCGCTCTGGGCTTTGGTGGCCTGGCAGGCACGGCAGCAGGCGCCGCGAAAATTGTCTTCATCGTCGGTATTATCCTGTTCCTGGTGAGCCTGTTTATGGGTCGTCGGCGTCCATAGCGAATAACACGCTTAAACTTCGGTTACATTAAAGCCAGTCCTCGTGACTGGCTTTGCTGTTTCAGCGGACTATAAATTACGTTACTTTGTCAGGCATGACGTTTCTGAAAGGAAAGCAGCGTGGGGCAGTATATTCCCGTAACGCTCGGCAATATTGCGCCGCTGGCGTTAAAACCATTTCGGCCTGGTCGCCTCGCGCTGGTGTGCGAAGGTGGCGGCCAGCGTGGCATTTTTACCGCCGGGGTGCTGGATGAATTTATGCGCGCAGAATTTAACCCTTTCGAGCTCTATTTTGGAACTTCTGCGGGCGCGCAAAACCTGTCAGCTTATGTCTGTAACCAGCCCGGTTATGCCCGTAAAGTGATTATGCGTTACACGACGCAGCGCGATTTTTTTGACCCGGTGCGGTTTGTCCGCGGTGGCAACCTGATAGACCTTGACTGGCTGGTAGAATCAACCGCAAGCAAAATGCCACTGGCGATGGACACCGCTGCGCGCGCCTTTGAGGGCGGCAAAGCGTTTTACATGTGCGCCTGCCGGCAGGATGACTACACGGCAGAGTATTTCGCGCCGACGCACCAAACCTGGCTGGACTTAATTCGGGCTTCGAGTGCGATCCCCGGTTTTTACCGACCGGGCGTCTCACTGGAGGGTATCAACTATCTGGACGGCGGCGTCAGCGATGCCATTCCGGTGCAGGAAGCGGCTAAACGCGGGGCAAAAACCATTGTGGTGATCCGCACGGTACCGTCGCAAATGTATTATACGCCGCAGTGGTTTAAACGCATGGAACGCTGGCTGGGGGAGAGCAGTCTGCAACCGCTGGTTAACCTGGTGCAGCACCATGAAAAAAGTTATTTAGCCATTCAAAAATTCATCGAAACCCCGCCGGGTAAGCTGCGTATTTTTGAGATCTATCCTCCTAAGATACTGAACAGTATGGCGTTGGGGAGCCGTGTTCCCGCGCTGCGTGATGACTATAAAATTGGGCGACTGTGCGGGCGTTATTTTCTGGCGACAGTGGGTAAATTACTGGCACAAACTCCGCCACTGGTACGCCATCCGCCGCTTCTGGCAACCCGGGTTGTGCCTCCTGCGCCGGTGGCTAACGATGCGCTGGATACGCCGCTGGTCATTGCGCCGCAGGCTAACGATTTGCCAATCAATAAAGAGGATACGGCGTGAGTTTTCGCTTTATCGACACCCATTGTCATTTTGATTTCCCTCCCTTCTCCGGAGATGAAACCGCCAGCATTGCCCGTGCCGCTGCTGCGGGCGTCGGGCAGATCATCGTGCCGGCCATTGCGGCCCGTTATTTTGAGCGCGTTTGTGATTTAGCCCGCCAGCACGCTGCGCTTTATGCCGCGCTGGGTTTGCATCCCATCGTGATTGAGGAACATAACGGAGAAAGTCTGGATATTCTCCAGGAGTGCCTGGCCGCACAAGCCGATGCCGTGGTCGCGATTGGTGAGATCGGCCTCGATCTCTACCGTGAGGATCCGCAGTTTGAACGCCAGCAACAGTTACTGGATGCGCAGCTGAAACTGGCGAAGCGCTATGACTTACCGGTCATCCTTCACTCTCGTCGAACCCACGACAAACTGGCGATGCACCTGAAAAAGCATGATTTGCCGCGCAAAGGCGTGGTACACGGTTTCGCCGGCAGCCTGCAGCAAGCACAACGTTTTGTTGAGCTGGGCTACTGCATTGGCGTGGGCGGCACGATTACTTACCCCCGAGCGAGTAAAACCCGTGATGTAATGGCGCAGCTGCCGCTTTCCGCGCTGTTACTGGAAACGGACGCGCCGGATATGCCGTTAAACGGTTTTCAGGGTCAGCCCAACCGGCCGGAACAAGCCGCTCGCGTCTTTACAACGCTGTGTGAACTGCGCCCGGAACCCGCAGAAGACATTGCTGAGGCATTGCTGGCAAACACACGTCAGTTGTTTGCATTACAGGTATAGCGCTGGTCGAAGTACGGTTCTAACTCCACGCTCTTCCAGCGCCTCCGCCAGCGGTTCAATGTCTTCTGACGTGGCGCTACGCCAGTTTTGGGCCTCGCCGAACACGCCATGGGCATGGAACGCATTCAGACGCACCGGCACCTCCCCAAGCTCACCAATGAACGCCGCCAGCGCATCTATATGTGCCAGATAATCGCTGTGCTCAGGGATCAACAATAAACGTAGCTCCGCCAGTTTATGCTCCGCCGCCAGCAGACGCAGGCTCTCTTTTACCTGCCGGTTGTCCCGCCCGGTAAGATAGCGATGCAGCTCACTTGTCCAGGCTTTCAGATCGATCATCGCGCCGTGGCAAACCGGTAACAATCTACGCCAGCCGGTTTCACTGAGCAGACCGTTGCTGTCCACCAGGCAGCTCAGATGCCGAAGTTGTGGATCATCGTGTATGGCGGTAAACAGCGCGTGCAAAAAGGGTAACTGCAGCGTGGCTTCACCGCCGCTGACGGTGATGCCTTCAATAAAGGGCGCTGTTTTGCGGATCTGTGCCAGTACCATTGCCACTGACATCGGCTGTGCCATTGGTGTGGCTTGTTGCGGGCACACATGCAGGCAGGTATCACACTGCTGGCAATGATGCGCCTGCCAGATGACCTGCCTGCCCGTCAGCGTTAATGCCTTATTCGGGCAAGTGGGCACACATTCACCACAGTGATTGCAACGCCCAATGGTCCACGGGTTATGGCAGTTCTTGCAGCGCATATTGCAGCCCTGTAAGAACAGCGCCAGTCTGCTTCCCGGACCGTCTACGCACGAAAAGGGAATGAGCTTACTGACGAAAGCGCATTTGCTGTTCATGGCTTATCACACGGGGTTGCCGCTCAAGAATGTGGGTGTTGCGCGCTGCCTCTTCACCGAGCCAGGTGGTATTGGTGCGCGATCCCGCGGCACGGAATTTCTCCAGATCCGAAAGACGCACCATATAACCGGTTACCCGCACAAGATCGTTACCCGCGATGTTGGCGGTAAACTCTCGCATACCAGCCTTAAAGGCCCCGAGGCAGAGCTGAACCAGCGCCTGCGGGTTGCGTTTGATGGTTTCGTCGAGGGTCAAAATATCGCTGATCCCGGCACTGTACCAGGCGTGATGCGGTGCCACGGTAAGGAGATGTGTGATCGGATCCGGCTCATCGCCATAGGGCAGACGTGCGCCCGGCGTTGTGCCGATATCTGAACTGATCCCCGACTGTGCATGCAGCATGGCGCGCTGCCGCCAGCCATAGTTCACTGGCGTGTTATCGACGAATGTTGCAAGGGCTTCGCTGATACGGTAGCCGATCGCATTTGCCTGTTCATCTTTGCCGTAGCGTGCTCCGGACCCGGCTTTATCACAAAGAATATTTACTGCTTCAGCCAGCCCGAACAGGCCAAACATGGGCACAAAACGATCGGCATCGATCAGACCTTCCCGGACCAGGAAGCTATGCTCAAAGAAACCTGATTCTTGATAGAGGAAGTCGCAGCGGGCATTGATAACTGCCATTTGCTGGCGGCAGTAATGCGGTAACTGGTGCGTGAAAAAATCCTCCAGCGAGTCACTGCCTTCAGCAATGACTTTCAGATTAAGCCGCACCAGTGTGCTGCCGCCCCCGCCGAGGGGCAGCGAGTTGTAACAACTGACAATGCCATAGCCGCCTTTTGTGAAAATATTATCATGCATCGGGCCGTTAGCGATGTGGGGTTTACTGCATGAGCAGATATTACGCGCGACTTCGAGCAGCAGATCATCTGGCGTAATTTGCGGATCGTAAATAAAGGTGAGATTGGGCGCAACCTGCTTCAACTCTGCGTCGGCTCGCAATATGGCACGCGTAACAGGGCCATCAAACGGGCCAATGTTCGCATGCATAAACGCATCGGGCAGTGTGCGGTCGAGATAGCGCCAGAAACGTTTTATTCGGATATCGATTTCTTCTTGTGTTAAAATTCTAACATACGGTTGTAGCAACGCATCCAGTTGTCCGAGGTAGACCGGCATTGCAGTGACGGAAGGCACATGGTGATAGAGGATGGTCAGCATCGACAAGGCATCATCCAGGTCACTGGCACCTTCCAGCTCCAGCCACGCGGAGCCATTCGCGAGAAATTTGGCGTAATCCGGCAGGACATAGCGTGGTTTGTACGGGGCATGGCCTTCGAACATATCGCAGACCGCGCCCTTATCAAGCGCGGCGCGCGCGGCTTCTGGCAGGGCCGGATACGGCAGGCTGTTTTCCGCCTCCAGCGCCAGAAAATGGCGCTTCTGTTCCGGGGTCAGCGTCGGGCTGGTGACTATCTGCTGGCAGCGCGACAGCAAAAAGGGATCAACAGATATGGACATCATTGTTCCTCTTGTTCCTTACGGGGAAGAGGAGTGTATGCAGGACGGGGCGCCTCCCTTTTTGATCCGCGTGGCTCCCCGGGCGATTACCGGCAGATTGAAGCTAAAAATTTGATAAATGTCTCATTATGGTTTTGCAAACGTGAATTAAGTTTTCATTAACTGTGATGGGTGTCGAAGTGTAACGGTGGGTTAATGTTAGAATAGTAACAGACCCGAACAAGAAATCGGCAATGAGCCGTCGGAGAGATTATGACTGATTTAACTGCAAGCAGCCTGCGTGCATTAAAACTGATGGACCTGACCACCCTGAACGACGATGACACTAACGAGAAAGTCATCGCCCTGTGCCATCAGGCGAAAACGCCCGTCGGCAACACGGCGGCAATCTGTATTTATCCACGTTTTATTCCGATTGCACGTAAGACGCTGAACGCGCAGGGTACGCCGGATGTACGTATTGCGACGGTAACCAACTTCCCGCACGGTAACGACGACATTGAAATCGCGCTGGCGGAAACCCGCGCGGCGATCGCTTACGGTGCCGATGAAGTGGATGTGGTCTTCCCGTACCGCGCCCTGATTGCCGGTAACGAGCAGGTAGGTTTTGATCTGGTAAAAGCCTGCAAAGAGGCCTGCGCTGCGGCCAGCGTGTTGCTGAAAGTGATCATCGAAACCGGTGAACTGAAAGAAGAGGCGCTGATCCGTAAAGCGTCTGAAATCGCCATCAAAGCAGGGGCGGATTTCATCAAAACCTCGACCGGTAAAGTGGCGGTCAATGCGACGCCAGAGAGCGCACGCATCATGCTGGAAGTGATCCGTGATATGGGGGTGGAAAAATCGGTGGGCTTCAAACCCGCAGGCGGTGTGCGCAGCGCGGAAGATGCACAGCAGTACCTGGCTATTGCTGATGAATTATTAGGTGCTGACTGGGCCGATGCCCGTCACTACCGTTTTGGCGCGTCCAGCCTGCTGGCGAGCCTGCTGAAAGCGCTGGGCCATGGCGACGGTAAGAGCGCGAGCAGCTACTAATAATGGTCTGATAGCGTGTTGCTTATCAGGCTGACTTAACCCATGTTTCGCCGGGCCTGTTCTGGTGCCCGGCCGTATCTTTCCTCAGGGGGTTACCTTGTTTCTCGCTCAAGAAATTATTCGAAAAAAACGCGATGGTCTCGCACTGAGTGATGAAGAAATCCGTTTTTTTATCAATGGAATTCGCGATAACACTGTGTCCGAAGGGCAAATAGCTGCGCTGGCAATGACCATTTTCTTCCACGATATGATCATGCCTGAGCGCGTCTCGCTGACCATGGCGATGCGGGATTCCGGCACTGTGCTGGACTGGAAGCATCTCGATCTTAACGGCCCGGTAGTCGATAAACACTCTACTGGCGGTGTGGGCGATGTGACTTCGTTAATGCTGGGCCCGATGGTGGCGGCTTGCGGTGGCTATATCCCTATGATTTCCGGGCGCGGACTCGGTCATACAGGCGGTACGCTCGATAAACTGGAAGCGATCCCTGGTTTTGACATTTTCCCGCAGGACAGTCGCTTCCGCGAGATTATTAAAGAGGTGGGTGTGGCGATTATTGGCCAGACCAAC
This sequence comes from Kosakonia sp., assembly GCF_032052965.1. Taxonomy (GTDB): domain Bacteria; phylum Pseudomonadota; class Gammaproteobacteria; order Enterobacterales; family Enterobacteriaceae; genus Kosakonia. The sequence goes on from NZ_DAMBVN010000002.1 coordinate 161,184, forward strand.
TCGCTGGCACCGGCAGACAAACGTTTTTATGCCACCCGCGACATTACCGCAACGGTGGACTCCATCCCGCTGATAACGGCATCGATCCTCGCCAAAAAACTGGCGGAAGGGCTGGATGCGCTGGTCATGGATGTGAAAGTGGGCAGCGGGGCATTTATGCCGACCTACGCCCTTTCTGAACAGCTAGCTGAAGCGATCGTTGGCGTGGCCAATGGCGCAGGTGTACGAACCACCGCATTGCTGACAGATATGAACCAGGTGCTGGCATCCAGCGCGGGCAACGCCGTTGAAGTGCGCGAAGCCGTACAATTCCTGACGGGCGAATACCGTAACCCGCGCTTGTTGGACGTCACCATGGCACTCTGTGTTGAGATGTTGATTTCCGGCAAGCTGGCGAAAGATGACCATGAAGCGCGGGCAAAATTGCAGACGGTGCTGGATAACGGTAAGGCGGCGGAAATTTTTGGCCGTATGGTGGCGGCACAAAAAGGCCCAACGGATTTTGTCGAAAACTACGACCACTATTTGCCGACCGCGACGCTGAGCAAAGCGGTATATGCGGATCAGGAAGGCTTTATTACCGCCATGGATACCCGTGCGCTGGGGATGGCGGTGGTATCAATGGGCGGTGGCCGCCGTCAGGCGACAGACAGCATTGATTACAGCGTCGGTTTTACCGGGATGGCGCGCCTGGGGGACAGTGTTGATGGCCAACGCCCGCTTGCGGTGATCCATGCGAAAGACGAAGCCAGCTGGCAGGATGCGGCAAAAGCGGTAAAAGCCGCGATTGTGGTAGGTGACAACGCACCAAAAGAGACACCAACAGTCTATCGCCGCATCACCGAATAGCGATATACTGATCTGATCGCTTTTTTACAAAGCACAAGGTACGGAGAACATATGAAACGTGCATTTATTATGGTGCTCGACTCGTTCGGCATCGGCGCGACGGAAGACGCGGAGCGCTTTGGCGACGTGGGTTCCGATACCCTCGGCCACATTGCAGAAGCCTGTGCTAAAGGTGAAGCAAATACCGGTCGTCACGGTCCGCTGAACTTACCGAATCTGACCCGTCTGGGTCTGGCGAAGGCGCATGAAGGTGCGGCCGGTTTCATCCCTGCCGGGATGGACGCCAACGCCGATATTATTGGCGCTTACGCATGGGCGCATGAACTCTCGTCGGGTAAAGATACCCCGTCAGGCCACTGGGAAATTGCCGGTGTACCGGTGTTATTTGACTGGGGCTACTTCAGCGACACCGAAAACAGCTTCCCGCAGGCGCTGTTGGATAAACTGGTGGCGCGCGCTAATCTGCCGGGTTATCTCGGCAACTGCCACTCCTCTGGTACGGTGATCCTCGACCAGCTTGGCGAAGAGCATATGAAAACCGGCAAGCCGATCTTCTACACCTCGGCGGATTCGGTATTCCAGATTGCCTGCCATGAAGAGACGTTTGGTCTGGATAAGCTGTATGAGTTGTGCGAAATCGCCCGTGAAGAGCTGACCGAAGGGGGTTACAACATCGGTCGTGTCATTGCGCGCCCGTTTGTCGGTGATAAAGCGGGTAACTTCCAGCGTACCGGCAACCGCCATGATCTGGCCGTTGAACCGCCATCAGCCACGGTATTGCAAAAACTGGTGGATGAAAAAGCGGGGCAGGTGGTTTCTGTCGGTAAAATTGCCGATATCTATGCGAACTGCGGTATCACCAAAAAGGTGAAAGCCACCGGGCTGGATGCACTGTTCGACGCTACCGTGAAAGAGATGAAAGAAGCGGGTGATAAGACGATTGTCTTTACTAACTTCGTTGATTTTGACTCATCATGGGGCCATCGCCGCGATGTGGCGGGCTATGCGGGCGGTCTGGAACTGTTTGACCGTCGTCTGCCGGAGTTGATGGAATTGGTCGGTGAAGACGACATTCTGATCCTCACCGCTGACCATGGCTGCGATCCGACCTGGAAAGGCACAGACCATACGCGTGAGCATATTCCGGTACTGGTTTACGGTCCAAAAGTGAAACCCGGTTCGTTGGGCCACCGTGAGACGTTCGCGGATATTGGCCAGACAATCGCCAAATACTTCGGTGTGTCTGATATGGAATATGGCAAGGCCATGTTCTGATGATTTTGGGCGGGAGTTTCCCGCCCTTTCCGTTTTACGACAACGATATAAAGGAATAGACGATGGCTACCCCACACATTAATGCAGAAATGGGCGATTTCGCTGACGTAGTGCTGATGCCCGGCGACCCGCTGCGCGCGAAGCATATTGCTGAAACTTTCCTCGAAGATTACCGCGAAGTAAACAATGTACGCGGCATGCTGGGTTACACCGGTACCTATAAAGGCCGCAAAATCTCTGTAATGGGCCACGGTATGGGCATTCCGTCCTGCTCTATTTACACCAAAGAGCTCATTACCGAGTTCGGCGTGAAGAAAATCATCCGCGTGGGTTCCTGCGGTGCTGTGCGTATGGATGTGAAACTGCGTGATGTCGTGATTGGCATGGGCGCATGCACCGATTCCAAAGTGAATCGCATTCGTTTCAAAGATCATGATTTTGCAGCGATTGCTGATTTTGACATGGTACGTAACGCGGTTGACGCGGCAAAAGCGCTGGGTGTGGATGCGCGCGTGGGCAACCTGTTCTCTGCCGACCTGTTCTACTCCCCGGACGGTGAAATGTTCGACGTGATGGAAAAATATGGCGTGCTGGGTGTAGAAATGGAAGCGGCGGGTATCTATGGCGTGGCGGCAGAGTTTGGTGCGAAAGCGCTGACTATTTGCACCGTTTCCGACCATATCCGCACCCATGAACAGACCACCGCTGCGGAGCGTCAGACCACGTTCAACGACATGATCAAGATTGCGCTGGAATCTGTCCTGCTGGGCGACAAAGCGTAATTCTCTCTTCAAAGGGCAGTTTCTCTGCCCTTTTTTATCACTTCATTGATCTGTTTACGTGCAGGGCATCTCTGTCTGAGACCGTTAACGCACCGCGCCGGCAACCCACGCGGAAAGCTGGCGTAGCTCCTGTTCTTGTTCGGGAAAATCAACCTGCAGCGCGTCACATGCCTGCGCCAGCATATCCGCCCGGTAGAGACAGCCCTGTAAACGAGCAGCCAGCGCTTCCAGCGGTGCCGGGTTCAGGCTATCGGTAAACACTTGCGTGCGGGTGATATGCCCTTTCTCGACATCGAAATGCAGCTCCACGCCGCCCCAGCTAAAACGTTCATCCAGCAGGTGGCTAAATGCAGGCGCCTGGCCAAAATTCCACTCCCAACTGCTCTGGCGGGCAAAGGTTTCGGCGAAGTTTGGTAAATCCGGTGTGTTGGCCGGCGAGATCACCTCTGCGTCGACACGCTCACCGTAGTAAGCAAAAAAAGCCTCAGTGACAGCCTGGCAAACCTGCTCGTGAGTCATTCCCGGCAGCAGCTCCACCAGGTTGGCGACCCGCCCTCGCACCGAGGTAATGCCTTTGGCTTGCAGTTTTTTCTGGTCCGGATTGAGGTAATCTGCCAGGCGGCTGAGATCGGCATTCAGTAGCAGTGTGCCATGGTGGAAACCGCGATCTTTCGTCTCGCGGTACGCCGACCCGGACACTTTGCGATCGCCTTGCGTTGTTTTCACCACCAGATCATTACGGCCGGAGGCTTCTGCGGTCACGCCCAGTGCGTTCAACGCATTGAGGACAATCGCCGTCGAAATGGTTTTGTCGTATTCCGGTTTCCCGGCCATAAAGGTAAAGCAGGTATTACCGAGATCGTGGAATACCGCGCCGCCGCCGCTGCTTCTGCGGGCCAGCCGCACGTTATCTTCCTCCATGCGCCGGGTGTTGCACTCTTTCCACGGATTCTGTGCCCGCCCGATCACAACGGTATCGGCATTACGCCACAAGAACAGCACGCGCTGGGTGGCGGGCATCTGGCGGAAAATGCATTCCTCAACCGCCAGATTAAACCAGGGATCGTACGAGTCAGAGATAAGCAGACGAAGCGTCGACATAGTAGATTTCCTTTCTGTAACCTTCAGTTATCTTACCGGGAGCGCCGGGGTTACTCTTTCTTTTCGTGCTCTTCCTCTTCCGGCACTGGTTTATTGGCCGTCAGCAGGAAAGGGGATTGCTGCCAGCGGGTGCGTTTACCCTGCAACAGGGTGCGCGCCAGAATCACACCCAGCGCCAGCGATAACAGCAACATCAGGCGCAGAATATTGGTGGTGTTATCCACCTGCTTTGCTTCCGTTGCCAGAGTATGGGTATCGAGCGTTAGCCGCAAATATCCCAGCGGGCCGCTTTTGCCCTGAATGGGTTCGACGATTTGCTGATTAAAATAGCCACCGGCTTTTTTGCCATCCAGCGCCAGACGGTCGCGCACATCAATGCTTTCGCCTGAGCGGGCAATCAGATCGCCTTGCGCATCGTACACGCCGGCATCAAGAATGCGGCTCTCTTCTGTTAACTGGCGCAGCACAATGTCGATGCGTTTTTCATCCGGCGTTTCGGTACGCATTAACGGTGCCAGGTTCAACGTTACCTGGCGCGCCAGCGTTCGTGCCAGTTCTTCCAGTTGCGGATTACGCTGGCGCTGGTGGTTTTGACTAAACCAGGACGCGCCCTGCATGAGCGCCACCAGCAATGCCAGACAGATGAGAACGGTCACTGCGCGATGCAGCCGAAATTTAAGTTTTGCGCGAGCCATATTCCACCTGTTGAAAATTTGAGGCTTAATGTTGCCAGAAGCGCTGGTTACAAGGTAGCCTCATGCGTTATTTTCCCTTCCTCTGCTTTCTGGCGCGAACGTTTTTACAGGAGCTTTAATGCCGAACAGTTTGACCTGGTGCGATCTGCCCGATGATGTTTCTCAGTGGCCAGGATTGCCGCTCTCTTTAAGTGGCGATGAGGTGATGCCTCTCGATTACCACGCCGGCCGCAGCGGCTGGCTCCTGTACGGGCGTAACCTCGATAAGCAGCGTCTGACTACGTATCAGCGTAAGCTGGGGGCGGCGATGGTGATTGTTGCTGCCTGGGACGTAGAAGACTACCAGGTGATCCGCCTGGCGGGGTCATTAACCCCGCGTGCTTCACGCCTGGCGCATGATGAAGGCATGGACGTCGCCCCGCTGGGTAAAATCCCGCACTTACGCTCACCAGGCCTGCTGGTGATGGATATGGATTCTACAGCGATCCAGATTGAGTGCATTGATGAGATTGCTAAACTTGCCGGTACCGGCGAGATGGTGGCGGAAGTCACCGAGCGCGCCATGCGCGGCGAGCTGGATTTTACCGCCAGTCTGCGTAGCCGCGTGGCGACACTGAAAGGTGCCGATGCGAATATCCTGCTGCAGGTGCGGGAAAGCCTGCCGTTAATGCCAGGCCTGGTACAACTGGTGCTGAAACTGGAAACGCTGGGCTGGAAGGTGGCGATTGCCTCCGGCGGTTTCACCTTCTTTGCGGACTACCTGCGCGATAAACTGCGTCTGACAGCCGCGGTGGCAAATGAACTCGAGATCATGGACGGCAAGTTTACCGGCCAGGTGCTGGGTGACATTGTCGATGCGCAGTATAAAGCCAACACGCTGCAACGCCTGGCGCTGGAACATGAAATCCCGGCTGCGCAGACGGTGGCAATTGGCGATGGCGCGAACGACTTACCAATGATCAAAGCCGCAGGGCTGGGCATTGCGTTTCATGCCAAACCTAAAGTGAATGAAAAGGCGGAAGTCACTATTCGCCACGCCGATCTGATGGGCGTATTTTGTATTCTTTCCGGCAGTATCAATAAGAAGTAGAGGTCATTGTGGCGAAAGCTCCAAAACGCGCGTTTGTTTGTAATGAATGCGGCGCGGATTATCCGCGCTGGCAGGGGCAGTGCAGCGCCTGTCACGCATGGAACACCATTACTGAAATACGTGTCGCCGCTTCGCCTACCGTCGCGCGTAATGAGCGTCTTTCTGGCTATGCCGGAAATGCGGGCGTCTCGAAAGTACAGAAGCTGGCGGACATCAGTCTTGAAGAACTGCCGCGGTTCTCCACCGGGTTTAAAGAGTTTGACCGTGTGCTGGGCGGCGGTGTTGTGCCGGGCAGCGCTATTCTTATCGGCGGTAACCCTGGCGCAGGTAAATCAACGCTACTGCTGCAGACGCTGTGTAAACTGGCTGAGCAGATGAAAACCCTGTATGTCACCGGCGAAGAGTCATTGCAACAGGTGGCGATGCGCGCGCACCGTCTTGGTTTGCCGACCGCGAATCTGAACATGTTGTCGGAAACCAGTATCGAACAGATCTGCATGATTGCGGAAGAAGAGCAGCCGAAGCTGATGGTGATCGACTCTATCCAGGTGATGCATATGGCCGATATTCAGTCTTCACCTGGCAGCGTGGCGCAGGTGCGCGAAACCGCCGCTTATCTGACAAGGTTTGCTAAAACACGAGGTGTGGCCATCGTCATGGTGGGGCATGTCACGAAAGACGGTTCGCTGGCCGGGCCGAAAGTACTGGAGCACTGTATTGACTGCTCGGTGCTATTAGATGGCGATGCCGACTCGCGTTTCCGCACGTTGCGTAGCCATAAAAACCGTTTCGGCGCGGTCAATGAACTGGGTGTATTTGCCATGACTGAGCAGGGGCTGCGTGAAGTCAGCAATCCCTCGGCAATTTTCCTCAGTCGCGGCGATGAAATCACTTCAGGTAGTTCGGTGATGGTGGTCTGGGAAGGTACCCGCCCGTTGTTGGTTGAAATTCAGGCGCTGGTGGATCACTCAATGATGGCAAATCCACGCCGCGTGGCTGTGGGGCTGGAACAAAACCGTCTGGCGATCCTCCTGGCAGTGTTGCACCGCCACGGCGGTTTGCAGATGGCAGATCAGGACGTGTTTGTGAACGTTGTCGGTGGGGTGAAAGTCACGGAAACCAGCGCCGATCTCGCGCTGTTGCTGGCGATGGTTTCCAGTCTGCGTGACAGGCCGTTACCGCAGGATCTGGTGGTCTTTGGCGAAGTTGGACTGGCCGGTGAAATTCGCCCTGTACCCAGTGGGCAGGAACGTATTTCAGAAGCTGCCAAGCATGGCTTCCGCCGCGCTATCGTTCCGGCGGCGAATGTGCCGAAAAAAGTCCCGGAAGGTATGCAGATATACGGTGTGAAGAAGCTCGCGGATGCGCTAAACGTCTTTGACGACTTATAATTGGCTAGTGATTTTTTGCAGGAGGCAACAATGTCGTCATTTGACTACTTAAAAACCGCGATCCGTCAGAAAGGCTGCACCTTACAGCAGGTGGCGGATGCCAGCGGCATGACCAAGGGCTATTTGAGCCAGCTGCTTAATGCCAAGATCAAAAGCCCCAGCGCGCAAAAACTTGAAGCGCTGCACCGCTTCCTCGATCTCGAATTTCCCCGCCGTGAAAAGAATATCGGCGTGGTTTTCGGTAAGTTTTACCCACTGCATACCGGACATATCTACCTGATCCAGCGCGCATGCAGCCAGGTTGACGAGCTGCATATTATCCTCGGCTATGATGAAACGCGCGATCGTGCGCTGTTTGAAGACAGCGCAATGTCGCAGCAGCCCACAGTAAGCGATCGCCTGCGCTGGTTATTGCAAACCTTTAAATACCAGAAAAATATCCGTATTCACGCCTTTAATGAAGAAGGTATGGAGCCGTATCCGCACGGCTGGGATGTCTGGAGTAAAGGCATTAAAGCGTTTATGGCTGAAAAAGGCATTACGCCAAACTGGATCTACACCTCTGAAGAGGCGGATGCGCCGCAATATTTGCAGCATCTGGGCATCGAAGCGGTGCTGGTTGACCCGAAACGCACCTTTATGAATATCAGCGGCTCGCTGATCCGAGAAAACCCTTTCCGTTACTGGGAGTACATCCCTACGGAAGTAAAACCTTTCTTTGTGCGCACGGTGGCTATTCTTGGCGGTGAATCCAGCGGTAAATCGACGCTGGTGAATAAGCTCGCCAATATTTTCAACACGACCAGCGCCTGGGAGTTTGGTCGCGATTATGTGTTTACGCATCTCGGCGGCGACGAGATAGCCCTGCAATATTCTGATTATGACAAGATCGCGCTCGGCCATGCGCAATACATCGATTTTGCCGTGAAGTACGCTAACAAAGTGGCGTTTATCGACACCGATTTCGTGACCACGCAGGCGTTCTGTAAGAAGTATGAAGGGCGCGAGCACCCCTTTGTGCAGGCGCTGATTGACGAATACCGCTTCGATCTGGTGATCCTGTTAGAGAATAACACGCCGTGGGTTAACGATGGCTTACGCAGCCTTGGGAGCTCGGTGGATCGCAAAGAGTTCCAGGACATGCTGGTATCGATGCTGCAGGAAAATAATATTGAGTTTGTGCGGGTGGAAGAGGCGGACTACGACTCGCGTTTTCTTCAGTGTGTTGAGCTGGTGAAAGCGTTGATGGGCGAGCAGGGGTAATTCACTGATGGTGTCACGCTGCCCTCTTCCATAAGAAGAGGCGCAAACATGAAAAAAGGCAACTTGCGTTGCCTTTTTGCGTTTATTTAGCGATACGTTTGTACTTAATACGTTTCGGCTCCAGCGCGTCCGCGCCGAGCGTGCGTTTCTTGTACTCTTCGTACTCGGTAAAGTTGCCTTCGAAGAATTCCACTTTACCTTCATCCTGGTAATCCAGAATGTGGGTCGCGATGCGGTCGAGGAACCAACGGTCATGCGAGATAACCATCGCACAGCCCGGGAACTCAAGCAGGGCGTTTTCCAGCGCGCGCAGGGTTTCGATATCCAGGTCGTTGGTCGGTTCATCGAGCAGCAACATGTTACCGCCAACCTGGAGCAGTTTGGCCAGATGCAGACGGCCGCGCTCACCACCGGACAGTTCGCCAACGCGTTTGCCCTGGTCGGTGCCTTTGAAGTTGAAGCGGCCAACATAAGCACGGCTTGGCATTTCGGTGTTACCGATACGCATAATATCCAGCCCACCGGAGACTTCTTCCCACACGGTTTTACTGTTGTCCATCGCGTCACGGAACTGATCCACAGACGCCAGTTTCACCGTGTCGCCCAGCGTAATGGTGCCGCCATCTGGCTGCTCCTGGCCCGACATCATACGGAACAGGGTTGATTTACCCGCGCCGTTAGGGCCGATAATGCCGACAATCGCCCCTTTCGGCACCGAGAACGACAGACCATCAATCAACTGGCGGTCGCCATAGGATTTGCTGAGGTTGCTGACTTCCACCACTTTGTCGCCCAGGCGAGGTCCCGGTGGAATAAACAGTTCGTTGGTTTCGTTACGTTTCTGGTACTCAGTGTTGTTAAGCTCTTCAAAGCGCGCCAGACGGGCTTTGCCCTTCGACTGACGGCCTTTGGCACCCTGACGCACCCATTCCAGCTCTTTCTCAATGGACTTGCGACGTGCCGCTTCCTGAGACGCTTCCTGTGCCAGACGCTGATCTTTCTGCTCCAGCCAGGAGGAGTAGTTGCCTTCCCACGGGATACCTTCGCCGCGGTCCAGTTCGAGGATCCAGCCGGCGACGTTGTCGAGGAAGTAACGGTCGTGGGTGATTGCCACCACGGTGCCTTCGAAATCGTGCAGGAAGCGTTCCAGCCAGGCCACGGATTCCGCATCCAGGTGGTTAGTGGGTTCGTCGAGCAGCAGCATGTCTGGTTTTTCCAGCAGCAGGCGGCACAGTGCAACACGGCGACGTTCACCCCCGGAGAGGTTAGCGATTTTGGCATCCCAGTCCGGCAGGCGGAGCGCATCTGCGGCGCGTTCGAGTTGCATATTCAGGTTATGGCCGTCGTGCGCCTGGATAATCTCTTCAAACTTACCTTGCTGGGCCGCCAGCTTGTCGAAATCGGCATCCGGCTCTGCATATTGCGCGTAGACTTCGTCCAGACCTTTCAGCGCGTTAACCACTTCCGCCACCGCTTCTTCTACGGACTCACGTACGGTCTGTTCCGGGTTCAGTTGCGGTTCCTGCGGCAGGTAGCCAATCTTGATGCCAGGCTGCGGGCGGGCTTCACCTTCGATATCTGTATCGATGCCGGCCATGATGCGCAGCAGGGTAGATTTACCGGCACCGTTAAGACCCAGTACGCCGATTTTTGCGCCCGGGAAGAAGCTTAGCGAGATATTTTTGAGAATATGACGTTTCGGCGGGACAACTTTGCCGACACGATGCATGGTATAAACGAATTGAGCCACGTTGGACTTCGCCTCTTTTATCGTAATAGAAGGAGTATTCAACAGCGGAGTGTAGCCGTTTTCGACGCTTAATCCCAGCCAGCAGCGCCCGGAGTGTTAAATCGCCTGAGAAAGGTAAAAAAGTGTTCAGGACATGGCGCGTTAAGAGATGCCCGGTTAGCATTAACTGATACGCGGCATGACGCTGCAGAGAATAGACAGAATAAGAGGAAAGAGCTGTGCTGAAAGCTAAACATGCCGCCTGGCGATTTACGGCGGCCTGCGTTTGTTTGCTATCCCTCAATCATGTGGCGCGTGCAGACTCACTGGATGAACAACGTAATCGTTATGCGCAGATTAAAACCGCCTGGGACAACAACCAGATGGATGTGGTGCAGCAATTGCTGCCAACCCTGAAAGCCTATCCGCTTTATCCCTATCTGGAGTACCGTCAGATAACCGACGATCTCATGAACCAGCCCGCGCTTACTGTTAGCAATTTTGTGCAGGCAAACCCCACCTTACCGCCAGCACGCACTTTGAAATCTCGTTTTGTGAATGAACTGGCGCGCCGACAGGATTGGCGCGGCCTGCTGGCCTTCAGCCCGGAAAAACCGGCAACCACGGAAGCGCAGTGTAACTACTACTTTGCAAAGTGGAATACCGGGCAGGCAACAGAAGCCTGGGCTGGCGCCAAAGAATTATGGTTGACCGGTAAAAGTCAGCCAAATGCCTGCGATCAGTTGTTTGGGGCCTGGCGCGCGTCTGGCACACAGGATCCGCTGGCGTTTCTCGAACGTATTCGCCTGGCGATGAAAGCAGGCAATACCAAACTGGTCACGCTGCTGGCGGGGCAGATGCCATCGGATTATCAGACTATCTCTGCGGCGATCATCTCGCTGGCTAACGATCCTGCAACGATCATGGACTTTGCGCGCAGCACGGGCGCAACCGATTTTACACGGCAGATGGCGGCAGAAGCCTTTGAAAGCGTGGCGCGCCAGGATGCAGAGAATGCCCGCCTGATGATCCCGTCACTGGTGCAGGCACAGCAATTAAATGAAGAACAAACCCAGACGCTGCGCGATATTGTCGCCTGGCGTTTAATGGGTAACGATGTCACCAGCGACCAGGCGCGCTGGCGCGACGATGCAATCATGCGCTCGCAGTCGATTTCGCTGCTGGAGCGTCGGGTGCGTATGGCGATTGGCAATGGCGATCGTCGCGGTCTGAATACGTGGCTCTCCCGCTTGCCAATGGAAGCAAAAGAGAAAGATGAGTGGCGTTACTGGCAGGCAGATTTGCTGCTGGAGCGTGGGCGTGAAAACGAGGCGAAAGAGATCCTCCATGCGTTGATGCAACAGCGTGGCTTCTACCCGATGGCGGCAGCACAGCGGCTGGGTGAGGCGTATCAGTTGCAGATTGATAAAGTGCCAGGCAACCCTGATGCTGCGCTGGTTCAGGGTGCAGAAATGGCGCGTGTCCGGGAGCTAATGTACTGGGGGCTGGATAATACTGCCCGCAGCGAATGGGCCAATCTGGTGACCAGCCGTAACCAGCAGGAGCAGGCACAGCTGGCGCGTTACGCCTTTAATCAGCAGTGGTGGGATCTGAGTGTGCAGGCCACGATTGCCGGTAAGTTATGGGATCATCTTGAGGAGCGATTCCCGCTGGCATACAGCGATCTCTATGCCCGCTACACCAGCGGTAAAGGGATTTCACAAAGCTATGCCATGGCGATCTCACGCCAGGAAAGCGCGTGGAACCCGAAAGCGCGCTCGCCAGTGGGTGCCAGCGGGCTGATGCAGATCATGCCTGGCACGGCGACGCACACGGTGAAGATGTTCAGCATTCCCGGTTACAGCAATGCCAGCCAGCTTTTTGAGCCGGAAACAAACATCAATATTGGCACCAGCTACTTGCAATACGTATATCAACAGTTTGGTAATAACCGTATTTTCTCATCGGCGGCCTATAACGCGGGGCCTGGGCGGGTGCGTAACTGGCTGAACAGCAGCGGCGGGAAACTGGATGCAGTTGCGTTTATCGAAAGTATTCCGTTTTCGGAAACGCGCAGTTATGTGAAGAATGTGCTCGCCTACGATGCTTACTATCGCTATTTCCTTGGCGAGGGTAAGACAAATGTTCTAAATGACGCTGAATGGCAGCGCCGTTACTGATTTCTGTGGTTTATGCTATGATGTGTACTCGCTAAAGAGTACGCATCTGTAAACCCAAACGTGGCGGCAAACTATGACTCAGCAATCCCCCTATTCCGCAGCAATGGCCGAACAGCGTAACCAGGAATGGTTGCGCTTCGTTGAGCTGGTCAGGCAGTCTTACGAAAAGGATCTGCACATTCCGTTGCTTAACTTGATGCTCACGCCGGATGAGCGCGAAGCGTTGGGCACGCGGGTGCGGATTATTGAAGAGCTGTTACGCGGTGAAATGAGCCAGCGTGAACTGAAATCGGAGCTTGGCGCGGGCATTGCCACCATCACGCGCGGTTCGAACAGCCTGAAATCCGCCCCCGCCGATTTGCGCCTGTGGCTGGAAGAGACGTTACTGAACGCTCAGCGATAAATCGCATTATGAAATGGGCTTAGCGCGAGGATCACGGCCTGATGGTAAACACTCGCGCGGGTCAGTTTCCCTGCGGTGAACACACCAATTGCTCCCTCTTTACGACCAATCTCATCGATACCCGTGTAGTGCGACATTACCGGGCCAAGCGCTTCGCCGGCGCGCACTTTCTCCAGAATCACCGCGGGTAGCGGCAGTGTGGCTGAACGCGCTTCCCCGCGTTGTTGATGATTTTCAATCACTACCCAACTGAATGTACTGTCGCCGTCAATACCGGCTTCGATGGCGACCCAAAAATCGGCATCCGGGCGGATTTCGCGCGCGTTGGCGACGCGATTTCGTGCGCCAGCCCGCGTTTCCTCACTACCGAAGGGTTGTTCAGGCACGCCGCTATCGACGGAAACCGATTCGATATGGCAGGATCCTTCGCCGAAGATCTCGTTAAAAGCGTGCAGAATCGCCCGAATTTTCGCCGGGTTTGTGGTGGCGGAGATAACTTGGTGCATAATCTATACTTGGCATGTCCGAAACGAGACGTGTTCTCTGGTTCGGGCAGAGACCTTCCTCAGATAATAAATTCATCGCAGTATAATGGATAAAAAAGCATGTTACAGGTATACCTTGTTCGCCACGGTGAAACGCAGTGGAACGCCGAGCGTCGTATTCAAGGCCAGTCTGACAGTCCGTTAACCGATAAAGGGGAGCAGCAGGCGTGGCAGGTTGCTGAGCGCGCAAAGGCGCTGGGCATTACTCATATCATCGCCAGCGATCTTGGTCGTACACGCCGTACGGCAGAGATTATCGCTGACTTCTGCGGTTGCGACGTGACCTTTGATTCGCGCTTACGTGAACTGGACATGGGCGTGCTCGAACGCCGTCATATTGATTCCCTGACTGAAGAAGAAGAGAGCTGGCGTCGCCAGTTGGTGAACGGCACGGCGGACGGTCGTATTCCTGATGGGGAATCAATGCAGGAGTTGAGTGAACGTATGCATGCGGCGCTGGCTACCTGTCTGGATCTGCCGCAGGGCAGCCGCCCGATGCTGGTCAGTCACGGCATGGCGCTGGGGTGTCTGGTAAGCACCATCCTGGGGCTGCCGGCCTGGGCAGAACGCCGTCTGCGTCTGCGCAACTGCTCTATTTCACGCATCGATTACCAGCAAAGCCCGTGGCTGGCATCCGGTTGGGTGGTGGAAACGGCAGGCGACGTCTCACATCTGGACGCCCCCGCGCTGGATGAATTACAGCGTTAACGGCGAATTGGCACCAGGTACTCGCAGCGGATGTGCAACGGCGGTTCATGATTGTCTCTGCCTTCATGCTGCGGGTAAAAATGTTCGATATCCTGGCCTTTGCGGCGTGTGAGATTAAGCAATGGCATGCAGGTGCCGTAAACCAGCAGGATGAAATCCTGAAAGCCAGCGGGTGCGCCTTCGTAGGAGAAGGCGATGTATTCGCCGCCTTCCAGCAACACTGGCTGAGCATTACTCAAATGACCGTTGGCCATTTCCGGTGTCAGTGCCGTAGTGTAGAACACTTCCTGTTCGTCATCTTTTTCCAGGCTTGGGCGCGGCTCATGCAGGCCGTACATTTCAGCCGGGATCGTCGGTGAATTACTTAAGAATTCTCGCCAGAACTGAATCCGCATTTGATTACGGAAATCAGAAATCTCCTCCAGCGCGCAGGTATAGCTCTGAGTCGTGCCGAGAAGTTGCAGTGGGGGCAGGGTGACGAATTCGTGTTTCGGCATCGCAAATTCACCCAGCCGCATCGGAGGGCGAATGCCGAATGCGCTCCAGTCCGGAGAGCGGCGGTAAAGCGCAGGCGTTACCGCAAATTGTTTTTTGAAAGCTCGGGTGAAAGTTTGTTGCGAATCAAAACGATATTGCAGGGCGATATCCAGGATTGGACGGGCGGTAAGGCGCAGCGCAACGGCGGATTTTGACAAACGACGCGCACGAATATAAGCGCCGATAGCATGGCCCGTTACGTCTTTGAACATCCTTTGCAAATGCCACTTGGAATAGCCCGCTTTTGCCGCCACATTGTCTAAAGACAGGGGCTGATCCAGATGGCCTTCCAGCCAGGCAAGTAAGTCGCGAATGATCCCAGCCTGATCCATATAATATCCTCTTCCTTAAAACAGCGGTTAACGCCTGACAACAGGGGACGGATAATAGCGGGTTTTTCTGGCTTTAGCATTCAGTGTTTTTTTTGTGCACTAATACGCATTGTGACTGATTTTCATCATGAATTTTGTAAATTGGTGATCTGCAAACAGTTTCTCATCATAAAGGTGAATAATTACGTAACGTAATATTCAAAAATGGTAACAATATGAAATACGGAAAATTAATACTTCCTGCCTTGATGTTGGCAACATTCAGTAGCGCGCATGCAGAACAGATCGGATCCGTAGACACAGTTTTTAAGATCTTTGGTCCGGATCATAAAATCGTCGTCGAAGCGTTTGACGATCCCGACGTAAAAAATGTGACCTGCTATATCAGCCGGGCAAAGACCGGTGGCATTAAGGGCGGGCTGGGGCTGGCGGAAGATACTTCCGATGCCGCAATCTCCTGCCAGCAAGTCGGGCCGGTCGAGTTGAGCGATAAAATCAAGAACGGCAAAGCCCAGGGCGATGTGGTCTTCCAGAAGCGCACTTCGTTAGTTTTCAAGAAACTCCAGGTTGTGCGTTTCTACGATGCGAAACGTAACACACTGGCTTATTTAGCTTATTCCGATAAAGTGGTTGAAGGTTCGCCGAAGAATGCGTTGAGTGCGGTACCGATAATGCCATGGAGTAAGTAACAGAATGTCTACCCCGCAACCGCTGATCTGGCTGGTGGAAGATGAAGCCAGTATTGCTGAAACGTTGATTTACATGTTGCAACAAGATGGGTTCACCGTTACCGCGTTTGAGCGTGGATTGCCGGTTCTGGATACGGCAACCCGGCAATTGCCGGATCTGGCCATTCTGGATGTGGGACTGCCGGATATTAGCGGCTTTGAACTTTGCCGGCGCTTGCTGGCACAGGCGCCGGCATTGCCGGTGCTGTTTTTGACCGCGCGCAGTGATGAAGTCGATAAGCTGTTGGGGCTGGAAATGGGCGCGGATGATTATATTGCCAAACCGTTTTCTCCCCGCGAGGTGTGCGCCAGGGTGCGCACAGTGCTGCGCAGACTGCAAAAGTCGACACTGCACGGTGAGACGGTGCGGGTCGGGCATTTCGAACTCGACGAAGCCGCAGCGCTGATCCGCTGGTGCGGCGAAACGTTGATCCTGACGCGTTATGAATTTCTGTTGCTGAAAACCTTGCTGCTGGCGCCTGGGCGGGTTTTTTCCCGCCAACAATTAATGGATCAGGTGTGGAGCGATGCCCAGGAGAGCTTTGACCGCACTGTTGATACCCATATCAAGACACTGCGCGCGAAACTGCGCAGCATTAATCCTGAATTGACACCGATTAATACGCACCGGGGCATGGGCTACAGCCTGGGGATACGCTAATGCGTATTGGTATGCGTCTGCTGCTGGGCTACTTTCTGATCGTGGCGGTTGCCGCATGGTTTGTGCTGTCGATCTTTGTTCAGGAGATCAAACCCGGTGTTCGCCGCGCCACGGAAGGGACGCTGATTGACACTGCCACCCTGCTGGCCGAGCTGGCGCGGGAGGATTTACTTAGCGGCCATGCCCAACAGGGCAGGCTGGCGCAGGCATTCTCAACGCTCAATGCGCAACCGATCAATGCCCACATCAGCGGCATTCATAAAGTACGCAATGAATACCACGTTTACATGACGGATGATAACGGGCGCGTGGTGTTCGACTCCGCAGGCAAAGCACTGGGGGCAGATTACTCGCGCTGGAATGATGTCTGGCTCACGCTACGTGGGCAGTATGGCGCGCGTAGCTCACTGGCGGATCCCAATAATCCGCAGAGTACGGTGATGTATGTCGCTGCGCCCGTCACCGATCAGGGACGTATTATTGGCGTGGTGAGTGTGGGGAAACCGAACAGTGCCATGGATCCAGTGATCAAACGCAGTGAGCGGCGGATCCTATGGGCTGGCGGTGCGTTACTGGGTATTGCCTTATTAATTGGCGCAATAATGGTGGGGTGGATCAACCGCTCAATCGGCAGGCTGGCACGTTATGCCGACTCCGTGACGGAAGACAGACCGGTTCCTCTGCCGTCATTAGGCAGCAGCGAGTTGCGTAAGCTGGCGCAGGCGCTGGAGAGCATGCGCGTTAAGCTGGAAGGTAAAAATTATATTGAGCAGTACGTGTATGCCCTGACGCATGAGTTGAAAAGCCCTCTGGCGGCCATTCGCGGCGCGGCGGAGATCCTGCGTGAAGGTCCGCCGCCGGCCGTGGTCACACAATTTACGGACAACATCCTCACGCAAAATAATCGGATGCAGAAGCTGGTAGAAAAGCTGCTATTCCAGGCCAAGCTGGAGAACAGGCTGGAAATTGCTTTCCAGCCTGTTGATATCACAATGCTATTTCACCAGTTACAGCAGCAGCGCAGTGTGGTGCTGGCGGCGAAAAATATCGCCTTTCATTGTCACCCCGTTGAGATACAGGTGGCAGGCGATCACGAACTGTTGATACAGGCACTGGGCAACTTGCTGGACAATGCGATTGATTTTACCCCGGCGGGCGGCACGGTGGATTTATGCGCCAGCCGTGAAGGGGAAATGTGGGTGTTATCCGTCAGCGATAGCGGTTGTGGTATTCCGGACTATGCGCTGGAGCGCGTATTTGAACGCTTCTACTCTTTGCCCCGCGAAAACGGGCAAAAAAGCAGTGGCCTCGGGTTGGCCTTTGTGCAGGAGGTTGCTCGCTTGCATCACGGCGACATTCAGATTGCGAATCGCCCGCAAGGCGGCTGCGAAGCCCGACTGAAACTTCACCCTCACTTCACATAACTTCAAATCCTTCACACATAGCCTCGTTACTCTGCGCGCATCACAAAGGAGAAGGCTATGTTGAAATCCCCCCTGTTCTGGAAAATGTTAACCCTGGCGAGCTGCCTCTGCGTTCTGCTGATCCCGTTGACCATGCTAAGTAGCCTGATTGGCGAGCGGGCGGATTATCGTCATGACGTAACCGATACACTGCGTCAGAGCAGTGCCGGATCGCAAAAATTGATTGGTCCGTTGATCGCGGTGCCGGTAACAGAGACGGTAATCTCAATGGAGAGTGCGAACGATAAAGAGGCGCCAAAAGAGGTGCGCCGTAAACAGAGTTATATTCGCTTATGGTTGCCGGAGTCACTGATGGTCACCGGCAAACAGCAGGTTGAAACCCGAAAGATTGGTATCTATGACGGCCAAATCTGGCATAACGATCTGAATATCAAAGCCGCGTTTGACCCAAAACGATTGGATATCAAACCCGGTGAGAACATCGCCATAGGCGAACCGTTTATGGTGTTAGCGGTGAGTGATTCACGTGGTATTGGTCAGGTACGAAGTAGCTTGTTGAATGGCGAGACACTTAACGTGGAGCCAGGCACTCAATTAATGAGTGAGTTGCAGGGGATCCATATGCCACTGCCGGCGAGTAGCCTGAACAAACCGCTGGAATTTACTCTGTCGCTTAATTTGAGCGGAACCGGCGCTTTTTCGGTGGTGCCGCTGGGGCGTAATAGCGAAATGACACTCAACGGTGACTGGCCGCATCCCGGGTTTATGGGCGATTTTTTGCCGGAGAAACGACAGGTGAGCGCCAGTGGTTATCAGGCTCACTGGCAGAGCAGCTGGTTTGCCAATAACCTTGACAGCAAAGTGCGCGACAATATCAAGCTTGCGGCAGGGAATGATTGGGTATTGCCTGCGTTTAGCGTCAGTATTGCCACGCCCGCGGATCAGTATCAGTTAACTGACAGAGCTGTGAAATATGCGGTACTGCTTATTGTGCTGACGTTCCTTGCCTTCTTTGTGTTTGAGAGTTTAACCGCGCGGCATATGCACCCGATGCAGTACCTGCTTGTTGGATTGTCGCTGGTGATGTTCTACCTGGTGTTGCTGGCATTGTCGGAACATATCGGTTTTACGCCAGCCTGGATTGTGGCCAGCCTGCTTGGCGCCTTGCTGAATGGCATCTATCTGCAGGGCGTGATGAAAAGTTGGCGGGCAAGCTTACTGTTTACCGCCGCGCTGTTGCTGCTGGACGGAGTGATGTGGAGTCTGCTGAATTCAGAGGATAATGCTTTGTTGCTGGGCACTGGCGTGTTGTTTGTGGCGTTGAGCGCAGTAATGTTTCTGACTCGCCGGCTTGACTGGTATGCCCTGTCGGCGACCGGCAAAAAAACGGTGCCCATTGAGGCGGGTACAGCGGATGGGTTACGCATCTGGAAATAAAAAAAGCGGCGCTCAGCGCCGCTTTTTCAGGTTTGTTCGCTTATTCCTGCAGGTCGCCGCAGAAACGGTAACCTTCGCCATGAATAGTGGCGATGATTTCCGGCGTGTCCGGGGTGGACTCAAAATGTTTGCGAATGCGACGGATAGTGACATCCACAGTACGGTCGTGCGGCTTCAGCTCGCGACCGGTCATTTTTTTCAGCAGCTCAGCACGCGACTGAATTTTGCCCGGGTTTTCGCAGAAGTGCAGCATCGCGCGGAATTCGCTACGCGGCAGCTTGTACTGCTCACCGTTCGGACTGACCAGCGAACGGCTGTTGATATCCAGTTCCCAGCCATTGAATTTATAGCTGTCGACGCTGCGGCGTTCTTCGCTGATGGTACCCAGATTCATGGTACGAGACAGCAGATTGCGCGCGCGGATAGTCAGTTCGCGTGGGTTAAACGGTTTGGTGATGTAGTCGTCGGCACCAATTTCGAGGCCCAGAATCTTATCGACTTCATTATCACGACCCGTCAGGAACATCAGCGCCACATTTGCCTGTTCGCGTAATTCACGCGCCAGCAAAAGGCCGTTTTTACCTGGCAGGTTGATGTCCATGATCACCAGATTAATATCGTTATCAGATAGGATCTGATGCATTTCAGCGCCATCAGTCGCTTCAAAGACATCGTAGCCTTCTGCTTCGAAAATGCTTTTTAACGTGTTGCGTGTTACCAACTCGTCTTCAACAATAAGAATGTGCGGGGTCTGCATGTTTGCTACCTAAATTGCCAACTAAATCGAAACAGGAAGTACAAAAGTCCCTGACCAGCCTGGTGCATGTAGAAAATTAACATGACGGCGTAACATGACTAAAGTACGTATTGCGTTCTTGATGCACTTTCCATCAACGTCAACAACATCATTAGCTTGGTCGTGGGTACTTTCCCTCTGAACCCGACAGTGTCAAAAACGGCTGTCATCCTAACCATTTTAACAGCAACATAACAGGCTAAGACGTAATTGACACCCAATAAAACTACGCTTCGTTGACATATATCAAGTTCAATTGTAGCACGTTAACAGTTTGGTGAAATCCTGATAGCCAAATGCTAGCGTTTATTACAATTCCACAATAAACCAACAGGTTGCGAATAGTAATTGATAAACATGGCGAATCCAACACTATGGCGGGATATTGTATTAAAATGCCATGTATAAACAGAGGGATAAGTCCCTTCTGTTAACATCTTAACAGGTAATATTGCTGAGAAACAGTTTAGCTTTTTTTAACCGTTGGCGAGACTGAAATCAGTGATAGCTGTTACATAATTGTAAATTCGTGACGCGTAATATGCTGACAAAAGGCATATCGCTTCACTTTTTAAGTCAATCAGAGAAGATAAAATGCAACTGGCAGTTGTTCTTGTTTCCCCCGCCAGGGCCGAAAATGTTGGCGCGGCCGCCCGGGCGATGAAAACCATGGGCTTTAGCGATTTGCGCATTGTCGACAGCGACGTGCATTTACAAGAAGCGGCGCGGCGCGTAGCGCATGGTTCTGGCGATATCCTTGATAATGTTAAAACTTATCCGACGCTGGCCGACGCGCTGGCCGATGTGTCATTTACGATAGCTACCACAGCTCGCAGTCGGGCAAAGTTCCATTATTACGCCACGCCAGCGGAGCTGGTGCCGTTGCTTCAGGAAAAAAGTACGTGGCTAAATACCGCGGCGCTGGTGTTTGGCCGTGAGGACTCGGGCCTGACGAATGACGAACTGGCGCTGGCCGATATCTTAACTGGCGTACCGATGGCAGCGGATTATCCCTCGCTAAACCTGGGCCAGGCGGTAATGGTGTTCTGTTATCAATTAGCATCATTAATGCAACAAACGGCCAATGCTGTAATACCTGTCGATGATAATCAGCTGCAGGCGCTGCGTTTACGTGCACGTGCCCTGTTGCAAAAACTGGACGTTGCAGATGATGTCAAACTGGCCGACTGGCTGGATCAGCGACTGGGGCGACTGGAGCAGCGCGACACGGCTATGTTGCACAGATTGCTTCACGACATTGAAAAAAAACTGCCCGAGTAAGCTGCTGCTATAAGTTTATTTTATGGTTGAAGGCACTGCGTGGAGGCTGGCCATTGGTCTTATTACGTTGCCTGGCCGTTCACATTCAGCGCGTGCGGCAATGAAGTAAAAACGGGCAAAATTAAAAATAAATTGACTTAAGCCGGCAGATACTTTAACCAATATAGGGATACAGGACAGACAGATAATAATGACAGAGCACACAACATCCATGACACGCATCAGCACGATTATCACCATTACAACCATCACCATTACCACAGGTAACGGTGCGGGCTGACGCGTACAGGAAACACAGAAAAAAGCCCGCACCTGAACAGTGCGGGCTTTTTTTTCGACCAGAGATCAAGGGGTAAAACCATGCGAGTGTTGAAGTTCGGCGGTACATCAGTGGCAAATGCGGAAAGGTTTCTGCGTGTTGCCGACATTCTGGAAAGCAATGCCAGGCAGGGGCAGGTAGCGACCGTTCTTTCTGCCCCGGCGAAAATCACCAACCATCTGGTCGCGATGATCGAAAAAACGATCAGTGGTCAGGATGCGATACCGAATATTAGCGATGCTGAACGTATTTTTGCTGAGCTTCTGCAAGGACTGGCGGATGCGCAACCCGGTTTCCCCCTCGCACAGTTAAAAGCCTTTGTTGAACAAGAATTTGCGCAGATCAAACATGTTCTGCATGGTATTAGCTTGTTAGGGCAGTGCCCGGACAGCATCAATGCTGCACTCATTTGTCGTGGCGAAAAACTCTCCATTGCCATTATGGCGGGGCTGCTGGAAGCGCGTGGTCACAAGGTCACTGTTATCGATCCGGTAGAAAAACTGCTCGCGATTGGTCATTACCTCGAATCGACCGTTGATATTGCCGAGTCCACTCGCCGTATTGCTGCAAGCCGTATCCCTCAGGATCATATGGTGCTGATGGCTGGTTTCACTGCGGGTAATGAAAAAGGCGAATTGGTGGTATTGGGCCGTAATGGTTCTGACTACTCTGCAGCAGTGCTGGCAGCCTGTTTACGTGCAGACTGTTGTGAGATCTGGACGGATGTGGATGGCGTTTATACGTGTGACCCAAGGCAAGTTCCTGATGCCAGACTGCTGAAGTCGATGTCATACCAGGAGGCCATGGAACTCTCCTATTTCGGCGCTAAAGTTCTCCATCCCCGCACCATTACCCCCATCGCTCAGTTCCAGATTCCCTGCCTGATTAAAAACACCGGAAATCCACAAGCGCCAGGCACGCTGATAGGCGCCACATCAGATGAAGACGGCTTACCGGTAAAAGGCATTTCAAACCTGAACAATATGGCGATGTTCAGTGTTTCCGGGCCGGGAATGAAAGGGATGGTCGGCATGGCTGCACGCGTGTTTGCGGCGATGTCCCGTTCCGGGATTTCGGTCGTGCTGATCACCCAGTCTTCCTCGGAATACAGCATCAGCTTCTGTGTCCCGCAGTCTGACTGCGTCCGTGCGCAGCGCGCAATGAACGAGGAGTTCTATCTCGAACTGAAAGAGGGTTTGCTGGAGCCGCTTGCTGTAATGGAGCGGCTGGCCATTATTTCGGTTGTTGGCGACGGTATGCGCACGTTACGTGGGATCTCTGCGAAGTTCTTTGCTGCGCTGGCGCGGGCGAATATCAACATTGTCGCTATCGCACAGGGGTCGTCTGAGCGCTCTATTTCCGTTGTGGTCAGCAATGATGACGCCACAACTGGCGTGCGGGTGACTCATCAGATGCTGTTTAACACCGACCAGGTTATTGAAGTATTTGTCATTGGTGTTGGCGGCGTTGGCGGTGCACTGCTGGAGCAGTTAAAACGCCAGCAGAGCTGGCTGAAGCACAAGCATATCGATCTGCGAGTTTGCGGTGTGGCGAATTCCCGGGCCTTGCTGACCAATGTTCACGGTCTGAATCTCGATAACTGGCGCGAAGAGCTGGACGCGGCGAAAGAGCCTTTTAACCTTGGCCGTTTGATCCGTCTGGTAAAAGAGTACCATTTACTGAACCCCGTCATCGTTGACTGTACCTCGAACCAGGCGGTGGCCGACCAGTATGCCGACTTCCTGCGTGAAGGTTTCCACGTGGTGACACCGAACAAAAAAGCCAACACCTCGTCGATGGATTACTACCACCAACTGCGTCGCGCAGCGGAAAAATCCCGGCGTAAATTCCTCTATGATACCAACGTCGGTGCGGGCCTGCCGGTCATTGAAAACCTGCAAAACCTGCTTAATGCGGGTGACGAACTGCAGCATTTCTCCGGCATTCTCTCTGGTTCGTTGTCGTTTATTTTCGGCAAGCTGGACGAAGGTGTGAGTCTCTCGGAGGCGACCCGCGTGGCACGTGAGATGGGGTATACCGAACCGGATCCACGTGATGATCTTTCCGGGCAGGATGTCGCGCGTAAATTATTGATTCTCGCCCGTGAAACCGGGCGTGAGCTTGAGTTATCGGATATTGTCATTGAACCGGTTTTGCCTACCCACTTTGATGACTCCGGCGATGTGGACAGTTTTATGGCTCGCCTGGCGCAGCTTGACGACGAGTTTTCGGCGCGTGTGGCAAAAGCCCGTGATGCCGGTAAGGTTCTGCGTTATGTTGGCAATATTGAAGAAGACGGTACCTGCCGGGTGAAAATCGCCGAGGTCGATGGTAACGATCCACTGTTTAAAGTTAAAAATGGTGAGAATGCGTTGGCATTCTACAGCCACTACTATCAACCGCTGCCGCTGGTATTGCGCGGTTACGGTGCGGGTAATGATGTGACGGCGGCGGGCGTGTTCGCCGATCTGCTGCGCACCCTGTCATGGAAGTTAGGAGTCTGAGATGGTGAAGGTGTATGCTCCGGCCTCCAGTGCCAATATGAGCGTAGGTTTTGATGTGCTTGGCGCGGCGGTGACGCCAGTTGATGGTACGTTATTAGGTGACAATGTGACTGTCGAGGCGGCAGATCACTTTAGTTTGAAAAATCTGGGTCGCTTTGCCAGCAAATTGCCGAGCGAACCGCAGGAAAACATTGTTTATCAATGCTGGGAACTGTTCTGCCGCGAAATCGGTAAACAGGTGCCGGTGGCGATGACACTGGAAAAAAACATGCCTATCGGCTCAGGTCTGGGGTCCAGCGCCTGTTCTGTGGTTGCCGCTCTGGTAGCGATGAACGAGTTTTGCGGCAAACCGCTGAACGACAGCCGAATGCTGGCATTGATGGGCGAGCTGGAAGGGCGAATCTCGGGCAG
The DNA here is from genome assembly GCF_032052965.1 of Kosakonia sp. Taxonomy (GTDB): domain Bacteria; phylum Pseudomonadota; class Gammaproteobacteria; order Enterobacterales; family Enterobacteriaceae; genus Kosakonia. Next base: position 185,625 of record NZ_DAMBVN010000002.1, read on the forward strand.
CGTGCATTACGACAATGTGGCACCTTGTTTCCTCGGCGGTATGCAACTGATGATTGAAGAAAGCGGCATTATCAGTCAGCAGGTGCCAGGCTTTGATGAGTGGTTATGGGTACTGGCTTATCCGGGCATCAAAGTGTCGACGGCGGAAGCGCGCGCTATTCTGCCTGCTCAGTATCGTCGTCAGGACTGTATTGCTCACGGGCGCCATCTGGCAGGCTTTATTCACGCTTGTTATACCCGTCAGCCGAGCCTGGCAGCAAAATTAATGAAAGACGTGATTGCCGAGCCTTATCGCATGAAGTTGCTGCCAGGCTTTAGTGAAGCACGGCAGGCAGTGGCGGATATTGGCGCGGTGGCGAGCGGTATTTCCGGTTCCGGGCCGACGCTGTTCGCCTTGTGCGATAAGCCCGATACCGCGCAGCGTGTGGCCGACTGGCTCGCTAAACACTATCTGCAAAATCAGGAAGGCTTCGTTCATATTTGCCGGCTGGACACGGCGGGCGCACGAGTAGTGGGATAACCAATGAAACTCTATAATTTAAAAGATCACAATGAGCAGGTCAGCTTTGCGCAGGCCGTCACCCAGGGGCTTGGCAAAAATCAGGGGTTGTTTTTCCCACACGATCTGCCGGAGTTCAACCTGACAGAAATCGACGAAATGCTGGAGCAGGATTTCGTCACCCGTAGTGCAAAAATTTTGGCGGCGTATATCGGTGATGAAATCCCGCAGGATGCTCTGGAAGCGCGTGTTCGCACCGCTTTTGCTTTCCCTGCGCCGGTACGCTCTGTCGAAAGCGATGTCGGCTGCCTGGAACTGTTCCACGGACCGACGCTGGCATTCAAAGATTTTGGCGGCCGTTTTATGGCGCAGATGCTGAGTGCAATCAGCGGCGATAAACCGGTGACCATTCTGACTGCGACTTCCGGTGATACGGGAGCGGCGGTGGCCCATGCGTTTTACGGCATGAAAAACGTACGCGTCGTGATCCTCTACCCGCAGGGCAAAATCAGCCCATTACAGGAAAAACTGTTCTGTACGCTAGGCGGCAATATTGAAACGGTTGCCATTGATGCCGACTTTGATGCCTGCCAGGCGCTGGTCAAACAGGCTTTTGACGATGAAGAACTCAAAACGGCGCTGGGGCTGAACTCGGCTAACTCCATTAACATTAGCCGCCTGCTGGCGCAGATTTGTTATTACTTCGAAGCGGTGGCGCAGCTGCCGCAAGAGGCGCGCAATCAGTTGGTGGTGTCAGTACCGAGCGGCAACTTTGGTGATTTGACGGCGGGCCTGTTGGCAAAATCCCTGGGGCTGCCCATCAAACGCTTTATCGCCGCTACCAATACCAACGACACCGTGCCACGTTTCCTGCAGGAAGGCGAATGGAAGCCCAAAGCGACGCAGGCCACGCTTTCTAACGCCATGGACGTCAGCCAGCCGAATAACTGGCCGCGCGTGGAGGAGTTATTCCGCCGTAAAATCTGGCGCCTGAACGAACTGGGTTACGCGGCAGTGGATGACGAAACCACCAAAGCCGCCATGCGCGAGCTGAAAGAGAAAGGTTACGTATCTGAACCGCATGCGGCCGTGGCTTACCGTGCGCTGCGCGATCAGTTGAATCCAGGCGAATATGGCCTGTTCCTTGGCACTGCTCACCCGGCGAAGTTCAAAGAGAGCGTAGAAAGTATTCTGGGTGAACCGCTGGTACTGCCGAAAGAGCTGGCGGATCGCGCGGACTTACCGCTGCTGTCGCATAATTTGCCAGCAGATTTTGCTGCGCTGCGTAAGTTAATGATGAGCAAAGCGTAATTTCTTCGTTTCCCCTGCGAATGCGCGGGGGAAACAGGGAGAAATTATGAAGATATTTTGCAGTAAAAAAGCAGAGATATTCAATAAATGCGGGCGCTTAGAGAATAGGATTGCGGCCAATAACAACACCCGGTGACGTTGCGTAAGCTCCTCACATCGGCCCACTACGGGCAGGATGTTGCAAAGGAGTAACCTATGTTGAAACCTGTAATGTTAGCGCTTTCCATGATGTTGGTGGCTCCCCTCGCGGTTCAGGCGGCAGAAATCACCCTTGTGCCGGCAGTGAAACTGCAAATCGGCGACCGCGACAATGGCGGGCATTACTGGGATGGCGATCGCTGGCGCGATCATGACTGGTGGAAAAAACACTACGAGTGGCGGGAAGATCGCTGGCAGCCGCATGGCCACTTTGACGATCGTCGTGATGGTCCGCGTGACCATCACGATGACCGCCACGACGGCCCGGATCAGGACTGGCGTCACCACCCCTAACCTTTACCGCCCTCTCCCGTTGGGGGAGGGCACGTTTATTGCTCGTGACGTTTAAAGACCATTTCGCCTTGTGCTGAGGCTTCTTCATCAAAGAAATACCCCTCGCTGTTAAACCCGGTTAATTGCTCCGGTTTTGTCAGGCGCTGTTCAATAATATAACGGCTCATCAGACCACGTGCTTTCTTGGCATAGAAACTGATCACTTTAAATTTGCCGTTTTTTTCGTCGAGAAAGACCGGTTTGATGATTTGCGCATTCAGTTTTGGTGTTTTTACCGCACGGAAGTACTCATCTGAGGCCAGATTCACCACAATCTCGTCGCCCTGCTCAGCGATGGCGTCATTGAGTTTTTGCGTGATCACGTCGCCCCAAAAGTGATACAGATCTTTGCCTTTGGTGTTCTCCAGCCGGATGCCCATCTCCAGACGATAGGGTTGCATAAGATCCAGCGGGCGCAGCACGCCATACAGGCCAGAGAGCATTCGCAGATGTTGCTGCGCAAAATCAAAATCTGCGTCGCTAAAGGTTTCTGCCTGCAAGCCGGTATAAACATCGCCTTTAAACGCCAGAATTGCCTGGCGGGCATTATCTGGTGTGAAATCTGGCTGCCAGTCGTGGAAGCGGGTGGCATTCAGATCGGCCAGCTTATCGCTGATGCCCATCAATGCTTTGATTTGCGGGGCAGAGAGTTTGCGCGCGGTTTTAATTAACTGTTGCGAGTAGTCCAGCAGTTCCGGCTGGGTGAAACGCGTTGTCGCCAGCGGGCTTTGGTAATCGAGCGTTTTGGCAGGTGAAATTATAATCAGCATACTCAGTCCTGGCTGTGCGAGAAATTTCCGCTGACTGTAGCAAAAAAAACAACAGGCGTGATCGATAGTTGCGATTAGCGTTACGATCGGGGAATGTCATCCCAGGCACCCGGTGCCAGTTGCCGTTCAATCTCAGGATAACGTTTCGGATCAAACACCGGCATCACACCCAGCTTACGCTGGCGCAAATAGTCGCGCGCCAACAGGCGGACAACCGGAGAAAGTAGCAGGATCGCACTGAGATTGATCATTGCCATTAGCGCCATCGCTACATCTGCGACATGCCAGATCAACGGAACGCTCACCACGGAACCCAGCACCACCATTGCCAGAACGCAAATTCGCAACAGCCATACATTTCGCGGGCTGTTGCGCCGCAGGAAGATCAGGTTGTTCTCCGCATAAATGTAATTTGCCACAATTGAGGTAAAGGCAAACAGGATCACAATAAACGCGACAAAACCCGCGCCCCATTCCCCTGTCAGCGCCACCATGGCTTGCTGCATCAGCAGAATGCCACCATAGGTATCGCTTGTTGACGCGGCGCCTGCCAGCAATAACACCAGCGCGCTGGCGGTACAGACAAGAAAGGTATCCGTCAGTACGCCAATCATTTGCACAATGCCCTGCGCCACTGGGTGCGGTGGCCAGGAGGCGGCCGTAGCGGCTGCATTCGGTGATGATCCCATTCCTGCTTCGTTGGCGAACATGCTACGCTGAAAACCGCTGGTCACCGCCTGGCTCAGGCTGTATGCCATTGTTCCTGTTGCTGCTTCCTGCCAGCCAAACGCACTTTTTATAATCGTAGTAAAGACTCCCGGTAACAAATTGGCGTGCCACAGGCTGACGCCAAAGCTCACCAGGATCCACGCACAGGCCATCACGGGGACGATCCATTGCATCAGGCGGGTGACACTTTTAAGCCCTTTCACAATAAAAAAGAAAGCGAAGGTGGCTAACAGTAAACCAGTGATAAGGCCCGGCACATGCCAGGCATAATGCATGGCACGAGCGACAGCGCTGGACTGAATGGTGTTAAACACCAGTCCATAATTTATAAGCAGGAAGACAGAGAACAATACGCCCATCCAGCGCATCCCCAGCCCTCGCTCCATATACCATGCTGGCCCGCCGCGCAGTTGGTGGCTGGCATCGCGCTCTTTGTAGAGCTGCGCCAGCGAGCATTCAGCAAAACTGGTCGCCATACAAATCAGGGCGGAAACCCACATCCAAAAAATCGCGCCGGGCCCGCCGGTCGTGAGGGCAAATGCTACACCTGCCAGATTACCGTTCCCCAGGCGCGTCGCAAGGCTCAGGCATAAGGCCTGATAAGAAGAAAGTGTGCCTCGTAACGGAGCGCGACTACTTTTCAGACTTTTACCAAAGTCGGTAATAAAACGAAAAGGGATGAACAGGCTGCGCACCGCAAACCAGATACCTGCCGCCGCCAGCAGGTACACCATCAATGAACCCCACAGTATTTCACTGATAAATGAGAAGAATTGTGGCATTAACGTCCCTCTTGTTGATGCCAGTTGTCAGGGCCATGGCGAGGCATTCGGTGAGTGTAGATTACTTTGCAGGCTATGCATCCATGGAGTTTACCATACAATTTTCGCAGCATTGTCTGCGGTTGCGCTGGCAGTGCGTCGTGTTATCATCTTGGCAGACCGGTTACATCCCCTAACTAGTATACTCGTCATACTTCTCGTTCAGGTGCGCTGGCTGTGTTTGCGACTCTTCGTATAACGAACGTCCAGCTGGTCTGAATGTGATTTATTCAGGGTATCGTTTAAAGAGAAACATTATCATGACGGATAAATTGACCTCCCTGCGTCAGTACACAACAGTCGTGGCTGATACTGGAGACATCGCGGCAATGAAGCTGTACCAGCCGCAGGACGCAACAACCAACCCTTCTTTGATCCTTGGCGCTGCCCAAATCCCTGAATACCGCAAACTGATTGATGACGCAGTCGCGTGGGCGCGTAGCCAGAGCAGCGATCGCGCTCAGCAGGTGGTTGACGCAACGGATAAGCTGGCGGTGAATATTGGTCTGGAAATCCTGAAGCTGATCCCTGGCCGTATTTCTACTGAGGTTGATGCGCGCCTCTCTTACGATACCGAAGCCTCTATCGCAAAAGCGAAACGTCTGATCAAAATGTATAACGATGCTGGCATCAGCAACGATCGTATCCTGATCAAACTGGCCTCGACCTGGCAGGGCATTCGCGCCGCTGAACAGCTGGAAAAAGAAGGCATCAACTGTAACCTGACGCTGCTGTTCTCCTTTGCGCAGGCGCGTGCGTGCGCCGAAGCGGGTGTGTTCCTGATTTCTCCGTTTGTTGGTCGTATTCTCGACTGGTACAAAGCGAATACCGACAAGAAAGAGTACGCGCCAGCAGAAGATCCGGGCGTGGTTTCTGTTACCGAAATCTACCAGTACTACAAACAGCATGGCTATGAAACAGTGGTCATGGGCGCAAGCTTCCGTAATACCGGCGAAATCGTTGAGCTGGCTGGCTGCGACCGCCTGACCATTGCTCCGGCACTGCTGAAAGAGCTGTCTGAAAGCGCCGGCGCGCTTGAGCGCAAACTGGCGTATACCGGCGAAGTGAAAGCCCGCCCGGAGCGCATTACCGAAGCGGAATTCCTGTGGCAGCATAATCAGGATCCGATGGCGGTAGACAAACTGGCGGACGGTATCCGTAAGTTTGCCGTTGACCAGGAAAAACTGGAAAAAATGGTCGGCGATCTGCTGTAATCCTCAGGCGTGGCCGGGCTCCCGGTCACGCTTTACCTCGCTGTGCTCTGTTTGACTCTCCCCTCAACGTGTATCATTTCGTTTATCACGGTTTTTGAAACGGAATGAATATGGACACACTACGCATTGGTTTGGTTTCTGTTTCCGATCGCGCCTCCAGCGGCGTTTATCAGGATAAAGGCATCCCGGCACTCGAGGAGTGGCTGGCGGGCGCACTGACCACGCCTTTTCACATTGAAACCCGTCTGATCCCCGACGAGCAAAGCATCATTGAACAAACCCTGTGTGAGCTGGTGGACGAAATGAGCTGCCATCTGGTGTTGACCACGGGTGGCACCGGACCGGCGCGCCGGGATGTCACGCCGGATGCGACGCTGGCAATTGCCGATCGTGAAATGCCGGGCTTTGGTGAACAGATGCGACAAATTAGCCTTCATTTTGTGCCCACTGCGATTTTGTCTCGTCAGGTGGGCGTGATCCGTAAACAGGCGCTCATCCTGAATCTGCCAGGGCAGCCAAAGTCTATCAAAGAGACGCTGGAGGGGGTTAAAGAAGACAATGGTGATGTGACGGTTCCTGGTATTTTTGCTAGTGTACCTTATTGTTTACAGCTTCTTGATGGCCCTTACGTCGAAACCGATGCCACAGTTGTAGCATCTTTTCGGCCAAAAAGTGCCAGGCGCGAAACATTATCCTAAATAGCTTTCTTTTATGACATAAGCGTGGCCGATACTGGAGTGCTGATTTATTTACGGTATAGTAATTTTTAGTTTACATAATGCGTAGCAAATAAATTACGCACTCCTCTTTACAAACGGTTAGCTATGTCAAATTACACACGCCCTCTGAACAAGCAGGATTACAAAACTCTGACCCTTGCCGCCCTGGGTGGTGCGCTGGAGTTTTACGACTTCATTATTTTCGTCTTCTTTGCCGCCGTAGTCGGCGAACTCTTCTTCCCGGCAGATATTCCTGAGTGGTTGCGTCAGGTGCAGACCTTCGGCATTTTTGCCGCTGGTTATCTGGCGCGCCCGCTGGGGGGCATTGTGATGGCGCACTTCGGTGATCTGGTCGGGCGCAAAAAGATGTTTACTCTGAGCATCTTGTTGATGGCACTGCCGACGCTGGCAATAGGATTGTTACCGACTTATGCCTCAGTGGGCATTATCGCGCCCTTATTACTGTTGCTGATGCGCGTACTGCAGGGTGCGGCAATTGGCGGAGAAGTGCCTGGCGCCTGGGTCTTTGTGGCCGAACATGTTCCGGCACGGCGTATCGGGATTGCCTGTGGAACGCTGACTGCAGGTCTGACAGTTGGTATTCTGCTTGGTTCGGTTGTGGCTACGCTGGTAAATACCAGTATGACGCCACAGGCGATACATGATGGCGGCTGGCGTATGCCTTTCTTGCTTGGCGGCGTGTTCGGGCTGGTCGCGATGTATCTGCGTCGCTGGTTGCAGGAAACCCCCATCTTTCTTGAGATGCAACAGCGCAAAGCGCTGGCGCAGGAGCTACCGGTAAAATCGGTTGTACTTAAGCATAAAAAAGCCGTTGTGATTTCTATGCTGCTGACCTGGCTCCTTTCTGCCGGCATTGTTGTGGTGATCCTGATGTCGCCGGTGTGGCTGCAAAAACAGTATGGTTTTGCGCCTGCCTTGACACTGCAGGCTAACAGCATTGCCACTGTTATGCTGTGCCTGGGGTGTCTTGCCGCTGGGTTGCTAGTGGATCGTTTGGGCGCAAGCCGTACTTTTATTATTGGCAGCATTCTGCTCGCTTGCTCCAGTTGGCTTTTCTACCATCAGGTAGGCGCTCATCCTGAGCAGTTGTTCCTGCTCTATGGTCTGGTAGGGTTATGTGTTGGTGTTGTGGGGGCGGTGCCGTTCGTCATGGTAAGGGCTTTCCCGGCGGAAGTTCGCTTTACGGGCATTTCATTTTCATACAATGTTTCTTATGCCATTTTTGGGGGACTGACACCGATTGCGGTTACTATGCTGATGGGCGTCTCGCCGATGGCTCCCGCGTGGTATGTGCTGGCTCTTTCCTTAATAGGGCTGGCGCTGGGGATCTGGTTACGACAGGATATCTGTCATTCAGATCCTGTGGCAGAACGCGCGTTACAATAGCCATAAAAAAACGGAGCCTCTGGCTCCGTTTTTGTTTCATCGTTTGAACCGCGATCAGTGCGTTTCACCGATCGGCAGGACAGTGCGTTCGAACTGTTCGTTCAGCACTTCGCCCATTGCCAGATAAATAGCGCTGGCGCCACATACCAGGCCAATCCAGCCTGCAACGTGAACGATGCTTTCGTTATCTGTGAGGTGCCCGATCGCCAGCAGTGCGAACAGCACAGTCAGGCTCAGGAAGACGAACTGCAGAACACGTGCGCCTTTCAGAGTGCCAAAGAACATAAACAGCGTGAATACGCCCCAGATGCCCAGGTAAACGCCCAGGAAATGGCCGTTAGCCGCATCCGCCAGACCCATTTTCGGGAGCAACAGAATAGCCACCAGCGTTAACCAGAAAGAACCATAGGAGGTAAACGCGGTTAAACCAAAGGTGTTGCCTTTTTTGAATTCAAGAAGGCCAGCGAAAATTTGTGCAATACCACCATAGAAAATGCCCATCGCCAGGATGATGCCATCTAATGGGAACATGCCAATATTGTGCAGGTTAAGCAGAATAGTGGTCATGCCAAAGCCCATTAAGCCCAGCGGAGCCGGATTAGCCAACTTAGTGTTGCCCATAATTCCTCAAAATAAATCAATATTGAATGGTGAAATAAGAGGTGCCCACGCCATATTAGGGTGGCGGGGCGCGGCATCATAATGAGCGCCAGAGAGCCTGTCTATGATCTGAACAGGTGTAAATTAAAAAATTTTTTATCCTTCCCCCTTGATGAGTTGGGTTGCGACCCCATCTTGTAGTCAACCGCAGTATGTGAGTCTGAAAAAAAACGATATGGGGCAGTTGAAACCGCACGTTTCGCCCTTATTACAGATTCACAACCACATGTTGACCGAATTTTTAGTGGAGACGTTTAGATGGGTAAAATTATTGGTATCGACCTGGGTACTACCAACTCTTGTGTAGCGATTATGGATGGCACTCAGGCACGTGTGCTGGAGAACGCAGAGGGCGATCGCACTACGCCTTCTATCATTGCTTACACTCAGGATGGCGAAACTCTGGTGGGTCAGCCGGCTAAACGTCAGGCAGTGACGAACCCGCAAAACACACTGTTTGCGATCAAACGCCTGATTGGCCGTCGCTTCCTGGACGAAGAAGTTCAGCGTGATGAATCCATCATGCCGTACAAAATCATCGCGGCTGATAATGGCGATGCATGGATCGACGTAAAAGGCACCAAAATGGCGCCGCCGCAGATCTCTGCTGAAGTCCTGAAAAAAATGAAAAAAACCGCGGAAGATTACCTGGGTGAACCGGTAACTGAAGCAGTTATTACCGTTCCGGCTTACTTCAACGATGCGCAGCGTCAGGCAACCAAAGATGCCGGCCGTATCGCGGGCCTGGAAGTCAAACGTATTATCAACGAACCGACAGCGGCAGCGCTGGCTTACGGTCTGGATAAAGAAACCGGCAACCGCACCATCGCAGTATATGACCTGGGTGGTGGTACGTTCGATATCTCTATCATCGAAATTGATGAAGTTGAAGGCGAGAAAACCTTCGAAGTTCTGGCAACCAACGGTGATACCCACCTGGGTGGCGAAGACTTCGACAGCCGTCTGATTAACTATCTGGTAGAAGAGTTCAAGAAAGATCAGGGCATCGATCTGCGCAACGATCCGCTGGCAATGCAGCGTCTGAAAGAAGCTGCAGAAAAAGCGAAAATCGAACTCTCTTCTGCACAGCAGACCGACGTTAACCTGCCGTACATCACTGCAGACGCGACCGGTCCGAAACACATGAACATTAAAGTGACCCGTGCGAAACTGGAAAGCCTGGTAGAAGACCTGGTTAACCGTTCCATCGAGCCGCTGAAAGTTGCGCTGCAGGATGCGGGCCTGTCTGTTTCCGATATTCAGGACGTGATCCTGGTCGGTGGTCAGACTCGTATGCCGATGGTGCAGAAAAAAGTTGCTGAGTTCTTTGGTAAAGAACCGCGTAAAGACGTGAACCCGGACGAAGCCGTTGCTATTGGTGCTGCGGTTCAGGGCGGTGTTCTGACTGGTGAAGTGAAAGACGTTCTGCTGCTGGACGTTACCCCGCTATCGCTGGGTATCGAAACCATGGGCGGCGTGATGACTGCGCTGATCAACAAAAACACCACCATCCCGACCAAACACAGCCAGGTGTTCTCTACTGCGGAAGACAACCAGTCTGCGGTAACTATCCATGTGCTGCAGGGCGAGCGTAAACGTGCATCTGATAACAAATCGCTGGGCCAGTTCAATCTGGATGGCATTAACCCGTCCCCACGTGGTATGCCGCAGATTGAAGTAACCTTCGACATCGATGCCGACGGTATTCTGCATGTGTCTGCAAAAGACAAGAACACCAACCGCGAGCAGAAGATCACCATTAAGGCATCTTCCGGTCTGAACGAAGAAGAAATCGCGAAAATGGTTCGCGAAGCTGAAGCGAATGCGGAGTCCGACCGTAAGTTCGAAGAGCTGGTGCAAACCCGTAACCAGGGCGACCATCTGCTGCACAGCACCCGTAAGCAGGTTGAAGAGGCGGGCGACAAGCTGCCAGCAGAAGACAAAACGGCTATCGACGCTGCACTGAGCGAGCTGGAAACTGCGCTGAAAGGCGAAGACAAAGCGGATATCGAAGCGAAAATGCAGGCGCTGGCGCAGGCTTCTCAGAAACTGCTGGAAATTGCTCAACAGCAGCACGCACAGCAGCAGGCGGGTGCTGATGCTTCCGCGAACAACGCGAAAGATGACGATGTTGTTGACGCCGAGTTCGAAGAAGTTAAAGACAAAAAATAATCGCCCTTATGCAGGGTAGATAACCAGCACGGGCGTCGGGGGTCTCTCCACGCCCGTGCTCGTATGTTAAGGGGCAGATAAACTGATGGCGAAGCAAGATTATTACGAGATTTTAGGCGTTCCGAAAACAGCGGAAGAGCGTGAAATCAAAAAGGCGTACAAACGCCTGGCCATGAAATATCACCCTGACCGCAATCAGGGCGATAAAGAGGCCGAAGCCAAATTTAAAGAGATCAAAGAAGCGTATGAAATCCTGACCGATGCCCAAAAACGTGCGGCATACGATCAGTATGGCCATGCCGCGTTTGAACAAGGCGGTGGCGGTGGATTTGGCGGCGGCGGTTTTGGCGGCGGTGCAGATTTCAGCGATATTTTTGGTGATGTATTCGGCGATATCTTTGGCGGCGGGCGGGGTCGTCAACGCGCGGCCCGTGGCGCAGATTTGCGCTACAACATGGACCTGACGCTGGAAGAAGCTGTGCGCGGCGTGACAAAAGAGATCCGCATTCCAACACTGGAAGAATGCGACGTGTGCCACGGCAACGGCGCAAAACCGGGTACTCAGCCGCAGACCTGTCCAACCTGCCACGGCGCAGGTCAGGTACAGATGCGTCAGGGCTTTTTTGCGGTACAGCAGACCTGTCCTCATTGTCAGGGCCGCGGTACATTGATTAAAGATCCCTGCAATAAATGCCATGGGCATGGTCGGGTTGAAAAATCCAAGACCTTGTCCGTTAAAATTCCTGCCGGTGTCGATACCGGTGACCGTATCCGCCTGAGTGGTGAAGGCGAAGCAGGTGAGCATGGAGCGCCGGCAGGCGATCTGTATGTTCAGGTGCAGGTGAAACAGCACCCGATTTTCGAGCGTGAAGGCAATAACCTGTACTGCGAAGTACCGATTAACTTTGCTATGGCTGCGCTCGGCGGTGAAATTGAAGTGCCGACCCTGGATGGGCGCGTGAAGTTGAAAGTCCCCAGCGAAACACAGACAGGTAAACTGTTCCGCATGCGCGGCAAAGGCGTAAAATCTGTTCGCGGTGGAGCCCAGGGTGACTTGTTGTGCCGTGTCGTTGTTGAAACGCCAGTCGGCCTGAACGACAAACAGAAACAGTTGCTGAAAGATTTACAGGACAGTTTCGGTGGCCCGACGGGTGAAAATAACAGTCCGCGCTCAAAAAGCTTCTTCGACGGCGTGAAAAAATTCTTTGATGATTTGACGCGATAAGCGAATACGCTCAGTCGTCATCAGGCCCGGCATCCGCCGGGCTTTTTTTATCTTTTCCCATTGCTCGGAAAAAAGGAATATATAAGCAACTATAATCTGGTTTTAGCGAAGAGTGGTGAAGAGTAAGATAGGCGCCACGACGTTACAGGGATCGGGAGAATAAAATGAAGTTATTGCACCGTTTTTTTAACAGTGACGCCTCTGGCGGCATTGTACTTATCATTGCCGCTGCGCTGGCGATGCTCTGCGCTAATCTCGGGGTCACGCAGAATTTATACAGCTCTTTTCTGCAAACGCCTGTTGAGTTAACAGTTGGCTCGCTGGAGATCAAAAAAGATATGCTGCTGTGGATCAACGACGCGTTGATGGCAGTCTTCTTCCTGATGGTTGGCCTGGAAGTGAAATATGAACTGATGGAAGGCACGCTCGCCAGCCGTCAGCAGGCCGTTTTCCCGGTGATTGCCGCTCTTGGCGGCATGGTGGCACCGGCATTGATCTTTCTGCTGTTCAATTTTCATAATCCGCTGGTGAGCCACGGCTGGGCAATTCCGACAGCCACCGATATAGCCTTTGCTCTTGGCGTACTTGCCTTGCTGGGAAACCGTGTTCCACCTGTGCTGAAAGTGTTTCTGATGGCGCTGGCTATCATCGATGACCTGGGGGCGATTATCATTATTGCCCTGTTCTATACCAGCGATCTCTCGACCATGGCACTGGGAGTGGCGGCTGCGGCTATTGTGGTGCTGGCTATGATGAATGCACTGAATGTCCGGCGTATTGGCCTCTATATGTTGGTGGGTGTTGTACTGTGGACGGCGGTACTAAAATCCGGCGTTCATGCCACTCTTGCAGGCGTCGTCGTTGGCTTTTTTGTTCCGTTGCGTGAAGAGAAAGGCGTTTCGCCTTTACACCAACTGGTGGATGCGATTAATCCGTGGGTAGCATGGCTGATCCTGCCGCTGTTCGCCTTTGCCAATGCCGGTGTATCGTTGACGGGGATGTCGCTCTCCGGTCTGGCCGATATGCTGCCACTGGGCATTATTGCTGGTCTGGTGATCGGTAAGCCGCTCGGTATCTCTCTTTTCTGCTGGCTGGCGCTGCGGGCAAAACTGGCGAAATTGCCGCAAGGCGCAGTATTTAAACAAATCATGGCCGTGGGTGTGCTGTGCGGTATCGGTTTTACGATGTCGATTTTTATCTCTTCACTGGCCTTCGGTGACGCACATGCAGAGATGGTTGCCTGGAGTAAGCTGGGTATCCTCACCGGTTCAATCATCTCGGCAGTGCTCGGTTATTGTTTACTGCGTACGCGTGTTGCCCGCGCCTGATCGTCGGCGTCGTTAGGGAGCAGAGCCAATGTCTTACATTAATTACAATCACTTGTATTATTTTTGGCATGTTTATCGTGAAGGCTCCGTCGTTGGCGCGGCGGAGGCGCTCTGGCTGACGCCGCAAACCGTTACTGGCCAAATCAAAGCATTGGAAGATCGGCTGCAGGGCAAACTGTTTAAACGCAAAGGCAGAGGGCTGGAACCCACAGAGCTGGGCGAACTGGTGTTTCGCTATGCGGACAAAATGTTCACGCTTAGCCAGGAGATGCTGGACATCATTAACTACCGCAAAGAAGCAAACTTGTTGTTTGATGTCGGCATCGCCGATGCGCTCTCTAAGCGGTTGGTGAGTGGTGTACTGGACGCAGCGGTGCTGGAGGGCGAGCAGATCCATTTGCGCTGTTTTGAGTCCACTCATGAACTGTTGCTGGAACAACTCAGTCAGCACAAGCTGGACATGATTATCTCCGACTGCCCCATTGATTCGACGCAGCAGGAGGGACTGTTCTCGGTGAAAATAGGTGAGTGCAGTGTAAGCTTTTGGTGCACCAGTCCGCCGCCGCGTTCGCCGTTTCCTGCCTGCCTGGAGGAGCGCCGTTTGCTCGTTCCCGGTCGACGTTCAATGCTCGGCCGTAAGCTGCAGAACTGGTTTAACGTTCAGGGCTTGCAGGTTGAGATCCTCGGCGAATTTGACGATGCCGCATTGATGAAAGCGTTCGGTGCGGCGCATAACGCGATTTTTGTTGCACCGACGTTATATGCTCACGATTTTTTTGCCGACGAGCGCATGGTAGAAATAGGGCGGGTCGATAACGTGATGGAGGAGTATCACGCAATTTTTGCCGAGCGCATGATCCAGCATCCGGCGGTACAGCGTATCTGCAATCGCGATTATTCAGGTCTCTTTTCGCTGCCTCAGAAATAAAAAAACCCGCCAGAGGCGGGTTTTTTCACAAAGCGAGCAAGCGAGCGATTAAGCCAGTTTGCTGATCTGCGCGGTCAGGTTAGCTTTATGACGCGCTGCTTTGTTTTTGTGGATCAGACCTTTAGCGGCCTGACGATCCACGATCGGTTGCATTTCGTTAAATGCATTCTGCGCAGCGGCTTTGTCGCCAGCTTCAATAGCTGCGTATACTTTCTTGATGAAAGTACGCATCATTGAGCGACGGCTAGCATTGTGCTTGCGAGCCTTTTCAGACTGAACGGCGCGCTTCTTAGCTGATTTGATATTAGCCAAGGTCCAACTCCCAAATATGATCTATATGGACAATTCAAAGGCCGGGGAATATGCCCTTTTAGCCTTCTTTTGTCAATGGATTTGTGCAAATAAGCGCCGTTAATGCACGACGCTACGTTACGTAGTGATGGCGCAGGATTCTAACAGCTTGCGTGCCACGAATACAGCTTTTCCACCAGAAAAATCGCTCTCAGCGCCAGATTTTCCTGGCGAAGGGATACAGCCTGATGAAATCCTTCTCCTTTCTGCCTTGTAAAGGCAATCGTCGGTTAACGTTGCCCGCTGTACAAGGTATAATCCGACGATTTTCACTGTTTTGAGCCAGACATGAAGCTGATACGCGGCATACATAATCTCAGCCAGGCACCGCAAGGGTGTGTGCTGACTATTGGTAATTTTGATGGCGTGCATCGTGGCCATCAGGCGTTATTACAAGGGCTTAGAGAAGAGGGCCGTGCTCGCGGGTTGCCAGTCGTGGTCATGATTTTCGAGCCACAACCGCTGGAGTTGTTTGCCGGGGAAAAAGCGCCCGCGCGCCTGACTCGTCTCCGGGAGAAACTGCGCTGGCTGGCTGAATGCGGCGTGGATTACGTGTTGTGCTTACGCTTCGATCGTCGTTTTGCAGCATTGACCGCACAAACCTTCGTCAGCGACTTGCTGGTTGATCGTCTCGGTGTGAAATTTCTCGCAGTGGGTGACGATTTCCGCTTTGGCGCTGGTCGCCAGGGGGATTTCTTGTTATTACAGAAGGCCGGTGAAAAGTACGGCTTTGATGTAATCAGTACGCAAACGTTCTGTGAAGGTGGCGCACGCGTCAGCAGCACTGCGGTACGTCAGGCGCTGGCTAACGATGATCTTTCACTGGCTGAAAATTTACTCGGTCACCCCTTTAGCATTTCCGGGCGCGTTGTGCACGGAGATGAACTGGGGCGCACGATAGGTTTCCCGACGGCGAATTTACCGCTGCGTCGTCAGGTCTCCCCGGTTAAAGGGGTGTATGCGGTAGAAGTGGCTGGACTGGGCGATAGTGTTTTACCCGGCGTGGCCAATATTGGTACTCGCCCGACGGTCGCTGGTGTGCGTCAGCAACTGGAAGTGCATGTGCTGGACGTTGTAATGGACCTTTATGGGCGCCATATAGATGTCATACTGCGTAAAAAAATACGCAACGAGCAGCGATTTGCTTCCCTTGATGAACTGAAGGCGCAAATCGCCCGAGATGAGGTAGCGGCCCGCGAATTTTTTGGGCTATCTAAACCGGCTTCTTAAGGCCTGGTGGTATTAATCAAACCGAAATACGGAACCGAGAATCTGATGAGTGACTATAAATCTACCCTGAATTTGCCGGAAACAGGGTTCCCGATGCGTGGCGATCTCGCCAAGCGCGAACCGGGAATGCTGGCGCGTTGGACTGATGATGACCTGTACGGCATCATCCGTGCGGCGAAAAAAGGCAAAAAAACCTTCATTCTGCATGATGGCCCTCCATATGCGAATGGCAGCATTCATATTGGTCACTCGGTTAACAAGATTCTGAAAGACATTATTGTGAAGTCCAAAGGACTCGCAGGATATGACTCGCCTTATGTTCCGGGCTGGGACTGTCACGGTCTGCCGATCGAGCTGAAAGTGGAGCAGGAATACGGTAAGCCGGGTGAGAAATTCACCGCCGCCGAGTTTCGTGCCAAATGCCGCGAATATGCGGCCACACAGGTTGACGGTCAGCGTGCCGACTTTATCCGCCTGGGCGTCCTGGGTGATTGGTCGCATCCTTACCTGACCATGGACTTCAAAACCGAAGCCAACATTATTCGCGCGCTGGGCAAAATCATCGGTAACGGTCACCTGCACAAAGGTGCCAAGCCGGTGCACTGGTGCGTTGATTGCCGTTCCGCCCTGGCCGAAGCCGAAGTGGAGTACTACGACAAAACGTCCCCGTCCATTGATGTGGCGTTTCACGCGGTCGATCAGGACGCGGTAAAAGCCAAATTCGGCGTCACGTCAGTAAATGGCCCGGTTTCACTGGTTATCTGGACCACCACACCGTGGACGTTACCTGCTAACCGTGCCATCTCCCTCTCGCCTGAGTTTGACTATGCGCTGGTGCAGATCGACGGTCAGGCGCTGATTCTGGCGAAGGATCTGGCCGACAGCGTGGCAAAACGCATTGGCGCGGCTGACTACAGCGTGCTGGGGACCGTGAAAGGTGCAGAACTTGAACTGATGCGCTTTAAACATCCGTTCCTCGACTTTGACGTGCCGGCAATCCTTGGCGATCACGTTACGCTGGATGCAGGTACAGGGGCGGTGCATACTGCTGGCGGCCATGGTCCGGACGACTACACCATCAGCCTGAAATACGGTCTGGAAATTGCGAACCCGGTTGGCCCGGATGGCGCATACCTGCCGGGAACCTACCCGACGCTTGATGGTGTCAACGTTTTCAAAGCCAATGACATTATCGTCAATATGCTGCGTGAGAGCGGGGCGCTGCTGCACGTTGAGAAAATGCAGCATAGCTATCCGTGCTGCTGGCGTCACAAGTCGCCGATCATTTTCCGTGCGACCCCGCAGTGGTTTGTCAGCATGGATCAGAAAGGTCTGCGCGCACAGTCGCTGAAAGAGATCAAAGGCGTGCAGTGGATCCCGGATTGGGGTCAGGCGCGGATTGAATCTATGGTCGCTAACCGTCCGGACTGGTGTATATCTCGTCAGCGTACCTGGGGCGTGCCGATGTCGCTGTTCGTGCATAAAGACACCGAAGAGTTGCATCCGCGTACCGAAGAGTTGATCGAAGCCGTAGCTAAGCGTGTTGAAATTGATGGCATCCAGGCGTGGTGGGATCTTGACCCACGCGACATCATGGGTGACGACGCAGATAACTACGTGAAAGTGCCGGACACGCTGGACGTCTGGTTTGACTCTGGGTCAACCCACGCATCGGTGGTTGATGTGCGTCCGGAATTTTCCGGGCATGCAGCAGATATGTATCTCGAAGGGTCGGATCAGCATCGCGGCTGGTTTATGTCCTCGCTGATGATCTCAACAGCGATGAAGGGCAAAGCGCCTTACCGTCAGGTACTGACGCACGGCTTTACCGTGGATGGTCAGGGCCGCAAGATGTCCAAATCCATCGGCAACACCGTATCGCCGCAGGATGTGATGAACAAACTGGGCGCGGACATTCTGCGTCTGTGGGTAGCTTCCACCGACTACACCGGCGAGATGGCTGTATCCGATGAGATCCTGAAGCGTGCTGCTGACAGCTATCGTCGTATCCGTAACACCGCACGTTTCTTGCTGGCGAACCTGAATGGTTTCGATCCGGCAACCGATAAGGTGCAACCGGAAGAGATGGTGGTTCTGGATCGCTGGGCGGTAGGCTGCGCACAAGCGGCTCAGGAAGATATCATCAAAGCTTATGAATCCTATGATTTCCACGAAGTGGTGCAGCGTCTGATGCGTTTTTGCTCGATCGAAATGGGATCGTTTTATCTCGATATCATTAAAGATCGCCAGTACACCGCCAAAGCAGACAGCGTGGCACGTCGCAGCTGCCAGACCGCGCTTTGGCATATCTGTGAAGCGCTGGTGCGCTGGATGGCGCCGATCATGTCCTTCACCGCTGATGAAATCTGGGGTTATTTGCCAGGCGATCGCGAGAAGTATGTCTTCACCGGCGAATGGTACGAAGGCCTGTTCGGTCTGGCTGAAACCGAAGCCATGAACGATGCCTTCTGGGACACGCTGTTGAAAGTGCGTGGCGAAGTGAACAAGGTGATTGAACAGGCGCGTGCTGACAAAAAAGTCGGTGGTTCGCTGGAAGCATCGGTCACGTTGTTTGCCGAAGCGGAGCTGGCGGCGAAGCTGACCGCGCTGGGCGATGAATTGCGATTTGTCCTGTTGACCTCCGGTGCGAAAGTTGCGGATTATGCAGCGGCTTCCGCCGAGGCCTGGCAGAGCGATGTGCTCAAAGGGCTGAAGGTGGCGTTAAGCAAAGCCGACGGAGAGAAGTGCCCGCGTTGCTGGCATTACACTACCGATATCGGTCAGGTGGCGGAACACGCAGATATCTGCGGACGCTGTGTAAGCAATGTCGCCGGTGACGGCGAAAAACGTAAGTTCGCCTGATGAGTAAACCGATCTGTTCAACGGGACTACGCTGGCTGTGGCTGGTTGTAGTCGTGCTGATTATCGATCTGGGCAGCAAATACCTGATCCTCCAGAACTTCGCTCTGGGGGAGACGGTATCACTGTTCCCGTCGCTCAATCTGCACTATGCGCGTAACTATGGCGCAGCATTCAGTTTTCTGGCGGACAGCGGTGGCTGGCAGCGTTGGTTCTTCGCCGGTATCGCATTAGGTATCTGCGTGGTGTTGACGGTGCTGATGTACCGCGCCAGGGCGTCACAAAAACTGAACAATATTGCCTATGCGCTGATCATTGGTGGCGCGTTGGGTAACCTGTTTGATCGTTTGTGGCATGGTTTTGTCGTCGATATGATCGATTTCTATGTGGGCGACTGGCATTTTGCTACCTTTAACCTTGCTGATACCGCAATCTGTATCGGTGCGGCGCTGATTGTGCTGGAAGGTTTTTTACCGTCCACAGCGGCGAAGAAACAGGCGTAAGCTGCCAACAGTCTGCCCGGTTGTGTCATCACTCGCGTCGCGCCTTCTGGCAATCGACGCGCAGCCGGGCAGTACCATCGCTAAAACATAAGAGCAACCTGCATGTCTAAATCCGTACAGAGTGATAGCGCAGTGCTGGTGCACTTCACGCTGAAACTCGAAGATGGCTCGCTTGCCGAGTCAACCCGCAATAACGGCAAACCGGCGCTGTTTCGCCTCGGTGACGGTTCTCTTTCCGAAGGACTGGAACAACATCTGCTGGGTCTGAAGGCCGGAGAGAAAAAAGTCTTTTCCCTCGAGCCGGATGCCGCTTTCGGCACGCCCAGCCCGGACCTGATTCAGTACTTCTCGCGCCGTGAGTTTATGGATGCTGGAGAACCAGAAATCGGTGCAATTATGTTGTTTACCGCAATGGACGGCAGTGAAATGCCAGGCGTGATCCGTGAAGTCAACGGTGATTCCATTACCGTGGATTTTAACCACCCGCTGGCAGGCAGAACCGTTCATTTTGATATCGATGTACTGGAAGTTGATCCGGTACTGGAGGAAACAAATGCAGATCCTGTTGGCTAACCCGCGCGGTTTTTGCGCCGGGGTTGACCGCGCTATCAGCATTGTCGAAAACGCGTTAGCGCTGTATGGCGCGCCCATTTATGTGCGCCATGAAGTGGTGCATAACCGTTATGTTGTCGATAGCCTGCGCGAGCGTGGCGCTATCTTTATTGAGCAAATCAGTGAAGTGCCGGATGGCGCGATCCTGATTTTCTCTGCGCATGGTGTCTCTCAGGCAGTGCGTAATGAAGCAAAAAGCCGCGATCTGACCGTTTTTGACGCCACATGCCCGCTGGTTACTAAAGTCCATATGGAAGTTGCTCGCGCCAGCCGGCGCGGTGAAGAGGCTATCCTCATTGGTCACGCCGGGCATCCGGAAGTGGAAGGCACCATGGGCCAGTACAGCAACCCGAAAGGGGGCATGTATCTGGTCGAATCGCCACAGGACGTCGGTTTGCTGAATATTAAAGATACGGGCAGGCTGTCGTTTATGACGCAGACGACCCTCTCCGTTGATGATACCTCCGACGTGATTGACGCGTTGCGTGAACGTTTTCCTCAGATTGTTGGTCCGCGCAAAGACGATATCTGCTATGCCACCACCAATCGTCAGGAAGCGGTGCGTGCGCTGGCTGAACAGGCCGAAGTCGTGCTGGTCGTGGGATCGAAAAACTCGTCCAACTCTAACCGTCTGGCCGAACTGGCGCAGCGTATGGGCAAAAAAGCCTATCTGATCGACGATGCTTCCGATATTCAGGAAAGCTGGGTGAAAGAGATCGCCTGCGTAGGGGTAACCGCCGGAGCTTCGGCACCGGATATTCTGGTGCAGAATGTGATCGCCCGTTTGCAGGAACTGGGCGGCGGCGAAGCCATTCCTCTGGAAGGGCGCGAAGAGAATATCGTCTTCGAAGTGCCAAAAGAGCTGCGCGTGGACGTTCGCGAAGTCGAATAACGTTTCTCTGTGCTTTATGCGAAGATGCCAGACTCAGTCTGGCATTTTTTTTGGGGTTTATGAGGAGGCGTGATGCGTGAGCCAATAATTCTCGATACCGATCCTGGCATTGACGATGCTGTCGCCATTGCCGCTGCGCTGTTTGCGCCTCAGTGCGATCTCAGGCTTATTACCACCGTCGCGGGTAATGTCTCGCTGGAGAAAACGACCCGCAACGCACTGCAATTGCTAAATTTCTGGAGCGCGGATATCCCGCTGGCGCAGGGTGCGGCAACACCTCTGCTGCGCCCGTTACATAACGCTGCTGATGTGCATGGCGAATCTGGAATGGAGGGGTATGACTTCATTGAACACGCACGTCAACCGCTGGCGAAACCGGCATTCCAGGCTATCCGCGATACCCTTCTGGCCTCATCCGAGCCGATGACGCTGGTGACCATCGGTCCGCTAACCAATGTGGCTCTGTTGCTGTCGCACTACCCGGAGTGCCTGTTTAACATTCGGCGGCTGGTGATGATGGGCGGCTCTGCCGGGCGGGGGAATGTCACGCCGAACGCTGAATTTAACATTGCCGTCGATCCGGAAGCGGCTGCTCGCGTATTTAACAGCGGGCTGGAGATTGTGATGTGCGGGCTGGATGTGACTAACAAAGCCACGCTTACCGCCGAGTTTCTGGCAACGCTACCCGGGCTAAATCGTACAGGTGCCATGCTGCACGCGCTGTTCAGCCACTACCGCAGCGGTAGCATGACGACCTGGCTGCGTATGCATGATTTGTGCGCCATCGCCTGGCTGGCGCGTCCGGATTTGTTTACGCTGAAGCCCTGCTTTGTGGCAGTGGAAACGCAGGGGCAATACACGTCCGGCACCACAGTGGTAGACATCGATGGCAAGCTCAGGCAGCCGCCGAATGCGCAGGTGGCGCTGGAAATTGACGTCGAGGGGTTTCGTCATTGGGCCGCAGAAGTACTGGCTCTCGCGCCTTAAGGTACCATTTGCTCACCCAAATAATCGATCATCGCCCGCATTCTGGCGGGCATAGGATTATGGCGAGCCCATAACAGCCACAACTCACCGCTATAGCTGCTAATAAACTCCCACTCTGGCAATAACCGAACGATTTCGCCGCTGGCAAGGGACTCGCGGGCGGTAAACAGCGGCAAACTGCCAATGCCAAGATGCCGCTTAACTGCATCCAGACGGACGCCGGTATGATTGGCGGCGTAGCGTCCGTGCGTCTGGATCGTTTCGCTTTTATCGCCCCGTCTGAATTTCCAGCGTGAATCGGCGGGTGATTCACCCAGACTGATGCAGCTATGTTCACGCAACGCCTGTGGATGTTCTGGTGTACCGTGTTGCCGCAGATAATCAGGCGTGGCGCAGATAATGTGTGTGACAGGCATGAGTGCCCTGCCATAGAGGCCAGGGGACGGGGAGTTGGTAATGCGTAGCGCGAGATCTACCCCGTCATCAATCAGATCCATATAGCGATCTTCCAGCCGTAAGCAGAGGTCTACTTGCGGGTAGCGCTGAAGAAACGCCGGCATAAGCGGGTGAATAACGAAGCGGCCCACGGCCTTGGGTACGCTAATGGTCAATTTGCCCTGCGCTTCTTTTTGTACACTGCTTCCAGAATCGACGGCTTGCCGGGCGGCGTCCAGCATTGCCTGCGCATGCTCATACACCATTTTCCCCGTTCTGCTGAGCGCCAGTTTGCGCGTGGTGCGGTGCAGTAACTTACTGCCCATTTCACGTTCGAGGCGCGTTACGCTGCGGCTGAGGGCGGAGGGTGTCGCTCCCGACGCGCGGGCGGCTGCGGAAAAACTCCCCTGATCGACAATCAATACGAACGTCGCCAGGTCGGGAAGAAGAGTAAAGTTCATTTGTGCGTACCAGGCAAAAGTGCATTGAATGATGACGTGATTATTGCTGTCGGCAGATTGAATATACTCTTCCTCTTTCCAGGAGAATAGCCATGACAGAACGCCTTTATTACACCAGTGATACGCTAACCTGTACTGCGCAGGTTTTACGTTGTGAAGCGCAGGATGATGGACGCTATGCTGTGGTGCTCAACAAAACGGTTTTTCACCCTCAGGGGGGAGGCCAGCCAGCCGACAACGGCACGATTGCCGGGATCGCGGTCGAGGCGGTATTACAGCACGGTGACGAGGTATGGCATATTTTGTCATCCGTATTGCCTGCGACAGACGACCCGGTTGAACTGAATGTTGATGCAGCTTCGCGGATGCTACATTCGCGTCTGCACACTGCCGGGCATCTCATAGGTTATGCCGGTGAATTGCTCGGCTGGCAGCCGGTGAAGGCACACCACTGGCCCGGCGAAGGGCGGATAACTTTTAAGGGCGGCGATGAGGCAACAGTGCCCGAAGCCAGCGCTTTGCTGGTGCCGATCGCAGACTGGCAATCTGCAGATCTTGTTCGCCATATTGTGTTTAAAGAAGGGCGTCGTAAAGTGCGTTTTGGTGAGCTTCCCGCTTACGGTTGCGGGGGAACGCATCTGCACTCGCTGGCGGCGCTGGGGCAGGTTACGATCAGCCAGATCAAAATCAAAAAAGGTCAGCTGATTGTGAGCTACGCGGTGGAATAAGCCAGCACCTGCATACGCGTCGACGTATCATGCCTTTTACTGATATTTTCAGCTGTATATCATTAAATTCTAATTATCGGTGTTTTCGGCTGGTGGCCCCGACGCGGGCTGGTTAATCTGGAAACGATTCTTACGCAATTTTTTAACAAAAGAGCACAACTATGCATGATGCACCAATCCGCGTAGCCATCGCGGGGGCTGGCGGGCGTATGGGCCGTCAGCTGATTCAGGCGGCACTGGCAATGGACGGCGTCGAGCTTGGCGCGGCACTGGAACGTGAAGGTTCATCCCTGCTGGGCAGCGACGCCGGTGAACTGGCTGGCGTGGCGAAAACGGGGGTCACCCTTCAGAGCAGCCTTGAGGCGGTGAAAGATAATTTTGATGTCTTTATCGACTTCACCCGTCCGGAGGGTACGCTGAATCACCTGGCATTTTGCCGACAGCACGCGAAAAGCATGGTTATTGGCACCACGGGTTTTGATGATGCAGGCAAGCAGGCCATAGCCGATGCGGCGCACGATATCGCGATTGTCTTTGCTGCAAACTTTAGCGTGGGTGTGAACGTGATGCTGAAGCTGCTTGAGAAAGCAGCAAAAGTGATGGGCGACTATACCGATATCGAAATCGTGGAAGCGCACCATCGTTACAAAGTCGATGCACCGTCGGGTACGGCGCTGGCAATGGGCGAAGCGATTGCTCATGCACTGAATAAAGATTTAAAAGAGTGCGCTGTTTATTCTCGTGAAGGGCATACAGGCGAACGCGTGGCGGGCACAATTGGTTTTGCGACCGTGCGTGCAGGGGATATCGTCGGCGAACACACGGCGATGTTCGCCGATATTGGCGAACGTGTCGAGATAACGCATAAAGCATCAAGTCGCATGACTTTTGCCAATGGCGCGGTTCGTTCCGCTTCATGGCTTAAAGGAAAAAATAATGGCCTTTTCGATATGCGGGATGTGCTTGATCTCAACAATCTGTAAGTTTATTACCCATCGTGATGTGGTTGTTGCAGTCGTAACCAATTGATTGCAAGGGGCAATATTTTATTGCCCTTTTATTTTATCTTTTTCAGTATAAATTATTTGAATACCCCCTAAAATTATCACTCTTCTCTCTGTTTTTTGTTTCCGGAATGTAAATTTTGACCATATGGTCTACTTTTTCCCGTTGATGGTAAGCGCTATGCAATTTTCTATACGCGCAAGCGTTTTCCTGCGGCCTTTGTTTGATCTTTTTATCTGTTAAACCCAGTAAATAAGGGCAGTGGCGTAAAACAGGAAGAAAAAACGGTGACAAAAGTTGACTTTTAACCGGCTTCTCTCCAGAATGCCGCCGTTTGCCAAAAATCCACGGCCAGCAAATTTGCATTGATTCATCATCTGCATTTGAATTAATATGCAAATAAAGTGAGTGAATATTCTCTGGAGGGTGTTTTGATTAAGTCAGCGCTATTGGTTCTGGAAGACGGAACCCAGTTTCACGGTCGGGCCATAGGGGCAACGGGCACGGCGGTTGGGGAAGTCGTTTTCAATACTTCAATGACCGGTTATCAAGAAATCCTCACTGATCCTTCCTATTCCCGCCAAATCGTTACTCTTACTTATCCTCATATCGGCAATGTCGGCACCAATTCCGCTGACGAAGAATCTTCCCAGGTCCATGCGCAAGGTCTTGTCATTCGTGACCTGCCGCTGATTGCCAGCAACTTCCGCAATACCGAAGACCTCTCTTCTTATCTGAAGCGCCATAACATTGTGGCGATTGCCGATATCGATACCCGTAAGTTGACCCGTTTACTGCGTGAGAAAGGCGCGCAAAACGGCTGCATCATCGCCGGGGAAAATGTGGACGCTGCCGTCGCGCTGGAAAAAGCGAAAGCTTTCCCGGGCCTGAACGGTATGGACCTGGCAAAAGAGGTCACTACGGCGGAAACCTACAGCTGGACACAGGGCAGCTGGACACTCGCAGACGACCTGCCGCCAGCGAAGAAAGACGACGAACTGCCCTACCATGTGGTGGCGTACGATTACGGCGCAAAACGCAATATCCTGCGCATGCTGGTAGACAGAGGCTGTCGCCTGACGGTCGTCCCGGCAAAAACCTCTGCAGCAGAAGTACTGAAACTCAATCCGGACGGTGTGTTCCTGTCTAACGGTCCGGGTGACCCGGCGCCGTGCGACTATGCGATTGAGGCGATTAAAACGTTCCTCGACACCGACATCCCAGTGTTCGGCATCTGCCTTGGCCATCAACTGCTGGCGCTGGCAAGCGGTGCAAAAACCGTGAAGATGAAGTTTGGTCACCACGGTGGTAACCACCCGGTGAAAGACATTGATAACAACACCGTGATGATCACCGCGCAGAACCACGGTTTTGCGGTAGATGAGGCGAGCATGCCGGCCAATTTGCGCGTTACGCATAAATCGCTGTTTGATGGCACGTTACAGGGCATCCATCGTACTGACAAACCGGCCTTCAGCTTCCAGGGGCACCCGGAAGCCAGCCCTGGCCCGCACGATGCCGCGCCACTGTTCGACCATTTCATTGAGTTAATTGAGCAATACCGCAACACCGCCAAATAATCAGGAGAAAAAGAGCCATGCCAAAACGTACTGATATAAAAAGCATCCTGATCCTTGGCGCTGGCCCGATTGTTATCGGCCAGGCATGTGAATTCGACTACTCAGGCGCGCAGGCCTGTAAAGCCCTGCGCGAAGAGGGATACCGCGTTATTCTGGTGAACTCCAACCCGGCAACCATTATGACTGACCCGGAAATGGCCGATGCGACTTACATCGAGCCGATTCACTGGGAAGTGGTGCGCAAAATTATTGAGAAAGAGCGCCCGGATGCGGTACTGCCTACCATGGGCGGCCAGACGGCGCTGAACTGTGCGCTGGAACTGGAACGCCAGGGTGTACTGGAAGAGTTCGGTGTGACGATGATTGGTGCTACCGCCGATGCGATTGATAAAGCTGAAGATCGCCGTCGTTTCGATATTGCGATGAAAAAAATCGGCCTCGACACAGCCCGCTCCGGCATTGCACATACGATGGACGAAGCACTGGCCGTGGCGGCAGATGTCGGCTATCCGTGTATTATCCGTCCTTCCTTTACGATGGGTGGCACTGGCGGCGGTATCGCTTACAACCGAGAAGAGTTTGAAGAAATTTGCGCCCGCGGGCTGGATCTTTCCCCGACCAATGAGCTGCTGATTGACGAGTCGCTGATTGGCTGGAAAGAGTACGAGATGGAAGTGGTGCGTGATAAAAACGACAACTGCATCATCGTCTGCTCGATTGAAAACTTCGATGCCATGGGTATCCATACCGGCGACTCCATCACCGTTGCGCCAGCGCAAACCCTGACCGATAAAGAGTACCAAATCATGCGTAACGCCTCGATGGCGGTACTGCGTGAAATCGGGGTGGAAACCGGCGGCTCGAACGTACAGTTTGCGGTGAACCCGAAAAATGGTCGTCTGATCGTTATTGAGATGAACCCGCGTGTGTCGCGCTCCTCGGCGCTGGCGTCAAAAGCGACCGGCTTCCCGATTGCCAAAGTCGCGGCGAAACTGGCGGTGGGCTACACGCTGGATGAGCTGATGAACGACATTACCGGCGGACGCACCCCGGCATCGTTCGAGCCTTCTATCGACTATGTTGTTACCAAAATCCCTCGCTTTAACTTCGAAAAATTCGTTGGTGCCAATGACCGCCTGACCACTCAGATGAAATCGGTGGGCGAAGTGATGGCGATTGGCCGCACGCAGCAAGAGTCGATGCAGAAAGCGCTGCGCGGCCTGGAAGTGGGTGCGACCGGTTTTGATCCAAAAGTCAGCCTGGATGACCCGGAAGCGCTGACCAAAATCCGCCGCGAACTGAAAGATGCTGGCGCAGAGCGTATCTGGTACATCGCGGATGCTTTCCGTGCGGGCCTCTCTGTGGATGGCGTATTTAATCTTACCAATATTGACCGCTGGTTCCTGGTGCAAATCGAAGAACTGGTGCGCCTGGAAGAGCAGGTTGCGGAAGTGGGTATCAACGGTCTGGATGCAGAATTCCTGCGTCAGCTGAAACGCAAAGGCTTTGCCGATGCGCGCCTGGCAAAACTGGCTGGTGTACGCGAAGCGGAAATCCGCAAGCTGCGCGATCAGTACAACCTGCACCCGGTTTACAAGCGCGTGGATACCTGCGCGGCGGAATTCTCCACCGACACGGCCTACATGTACTCCACCTATGAAGAAGAGTGCGAAGCCAACCCGAATCAGGACCGTGAAAAAATCATGGTGTTGGGCGGGGGACCAAACCGTATCGGCCAGGGTATCGAGTTCGATTACTGCTGCGTACATGCCTCGCTGGCACTGCGTGAAGATGGTTACGAAACCATTATGGTGAACTGTAACCCGGAAACCGTATCGACCGATTACGACACCTCAGACCGTCTCTACTTCGAACCGGTTACCTTTGAAGATGTGCTGGAAATCGTGCGTATTGAGAAGCCAAAAGGCGTCATCGTGCAGTACGGCGGCCAGACGCCACTGAAACTGGCTCGTGCGCTGGAAGCGGCGGGTGTACCTGTTATTGGTACCAGCCCGGACGCCATTGACCGCGCGGAAGACCGCGAGCGTTTCCAGCATGCGGTTGAGCGCCTGAAGTTGAAACAGCCTGCCAACGCCACGGTAACTGCGCTGGAGCAGGCGGTTGAGAAAGCCAAAGAGATCACTTATCCGCTGGTGGTGCGTCCTTCTTACGTACTGGGCGGGCGCGCCATGGAAATCGTCTATGACGAAGTTGACCTGCGCCGCTACTTTATGACCGCAGTTAGCGTATCTAACGACGCGCCGGTGCTGCTGGATAAATTCCTTGATGACGCGGTGGAAGTGGACGTTGACGCAGTATGCGACGGCGAAAACGTGCTGATTGGCGGCATCATGGAGCATATCGAACAGGCTGGCGTTCACTCCGGCGACTCCGCATGCTCTCTGCCAGCGTATACGCTGAGCCAGGAAATTCAGGATGTTATGCGCCAGCAGGTGCAGAAGCTGGCGTTCGAACTGCAAGTGCGCGGTCTGATGAACGTGCAGTTTGCCGTCAAAGATAACGAAGTCTATCTGATTGAAGTGAACCCGCGTGCTGCGCGTACGGTACCGTTTGTCTCCAAAGCGACTGGTCTGCCGCTGGCAAAAGTTGCCGCGCGCGTGATGACCGGTAAAACGCTGATGCAGCAGGGCCATACTAAAGAAATCATCCCGCCGTATTATTCGGTGAAAGAAGTGGTGTTGCCGTTTAACAAATTCCCGGGCGTTGACCCGCTGTTAGGGCCAGAAATGCGTTCGACCGGAGAGGTCATGGGCGTAGGACGCACCTTCGCGGAAGCGTTCGCGAAAGCGCAACTGGGCAGCAACTCCAACATGAAGAAGCAGGGGCGCGCGCTGCTCTCCGTGCGTGAAGGTGATAAAGAACGCGTGGTAGATTTGGCGGCAAAACTGCTGAAACAGGGCTTCGAGTTGGATGCCACTCACGGTACGGCGATTGTGCTGGGGGAAGCGGGTATTAACCCGCGCCTGGTGAACAAAGTGCATGAGGGCCGCCCGCACATTCAGGATCGTATCAAGAATGGCGAGTACACCTACATCATTAACACCACGGCAGGACGTCAGGCAATTGAAGACTCCAAACTGATTCGCCGCAGCGCACTGCAATACAAAGTGCATTATGACACTACGTTGAATGGCGGTTTCGCCACCACCATGGCGTTAAATGCTGATGCCACTGAAAAGGTAATTTCGGTGCAGGAGATGCACGCGTTAATCGGTAAATAAGTCATATCCGGCCCGTTTTTTGGGCGGGTTGATTGACCTGCACGGTGTGACCACAGGCCTGATGGCGCTTCGCTTATCAGGCCTGTGTCTTTTTGTTTCCCTGCTGCTTCCCTTCAGAGTGTTCTGCATTTTCCACCTGGCTCAGTGAGTTAACCTAAAATAGATAAGCAGATGAATGATAACCACTGAAAAGCAGGGAGATAACCATGCAAACTAAACTTCTGATCACTTCACTTTTTACTGCTGCAGCGCTGTTTACTGTTGCCGGGTGTTCTTCTAATCAGGCAGTTCGCACCACCGATGGCCGCACGATTGTGACCGACGGTAAGCCGCAGGTTGATGACGATACTGGGCTGGTATCCTACAAAAATGCGGAAACCGGCAAAACCGAGCAGATTAACCGCGACCAGGTGAAAAACATGAGTGAGTTGGATAACTAATTCCGACAGCGCTCAGGCGGCAGCCCCGGCTGCCGCACCCCTTCTGCTTACGCCCCCGTATTCCCACACAGATTGGCGCTGTTAGCCGGACGATTAACTGTCTACACTCTGAAGGAAAATAGTTGAGTGAAAACAGGCTAATCAATGATTCTGATTATTTATGCACATCCTTATCCGCAGCATTCGCATGCGAATAAACGGATGATTGAACTGGCAGGGACGCTGGAAAATGTGGAAGTCCGCTCCCTCTACGAACTCTACCCTGATTTTAATATCGACGTTGCCGCAGAACAGGAAGCTGTTTCCCGCGCTGACCTTATTGTCTGGCAGCACCCTATGCAATGGTACGGTGTAACGCCGCTGCTGAAATTATGGATTGATAAAGTGCTGGCGCACGGCTGGGCTTACGGTCACGGTGGCACAGCGCTGCGCGGAAAAAGTGTGATGTGGGCAGTGACCACCGGCGGCGGCGAGAACCACTTCAATATTGGTTCGCATCCAGGGTTCGATGTCTTATGCCAGCCTCTGCAAGCGACGGCGCTATATTGTGGGTTGAACTGGTTACCGCCTTGTGCGGTGCATTACACCTTTGTTTGTGACGATGAAACGTTGCAGTCACAGGCGCGGCATTACAAACATCGCTTGCTGGAATGGCAGGAGGCGCAGCGTGGATAGTCACTCTCTGATTCAGGCCCTGATCTATCTGGGCTCGGCGGCACTCATTGTACCCATTGCGGTACGGCTGGGGCTGGGGTCTGTGCTCGGTTATTTGATCGCGGGCGGGGTGATTGGCCCGTGGGGGTTACGTCTGGTGACAGACGCCGAATCGATCCTTCATTTTGCCGAAATCGGCGTGGTGTTGATGCTGTTTGTGATTGGTCTGGAGCTGGATCCGCAGCGGTTATGGAAGCTACGCGCATCGGTATTTGGCGGCGGAGCGCTACAAATGGCCAGCTGCGGGATCCTGCTTGGTCTCTTCTGCGCATTGCTTGGGCTGCCCTGGCCCGTGGCGTTGCTAATTGGTCTGACGCTGGCACTCTCTTCAACCGCGATTGCCATGCAGGCGATGAATGAGCGCAACCTGACCGTGTCGCAAATGGGGCGTAGCGCCTTTTCCGTGCTACTGTTTCAGGATATCGCCGCCATTCCGTTGGTGGCGATGATCCCGCTACTGGCGGCAAGCGGGGCGTCGACCACACTGGGCGCGTTTACGCTTTCGGCATTAAAAGTGGCAGGTGCGCTGGCGCTGGTGGTGTTAATCGGGCGGTATGTTGCACGCCCGGCACTGCGTTTTGTCGCCCGCTCCGGCCTGCGTGAAGTCTTTTGCGCGGTAGCGCTGTTCCTGGTCTTTGGTTTTGGTTTATTACTTGAAGAAGCCGGGCTGTCGATGGCGATGGGCGCATTTCTGGCCGGGGTCCTGCTCGCCAGTTCTGAATATCGCCATGCGCTGGAGAGCGATATTGAACCGTTCAAAGGTCTGCTGCTCGGACTGTTCTTTATCGGTGTGGGGATGTCGATCGATTTTGGCACATTAGTCACTCACCCGCTGCGTATTCTGCTGCTGTTGGTCGGGTTCCTGGCAATCAAAAGCGCGGTATTGTGGCTGATTGCCCGCCCGCTAAGCGTACCGGGTAAACAGCGGCTCTGGTTTGCTGCACTGCTGGGGCAGGGGAGTGAATTTGCGTTTGTGGTGTTTGGCGCGGCGCAAACGGCACAGGTGCTGGATAGCGAGTGGTCGAAAGCCTTAACCCTGACGGTCGCATTATCAATGGCGGCGACCCCCGTGCTGCTGGTACTGCTCACCCGGCTGGAAAAAACAGGCTCGCAGCAAGAACGCGAAGCCGACGAGATTGATGAAGAAGAGGCGCGGGTGATCATCGCCGGTTTTGGCCGCTTTGGGCAGATCGCCGGACGTTTATTACTTTCCAGCGGTGTGAAGATGGTGGTGCTGGATCACGATCCGGATCATATTGAAACGCTGCGTAAGTTTGGCATGAAGGTATTTTATGGCGATGCAACGCGGGTGGATCTGCTGGAATCTGCGGGGGCCGCGCGTGCGGAAGTGTTGATTAATGCGATTGATGATCCGCAAGGGAGCCTGCTGCTGACAGAACTGGCGAGAGAGCATTTCCCACATTTGCAGATTATCGCCCGCGCCCGCGATGTGGATCACTACATACGTTTGCGCCTGGCGGGGGTAGAGAAACCTGAGCGTGAAACGTTCGAAGCAGCATTAAAAGTGGGCCGAATCGCGCTGGAGGGATTGGGGCTGGGGTCGTATGAAGCCCGAGAAAGAGCCGATCATTTCCGCCGTTTCAATACACAAATGGTGGATGAGATGGCGCAAGTAGAGAACGATGCACTCGCCCGGGCGGCAGTATTTAAACGCACCAGTGCGATGCTGACGGAAATTATTTCGGAGGATCGCGCGCATCTTTCGCTGATCCAGCAGCATGGCTGGCAGGGTACGGAAGAGGGGCGACATACAGGCAATGTTGCCGATGAGCCCGCTGTGAAACCGCAGAACTGAGCTCGTCGCGGCTAACGGACTGATTCACAAAGAGAGGCATGCTGGCGGTACAGTGTTGTGCTGTGGAGCCGCCAGCAGAATAGAAAATTTTCTCATTCTTTACCTTGTACACCGTCGACGAAAGATTGCGCTTTCCGTATAGTGGCGACAATTTTTTTGCATCCAGGAATGAATGAATGATCAGTTTGATTGCGGCGTTAGCGGTGGATCGCGTCATTGGCATGGAAAACGCAATGCCGTGGAATTTACCTGCCGATCTCGCCTGGTTTAAGCGCAACACCTTAAACAAGCCTGTCGTAATGGGCCGCCTGACCTGGGAGTCCATTGGTCGCCCGTTGCCGGGCCGAAAAAACATTGTCATCAGCAGCAAGCCCGGTACGGACGATCGCGTGGTATGGGTAAAATCTGTTGATGAAGCGATTGCCGAGTGTGGCGACGTGGAAGAGATTATGGTGATCGGCGGTGGCCGCGTTTACGAGCAGTTCCTGCCGAAAGCGCAACGCCTGTATCTGACGCACATTGATGCGGAAGTGGAAGGTGACACCCATTTCCCTGATTACGATCCGGATGAGTGGGAGTCTGTGTTCAGTGAGTTTAACGACGCAGACGCACAGAATTCACACAGTTACTGCTTCGAGATCCTCGATCGCAGATAAGAGACTTCCCCGGCCTAAACCGGGGAATCTTTTTCAGGAGGCGATGGCCTCATCGTCGCCCAAATCCATCTGGCGATTCGACGGCTGGACAAAGTACGCTTTGTCTTCCCAACGCAGGCACGTTAAAACTCCACCCCAGCAGCAACCGGTATCCAGCCCGTAAATCCCTTCTGGTGTCCCTTCACCTTCCAGCGATGCCCAGTGACCAAAGACAATGCTGTACTCTTGTGATACTGGCCCAGGAATGGAGAACCAGGGTTTAAGCGGCGCAGGGGCATGCGCAGGAATATCTTTGCAGTACATGTCGAGCTGCCCGTTCGGGAAGCAATAGCGCATACGCGTCAATGCATTGGTGATAAAACGCAGACGCGCAAGGCCGCTCAGCTCCGGGCTCCAGTGATTCGGCAGATCGCCGTACATGGCGTCAAGAAACAGCGGGTAAGAGTCGCTCGACAGCACGGCTTCGATGTCGTGCGCACAGTGTCGGGCGGTATCCAGATCCCATTGCGGCGTGATGCCGGCATGCGCCATTACCAGTTTTTTCTCGCCGTCGATTTGCAATAACGGCTGGCGACGCAGCCAGTTAATCAGCTCGTCGGCATCTGGCGCTTCCAGCAGCGGAGTCAGCCGATCTTTTGGCTTATTCCGGCTGATGCCGGCAAAAACCGCCAGCAGATGAAGGTCATGGTTCCCCAGAACGAGACGTACGCTATCGCCAAGAGATTTGACGAAACGCAGCACTTCCAGCGAACCCGGCCCACGAGCGACCAGATCGCCTGTCAGCCATAACGTGTCTTTGCCGGGCGTGAAATCGACCTGCTTTAACAATGCGATCAGTTCATCATAGCAACCATGAACGTCGCCAATAAGATATGTAGACATTGTATTAATGGATCAGTGTTGGAACGGCGAGTCGGAAGACCGGGATGGCGATGCGGAAAGGTTCACCCTGCGCATCGATCATCTCGTAGTGGCCTTGCATGGTGCCCAGCGGCGTTTCGATAACCGCACCGCTGGTATATTGATATTCGCCGCCGGGCTCGATGTGTGGCTGGACGCCTACCACACCTTCGCCCTGAACTTCTGTTTCGCGGCCATTGCCATTAGTGATCAGCCAGTAGCGTTTGAGCAACTGGACAGGGGTTCGCCCCAGGTTCCGAATAGTAATGGTGTAAGCAAAAACATAACGTTCATCGTCGGGAGCGGACTGAGACTCAATGTAGACGCTTTGCACCTGGATACAAACTCGGGGCGAATTGATCATAACTTAGCACTCCTTTGGCGGCGCATTGTCAGTCAGGTAGTTAGCTAACTGGCAATATTGTGCAACAGAGATATTTTCTGCACGCATCGCCGGATCAATACCCAGCGACGTCAGCACCTCAACGGTAAAGACATTGCCGAGGCTGTTGCGGATGGTCTTGCGACGTTGGTTAAACGCTTCCGTCGTGATGCGGCTCAGTACACGAATATCCTTCACCGGGTACGGTGAGGTCGCATGCGGCACCAGGCGAACAACCGCAGAATCCACTTTTGGCGGCGGCGCAAATGCAGTTGGCGGCACTTCCAGTACCGGTATGACCTGACAGTAATATTGTGCCATGACGCTCAAGCGACCATACGCCTTACTGTTTGGCCCTGCAACCAGGCGATTCACCACCTCTTTCTGCAACATAAAATGCATGTCAGCAATGGCATCAGTATAGCTAAACAGATGGAACATCAGCGGCGTCGAGATGTTATACGGCAGGTTGCCGAAGACACGCAGCGGCTGGCCTAACGTCTGAGAAAGTTCGCCGAAATTCATCGTCATCGCATCTTGCTGATAGATAGTCAGTTTCGGTGCGAGGAAAGGATGCGTTTGCAGGCGTGCGGCCAGATCGCGGTCAAGCTCGATGACCGTCATTTTATCCAGACGTTCGCCAACCGGCTCGGTCAGCGCGCCAAGCCCGGGGCCGATTTCTACCATGGCCTGGTCTTTTTGCGGATTGATCGCCGAAACGATGCTGTCGATCACGAACTGGTCGTGGAGAAAGTTTTGCCCGAAGCGTTTGCGGGCTAAGTGGCCCTGATGGACGCGATTATTCATTGAGTATTAACAATCATTTTGATGGCGAGATTAAGCGCCGTAATAAAACTGCCGACATCTGCCGTGCCCTGGCCCGCCAGTTCAAGCGCGGTACCGTGATCGACAGATGTACGAATAAAAGGTAAACCGAGGGTGATATTCACGCCACGGCCAAATCCCTGGTATTTTAGCACGGGCAGACCCTGATCGTGGTACATCGCCAGCACGGCGTCGGCATTATCAAGGTATTTGGGCTGAAACAGCGTGTCGGCAGGCAGTGGACCGCTCAAATGCATCCCTTGCGCGCGCAACGCATCCAGCACCGGAATGATCGTGTCGATCTCTTCCGTCCCCATATGGCCGCCTTCACCCGCGTGCGGGTTAAGACCACAAACCAGAATGTGCGGCTGCGGAATGCCAAACTTCTGCTGCAAATCCGCGTGCAGAATGCCGATCACTTCGTGCAGCAGCGCCGGTGTAATGGCATCGGCTACGGCTTTGAGCGGCAAATGCGTGGTGGCCAGCGCCACGCGCAGCGCTTCAGTAGCCAGCATCATCACGACTTTGGTCGCCTGCGAACGCTCTTCAAAGAACTCGGTATGCCCGGTAAAGGGGGTACCCGCATCGTTGATAACGCCTTTATGCACCGGTCCTGTAATTAGCGCTGCAAACTCGCCGTTCAGGCAGCCGTCGCAAGCACGGGCAAGCGTATCAACAACGTAAGGACCATTGAGCGTATTCAGCATGCCCGGCGTTGCCGGGGTGCGCAGAGGAACAGGTAACAGTGTCAGTGTACCGGCCTGTTGTGCCACTGCTGGCGTGCCGGGAACGTACTCCCGCAGCGCCAGTGGCAGACCGAGCAGCGCAGCCCGGTCTGTTAATAGCGTCGCATCTGCACAGATAACCAGTTCAACCGGCCAGTCGCGCTGGGCGAGTTGCACCACTAAATCCGGGCCAATCCCGGCAGGTTCGCCGGGAGTGATAATGACACGCGCTGTCTTCATTTAGTTGCTCAGAATTTTGACGTAAGCGCTGGCGCGCTGTTCCTGCATCCAGGTTGCCGCTTCTTCAGAGAACTTACGGTTCATCAGCATGCGGTAAGCTCTGTCTTTCTGGGCAGCATCGGTCTTATCGACGTTGCGGCTATCCAGCATCTCGATCAGATGCCAGCCGAAGGAGGAGTGTACCGGGCCGCTCATCTGACCGCGTTTCAGTTTCATCAGTGCATCGCGGAAAGCCGGATCGTAAATATCCGCCGCCGCCCAGCCCAGATCGCCGCCCTGGTTGGCAGAGCCTGGATCCTGTGAGAACTCTTTCGCTGCGTTAGCAAAAGTGGTTTTGCCACTCTTGATGTCGGCTGCGATCTGTTCCAGTTTTACCCGCGCCTGATCGTCGCTCATGATCGGCGACGGCTTCAGCAGGATATGCCGCGCATGTACTTCGGTGACGGAAATGCTCTGACTCTGGCCGCGCAGATCGTTCACTTTCAGAATATGGAAACCTACACCAGAACGGATTGGCCCAATGACGTCGCCTTTTTTCGCGGTGCTGAGTGCCTGAGCAAAAATGCTCGGCAGTTCCTGAATTCGACCCCAACCCATTTGACCGCCTTTCAGCGCTTGCTGGTCGGCAGAATAGGTGATGGCCAGTTTACCGAAGTCGTTGCCGTTACGGGCCTGTTCAACGATTGAACGCGCCTGGCTTTCCGCTTCGTTAACCTGATCGGAGGTCGGGTTTTCCGGCAATGGGATCAGAATGTGGCTCAGATTCAGCTCGGTGCTGGCATCGTTCTGGTTCCCAACCTGCTTAGCCAGCGTTTCGACTTCCTGCGGCAGCACGGTCACGCGACGGCGTACTTCGCTGTTGCGGACTTCAGAAATGATCATTTCTTTGCGGATCTGGTTACGGTAAGTGCTGAAATTCACCCCGTCGTAAGCCAGGCGGCTACGCATTTGGTCCATCGTCATATTGTTTTGTTTAGCAATATCCGCGATGGCGGCATCAAGCTGTTCGTCGGTCACTTTGACGCCCATTTTGGTGCCCATTTGCAGGATGATTTGATCCATGATCAGACGTTCAAGGATCTGATGGCGCAGCGTGGCGTCATCCGGCAACTGCTGGCCCGCCTGGCCTGCGTTTGCCTTCACGGATTGCATCAAACTATCAACGTCACTTTCAAGCACGACGCCGTTGTTCACGACGGCGGCGACTTTATCGACAACCTGAGGCGCTGCAAAACTGGTATTCGCAACCATAGCGATACCGAGGAGCAGCGTTTTCCAGTTCTTCATACCTTTTCCATTTCAATTAACCGCAATGCGGATTACGTTGCAAATCAAACAGATCACATTGAACTACGGTACGGCAGAATGTTCGAACGCAGCATTTGTTGCGTGCCCAAACCGTAGTTGGAACTCAGACCGCGCAGTTCAATGTTGAAACCGATGGCGTTGTCATACTTGCTTTGGTCATTTTGCCAGCCGTTAATTTTGCGCTCATAGCCCACGCGAATTGCATAACAGCAGGAGTTGTACTGCAAACCTAACATCTGGTCGGCAGGTTTGTGAGTATTGGTATCGAAGTAGTAAGCACCGACAACAGACCAGCGATCAACGATCGGCCAACTCGCCACTGCACCCACTTGCGAAATACCGTCTTTATATTGCGCAACGCTGGCATAGCTTGGCAGCGTTGCCTGGATATATTCCGGACTGGCGTAACGATAACTCAGTTGCACCATACGGTCTTCATCACGGCGGTATTCGAGCGATGAACTGCTGTTCGCAATGCTGTTCAGACGCGTGTCGTACTGAACCCCGCCGCGCAGACCCCAGCGATCGGAGATACGCCAGTAGGTATCTCCAGCCCATACCAGCGGGCCCGTTTTGTTGTCTTTCTCCCAGTTAATGTTGTCATCACCGGTACGTGACTCGGTGAAATAGTAGATTTGACCAACAGAAACGTTAAAACGTTCAACTGCCGCATCATCATAAATACGGGTTGTGACGCCGGTAGTGACCTGGTTCGCGGAGGCAATACGGTCGAGACCCCCGTAGGTGCGGTCGCGGAACAGACCGCTATAGTCTGATTGCAGCAGGGTGGAGTCGTAGTTGTTGATATGACTCTGGTCGCGATACGGCACGTACAGGTACTGCGCGCGCGGCTCCAGCGTCTGAGTGTAACCCTCCGCCCAGTTCATATCCCGTTCGAACACCAGTTTGCCGTCCATTTTGAACTGCGGCATTACACGGTTAACGGAGTCTTTGAGTCGGTTTGCTGACTCCAGCGTGGTGAGATTTGAGCTGCTCGCACTATTGTTGTACTGCTGCTGCGCGTAGGAACGATAGTTATCAAGATTGCTCTGCTGGTAGTGTGTCGCCAGCAATTTAACCTCGGTATTCAGGCTGCTCCACTCATTGGACACCGGCAGGCTCAGCGTCGGTTCCAGGTGGACACGCGTCGCTTCCGGGTTGTTAGAGCTTGTGCTGACGAAGTTAACTGCCTGGCCATAAATGTGCGCGTCAAACGGCCCCAAATCATTGTGGTACCAGTTCACATCCAGTTGCGGCTCTGCCGAATAGGAGTTGCTGTTCTGGCGGTTAAAGACCTGGAACTGTTTGGTAGAGACGGTCGCGTCAAAGTTTTCCACCGCGTAGCCGACGCTAAATTTTTGCGTGGCGTAACCGTCGGTACTGGAACCGTATTTTGACGAGAAGTCATTAAAATAGCTGGCATCGCTGACTTTGGTGTAGTCAACGTTAAAACGCCAAACCTGATCCATTACCCCGGCATGCTGCCAGTAGAACAACCAGCGATGGCGATCGCCTTCTGCCGGGTAGTCACCTGCGTAGACTTTATCAGACGGCAGATAATCAAACTCGACCAGACCTGAACCGGCCTGAGTCAGATAACGGAATTCGTTCTGCCACTGTACCCCGCCACGCTTATGCATGTAATGCGGCGTCAGCGTTGCATCGAAGTTTGGCGCAATGTTCCAGTAGTACGGCAGATAAAATTCGAAGTAGTTCGTTGTGCTGTACTTGGCGTTCGGGATCAAGAAACCGGAGCGGCGTTTATCACCCACTGGCAGCTGCAAATAAGGGCTGTAGAACACTGGCACCGGCCCGAGTTTAAAGCGCGCATTCCAGATTTCGGCAACCTGCTCTTCGCGATCGTGAATCACTTCACTGCCAACCACACTCCAGGTATCTGAACCCGGCAAGCATGAAGTGAATGAGCCGTTTTCCAGAATGGTGTAACGGTTTTGTCCGCGCTGTTTCATCAGGTCAGCGTTACCGCGCCCCTGGCGTCCGACCATCTGGTAATCACCGTTCCAGACGTTGGTGTCTTTAGTATTTAAATTTGCCCAGGCTTTCGGACCTTTCAGGATGACCTGATTGTCGTCATAGTGCACATTACCCAGTGCATCCACTGTGCGAACCGGTTCCGTCTGACCTTCCGCCTGCTTCTGGTGAAGCTGAACTTCATCAGCCTGCAAGCGGCTATTACCCTGATTAATATCAACATTGCCGCTAAAATCGGCATTATCCGGGTAGTTGCCCTTTGCATGATCGGCGTTAATAGTCACCGGTAAGTTGTTGGTATCGCCTTGCACCAGTGGGCGGTTGTAGCTGGGAACGCCAAGCATACATTGCGAGGCGAGATCGGCTGCCATCCCCTGCTGGCTATAGAGAGCAGAGCCAATCATGGTGGCCAGGAGGGTGGGGATACGTTTTTTCATACGTTGTATTTGTTGTTCCGTCATCTGTGGCTTTACGCTGGCAAACGGTCAGAGACTAACTTACTCACCTTTGCAACGCTAGTGTTAATCCTGCCCGCGGTCGAGCCAGGTCAGAGAAGACTGTGCCTGTGCACGGCATAGAATGACGGGTATGATAAAGCAAATTTTAGCCGACGGCATGACGATTTGGGGAGTATATGCAGTATTGGGGAAAAGTGGTTGGTGTAGTCATTGCCCTTTTCGTGGGCGGCGGCTTTTGGGGCGCGATTCTTGGGCTCATTGTCGGGCATATGTTTGATAAAGCGCGCAGCCGTAAAATGGCGTGGTTTGCCAATCAACGTGAACGTCAGTCGCTCTTTTTTGCCACCACTTTTGAAGTGATGGGGCACCTGACCAAATCGAAGGGTCGCGTTACCGAAGCAGACATTCAGGTCGCCAGCCTGTTTATGGACCGGATGAACCTGCACGGCGAGTCGCGGACCGCGGCGCAGCACGCTTTTCGCGTCGGCAAAACGGACAATTATCCGCTTCGCGACAAAATGCGACAGTTCCGCAGCATTTGTTTCGGGCGCTTTGATTTGATTAGGATGTTTCTGGAAATTCAAATCCAGGCGGCTTTTGCCGACGGTACGTTGCATCCCAGTGAACGGCAGGTGCTGTACGTCCTCGCCGAGGAGCTGGGGATCTCACGTCTGCAGTTCGATCAGTTCCTGCGCATGATGCAGGGCGGCGCGCAGTTTGGTGGCGGTTTCCATCAACAGCAGCAACAGCATTCTGGCGGTGGCGCAGGCTGGCAGCAGACGCAGCGTCGGCCGACGCTGGAAGATGCCTGTAATGTGCTGGGCGTTAAAGCGACGGATGACGCCACCACGATTAAGCGAGCGTATCGCAAGTTGATGGGCGAACATCATCCGGACAAGCTGGTAGCAAAAGGGTTGCCGCCAGAAATGATGGAGATGGCGAAACAAAAGGCGCAGGAAATTCAAAAAGCGTACGAATTGATCCGCGAGCAGAAGGGATTCCGCTAAGCAGGATATCCCCCCGCGCTAACGGCGGGGGAACCAGTCAGAAATCAACCGGCGCTCTGAACGTCATGCTGTTGCCGAACGTCGGATGGGTAATGGTCAGCGTTTCGGCATGCAGCAACAAACGCGGTGCCATTGCCAGCGCGGCCGGCGGCGCGTAGAAGCGATCGCCCAGAATCGGGTGCCCCAGCGCCAGCATATGCACGCGCAGTTGATGCGAGCGCCCGGTAATCGGCTTCAGCCGCACGCGCGTCGTGCCATCCTCGTCGTAACTCAACACGTCGTACTCGGTTTGCGCCGTTTTACCGGTTTCGTAACATACTTTCTGCTTCGGGCGATTCGGCCAGTCGCAAATCAGTGGCAAATCCACCAGACCTTCGGCGTTTTCCGGGTGACCCCAGACACGTGCCAGGTACTGCTTTTTCGGCTCACGTTCGCGAAACTGTCGCTTTAATTCTCGCTCCGCTGCTTTCGTCAACGCCACTACAATCACCCCGCTGGTCGCCATATCCAGACGATGCACCGATTC
Source organism: Kosakonia sp. (assembly GCF_032052965.1). Classification (GTDB taxonomy): domain Bacteria; phylum Pseudomonadota; class Gammaproteobacteria; order Enterobacterales; family Enterobacteriaceae; genus Kosakonia. The sequence goes on from NZ_DAMBVN010000002.1 coordinate 226,813, forward strand.
GGCCTGAGGAAAGTCGCGCTGAATGCGCGTCATCACGCTGTCTTTGTGTTCTTCCAGACGCCCCGGCACCGACAACAAGCCGCTGGGCTTGTTGACGACCATAATGTGCTCATCCTGATAAAGAATAACCAGCCAGGGATCCCGTGGCGGATTGTAGGGCTCCATCATCATTGCCAGCTCCGTTACTGATGCGTCACAACGATCAAACGCAGCGCATCCAGTCGCCAGCCTGCCTGCGCCAGGCTATCCATCACCTGCTGGCGGTTGCTTTCAATGGCAGCCAGTTCGTCATCGCGGATGTTCGGGTTGACCGCTTTCAGCGCTTCCAGGCGAGAAAACTCGGCCGATAATTTCTCATCGGCTTCGCTACGTGCGGCATCGATTAATGTGCGCGCGGCGGCTTCGACCTGTGCTTCGCCTTTCTGCAGAATAGTGTGTACCTCCTGCTGAACCGCATTGACCAGTTTACTGGCTGTGTGGCGGTTAACGGCGCTGAGTTGGCGGTTAAAGCTTTCAAACTCGACCTGTGCTGCCAGGTTGGTGCCGTTTTTATCGACCAGCAGGCGAATCGGCGTTGGCGGCAGGAAGCGGTTAAGTTGCAACTGCTTCGGTGCCTGGGCTTCTACCACATAAATCAATTCCAGCAACAGAGTACCGACCGGCAGCGCTTTGTTTTTCAGCAGCGACAGGGTGCTGCTGCCAGTATCGCCGGAGAGGATCAGATCCAGACCGTTGCGGATTAACGGGTGCTCCCAGGTAATAAACTGTGCATCTTCACGGGAGAGTGCGACATCGCGATCAAAGGTGATGGTGCAGCCATCTTCCGGTAACCCCGGGAAGTCGGGTACCAGCATATGATCCGACGGCGTGAGAACAATCATATTTTCGCCACGATCGTCCTGGTTGATACCAATAATATCGAACAGGTTCATGGCGAAGCTGATCAGTGCCGTGTCATCGTCCTGTTCGGCAATGCTGTCGGCCAGCGCCTGTGCTTTCTCGCCACCGTTGGAGTGGATCTCCAGCAGACGATCCCGACCCTGTTCCAACTGGATTTTCAGCGCATCGTGCTGTTCGCGACAGGATTTGATCAGCTCTTCAAAGCCTTCACTGTTTTCCGGCGCGGCCAGATAACCGATCAATGGGTTATGCACGCTGTCATAGATTGTGCGACCCGTCGGGCAGGTGTGCTCAAAAGCATCCAGACCTTCGTGGTACCAGCGCACCAGAACGGACTGGGCGGTTTTCTCTAAATATGGGACGTGGATCTGAATATCGTGTGCCTGGCCAATACGATCCAGACGGCCGATGCGTTGCTCCAGCAGATCCGGGTTGAACGGCAAATCGAACATGACGAGATGGCTGGCGAACTGGAAATTACGGCCTTCAGAGCCGATCTCCGAGCACAACAGCACCTGCGCACCGCTGTCTTCTTCACCAAACCACGCTGCGGCCCGGTCACGCTCAATAATAGACATCCCTTCATGGAACACCGCCGCGCGGATGCCTTCACGCTCGCGCAGAACCTGCTCCAGTTGCAGCGCGGTGGCGGCTTTAGCGCAAATCACCAGCACTTTCTGCGAACGGTGACTGGTCAGGTAACCCATCAGCCACTCAACCCGCGGATCGAAGTTCCACCACGTGCCGCTATCGCCTTCAAATTCCTGATAAATTTGTTCCGGGTAGAGCATGTCGCGCGCGCGTTCTTCCTGACTCTTGCGCGCGCCCATAATGCCGGAAACTTTAATCGCGGTTTGATACTGGGTAGGCAACGGCAATTTCACCGTGTGCAACTCGCGTTTCGGGAAACCTTTCACGCCATTACGTGTGTTGCGGAACAGCACGCGGCTGGTGCCGTGGCGATCCATCAGCATGGCGATCAGCTCCTGGCGGGCCGCGTCGGCATTGTCGCGATCGCTGTTGGCGGTTTGCAGTAATGGCTCGATATCCTGTTCGCCAATCAGATCGCTTAAGGTATTTAGCTCTTCATTACTCAGATGCTTACCTGCCAGCAGCAGCGCAACGGCATCGGCTACCGGGCGGTAGTTTTGTTGCTCTTCCACAAACTGGGCAAAATCATGAAAGCGATTCGGATCCAGCAGGCGCAAACGGGCGAAATGGCTCTCCATCCCCAGTTGCTCCGGCGTGGCGGTCAGCAGCAGAATGCCCGGTACGCGTTCGGCCAGTTGTTCAATGGCCAGATATTCGCGGCTCGCTTCGTTCTCGCTCCACACCAGGTGGTGCGCTTCGTCAACTACCAGCAGATCCCATTCCGCCTCGCACAGGTGCTCCAGCCGCTGTTTATTGCGACGTACGAAGTCGAGTGAGCAAATCACCAGTTGTTCTGTTTCAAACGGGTTGTCCGCATCGTGTTGGGCTTCTGCATAGCGCTCGTCATCAAACAGCGAAAAACGCAGGTTAAAGCGACGCAGCATTTCTACCAGCCACTGGTGTTGCAGGGTTTCCGGTACCACGATCAGAACGCGCTCAGCGGCGCCAGAGAGCAACTGTTGATGCAGGATCATGCCGGCTTCGATGGTTTTACCCAGGCCTACTTCATCGGCCAGCAGAACGCGTGGCGCGTGACGGCGACCAACATCGTGAGCGATATGTAACTGGTGCGGGATCAGGTTGGTGCGCTGACCGCGCAGACCGCTCCACGGCATGCGGTACTGTTCACTTTGGTATTTACGGGCGCGAAAACGCAACGAAAAGCGGTCCATGCGATCCACTTGCCCGGCAAACAGGCGGTCCTGTGGCTTGCTGAACACCAGCTTGCTGTCGAGCAGGACTTCGCGCAGCACGACATTGCTCTCTTGCGTATCCAGGCGAGTCCCGGTGTAGGCAAGCAGGCCATTTTCTTCTTTTACGTCTTCAACCGCGAGCTGCCAGCCTTCATGACTGGTGACCGTATCGCCGGGGTTAAACATCACGCGGGTAACGGGTGAATCGCTGCGTGCGTACAAACGGTTTTCTCCCGTGGCGGGAAACAGCAGCGTAACTGTGCGCGCATCCATTGCGACGACCGTACCAAGTCCGAGTTCGCTTTCCGTGTCGCTAATCCAGCGTTGACCAAGTGTAAAGGGCATAAATGGACTCTATATCTCAAATTTCAGGCAATAGTTCGTCACCGCCTTAGGTTAGGCGGGCATAAATTTGGGGCCAGGAACAGGAAGGGCGCTATGGTACTGGATGACACCTCGTTCGTATATACCCGTCATACTTCAGGTTGCATGCGCGTTGGCTTTGCTACCCGGCTCGTCCATGAGCATCACCCTTCAGGCTGCCGCGAACAGTGTTGAAATCTGCTCCAGCAGACGGGGCGCTCACCCCGTCACTGACTGACATCCGTGACGAGAGGTTCCCTGCAACTCAAATTATTCAGGCTAGCGACGGAATGACGTGGCTTTAAAATAATCCCAGTTGCCCTGTCAGTAGTGTAGCAAAATCATCGTCAATGAAAGGAAGAATTCCGTCGGCGACGGGTTGTAACTGCTTGCTCAGGTAGTGATCGTAATCCAGTGGCGAGTGCTGGTAATCCACCGGCTCCGGGCCGTTGAGCGTCCAGACGTATTTTATGCTGCCGCGATTCTGGTACTGTGCCGGGCGACCACGCTTGCGGTTTTCTTCATCGGCCAGTCTGGCGGCGCGCACGTGTGGGGGCACATTGCGTTCATAATCTGCCAGCGCCCGGCGCAGGCGTTTACGGTAGACCAGCTGTGCATCGAGCTCGCCCGCCATCAGGCTGGCAATCGTTTCGCGCACATAGTCCTCATAAGGCTCGTTACGAAACACGCGCAGGTAAAGCGTCTGCTGAAACTGTTGCGCCAGTGGCGTCCAGTCAGTGCGCACCGTCTCAAGCCCTTTAAACACCATACGCTGGTTGTCGCCTTCCTGAATCAACCCGGCGTAACGCTTTTTGCTACCCTGGTCGGTACCGCGAATGGTGGGCATTAAAAAGCGGCAAAAATGGGTTTCGAACTCCAGCTCCAGCGCGCTCTCCAGCCCCTGTTGCTGTAAATGTGCTGCCCACCATGCGTTGACCTGTTCTACCAGCGCTTTGCCAATTTGCGCGGCTGCTTCTTCGCTGTGCGGCTTTTTAAGCCAGACAAAGGTCGAGTCGGTGTCGCCATAGATCACGTCATAACCTTGCGCTTCGATCAGCGCTTTTGTCTGGCGCATGATCTCATGGCCGCGCATGGTGATCGACGATGCCAGGCGGGGATCGAAAAAGCGGCAAGCGCTGGTGCCGAGCACGCCATAGAACGCGTTCATAATAATTTTCAGCGCCTGCGACAGCGGTTTGTTGCCTTGACGCCTGGCATCATCACGCCCATGCCAGATCTGCCCGACAATGCCCGGCAGACAGTGCTTTTCGCGTGAAAACCAGGCACCAAGAAAACCCTCAGTACTGTGTGCATTATCCGGTTGCGCCATCCCTTCAACCAGGCCTACAGGATCTATCAAAAAAGTGCGGATAATCGAGGGGTACAGGCTTTTATAGTCAAGCACCAGTACCGAGTCGTACAAGCCCGGCCGGGAATCCATGACATAGCCGCCTGGGCTGGCCTGAGGCGGAACATCACCAAGGTTTGGCGCGACGTACCCGGCACGGTGCATGCGGGGGAAATAGAGGTGGCTGAATGCCGCGACCGAGCCGCCGTGCCGGTCAGCCGGCAGGCCGTTAACCGTGGCGCGCTCCAGCAGAAACGGCATGATCTCCGTTTTATGGAAAATGCGCGTCACCAACTCGCAATCTTTCAAATTATACGTGGCGAGCGCCGGTTTATCTTCGGCAAAGCGTCTGTCGATTTCATCCATGCGATCCCACGGATTATCAATGGCTTTACCTTCACCCAGCAGCTCCCGCGAGACAGCTTCCAGCGAGAAAGAGGAGAAGTTCCAGAAGGCGGATTTCAGCGCTTCAATGCCGTCAATAATCAGCCTGCCGGTGGCCTGGGCAAAGAACACGCCGTTTTTAAAACCGTGCTCGCGCCACTCCAGTTCACTGCCGAGACGCCCAAGCGTAAGCGGCACGCGGTAGCGCTCGGCACTCTTTTGCAGAACCCGCAGGTCAAATTGCACCAGATTCCAGCCGATGATCACATCCGGGTCGTGTTCGGCAAACCAGGCGTTTAGCTTTTCTAACAGTTGTGGCCGGCTGGCGACATAGTGGAGATCAAAATCCAGCGCCCGCGCGTCGCCGTTTTCTGGCCCCAGCATATACACGGTGCGCTGACCGCAGCCTTCAAGGCCAATACAGTAAAGTTCGCCGTGACGGCTCGTTTCGATATCCAGTGAAACCCATTTTAGCGGTGGTCGGTAATGGGGGTTGGGTTTGAGACGCGCATTGACCAGCGCAGATCCCTGACGCTCGCCATCGGCCCACACCGGCGCGGTAATAAAGCGTTCCATCAGAAAGCGTTCAGGCGGGCGCACATCGGCTTCGTAGAGGGTAACGCCGTTCTCACGCAGCAGTTTTTCAATGCGCATTAACTGGCGGTGGGCACGGCAGTAGAGGCCATACACGGGTTGACGGCGGAAATCCGCCAGATTCAGAGGGGTTAAACGCCAGTGGTTTTCACTGCGCAGCAACTGTTTGGTTTTTTCCACCTGGGTGGCAGGAATAAATGCCACTGATTCCTGTGGCGGCAGAACAACACGCAACGGACCTTCGTCCGTTGCCAGCCAGAATTCCACCTCGGTGCCAGCGGGGGTATCCCGCCAGTGTCGGGTCAATAAAAAGCCTTCTCGCGCCTGCGCCACAGCGTTCTCTCATTAAACAAAACCAGGCAAGATTATAGCCTGGTTCAGTTTTTTAAGCTGTGGTTTTATACAGTTATTGCCCGTAGTAGGCTTTTGCCCCGTGCTTGCGCAGATAATGTTTATCCAGCAGGGTTTGCTGCATAGCGGGCAGTTGTGGAGTCAGTTGGCGGCAGAAAATGCCCATATAGGCGACTTCCTCGAGCACGATGGCGTTATGCACCGCATCATCCGCATTTTTACCCCATGCGAATGGCCCGTGCGAGTGCACCAGCACACCTGGCATCTGTGCTGCGTCAATGCCTTTTCGTTCAAAGGTTTCAACGATGACATTACCGGTTTCCCACTCATACTCGCCGTTGATCTCCTCGTCGGTCATCTTGCGGGTGCAAGGGATCTCGCCGTAAAAATAGTCGGCATGCGTGGTACCGGTCGCCGGGATCGGCTGACCCGCTTGTGCCCAGATCGTAGCGTGACGCGAATGAGTATGCACAATGCCGCCAATCGTCGGGAAAGCCTGATAAAGCAGGCGGTGGGTCGGGGTATCCGAAGAGGGTTTCTTCGTCCCTTCGACCACTTTGCCGGTGGTGATATCTACCACTACCATGTCGTTGGCGGTCATCACACTGTAATCAACGCCGGACGGTTTGATCACCATCAGGCCTGTTTGCCTGTCTACCGCGCTGACGTTACCCCAGGTCAGCGTCACCAGATTATGTTTGGGCAGCGCCAGGTTAGCTTCCAGCACCTGCCGTTTGAGATCGTCGAGCATACTTCTCTCCTGAACACGTTACCGGATGGCGGCAACGCTCATCCGGCTTACGACGTAACCTGGCCCGGTGAACGTATTGCCACCGGGCGCGGTCGTAACGGTTTAGCGTTTTGAACCGTAATACACTTCGTTCCAGCGCAGCGCATCTTTAAACGCAGGCAGGCGGGTGTCGTTATCAATCACAGTCAGTTCGATGTCATGCAGTTCACTAAACTGGCGCATGTCATCGAGCGTCAGCGCGTGACTGAACACAGTGTGGTGCGCGCCGCCGGCGAGGATCCACGCTTCCGATGCGGTTGGCAGATCCGGCTGCGCTTTCCACAGTGCGTTGGCCACTGGCAGTTTGGGCAGATCATGTGGCGTTTTCACCGCGTCGACGCAGTTCACCAGCAGGCGGAAACGATCCCCCAGATCGATCAGGCTGGCGTTAATTGCCGGGCCGGTCTGCGTGGAGAAGATCAGGCGTGCCGGATCGGCCTTGCCGCCAATGCCGAGGTATTGCACGTCGAGGATCGGTTTCTCTTCAATGGCGATACTCGGGCAGACTTCCAGCATATGGGAGCCGAGCACCAGGTCGTTTCCGTGTTCAAAGTGGTAGGTGTAATCCTCCATAAAGGAGGTGCCTCCATTCAGTCCGCCGGACATCACCTTCATGATGCGCAGCAGTGCTGCAGTCTTCCAGTCACCCTCGCCAGCAAAGCCGTAGCCTTGTTGCATCAGGCGTTGCACCGCCAGGCCCGGCAGTTGTTTCAGGCCATGCAAATCTTCAAACGTAGTGGTAAACGCGTGGAATCCACCCTCTTCAAGGAAACGCTTCATACCCAATTCAATACGCGCGGCGTCGATAACGTTCTGACGTTTGTCGCCGTGAACTTGTGCCGCTGCCGTCAGCCGGTAGCTGCTTTCGTACTCATCCACCAGCGCATTAACATCACCGTCACTGACCGCATTGACCACCTGGACCAGATCGCCCACGCCCCAGGTATTAACCGAGAAACCAAACTTAATCTGGGCAGCGACTTTATCGCCATCGGTCACTGCTACTTCGCGCATATTGTCGCCAAAACGGACCACTTTCAGGTGGCGGGTATCCTGTTTAGAGACAGCCTGACGCATCCAGGCGCCAATACGGGTGTGCGCGTGTTTGTCCTGCCAGTGGCCAGTTACAACGCTATGTTGCAGGCGCATACGTGCGCCAATAAAGCCAAATTCGCGGCCGCCGTGCGCGGTCTGGTTGAGGTTCATAAAGTCCATATCAATGCTGTCCCACGGCAGGGCAGCGTTAAACTGGGTATGAAACTGCAACAGCGGTTTGTTCAGGATACTCAGGCCGTTGATCCACATTTTTGCCGGGGAGAAGGTGTGCAGCCACACCACCATCCCGGCGCATTTGTCGTCATAGTTCGCATCACGACAAATCGCTGTGATTTCGTCCGGCGAGGTGCCCAGTGGTTTCAGCACCAGTTTGCAGGGGAGTTTCGCTTCCGCATTGAGGGCGTTGACCACCTGTTCAGCATGCTTCGTCACCTGCTTCAGCGCTTCAGGGCCATACAGGTGCTGACTGCCAATGACGAACCACACTTCATAATTGTCGAAAATAGTCATGATCTTGTCCTTAATGAGTTAACGCGGCCTGCGAGACTGTCGCGGCGGAAGGGAGATAGTGTTGTTCGGCGCTCTTCGCCCACTGCTGATAGCGGCGATAGAGGCGTTCAAATTGCTGAGCTTGCGGCGAAGGCTGCAGGGTTTTTTCGATGGCGCTGGCCATCTTCTGTTGCGCCGCCGGGATATCCGCATGCACCTGCGCCGCGACGGCGGCAAAAATGGCCGCGCCCAGCGCACAACATTGTTCAGAGGCCACCACCTGCAACGGGCGATTAAGCACGTCACAGCAGGCCTGCATTACGCCGATGTTCTTACGGGCGATACCGCCCAGCGCCATCACGTTGTCGACGGCGATCCCCTGTTCGGTAAAGCACTCCATGATGGCGCGCGCGCCGAAGGCTGTTGCGGCGATCAGCCCACCGAACAACGCTGGCGCGTCCGTCGCCAGGTTGAGGTCGGTGATGACCCCTTTCAGGCGCTGGTTGGCGTTGGGGGTGCGCCGGCCGTTAAACCAGTCGAGCACGACTGGCAGATGTTCCAGCGAGGGATTTTTTACCCAGGCGTCAGTGAGCGCGGGCAGAAGCTGTTTCTGGCTGGCCTGGATTTGCGCTTTCAGTTCCGGGTGTTGTTGCGCCAGTTGTTCCAGCGGCCAGCCGAGGATACGGCCAAACCAGGCATAGATATCGCCAAAGGCGGATTGCCCGGCCTCCAGCCCGATAAAGTCTGGTACCACGCTGCCATCAACCTGGCCGCAAATGCCTTTTACCGCGCGTTGCCCAACGCTTTGTTTGTCGGCAATCAGAATGTCGCAGGTAGAAGTACCAATCACTTTCACCAGCGTGTTGGGCTGTGCGCCAGCGCCCACTGCGCCCATATGGCAGTCAAACGCACCGCCGGAAATCACGACCGACTCGGAAAGACCCAGGCGCTGTGCCCATTCTGCGGTGAGCGTGCCGACCGGAAGATCGGCGGTAAAGGTATCGGTGAACAGCGGCCAGTCGAGATGCTTATTAATGATCGGATCCAGCTCGTCAAAGAAAGAGGCCGGTGGTAAGCCACCCCAGCTTTCATGCCACAGCGATTTATGCCCGGCGCTGCAACGACCACGGCGAATCGCTTGCGGACGGGTGGTCCCGGAAAGCAGGGCCGGAACCCAATCGCACAGCTCGATCCAGGAGACGGCGGCCTGCGCCACGGCGCTGTCGGCTCGGGTGACATGCAGAATTTTGGCCCAGAACCATTCACTGGAATAAATGCCGCCAATATAGCGTGAGTAGTCTGTTTTGCCGGGGGTGTGGCACAGGCGAGTAATCGCTTCCGCTTCTTCGACGGCAGTGTGATCTTTCCATAACACAAACATGGCGTTCGGGTTATCGGCGAATTCCGGGCGCAGGGCCAGTACGCGACCTTCCGCATCAATCGGGGCGGGCGTAGAACCGGTGCTGTCTACGCCGATACCTTTGATCGCCGCCCGTTGCGTTTCACTTAACTGCGTCACGACTGCTTTGAGTGCGGCTTCCATCGACTCAATGTAATCACGCGGATGATGACGAAACTGATTATGTGGGGCGTCGCAATAGCGGCCCTCCTGCCAGCGCGGATACCATTCTACGCTGGTGGCGATCTCCGCCCCGGATGTGCAGTCTACCGCCAGCGCACGTACTGAATCGCTGCCGAAATCGAGGCCAATTGTGATTGCCATGGTGTTGCTCCATAAGAATAACCGTTAGCAAAAACATAGTGACCGATGGCAAAAACCGTCAGGCAGGATCCGCTAATCTTATGGACGAAAATGCTATGGCATGGGAAAGTGTGACGCCGTGCAAAAATTCGATGTGGACATTTCTGCCACCTTTATAGACACTTCCGTTATCCCTTTTTACCCCGACTGAAGGGGGAGGAAAGGCGTAATTGCTTTTATCTGGCGGGATTACACGTTATACGCGTTTGCATCCCCTGTGCGCAGGAGTGGGGGAAGTTGTGTGACCGCCAATATGGACAATTGGTTTCCTTGCTGAGCCTCGGAGTAATGCGTTTATGGCTGAATCACAAAATGATCCACTGCTGCCCGGATACTCATTTAACGCGCATTTGGTCGCGGGTCTGACGCCTATCGAGTCAGAAGGGTATCTCGATTTCTTTATTGACCGCCCGTTGGGAATGAAAGGCTATATCCTCAATCTTACCGTGCGCGGTGAAGGGATTGTCAAAAACCAGGGCAAGCAATTCGTCTGCCGCCCCGGGGATATTTTGCTTTTTCCGCCGGGTGAAATTCACCATTATGGCCGCCACCCGGACGCCACAGAGTGGTATCACCAGTGGGTTTATTTTCGGCCGCGCGCTTACTGGCATGAATGGTTAAGCTGGCCGACGCTATTTGCACAAACGGGATTTTACCGCCCGGATGATGACAATATGGAGCGTTTTCGCGAACTTTTCGCGCAAATTATTGATGCCGGGCAGAGCGCAGGCCGTTATGCGGAACATCTGGCGATAAACCTGTTGGAGCAGCTTCTGTTGCGCAGAATGGAAGCAATCAACGCCTCGCTGCACCCGCCTTTGGATAACCGCGTGCGTGATGCCTGCCAGTACATTAGCGACCACCTGGCGGACAGCCATTTCGATATTGCGGGCGTAGCCCAGCATGTCTGTTTGTCGCCGTCGCGGTTGTCGCACCTGTTTCGCCAGCAGTTGGGGGTGAGCGTGTTGAGCTGGCGCGAGGATCAGCGCATCAGTCAGGCCAAATTACTGCTCAGCACCACGCGTATGCCGATTGCCAGCGTGGGCCGCAATGTCGGTTTTGATGATCAACTCTACTTCTCGCGGGTGTTTAAAAAATGCACGGGCGCCAGCCCGAGTGAATTCCGTGCCGGATGTGAATGATTCGTAAAGTTTGGCAATAAACGGTTCTGAAAAGTGACATAACTCGTAAAAATTTCAGATAATTGAAAGCTTGACGCTCGCGGATACCCTCTGGAGAATCCAGCCTTCATTCTGAACAGGACAGGTTATGGAATCACTGCTGGAACACTTTATTACCCAATCCGCCGCCTATTCGCTGGCGGCGATTGCGCTGGTAGCCTTCTTTGAATCGCTGGCGCTGGTTGGGTTGATCCTGCCCGGAACGGTGATGATGGCAGCGCTGGGGGCGCTAATTGGCAGCGGCGAAGTCAATTTCTGGCATGCGTGGCTGGCGGGAATAGTGGGATGCCTGCTGGGCGACTGGATCTCATTCTGGCTTGGCTGGCGCTTTAAAGGTCCGCTGCATCGCTGGTCGTTTATGAAAAAGAACAAAGCGCTGCTCAACAAAACCGAACATGCGCTGCACCAGCACAGCGTGTTTACCATTCTTGTTGGGCGCTTTGTTGGCCCGACGCGTCCGCTAATTCCGATGGTGGCCGGTATGCTGGATCTGCCGATCCGTAAGTTCCTGCCGCCGAATATTATCGGCTGCCTGTTATGGCCACCCTTCTACTTTCTGCCCGGTATTCTTGCCGGTGCGGCAATTGACATTCCGCCGGATATGCAAAGCGGCAATTTCAAATGGTTGCTGCTACTGACGGCGTTGTTGTTGTGGCTGGGCGGCTGGTTATGCTGGCGCTTATGGCGCTCCGGCAAAGCGGGCGTCGATCGTCTGGCGCGTTATTTGCCGCGGCAGCGGCTGATCTGGCTGGCGCCAGTAACGTTAATCGCAGGCGTGGCAGCGGCAGCCTTGCTGTCGAAACACCCACTGATGCCGATGTATCTCAACATTCTGGCGGATGTTATACGCGGTCACTGACCGCGAATACCCAACAATCCTGATGCCGCCGATTTGCCGCTCAACAAATCGGCGGTGCGACCATCCCAGGCGATACGTCCATCTGCAATGACCAGCGAACGATCGGCAATGTGCGCAGCGTCTTCAATGCTGTGTGACACCATCAAGAGCGTGAGTTGCTGGTGGCGGCACACCTCCCGCACCAGGCTCAGCATTTCCTGACGTAGCGCCGGATCGAGCGCCGAAAAGGGTTCATCCAGTAGCAGTACCGGTTGTTCCCGGACCAGGCAGCGGGCCAGTGCAACACGCTGGCGCTGGCCGCCGGAGAGCTGATCTGGCAGACGTTGCAGTAATGTTTCCAGCCCCATCGTTTCCGCAATTCGCTGCAGCTTGCTTTGCTGGTCGGCATGCAGTTTTAGCCCCGGATGCAGCCCCAGTGCGATGTTCTGGTACACGGTGAGGTGGGTAAACAGGTTGTTTTCCTGAAACAGCATTGAGACCGGGCGCTGAGATGGGGGCGTCCGTGTATGGTCTGTTCCTGCTATCAGCAGCGTGCCGCTTGCTGGGGTGAGGAAGCCGGCAATCAGGTTCAGGAGTGTGCTTTTGCCTGCCCCGCTGGGGCCGAGAACAGCAATCTGCTCTCCGCGTTGAACCGAGAGAGAGAAACGCATTGGCAGGTGCTGATAAAGCCAGGTGACATCAGTCAGTCTTAGCATGGCGGCCCGGAAGTTTGTCTATCAATGTGAATAATAAAAAGCACAGCAGCAGCAGGATCAATGCGGTAACAGCCCCGTCCTGGCTGCGATAAGAGCCGATTTGTTGATACAAATAAAACGGCAATGTGCGGAAATCGTCATTGCCAAAGAGCGCCACAATACCAAAATCCCCGATTGAAAGAACGCAGGCAAAGGCCAGCGCCTGCGCCAGCGGGCGTTTCAGGGCGCGTAATTCCACTACCCGCAGCCGCTGCCAGCCCTGCATGCCCAGCGACTGGCACAGCAAATTGTAGCGTGCAGCCACGTCGCGCATCGGGTTTTCCAGTACTTTCAAAGCATAAGGGATGGCCATCAATGCATTGGTGAAGATGACGATGCCATCGGCGGAAGCAGGCAAACCCACACTGTCGTTCAGTAACAGGAAGAAACCGGTAGCCAGCACAATGCCTGGCATTGCCAGAATCAGCATGCCGCTCAGATCCAGCGCCTGACCGGCCAGATTTTGCTGGCGGGCGCGTAGTTCACGGCTACTCCACAGCAGCATCATTGTGAGTACCACACACAGCAACCCGGCGGCCAGCGCAATGCGCAGTGAGGTGCCAATAGCCTGCCATAGAATAGGTTCTGCCAGAACTTTCAGCATGCTCATATTGATCCCGTCAATGATCACCGCCAACAAGGGCGGCAGCAGCAGCAACAGTGCCAGGCCAATCAGTATGCTGTCGGCAATTCTGCTGAACAGACGGTCCTGCGGATTGCGCCAGCCCTGAATCTGATGGCTACCCACGGCTATCGCTTTGCTCAACCGTTGGCTCAGCAATACCAGTGCAAGGCAGCACACCATCTGGATCAGCGCCAGCATGGCAGCACGTGCGGGATCGAAATCGAAGCTTAGCGCCTGGTAGATAGCCAGTTCAATGGTAGTGGCTTGCGGCCCGCCGCCAAGCGACAGGACGGTAGCGAAACTGGCGAAACAGAGCATAAAAATCAGCGCCGCGACAGGGAGGAGCTGGCGACGTAGCCACGGCCACTCAACAAAGCGAAAGAATGACCAGCCGTTCATGCCCAGCTGCGCTGCCAGCTGGCGCTGCTCGCCGGGGATCAGCTCCAGCGATTGCAAAAATAAACGCGACGCCATTGGCAGGTTAAAAAAGACATGGGCCAGCAAAATACCCTGTAATCCATAGGGCGAAAATGTCCACTCGTGTCCTGAGAGTTGCCAGAGGCTGGCCAGCCACCCCTGGCGCCCATAAACACTAAGAATGCCAAATACTGCGACCAGCACCGGCAGGATAAGCGTCATTGCGCACAGGCGTAACAGTGCGAGACGGCCAGGGAAGCGGCGTCTGTAGAGGGCGCGGGCAAGAAAAATGGCCGGAACCACGGAGAGCAGGGCGGAGAGAAATGCCTGCCAGAAAGAGAACCGCACCACGTGCCACAAGTAGCTGTCCTGCCAGAACGCCGACAACGCGGTGGTGGGGGCGTTTTGCCATAGTGCCAGGAAAGCGGCCAGCGCCACCGCCACCATCACAATGGCGGCGGTGAGGCCAGGTATCAGCCAGCCGGCAATCAGCGGCTGACGGCGCGTTGCCATGCGCTAATCCAGCCCGCGCGCTGTGCGGCAACATCTTGCGGGCTATATTCGAGTGACGTCTGCGGTTTTGTCAGCGTCTCAAAACCGGCAGGCAGGGTGACATCGCTGACAGGGTACATCCAGTTGCCAGTCGGGATAGCATTCTGGAAAGCAGGGGAAACCATAAATTTCAGGAACTTCTCCGCAAGTTCCGGCTGTTTACTGGCGGCAGTGCGGGCGGCCACTTCCACTTGCAAATAGTGCCCTTCGCTGAAATTGGCTGCCGCGTAGCGATCTTTTTTCTCTTCGATCAGATGGTAAGCCGGTGAGGTGGTGTAGCTTAGCACCAGATCGCTCTCGCCTTTCAGGAACAGCCCATAAGCTTCGCTCCAGCCTTTGGTGACGGTCACCGTTTTTGCTGCCAGTTTTTGCCAGGCTTCCGGGGCTTTGTCGCCATAGACTTTTTGCATCCACAGCAGCAGACCCAGGCCTGGCGTACTGGTGCGCGGATCTTCATAGATGACACGCCATTTTTGGTCGCTCTCTACCAGTTCTTTCAGGCTTTTCGGCGGGTTTTTCAGCTTGTTTTTATCGTAGACAAAGGCGAACCAGCCATAGTCGAACGGAACGAACGTCTCGTTTTTCCAGCCGCCGGGAATGCTGACGGCATCGGTGGGGACGCCGCTTTTGGCGAACAGGTTAGTCTGCGTTGCGGCTTCAAGCAGGTTATTATCCAGTCCCAGTACCACGTCTGCTTTACTTTTTTTCCCTTCCATACGCAGACGATTAAGCAGTGAGACGCCATCTTCCAGCGCGACGAATTTCAGTTCGCAGTCACAGTCGGCTTCAAAGGCTTTTTTCACCGCAGGGCCCGGGCCCCAGTCGGCGGAAAACGAGTCGTAGGTGTAAACGGTCAATACAGGTTTGGCAAAAGCAGGCGCTGCAATCAGCAGCAGGAATGGCAGACATTTTTTTAACACTTTGCACCTCAATATGGGTGGCAAAGGATTTTGAGTCATAGCCTCAAATCCCTTCGCCGGCGTTATCCGGATCAGGTTCGACGGGTATTTTCTCAGCACACGCTCTTCGCGCAGCACCCCGTTGAGAACGCCGCTATTGTAATGATTTGGTAAACAATGGGAAAGCGTTATGGGTCCGGTGGCGCGAACCAGGCAGATTTAAAGTCAAACCAGCCCAGTGTGTTCATACGCAGCCCGCGCATAGAACGTTGCCCCTGAATCATCAGCCAGTGGTGAATAAGCGGCACCATCGCTTTGCTGGCAAGCAACTCTTGCGACCAGAGGGCGAGGTTCATGTCGCCGGTACGCCATTGTGCGGCATCGGCTTGCCAGTCGCGCATAATACAGTGCTGCAGCAGGGGGACTTCATACAGGTTGGCGAACACGGAAAAATCCAGCGGTAACGTAAAGTTGGCGCTGTTAAGCCAGATATCGCTCACGGCTTCACCCCGATACCACTCCTCGTACTCCACTTCCTGTACGATCAGTTTTACCCCATGTTCTGCTAATAAGGTGCTCATGGTGCGGGAGAGTGCTTCGTGCTCGTTATGTTCACGGTAGAACGTGAGCGTCAGGGTTTCCAGACCGGCAGGTTTTTCGCCGCTGCCGGGGCGGGCATGGTGCCAGCGTGGCAGCAGACCATAAGCCGGGAACCAGTAGCGCTGATATTGCTCATTGGCATGCCAGAGCAGGTTAGTGGGTGAGAGCACCTGGCTGACCCATTCTCTGACCGCCGGGTTAGCGCCACGGCTGGAGCGGGCGTCGAACAGCAGATAATAGCATCCCTCTTCGAGACGGCTCTCAACGGCTTTTTCGCCGTCGGTTGGCCCTTCGAGCGTCAGGCCGCTGGTCGGTTCATCGGCGAGATCCGGCAACACCCACACGTTAACTTCGTCGATCAGAGCGCGAAAACCGAAGTAATCATCAAAGGCATGGATTTTAAGCTGATTATGGGTATTGCGGGTGACCGCATAGGGGCCGGTGCCAATCGGCTGGCTGGCAAAGTTGGCCATCGTATTCCACTCGCGAGGCAAAATCATTGCCGGAATGTAACCCATCAGCCATGGCAGCCAGCGATCCGGTTGTGTCAGGTGAATATCCAGCGTCCATGGGGTTGGCGAGAGGATCTCGCTGATATGCGAATAAAGCGGTAACGCCGTTGCACGTTGCAGGGAAGCGATAACATCGCTCATTTCCAGTTCGCGGCCATGATGGAAATGAATGCCAGGGCGTAAATAAAAACGCCAGTGTAACGGGGAAATCGCCTTCCAGTGGTGGGCAATATCCGCTTCCAGTTCCCCATTTTCCTCATTTATTCGCGTTAGCGCGCTAAAAATTTGCCGTGCCATATGGGTTTCGGAACGCCGGAGCGCGGTGCCTGGTAGCAGGTTACGCAGCGGGCGATAATAGAGCACGCGCAGGATATGCCGACCGCTGCGAAAGCTTCTGCCCAAATGCGAAACCAGCATTTGTCGCACAGCGCTTTTGTCACCGACCAGTTGAACCAGTTGATCGATACGATCCTGCTCCAGCAGATCTTCAGCGCGCTGCTGCTGGAGCGCAAGGCCGGTATAAAGGAAGGTCAGGCGCGAGCGTTTCCCGCGCCCAGCTTCAGCGTCCCATGTTAGCCAGCCGCGCTGCTGCATGGTGTTCAGGAGCGTGCGCATATGGCGGCGTGAGCAACTGAGCAACTCTGCCAGCTCATTGAGCGTGGTTTCCTGGGATTTGCCATCGCAGCATTGCCACAGACGGATGAACTGTTGTTGCAGGCGACCAGACGACATAAAAGAGGAACTCCTGGCGAAAACTCAGCAATTTATTAATCCCTATATTAAGCCAATACTTCTCTTCGATGAAAGCGAGGAGGTGATATGAAGAGAGCATCCTTACGACGGTTTTATCTGGACTATTTTCGAGCAACGCAGGATGCGTGCTGGCTCGCCCGTCAGAGTGCAGGACAGCGCCTGAAAATTCTGGAAGAACTGATGCAGTGGGAAGTGACACCCCCTGTTTCTTCACACCGCTCCGCAGACGTCATGTGTGACTGAGTATTGAGTGCAAATGCACCCGCCAGCAAAAAACCTTTTTGCTGGCTTTTTTCGTTTATGCTTGCAACGCTTTTTGTTTTCGACAAGGAAATGCCATGCTCTGGTTAATGACGATGGGGCGCCGCCTGAATGGCGTGTACATCGCCTTTATGATCGTCGCCTTTATGATGGGCGTCGCCGGTGCGGTTCAGGCGCCGACGCTGAGTCTGTTTTTAAGCCGTGAAGTGGGCACAGAGCCTTTCTGGATCGGGCTGTTTTATACCGTCAACGCTATTGCAGGGATCCTCGTTAGCCTGTGGCTGGCAAAGCGTTCCGACAGCCGGGGCGATCGCCGCAAACTGATCCTCTTCTGCTGCATGATGGCGGTCGGCAATGCACTGCTGTTTGCTTTTAACCGCCACTATTTGACCTTGATCACCTGCGGGGTATTGCTGGCCTCGCTGGCGAACACGGCGATGCCGCAGTTGTTTGCCCTGGCGCGAGAATATGCCGACAGTTCGGCGCGTGAAGTGGTGATGTTCAGCTCTGTCATGCGTGCGCAGCTCTCGCTGGCCTGGGTCATTGGCCCGCCGCTGGCGTTTATGCTGGCACTGAATTATGGCTTTACCGCCATGTTCACCCTCGCCGCCGGGCTTTTTATTATCAGCCTGGCGTTGATTGCGTTGTGGTTACCTTCCGTGGCGCGAATTGAACAGCCTGCTGACACGGCGGTGACGCAGGTCAGCGGCTGGAGCGATAACAACGTACGCATGTTGTTTATAGCTTCCACGCTGATGTGGACCTGCAACACCATGTACATCATTGATATGCCGTTGTGGATAAGCCTTGAACTTGGCCTGCCCGATAAACTGGCCGGGATCCTGATGGGAACGGCTGCCGGGCTGGAGATCCCGGCGATGATCCTCGCGGGTTATGTGGTCAAACGCGTGGGTAAACGGCCAATGATGGTGATCGCCGTCGCTGCTGGCGTGCTGTTTTATCTCGGGTTGATTTTCTTTCACAGTCAGGCAGCACTGCTTGCTTTACAACTGTTTAACGCAGTGTTTATCGGCATCATCGCCGGGATCGGCATGTTATGGTTTCAGGATCTCATGCCAGGAAGAGCCGGGTCGGCAACGACGTTGTTCACGAACAGTATCTCGACAGGTGTGATTCTGGCCGGGGTGATCCAGGGGGCGCTGGCGCAAAGCTATGGTCATGGCGCGGTTTATATTGGCATTGCGGTAATTTCAGTCGTGGCGCTGGTGCTAACCAGCAGGGTCAAAGACGTATGATCGGCGCGGGGTTACTTTACCCGGCAAGCAACATCATACTGGCCGGGTAAGCGTGGGTGCCAACTGGCAACCCACGTCTCTCCATTAGCCCATAAACGCGGGCTGTTTCTGTTCGTAAGCGGCGATAGCATCTTCGTGCTGCAACGTTAAACCGATACTGTCCAGCCCGTTCAACATGCAGTGGCGCCGGAATGCATCAATGTTGAAGTTGTAGGATTTCCCGCCCGCTTTCACCACCTGGGCTTCCAGATCGACTTCAAATGTGATGCCCGGTTGGCTTTGCACCAGGGTGAACAGGGCGTCTACCTCTTCCTCGTTCAGCGTTACCGGCAGCAACTGGTTGTTAAAACTGTTGCCATAGAAGATGTCTGCGAAGCTTGGCGCAATAACCACTTTGAAGCCGTAATCCGTCAGCGCCCACGGCGCATGTTCACGAGAAGAGCCACAGCCAAAGTTTTCACGCGCCAGTAAAATCGACGCGCCTTTGTATTGCGGGAAGTTCAGCACGAACTCAGGGTTGGGCTGCTGACCTTCGTCATCCAGAAAACGCCAGTCATTGAACAGGTGCGCGCCAAAACCGGTTCGCGTCACTTTCTGCAAAAACTGTTTCGGAATAATGGCGTCGGTATCGACGTTTGCGGCATCCAGCGGAACAACCAGGCCGGTATGTTGGGTAAATTTTTCTGCCATGGTGGTCTCCTTAGTGCTGCAGGCTACGAATATCAGCGAAATGGCCAGTTACCGCCGCAGCGGCCGCCATAGCCGGGCTCACCAGATGCGTGCGTCCGCCGCGGCCCTGGCGGCCTTCAAAGTTACGGTTGCTGGTTGAGGCGCAACGTTCGCCCGGGTTCAGACGATCGTTATTCATCGCCAGACACATTGAACAGCCCGGCAAACGCCATTCGAAACCGGCTTCAATAAAGATCTTATCCAGACCTTCTGCTTCCGCCTGTGCTTTTACCGGGCCGGAGCCGGGGACCACCAGCGCCTGTACGCCTGGCGCAACTTTACGCCCTTTGGCAATTTCTGCTGCTGCACGTAAATCTTCAATCCGTGAGTTGGTGCAGGACCCGATAAAGACCTTATCGATAGCCACTTCGGTCAGTGGGACACCGGGTTTCAGGCCCATATACGCGAGCGCTTTTTCCGCCGAGGCGCGCTCCACCGGATCGGCGAAAGACGCCGGATCGGGGATAGCATCCGTGACGGAAATCACCTGGCCGGGATTCGTGCCCCAGGTTACCTGCGGCGCAATCTCTTCTGCCTGCAGCGTCACCACCGTATCGAAGGCCGCGCCTTCGTCGGTTTGCAGGGTTTTCCAGTAGGCGACAGCGTCGTCAAAATCTTTGCCCTTCGGCGCGTGCAGACGCCCACGCACATAATTAAAGGTGGTTTCGTCAGGCGCAACCAGGCCTGCTTTCGCCCCCATTTCGATTGCCATATTGCACAGAGTCATACGACCTTCCATGCTCAAAGCTCGGATAGCATCGCCGCAGAATTCCACCACATGACCTGTGCCGCCCGCGCTGCCGGTTTTGCCAATGATCGCCAGCACGATATCTTTTGCGGTAATGCCGGGTGCTGCAGTGCCTTTTACTTCGATTTTCATGGTCCTGGCGCGGCCCTGTTTCAGGGTTTGTGTGGCCAGAACATGTTCGACTTCCGATGTGCCGATACCAAAAGCCAGTGCGCCAAATGCGCCGTGCGTTGCGGTATGCGAGTCGCCACAAACGATGGTCATCCCAGGCAGGGTGATCCCCTGTTCCGGCCCCATAACGTGGACGATGCCCTGATACGGGTGGTTCAGATCGTACAGTTCGACGCCAAACTCGTTACAGTTTTTGATCAGCTCCTGCATCTGAATGCGTGCCATCTCGCCGGAGGCGTTGATGTCTTTCGTCTGCGTGGAAACGTTGTGATCCATCGTGGCGAAGGTTTTACCCGGCTGACGGACCGGGCGGCGGTGCGCGCGCAAACCATCAAAGGCCTGTGGCGAAGTGACTTCGTGCACCAGATGCCGGTCGATATATAACAACGGGGTTTCGTTGGGCGCTTCGTAGACGACATGGGCGTCAAACAACTTTTCATACAAGCTCTTAGCCATAATTACACCCCTTCAGCGATATAACGGGCAATGATATCGCCCATCTCATCGGTACTGACTGCAGCCGCGCCACGGGCTAAATCGCCGGTGCGCACGCCTTCTTCTAATGCCCGGTTGATAGCGCCTTCGATGGCATCAGCCGCAGCGCCCGCGTCCAGGCTATAACGCAACAGCAACGCCAGCGACAGGATTTGCGCAATCGGGTTAGCGATATTTTTACCCGCGATATCCGGCGCTGAGCCGCCCGCCGGTTCATACAGGCCAAAACCCTGCTCGTTCAGGCTTGCCGATGGCAGCATGCCCATGGAACCAGTGATCATTGCGCATTCATCCGACAGAATGTCGCCGAACAGGTTAGAGCACAGCAGCACATCGAACTGGGACGGATCTTTAATCAACTGCATGGTGGCGTTGTCAATATACATATGCGCCAGTTGCACATCCGGGTACTCCGTGGCGATTTCGTTAACGATTTCGCGCCACAGCAGAGAAGTCTGCAGAACGTTGGCTTTGTCGATAGAGTGCACTTTCTTACGCCGTTTGCGCGCCGATTCAAATGCGATACGAGCAATACGCTCAATCTCGAAACGGTGATACACCTCTGTATCAAAGGCTTTCTCGTGCTGACCGGTTCCTTCGCGGCCTTTCGGCTGGCCGAAGTAAATACCCCCGGTTAATTCACGTACACACAGGATGTCGAAGCCGTTTGCCGCGATGTCTTCACGCAGCGGGCAAAATGCCTCCAGACCTTGATAAAGTTTAGCCGGGCGCAGATTGCTGAACAGTTTGAAATGCTTGCGCAGTGGCAGCAATGCGCCGCGTTCCGGTTGCTGCGCCGGGGGCAAGTTTTCCCATTTTGGTCCGCCTACGGAGCCAAACAGGATCGCGTCTGCCTGCTCGCAACCTTCCACGGTTGCCTGCGGCAGCGGGTTGCCATGACGATCGATGGCGATACCGCCGACATCATAATGGCTGGTGGTAATGCGCATACCAAAACGGTTGCGCACAGCTTCCAGTACCTTCAGCGCTTGCGCCATCACTTCCGGGCCAATGCCATCACCTGGCAACACAGCAATATGATAATTCTTCGACATCACACGGTTTCCTTGTTGTTCTCTTTGTTCTGAGCTTTGCGTTGCAATTCTTGTTCGACTTCGGCGGCGCGCCAGATGCTATTCAGTACGTGCACCATTGCTTTTGCAGAAGATTCAACGATATCGGTCGCCAGACCTACACCATGGAAACGACGACCATTGTAGTTCACCACGATATCGACCTGGCCCAGTGCATCTTTGCCCTGGCCTTTGGCGCTCAGGCCGTATTTCACCAGTTCAATGTCGTATTCCGTCACACGGTTGATCGCCTGATAAACTGCATCGACCGGGCCGTTACCGTTGGCGGCTTCAGCTTTGATTTCATCCCCGCAGGCCAGTTTTACCGAGGCCGTGGCGATATCATTAGAGCCGGACTGCACGCTGAAATATTCGAGACGGAAATGCTCCGGCTCTTCCTGTTGTTTGTTGATAAACGCCAGCGCTTCCAGGTCGTAGTCGAATACCTGGCCTTTTTTGTCCGCCAGTTTCAGGAACGCGTCGTACAGGTTATCCAGGCTGTAATCCGTTTCTTTGTAACCCATTTCATCCATGCGATGTTTCACCGCTGCGCGACCAGAACGGGAGGTCAGGTTCAGTTGCACCTGGTTCAGGCCGATTGATTCCGGGGTCATGATTTCGTAGTTTTCGCGGTTTTTCAGCACGCCATCCTGATGAATACCGGAGGAGTGGGCGAATGCGCCGCTGCCGACAACGGCTTTGTTAGCCGGGATGGGCATATTGCAAATTTGGCTGACGGTTTGGCTGGTGCGCCAGATTTCGTGGTGATTGATTTGGGTGTGCACATTCATAATGTCTTTGCGCACTTTAATTGCCATGATCACTTCTTCCAGCGAGCAGTTACCGGCGCGTTCGCCGATACCGTTCATGGCGCCCTCAACCTGGCGAGCCCCGGCATGCACAGCGGCAATCGCATTGCCTACCGCCAGGCCTAAATCGTCATGGGTATGGACAGAGATAATCGCTTTATCAATATTTGGCACGCGTTCGTACAGGCCGGAGATGATGTTAGAGAACTCGAACGGCATGGTGTAGCCAACGGTATCCGGAATATTGATGGTCTTAGCGCCAGCGTTAATCGCAGCTTCTACTACCCGTGCCAGATCGGCAATCGGTGTACGACCTGCATCTTCACAAGAAAACTCAACATCATCGGTATAGTTACGCGCACGTTTAACCATATAGATAGCGCGCTCAATCACTTCATCCAGCGTGCTGCGCAATTTGGTAGCGATATGCATCGGTGAAGTGGCGATAAACGTGTGGATACGAAACGCTTCTGCTACTTTCAGCGACTCAGCTGCGACATTGATATCTTTTTCAACGCAGCGAGCGAGGGCGCAAACCCGGCTGTTCTTCACCTGGCGCGCGATAGTCTGCACGGATTCGAAATCGCCCGGGGAAGAAACAGGGAAGCCGACTTCCATGACATCAACACCCATACGTTCCAGTGCCAGGGCGATCTGCAGTTTCTCTTTCACGCTCAGGCTTGCCTGTAAAGCCTGTTCACCATCACGTAACGTGGTATCGAAAATAACGACTTGCTGGCTCATGGTTTAGGTCCTTTTGTTTCTTGGGTCGCCTTGCTACGAGCATAAAAAAACCCGCGCCAAGGCGCGGGTTCTTAGTCTTAAACTGGAAGACGATTCAATTCTGAATGTCGCCCACCGGTCTACCGCGCACGAGAGATGCGTTTAGTAGTAGTAGACCAGCGAAACCGACGTTGCGAATCATGAATCTTGCTCCAGATGAATGCGATATGCTTTTAGTGGTACCGGATGCGTTCTGCAATGTCAACCCTGATGCATGTCAATGCACCGCTTTGAGGGCGAATTGTTTGACATGGCTTTAGATAATTATTCTGCTTGTGGTATGAAATGCACTATTACCGTTCGCTTTGTTTGCTGTCTGCGCTCTTATGCCATATGCGGCTGGCGCGGACTGGCTTGTGCAAAGTCTATTTTTAACATTTTTATTTAATTAATCTTTTTTTTAGCTTTTCAAATAAATTAAGAGCAAGGAAAGTCAATAAAGTATGTTATTTTTCTGTGAAAATAAGATGATTTCCTTTTTAATTGCCTGATATATTTATAAAGTCAACTGAAAAAATAGTTAAGGTCATAATATTACCTCACAAATTACCGCTATTTTTTTGTTTCTTAAGCATTAGGTATGGGCTTTATATATTCCTAATTTGCCGTAGCATACTTCTATTAATGCAATATGCATGATAAATCATCTTCCTGAATATTATTATGAAATTGAAGGGAGTATATGATGTCGACAGCATGTGATTTTCCGGGGAAGAGCGTTGATAATCATAGGATTGTTAGTAGTGGGAAACCGCAATTACGCTCTGTGGATCTTAATCTGCTTACCGTATTTGATGCGGTAATGCAGGAGCAAAACATTACCCGGGCGGCCCATTCGCTGGGTATGTCTCAACCGGCGGTCAGTAATGCTGTCGCCCGCCTTAAGCTAATGTTTAATGACGAACTTTTTGTGCGATATGGCCGTGGTATTCAACCTACAACACGCGCCTGTCAGCTTTTTGGATCGATCCGTCAGGCGCTGCAACTGGTGCAAAACGAACTACCCGGCGCGGGATTTGAGCCTGTTACCAGCGATCGCGTTTTTAATCTTTGCGTTTGTAGCCCACTTGATAATTTTTTAACCTCTATTATTTACAATAACGTAGAGAAAATTGCGCCAAATATTCACTTAGGCTTTAAATCCGCGCTTAATCATAATACAGAACATCAGTTGCGTTATCAGGAAGTTGAATTTGTGATCGGCTATGATGAATTCCGCCGCCCTGAGTTTGTCTGTGTGCCTCTTTTTAAAGACGATATGGTATTGGTTGCCAGTACAAATCATCCTCGTCTTGATGCTCTCGTCACAGAAGAGGATATTTTTAAAGAGCAGCATGCTGTCGTTTCCCTGGAGCGCTATGCTTCTTTCAGCCAGCCCTGGTATGACACGCCAGAAAAACAAAACCGTATTGCCTACCAGGGAATGGCGTTAACCAGTGCCTTGAATGTGGTTTCGCAAACGCATCTTGTGGCCATTGCTCCCCGCTGGCTGGCGGAAGAGTTCGCGGAAAGTCTGGGGTTATACATGTTACCGCTGCCGTTGCACCTGAATAGCCGAACCTGTTATCTCTCATGGCATGAGGCGGCGGGGCGCGATAAAGGGCACCAGTGGATGGAAGAACTGCTCGTTTCGATATGCAGTCGATAACCCCGTAACAGGATAAATCGGGATCCCTCTCCCGGTTTATTCTGTATTCAGTTTCGTTGGTAGTATTTTGTCCTGATTTGTCATCCTTAAAACGCTGGTGGTTGCAGTAAAAATGCATGAATTACTGCGCTGTCCCTTATCAGGACGATGATTGGTCATTGTCTTTACTTATCACAGATGTTTTCACCAATTCTTGCGAACTGACGTTGCTATTTCTCTTTTCAGGCCATCTGCCATCACCGGTTTGCTAATTGCCTGCCAGATTTTGAGCGGTTATGGTAACTGCCATTCATAATCAGAATGCAGGGTTTTCCTGTTCTGAACAGAGCGACAGCGCGGAAATGATTTTCGCCGTCAGTCGACAAAACAAAGCCTGGAGGCAAACCATGGAGATGTTGTCTGGAGCCGAGATGGTCGTCCGATCGCTTATCGATCAAGGCGTCAAGAAAGTGTTCGGTTATCCCGGAGGCGCGGTCCTCGATATCTACGATGCCCTGCATACGGTTGGGGGGATAGAACATGTACTGGTACGCCACGAACAGGCCGCAGTGCATATGGCGGACGGTCTGGCACGGGCAACGGGAGAAGTGGGCGTTGTGTTGGTTACATCCGGGCCGGGGGCAACAAATGCCATTACGGGGATTGCCACAGCGTACATGGATTCGGTCCCGCTTGTCGTACTGTCCGGGCAGGTGGCGACTTCTCTGATTGGCTACGATGCTTTTCAGGAGTGCGACATGGTGGGGATCTCCCGCCCGGTGGTAAAACACAGCTTCCTGGTTAAACAGACCGAAGATATTCCAGGCGTATTAAAGAAAGCGTTCTGGCTGGCAGCCAGCGGGCGCCCGGGGCCTGTGGTGGTTGATCTGCCAAAAGACATTATGAATCCAGCGAATAAGTTGCCGTATGTTTGGCCGGAATCGGTCAGTATGCGCTCGTATAATCCGACAACGCAGGGGCACAAAGGGCAAATAAAGCGTGCGCTTCAAACGCTTAGCGCAGCCAAAAAGCCTGTTATCTATGTCGGTGGTGGGGCCATTAATTCCGCATGTGAAAGCCAGCTCCGTCAGTTGGCGGAAAAACTCAATGTGCCGGTGGTGTCGTCTCTCATGGGATTAGGCGCATTTCCAGCGTCTCACCGTCAATCTCTGGGTATGCTTGGCATGCATGGCACTTATGAAGCCAACATGGCAATGCACCATTCCGATGTCATTTTTGCGGTCGGCGTGCGCTTTGACGATCGTACGACCAATAACCTGGCGAAATATTGCCCCGACGCCACGGTTCTTCATATCGACATCGATCCCACCTCAATTTCTAAAACCGTACAGGCGGACGTGCCTATTGTCGGTGATGCGCGTTTAGTGCTGGAGCAAATGCTGGAACTGTTGGCTCAGGAAGAGTACCCGCAATCGCTGGATGATGTTCGTGACTGGTGGTTGCGCCTTGAGCAGTGGCGGGCGCGTCAGTGTCTGAAATATGACACGCAAAGCGACAGCATCAAGCCGCAGGCAGTCATCGAAGCG
Organism: Kosakonia sp.; assembly: GCF_032052965.1. Classification (GTDB taxonomy): domain Bacteria; phylum Pseudomonadota; class Gammaproteobacteria; order Enterobacterales; family Enterobacteriaceae; genus Kosakonia. The sequence continues at coordinate 253,325 of NZ_DAMBVN010000002.1, forward strand.
GTTTGGCGCCTGACCAACGGCGAGGCGTATGTGACCTCCGATGTGGGGCAACACCAGATGTTTGCCGCGCTTTATTACCGCTTCGATAAGCCACGCCGCTGGATCAATTCCGGGGGCCTGGGCACGATGGGGTTTGGTTTGCCTGCCGCGCTAGGTGTGAAGATGGCGTTTCCGGATGAGACTGTTATTTGCGTAACGGGCGATGGCAGCATCCAGATGAATATTCAGGAACTCTCTACTGCGCTGCAGTATGAGCTGCCGGTGCTGGTGCTTAATCTGAACAACCGCTATTTAGGCATGGTGAAACAGTGGCAGGACATGATTTATTCCGGTCGCCATTCACAATCCTATATGCAGTCTCTGCCTGATTTTGCCCGGCTGGCGGAAGCCTACGGTCATGTGGGGATCAATATTACGCGCCCGGATGAACTGGAAGAGAAGCTGGCACACGCGCTGGAGCAGGTGAAAAATAATCGCCTGGTGTTTGTTGATGTTACCGTTGATGGTAGTGAACACGTTTATCCGATGCAGATCCGCGGCGGCGGAATGGATGAGATGTGGTTAAGCAAAACGGAGAGGACCTGATTATGCGCCGGATACTGTCTGTCTTACTGGAAAACGAGTCGGGCGCGTTATCGCGCGTGATCGGTCTTTTCTCACAACGCGGCTACAACATTGAAAGCCTGACGGTTGCACCGACCGACGATCCGACACTGTCGCGTATGACCATTCAAACGGTCGGCGATCAGAAAGTACTTGAGCAAATCGAAAAGCAACTGCACAAGCTGGTCGATGTACTGCGGGTTAATGAACTGGGGCAGGGCGCTTACGTTGAGCGTGAGATCATGCTGGTGAAGATCCAGGCCAGCGGATACGGGCGTGAAGAGGTCAAACGAAACGCGGAAATTTTCCGTGGTCAGATTATTGATGTCACGCCTTCTATTTATACGGTTCAGCTTGCCGGCACCAGCGATAAGCTGGATGCCTTTCTGGCGACCATTCGCGATGTGGCGAAAATTGTTGAAGTCGCTCGCTCAGGTGTTGTTGGCTTGTCGCGCGGCGATAAAATCATGCGTTAATCGTTATTGCTGTCTGCATTTAAAGTCCCGACATAGCTGTGTCGGGCTTTTTTTTGCGAAATCAGACGGAACCAGATACGAAAGCGGTTGCCGCAGTGCCTATTCTGCGCTTAGATGTTATGGAAATTATCCTATATCCCTAAAAAGGTTATGGAGTACATCATTTTGAGGGGCAATTGTGAAACTGGATGAAATCGCCCGGTTAGCCGGCGTCTCACGTACCACGGCAAGCTACGTCATTAATGGTAAGGCGAAGCAATATCGTGTCAGCGACAAAACCGTTGAGAAAGTCATGGCTGTCGTTCGTGAGCATAACTACCACCCGAATGCGGTAGCGGCTGGGCTGCGAGCAGGACGTACTCGCTCTATTGGGCTGGTTATCCCCGACCTTGAAAATACAAGCTATACACGCATTGCCAACTATCTCGAACGGCAAGCGCGTCAGCGCGGCTACCAGTTGCTTATTGCCTGTTCAGAAGATCAACCTGATAACGAAATGCGCTGTATCGAGCATCTCCTGCAGCGCCAGGTGGATGCAATTATCGTTTCGACGTCTCTTCCGCCTGAGCATCCGTTTTACCAGCGCTGGGCGAATGATTCTTTCCCGATTGTCGCGCTGGATCGCGCACTGGATCGCGAACATTTCACCAGCGTTGTTGGTGCCGATCAGGATGATTCAGAGATGCTGGCGCAGGAGCTGCGTAAATTCCCGGCGGAACGCGTGCTTTATATGGGGGCGCTTCCGGAGTTGTCGGTCAGCTTCTTGCGAGAGCAAGGCTTCCGCACTGCCTGGAAAGATGACCCGCGCGAGGTGCAATTCCTCTATGCGAACAGTTACGAGCGGGAAGCTGCCGCGCAATTGTTTGATAAATGGCTGGAAACCAACTCAATGCCACAGGCGTTGTTTATCACCTCTTTTGCGTTATTGCAGGGTGTGCTGGACGTTACGCTACGCCGGGACGGTAAACTGCCGTCCGATTTAGCGATTGCAACCTTCGGCGATCACGAACTGCTCGATTTTTTGCAATGCCCGGTGCTTGCTGTGGCGCAGCGTCACCGCGACGTCGCTGAACGGGTGCTGGAGATCGTGCTTGCAAGCCTCGATGAGCCGCGTAAACCCAAAGCCGGTTTGAGCCGTATCCGCAGGAATCTTTACCGCCGCGGGATATTGAGCCGCGTTTAACTGTTAAGATTAAAGGCAGCGCAAGCTGCCTTTTTAGTTCTCTCTGATGTTTTTAATCCATTTATTGCCTTTCACCTTCCTAAGATAAATCCTTATTTTTTCTTAGGTCACTTTTTATTTATTCTGGGCGTTTCTTTAAAAACAATTTTTAAAGGTTATTGAGAAGTAACTGAACATGACTTCTGTATTAAATTGTTACATCTAAAAAGCACCGTAATTGCTGAATTAACAACCGCTTTCCCTTAAGGCGAGTAAACACAGTGCACATGCCGCCATGCAAAGTGCTAACGGACGCAACTGGCACTGTTCAGTGGGCTAAATATGGCTTAAAATGCCGCCCGCGTCGCAAACTGACACTTTATATTTCGCGCGCAGAAATTGAATGGTTGTAAACGCCGGTGCGCATATTCTATTTATTTTCTTGCAAATATTCATGACGTTAATTTGCCTCGTAAGCTGAGCAGTAATTCACCAACGCAGATATTCATTGCGAATAAGGGATCTTTTGCTCTGGTTAGCCTTTTCGCTAGCTTGACAAGCTTTTCCTCCGCTCCGTAAACTCCCTTGGTGGGGATTTGTGGGATAAAGTGGTGAAAAAGGTCACCTGGGGGTGAATCGGACATGTTCCGTGGCGCGACGTTAGTCAATCTCGACAGCAAAGGGCGGTTATCCGTCCCTACCCGGTATCGGGATTTGCTACAAGAGAATGCCTCCGGTCAAATGGTATGCACCATTGACATCCGTCACTCATGCCTGCTGCTTTACCCCCTGCCCGAATGGGAAATTATCGAGCAAAAATTGTCGCGTCTGTCGAGCATGAACCCGCTTGAGCGACGCGTGCAACGTTTATTGCTAGGTCATGCCAGCGAGTGCCAGATGGATAGCGCCGGGCGTCTATTGATCGCGCCTGTTTTACGGCAACACGCCGGGCTGACCAAAGAAGTGATGCTGGTCGGGCAGTTCAATAAATTTGAGCTGTGGGACGAAACGACCTGGTATCAACAGGTCAGGGAAGATATCGACGCTGAGCAATCAGGTTCTGAAGCGCTTTCGGATCGATTGCAGGATTTGTCTCTGTAAATATGATGGAAAATTTTAAACACACGACGGTGCTGCTGGATGAGGCCGTTAATGGCCTGAACATTCGTCCGAATGGCATTTACATCGATGGCACTTTTGGTCGCGGTGGTCACTCACGCCTGATCCTCTCCCAACTGGGAGCGGAAGGACGCTTGCTGGCGATCGATCGCGATCCGCAGGCAATTGCCGTAGCACAGACCATTGATGATCCCCGCTTCTCCATCATTCATGGGCCCTTTTCTGCGCTTGCTGATTATGTCAGCGAGCGCGAACTTAATGGCAAGATCGACGGAATTCTTCTCGATCTTGGTGTCTCTTCGCCGCAACTTGACGATCCTGAACGCGGTTTCTCTTTCATGCGCGATGGCCCGCTGGACATGCGTATGGATCCGACACGCGGTCAGTCTGCCGCCGAATGGCTGCAAACCGCAGAAGAAGCCGATATTGCCTGGGTGTTGAAAACCTTTGGCGAAGAGCGTTTCGCAAAACGTATCGCTCGCGCGATTGTAGAGCGTAATCGTGTTGAGCCAATGACCCGCACGAAAGAGTTGGCAGAAGTTGTCGCGGCAGCTACGCCGGTGAAAGACAAATTCAAACATCCTGCGACCCGTACCTTCCAGGCGGTGCGCATTTGGGTGAACAGTGAACTGGAAGAGATCGAGCTGGCGCTAAAAAACTCGCTCGGTGTGCTTGCCCCTGGTGGGCGGCTCTCGATTATCAGCTTCCACTCGCTGGAAGATCGGATTGTTAAACGCTTTATGCGGGAACAAAGCCGTGGCCCTCAGGTTCCTGCCGGGCTACCGATGACCGAAGAGCAGCTCAGTAAACTGGGTGGTCGCCAACTGCGAGCTTTAGGAAAGTTGATGCCGGGCGAAGAAGAAGTGGCTGAAAACCCACGTGCCCGTAGTTCAGTTCTGCGTATCGCAGAGAGGACGAACGCATGATCAGCAGAGTGACAGAGACCCTGAGCAAAGTGAAGGGATCGTTAGGAAGCAACGAGCGCCATGCTTTGCCTGGCGTGATCGGCGACGATCTTTTGCGATTTGGGAAACTGCCACTCTGTCTGTTCATTTGCATCATCATGACGGCGGTAACGGTGGTCACTACCGCACACCACACTCGCTTACTCACCGCGCAGCGTGAACAAATGGTGCTTGAGCGTGATGCGCTGGATATCGAATGGCGCAACCTGATCCTGGAAGAGAACGCGCTCGGCGATCACAGCCGTGTTGAACGGATCGCGACGGATAAACTGCAAATGCAGCATGTCGATCCCTCTCAGGAAAATATTGTCGTGCAGAAATAAAGATGAATAAGGAATCACGCAACGCATGAAAGCAGCGGCGAAGACGCTTAAACCGAAACGCCAGGAAGAACAGGCCAACTTTATAAGTTGGCGTTTTGCGTTGCTTTGCGGTTGCATTTTACTTGCGCTCGGGTTCCTGCTCGGGCGCGTTGCGTATTTGCAGATCGTCAATCCGGAGATGTTGGTGCGTGAAGGAGACATGCGTTCTCTGCGCGTACAAGAAGTCGCGACATCGCGGGGGATGATCACAGATCGGTCGGGCCGCCCGCTGGCGGTCAGTGTACCGGTAAAAGCTATTTGGGCGGATCCGAAAGAGTTACACGATGCGGGCGGCGTTACGCTGGATAACCGCTGGAAAGCGCTTTCCGATGCGTTGAATATGCCGCTCGACCAGCTTGCGGCACGTATTAACGCAAACCCGAAAATGCGCTTTATCTACCTTGCGCGTCAGGTTAACCCGGATCTGGGCGACTACATTAAAAAACTCAAGTTGCCAGGTATTCACCTGCGGGAAGAGTCACGTCGCTACTATCCTTCCGGGGAAGTGACCGCTCACCTCATTGGTTTCACCAATGTCGATGGCCAGGGCATTGAAGGGGTTGAAAAAAGCTTTGATAAATGGCTTACCGGTCAACCCGGCGAGCGCATTGTGCGTAAAGATCGCTATGGTCGGGTCATTGAAGATATCTCCTCTACTGACAGCCAGGCTGCGCATAACCTGGCGCTGAGCATTGATGAACGTCTGCAGGCGCTGGTCTACCGTGAGCTGAACAATGCTGTGGCGTTTAACAAAGCCGAATCCGGTAGTGCGGTACTGGTGGATGTAAATACTGGCGAAGTGTTGGCGATGGCTAACAGCCCCTCCTACAACCCGAACAACTTTACCGGTACGGCGCAGGACGCGATGCGCAACCGCGCTATTACCGATGTTTTCGAACCGGGTTCTACAGTTAAACCGATGGTAGTGATGACCGCCCTGCAACGTGGTGTCGTGAATCCGAATACCGTATTAAACACCGTACCTTACCGTATTAACGGCCACGAAATTAAGGACGTGGCGCGATACAGCGAATTGACCCTTACCGGTGTGCTACAGAAGTCGAGTAACGTCGGCGTTTCCAAGCTGGCGTTAGCGATGCCCTCCTCAGCGTTAGTAGATACTTACTCACGTTTTGGACTGGGAAAAACGACCAATTTGGGGATGGTCGGGGAACGCAGTGGCTTATTTCCTCAAAAACAACGGTGGTCTGACATAGAGAGGGCCACCTTCTCTTTCGGCTACGGGCTAATGGTAACGCCGTTACAGTTAGCGCGAGTCTATGCAACCATTGGCAGCTATGGCATTTATCGCCCGCTGTCGATAACCAAAGTTGATCCGCCCGTGCCTGGCGAACGCGTTTTTGCGGAGCCGATTGTCCGTACTGTGGTGCATATGATGGAGAGCGTCGCGCTGCCTGGCGGCGGCGGCGTAAAAGCAGCCATCAAAGGCTATCGCATTGCGATTAAAACCGGTACAGCGAAAAAAGTCGGGCCTGACGGTCGTTATATCAACAAATACATTGCTTACACCGCTGGCGTCGCGCCTGCCAGCCGCCCGCGCTTTGCGCTGGTGGTGGTTATCAACGATCCGCAAGCGGGTAAATACTACGGTGGCGCTGTGTCCGCGCCGGTCTTCGGTGCCATCATGGGCGGCGTTCTGCGTACCATGAACATTGAGCCGGATGCGCTGACCACAGGCGAGAAAAGTGAGTTTGTAATTAATCAAGGCGAGGGAACAGGTGGCAGATCGTAATTTGCGCGACCTTCTCGCTCCGTGGGTGCCTGGCGCGCCGGAGCGAACACTGCGGGAAATGATACTCGATAGCCGTGTGGCTGCATCGGGCGATCTCTTTGTGGCGGTGGTCGGTCATCAGGCGGACGGGCGTCGATATATCCCGCAGGCGATTGCGCAAGGTGTTGCTGCCATTATTGCTGAAGCGAAAGACGAAGCAAATGACGGTGAAATTCGTGAAATGCATGGTGTTCCGGTCATTTATCTCAGCCAGTTAACTGAGCGCCTCTCCGCGCTGGCAGGCCGTTTTTATAACGAACCTTCTGAGCAACTGCGCCTGATTGGCGTTACCGGCACCAACGGTAAAACCACCACCACCCAATTGCTGGCGCAGTGGAGCCAGTTGCTGGGCGAAACCAGTGCGGTGATGGGCACGGTAGGAAACGGGTTGCTGGGCAAAGTCACCCCAACGGAAAATACCACTGGCTCGGCGGTGGATGTGCAGCATGTGATTGCCGGACTGGCAGAACAGGGCGCGACCTTCACAGCAATGGAAGTTTCCTCCCATGGTCTGGTGCAGCATCGTGTTGCGGCGTTGAAGTTTGCTGCTTCGGTATTCACCAATCTCAGCCGCGATCATCTGGATTATCACGGTGACATGGCCAACTACGAAGCGGCGAAGTGGCTACTGTTCTCCGCGCATCACTACGGCCAGGCAATTATTAACGCCGATGATGAGGTGGGGCGCCGTTGGCTGGCGAAGTTGCCGGATGCGGTTGCGGTATCAATGGAAGACCATATCAATCCTGATTGCCATGGTCGCTGGTTGAAAACCATCGCTGTCGATTACCACGACAGTGGCGCGACTATCCGTTTTAGCTCCAGTTGGGGTGAAGGCGAAATTGAAAGTCGCCTGATGGGGGCATTTAACGTCAGCAACCTGTTACTGGCGTTGGCGACGCTGCTGGCGCTGGGCTACCCGTTGCAGGAGCTGCTTAAGACGGCATCACGTCTGCAACCTGTATGCGGCCGTATGGAAGTGTTCAGCGCGCCGGGTAAACCCACGGTGGTGGTGGATTATGCTCATACACCAGATGCACTGGAAAAAGCCTTGCAGGCCGCACGCCTGCACTGCACAGGCAAATTGTGGTGCGTTTTTGGCTGCGGTGGCGATCGCGACAAAGGCAAACGCCCGCTGATGGGGGCAATTGCTGAACAGTTTTCGGATATGCCCGTTGTGACGGATGACAACCCGCGAACAGAAGAGCCGCGCGCCATCATTAATGACATTCTGGCCGGAATGCTGGACGCTGGCCGGGCGCACGTGGTGGAAGGCCGCGCGGAAGCCGTAACCAACGCCATTATGCAGGCGAAAGAGAACGATGTGGTTCTGCTGGCTGGTAAAGGCCATGAAGATTATCAGATAGTCGGCACCCGCCGTCTGGATTATTCAGACCGCGTAACGGCGGCACGTTTGCTGGGAGTCGTGGCATGATTAGCGTAACGCTCAGCCAACTCACCGGCATTCTGCCGGGAGAATTACACGGTCATGACATCGCTATCGATGCGGTGACCAGTGATACCCGAAAACTGACGCCGGGCTGCTTGTTTGTGGCCCTGAAAGGCGAACGCTTTGATGCGCATGATTTTGCTGACAAAGCGAAAGCAGGCGGCGCAGGCGCGCTGCTGGTCAACCGCAAGCTGGATATCGATCTGCCGCAACTGGTCGTGAAAGATACCCGCCAGGCGTTTGGTCAACTGGCCGCATGGGTCCGCCAGCAGGTTCCCGCACGTGTCGTTGCCCTGACGGGGTCATCTGGCAAAACCTCGGTGAAAGAGATGACGGCAGCCATTCTCAGCGAATGCGGCAACACCCTCTATACCGCAGGCAATCTGAATAATGATATCGGCGTGCCGATGACCCTGCTGCGTCTGACCAGAGAGCATCAATACGCCGTAATTGAACTGGGCGCTAACCACCAGGGCGAAATTGCCTGGACGGTTGGGTTGACTTGCCCGGAAGCCGCGCTGGTAAATAACCTGGCAGCAGCACACCTGGAAGGTTTTGGTTCACTGGCGGGTGTGGCGAAAGCAAAAGGTGAGATCTACACCGGCCTGCCCGAGAACGGCATTGCCATTCTGAACGCCGACAATAACGACTGGCTGAACTGGCAGAGCATTATTGGCGATCGCAAAGTGTGGCGCTTCTCGCCGAACGCAGCAAACAGCGATTTTACGGCTATCAATATTCACGTCACCTCTCATGGCACCGATTTCACGCTGCAAACGCCGGCGGGCAACATTGATGTCACTCTGCCATTACCAGGACGGCACAACATTGCCAATGCGCTGGCGGCAACGGCGTTGGCAATGGCGGTGGATGCCAGTCTTGATGCAGTGAAAAAAGGGTTGGCGAATCTGAAAGCCGTACCCGGCCGCCTGTTCCCGGTGAGGCTGGCTGAAAACCAGCTACTTCTGGATGACACCTATAACGCCAATGTCGGTTCAATGACGGCTGCGGCTCATGTTCTGGCAGAAATGCCGGGCTACCGGGTGATGGTGGTTGGCGATATGGCAGAACTCGGCGATGAAAGCGAAGCCTGTCATATTCAGGTTGGCGAAGCGGCAAAAGCCGTGGGGATCGACAAGGTACTGAGTGTTGGCGCACTGAGTAAGGCATTAAGCGACGCTAGCGGCGTCGGCGAGCATTTTAACGATAAAGCGGCAGTGGCGGCGCGCTTAAAAGCGCTGATTGCTGAACAGCAAATTATTACCATTTTAGTGAAAGGTTCACGTAGTTCCGCCATGGAAGAGGTGGTACGCGAATTACAGGAGAACGGGACATGTTAGTGTGGCTGGCCGAACATTTGGTCAAATATTATTCGGGCTTTAACGTCTTTTCCTATTTGACGTTTCGCGCCATTGTCAGCCTGCTGACCGCACTCTTCATCTCGTTGTGGATGGGGCCGCGTATGATTGCTCGCCTGCAAAAGCTCTCTTTCGGGCAGGTCGTGCGTAACGATGGCCCGGAATCACACTTCAGTAAACGCGGTACGCCCACGATGGGCGGCATCATGATCCTGACAGCGATCGTTGTGTCTGTGCTGCTTTGGGCTTACCCGTCCAACCCGTACGTCTGGTGCGTGCTGGTGGTGCTGGTGGGTTACGGTGCCATTGGCTTTGTTGATGACTATCGCAAAGTGGTACGCAAAGATACCAAGGGGCTTATCGCGCGCTGGAAGTATTTCTGGATGTCGGTGATTGCCCTGGGCGTTGCCTTTGCGCTGTACCTCGCAGGTAAAGATACCCCGGCCACCGAACTGGTGGTGCCTTTCTTTAAAGATGTGATGCCGCAACTGGGCTTGCTCTACATCGCGCTGGCGTATTTTGTCATTGTCGGCACGGGCAATGCGGTGAACCTGACGGATGGTCTTGATGGCCTGGCGATTATGCCGACCGTATTTGTGGCGGGCGGTTTTGCGCTGGTCGCCTGGGCGACCGGGAACATGAATTTTGCGAATTACCTGCATATTCCTTATCTCCGCCACGCGGGGGAGCTGGTGATCGTGTGCACGGCGATTGTCGGCGCGGGGCTCGGCTTCTTATGGTTCAACACCTATCCGGCTCAGGTCTTTATGGGGGATGTTGGCTCGCTGGCCTTGGGCGGCGCACTGGGTATTATCGCCGTGCTGCTGCGTCAGGAGTTCCTGCTGGTGATCATGGGCGGGGTCTTCGTGGTGGAAACACTGTCGGTGATTTTGCAGGTTGGGTCGTTCAAGCTGCGCGGTCAGCGCATTTTCCGTATGGCGCCGATCCACCACCACTATGAACTGAAAGGCTGGCCGGAGCCGCGCGTGATCGTGCGTTTCTGGATTATTTCGCTGATGCTGGTGCTGATTGGCCTGGCAACGCTGAAGGTACGTTAATCATGGCAGATTACCAGGGTAAAAAAGTCGTCATTATCGGTTTAGGCCTGACGGGCCTTTCCTGCGTGGACTTTTTCCTCGCGCGCGGTGTGATGCCACGTGTTATGGACACGCGCATTTCACCGCCGGGGCTGGATAAGCTGCCGGAAGAGGTGGAACGCCATCTTGGTACTCTTAACGATGACTGGCTTCTGGCGGCGGATCTGATTGTCGCAAGCCCGGGCATCGCCCTGGCGCATCCTTCTTTGAGCGCGGCGGCGGACGCGGGCGTCGAAATTGTTGGCGATATTGAACTGTTCTGCCGTGAAGCGCAGGCACCCATTATTGCGATCACCGGTTCGAACGGCAAAAGCACCGTCACCAAACTGGTAGGCGAGATGGCCGAAGCGGGCGGGGTAAACGTTGGCGTGGGCGGTAATATTGGTCTGCCTGCATTAATGCTACTCGACGAAGCCCGCGAACTGTATGTATTGGAACTGTCCAGCTTCCAACTGGAAACCACTTCCAGTCTGCAGGCCGTGGCGGCAACCATTCTGAACGTCACTGAAGATCATATGGATCGTTATCCGTTTGGTCTGCAGCAGTACCGCGCCGCGAAACTGCGTATCTACGAAAACGCGAAAGTGTGCGTGGTCAATGCTGATGATGCGCTCACGATGCCGGTTCGCGGGGCGGATGAACGTTGCGTCAGTTTTGGCGTCGATGTCGGCGACTATCACCTTAACCGCCAGCAGGGCGAGATCTGGCTGCGGGTGAAAGGTGAAAAGGTATTGAATGTTAAAGAGATGAAACTGACCGGCCAGCATAACTACACCAACGCCCTGGCGGCGCTGGCGCTGGCGGATGCCGCGGGTTTACCGCGCGCAAGCAGTCTGAAAGCACTGACAACCTTCACCGGGCTGGCGCATCGCTTCCAGCTGGCGCTGGATCATAACGGCGTGCGTTGGATCAACGACTCCAAAGCGACCAATGTCGGGAGTACAGAAGCGGCGCTGAACGGTCTGCACGTTGACGGGACGTTACACCTGCTCCTGGGGGGCGACGGGAAGTCTGCGGATTTCTCTCCCTTGAAACGTTATCTCGGTGGCGAGCGCGTGCGTCTGTACTGCTTTGGCCGTGATGGGGCGGAACTGGCGGCACTGCGTCCGGAAATTGCCGAACAATTCGAGACCATGGACCAGGCCATGCACCAGATTGCCACGCGCATACAGTCGGGTGATATGGTATTGCTCTCTCCCGCCTGCGCAAGCCTCGATCAGTTTAAAAACTTTGAACAGCGGGGTGATGTCTTTACCCGCCTGGCGCAGGAGTTAGGTTGATGCGTTTAACTCTCCCTCGCCCGAAAATGCCGCACTTGCCAGGATTTGGTGTCCTGGCGTGGCTGTTTGCGGCATTAAAAGGCTGGGTGATGGGCTCCAGAGAGAAAGATACCAACAGCCTGGTCATGTATGACCGCACATTACTGTGGTTGACACTGGGCCTGGCTGCGATTGGCTTCATTATGGTGACCTCGGCGTCAATGCCGGTCGGTCAACGTCTGACGAACGATCCCTTTTTCTTTGCCAAGCGCCATGCGTTGTACCTGTTCCTGGCGTTTTGCTCGGCGATGATCACGCTGCGTATGCCTATGGAATTCTGGCAAAAATACAGCTCCGTCATGTTGATCACCGCGATCATCATGCTGTTAGTGGTACTGGTTGTCGGTAGTTCGATCAATGGGGCATCACGTTGGATCGACCTTGGAGTGATGCGTTTCCAGCCGGCGGAATTTACCAAGCTGTCGCTGTTTTGCTACCTGGCTAACTACCTGGTGCGCAAGGTTGATGAGGTACGCAATAACTTGCGCGGCTTCCTCAAACCGATGGGGGTGATCCTGGTGCTGGCGGTGCTGCTGCTGGCGCAGCCGGACCTTGGTACGGTGGTGGTGCTGTTTATTACCACGCTGGCCATGCTGTTCCTGGCGGGGGCGAAACTGTGGCAATTCATCGCCATTATCGGCACCGGTATTGCAGCCGTGGTGCTGTTAATCCTGGCTGAGCCCTACCGTATTCGCCGTGTAACGTCCTTCTGGAACCCATGGGAAGATCCTTTTGGTAGCGGTTACCAGCTTACCCAGTCGTTAATGGCATTTGGCCGCGGCGAGTTGTGGGGGCAAGGGCTGGGTAACTCGATACAGAAACTGGAGTATCTGCCGGAAGCACACACCGACTTTATCTTCTCCATTATCGGGGAAGAACTCGGTTATATCGGTGTGGTATTAGCACTTTTAATGGTATTCTTCGTCGCTTTCCGCGCCATGTCCATTGGGCGTAAAGCGCTGGAAATCGACCAACGTTTTTCCGGTTTCCTCGCCTGTTCAATTGGCATCTGGTTTAGCTTCCAGGCACTGGTAAACGTAGGTGCAGCTGCGGGCATGCTGCCAACCAAAGGGCTGACGCTGCCATTGATCAGTTACGGCGGCTCCAGCTTATTAATTATGTCGATGGCGATTACGCTGTTGCTACGAATAGATTATGAAACGCGTCTGGAAAAAGCCCAGGCGTTTACACGGGGTTTGCGATGAGTGGTCAACCAAAGCGGTTAATGGTGATGGCAGGCGGTACCGGCGGACATGTATTCCCCGGACTGGCCGTTGCGCACCATTTGATGGATCAGGGCTGGCAAGTGCGCTGGCTCGGAACCGCCGATCGCATGGAAGCCGACCTGGTGCCGAAACACGGTATTGAGATCGATTTTATTCGCATCTCTGGCCTGCGTGGCAAGGGGATCAAGGCGCAACTGTTGGCACCGGTGCGCATTTTTAACGCCTGGCGCCAGGCGCGAGCGATTATGCAGCGCTTTAAACCGGATGTGGTGCTGGGAATGGGCGGTTATGTTTCTGGCCCTGGCGGCCTTGCGGCGTGGTCGCTTGGCATTCCGGTGGTTTTGCATGAGCAAAATGGTATCGCCGGCTTGACCAATAAATGGCTGGCAAAAATTGCCACTACTGTGATGCAGGCTTTTCCCGGCGCATTCCCGAAAGCGGAAGTAGTGGGCAACCCGGTGCGGGTGGATGTGCTGGCGCTGCCTTTGCCACAACAACGCTTACCCGGTCGCGATGGCCCGGTGCGCGTGCTGGTTGTTGGCGGCTCACAAGGGGCACGTGTACTAAACCAGACCATGCCGCAGGTGGCGGCCAAACTGGGCGCGTCGGTAACCATCTGGCATCAGAGCGGTAAAGGCGCGCAGCAGGAAGTGGAACAGGCTTACGCGGCTAGTGGTGAGACTCACCATAAAGTTACTGAGTTTATTGACGATATGGCACAAGCCTATGCGTGGGCGGATGTGGTTGTTTGCCGCTCCGGCGCGTTGACGGTCAGTGAAATCGCTGCCGCGGGTTTACCGGCGTTGTTCGTGCCTTTCCAGCATAAAGATCGGCAGCAGTACTGGAATGCGCTGCCGTTGGAAAAGGCGGGCGCAGCAAAGATCCTGGAGCAGCCACAGTTTACTGCTGACGCAGTGGCAACGGTGCTGGCGGGCTGGGATCGTGGAGCATTACTGGATATGGCGGAACGCGCGCGCGCGGCGGCCATTCCCGATGCCACCGAACGGGTGGCGCATGAAGTGAGCCTGGCAGCTCAGGCATAAATACTGGCGACGCCTGTTGCGTCGCGCGAAATTGAAGTACTCGATGGCGTTTAGAGAATGAATACACAAGAACTGGCGAAACTGCGTTCAATCGTGCCCGAGATGCGTCGCGTCCGGCACATTCACTTCGTTGGCATTGGCGGTGCCGGCATGGGCGGTATTGCCGAAGTCCTGGCCAACGAAGGCTACCAGATCAGCGGTTCCGATCTGGCGCCGAACCCGGTTACGCAGCAATTGACGTCGCTTGGCGCCACGATTTATTTCAACCATCGCCCGGAAAATGTAAGCGATGCCAGTGTTGTCGTGGTCTCCAGCGCGATCTCTGCCGATAATCCGGAGATTGTCGCGGCGCATGAGGCGCGTATCCCGGTGATCCGCCGTGCAGAAATGCTGGCCGAGTTGATGCGTTTTCGTCACGGTATCGCCATTGCCGGTACGCACGGTAAAACCACCACCACTGCGATGGTGGCAAGTATTTACGCCGAAGCCGGGCTGGATCCGACCTTCGTCAATGGCGGGCTGGTTAAAGCCGCCGGCGTGCATGCGCGCCTCGGACATAGCCGCTATTTGATTGCCGAAGCCGATGAGAGCGATGCCTCTTTCCTGCATTTGCAACCGATGGTGGCCATTGTTACCAATATCGAAGCTGACCATATGGATACCTACCAGGGCGACTTCGAAAATTTAAAAACGACGTTCATCAACTTCTTGCATAACCTGCCGTTCTATGGCCGTGCGGTAATGTGCGTTGATGACCCGGTGATCCGCGAGTTACTGCCGCGTGTCGGCCGCCAGACGACAACCTACGGCTTTAGCGATGATGCCGATGTGCGGGTAGAAAACTACCGCCAGATTGGGCCTCAGGGTCACTTTACGCTGGTGCGCCAGGATAAACCGGAACTGCGCGTCACGCTGAATGCGCCAGGACGCCATAACGCCCTGAATGCCGCCGCCGCAGTAGCGGTTGCCACGGAAGAAGGCATTGAAGATGAGGCTATCCTGCGTGCGCTGGAGAGCTTCCAGGGAACCGGCCGTCGTTTCGATTTCCTGGGCGAGTATCCGTTGGAAGCGGTGAACGGCAAAGCAGGTACTGCGATGCTGGTTGATGATTACGGTCACCACCCGACAGAAGTGGATGCCACCATTAAAGCGGCGCGCGCAGGCTGGCCGGATAAAAATCTGGTCATGGTGTTTCAGCCGCACCGTTACACCCGTACTCGCGATCTGTACGACGATTTTGCCAATGTACTGACACAAGTTGATGCCTTACTGATGCTGGAAGTTTACCCGGCTGGTGAAACGGCGATTCCGGGTGCGGACAGCCGTTCGTTGTGCCGCACTATCCGCAGTCGCGGCAAAATTGACCCGATTCTGGCGTCAGATCCAACGCAGGTTGCGGCGATGCTGGCACCCGTGCTGACCGGTAATGATCTGATCCTGATCCAGGGGGCAGGCAACATCGGTAAGATCGCGCGCAGCCTGGCGGAGTGTAAATTGAAGCCACAGACCGCGGAGGAGACCAATGGCTGAGAAAGTCGCGGTTCTGTTTGGCGGAACGTCTGCTGAACGCGAGGTTTCGCTCGACTCCGGCGCTGCTGTGATAAGCGGCTTGCGTGAGGGCGGGGTGGATGCGCATGGCATTGATCCGCGCGACGTAGATGTTACGCGCCTCAAAGAGATGGGCTTTAGCAAGGCGTTTATTGCTTTGCATGGTCGCGGCGGCGAAGACGGGACATTGCAAGGGTTACTGGAACTGACCGGTGTCGCCTATACCGGCAGTGGCGTAATGGCATCAGCCATCTCAATGGATAAGCTGCGTAGCAAGTTACTGTGGCAGGGCGCAGGCTTACCGGTTGCGCCTTCTGTTGGCGTGACGCGTAGCGAGTTCGAATTAGGCCTGAAAAATGATGTTATTCAGCGCATTGATGATCTGGGGTTACCCGTTATTGTCAAGCCCAGCCGTGAAGGCTCCAGCGTTGGAATGTCGAAGGTCGACAAAAATGATGATCTGCAGGCTGCATTAGCGCTTGCCTTTCAACATGATGATGAAGTTCTGATCGAAAAATGGCTGAGTGGGCCTGAATTTACCGTGGCGCTGCTCGGAAATGAAATTTTACCGTCGATCCGTATTCAACCGGCGGGAATCTTCTATGATTATGAAGCAAAGTATCTCTCTGATGAGACGCAATATTTCTGCCCTTCTGGTCTGGAAGCTGAACGTGAAGCCGCATTACAGTCTCTGGTGCTGAAAGCATGGCATGTTCTTGGCTGTCGTGGTTGGGGCCGAATTGATGCGATGCTGGACAGCGATGGTCAGTTTTATTTGTTGGAAGCGAACACGTCTCCTGGCATGACGAGTCACAGCCTGGTGCCGATGGCGGCCCGTCAGGCGGGGTTGAGCTTCTCGCAACTTGTTGTACGCATTCTGGAACTGGCGGAGTGATATGTCTCAGGCTGCGCTGAACACGCGAAACCGCGAGGAGGAAGCAATAACAGCTTCCCGGCGGAATAATGGAACGCGTCTTGCAGGGATTGTGTTCCTGCTGGCGGTGCTGTGCACCGTGTTTATTAGCGGCTGGGTGGTGTTGGGCTGGATGGATGATGCACAGCGTTTACCATTGTCGAAACTGGTGGTAACTGGCGATCGTCACTACACGCGTAACGACGATATTCGCCAGTCGATACTGGCGTTGGGCGCGCCTGGCACCTTTATGACGCAGGACGTTAACATCATTCAAAGCCAGATTGAGCGTCTGCCCTGGATTAAGCAGGCCAGCGTCAGAAAACAGTGGCCGGACGAATTGAAGATTCATCTGGTTGAATATGTGCCGATTGCGCGGTGGAATGATCAGCACATGGTTGATGTTGACGGTAATTCCTTCAGTGTGCCGGCCGAACGAACCAGTAAGCAGATTTTACCCATGCTGTACGGGCCAGAAGGCAGCGAGAGCGAAGTGTTGCAAGGCTATCGCGATATGGGGCAGGTGCTGGCAAAGGATAAATTCACGTTGAAAGAGGCGGCTATGACCGCTCGGCGTTCATGGCAGTTAACGCTGAGTAATGACATTAAGCTCAATCTGGGCCGCGGCGATACGATGAAACGCCTGGCGCGCTTTGTGGAACTTTATCCCGTTCTGCAGCAACAAGCGCAGACCGATGGCAAAGAGATTAGCTACGTGGATTTACGCTATGACTCAGGTGCGGCGGTTGGCTGGAAAGCGGCAGCCCCTGTTCAGGAACCGAATCAGCAGCAAACACAGGCACAACAGAATCAGGCACAGGCAGAGCAACAATGATCAAGGCGACGGACAGAAAACTGGTAGTTGGACTGGAGATTGGCACCGCGAAGGTCGCCGCTTTAGTAGGGGAAGTTCTGCCCGATGGCATCGTGAATATCATTGGCGTGGGCAGTTGCCCGTCCCGCGGGATGGACAAAGGGGGCGTGAACGATTTGGAATCGGTGGTTAAGTGCGTACAGCGCGCCATCGATCAGGCCGAACTGATGGCCGATTGCCAGATCTCCTCGGTCTACCTTGCGCTGTCGGGGAAACATATTAGTTGCCAGAATGAGATTGGCATGGTGCCGATTTCCGAAGAGGAAGTCACCCAGGAAGACGTTGAGAACGTCGTGCATACCGCGAAGTCGGTGCGTGTACGTGATGAGCACCGTGTACTGCACGTGATCCCGCAAGAGTATGCCATTGACTACCAGGAAGGGATCAAAAACCCGGTTGGGTTGTCTGGCGTGCGTATGCAGGCGAAAGTGCATCTGATTACCTGCCATAACGATATGGCGAAAAACATCGTCAAAGCGGTTGAACGATGTGGATTGAAAGTTGACCAACTTATTTTCGCCGGACTGGCGTCCAGTTATTCCGTGCTGACGGAAGATGAACGTGAGTTAGGGGTCTGCGTTGTCGACGTCGGCGGTGGTACAATGGACATGGCTGTCTACACAGGCGGTGCGTTGCGCCACACCAAAGTGATCCCGTATGCGGGGAATGTGGTGACCAGTGACATCGCTTACGCCTTCGGTACGCCACCAAGCGACGCCGAAGCGATTAAAGTTCGCCATGGTTGCGCGCTGGGCTCGCTGGTCGGCAAAGACGAAAGCGTGGAAGTGCCGAGCGTGGGCGGTCGTCCGCCGCGTAGCTTGCAGCGCCAGACGCTGGCCGATGTGATTGAGCCGCGCTACACCGAGTTGCTCAATCTGGTGAACGACGAAATTTTGCAGTTGCAGGAGCAACTCCGTCAGCAAGGCGTGAAACATCATCTGGCGGCGGGGATTGTATTGACCGGTGGGGCAGCGCAAATTGAAGGCCTGGCGGCCTGCGCCCAACGCGTGTTCCATACGCAGGTGCGTATTGGTGCGCCGCTCAATATTACCGGCTTAACGGATTATGCCCAGGAGCCGTATTACTCTACGGCGGTGGGGTTGCTGCACTACGGGAAAGAAACCCATTTAAGTGGTGAAGCAGAAGTGGAAAAACGAGCGTCAGTCGGTTCGTGGTTAAAACGAATCAACAGCTGGCTGCGAAAAGAGTTTTAATTTTTTCAGAGACCGCCGAAAATTAACGGTCTCAGGCGACAGGCACATACGCCTATCCTTTTAAGATACGTCGCAAGAGGTAGCTTAAAAGAAAAAGCGTAACGACGGAGAGAGATCATGTTTGAACCAATGGAATTAACCAACGACGCGGTGATTAAAGTCATCGGCGTCGGTGGCGGCGGCGGTAACGCCGTAGAGCATATGGTGCGTGAACGCATCGAAGGGGTTGAATTCTTCGCGGTGAATACCGACGCGCAGGCGTTGCGTAAAACGGCGGTAGGTCAGACCATCCAGATCGGTGGTGGTATCACTAAAGGTCTGGGCGCTGGCGCAAACCCTGAGGTTGGCCGTAACGCAGCAGAAGAGGATCGTGAAGCCCTGCGCGCTGCGCTCGAAGGCGCTGATATGGTCTTTATCGCTGCGGGCATGGGGGGCGGTACCGGTACTGGTGCTGCGCCTGTGGTGGCTGAAGTTGCTAAAGATCTGGGTATTCTGACCGTTGCGGTGGTCACCAAGCCTTTTAACTTTGAAGGCAAGAAGCGCATGGCGTTTGCGGAGCAGGGGATTACTGAGCTGTCCAAGCATGTGGACTCGCTGATCACTATTCCGAACGACAAGCTGCTGAAAGTATTAGGCCGTGGTATTTCTCTGCTGGATGCATTCGGTGCGGCAAATGACGTACTGAAAGGCGCAGTGCAGGGTATCGCTGAGCTGATTACGCGCCCGGGTCTGATGAACGTCGACTTTGCAGACGTCCGTACAGTAATGTCCGAAATGGGCTACGCAATGATGGGCTCAGGCGTTGCCAGCGGTGAAGACCGTGCTGAAGAAGCCGCAGAAATGGCGATCTCCAGCCCATTACTGGAAGATATCGACCTGTCTGGCGCGCGCGGCGTGCTGGTTAACATCACGGCTGGCTTTGACTTACGTCTGGATGAGTTCGAAACTGTAGGTAATACTATTCGTGCGTTCGCTTCTGATAACGCGACGGTGGTGATTGGTACTTCTCTCGATCCGGACATGAACGACGAACTGCGTGTTACTGTTGTTGCAACCGGTATCGGTATGGACAAACGTCCAGAAATTACGCTGGTGACCAACAAACAGGCGCAGCAGCCAGTGATGGATCGTTATCAGCAGCATGGTATGCCGCCGATGCAGCAGGAACAGAAACCGGCAAAAGTGGTCAACGACAATACGCCGCAGACCACGAAAGAACCGGACTATCTGGATATTCCTGCGTTCCTGCGTAAGCAGGCGGATTAAGAATTTGCTGGAAGTTGGGCTTCTTCGCTCTTTGTGCTAAACTGGCCCACCGATTGTGTTATACAATTTGGTTGGATTGGTAATTAGGCGAGATTATACGATGATCAAACAAAGGACTCTTAAACGTATCGTTCAGGCGACTGGCGTCGGTTTGCATACCGGCAAAAAAGTCACCCTGACGTTGCGCCCTGCGCCGGCAAATACCGGGGTCATCTATCGTCGCACTGACTTAAATCCACCGGTTGACTTTCCGGCTGATGCTAAATCTGTGCGTGATACTATGCTCTGTACTTGTCTGGTCAACGAGCATGACGTGCGGATTTCCACCGTCGAGCATCTGAATGCTGCTTTGGCGGGGCTGGGTATCGACAACATTGTTGTTGAAGTCGATGCGCCGGAAATTCCGATTATGGATGGCAGTGCTGCGCCATTCGTTTACTTGTTGCTAGATGCAGGAATCGAAGAACTTAACAGCGCCAAAAAATTTGTGCGTATCAAAAATACCGTTCGTGTTGAAGATGGCGATAAGTGGGCAGAGTTTAAACCGCATAACGGTTTCTCTCTCGATTTTACTATCGACTTCAATCACCCGGCGATTGATGCCAGCACACAACGTTACGCGATGAACTTTTCTGCCGACGCATTTATGCGCCAGATTAGCCGTGCGCGTACCTTCGGTTTCATGCGTGATATCGAATACCTCCAGTCCCGTGGATTGTGCCTGGGCGGTAGCTTCGATTGTGCCATCGTAGTTGACGATTATCGCGTATTGAACGAAGACGGTTTACGTTTCGAAGATGAATTCGTTCGCCACAAAATGCTGGATGCTATTGGCGACTTGTTCATGTGTGGTCACAACATTATTGGTGCGTTTACCGCGTATAAATCCGGTCACGCACTGAACAACAAATTGTTGCAGGCTGTTCTGGCAAAACAGGAAGCCTGGGAATATGTGACCTTCGAAGACGAAGCCGAATTGCCGTTGGCGTTTAAAGCACCGTCTATGGTTCTGGCGTAACGCCTTAACCACAAAAGCGACTGGTTAACCTGGCACTCTCTCCGGTCAGGGAAGCCAGTCGTTTTTATTTGCACGTTTGTAAATCCTCTCTTTGTGCTTCCTTGATTCATAACAGCATTCTGGCTGTGCGAACGCTGCATTCCTGACCGTTTTTATCCTCTAAAATGCCGGAATACTGCTGTGGCGAAGGCCGCTTTAGTGGTAAGATTCGTGCGCAAAATGACACAAACAGAAGTCAATTCGACAAGCGTTATTTTTGGGTGGAGCAAGTGAGCGGAATTCTGACGCGCTGGAGACAATTTGGCAGACGTTATTTCTGGCCGCATCTCTTATTAGGGATGGTCGCGGCGAGTCTCGGCCTGCCTGCGCTTGCCAACAGCGCTGAACCAGCACAAACCCCACGCGAGAGTAGCCGTAATCACGACAATGCAGGCTCGGTCAATTTCACCAGTCTTGCATTACTGGAAGCGAACCGACGCCCTAATTTTACTGTCGATTACTGGCATCAACATGCCATCCGCACCGTCATTCGCCATCTTTCGTTCGCTATGGCACCGCAAGCGCTGCCGGTGGCAACCGAAGAAGCTTTGCCAATTCAGGCACACCATCTCGCTTTACTGGATACGCTCAGTGCGTTACTGGACCAGGAAGGCAAGCCGCCAGCCATTGTTCGTCTGGCCGTTCAAACGTCCGCCGCGCCTGATGCTGCGTTCTCTATCTCCACCTGGTTAAGTCAGGTGCAGGGCATTCGCGCCGGTCCTCTTCGCCTCAGCTAAAAAAATACCCTAATTCATTTTTTTAGCTCCACGGCGTGGAGCGTTTGAGATTTTTATTATGCTTATCAAATTATTAACTAAAGTCTTCGGTAGTCGTAACGATCGTACACTGCGCCGTATGCGCAAAGTCGTGGCACAAATCAATGCCATGGAACCCGAAATGGAAAAGCTCAGCGATGATGAGCTGAAAGCCAAAACCGCAGAGTTCCGTGCGCGCCTGGAAAAAGGCGATACCGTTGAAAGCCTGATCCCGGAAGCCTTTGCGGTTGTGCGTGAAGCCAGTAAACGTGTGTTTGGCATGCGCCACTTCGACGTGCAGTTGCTGGGCGGTATGGTCCTTAACGAGCGCTGTATTGCAGAGATGCGTACCGGTGAAGGTAAAACCCTGACGGCAACCCTGCCTGCTTATCTTAATGCCCTGAGCGGCAAAGGTGTGCACGTCGTTACCGTCAACGACTATCTGGCTCAGCGTGATGCCGAGAACAACCGTCCGCTTTTTGAATTCCTCGGCATGAGCGTGGGCATTAACCTGCCTAATATGCCTGCTGTCGCCAAACGTGAAGCCTATGCTGCCGATATCACCTACGGCACAAACAACGAATACGGCTTTGATTACCTGCGCGATAACATGGCGTTCAGCCCTGAAGAGCGTGTACAGCGTAAACTGCACTATGCGTTGGTGGATGAAGTCGACTCCATCCTCATTGATGAAGCGCGTACGCCGTTGATCATTTCGGGTCCGGCAGAAGACAGCTCTGAACTTTACAAAAAAGTTAACAAAATCATTCCGTATCTGGTTCGCCAGGAAAAAGAAGATTCCGACACCTTCCAGGGCGAAGGCCATTTCTCCGTGGACGAAAAAGCGCGTCAGGTGACCCTGACTGAGCGTGGCCTGGTGCTGATTGAAGAGCTGCTGGTGAAAGAAGGCATCATGGAAGAGGGCGAGTCGCTCTACTCTCCGGCGAATATTATGCTGATGCACCACGTCACCGCCGCGCTGCGGGCTCACGCGCTTTTTACCCGCGATGTTGACTACATTGTTAAAGATGGTGAAGTCATTATCGTCGATGAGCATACCGGGCGTACCATGCAGGGACGTCGCTGGTCAGATGGTCTGCACCAGGCGGTTGAAGCGAAAGAAGGTGTGGATATCCAGAACGAAAACCAGACGCTGGCGTCCATTACTTTCCAGAACTACTTCCGTCTGTACGAAAAACTGGCCGGTATGACCGGTACAGCGGATACCGAAGCGTTTGAGTTCAGCTCTATCTACAAACTCGATACGGTCGTTGTGCCGACTAACCGTCCGATGATCCGTAAAGATATGGCGGATTTGGTCTATATGACCGAAGCGGAAAAAATCCAGGCCATCATCGAAGACATTAAGGAACGCACTCAAAATGGTCAGCCGGTTCTGGTTGGTACCATCTCTATTGAGAAGTCCGAAGTGGTTTCCCATGAGTTGACCAAAGCGGGCATCAAGCACAACGTATTGAACGCCAAGTTCCACGCCAAAGAGGCGGATATTGTGGCGCAGGCGGGCTATCCAGGTGCCGTTACCATTGCCACCAACATGGCAGGTCGTGGTACCGATATCGTACTGGGCGGCAGCTGGCAGGCAGAACTGGCCGAATTGGAAGAACCAACTGCAGAGCAAATCGCGAAGGTTAAAGCCGAGTGGCAGGTGCGTCATGATGCCGTGCTGGCTTCTGGTGGTCTGCACATTATCGGTACTGAACGTCATGAATCGCGTCGTATCGATAACCAGCTGCGTGGTCGTTCCGGCCGTCAGGGCGATGCAGGCTCTTCCCGTTTCTATCTCTCAATGGAAGATGCGCTGATGCGCATTTTCGCCTCCGATCGTGTCTCTGGCATGATGCGTAAACTGGGGATGAAACCGGGTGAAGCAATTGAACACCCGTGGGTGACCAAAGCGATTGCCAACGCACAGCGTAAAGTTGAAAGCCGTAACTTCGATATTCGTAAGCAGTTGCTGGAATATGATGATGTGGCAAACGACCAGCGCCGTGCCATCTATACTCAGCGTAACGAATTGCTGGACGTGACCGATGTAAGCGAGACGATCGCCAGCATCCGGGAAGATGTATTTAAAGCCACTATTGATGGTCACATTCCGCCGCAGTCGCTGGAAGAGATGTGGGATATTCCGGGTCTGCAGGAACGTCTGAAAAACGACTTCGATCTGGATCTGCCTATTGCTGAATGGCTGGATAAAGAGCCGGATCTGCATGAAGAGACGCTGCGCGAGCGTATTCTGCAAAGCGCTATCGAAACCTACCAGCGTAAAGAAGAGGTGGTGGGTGCTGAGATGATGCGTCACTTCGAAAAAGGCGTGATGCTGCAAACGCTTGATTCTCTGTGGAAGGAGCACCTAGCTGCGATGGATTACCTGCGTCAGGGCATTCATCTGCGCGGCTACGCGCAAAAAGATCCGAAGCAGGAGTACAAACGCGAATCCTTTGCTATGTTCGCTGCGATGCTGGAATCCCTGAAATATGAAGTGATCAGTACCCTGAGCAAAGTACAGGTGCGCATGCCGGAAGAAGTGGAAGCAATGGAGCTACAGCGTCGTCAGGAAGCTGAGCGTCTGGCGCAGATGCAGCAACTGAGTCACCAGAACGACGAAGCAGAAGCGGCGGCCGCACTGGCAGCGCAGACTGGCGAGCGCAAGGTAGGACGTAACGACCCGTGCCCGTGCGGTTCCGGTAAAAAATACAAACAGTGCCACGGCCGTCTGGCGTAACGCATTGATAAAAAATAAAAAGGCGCAGACTTCTGCGCCTTTTTTATGGAGTCTGCAATATGAAAATTTTAAACATCGCAGTGGGGATTATTCGCAACCCACAAGGGGAAATCTTTATTACCCAGCGTGCCGCTGATGCGCACATGGCGAATAAATGGGAATTTCCTGGGGGTAAAATTGAAGCCGGAGAAAACCCAGAACAGGCGATGATCCGCGAGCTACAGGAAGAAGTGGGCATTACCCCGCATGAGGCGACATTGTTCGATAAGCTGGAATATCAATTTCCGGATCGCCATATCACGCTGTGGTTCTGGCTGGTCGAGCGCTGGGATGGGGAACCGTGGGGGAAAGAGGGGCAGCCGGGCAATTGGGTTGCACAAAGCGCGCTCGATGCGGCTAAATTCCCGCCAGCCAACGAGCCCGTAATTACCCGCCTATTATCAGAGTGATGTCATTAACCTGCCGGGTAATGTGCCGGCAGGCAAGCCAGATCAAGGCTGTTCTTCACTCCAGTCGTCGCTGTCCGACAAGTCGCCAGCGCTTGGAATGCGCTTTTCTTCAGCCGCCCATTCGCCCAGGTCAATAAGCTGGCAACGTTTAGAGCAGAACGGGCGAAACGTGCTCTTTTCTGCCCAGACGACCCGTTTGCCGCAGGTGGGGCAGTTAACGGTGATTTCTTCAGACATCTTTACTCCTTAACAGCAGGCCAGTTCAAAATCGAGTCGCTCTGGCACTACGCCATTTTCGCTATCCAGCGGCATAAAGCGAATGGCAAAACGGCTCTTATGGCCGGAAATTTGCGGGTATAACCGATCGTCCAGTTGTAATTGCAGACGCAGTAAATCGGCGTCGTCACCATTATCCTGGTAAAAACCATTCAGACTGGTCTGACGGCGGAAGGGCGCAGCATTACGAATTAAATCAAGGATCAGCGACAGGGTCTGCTGCAGTGGCAATAAACTGTCCAGCCAGATCGCGATTTGTGCATCTCGCTGTGCCTGCGGCAGGTGCAACCAGACATGCAGTGTGGGCAGATCGAAGCTGCAGCATCCACCGGGAATGCTCAGACGCTGGCGTACCAGACCAATCAGACGATCTTCCCGCAGCAACTGACCGATGCGCGGTGCATTCATCAGTACGGCCCCGCTCTCTTTTAATTGCTGACGAATGGCTTCAATACGGCTCTGATCAACGCCGGGTACATCGCTCCATGCGCGCAGTTTACGCTGCTGGCGCTCCAGTTCTTTGAGCAGTTCCGTTCGGGTATCGCCCCGTTCGAATACGTCCAGTAAATCGCCCACGTTGCGGAAAAAGTGCAATGCATCAGCATGGGTGCTCAGCGGCAGATTAACCGAGAGTTGCTGCAGTAAAAACTCGACGCGCAACCAGGTACGCATCTTTTCGTTAAGCGGATGTTCAAAAAGAATGTGGGTATGCATTACGGTTTTTCCTGTGATACGGCCTGCAGGGCGTTCTTAAGATACGCGGCGTGCAGGCGGGCAACATCCGAGGCAATTGCATCTGGTGCGCCATTATTGTCAATAACATCATCCGCGACGGCAAGCCGCGCTTCACGTGTGGCCTGGGCCGCGAGAATATTTTCAGCATGTTCACGGCTGACGCCATCACGCTGCATGGTGCGTGAAATCTGTGTCTCTTCAGAGACATCAATAACTAAAACCCGATCGGCTTTGTGATAAAGCTGGTTCTCCACCAGCAGTGGCACAACCCACAGCACATAAGGCGATGAGGCTTGCGCAATTTGTTGCTGCGTCAGCTGATGAATAAGCGGGTGGAGTAACCCGTTAAGCCAGGTTTTATCTGCAGGAGAAGCAAAGATGCGCTCACGTAATAAACGGCGATTAAGTGAACCGTCCGCAAGGATCATTTCAGTGCCAAAATGCCTGGCAATAGCGCGTAATGCAGGCGATCCGGGTTCCACAACCTGGCGGGCAATAATATCCGCGTCGACAACATCAACGCCAAGTGCGGCGAAGGCATCTGCGACGGTACTTTTACCACTGCCAATGCCGCCGGTTAACGCGACCGTATACCCCATAACGCTTAATCCCAAAATAGACTGTCGCACATCACAATCTGCGATCTTTTTCCTGCCAGCAAGATAATCATTTATTGCTCTTCTGAATAAAGAAAATCGCAAATCGTTAAATATATTTACTAATTTAATCAGTGGCTTGTCATTTAATCAGTCAGCATTTCAGCTCATTTGCCTGAACGCGCCTGTCCACCAGGTAAATTTATAGGATTGTAGCGTAAAAAAAGAGAATTTCGCAGTCTTGCACGGGTCTTATTAGCGCGTATGATAGCGTCACTGGAGTTGTGAGTTTGTCCTTTCGCCATTAACCCCAGGAATCCGCACATGCGTATTGAAGAAGATCTGAAGTTAGGTTTCAAAGACGTTCTTATCCGCCCAAAACGTTCCACCCTTAAAAGCCGTTCCGATGTTGAGCTGGAACGCGAATTTACCTTCAAACATTCAGGATTGAACTGGTCTGGCGTACCGGTTATTGCCGCCAATATGGATACCGTTGGCACGTTTGCCATGGCGAAAGCGTTGGCCTCATTCGACATCCTCACTGCGGTGCATAAACACTATTCAGTTGAAGACTGGCAGGGGTTTATTCAGCGTGAATCTGCAGACGTGATCCGTCATGTTATGGTGTCTACTGGCACGTCAGATGCTGATTTCGAGAAGACAAAGCGTATCCTGGCCTTACACCCGTCGCTGAACTTTGTCTGCATTGATGTGGCGAATGGTTATTCTGAGCATTTCGTGCAGTTCGTCGCCAAAGCACGTGAAGCCTGGCCAGACAAAACCATTTGTGCAGGCAATGTCGTCACTGGCGAAATGTGCGAAGAGCTGATTCTGTCTGGAGCTGACATCGTTAAAGTCGGTATTGGCCCAGGTTCTGTATGCACCACGCGTGTGAAAACCGGTGTAGGTTACCCGCAACTCTCCGCGGTGATTGAGTGTGCCGATGCTGCTCATGGTCTTGGCGGTCAAATCGTCAGCGATGGTGGTTGCACAGTCCCTGGCGACGTGGCGAAAGCCTTTGGCGGTGGTGCAGATTTCGTAATGCTAGGCGGTATGCTGGCAGGGCACGAAGAAAGCGGCGGCACCGTTGTTGAAGAAAACGGCGAAAAATTCATGCTGTTCTACGGTATGAGCTCAGAATCTGCGATGAATCGCCATGTTGGCGGTGTTGCTGGTTACCGCGCCGCAGAAGGGAAAACTGTTAAGCTTACGTTGCGTGGCCCGGTGGAAAATACCGCCCGCGATATCCTTGGCGGTTTACGTTCCGCATGCACCTATGTGGGGGCTTCTCGTCTGAAAGAACTGACCAAACGCACGACCTTTATTCGCGTTCAGGAACAAGAGAACCGCGTGTTCAACAGCCTGTAAGGCAACAGCTGGCGCAGCCCTTGCGCCTCTACCCTGTACTGCCCATCGCATCTCCCAGATGGAAGATGGGCAGATACATCGCTACCACCAGCACGCCAATGATCAGCCCGGTAACGACAAGCAACAACGGTTCCAGCACCGCAGCAAGCCCATCGGCCTGATGCTGAGTCTGTTCGCTATGGTGCTGCGCCAGATTTTCCAGCATCACATCCAGCGCACCCGAAATTTCGCCGGTGTGAATCAGCTGAACACACAGTGAGGTGAATTCTCCGCTCCCGGCCAGCGCTGACGATATTGATGATCCCTGCGTAATTTGCTGGTGCGCCTGGTGCAGCACCTCCTGCCAGTACGGGCAAATCATGGTCTCTTTTACGCTTTCCAGACCTTGTAAAAAGGTGATTCCCGCGCGCTGCGTCAGCGAGAGCACAGTGAAAATCTGGCTCAGCCGCTGCCCGCGAATCAACCGCCCCATCTGCGGACAACGTAACAACCAGCGTTGTTGCGTGCGCCGCCAGCCGGTATGGCGCCGCATCATCGTCATGGCTCCGGCCATCATTAGCCCAATGATCATTAATGGCACGGCACCTTGTTGCAGAAGTGCCGCGCCAGCAATTACGCCACGGGTGAGCGCTGGCAGTGGGGTATTGAACGTCTGGTAGATAGCAGAGAACTGCGGCAGCACCAGGTAAACCATCGCCAGCACGATGGCTGCGGTCAGTGAAAGAATGATCAGCGGATAGCGCAGCGCTTTTTTTACTTTTTGCGCCAGTTCCCGCTGAGCTTGCTGCTGGATGGCCAGTTTAAAACAGCATTCATCGAGCTTTCCTGTCAGTTCGCCTGTCTGGATCATCGCCAGCCAGAGTGGCGGGAAAACGTCTGGCCACTCCCGTAGCGCGGCAGAAAAGCTTTCGCCTTGTTCCAGCGTCTGCGCAAGATGCTGCAACAATGCCCGCCATTGCCTGGCGGGATGTTGCTGCGCCAGCAGCTGCAAACTGGCAGACAAGGTCAGCCCTGCCTGCAGTAAGGTGGCAAGCTGGCGCAAGAGTGTACAAGCCTGTTCTGCCCGCCAGAGCGACCGCCTTACAGGGCTGCGCTTCAGCGTTAAAGGATGGATCTGTTGCTGATTCAGCCGTTGTAGTGCAGCGTTGCGATCCTCACACCACATAGCGCCATGCTGTAATGCACCGGTGCTGTCGATCCCGTTCCACTGCCATAACTGCCTAGTCGCCATGGGGCAGACCCAGTATGCGCACCAGCTCTTCAAGCGTCGTTAGTCCTTTTTCTACCGCCATGCAGCCGTGCTGGAAGAGGGTAGACATACCCCCTTCACGGGCGCATTGTTCAATTTCACTCACTTGCTTACCGCTGGCGATGGCGTGGCGAAGTTCAGGTGTGACAGCAAACACTTCGAACAGGGCAACCCGCCCATAGAAGCCGTGATAACACTGTTCGCACCCTTCCGCTCGCCACCGAGGTAGCGGACGCGGCCACAGATCCCCCGGCAGTTGGTTGTTTTCGTGAGTCAGTTTACGGCAATGTGGGCAGAGTTTACGTACCAGACGCTGGGCAACCACCAGCAATAATGCCGACGAGATCATCCAACGGGCGACGCCCATCTGCTCAATGCGTACCAGCGCTTCGCTGGTGGAGTTGGTATGCAGTGTCGACAACACCAGGTGCCCGGTTTGCGACGCTTTGATGGCAATTTCTGCCGTTTCGCCATCACGAATTTCCCCGACCATGATGATATCCGGATCCTGGCGTAGCAGGGCGCGCAGCACACTTTGAAACGTCAGCCCGGTTCGCGGATTAATCTGCGTTTGATTGAGCCCCTCCAGGGGGATTTCTATCGGATCTTCCACACTGCAAATATTGACTTCGGGTTTGTTGCGCCGCTGTAACGCACTGTAGAGCGTAACGGTTTTACCGCTGCCGGTTGGACCGGTCACCAGGAGTAACCCCTGAGGTTGCGACAGCGCCGCGGTAAATAGCGCCAGCTGGGCATCTGTCATACCGAGTGCTGTCACTTCCAGTGCCTGATTGACCTGATGCAGCAGACGCAGAACCACTTTTTCGCCATGCCGACAGGGTAGCGTTGCGATACGAAATGAGATGGCGTGACCGTCAAGCTCAATGCTGAATTGCCCATCCTGTGGCAGACGTCGTTCCGCAATATCAAGGTTGCCAAGTACTTTCAGCCTTGCGGTTATCGTGGGCGCGTAATCACAGGGAAGGGGAGAGATCGCATGTAAAACGCCATCAACACGTAACCGGATAACATACTGGGTTTCACCCGGCTCGAAATGGATGTCTGACGCCCGTAATACCTGCGCCAGCTTCAGCGTTTGATCCAGCACCTTTGCGATAGTCACACTCTCCTCTGTATGGGAGGGGAGAGGTCTCTGCACCGTCATTTGCCGGTGTTTGTCCATTTGATCCTGTGTCCAGCAACGGATATCAACGCGCTTTTGTACCGCGAAACTGAGTGATTCCATCAGTTCAGGGGCAGGCGTATCGACCACCGCGATGGTGAGTACTTCATCTTCATTGTTTAGCAGTGCGGCATTATGCCGCTGGCACAGTGCGACCAGTTTATCCTTTTTCATTGCGTCTCCTTAAGGGCGTCCGGTACGGAAAACATCTTCACAAGCTTGCTGCAAGGCGCTATCGCTATTGGTGTTGCAGTTGCGCGTCCAGCTTTTAAGACCTTCGGTATCACTCCATTGTGGCGTCATTACAATACTCAGCCCTTTCAGGCTCTCTTGCCCGGTCAGCGAGACCACGCCTTTGGCGACGCTCATCGCCGCTACATAACGCGTGCTGATCGGGAGAGGAATACCATTGCTACCTGCATCACAGCTCTCAATACCGCCGCGATCCAATGCACATAACTCCACGGCAGTACGATAGGGCACGTAGGTCTGCAAGAGATCGGTCAGCGCGGCTTTGCGCAGGTAGTTCTGATAGGCGGGGATCCCAACGGCGCTCAGAATGGCAATAATGCCGATCACGACCATCAACTCAATGAGGGTAAATCCTTGTTGTTTATTCATCTTTGGCTCCTTGTAGTGAGCCGTTACTGTGTCAGTGCCTGAGGGGGACTGCGAGAGGGAAAATTGGTTTAAGGAAGAGGGTTTCCAGACTTGCTACTGATGTAGCAAGAGAGAACAAAAAGTTTGCGAGGAGGTACGCACAAAAACGGGCCAGCGGCCCGTTCAGTGAGCAGGTGGGTTAGCGAAAACGCATCGACAAATCGAGCGCGCGGACATGTTTTGTCAGAGCGCCGACGGAGACATAATCAACGCCGGTTTCGGCATATTCACGCAGGGTTTCCAGCGTCACATTGCCGGAGACTTCCAGCCGTGCTTCACCGTTGGTGCGTTTCACGGCTTCACGCATTTGTTCTGGGGTGAAGTTGTCCAGCATGATGATATCGGCCCCGGCTTTGAGAGCATCGTCGAGTTCATCCAGCGTTTCTACTTCGACTTCTACCGGCACGTCCGGATGCAACCAAAAAGCTTTTTCCACCGCCTGGCGTACCGATCCCGCCGCGATAATGTGGTTTTCTTTAATTAAAAAGGCGTCAGAGAGACCAAGGCGATGGTTGGCACCGCCGCCGCACAATACGGCATATTTCAACGCCGTGCGCAGCCCAGGTAATGTTTTTCGCGTATCCAGCAGTTGCGTTTTCGTTCCGTTCAGTCGTTCCACATAACGACGCACTTCGCTGGCGACACCTGACAGGGTTTGTACAAAATTTAACGCTGTTCTTTCGCCGGTCAGCAGCACGCGTGACGGTCCTTCCAGTTCGAATAAAGGCTGATCGGCCCTGATGACATCCCCATCTGCCACGTGCCATGTCAGGGCCACATCGCTGCCCGCCAGCTGGATGAAGACCTCTTCGACCCAACGCTTGCCGCAGAATACACCTGCTTCACGGGTGATGATCACCGCGTGCGAGCGATTCCCCGGCGGTAACAATTGAGCGGTAATATCATTATTCGCATCGACGTCTCCCCCCAGATCTTCGCGCAGCGCCTGGGCGACAGCGGCAGGGATATCCAGTTCGATACGTTTGAGCAGTGCGTCACGTCGAAGGTCGGGGTTATAGCGGCGAGGCGGCATGATAAACTCCAAAAAAGGTAACGAATCACAAAGTTAGGCAATGTCTTGTGCAGGGAGGCCATTACAGGACACCGCCTGAACATGCTACTCTGAAGCGTGTTTCAGCACCATCCTCTATAAGGAGTTCCTTATGCAGTTACGCAAGGGCTGGCTGGTAGAAGCGCGGCAGGTGCCGTCTCCTCATTTCGATTGCCGCCCGGACGATGAACAGCCTTCACTACTGGTGGTACATAATATCAGCCTGCCACCCGGGGAATTTGGTGGCCCGTGGATAGATGCCTTATTCACCGGCACGCTGGATGCGACCGCCCATCCCTTTTTTGCTGAGATTGTTCATCTGCGTGTTTCCGCACACTGCCTGATCCGCCGCGATGGCGAGATTGTGCAGTATGTGCCTTTTGATAAACGTGCCTGGCATGCGGGTGTATCTTCTTATCTGGGACGGGAGCGCTGTAATGATTTCTCGATTGGTATCGAACTCGAAGGCACGGACCATCAGCCCTACACCGATACGCAATACCAGCAACTGGCGGCCGTAACCCGAACGCTGATTGAGCTTTACCCGTCGATTGCCGACAATATGACCGGGCATAGCGATATAGCCCCTGTGCGCAAGACTGACCCGGGCCCTGCTTTTGACTGGGCACGGTTTCGCGCGCAGGTCGCCGGTTTGTCAGAAAAGGAGATGCCATGACGTTATTCACCATGCTGCTGGTACTGGCGGCAGAGCGGCTGTTTAAACTGGGAGAGCATTGGCAACTGGATCACCGTCTGGAAGTGGTATTCCGGCGGGTTAAGCACTATTCGATGATCAGAACGGTTTTGATGACAGCGCTGGTCATGCTGGTGACGTTTCTGATCCTGCGTGCGCTGTTGGGGCTATTTTTTAATGTGCCGTTGCTGGTGGTGTGGATCCTGTTGGGGCTGTTATGCATTGGTGCAGGCAAAGTCCGTTTGCACTATCACGCCTATCTGAAAGCGGCGGCGCGCAATGATAGTCATGCCCATAATGCAATGGCCAATGAGCTGACGCTGATCCACGGTGTACCGCCGGGCTGCGATGAGCGTGAGTTTTTGCGCGAACTGCAAAACGCGCTGGTATGGATTAACTTTCGTTTTTATCTTGCCCCGCTGTTCTGGTTTATTGTTGGTGCGTCGTGGGGGCCAGTGCTGCTCGCGGGCTATGCGTTTTTACGTGCCTGGCAGTCATGGCTGGCGCGCTATCAAACGCCGAATGAGCGCCAGCAGTCCGGGATCGATGCGATCCTGCATGTGCTGGACTGGATCCCGGTGCGGCTGGCGGGCGTGGTTTACGCATTGGTCGGGCATGGCGAAAAGGCGCTGCCCGCCTGGTTTGCTTCGCTTGGCGATCGCTATACCTCACAGTACCAGGTGCTGACGCGCCTTGCGCAGTTCTCACTGGCGCGCGAACCGCATATGGATAAAGTCGAAACCCCCAAAGCCGCCGTGTCGATGGCGAAGAAAACCTCACTGGTGCTGGTGGTAGTGGTGGCGCTGCTGACTATTTACGGCACGCTGATTTAACCCGCGTGCCGTCGCGTTACGGATGATCCGCAGGTGGGGTGCCAAAATCAGGCATCCCATCTTGCTGCCAGTGTACCGTTTTCAGGCGGGTATGACGGTTAGGATCGTACAGCGGATCCCCTTCAATTTCCGTGTAATTGCGCGCGTGATACACCAGCACATCTTCCCCTTCCGGCGTTTGCGTAAAGCTATTGTGACCAGGGCCATACTGGCGATTTTCATAGCTGGTTTTAAACACCGGCTGTGGTGCTTTGTGCCAGTTGGCGGCGATCTGTGGATCCGCTGACCTGTCAATCCATAACAAGCCCATGCAGTAGTTTTCATCTGTGGCGCTGGCGGAATAGCTAATAAACAGCTTGTCACCGTGGAACAGCACCGCAGGCCCTTCATTGACTAAAAAGCCGCGACACTCCCAGTCAAACTCGGGCTTGCTGAGCAGTACGGGATGGCCTTTTAACGTCCATGGGTTTTCCATTTCTGCGAGATAGAGGTTGGAATTCCCGGCGATGTCCGGCGCTTTTTGCGCCCACAAGTACCAGCGTTTCCCTTGATGGACAAAGGTTGTGGCATCCAGCGCAAAGGTGTCGAAAGGCGTTTTCACCTGGCCGCGCGCCACCCAATGCCCATTCAGTGGATCGCTATCTGCGCATTCGAGCACAAACATACGGTGCTGGAACATATTCAGCGCATCCAGCGCTTTTGTCCCGGCAGCGGCGAAATAAAGATACCATTTGCCATCAATATGATGCAGCTCTGGCGCCCAGATGAGTTCGCTCATCGGGCCGCTCGTCGGTTTACGCCACACAACCACGCCTTCGGCCTGACGGAGCCCTTCCAGCGTGCTGGCGCGACGGATCTCAAGTCGGTCATATTCCGGGACTGATGCCACAAAGTAGTACATTCCCTCATGGCGCAGAATAAACGGATCTGCGCGCTGTTCAATAAACGGATTTGGCCAGTGGCTCATTATGCTTTCCTTACGTTGTCGCCAGCGGGGACTTGCTGACTTCCGGTCAGTTCGTGGTAATTCACGCGGCGTTTCTCCAGGTCCGCCTGGATCTGTTTCATCAGGTCGCGGTCGACTTTCAGCAGGCGTACAACGCCTGCGGTAATCAGGTAACCAACACCCGGAATGACGGTAAACAGCAGCATAATGCCATTGATCGCCGTCGCGCTTTGTTGTTTGGCCCCCGCATCGTACCCATACCAGGAAAGCAGGAAGCCGACCATTGCCCCGGCGACAGCCAGCCCGACTTTGAGGAAGAACAGATTGCCAGAGAAACTGATGCCGGTAATGCGTTTGCCAGTTTTCCACTCGCCATAATCATCGACGTCTGCCATCAGCGACCAGTGCAGCGGAGAAGGGATCTGGTGCAGAATGTTGAGTAAAAAGTAGAGCACCACAATCAGCATCGTGGCGTGTGGATCAAAGAAGTAGAACGCGCAGGAGAAAATAGCCAGCGCGATATTGGTCCAGAAAAAGACTTTAAGTTTGCACCAGCGGTCGGTCAGTACTTTGGCCAGCATACTGCCGATCATCATGCCAACTACGCCAAGACTGATAAACAGCGTCGCAAAGTGGGTGCTTTCTCCCATTACCCAGGTCACGTAATACATGGTTGCCGCCATGCGAATAAAACCGGGGCAGACGTTTGATAGCGTCAGCAGCAGAATGCGCACCCACTGGTCGTTTTTCCACACATCTTTAAAGTCTTTTTTCAGGTCATCGTTGGTTGGCACAGCCGGGTGAACGCGCTCGCGAACAGTGGCAAAACAGAACAGAAACATACACATGCCAATAAATGCCAGCACGGTCATCGCCAACTGGTAGCCTTTGGCTTTGTCGGCGCCGCCGAACCATTCCGCCATCGGCAGCAGGGTTAATGAGAGTAGCAGGGTGGCAATCCCGACCATCACGAAGCGGTAAGACTGGCAGGCCACACGTTCCTTCGGATCGTTGGTTATCACGCCGCCCAGCGAGCAGTAAGGAATATTGATGGCGGTATAAGTCAGCGACAGCAGGAAGTAGGTGATAAAGGCATAAATCACCTTGCTGTTGTAGGTCCAGTCCGGAGTGGTGAACATCAGTACGCTGAACACAGCATAGGGCAGGGCTATCCACAACAGCCACGGACGGAAACGCCCATACTTGCTTTGTGTTCGGTCGGCGAGAGCCCCCATTAACGGGTCGGTCACCGCATCAATAACGCGAATCGACAGCAGTAATACCCCGACCAGCGCCGGGGCGAGGCCGAAGATATCAGTATAGAAATAGTTCACAAACAACATGATGGCGCCGAAAATAATATTACATCCGGCATCGCCCATGCCGTAGCCAATCTTTTCTTTAACAGACAGTTTGTTGCCCATTGCCGGTTCCCCATTTGAGATATGGAAGAATTATTCACCTGTAAATTTTTCTTTGCGTAGCAGGATCAGGCCGCAGAGATGGACAAAATGGCTATGTAAAAGGAAGTGTGAGGAAGGTAACATTGTGATAACAACCCTCTCCCTGGCGGGAGAGGGGCGCAGAATAAGGATTAATTAGCTTTTACGGCTTTTGCATTTTTCTGCTTAAGCGCGTAGCCAACGCCGAGGATAGCAATCCAGACGGGGATCAGATATACGGAGATCGCCATACCTGGCGTCATCAGCATAATCACCAGCACAGCGGCCATAAACACCAGGCAGATCCAGTTACCTAACGGGTAGAGCAGCGCCGGGAATCGCGGTGTGACCCCCTGCAACTGCTTAGCACGGCGGAAGCGCATATGCGCCAGGCTGATCATCGCCCAGTTAATCACCAGCGCAGAAACCACCAGCGCCATCAGCAAGCCAAATGCGGATTCCGGTGCCAGGTAGTTGATCAGCACGCACAGCGCTGTAACGACCGCAGAAACCAGAATGGTATTCACCGGTACGCCGCGCTTGTCCACCGAGAGCAGCGCTTTTGGCGCATTACCCTGCTGCGCGAGGCCGAACAGCATACGGCTATTGCAGTAAACGCAGCTGTTGTAGACCGACAACGCGGCGGTCAGCACCACGATGTTCAGCGCGTTTGCCACCAGCGTATCGCCCAGTTCGTGGAAAATCAGAACAAACGGACTGGTGTCGGCGGTAACGCGTGTCCATGGCAGCAACGAAAGCAGAATAGCCAGTGAACCCACATAGAAGATCAGGATGCGGTAGATAACCTGATTGGTGGCTTTCGGAATGCTTTGCTCCGGGTTGTCGGCTTCAGCGGCGGTAATGCCAACCAGCTCCAGGCCGCCAAAAGAGAACATAATGATGGCCATCATCATTACCAGCCCGGAAAAGCCGTGCGGCAGGAAGCCGCCTTGTTCCCAAAGGTTACGCACTGTCGCTTGCGGGCCAGCGTTGCCGCTAAACAGCAGCCAGCCGCCGAACAGGATCATTGCCACCACGGCCACCACTTTGATAATGGCGAACCAGAATTCCATCTCGCCAAACACTTTGACGTTGGTAAGGTTGATGGCATTAATGATGACAAAGAAGGCAGCAGCAGAAGCCCACGTTGGGATCTCTGGCCACCAAAACTGGATGTATTTGCCGACAGCGGTCAGTTCCGCCATCGCGACCAGTACATACAGAACCCAGTAGTTCCAGCCGGAAGCAAAGCCAGCAAAGCTACCCCAATATTTGTAGGCAAAGTGGCTGAATGAACCCGCGACCGGCTCTTCCACTACCATTTCGCCCAACTGACGCATAATCAAAAATGCAATAAAGCCTGCAATGGCATAACCCAGAATAATGCCAGGGCCGGCGGATTGAATGACTGACGCGCTGCCCAGAAACAGGCCAGTCCCGATAGCTCCACCCAGCGCAATAAGCTGAATATGGCGGTTCTTAAGGCCGCGCCTTAGCTGATCGCCATGCTGTTGACCTTCCATCATGAAACCTCGTGTGTGGTTGTTATATGTACGCTGTCGTTTGCGTGTAAGGAATAAATTCCGTTTTTTGTATTTATTGGTTTACGAAAGGATGATGTGATTTTTCACTCATCTCTTTCATAGAGCTCAGAATAGTGGTAAGCGCGAGGGAATGCATCTGCTTTATGAAGGTGTGATGACGACCTGATGAAAAAGAAACCGTTTGTCAGTAACCCTTTTACCACCTGTCTATACTGAAAATTAATATTTATTCATTTTTGTTGAATTTAAATTCAAATATTCACCGACTGAATCGGTTCATATGCCTTATTTGTCGTTTCAGGAAAGTTAAAACTGCCTCTTTCGTGGTAAACGGGTCATTTGTGCAAGGTTACATCTTTGAAACGTCATTTCTGTAACATTGTTAAAATGTGCGTGGTTTACTGATTTCAATCAAAACCTGTATGGACAGAAGGTGAATACTTTGTTACTTTAGCGTCACGAACATGAAATTGGTAAGACCAATTTACTCCGGGCGAATGGTAGAGACAGGGAACAATGGCCTACAGCAAAATCCGCCAGCCAAAACTATCCGATGTGATTGAGCAGCAACTGGAGTTTTTGATTCTTGAGGGGACATTACGCCCCGGTGAAAAACTGCCTCCAGAGCGTGAGCTGGCCAAACAGTTCGACGTTTCTCGTCCTTCACTGCGCGAGGCCATTCAACGTCTCGAAGCAAAAGGGCTGCTTCTCCGTCGCCAGGGGGGCGGGACCTTTGTCCAAAGCAGCCTGTGGCAGAGCTTCAGCGATCCGCTGGTAGAACTCCTGACCGACCATCCAGAATCCCAGTTTGACCTGCTTGAAACCCGCCACGCGCTGGAAGGCATTGCCGCCTATTACGCTGCGCTCCGTAGCACCGATGAAGACAAAGTTCGTATCGGCGAACTGCATCGGGCTATTGAGCTGGCTCAGCAGTCAGGGGATCTGGACGCGGAGTCCGATGCTGTCGTGCAGTATCAAATTGCCGTAACCGAAGCGGCACATAATGTTGTTCTGCTACATCTGCTACGCTGCATGGAGCCGATGCTGGCACAGAACGTTCGTCAGAACTTTGAATTGCTGTACGCGCGCCGCGAAATGCTGCCGCTGGTTAGCAATCATCGCGCCAGCATTTTCGCAGCGATCATGGCCGGTCAGCCGGAAGAGGCGCGAGAAGCATCGCACCGTCACCTGGCATTTATCGAAGAGATTTTGTTGGATCGCAGCCGTGAGCAGAGCCGTCGTGAACGTTCGCTCCGCCGGCTGGAACAGAGAAAGAATTAAGATTTTCTGGTGCAGTTTGCACCGGAAGAGTTGTAACACCAGCGCCGACCTTTAGAGCGCGGCAACTAAACGCAGAACCTGTCTTATTGCACTTTTGTTGTCCTGTAATAATGAGAATGCAATGGGACAGGTTCCAGACAAATCAACGTATTAGATAGATAAGGAATACCCCCCATGTCAGAACGTTTACAAAATGACGTGGATCCGATCGAAACTCGCGACTGGCTACAGGCGATCGAATCGGTCATCCGTGAAGAAGGTGTTGAGCGCGCTCAGTATCTGATTGACCAGCTCCTTTCAGAAGCCCGCAAAGGCGGTGTGAAAGTGGCAGCTGGCACAGGGGCGAGCAACTATGTAAACACTATTGCCGTTGAAGATGAACCGGAATACCCGGGCAATCTGGAACTGGAACGTCGTATTCGTTCAGCTATCCGCTGGAACGCAATCATGACGGTTCTGCGCGCGTCCAAAAAAGACCTCGAGCTGGGCGGCCACATGGCTTCCTTCCAGTCTTCTGCAACTGTTTACGAAGTGTGCTTCAACCACTTCTTCCGTGCCCGTAACGAGAAAGACGGCGGCGACCTGGTGTACTTCCAGGGCCATATCTCTCCGGGCATCTACGCACGTGCGTTCCTGGAAGGACGTCTGACTGAAGAGCAGATGAACAACTTCCGCCAGGAAGTTCACGG
Source organism: Kosakonia sp. (assembly GCF_032052965.1). GTDB lineage: Bacteria > Pseudomonadota > Gammaproteobacteria > Enterobacterales > Enterobacteriaceae > Kosakonia. The sequence goes on from NZ_DAMBVN010000002.1 coordinate 292,666, forward strand.
TAAAGGCCTCTCTTCTTACCCGCACCCGAAACTGATGCCGGAATTCTGGCAGTTCCCGACCGTATCCATGGGTCTGGGCCCGATTGGTGCGATCTATCAGGCGAAATTCCTGAAATATCTGGAACATCGCGGCCTGAAAGATACGTCTGAACAAACCGTTTACGCTTTCCTCGGCGACGGTGAGATGGATGAGCCGGAATCCAAAGGCGCCATCACCATCGCGACCCGTGAAAAACTGGACAACCTGTGCTTCATCATCAACTGTAACCTGCAGCGTCTTGATGGCCCGGTCACCGGTAACGGCAAAATCATCAACGAACTGGAAGGCATCTTTAGCGGTGCTGGCTGGAACGTGATCAAGGTGATGTGGGGTTCTCGTTGGGACGAGCTGCTGCGTAAAGATACCAGCGGTAAACTGATCCAGCTGATGAACGAAACCGTTGACGGCGACTACCAGACCTTTAAATCCAAAGATGGCGCGTACGTTCGCGAACACTTCTTCGGTAAATACCCGGAAACCGCAGCGCTGGTTGCAGACTGGACTGATGAGCAAATCTGGTCCCTGAACCGTGGCGGCCACGATCCGAAGAAAATCTACGCTGCACTGAAAAAAGCACGTGAAACCAAAGGTAAAGCGACTGTAATCCTGGCCCATACCATCAAAGGTTACGGCATGGGTGATACCGCAGAAGGTAAAAACATCGCTCACCAGGTGAAGAAAATGAACATGGACGGCGTGCGTTATATCCGCGACCGCTTCAATGTTCCGGTGACCGACGAGCAGGTAGAAAAACTCTCTTACATCACCTTCCCGGAAGGTTCAGAAGAGCACAAGTACCTGCACGAACGTCGCCAGGCGCTGAAAGGCTATCTGCCTTCTCGTCAGCCGAACTTCACCGAGAAGCTGGAACTGCCTGCGCTGTCTGACTTCTCCCAGTTGCTGGAAGAGCAGAATAAAGAGATCTCCACCACTATCGCTTTCGTTCGTGCCCTGAACGTAATGCTGAAGAACAAGTCGATCAAAGATCGTCTGGTTCCGATCATCGCCGATGAAGCGCGTACTTTCGGTATGGAAGGTCTGTTCCGTCAGATTGGTATTTACAGCCCGAACGGTCAGCAGTACACCCCGCAGGACCGTGAGCAGGTTGCTTACTACAAAGAAGACGAAAAAGGCCAGATCCTGCAGGAAGGGATCAACGAACTGGGTGCCGGCGCATCCTGGCTGGCGGCTGCGACCTCTTACAGCACCAACAACCTGCCGATGATCCCGTTCTACATTTACTACTCCATGTTCGGTTTCCAGCGTATCGGCGATCTGTGCTGGCAGGCAGGCGACCAGCAGGCTCGTGGCTTCCTGGTTGGCGGTACTTCTGGTCGTACAACGCTGAACGGCGAAGGTCTGCAGCACGAAGATGGCCACAGCCATATTCAGTCGCTGACCATCCCGAACTGTATCTCTTATGACCCGTCTTACGCATACGAAGTGGCTGTGATCATGCACGACGGCCTGGAGCGTATGTACGGTGAGAAACAAGAGAACGTTTACTACTACATCACCACGCTGAACGAAAACTACCACATGCCGGCCATGCCGGAAGGTGCTGAGGAAGGTATCCGTAAAGGTATCTATAAACTCGAAACCGTTGCCGGTAGCAAAGGTAAAGTTCAGCTGCTGGGCTCAGGTTCTATCCTGCGTCACGTTCGTGAAGCTGCGCAGATCCTGGCGAAAGATTACGGCGTGGGTTCTGACGTGTACAGCGTGACTTCCTTCACTGAACTGGCACGTGATGGCCAGGATTGTGAGCGCTGGAACATGCTGCATCCGCTGGAAACCCCGCGTGTACCGTACATCGCTCAGGTGATGAACGACGCACCGGCTGTGGCATCCACTGACTATATGAAACTGTTCGCTGAGCAGGTTCGTACTTATGTACCTGCTGATGATTACCGTGTACTGGGTACGGATGGCTTCGGTCGTTCCGACAGCCGTGAAAACCTGCGTCACCACTTCGAAGTTGATGCTTCTTACGTGGTTGTTGCAGCGCTGGGCGAACTGGCTAAACGTGGCGAAATCGACAAGAAAGTGGTGGCGGAAGCAATCACCAAGTTCAACATCGATGCAGATAAAGTTAACCCGCGTCTGGCATAAGAGGTAAAGAAATAATGGCTATCGAAATCAATGTACCGGACATCGGGGCTGATGAAGTTGAAATCACCGAGATCCTGGTCAAAGTAGGCGACAAAGTTGAAGCTGAACAGTCGCTGATCACCGTAGAAGGCGACAAAGCCTCTATGGAAGTTCCGTCTCCGCAGGCTGGCGTTGTTAAAGAGATCAAAGTCTCTGTTGGCGACAAAACCGAGACGGGCAAACTGATCATGATTTTCGATTCCGCCGAAGGTGCAGCAGCCGCTGCACCTGCTCCGGCAGAAGAGAAGAAAGAAGCCGCGCCTGCAGCAGCACCGGCCGCTGCAGCAGCCAAAGAAGTTAATGTCCCGGATATCGGCGGCGACGAAGTTGAAGTCACCGAGATCCTGGTCAAAGTCGGCGATACCGTGACTGCTGAGCAGTCACTGATCACCGTCGAAGGCGACAAAGCCTCTATGGAAGTCCCGGCGCCGTTTGCAGGCACCGTGAAAGAGATCAAAATCAACACCGGCGACAAAGTGTCCACCGGTTCGCTGATCATGATCTTCGAGGTTACTGGCGCCGCACCGGCTGCCGCTGCAGCACCGGCACAAGCGGCCGCTCCGGCTGCGGCAAGCGCACCGGCAGCAGCGTCTGGCCCGAAAGAAGTGAATGTACCGGACATCGGTGGCGACGAAGTTGAAGTGACCGAAGTGCTGGTAAAAGTGGGTGACAAAGTCTCCGCTGAACAGTCCCTGATCACCGTTGAAGGCGACAAAGCGTCAATGGAAGTTCCGGCACCGTTCGCCGGTACTGTGAAAGAGCTGAAAGTCAACGTGGGCGACAAAGTCTCCACCGGCTCGCTGATCATGGTATTTGAAGTGGAAGGCGCAGCGCCTGCCGCAGCTCCGGCTGCTGCACCTGCTGCCGCTGCTGCTCCGGCCCCGGCTGCTCAGGCGGAAAAACCGGCTGCGGCTCCGGCTAAAGCAGACGGTAAATCTGACTTCGCAGAAAACGACGCTTACGTCCACGCGACACCGCTGATCCGCCGCCTGGCGCGCGAGTTCGGTGTTAACCTGGCAAAAGTGAAAGGAACGGGCCGTAAAGGTCGTATCCTGCGCGAAGACGTTCAGGCTTATGTGAAAGACGCGGTGAAACGTGCTGAATCTGCACCTGCTGCTGGCGCAACAGGCGGCTCTCTGCCGGGTCTGCTGCCGTGGCCGAAAGTGGACTTCAGCAAGTTTGGCGAAATCGAAGAAGTGGAACTGGGCCGTATCCAGAAAATCTCTGGTGCTAACCTGAGCCGTAACTGGGTCATGATCCCGCACGTTACTCACTTCGACAAAACTGATATCACCGATCTGGAAGCGTTCCGTAAACAGCAGAACGCCGAAGCTGAGAAGCGCAAACTGGATGTGAAATTTACCCCGGTTGTCTTCATCATGAAAGCCGTTGCAGCCGCGCTGGAGCAGATGCCGCGCTTCAACAGTTCTCTGTCTGAAGATGGTCAGAAACTGACGCTGAAGAAATACATCAACATCGGTGTGGCGGTTGATACGCCGAACGGTCTGGTTGTTCCGGTCTTTAAAGACGTGAACAAGAAGAGCGTGACCGAGTTGTCCCGCGAACTGACGGTGATCTCTAAGAAAGCGCGTGACGGTAAACTGACCGCTGGCGAAATGCAGGGCGGGTGCTTCACCATCTCCAGCATCGGCGGCCTGGGTACCACCCACTTTGCGCCGATTGTTAACGCGCCGGAAGTGGCTATCCTGGGTGTCTCCAAGTCTGCAATGGAGCCGGTCTGGAACGGTAAAGAGTTCGTACCGCGTCTGATGATGCCGATTTCGCTCTCCTTCGACCACCGTGTGATTGACGGGGCTGATGGTGCGCGCTTTATTACCATCATCAACAACATGTTGTCTGACATCCGCCGTCTGGTGATGTAATCGAGAAAGCCGGCCTGACGGCCGGCTTTTTTCTGCTAATCTCATACTGCTTTTGGGGTTATCAGGGGCAAAGGACAAATCGTTTGCCGTTTGTTGTTTCAAAATTGTTAACATTTTTGTAAACTGCGGGCGGATAGAACGTCCCGGTGGATGAAGGGCGACATGAAGTACCCCTGACCGCCGGAAATCAATAAGAGGTCATGATGAGTACTGAAATCAAAACTCAGGTCGTGGTACTTGGGGCAGGCCCGGCAGGTTACTCTGCTGCCTTCCGTTGCGCTGATTTAGGTCTGGAAACCGTCATCGTTGAACGTTACAACACCCTCGGTGGTGTTTGTCTGAACGTGGGTTGTATCCCTTCTAAAGCGCTGCTGCACGTAGCGAAAGTTATCGAAGAAGCCAAAGCGCTGGCTGAACACGGTATCGTCTTCGGCGAGCCGAAAACCGATATCGACAAAATTCGTACCTGGAAAGAAAAAGTGATCACGCAGCTGACCGGTGGTCTGGCTGGTATGGCGAAAGGCCGTAAAGTGAAAGTGGTTAACGGTCTGGGTAAATTCACCGGGGCTAACACCCTGGAAGTGGAAGGCGAAAACGGCAAAACCGTGATCAACTTCGACAACGCGATTATCGCGGCGGGCTCCCGTCCAATCGAACTGCCATTCATTCCGCATGAAGATCCGCGCGTGTGGGACTCCACCGATGCGCTGGAACTGAAAGAAGTGCCGAAGCGCCTGCTGGTTATGGGTGGCGGTATCATCGGTCTGGAAATGGGTACCGTGTACCATGCGCTGGGTTCAGATATTGACGTGGTTGAAATGTTCGACCAGGTTATCCCGGCTGCTGACAAAGACATCGTTAAAGTCTTTACCAAACGCATCAGCAAGAAATTCAACCTGATGCTGGAAACCAAAGTGACTGCCGTTGAAGCGAAAGAAGACGGTATTTACGTTTCCATGGAAGGTAAAAAAGCCCCTGCCGAACCACAGCGTTACGACGCCGTGCTGGTGGCTATCGGCCGTGTGCCGAACGGTAAAAATCTTGATGCAGGCAAAGCCGGTGTCGAAGTGGACGACCGTGGCTTTATCCGCGTTGATAAACAGCTGCGCACCAACGTGCCGCACATCTTCGCTATCGGCGATATCGTCGGTCAGCCAATGCTGGCGCATAAAGGCGTGCATGAAGGCCACGTGGCCGCTGAAGTTATCGCCGGTAAGAAACACTACTTCGATCCGAAAGTGATCCCGTCTATCGCTTACACCGAGCCAGAAGTGGCATGGGTTGGCCTGACCGAGAAAGAAGCGAAAGAGAAAGGCATCAGCTATGAAACTGCCACCTTCCCGTGGGCTGCTTCTGGCCGTGCTATCGCTTCTGATTGCGCAGACGGTATGACCAAACTGATTTTCGACAAAGAGACGCACCGTGTCATTGGTGGCGCGATTGTCGGCACCAATGGCGGCGAGCTGTTGGGTGAAATCGGGCTGGCTATCGAAATGGGTTGCGATGCTGAAGATATCGCTCTGACTATCCACGCTCACCCGACACTGCACGAATCTGTCGGTCTGGCGGCGGAAGTGTTCGAAGGAAGCATTACTGACCTGCCGAACCCGAAAGCGAAGAAAAAATAAATTTTTCTTTTCGCTGAAACGCCTCTTCGGAGGCGTTTTTTTTGCCTCGTTTTCGTGATCTGCCAGTGATTCCCTCTGCCAGGGGCTCAATATTTCCGCCATTTTGCCGATATTACCTGCTGTCGACCATTCCCGGCGAGAGAAGGAGTTTTATCGTCATGATCAACGGCCTCAACCTGTCGTCGCTTTCCACCGCGGCGCGAGTGACTCCCACTGTAACAGTGAATACCCCGGCGCGAGCGGCTAAAAGCAACAGCGCTTCTGCGGGTTCCGCGGCATCGGCAAAAGTGATATTTGGTAGCCAGACGTCAGAAATCGCCGCCGTTTACAGCCTGTCGCCGAAAAAAATCAGCGCCAGCGTATCCCCGCAAAATAACCCGGCTATCCAACAGCTAATGCAGTCTGCCATGGGCAGCGGCTCGGTATCGGCATTGGGCAATCTTGGCAGTGCGCTGCTGGGTAACCTGAAAGAAGATCGTGCCGATTTCACCCAGGCGCTGACTGGCTTAGCGATGAACAGCAACGGCGGCAAAGCGTCTGCGGTCACGCTGGATATCGTCACCCAGTCGGGCTCGACTGTGCACCTGACCATGACCCAGCAAGAAGATGGCATGGCGGTAGAGGTCAAAACCGAGGGCAACAGTCTGAACGATGATGAAGCCGATGCGATTGCCAACCTCGGGGCTGCATTTCAGAAAACGTTAAACGGACTGGGCGCTGAGTCGCCAGAGCTGGACATAACCGGCTTAACGCAATTCGACAGTAGCGTGCTTAAGTCTGTGGATCTGAAAACGGATGCCCGTATTGGCAACGATTCTCAGCAATCGCTCAATTTTCATGCAGACAGCAAAGAGCGCTGGGTCGCCTATGAAGATCGCGACTTCTCGCTGAAGATGAGCAGCGATGTTTCTCATTCGGCGTTGTCCGGTAATTATGCCCAGCAGCAAAGTGCGCTGAATGCGTATGATGAGAAGTTTGATAAAGCACGTATCGCGGGGCATGGCGATCGCGAGCAAATGGCGGCGTTGAAGTCGGTGTTCCGCGCGCTGAATACCACAGCGGCCAACGATGAATCATTAAAAGTGGGTGTGGCGGATATTCGCGTAGGGGATAACGGCAAATCGCGGCTGAGCGGGCTGAATGACTTCTCCCTGACGCTGACGCAAACGGAGGAATCCATTAATCCGTCGCGGCAGGACGAGAAAGAACGTTTCGCGTACCAGGCTTCGCAGACCACTGAAGAGTCCGTGGCGAATGACGGTTCAAAAACCGTGAAGCAGACAGCGCGCAGCCATCTTAGTGCCGCCTGGCATGAAGCATTAGATCCGTCTATTCCGCTGGCGTTGAACGCCATGAAGTCGCCGCAGAACTACTATTATCACCTGCTGGAAAATGACGAAGAGAGTAGCACCACGCTCAATTACACAGGTCGTGGGCAACTGGCGAGCGTAGGTCAACACGAGCAGGTTAATAACCGCCACACCACGAAAAAATACGTGATGGGCGAAATGGTTGATCAAACCGTGGACCCGGAACAGTACACGCGTAATAACGTCGTTTCCCTGCTGCGAGCGGCGGCGCAATAGCGTCACCAAAACGGCCCTGAGGGGCCGTTTCTGGTTTTTCCCGGCGAGGAATCTCTTCCCTAAAACCCTTCTCCCACCTGCATTATTCCGCCTTTAACGATTCAGCTAATTTTTTATGTTGCTTTTTTGTAAACAGATTAACACCCCCCGGAAATCCTGCTATGCTGCCCGACGCGGTTCGCGGATTTACCCTACAAACTGCTGTCTCACAGGAGCGTGAAGAGAAACGCCTGCCGCATTATGACAATGAGAGCGAGGAGAACCGTCGTGCTAGAAGAATACCGTAAGCACGTAGCTGAACGTGCCGCTGAGGGGATTGCGCCAAAACCATTAGATGCAACCCAAATGGCAGGCCTTGTCGAGCTGCTGAAAAGCCCGCCTGCTGGCGAAGAAGAATTCCTGATTGATCTGCTGACCAACCGTGTCCCGCCGGGCGTTGATGAAGCCGCCTACGTAAAAGCGGGTTTCCTTGCTGCTATCGCCAAAGGCGAAGCGACCTCCCCACTGGTTACGCCTGAAAAAGCCATCGAATTGCTGGGCACCATGCAGGGTGGCTATAACATTCATCCGCTGATCGACGCACTGGATAATGACAAGCTCGCGCCCATTGCCGCTAAAGCGCTGTCACATACTCTGCTGATGTTTGATAACTTCTATGATGTGGAAGAGAAAGCGAAAGCAGGCAACGCTTACGCGAAGCAGGTGATGCAGTCCTGGGCTGATGCTGAGTGGTTCCTGAGCCGCCCGGCGCTGGCCGACAAAATCACTGTCACAGTGTTCAAAGTCACCGGTGAAACCAACACGGATGACCTCTCTCCGGCACCGGATGCATGGTCCCGCCCGGATATCCCGCTGCACGCACTGGCAATGCTGAAAAACGCGCGTGAAGGTATCGAACCGGATCAGCCGGGTGTGATTGGTCCAATTAAACAAATTGAAGCACTGGCGAAAAAAGGCTTTCCGCTGGCTTACGTCGGTGATGTGGTCGGTACCGGTTCTTCGCGTAAATCCGCGACCAACTCTGTGCTGTGGTTTATGGGCGATGACATTCCGAACGTGCCGAACAAGCGCGGCGGCGGTCTGGTGCTCGGCGGTAAAATTGCGCCCATCTTCTTTAACACAATGGAAGATGCGGGTGCGCTGCCAATCGAAGTGGATGTTAACAGCCTGAACATGGGCGACGTGATTGATGTTTATCCGTTCAAAGGCGAAGTCCGCAACCACGAAACCGGCGAACTGCTGGCGAATTTCGAGCTGAAAACTGATGTCCTGATCGACGAAGTGCGTGCCGGTGGCCGTATTCCGCTGATCATCGGTCGTGGGCTGACGACCAAAGCGCGCGAAGCGCTCGGTCTGCCGCACAGCGATGTGTTCCGTCAGGCGAAAGACGTAGCAGAAAGCAACCGTGGTTACTCGCTGGCGCAGAAAATGGTCGGTCGCGCTTGTGGCGTGGACGGTATCCGTCCTGGCGCTTACTGCGAACCGAAAATGACGTCTGTAGGTTCTCAGGACACCACCGGCCCAATGACCCGTGATGAACTGAAAGACCTGGCGTGCCTGGGCTTCTCTTCTGACCTGGTAATGCAGTCTTTCTGCCACACGGCGGCCTATCCGAAGCCAGTTGATGTGACCACGCACCACACGCTGCCGGACTTTATTATGAACCGTGGCGGGGTTTCCCTGCGTCCGGGCGATGGCGTTATCCACTCCTGGCTGAACCGCATGCTGCTGCCGGATACCGTGGGTACCGGTGGTGACTCGCATACCCGCTTCCCAATTGGCATCTCCTTCCCGGCAGGTTCCGGTCTGGTCGCGTTTGCTGCTGCGACGGGCGTAATGCCGCTGGATATGCCGGAATCGGTGCTGGTGCGCTTTAAAGGCAAAATGCAGCCGGGTATTACCCTGCGCGATCTGGTGCATGCCATTCCGTTGTATGCCATCAAACAGGGCCTGCTGACCGTTGAGAAGAAAGGGAAGAAAAACATTTTCTCTGGCCGCATTCTGGAAATCGAAGGTCTGCCGGATCTGAAAGTCGAGCAGGCGTTTGAGTTAACAGATGCCTCTGCAGAGCGTTCCGCTGCAGGTTGCACCATCAAGCTGAACAAAGAACCGATCATCGAGTACCTCAGCTCGAACATCGTGTTGCTGAAGTGGATGATCTCCGAAGGTTACGGCGATCGCCGTACGCTGGAGCGCCGCGTTCAGGGCATGGAGAAATGGCTGGCCGATCCGCAATTGCTGGAAGCTGACGCCGATGCAGAATACGCAGCTGTGATCGATATCGATCTGGCTGAAATCAAAGAGCCGATCCTCTGCGCGCCGAACGATCCGGACGATGCGCGTTTGCTCTCTGATGTGCAAGGCGCCAGCATCGATGAGGTCTTTATCGGCTCCTGTATGACCAACATTGGTCACTTCCGGGCGGCAGGTAAACTTCTGGATAGCCATAAAGGCCAGTTGCCGACCCGCCTGTGGGTTGCGCCGCCGACCCGTATGGATGCCGCGCAGTTGACGGAAGAAGGCTATTACAGCGTGTTCGGTAAGAGCGGTGCGCGTATTGAGATCCCGGGTTGTTCCCTGTGTATGGGTAACCAGGCGCGTGTGGCGGATGGTGCGACCGTAGTGTCCACTTCGACCCGTAACTTCCCGAACCGTTTAGGTACGGGTGCGAACGTCTATCTGGCCTCTGCGGAGCTGGCGGCGGTTGCCGCGCTGATTGGCAAACTGCCAACGCCGGAAGAGTATCTCACCTTTATGTCGCAGGTCGATAAAACGGCGCTGGATACTTACCGCTACCTCAACTTCGATCAGTTACAGCAGTACACCGATAAAGCCGACGGCGTGATTTTCCAGACCGCGGTCTAATCCTCTAAGCCACCTTTCGGGGTGGCTTTTTTTATTCTCTCTTCGCTGTATTAGTTCGCTGTACTTAGCGACGCTTCTCATGTGTCCCTTTTTTGACCGTATTCTGATGCCGTACATGGCGGGATGTTGCCCGGCGGGTAATTTCTGCGCGAACAGGCGACTCAGGCGGGGATATTTTTTGCGGCTTCCGGCGGACGCGCTGTTTTTCTTGTATTGTGCTGCGATAATTACAGCACAGGCGGTTTTTAAGCCAGCAAGAGGAAGCGATTATGGATTACGAATTTTTGCGTGATATCACCGGCATCGTCAAAGTACGAATGTCGATGGGCCACGAAGTCGTCGGGCATTGGTTCAATGAAGAAGTGAAAGAGAACCTGGCGTTGCTTGACGAAGTGGAGCAGGCCGCAAAAGCGGTAAAAGGCAGCGAGCGCTCATGGCAGCGTGCCGGCCATGAATACACGCTGTGGATGGATGGCGAAGAAGTCATGATACGCGCTAACCAGCTGGAGTTTTCCGGTGACGAAATCGAAGAGGGAATGAGCTATTACGATGAAGAGAGTCTGTCGCTGTGCGGCGTGGAAGATTTTCTGCAGGTTGTGGCTGCGTACCGGGCGTTTCTTAAACAGCGCTAGATGACGGAGCCTCCGTGCTCCGTCCGCGTTATACGGTGGGGATATTCCGGCCGTAATAGATTTCGCGCATCTCTTTCCAGAGTGCCTGAGTGATCTCTTTGCGTTCTTCCGCAGTTAAGTCTTCCGGTCTGGTGTGGAACATATAGTGCTTAAGGTCGAACTCTTTAAGCAACATCTTGGTATGGAAGATATTTTCCTGGTACACATTCACATCCACCATGTCGTACAGCGACTTCATATCCTCTGACATAAAGTTCTGAATCGAATTGATCTCATGATCGATGAAGTGCTTCATGCCGTTGACGTCACGGGTGAAGCCGCGCACACGGTAATCGACCGTGACGATATCCGACTCAAGCTGGTGGATCAGGTAATTCAGCGCGTTGAGTGGCGAGATAACACCGCAGGTAGACACTTCAATATCGGCACGGAAGGTGCACAAGCCGCCCTCCGGATGGCTCTCAGGATAGGTATGCACGCAAATATGGCTTTTATCGAGATGCGCGACGACGGCTTCTGGCAGTGGGCCAGGATGTTCCGTTTTGTCGATAAGTTGCGGATCCACGGGTTCTTCGCTCACCAGGATAGTGACGCTCGCGCCCTGCGGCTCGTAATCCTGACGGGCAATGTTCAGGATATTTGCGCCGATGATATTGCAGGTTTCCGTCAGGATCTCCGTCAGGCGATTGGCGTTATAGAGTTCATCAATATAGGCAATGTAGCCATCACGCTCTTCGGCGGTTTTGGCGTAGCAGATATCGTAAATACAAAAACTCAGGCTTTTCGTCAGGTTGTTAAAGCCATGCAGTTTCAGCTTTTTCAATTTTTATCACCTCCTTAGAAGGACAGGGCGTCTTGCAGATATTGCGGCAGGGCAAAAGCCGCGGTATGGATCGCCGGATTGTAGTAACGGCAGGTCAGCGCGGCGCTGTGGAAGCGGGCGGCAATGATCTCCGTTGAGAGGTGACGCAGCACGTCATTATCGGTTGCCCAGGCGAAAGTCATAATGCCGCCATAATAGGTTGGTACGGCGGCCTGATAGAAGCTGACATCGCCAAAGTAGTGGCTCAGCTTGCGGTGGCTGCCCACGGCTTCATCCTGTTGAAGAAAACTCACACCATTTTGCGCCACAAAAATGCCGCCGGGGTTAAGACAGCGCTTACAGCCTTCATAGAATTCAGAGGTGAACAGGCTCTCTCCTGGGCCGACAGGATCGGTACAATCGGAAATGATCACGTCGAAGGTTTGCTGGGTGTGGTTCACAAAATTGACGCCGTCGTCGATCACCAACTGAAAACGTGGATCGTCATAAGCGCCCGCGTTGTGCTTCGGCAAGTACTGACGGCAGAACGAAACTACGCCCGCGTCGATTTCCACCATAGTGATGGTTTCAATGTTTTTATGGCGGGTGACTTCACGCAGCATGGCGCCGTCACCGCCGCCAATGATCAGCACGTGTTTAGCATGGCCGTGAGCCAGCAGCGGAACGTGGGTCATCATCTCGTGATAGATAAATTCGTCGCGTTCGGTGGTTTGCACCACGCCATCCAGCGCCATTACGCGGCCAAAAGCGGCGTTCTCAAAGATGACCAGATCCTGATGGTCGGTTTTTTCGTGGTACAGCACTTTATCAACGGCAAAATACTGACCAAAGTGGTCATGCAGCGTCTCGTGCCACATCGTGTTGTCGGCCATGGCTTGCTCCTTTGTTAACACCCGCAAAAAACGAGCGCAACATAATAGCCAACTCTGGCCCGGCATGCACGGTCAGAATTTAATCATTATTCCGTAATACATTGCGCTGTAAGCCCGGTATTGACGTCGAACGCAACGTATTCAGGGATTATTTCACGTAGGCAAGAAGACTTAATGAGTCGCGCGCGAGGGCTTTACATTTTTTGGCGGTAGGAATACCAATGCCGCTCAGGTCGCGGTAACTATCTTCGCCCAGTGATTTCATATCCCAGGCATCATAGTTGCTAAGATCCCACTGGTTTTGCTGGGCAAAAAAGACCAGTGCGCGGCGGATCTGCCCGTTAGGTAAGTTGTTGTAACCGCAGTCGTTTTTCAGAAATACGAACACGGCTGTCAGATCGGCCATGTCTTCAGCTTCGGATTCACTCAGCGCGTAACTGTTAGCGGAGACAGCCAGTAAGCTGCCAATAATTACTGTTCTGAAAAACGTCTTCATTATTTCTACCACGGTGTAACGGAAATTAAACGTTAGCACAGTCCGCATAAGGCGACGATATTTATTATTGTCCGTTTTCTTGACCTTCCGCCAGGGGGAGGGTTTAAGCTCAATCTATCGCCTGCAATCGATAAGGAAATACTTATGCAACGTCGTGATTTTTTAAAATATTCTGCGGCCCTGGGCGTAATAAGCGCGCTGCCGCTGTGGAGCCGAACGCTGCTGGCCGCTGAACGCCCGGCGTTGCCGGTCCCGCCGTTACTCAGCGCCGATGCACAAAGCCGGATTCGATTGACTGTTCAGGCGGGGCAAACTCAGTTTGGCGGTAACGCAGCCACCACCTGGGGCTATAACGGCGCACTGCTTGGGCCTGCTATCCAGTTGCGCCAGGGGCAGAACGTTACCGTTGATATTCATAACACGCTGGCGGAAGAAACCACGGTGCACTGGCACGGCGTGGAGGTCGCTGGCGAAGTCGATGGCGGGCCGCAAGGGGTGATCAAACCCGGGGGCAAGCGCTCGGTCACGTTTACTCCAACCCAGCAAGCCGCCACCTGCTGGTTCCACCCGCATCAACACGGTAAAACGGGCCGTCAGGTCGCGATGGGGCTTGCTGGTCTGGTACTGATCGAAGACGACACACTGCGCCAGCTTCGCCTGCCTCAGCAGTGGGGTATTGATGATGTGCCCGTTATTGTGCAGGACAAAAAGTTTACTCCGCAGGGGCAAATTGATTACCAACTGGATGTGATGAGTGCGGCGGTTGGCTGGTTCGGCGATACTTTACTGGCGAATGGGGCGATCTATCCTCAGCATTCGGCGCCGCGTGGCTGGTTACGTCTGCGCTTACTCAATGGTTGTAACGCCCGTTCACTGAATTTTGCGGCCAGCGATCGCCGTCCGTTGTACGTGATCGCCAGCGACGGCGGGTTGTTAAGTGAGCCGGTAAAAGTGACAGAGCTGCCCGTGTTGATGGGCGAACGCTTTGAAGTGCTGGTGGATTTGAGTGACGGTAAGCCGTTTGATCTGATGACCCTGCCCGTGCAACAGATGGGCATGACTGTCGCACCCTTCGATCAACCGCACCCCGTGGTGCGCATTCAGCCGCTGCAGGTGACGGCGTCCGGTACCCTGCCAGATAAACTGGTGTCGCTGCCGGGCCTGCCAGCGCTGAATGGATTAACACAGCGTACTTTACAACTGTCGATGGATCCGATGCTTGACATGATGGGTATGCAGGCGTTGCAACAGAAGTATGGCGAGAAAGCCATGGCTGGAATGGCGATGCATCATGGCGAGATGAACCATGATCAGATGGCGAATATGCCAATGAATCATGGACAAGGGGGGCACGGGCAAATGAACCACGGCAGCGGTTTTGATTTCCACAATGCCAACCGTATCAACGGCAAAGCGTTTGATATGGCGAGCCCACAATTTGCCGCGCAAAAAGGGCAGTATGAGCGCTGGGTGATCTCCGGCGAAGGTGACATGATGCTGCATCCGTTTCATATTCACGGCACACAGTTCCGTATACTTTCGGAAAACGGTAAACCGCCTGCGACGCATCGCGCGGGCTGGAAAGATACGGTCAATGTGTCTGGGGCGCGCAGCGAAGTGTTAGTACGCTTCCAGCATGATGCGCCGAAAGAGTATGCCTACATGGCGCATTGTCATTTGCTGGAGCATGAAGACAGCGGGATGATGCTCGGATTTACGGTATAAAGACATTCCCCTCTCCCGTTTGGGAGAGGGGAATAAGGTGATTACTTCGCGTCATCCGGCAGTGCATAGGCCACAATGTAGTCGCCCATTTTGGTACCGAACGAACCGTGACCGCCTGCGGAAATGACCACATACTGCTTGCCATTCACTTCATAGGTCATCGGCGTTGCCTGGCCGCCTGCGGGCAACCGACCCTGCCACAGTTTCTCACCGTTGCTCATATCGTAAGCGCGCAGGTAGTTATCTGCGGTCGCGGCGATAAACAGGACGTTACCGGCTGTCGAAATCGGGCCGCCCAGCATCGGCATACCCATATTGAACGGCACTGGAACCGGCATCGGGAACGGCATGCTGTCCTGCGGTGTACCAATACGTTTTTTCCACACTACCTGATTGGTTTTCAGATCCAATGCGGAGATATAACCCCAGGCCGGTTGCTTACATGGCAGACCAAACGGCGACAGGAACGGGTTCAGCGTCACGCCAAAAGGCACGCCATACTGCGGCTGAATACCGGATTCTGTGCCTGTGCCTTTCGCATCTTTCGGTGGCTCCATCGGGTTACCCGGACCGCGTGGGATCAGTTTCGACACAAACGGCAGCGCCATTGGGTTAGCAATCGCCACCTGACGGTTTGGATCAACGGAGATACCACCCCATTCGAACATGCCCAGATTGCCCGGGAACACCAGCGTACCTTGTTCAGACGGTGGGGTGAAAATGCCTTCATAGCGCAGCTGATGAAACATTACGCGGCACACCAACTGATCGAACATAGTGGCGCCCCACATGTCCGCGCCGCTGAGGTTTTTCTTCGGACGGAAGCTCAAATCAGAGAACGGTTGAGTCGGCGTGACATAATCGCCTTTCGCTGCGCCCTGCGGAACCGGTTTTTCCGGTGCCGGAACCACCAGCTTACCGTTCGTGCGATCCAGCACGAAAATGTTACCCGTTTTTGCCGGGGCATAGATTACCGGAACGGTTTTGCCATTAACGGTAATGTCCGCCAGGGTCGGCTGCGACGGCATATCCATATCCCACAGATCGTGGTGTACCGTCTGGTAGCTCCATGCCAGTTTACCGGTTGTTGCATTCAGCGCGACGATCGAGCTGGCATAACGTTCCTGATCCGGTGTGCGTTTACCGCCCCAGATATCCGGCGTCGTCACGCCCATCGGCAAATAGACTAAATCCAGCTTCGCGTCATAGGCCGCAGGTGCCCAGGAGTTGGGCGAGTTAAAGGTAAAGGTATGCTGGTCAGACGGGATCGCGTTTGGATCTTTCGCGCCCGGATCAAAAGCCCACAGCAGTTTACCGGTATTCACGTCGAAGCCGCGGATCACGCCGGACGTTTCACGGGTAGAGAAGTTATCCGTTACCGAGCCGGCAATCACAATCGTTTTATCGGTGATGATAGGCGGAGAGGTCGGTTCATACAGACCCGGCGTTGTATCCGGCATATTGGTTTGCAGATTGAGAATGCCTTTATTGGCAAATGTTTCGCACAGCTGGCCATTGTCGGCATTAACGGCAAACAGGCGGCCATCGTTTACCGGCAGGATAATGCGGCGCGGGCAATCGGCTACCACATCCGGGCTGGCGTTATCGGCACGGGCTTCGTGGTAAGAGACACCACGGCATGTCACATGCTGGAACGACGGGTTGGAATTGAGTTGCGGATCAAAGTGCCATTTCTCTTTACCGGTGGCGGCATCCAGCGCGAACAGACGCTGGTGCGCCGTACACAGGAAAAGCGTGTCGCCCACTTTAATCGGCGTCACTTCGTTGGTGAGTTCGCCCGGATCATTCGGCAGCTTCACATCACCGGTACGGAACACCCAGGCCTCTTTCAGGTTGTGCACGTTTCCAGCATTAATCTGTTTCAACGGCGAATAGCGTTGGCCTTCCTGGTTACGACCATAAGCAGGCCAGTCGCTGTCTGCCACCGGGGAAATCGGCTGTGCGGGCGTGCTATCGGCGCTCAGTGTGCCATGGATCTCCTGCGGGTCATTGAAACCGGCCCAGGTGAGGATACCGCCGCTTATCAACAGCGCCACCACTAATGCCGCGACCGCGCCATTGGCAGGAACACTCAACCGACGCCAGACAAACGGCAGGATCAGCCAGATCCCGAAGAAGACCAGAATGTCGCTACGCGGCGTGAGTGCCCAGAAGTCGAAGCCGACTTCCCACACGCCCCATAACATCGTGACCAGCAGTAAGGCTGCGTACAGCCAGAGCGCGGCACGTTTCCGTTTCCAGAGTTGCCACGTTACGCCCAGCATCGCCAGGCCGGCGATCGGGTAATACCAGGAACCGCCAATCGCGACCAGCCAGACGCCGCCAATGAGAAGATATAACCCACAGAAGGCCGCAAATAACGCTGTCAGCGTCACCAGGAGCCGGGGTTGTTGATTTTTTGTTTCCGCCATAAAAAGACATCCATCGGTTTGTTAATATTTTGATAGCAAGTAATTATAGGAGTTAACAAGTGTGACCGTCATCACAAAATGAGCTTTGTGGGGGAATAACCCGCAGAGATTGTTTTGCTGGTATACTGCGCACCTTGCGTTTCAATGATCGGCAATGGTTGTCGGTATTGAATGATTTATCATTTAAATCATATGGTTAGTTAAAAATGAAACACACTGTTGAAGTGATGATCCCGGAAGCGGAGATCAAAGCGCGTATTGCTGAGCTGGGTCGTCAAATCACTGAGCGTTACAAAAATAGCGGTAGCGAAATGGTGCTGGTGGGTCTGCTGCGCGGATCGTTTATGTTTATGGCCGACCTGTGCCGTGAAGTGCAGGTGTCGCACGAAGTCGATTTTATGACCGCTTCCAGCTACGGCAGCGGTATGTCTACCACCCGTGACGTGAAAATCCTCAAAGATCTGGATGAAGACATTCGTGGCAAAGACGTGCTGATTGTTGAAGACATTATCGATTCCGGTAATACGCTGTCTAAAGTGCGCGAAATCCTCAGCCTGCGTGCGCCGAAATCACTGGCGATCTGCACTTTGCTCGATAAACCTTCCCGCCGCGAAGTGGACGTGCCTGTCGAGTTTGTCGGTTTTTCGATTCCGGATGAGTTTGTGGTGGGTTACGGCATTGATTATGCCCAGCGCTATCGCCATTTGCCTTATGTCGGCAAGGTTGTGATGCTGGACGAATAAAAAAATCGGGGCCGATGGCCCCGATTGTTATTTGTGGTTGATGTGCTTTTGGCTGAGGTTGCAGATCCCTTTGCGGTAACGTTGCTCCAGTGTTTCGCGGTTGGTGGCCGTCACATCCAGGTCACGCAGCAGGCCATCGTGTATACCGTAGGCCCAGCCGTGAATGGTCACTTTCTGACCGCGTTTCCAGGCAGATTGCATGATCGTGGAGTGACCCAGGTTGTACACCTGTTCCATCACGTTCAGTTCGCACAGCGTATCGAGACGGCGTTCTTCAGGCATTGCGCCGAGCAGCGAGCTATGTTTAAACCAGATATCGCGAATGTGCAGCAGCCAGTTGTTGATAAGCCCCAGTTCTGGGTTTTCCACCGCCGCCTGCACACCGCCGCAGCCGTAGTGGCCGCAAATGATGATGTGTTCAACTTCCAGCACATCGACAGCGTACTGAACAACGGAAAGGCAGTTGAGATCGGTATGGATAACCAGGTTGGCAACATTGCGGTGAACAAACAGTTCACCAGGCTCAAGGCCGGTCAGGCGTTCAGCAGGAACGCGGGAGTCAGAGCATCCAATCCAGAGAAAGCGCGGCTTCTGTGCTTGCGCCAGTGTTTCGAAAAATCCGGGATCTTCTTCCACCAGCATTTTTGACCATAGTGCATTGTTGCTGATGAGTGTATCTATGTCTTTCATGGAAGTTAACGACCTGTAACCAAATAAGTGCGTTGCGCTAATATAGGTCAACTCCAACTCTTTTTAAACCACACATCGAGTGTAAGAAAACAGGTAAGTGATAATTCATGACCATTGCACTGGAGCTTGAGCAGCTTAAAAAAACCTATCCGGGCGGCGTCCAGGCGCTGCGGGGTATTGATTTACAAGTAGAAGCGGGGGATTTCTATGCCCTTCTCGGGCCGAATGGCGCAGGAAAATCGACCACCATCGGCATTATCAGCTCGCTGGTAAATAAATCGTCCGGGCGCGTTAACGTCTTTGGCTACGACCTGGAAAAAGACGTGGTAAACGCCAAGCGCCAACTGGGGCTGGTGCCGCAGGAATTCAATTTTAACCCGTTTGAAACCGTACAACAGATTGTGGTTAACCAGGCGGGTTACTACGGCGTCGATCGTAAAGATGCGCTGGTACGCAGTGAAAAATACCTGAATCAGCTCGATCTGTGGGAAAAACGCAACGAACGTGCGCGCATGTTATCCGGTGGCATGAAGCGCCGTTTGATGATTGCCCGCGCGCTGATGCATGAGCCGAAGCTGCTGATCCTCGATGAGCCAACTGCGGGCGTAGACATTGAGTTACGCCGCTCAATGTGGGGCTTTTTGAAAGATCTGAACGATAAAGGCACCACCATTATTCTGACCACCCACTACCTGGAAGAAGCCGAGATGCTGTGCCGCAACATTGGCATCATCCAGCGCGGTGAACTGATTGAAAATACCTCCATGAAAGCGCTGCTTTCGAAGTTGAAATCAGAGACGTTTATTCTTGATTTGGCGCCGAAAAGCCCGCTGCCGAAACTGGAAGGGTATCAATATCGGCTGGTAGACACTGCAACCCTTGAAGTGGAAGTTTTGCGCGAGCAGGGGGTTAATAGTGTTTTCAGTCAGCTGAGTGCCCAGGGTGTACAGGTATTGAGCATGCGTAATAAAGCCAACCGTCTGGAAGAGCTGTTCGTCACGCTGGTGCATGAAAAAGAAGGAGAACGCGCATGATGCAGCTTTTTTGGGTGGCGCTGAAAAGTATCTGGCATAAAGAGATCCAGCGCTTTATGCGTATCTGGGTGCAAACGCTGGTGCCGCCAGTGATCACCATGACGCTGTACTTTATTATTTTCGGCAACCTGATTGGTTCGCGCATTGGCGAAATGCATGGCTTCACTTATATGCAGTTTATTGTGCCGGGCCTGATCATGATGGCGGTGATTACTAACGCTTATGCCAACGTGGCCTCCTCGTTCTTTAGCGCCAAATTTCAGCGCAACATTGAAGAGTTGCTGGTTGCCCCGGTGCCTACGCACGTAATTATTGCCGGCTATGTCGGCGGTGGCGTGGCGCGCGGCGTTTGTGTCGGTGTGCTGGTTACGGCGGTTTCGCTATTTTTTGTGCCGTTTCAGGTGCATTCATGGTTGTTTGTCGGGCTGACGTTACTGCTGACAGCGGTGCTGTTTTCCCTCGCTGGTTTGTTGAATGCGGTGTTTGCCAAAACCTTTGATGACATCAGCCTGATCCCCACTTTTGTACTGACACCGCTGACTTACCTCGGGGGTGTCTTCTATTCGTTAACGCTGTTACCGCCCTTCTGGCAGGCGCT
Organism: Kosakonia sp.; assembly: GCF_032052965.1. Classification (GTDB taxonomy): domain Bacteria; phylum Pseudomonadota; class Gammaproteobacteria; order Enterobacterales; family Enterobacteriaceae; genus Kosakonia. The sequence continues at coordinate 312,861 of NZ_DAMBVN010000002.1, forward strand.
TTCGCACCTGAACCCGATTGTCTATATGATCAGCGGTTTCCGCTTTGGCTTCCTTGGCATTACCGATGTTCCGCTGTTTACTACCGTCGGCGTGCTGGTGGTGTTTATCATCGCCTTCTATGTGCTGTGCTGGTATCTGATCCAACGCGGTCGCGGATTGCGCAGCTAAGCTGTGCCGGGCTGGCTCTCCTCACGGCAGGAGAGCCAATCCGCCGAGTTAGACCTTTTTTTGTACTTTTCACGGTCATTCGTTCAGTCAAATTTTGTTACACTTAGCGCAGTCTCTTAACCCGGTCCGTCTCATGTCTCGTTTTATTGCCATTCTGCTTTTGCTGATAAGCTGCGGCGCTACTGCCAGCATTATCAGTGAGCAACGCATTCCCGCGCGTTATATGCAAACCACTGAAGATGCCGATATCTGGGCGCAGGTGGGGGATAAAGTGATTACTGTCGGGCATATTCGTGCCGGGCAAATTATCGCCGTGGTGCCAGGTGCGGAAGATTACTATGCATTCCGCTTTGGCTTTGGCAGCGGATTTATCGATAAAGGCCATCTGGAAAGCGTTTCGGGTAACCAGCGTGTGGAAGACAGCCTCGGTGATTTGAACAAGCCGTTGAGTAACCAGAATCTCATTACGTGGCAACCCACTCCGCTCTACAACGCGCCGGATATCACCAGCGAGCGGTTTGGTACGCTGGTGGAAAATCTGCGCTATCCGATTATCGATAAATTGAAAGATCGTCTCAATCAGACCTGGTTTCAGATCCGCATTGGCAACCGTCTGGCGTGGGTGAGCAGCCTGGACGCGCAGGAAGATAACGGCATCCCGGTGCTGACGTATCACCATATTCTGCGCGATGAAGAAAACACCCGTTTTCGGCACACTTCAACCACGACTTCGGTGCGCGCATTTACTAACCAGATGGCCTGGCTGCGCGACCAGGGCTATACCACCTTGTCGATGTATCAGCTGGAAGGCTATGTGCGCAACCGCATGAATCTGCCCGCACGGTCGGTGGTGATCACCTTTGATGATGGCCTGAAGTCAGTCAGCCGCTATGCCTGGCCCATACTGCGACAGTATGGTTTTAAAGCCACAGCTTTTATCATCTCGTCGCGTATTAAGCTGAAGCCGCAGCCGTGGGATCCCAAATCACTGCAGTTTATGAGCGTTTCGGAACTGAACAGTATCCGTGACGTATTCGATGTGCAGTCGCATACGCATTTCCTGCACCGTGTTGACGAAACGACGATGCATCCGATTCTGCTCAGCCGCAACTACCACAATATTTTGTTCGACTTTAAACGCTCGCGCCGCGCGCTGGCGCAGTTTAATCCGCATGTACTCTATCTGGCATATCCGTTCGGCGTGTATGACGATAAAGCGGTAAAAGCGGCGAATGACGCGGGGTTCCATCTGGCCGTGACCACGGTACGCGGAAAGGTGAAACCGGGAGATAATCCCTTCTTACTGAAGCGACTCTATGTGTTAAGAACGGACTCGCTGGAAGTGATGTCGCGGCTGATCAGTAACCAGCCGCAGGGGTAGGGCATCAGGCAACCTGAACCGGCACGGCTTTGGCCGTGCGTTTCATTTCATTGTCACCATCAAAATAGGCCACTTTCGGCTGCCAGTTACGGGCAGCTTCATCCGGCATGGTGACATAGCTGGCGATAATCAGGATATCGCCAACGTCAGCGCAATGCGCTGCTGCACCGTTGACCGAAATGATTTTTGAACCGCGCTCACCGGCAATCGCGTAGGTGGAGAAACGTTTACCGTTGGTCACGTTATAAATATCAATGGCTTCGTATTCCAGAATACCAGCCGCCTCAAGGAAATCCTGGTCAATGGCGCAGGAGCCTTCGTAATGCAGGTCGGCCTGAGTCACTTTGACGCGGTGGAGCTTGCCTTGCAGCATTGTGCGAATCATAAGTTAAATCCCGTGATAATTAACCTGTAAAAGGGGAGCCGCTCCCTGCTAATCCCCCGTACGGTAACGCCACACTTATCGCGCGGCATATTGCCCATCTATTTACCCCGCCAGACGGGGGAGTTCAACCACTTTATTATCAATAAGGCGCGCCTGGCCGAGCCATGCCGCCATCAAAATCACGGCGCGCTGGCTGCTCTCTGACAGCGCCAGTAACGTGTCGGCATCGCGGATTTGAATATCATCCGCCCGTAAACCGGCATCGTTAATTTCCTGTTCCGCAATCGCTACCAGTTCTTCTTCGTTGCGCTCGCCTGCCAGCAGTTTCCCGGCGATAGCGTTCATCACTTTGCTCAATGCCGGGGCGATTTTGCGCTGTTCTGCGGTGAGATAGCCGTTACGCGAACTCAGCGCCAGGCCATCTTTTGCACGCACCGTAGGAACGCCGACAATTTCAATGTCGTAGCCCATATCAGCAACCATTTTGCGGATCAGTTGCAGCTGCTGGTAATCCTTTTCACCAAAACAGGCGATGTCTGGCTGCACCAGGTTAAACAGCTTGCTGACAATGGTCGACACGCCACGGAAATGGCCCGGACGGCTAGCGCCTTCCAGCATGGTAGAGATACCCGGAACATCCACATAGGTTTGCGTATCGGTACCCTGCGGGTAGATATCCGCCGGGGCGGGCGCAAAGACGAAGTCCACTTTGCGTTTGTTAAGCTTTTCGCAGTCTTCCTGCAAGGTGCGCGGGTAGCGTGCCAGATCATCCGGGCGGTCAAACTGCATCGGGTTGACAAAAATACTGACCACTACCGCGTCGGCGCGGGCTTTGGCTTCATCAACCAGTTTCATGTGGCCATCGTGCAGGTTACCCATGGTGGGCACCAGCGCAATGCGTTTACCTTCCTGGCGCAGTCTGCGGATATGCTGACGGAGCAGCGGGAGGGTTTCAATAATCAACACAACAGGACTCCTTAATGGAAACTGTGTTCTTCGCCCGGGTAAGCGCCGGACTCGACGTCAGCAACATACTGCCTAACGGCGGCGCGCATGTCGCCTGCTTCATTCAGGAAATTTTTCGCAAATTTGGGAATATGCCCGCCGGTAATGCCAAAGGCGTCATGCATTACCAGAATCTGACCATCGGTGACGTTACCTGCGCCAATGCCGATCACCGGAATGCTCAGCGCTTCGGTAATACGCTGCGCCAGCTCAACCGGTACACACTCCAGTACCAGCAATTGCGCGCCTGCGGCTTCCAGCGCCAGCGCATCATCAAACAGGACCTGAGCCGCATCGCCGCGTCCCTGTACTTTATAGCCGCCGAAAATGTTCACCGATTGTGGCGTTAAGCCTAAATGACCGCACACCGGAACGGCGCGCTCAGTGAGCATTTTTACCGTCGGCACCAGCCAGGCGCCGCCTTCAATTTTGACCATATTGGCGCCTGCGCGCATGACAACGGCGGAATTTTCGAATGCCTGCTCTGGCGTGGCATAAGCCATAAACGGCAGGTCGGCGAGTAACAGGCAGGCCGGCGCACCGCGGCGCACTGCCTGAGTATGGTAGGCAATATCCGCCACCGTAACCGGAAGGGTGGAATCATGACCTTGCACCGTCATTCCCAGCGAGTCGCCCACCAGCAGTACATTAATGCCTTCTTCAGCGAACAGTTTCGCGAAGCTGTAGTCGTAAGCGGTGATGGTGGCGAAGCGTTTCTTTTCCTGCTTGCACTTGTGTAGCCAGGAGAGGGTGGTCGGTTTCATAGCGTTTCCTGATAGTCCAGAACGAATTCTGGCGCATTTTAACAGCACCACTCAGGCGGGCAATGATTTTAGACAACCCGTGAGACGCGGGTGGAAAGAATGGCGGGTATTACCAGACGTCGGGTTTTGGCGCGTTGAGTTGCGTCAGGATCGCCTGCAAGGAGGCGCCGTCCGGGAAGTGCAGATCTGGGGCGATTTCAAATAACGGCCACAGCATAAAGCCCCGGTTTTTCATGTCGTAATGTGGCACTGTCAGGCGCGCCGTATTGAGTGATAACTCGCCAAACAGCATAATATCGAGATCGAGCGTGCGCGGCCCCCAGCGTTCAGCTTTGCGCACGCGGCCCTGCTGTAACTCAATACGTTGTGTATGGTCGAGGAGCGCTTCTGGCGCGAGTTCGGTTTCCAGCGCGACAGCCGCGTTGAGGTAGTCCGGTTGATCCGGCGGGCCGAGTGGGGGAGTACGGTATAACGAAGAGACCGCCACAATATGACTCTGCGGGATCTCTCCAATCGCGACGATCGCGGCATTCACCTGATCAAGCGGTGAAGCCAGATTGCTGCCCAGCGCGATATACGCAAGGGTCATGCACTGCCCTCACGGCGCGGCGCACGTTTGCGTGGACGACGGTGACGACGGCGTTCGGCCGGTTCATCGCCCAGGTTATCCAGCATATCTTTTTGGGTGGGAGGCGCAGAAACCTGGAATTCACCCCACCATTTCACCAGTCGCTGCAATTCGCCGTTGCGTTCCGCATCGGCGCGGAGCGCCATTAGATCATAGGCGGCGCGGAATTTCGGATGTTCCATCAGTTTCCAGGCTCGCTTGCCCTGGCGACGCGACATCCGCAACTGCAGCTGCCAGATATCCCGGATCAACGTGGTGATACGTTTAGGGATCGCCAGCGAACGGCAGGCCTCATCCAGCACATCATTCATTGCCAGCGCGAAGGCGTCGTAATAGGCCAGCCCGCCTTCCTGAGCGATACGCTGCGCATTCTCCAACAGCGGATACCAGAACATCGCGGCAAACAGGAACGCCGGGTTAACGCGCATATCATTGTGGATGCGGTTATCGGTGTTTTTCAGCACCTGCTCAATAATGCGTTCCATCGGGCTATCACCGTTTTCGGTGAAATAACGGGTGATGGTCGGGAACAGGGGCTGGAATAAACCATATTCACGCAGTAACTGGCAGGTATCGTAACCGTAGCCTGCCTGCAGCAATTTCAGCGACTCTTCGAACAGACGAGCCGGCGGAACATCGTTAATTAACGTTGCAAGACGCGGGATAGGCTCGGCGGTTTCATCGCTGATACGCATTCCCAGCTTGGCCGCGAAACGCACGGCGCGCAGCATGCGTACCGGATCTTCGCGGTAGCGGGTTTCCGGGTTGCCGATCAGGCGAATGACGCCTTCTTCCAGATCGCGCATGCCGCCCACGTAATCGCGCACGGTAAAGTCGGCGACGCTGTAATAAAGGCTGTTGATGGTGAAGTCACGGCGCTGGGCATCTTCTTCAATGGAGCCGAAGATATTATCGCGCAGCAACATTCCGTTCTGCCCGCGTTGGGAGATGGTGCGATCGGTTTGTTGATCGTCGTGGTGCCCACGGAAGGTGGCGACTTCAATGATTTCCGGCCCGAACATGACATGCGCCAGGCGGAAACGGCGACCAACCAGACGGCAGTTGCGGAACAGTTTGCGCACCTGATCCGGCGTGGCGTTGGTGGTGACGTCAAAATCTTTTGGTTTTTTGCCCAGCAATAAGTCACGCACGCCGCCGCCTACCAGGTAAGCGTCGTAGCCCGCTTTATTCAGACGATAGAGCACCTTGAGCGCATTTTCACTGATATCTTTGCGGGAAATAGCGTGCTGTTCACGCGGAATAACCGTCATCTGTGGTTGGGCCATAGCCTCAACGACCATGCTCTCTTCGCGGCTCAGCACCTTGCGGCAAAAATTAGCGACTCGGGTAAAAATAGTACACCTCGGTAAGTGTCAAACGTCAGGACAAAAAAATAGCGGCTAATCATAGCTCAGCGCGAGGCATTTGAGAATGCCGTATTCGCAACCGCTGTTCCCGGAACGCGGGAAAGCGTCCAGTTGGCCACTGCCTTTTTCAGCAAGGCATCAATGCTGAGATCCTGCCATTCTTTTGTTACATCTTGGTTCAGGAATTGTAAAGCCCTGATTATTATGGGACGCGGATCGCCCCCAGGCAAGGCTGGGGCATGGTTTTGCTTGGAGAGTTTATTCCCTTGCTCGTTGAGCGCCAGCGGTAAATGAATGTACCCCGGCACCTGCCAGCCAAGCTGCTGATAAAGCGAAATTTGCCGCACGGTCGGTTCAATCAGATCGGCGCCGCGGACGATTTCGCTCACGCCCTGAAAATGATCATCGACCACCACCGCCAGATTGTAAGCAAACAACCCGTCACGGCGATGAATAATAAAGTCTTCGCGCGCCAGTTTTTCATCGGCAGTAATGCGCCCGCGCAATTTATCCTCAAAGTGCAGCACCGGATGTTGCTGCACCAGCCGCACGGCGGCGTTTTCTGGCCCGTTGTGTCGGGTACGGCAATAACCATCGTAGATGCCACCGACACTCTGGATCCGTGCACGCGTACAGGTGCAGAAATAACTTAATCCTTTGCGCTGCAAGGCGGCAAGCGCCTCGCGGTAGGCATCGTGGCGTTGCGATTGCCACAGTACGTCACCGTCCCAGTGCAGGCCGTAGTGCTCAAGCTGGCGAAGAATGGTGTTGGCCGCGCCGGGCACTTCGCGGGGAGGATCGATATCTTCAATGCGGACAAGCCAGACGCCTTGTGCGGCGCGCGCTTGCAGATAGCTGCCGAGAGCGGCAATCAGCGAACCGAAATGCAGTTCACCGGACGGAGACGGCGCAAAGCGCCCAATATAGTGTGATTCAGGCATATCGACAGGAAATATAGGGCGGGAATAAATCCCGCCGTATAAGGCGCAGCCGCCCTTGCGCGGCGCGCTATCAGTGATAACGGGTTATCAACCCGCCATCTGTTTTTCGCGGATTTCCGCCAGCGTTTTGCAGTCGATGCACAGATCGGCAGTCGGACGCGCTTCCAGACGGCGGATACCAATTTCCACGCCGCAGGATTCGCAGAAGCCGAAATCTTCGTCTTCCACTTTTTTCAGCGTCTTCTCGATCTTTTTGATCAACTTGCGCTCGCGATCACGGTTACGCAGTTCGAGGCTGAACTCTTCTTCCTGAGCGGCACGATCAACCGGATCAGGGAAGTTTGCAGCTTCGTCTTGCATATGTGTGACGGTGCGATCGACTTCATCCCTGAGTTGATTACGCCATGCTTCAAGAATACGCTTGAAGTGCGCCAGCTGGGCTTCGTTCATATACTCTTCGCCCGGTTTCTCTTGATACGGCTCCACCCCAGCGATGGCGAGAATACTCAGGGACGATGTTTTACGGTTTTGCCCTTCTTGCATGTTGCTTCTCCTTAACACGCACTATCGATCCCCGTGTTGGGGGAAAAATCAGGCCGCTATAAATAGCAGATGCTTTTCAGGATGGCAAATTTCTATACCTAACACTTGACAACCCTGTGAAGAAAAGCGTATTTGCGCACGCGACCAGAACATTTAATAGTCAAACGCTTGCCTCTATACGGTGAAAGGCACCGGCAAACTCAGAGTGATGTTATCGGCAGAAAGTTCCGCTTTATAAGCGAGAATTTCGACCCCCTGACGTTGTGCGTCATTCAATAAACGTGCGTATTCCTCATCAATATGGCGCGCTGGAGAAAAATGTTCAACGGATGAATGCAAGACGGCAAACAGGATTACAGCGCGATCGCCGTTTGCCGCCACGCTCATTAATTCCCGCAGATGCTTCTGACCACGGAGCGTGACCGCATCCGGGAAATAACCTGCTTGCTGCTCGGCGAGCGTGACCGATTTCACTTCAATATAGCAGTTGGGGCGATCATCCGCCTGTAACAGGAAATCAATTCTGCTACGTTCCGCACCATATTTAACTTCGCTTTTCAGCACGCTGTAGCCAGCCAGTTCCGGTACTATTCCGCCGAGTATTGCTTCTTTGGCCAGCGTATTTGCTCGCAACGTATTGACACAAATAAATGCGCCTTTTTGGGTTTGAGTCAATTCCCAGGTATGCGCATATTTGCGTTTAGGATTTTCTGAAGTGGAATACCACACCGTATCACCGGGCGTCGCGCAACCGGTCATTGCGCCAGTATTTGGGCAGTGAAGCGTCAGCGTTTCGCCTTGTGGCGTCATGACATCGGCAAGGAATCGTTTATAGCGTTGAATCAGCGTGGCGGATTTAAGCGGTGGAAAAAACAGCATCGGAAATCCTTATTGTTATGTTTTTAATGACCAGCGATTAAGCGGCGTGTAGCGGGTGCGTCCGTTAATAAATTGCGATTCATACAGCACAAATTCATTCACCGGAAATGACCAACGAAAGCCCGGCGGAGGAAGGGAGACGGCATGGCTGGCATCGCGCAGTAGCGTAATGTGCGGGTGAAACGGCTGTGGGCTTTGGTAGCAACCGTTGCGTGCGGCCTGCGCGCGCAACATATCCGCCAGCTGCAGCAAACCTCGCGGCGTCTGGCGCGTACCGATCCATACCACACGCGAGCGCAGCCACTGCCCGGCATCGTCCAGCGTGAGCGTAAACCCCGGCTGGCGAATGCGTGCGGCAAGCGTTTCCAGCGCTTGCTGCTTTGCGCGGCTGATCTCGCCAAGAAAAGCCAGCGTCAGGTGCAGGTTGGCGGCCGCGATCGGCCTGCCTGCCTCCGGCAAAAAGTGCTGCGCGCGCCAGGTTACAATCTGCGACTGGATATCGGCAGGCAGTTCGATGGCAAAAAACAGCCGTTTGGCTTCAGACATAGCGTCACTCGGTAATGGTTTGCGGCGATGGTATACTACTGCGCCATCGTATGTTAACCCTCTGGAGCTTTTGTGTCCTTATTGCCGGTCGCCGCCGTTTTGCCCGACATTCTCTCTGCGCTGCAAAGCGCTCCCCAGGTATTGCTGAGCGCGCCTACCGGAGCCGGGAAATCCACATGGCTACCGCTGCAGTTGCTGCAACAGGGGAATATTGAAGGGCGTATCCTTCTGCTGGAGCCTCGCCGGCTGGCAGCACGTAACGTGGCGCAGCGTCTCGCGGAACAGCTTAACGAGAAGCCCGGCGAGACCGTCGGCTACCGTATGCGCGCCGAAACCTGTGTTGGGCCACAGACCCGTCTGGAAGTGGTGACCGAAGGCATTCTCACCCGTCTGATCCAGCAGGATCCTGAACTGGCTGGCGTGGGACTGGTGATCCTGGATGAGTTTCATGAGCGCAGCTTGCAGGCCGATCTTGCGCTGGCATTGTTGCTGGATGTGCAGCAAGGGCTGCGGGACGATCTCAAACTGCTGGTGATGTCCGCAACACTGGATAACGAACGCTTACAGGCTCTGTTGCCGGACGCGCCAGTGATCGTTTCGCAGGGGCGAGCGTACCCGGTTGAGCAGCGCTACCAGGCGCTGCCCGTACAGTTGCGTTTTGACGAAGCCGTGGCACAAATGGCGGCGGAATTACTGCGCAACGAAGCAGGTTCGTTGCTGTTGTTTCTGCCCGGCGTGGGTGAAATCCAGCGGGTACAGGAGCAATTGGTTTCCCGGGTGGGAAGCGATGTTATGCTCTGCCCGCTCTATGGCGCGCTGCCGTTACATGAGCAGCGTAAAGCGATACTGCCGCCCCCGGCGGGGCAAAGAAAAGTGGTGCTGGCGACCAATATTGCCGAAACCAGCCTTACTATCGAAGGGATCCGTCTGGTGGTCGATAGCGCCCTTGAGCGGGTAGCCCGTTTTGATGCGCGTAGCGGTTTAACCCGCCTTATTACCCAGCGAATCAGTGTTGCGTCAATGACGCAGCGCGCGGGTCGTGCGGGCCGACTTGAACCCGGGATCTGCTTGCACTTGCTGGGGAAAGAGCAAGCCGAACGGGCCGCCGCGCAAAGCAGCCCCGAAATCCTGCATAGCGATTTATCCGGGCTGTTGATGGAATTATTACAGTGGGGATGCCAGGATCCTGCCCAGTTGCGCTGGCTGGATCAGCCCCCGGCAGTCAACATGGCAGCGGCGCGCAAACTCCTGGGGCAGTTACAGGCGCAGGAGGCAGAACGTTTAACGGCGTTTGGCCGCAAAATGGCGGCGCTGGGCACCGATCCCCGTCTTGCAGCGATGCTGGCTTGCGCCCGGAGTGATGATGAGATTGCGACAGCAGCGAAGCTGGTGGCCATTCTTGAAGAGCCGCCGCGCGCCGGAAACAGTGATTTACGTTTCGCTTTTTCCCGCCATCAAGCGAACTGGCAGCAGCGCGCCCGCCAGCTTGCGCGTCGTTTGAAAAGCACCACCGGCGAGCCGGACAACCGTGCGCTGGCCAGGCTTCTGGCGCGTGCGTTTGCCGATCGTATTGCCCGCAGGCGGGGCCAGGAAGGGCGTTATCAACTCGCGAACGGGATGGGGGCTACGCTGGATGCCGATGATGCGCTAAGCCGCCACGAGTGGCTGATCGCCCCGCTGTTATTGCAGGGAAGTCAATCGCCGGACGCACGTATTTTGCTGGCGTTGCCGCTGGAGATTGATGCGCTGATCGATGAGTGCCCGCAGTTGTTACAGCAGTCGGACACCGTTGAGTGGGACGAGGCGCAAGGCACGTTAAAAGCCTGGCGCCGCAGCCAGATTGGCCAGCTAACGGTAAAAGTGCAGCCGCTGGCAAAACCGTCAGAAGACGAGTTACATCAGGCGATGCTCAATGGCATTCGTGACAAAGGGCTACGTGTGTTGGACTGGACGCCAGAAGCGGAACAGCTGCGTTTGCGGTTACACTGTGCGGCGAAATGGCTACCGGAAACGGCATGGCCTGCGATGGATGAGGCCTCGCTGCTGGACAATCTCGAACAGTGGTTACTGCCGCAAATGGGCGGCATCCGTTCGTTGCGCGATCTGAAAGCGTTGGATGTTACGCAGGCGTTACAAAACGCGTTGCCCTGGTCATTACGTCAACGGCTGGATAGTGAGCTTCCTGCGCATTACACTGTGCCGACCGGAAGCCGGATAGCCATTCGTTATCACGAAGATAACCCGCCGACGCTGGCGGTTCGCATTCAGGAAATGTTTGGTGAATCCACTACGCCTGTTATCGCGCAGGGCCGCGTGCCGCTGGTGCTGGAGTTGTTGTCGCCTGCGCAGAGGCCGCTGCAAATTACGCGTGATTTAGGCGCGTTTTGGGCTGGCTCCTGGCGCGAAGTGCAAAAAGAGATGAAAGGGCGTTACCCGAAACACGTCTGGCCGGATGATCCGGCGAACACCGCGCCCACGCGGCGGACAAAAAAATATTCCTGAACCGGTCAACCCAGTGTCACCCGGTGCGGGTAAAAATTGAGAGATTTCTTCTTCTGCCATTGTGCAGAAGAGTTGAGAATCAGGCCCTTGCGCCTGAAAGTTGCGGAGAGTAAAGCATGGCGGGGAATGACCGCGAGCCAATTGGACGCAAGGGGAAACCTGCGCGCCCGGCGAAAGAGAAAATCAGTCGTCGTCGACTCCGGGAAGAGGAGTATGACGATTATGAAGACGATGATGAGAATGAGAAACCCATGCCGAAAAAAGGGAGAGGCAAAGGCAGAAAGCCCCGCGGTAAACGTGGCTGGTTCTGGCTGTTGGTAAAAATTTTCATCGTTCTGGCTGTGCTGTGCGCGATGTATGGCGTCTATCTTGATCAAAAAATCCGCGCCCGTATTGACGGTAAAGTCTGGCAGCTGCCTGCAGCAGTCTATGGCCGGATGGTTAACCTCGAACCGGATATGGCGATCGGTAAAAACGAGATGGTGAAACTGCTGGAAGCCACGCAGTACCGCCAGGTGACGAAGATGACGCGTCCCGGCGAGTTTACGGTGCAGGCGAAAAGCATTGAGATGATCCGCCGTCCGTTTGATTTCCCGGACAGTAAAGAAGGGCAGGTGCGTGCGCGCCTGACGTTTGATGGCGATCGTCTGGAAACCATCGAGAACATGGACAGCAACCGCCAGTTTGGTTTCTTCCGCCTCGATCCGCGTTTGATCACCATGCTCTCCTCGCCCAACGGCGAGCAGCGCCTGTTTGTACCGCGTAATGGCTTCCCGGATCTGCTGGTCGATACGCTGCTGGCCACCGAAGACCGCCATTTCTACGAGCACGATGGCATCAGTTTTTACTCCATTGGTCGTGCTGTGCTGGCGAATCTGACCGCAGGCCGTACAGTGCAGGGGGCAAGTACCCTGACGCAACAGTTGGTGAAAAACCTGTTCCTTAGCAGTGAGCGCTCTTACTGGCGTAAGGCCAACGAAGCCTATATGGCGCTGATTATGGATGCCCGTTACAGCAAGGATCGCATTCTTGAGCTGTATATGAACGAGGTCTATCTCGGTCAGAGCGGCGATAATGAGATCCGCGGTTTCCCGCTGGCGAGCCTCTACTATTTTGGTCGCCCGGTGGAAGAACTCAGTCTCGACCAGCAGGCACTGCTGGTGGGGATGGTAAAAGGAGCATCGGTTTACAACCCGTGGCGCAACCCGAAACTGGCGCTGGAACGCCGCAACCTGGTGTTGCGTCTGTTACAGCAACAGAACGTTATCGACCAGGAACTGTATGACATGCTGAGCGCCCGTCCATTGGGTGTGCAGCCACGCGGTGGGGTGATCTCTCCACAGCCAGCCTTTATGCAGATGGTGCGCCAGGAACTGCAGGCGAAACTGGGCGATAAAGTGAAAGATCTCTCCGGCGTGAAGATCTTTACCACCTTTGACTCCGTTGCGCAGGATGCTGCCGAAAAAGCGGCGGTTGAAGGGATCCCGGCGTTGATCAAACAGCGCAAGCTGACCGACCTGGAAACCGCGATGGTGGTGGTTGATCGCTTTACCGGTGAGGTACGGGCGATGGTCGGCGGGGCGACGCCGCAGTTTGCCGGTTATAACCGTGCCATGCAGGCGCGTCGTTCTATCGGCTCGCTGGCAAAACCCGCAACCTACCTGACGGCGCTGAGTCAGCCGAACACTTATCGTTTGAATACCTGGATTGCAGATGCGCCGATTTCGCTGCGTCTGTCGAATGGCCAGGTGTGGGCGCCACAGAACGACGATCGTCGCTTCAGTGGCCAGGTGATGCTGGTGGATGCGCTGACCCGCTCGATGAACGTACCGACTGTGAACCTCGGGATGGCGATTGGCTTACCGGCAGTGACGGATACCTGGCAAAAACTGGGGGCACCGAAGGATCAGTTGACCGGAATGCCGTCGATGTTGTTGGGCGCGCTGAACCTGACGCCGATTGAAGTGGCACAGGCTTTCCAGACGATCGCCAGCGGCGGTAACCGTGCGCCGCTCTCTGCGCTGCGTTCGGTCATCGCGGAAGACGGCACGGTGCTGTACCAGAGTTTCCCGCAGGCGGAGCGCGCAGTACCGGCGCAGGCAGCCTACCTGACGTTGTGGACCATGCAGCAGGTGATTCAGCGTGGTACGGGTCGCCAGCTTGGTGCGAAATATCCGGGTCTGCATCTGGCAGGGAAAACCGGGACCACCAACAATAACGTCGACACCTGGTTTGCGGGTATCGACGGGCGTGAAGTGACCATTACCTGGGTCGGACGCGACAACAACCAGCCGACCAAGCTGTATGGCGCGAGCGGCGCGATGGCTATTTACCAGCGTTACCTGGAGAATCAGTCACCCATCCCGCTGGATTTAACGCCGCCGGAAGACATTACCACGATGGGTGTCGACGATATGGGTAACTTTGTTTGCGGCGGTGGCGGTATGCGCCAGTTGCCGGTATGGACAACCAACCCGGAAACGCTCTGTCAGCAAAACCAGATGCAGCCGCAGACCGGGAATCCGTTTGATCAGTCCACGCAGCCGCAGCAGCCGCAGCAACAACCTCAGCAACCGCCGCAGCAGGAGCAGAAAAGCGATGGCGTGGCGGGCTGGATCAAAGAGATGTTCGGCAGCAATTAACCTTATCAACCCCGGCCGTCTGGCCGGGGTTTTTCTTGTTAGTAAAACATCCCCATAACGCGTGATTAATCCCTGCGTAATACCCGATTAACCCCCTGCTTTTTGTCTGGTTACTCCTTCGCCCTTTGCGCCTGTTCGGGCGGCTAACTGCTTGCTATGCAGGCGGCGCTTCGCATATTATGCTGCGGTCATAATAATAATTCTCGTTTACGTTATCATTCACTCATTGATTCAGAGATAAACCAATGGCACGTCCTGATACTGCTCAGCCAGTTAACACTACGCTGCGTAAAATCGCAGTAGTAGTAGCCACAGCGGTTAGCGGCATGTCTGTTTATGCACAGGCAGCAACAACCCCAAAAGAAGAAACCATTACCGTCACCAGCGCGGCTCCACAGGAAAGCGCATGGGGCCCGGCGGCCACCATCGCGGCGAAACATACTGCAACGGCAACCAAAACGGATACGCCGCTGGAGAAAACACCGCAGTCAATCTCTGTAGTGACCAGCGAAGAGATCGCACTGCATCAGCCGAAATCGGTAAAAGAAGCCCTGAGTTATACACCGGGGGTCGCTGTCGGTACACGCGGTGCATCGAACACTTATGACTATCTGATCATCCGTGGTTTCGCCGCTGATGGGCAGAGCCAGAATAACTACCTCGACGGCCTGAAGATGCAGGGCAACTTCTATAACGACGCGGTAATTGATCCTTATATGCTTGAACGTGCTGAAGTCCTGCGTGGCCCGACTTCTGTACTCTACGGAAAAAGTAGCCCGGGCGGCTTGCTGAATATGGTCAGCAAGCGTCCAACTACGACACCCCTGTATGAAATTCAGTTTAAGGCAGGTACTGATAACCTATTCCAGACCGGATTCGACTTCAGCGATGCGCTGGATGATGACGGTTTCTTCTCTTACCGTTTAACCGGTCTGGCGCGCTCTGCCAACGCACAGCAGGTCGACAAGAAAGAGCAGCGCTATACCATCGCCCCCTCTTTTACTTGGCGCCCGGACGATAAGACTAACTTTACGTTCCTGTCCTATTTCCAGAACGAACCGGATACGGGTTATTACGGCTGGTTGCCGAAAGAGGGTACGGTTCAGCCGCTACCGAATGGCTCGCGTCTGTCGACCGATTTCAACGAAGGTGCGAAGAACAATACCTATTCTCGTAATGAGAAAATGGTGGGTTACAGTTTCGAGCATAGCTTTAATGACACCTTTACTGTACGCCAGAATTTACGTTATGCAGAAAACAAAACAGCCCAAAACAGCGTGTATGGCTACGGAGTTTGCAGTGATGCGGCAAACTCCGGTAATGCCAGTTGCAATGCATTGTCTGCTGCTGACAAAGGGCATTATCTGGCGCGCAAATATGTTGTCGATAGCGAGAAACTGCAAAACTTCTCTGTCGATACGCAATTGCAGAGCAGCTTCGCAACTGGCGGTATTGAACACACTGTGTTGACTGGCCTCGACTTTATGCGCATGCGTAATGATATCAATGCCTGGTTTGGCTACGACAACTCAGTACCGTTACTGGATTTGTATAATCCCGTTGCCAGCAATTTCGATTTTGGTTCTAAAGATGCCAAAACCTCGGGCGCTTACCAAATCCTTAACCGTCAGAAACAGACCGGTCTTTACGTACAGGATCAAGCACAGTGGGACAAGGTTCTGGTGACATTAGGGGGCCGTTACGACTGGGCGGAACAGAGTGCGTTCAACCGCACGACAAATACCGCAACAAAACGTGATGACAACGAATTTACCTGGCGTGGTGGTGTTAACTATCTGTTTGATAATGGCGTAACGCCATATTTCAGCTATAGCGAATCGTTCGAACCCGCTTCGACCACAGGTGCGAGCGGAGCAATTTTCGCACCGTCTAAAGGTAAGCAGTACGAAGCCGGCGTGAAATATAGCCCGAAAGATCGTCCGATTGTGCTGACAGGTGCGCTTTACCAACTGACCAAGAGCAATAACCTGATGGCCGATCCGGCCGGTTCGCTTTTCTCTGTTGAAGGCGGCGAAATCCGCGCGCGCGGTGTAGAAATTGAAGCCAAAGCCGCGTTGTCGGCGAACGTTAATGTGGTGAGCTCTTATACCTATACGCAAGCGGAATACACCACCGATACCAGCTATAAAGGTAACACGCCAGCCCAGGTGCCTAAGCATATGGCATCGCTGTGGGGTGATTACACCTTCTACGATGGCGCATTGTCTGGCCTGACGTTAGGTACGGGGGCACGCTTTACTGGCTCCAGCTATGGCGACCCGGCAAACTCCTTCAGGGTGGGCAGCTACACAGTTGTAGACGCCCTGGTTCGTTACGATCTGGCGCGTGTCGGCCTGGCGGGCTCGAACGTCGCGCTGCATGTAAACAATCTCTTCGATCGTGAATACGTGGCCAGTTGCTTCAACACCTATGGCTGTTTCTGGGGCGCTGAGCGTCAGGTGGTGGCGACCGCAACCTTCCGCTTCTAATCTCTCTTCGGGCACGGTTCGCCGTGCCCTCTGACAAGTTGGCTACCATGCAGGATAACAAAACGCTTCCCGATACCACTTTTCAACTGACTGATGTCACCTTTAGCGTCCCTGGGCGCACGTTGCTGCATCCGTTATCCCTGACTTTTCCGGTCGGCAACGTTACGGGCCTGATTGGTCACAACGGATCGGGTAAATCTACCCTGCTGAAAATGCTCGGCCGCCATCAGCCGCCCTCTGACGGCACTATCCTGCTGGATGGCCAGCCGCTGGAAAACTGGAACAGCAAAGCCTTTGCCCGCAAAGTGGCCTATCTGCCGCAGCAATTGCCGCAGGCGGAGGGGATGACCGTACGTGAACTGGTGGCGATAGGGCGTTATCCGTGGCACGGCGCGTTGGGACGATTTGGCATCGCTGACCGTGAAAAAGTGGAAGAAGCCATTGCACTGGTTGGATTAAAACCGCTGGCTCACCGCCTGGTGGACAGCCTTTCAGGTGGCGAACGCCAGCGGGCGTGGATTGCCATGCTGGTGGCGCAAGACAGCCGTTGCCTGTTGTTAGATGAACCCACCTCTGCGCTTGATATTGCCCACCAGGTGGATGTACTGGCGCTGGTGCATCGCCTCAGCCAGCAGCGCGGGCTGACGGTGATTGCCGTTCTGCACGATATTAATATGGCCGCGCGATACTGCGACTATCTGGTGGCGCTCCGCGGTGGGGAGATGATCGCCGAAGGCACGCCGGATGTACTCATGCGAGCCGATACCCTCGAACACATTTACGGCATCCCGATGGGGATCCTTCCACATCCGTCCGGCGCGGCACCCGTGAGTTTTGTCTACTAATGGTTGAATTACATCAGATTAGCCGTCGCCGTTTGCTGACCGCGATGGCGCTTTCCCCCTTGTTATGGCAGATGCATAACGCGAAGGCGGCGTCGGTCGATCCACAGCGCATTGTTGCGCTCGAGTGGCTCCCGGTGGAGCTCTTACTGGCGCTGGGCATTGCGCCTTATGGCGTGGCGGACATCGGGAGCTATAACGTCTGGGTAAACGAGCCCGCTCTCCCTGCGTCGGTTATCGATGTGGGGCTGCGCACCGAGCCGAATCTCGAATTACTCACGCAAATGAAACCTTCGTATCTGGTCTGGTCGGCGGGTTATGGCCCTGCTGAAACCAAACTGGCAAGAATTGCGCCGGGGCGCGGTTTTACTTTCAGTGATGGCAAAAAACCGCTGACCATGGCGCGTCACTCGCTGAATGAGATGGCACAGTTACTGAACCGCGAAGCGGCTGCCAAAAAGCACCTTGATGAATTTGATGCGCTGATCGCCAGGACAAAACCGCGCTTCGCCCGCCGTGGCGATCGTCCGCTATTAATGATCACGCTGCTGGATGCGCGCCATGTGCTGGCGTTCGGGCCAAATTGCCTCTTCCAGGAAGTTCTCGACAGTATGGGCATCCGCAATGCATGGCACGGAGAAACCACCTTCTGGGGAAGTGTGGCGGTCGGTATCGACAGACTGGCAGAGTACAAAGATGTCGATGTGCTGTGCTTTGATCACGGCAACGATCTGGCAATGCAAAAACTGATGACGACGCCGCTATGGCAGTCGATGCCGTTTGTCCGCGCCGGGCGCTTCCAGCGTGTACCGGCGGTCTGGTTCTACGGTGCTACGTTGTCGGCCATGCATTTCACGCGCGTACTGGACAATGCGCTGGGAGCAAAAGCATGAGTCGACGTATTTCTCCTTTTCCGGCGCTGCTGTTGGCCGTGTTGTTTGTTGCCGCCGCCTGGCTTAGCTGGTCCAATTTGACTATTGCACTGCCCCGTGCGCAGTGGGGAGAGGCGCTGCGCGCGCCGGACCAGGATCAGATCAATCAGATGCTGTTCCACTATAGTTTGCTGCCCCGGTTAGTCATTTCGTTGCTGGTCGGCGCGGGGCTTGGGCTGGTTGGCGTGCTGTTCCAGCAGGTGTTACGAAACCCGCTGGCGGAGCCGACCACGCTTGGCGTGGCAACCGGTGCGCAGCTTGGTATTACCATCACAACGTTATGGGCGATCCCGGGTGTGCTGGCCTCGCAGTTCGCCGCGCTGGCGGGAGCGAGTCTGGTCGGGGCGCTGGTGTTTGGTGTCGCCTGGGGTAAACGCTTATCACCGGTCACGCTGATCCTCGCCGGGCTGGTGGTCAGCCTTTACTGTGGGGCCATTAACCAACTTCTGGCGCTGTTCCATCACGATCAATTGCAAAGCATGTTCTTGTGGAGCACCGGTACGCTGACCCAGACTGACTGGAGTGTTGTCCAGCGCCTGTGGCCGCAACTGCTGGGAGGTGGGTTGCTGACGCTGCTGTTGTTGCGCCCGCTCACCTTAATGGGCCTTGACGACGGCGTGGCCCGTAATCTTGGGCTGGCATTATCGCTGGCTCGCCTGGCGGCGCTGACGCTGGCGATTGCCCTCAGTGCGTTGCTGGTTAACGCCGTCGGGATCATTGGTTTTATCGGCCTGTTTGCCCCCTTACTGGCGAAAATGCTCGGCGCACGCAGACTGCTGGCGCGCCTGATGCTGGCCCCGCTCATTGGCGCATTGATCCTGTGGCTCTCCGATCAGGTTATCTGGATGTTGACCCGCGTCTGGCGGGAAGTCTCCACAGGCTCGATCACCGCGTTGATCGGTGCGCCGCTGTTGTTATGGCTGCTGCCGCGTTTGCGTAGCATGAGCGCGCCAGCCATGAACGCTGGCGATAATATTCCGCCCGAGCGCCAGCATGTGCAGGGGTTTGCCCTGGCTGGCGTCGTGGTGTTGCTGCTGGCGATGTGGGTAGCGCTGGCTTTCGGGCGGGATGTACAAGGCTGGCACTGGGCCAGCGGTATGCTGCTCGATCAATTACTGGAGTGGCGCTGGCCGCGCATTATCGCCGCGTTAACCGCCGGGGTAATGCTGGCAGTGGCGGGCTGTATTATTCAGCGGCTGACCGGCAATCCGATGGCCAGCCCGGAAGTGCTGGGGATCAGTTCCGGGGCGGCATTTGGCGTGGTGCTGATGTTGTTCTTTGTGCCGGGGAATGCGTTTGGCTGGCTGATGCCCGCCGGAAGCCTCGGCGCGGCAGGTACGCTGCTGATCATTATGCTGGCTGCCGGGCGCGGTGGGTTTTCTCCGCACCGTATGCTGCTGGCCGGAATGGCCTTAAGCACCGCGTTTACCATGTTGCTGATGATGTTACAGGCAAGCGGCGATCCGCGCATGGCGGGCGTGCTGACATGGATCTCCGGTTCGACCTATAACGCTTCTACAGACCAGGTCTGGCGCACCAGCCTGATGATGGTCATCCTGCTGGCACTCACGCCATTGTGCCGCCGCTGGTTGATGATCTTACCGCTGGGGAGCGATACCGCGCGATCGGTGGGCATGGCGTTAACACCGTCGCGTGTTGCGCTACTGCTGCTGGCGGCAGGGCTTACCGCAACAGCGACAATGACCATTGGCCCGCTCAGTTTTGTAGGTTTGATGGCCCCGCATATTGCGCGCATGATGGGCTTTCGTAGGACGTTGCCGCATATGGTGATGTCTGCACTGGTGGGTGGGTTGCTGCTGGTGTTTGCGGACTGGTGCGGGCGTATGGTGCTGTTTCCGTATCAGATCCCGGCGGGTCTGTTGTCGACGTTTATTGGCGCGCCCTATTTTATCTATCTGCTAAGAAAGCAAAGCCGCTGAGTTTTCCCTCTCCCCACTGGGGAGAGGGAAGGGCTGCTTACAGCTTCGCAAATACGCGGCGCGCGGCATCAATCGTATTATCAATATCTTCTTCGCTGTGCGCCACGGACATAAAGCCCGCTTCAAAGGCCGACGGCGCAAAGTAGACGCCTTCTTCCAGCATCAGGTGGAAGAAGCGTTTGAAACGCTCCACATCGCATTTCACCACATCCTGATAGCAGGTGACGCTCTGCGCATCAGTAAAGAACAGACCAAACATTCCACCGACATGGTTCACCACCAGTGGAATGCCTGCCTGCTGCGCCGCTTCCAGCAGACCGTTTGCCAGCTGGCTGGTCAGTTCGGTCAGGGTAGCGTGAATGCCAGGCTGCGCCACTTCGGTTAAGCAGGCGTAGCCTGCCGCCATGGCAATCGGGTTTCCGGAAAGTGTCCCCGCCTGGTAAACCGGCCCGGTGGGGGCCAGGGCTTCCATCACATCCCGGCGGCCGCCAAATGCGCCGACCGGCATGCCGCCACCGATAATTTTGCCCAGACAGGTCAGATCCGGCACCACGCCGTAATAGTCCTGCGCCCCGGCCAGCGCAACGCGGAAACCGGTCATGACTTCATCGATAATCAGCAGGGCACCAAACTCATCGCACAGTGCGCGCAGGCCTGGCAGGAATTCTGGCTGCGGCGGGATACAGTTCATATTGCCCGCCACCGGCTCAACGATGATACAGGCGATATCCCGTGGATATTGTTCGAACGCCGCACGGACGGAGTCGAGATCGTTATAAGTACATGTCAGGGTATGTCTCGCAAAGTCAGCCGGAACGCCCGGTGAGTTCGGCTGGCCCAGCGTCAGCGCGCCGGAACCCGCTTTCACCAGCAGGCAGTCGGCATGGCCGTGGTAACACCCCTCAAATTTAATGATTTTGTCGCGGCCGGTAAAACCACGCGCAAGGCGGATGGCGCTCATGGTGGCTTCGGTGCCGGAGTTCACCATGCGTACCATATCCATGGTCGGTACCAGTTCGGTGACCAGCTCCGCCATTTTGACTTCCATCTCGGTGGGCGCACCGAAACTCAGACCCCGGCTGGCGGCTTCGATGACCGCGTTGCGAATAGCCGGGTGGTTGTGTCCCAGCACCATTGGCCCCCAGGAGCCGACGTAATCGATATAGGCTTTGCCGTCGGCATCGTACAAATAAGCACCGTCAGCACGCTCAATAAACAGCGGTGTACCGCCCACGCCTGTAAAGGCGCGCACCGGCGAGTTTACGCCGCCGGGGATCAGTTCACGCGCTGCGTTATAGAGTTTTTCAGACTTACTCATGCTTTCATTCCTGGTTGGTGGAAAAATCAATGCCCGCCATTCTATGTGATTACAGGAAAGTTATGAAAGTTTTGCCCCCGGAAACGACACATTTTGCAGGCATTTCTGGCGCGACGCGGCTGTTCTGGCCCGCTACAATGGCGTTTATATTTGTATGACATTCTCAGGCTCATGACTCCAGAAATCTCCTCCTTCGAACAACAACAAGTTGAGCGGCGTCGGCGCAGAGATATTTTGCGCCAATTGCTGCAACGCGATAAAACCCCGCTGGCGATTTTAATGATGGCCGCAATAGCCGGGACGCTGACCGGATTGGTTGGTGTGGCGTTTGAAAAAGCGGTGAATGCCGTTGTGAATGCGCGTCTCGGTGCACTGGGGAAAATGGCGGATCATGGCGGGTTGTTGTGGCTGCTGGCGTTTGTTGGTTCCGCACTGCTGGCGATGCTCGGCTATTTTCTCGTTCGGCGCTTCGCCCCTGAGGCGGGCGGTTCAGGTATTCCTGAAATTGAAGGTGCACTGGAAGAGTTGCGTCCGGTGCGCTGGTGGCGTGTTTTGCCGGTCAAATTTTTAGGTGGGATGGGGACGCTGGGTGCAGGGATGGTGCTGGGTCGCGAAGGTCCGACAGTACAGATTGGCGGTAATATTGGCCGCATGGTGGCTGATCTGTTCCGCATGCGCAGTGCAGAGGCGCGGCATACACTGCTGGCCACTGGTGCTGCTGCAGGGTTGTCTGCTGCCTTTAACGCACCGCTGGCCGGGATCCTTTTTATTATTGAAGAGATGCGTTCGCAGTTTCATTACAGCCTGATCTCCATTAAGGCGGTGTTTACCGGGGTGATCATGTCGAGCATCGTGTTCCGGCTGTTCAATGGCGAAGCGGCGGTAATAGATGTGGGCAAACTCAGTAATGCGCCTGTTTACACACTTTGGCTTTACCTGGTGCTGGGAATGGTGTTTGGCTGCGTCGGGCCGGTGTTCAATGCACTGGTGTTACGCGTGCAGGATCTGTTTCAGCGCCTTCACGGCGGCCACACGGGAAAATGGGTGCTGATTGGTGGGTTAATTGGTGGTGCTTGTGGGGTACTCGGCCTGATAGCGCCATCGCTCTCTGGTGGAGGTTTTGCACTGATCCCTATAGCGGCGGCGGGGAACTATACTGCAGGTGTGCTGGTGGCGATTTTCCTCGTGCGTGTTGGCACCACGTTGCTCTGTTTCAGTTCCGGCGCGCCGGGCGGGATCTTTGCACCTATGCTGGCATTAGGAACCGTGCTGGGAATGGCTTTCGGCAGCATTTGCGTGAGTATTTTCCCACATTATCAGATGGATGCTGCAACGTTTGCAATTGCCGGCATGGGCGCGTTACTGGCCGCTTCATTACGCGCACCGTTAACAGGGATCGTGCTGGTTTTGGAAATGACAGACAATTATCAGCTTATTCTGCCAATGATCATTACCTGCCTTGGTGCGACACTGTTAGCACAGTTTCTCGGCGGCAAACCGCTCTATTCGGCGATCCTGGCACGTACACTTGCCAGGCAGGAAGCGAACAGTATTGCGGAGCCGCGGCGGGAGAATACTTGAACGATTTAATAGCGTATTGGATAATAGCCGAAAAGATCGGGTTACTATTTGCCCAGATCGCAGTAGCAATGGGAGCAAGACATGAGTGATGACGTAGCGCTGCCGCTGCAGTTTACCGACGCAGCAGCCAACAAAGTAAAAAGCCTGATCGCCGATGAAGAGAACCCCAATCTGAAATTGCGTGTCTACATCACCGGTGGTGGTTGCAGCGGCTTCCAGTATGGTTTTACCTTTGACGACCAAATCAACGATGGCGATATGACCATTGAAAAGCAGGGCGTTGGCCTGGTGGTTGACCCGATGAGCCTGCAATATCTGGTGGGTGGTTCGGTGGATTACACCGAAGGCCTGGAAGGTTCCCGCTTCGTGGTTACCAACCCGAACGCGACCAGCACCTGCGGGTGTGGATCTTCATTCAGTATCTGATCCCCATCTGATGCCCGGTGGCGCTTTGCTTACCGGGCTGCTTTTGTAAGCCGAATCGCTCCCTTCTCTTAACGCCCGGGCTCATCCAGCGCAAAGGTTGGCAACTTCAGATGCCAGCGAATCGCCGCCAGGCGGATCACCAGCGTCACCACCATGCCCAACATGCTCGCGTTTTCCAGCGGTACGCTAAAGACGTAATAGGCTGTCGCATGGACAATACCGCCAGCAATACAGGCGGTAGCGTAGATTTCGGTACGCAGGATCATCGGCACTTCCCGCGCCAACACATCGCGGATAATGCCGCCGCCAACCCCGGTTACTACGCCCATACAGATCGCGACCAGCGGCCCGGTCCCGGCCATAAAGGCTTTATTTACGCCAATGCCGACAAACACTGCCAGACCAACGGCATCCAGCACCGGCAGCACCCATTTTGGCAGGCGGCGCGGCTGGCGTACCAGCACAATGGTTAACATGCAGGTCGCCATTGCTACCACCAGATCGGTAGGATCTTTGACCCAGAACACCGGCCCATGCGCCAGCGCCATATCGCGGATCGTGCCGCCCCCGACGGCGGTGACCACGCCCAGAACCAGCACGCCAAAGGGATCCATGCGTAATTTACCCGCCAGCAGCACACCGGAGATGGCAAACACGGCAGTACCGATAATATCCAGCCAGTAGACGAGCATGGTTGATTCCCCGGTTATTTCACCTGCGCAAGGGCAGTACAGAGTTGTTGAGCGGCGAGGATAATACGCGGGCTTGCGCGTTCAAACCAGTCGCTGTGAAGAGAAATAATCGGCGCATCAAGTTGGCTGTGCCAGAACTGTTCGATTTTGGGCATTTCGCCTGCGTCGCCAGCCACGACAATGGCCTGCGGCTGCCGGGCCAGTACCTGTTCACGACTGACCTGCGGCCAGGGAACGCGGCTTGCAGCAAAGATATTTTCCCCGCCGCACAGTTCCAGCACCTGGTTCTGAATAGAACCCTGGCCGGTGGTAAACAACGGATGCGCGCCAAATTGCAGAAACACGCGTTTTTTCGGTTGGTTTTGGTAGCGGGCTTTCAGTTCGTTGTACTGCGCCAGCAGCTGGTTCGCGGCCTGTTGCGCCTGATCGGGGTGCACGCTATAAGGGGCAAGCTTACGCAGAGTTTCCGCCACTTGTTCAATGGTGATGGCATCCACCCACAGTACGGTGATCCCAAACTGCTTCAGTTGATTAACCTGACGTTCGGTATTGCCCCCACGCCATGCCAGGACCAAATCCGGTTTCAGGGCGATGATCCGTTCGAGATTGATCCCCTGCCAGCTCGCAACTTGCTCAATATGTGCTGCTTCAGGCGGGTAATCGGAATGGCTACTGACGGCGACAGGCGTAATGCCTGCAGCGAACAACAGTTCTGTATTGGCCGGGGAGAGAGAAATAACACGTGGCGCGGCGGAGAGCCACGCCGGGAGCAGCAAAAGCAGGGCGGCAAGCGCCCCATAAAGACGATTAGCCACGTGCCAGATTCTGCACCAGCGTTTCAACCATCAGGCTGGACTGTTTGGCGGCAACCACCAGGAACTCATCAAAGCTCAGGTGAGACTGCTGATCCGCCACGTCAGAAATCGCGCGAACCACAACAAACGGCACGCCGAAGTTATGGCAAACATGGGCGATGGCAGTGGCTTCCATCTCTACCGCAACGGCTTGCGGGAAGTTGTGACGGATCTTCGCCAGCCCGACCGACCCATTGATAAAAGCATCGCCGCTGACGATCAGGCCGCGTACGGCGTGCAGGTTCAGTTGACCGATACAGGCTTCTGCAGCAGCAACCAGTTTGTCATCGGCTTTGAAACCCGCCGGGCAACCCGGTAACTGGCCATACTCATAGCCAAACGCGGTGACGTCGGCATCGTGGTAGCGCGCCTCGTCGGACACCACGATATCGCCTACCTTGAGCGTCGATGCCAGACCGCCTGCGGAACCGGTATTGATAATCACATCCGGCTTGCAGCGCTCCAGCAGCAAGGTCGCGCCCATTGCCGCAGCCACTTTGCCGATGCCAGACTTCAGCAGTGCGACTTCAGTGCCATTCAGCGTACCGGTGTAGATTTCGCTTCCGCCAATATTCAGGGTCTGGCGGTTTTCGATTTTGTCACGCAGCAGCGTAACTTCTTCTTCCATTGCACCAATAATGCCAATTTTCATGGAGATACTCGCTAATGTGATAAGACAGAATTACGTTTTCAGGGCATAGTCTATCATGGCATACACAATTGCATGATATCCCGTGACGCTTTGCACAGGAGAGAAAATGGCAGAGATCGACTTTCGCAATAAAATAAACTGGCACCGACGTTACCGTTCGCCACAGGGAATGAAGAGTGAACGTGAAATTCTGCGCATTTTTGAAAGCGATCGTGGGCGTATCGTTAACTCTCCTGCTATCCGACGTTTGCAACAGAAAACACAGGTGTTTCCACTGGAGCGCAATGCCGCAGTGCGCACGCGTTTAACGCATTCACTCGAAGTACAGCAGGTGGGGCGCTATATTGCCAAAGAGATCCTCAGCCGACTAAAAGAGCTAAAGCTGCTGGAAACGTACGGGCTGGACGAACTGACCGGGCCGTTTGAAAGCATCGTCGAAATGGCCTGCCTGATGCACGATATTGGCAACCCGCCGTTTGGGCATTTTGGTGAGGCGGCGATCAATGACTGGTTCCGCCAGCGCCTGGCTCCCGACGATGCGGTTAGCCAGCCTTTGCCGGACGATCGCTGCGAAGTGGCCGTTCTTCGTTTGCGCGAGGGTGAAGAGCAGCTTAATGCACTGCGCAGTAAAGTGCGTCAAGACCTAAGCCATTTTGAGGGCAATGCACAAGGTATTCGCCTGGTGCATACGTTAATGCGAATGAATCTGACCTGGGCGCAGGTAGGCTGTATTTTAAAATATACGCGACCGGCCTGGTGGGTGGGCGATCCGCCTGCCTCGCACAGCTATTTAATGAAAAAGCCAGGCTACTATTTTTCTGAAGAGGCGTATGTCGAGCGCCTGCGTAAAGAATTAAACCTCGATACTTACAGTCGCTTCCCTTTAACGTGGATAATGGAAGCCGCTGATGATATTTCCTATTGCGTGGCCGATCTGGAAGACGCCGTAGAGAAGCGTATTTTCACCGCAGAGCAGCTTTATCAGCATCTGTATGAGGCGTGGGGAACACATGAAAAAGGCTCGTTATTTGCTCAGGTCGTTGAGAATGCCTGGGAAAAATCGCGCGTTAATTCCATGAGCCGCAGCGCAGAAGATCAATTCTTTATGTATTTACGGGTAAATACCCTTAATAAGCTGGTGCCTTACGCAGCCCAACGTTTTATTGAGAACTTGCCACAAATCTTCAGCGGTGAATTCAACCATGCGTTACTTGAAGATGACAGTGGGTTTAGCCAGCTACTTGAATTGTATAAAAATGTCGCCATAAAGCAGGTATTCAGCCACCCTGATGTCGAGCAGCTGGAATTACAAGGCTATCGCGTCATTAGCGGGTTGCTGGATATTTACCGCCCATTGTTGCAATTATCTCTGGCGGATTTTACTGAGCTGGTGGAAAAAGAGGGGTTGCGGCGTTTTCCTATTGCTTCGCGCCTGTTTCATAAACTGTCTACACGCCACCGGTTAGCCTATGTTGAGGCGGTCAGTAAATTATCCCCGGCGTCGGCGGAGTATCCGGTGCTGGAGTATTATCACCGTTGTCGATTAATTCAGGATTATATCAGCGGCATGACAGATCTTTATTCATGGGATGAATATCGTCGTTTGATGGCGGTGGAATAAACCCCGTCGAATTGTAAAGAACGACAATAAATTTTTACCTTTTGCGGAAACGAAATGCCGGAACTTCACGCTATAAATCGACTCTGAGTGGTACATACACAGCAGTTTGCGTTAATCGGTAATGAGATTGAGAGACATGAAAAAAACGACGTTAGCAATGAGTGCACTGGCCCTGAGTTTAAGTTTAGCGTTGTCTCCTCTGTCGGCTTCGGCGGCGGAAACAGCATCTTCAGCCACCCCATCGCAACAAATGCCGAGCCTCGCGCCTATGCTGGAAAAGGTGATGCCTTCGGTAGTCAGTATCAATGTAGAAGGCAGCACGACGGTGAACACCCCGCGTATGCCGCGTAATTTCCAACAATTCTTTGGTGATAATTCACCGTTCTGCCAGGACGGTTCGCCATTCCAGAGCTCGCCTTTCTGCCAGCAGGGCGGACAGGGCGCTCCTGATGGTTCGCAGCAGCAGAAATTTATGGCGCTGGGTTCCGGGGTAATCATCGATGCCGCGAAAGGTTATGTGGTAACAAACAACCATGTAGTTGATAACGCGAACACCATTAAAGTCCAGTTGAGCGACGGGCGTAAATTTGACGCAAAAGTGGTAGGTAAAGATCCCCGCTCTGACATTGCGTTGATTCAGATTCAGGACCCGAAAAACCTGACGGCGATTAAGCTGGCAGACTCTGATGCACTGCGCGTTGGCGACTATACGGTTGCTATCGGTAACCCGTTTGGCCTGGGCGAAACCGTGACCTCCGGGATTGTTTCTGCGTTAGGTCGTAGCGGCCTGAACGCGGAAAACTACGAAAACTTTATCCAGACCGATGCGGCCATCAACCGGGGGAATTCGGGCGGCGCGCTGGTGAACCTGAACGGTGAGCTGATCGGGATTAACACAGCGATCCTCGCACCGGACGGCGGTAATATCGGTATTGGTTTTGCTATTCCGAGCAACATGGTGAAAAACCTCACCGCGCAAATGGTGCAGTTCGGGCAGGTGCGTCGTGGCGAGTTGGGCATTATGGGGACCGAACTGAACTCTGAGCTGGCAAAAGCGATGAAAGTCGACGCACAGCGCGGAGCATTTGTAAGCCAGGTAATGCCGAATTCTGCTGCTGCGAAAGCCGGTGTAAAAGCGGGGGATGTCATCACCTCTCTGAACGGTAAGGCCATCAGCAGCTTTGCGGCGCTGCGTGCGGAAGTGGGGTCAATGCCGATTGGCAGCAAAGTTGCGCTGGGTCTGCTGCGCGACGGTAAGCCAGTCAATATTACGCTGGAACTGCAGCAAAGCAGTCAGAACCAGGTCGACTCCAGCACCATCTTTAGCGGCATCGAAGGCGCGGAGATGAGCAATAAAGGCAAAGAAGAAGGTGTGGTGGTGAATTCAGTAAAAGCCAACACGCCGGCTGCGCAAATCGGCCTGAAAAAAGGCGATGTGATAGTGGGTGCCAACCAGCAGCCTGTGAAAAACATCGCTGAGTTACGCAAAATCCTCGACAGCAAACCTTCTGTACTGGCGCTGAACATTCAGCGTGGCGATAGTTCCATCTATCTGCTGATGCAATAACCCGCAGCAACCCTCTTCTTCCGGCCGGAGGAAGAGGGTCTCCTCCTGTTTTGTGAGGCCTTCCACAACTCCATACTTCTCCCCCCTGCTTTGTGCATTTGCACAGTGCGGGCGCTGATTTCTTCCCATATGCTTGGGCTCTGCACAGGGGAGGGTTACATGGCTGGCTGGCATCTTGATACCAAAATGGCACAGGATATCGTGGCGCGCACCATGCGCATTATCGATACGAACATTAACGTGATGGATGCAAGAGGTCGCATCATCGGCAGTGGCGATCGGGAAAGAATTGGAGAATTGCACGAAGGCGCACTGTTAGTCCTCTCCCAGGGGCGAGTGGTAGACATTGATGATGCGGTAGCCCGCCACTTGCACGGCGTGCGTCAGGGGATCAACTTGCCGCTGCGTCTTGAAGGTGAAATTGTTGGCGTTATCGGACTTACCGGCGAACCGGAAACGTTGCGTAAATACGGCGAGCTGGTTTGCATGACCGCTGAAATGATGCTGGAGCAGTCTCGTCTGATGCATCTGCTGGCACAGGACAGCCGCCTGCGGGAAGAACTGGTAATGAACCTTATCCAGGCCGAAGAACATACGCCCGCGCTGACAGAGTGGGCTCAGCGTCTGGGGATCGATCTAAATCAGCCACGTGTGGTCGCCGTTGTGGAAGTCGACAGCGGCCAGCTGGGTGTGGACAGCGCAATGGCTGAACTACAGCAACTGCAAAACGCGCTGACCACGCCAGAGCGTAACAACCTTATCGCCATTGTTTCATTAACAGAAATGGTGGTGCTGAAACCCGCCCTTAACCCGTTTGGCCGCTGGGATGCGGAAGATCACCGCAAACGCGTGGAGCAACTGATAACCCGGATGAAAGAGAACGGGCAGTTGCGTTTCCGTGTCGCACTGGGCAACTATTTTACCGGGCCTGGGAGTATTGCCCGTTCGTACCGCACAGCCCGCACCACCATGATGGTGGGTAAGCAGCGTATGCCCGAAAACCGCAGCTATTTTTATCAGGATTTGATGTTACCCGTTCTGCTCGACAGCTTACGCGGCGGCTGGCAGGCGAATGAGCTGGCGCGCCCGTTGTCGCGCTTAAAAGCGATGGATAACAACGGATTGCTCAGACGAACGTTGACCGCATGGTTCCGCCATAACGTGCAGCCTCTGGCGACGTCGAAAGCGCTGTTTATTCACCGCAATACGCTGGAATACCGTCTGAATCGGATCTCGGAACTGACAGGGCTGGATTTGGGCAACTTTGACGACAGGTTGCTGCTGTACGTGGCGCTGCAACTGGATGAACAGCGTTAATGTGATGCTTCAGCGTCCCGTTACCCGGCCTGCATATAACACTGCGGGCCAGGTAAGCGAGGCGCCTTCAGGCGTACTGCAATTATTTCCCGCGCGTTAACTTTTCAAGATCCGATTCGATTTCATTGATCTTGTTAGTCACGACACTTTCAAGATGACGCAGATCGTCGAGGATCTTACGCTTCAGATCCACTTCAGTGCGATCGCGCTGGCAGATTTGATCTAATTCATCGATCACGTAGCGCAGGTTAGGACTGATTTCCTGCACTTCTTTATAGCCCTGACCAACGCCGTCTGCGACCACGGTTTTACGCTGGCGTGGGTATTTAAACTTCACGCTCTTGGCAAAAAACTCGCCTTTGTCCTTATGAAAATAGATTTTCAGGATATCGTTATTGGCTTCCTGACGGAGGCTATAACGATCGATTTCATCAGGATTGGTAATGCCTAAACTTTTCAGATTATCGTACATAGCGGTACCCTTAAGCTCAACATAACCTATGAATAATTAACGAAAAAATCTATTTTTTCCACCAGCGCATACAAAAAAGGCGGGATACGTCACCCTCTCCCGAACAGGGAGAGGGAAAGACTTAGTCGATGGTACGCAGCAGTTCGTTGATACCCACTTTGCCACGCGTTTTCGCATCCACTTTTTTCACGATAACGGCGCAGTAAAGGCTGTATTTACCATCTTTTGATGGCAGGTTGCCTGACACCACGACGGAACCCGCCGGTACACGACCGTAATGCACTTCACCCGTTTCGCGATCATAAATGCGGGTGCTCTGACCGATGTATACGCCCATTGAAATAACAGATCCTTCTTCGACGATAACGCCTTCCACGACTTCGGAGCGCGCACCGATAAAGCAGTTATCTTCAATGATAGTCGGATTTGCCTGTAACGGCTCCAGCACACCGCCAATACCGACGCCGCCAGAGAGGTGAACATTTTTACCAATCTGCGCGCAGGAACCTACGGTTGCCCAGGTATCGACCATGGTACCTTCATCAACATAGGCACCGATGTTAACGTAAGACGGCATCAGCACGGTATTGCGGGCGATAAACGCGCCCTGGCGAACGGCTGCCGGCGGCACAACACGGAAACCTTCTTTCTGGAAACGTGCTTCGTCGTAGTCAGCGAATTTCATCGGAACTTTGTCGAAGTAGCGGCTTTCTGCACCGTCGATAACCTGGTTATCGTTAATGCGGAAAGAGAGCAGAACCGCTTTCTTCAGCCACTGGTGGGTGACCCACTGACCATCGATTTTTTCTGCGACGCGCAGCGCGCCGGAATCGAGCAGGGAGATAACCTGATTAACCGCTTCGCGGGTTACGGTATCCACATTTGCCGGGGTGATCTCTGCGCGACGCTCGAAAGCGGTTTCAATAACGTTCTGTAACTGCTGCATTGTTAAGCTCTTTCCATCTGTGTAAAAAAAACATCACCCTTTATCGTTTGGATTGAGGGCCTCTGTCAACCGTTGTTGCACCTCCATTTGCAGCGCATTATTAAGGCCGCGCCGGTCGGCGGTGGCGATTATAAATAAATCTTCTACTCGTTCACCAATTGTTGTAATTCTCGCCCCGTGCAGCGAGATTCCAAGGTCGGCAAACACCTGGCCTACGCGTGCCAGCAAACCGGGTTGATCCAGGGCAATTAACTCGAGGAAGGATTTTCTGTCGGTGTGGGTCGGCAGGAAGTTAACTTCTGTATCGACCGTAAAGTGTCGCAATTTCGCCGGTTGACGACGTGGTTGCGGCGGCTGCCAGGTATGCTGCGTGATGGCTTGCTCCAACCCAAAGCAAATGGCATCGTGACGATCGGCGGAGAGTGGGCTGCCATCTGGCTCCAGCACAATAAAAGTGTCCATCGCCATGCCATCGCGGGTGGTAAAGATTTGCGCGTCATGAACGCTGAGATTGCGCCTGTCCAGTTCTGCACAAACAGCAGCGAACAGGTACGGCCTGTCCGGACTCCAGATAAAGATCTCGGTCCCGCCGCGCGTGGCCTGCGGACTCAGCAGGATCATCGGCTTCGTTAAGTCGTGCTCAAGCAAGTGACGGGCGTGCCAGGCCAGTTGGTTTGGACTGTGACGAACAAAGTAGTTAGCCCGGCAGCGCGCCCAAATCTGATGCAACTGCTCTTCATCGATATTGTCCATGCGCAGCAATGCCAGCGCCTGTAACTGATGATGGCGCACACGTTCGCGCATATCCGGTGTGTTCTGCATCCCGCGGCGTAACTGTTTTTCAGTGGCGAAATAGAGTTCGCGAAGCAGGCTCTGCTTCCAGCTATTCCACAGTGTTTCGTTGGTGGCGCAGATATCCGCCACGGTCAGGCAGACCAGGAAGCGCAAGCGATTTTCCGTTTGTACTTCTTCGGCGAACTGTTTGATAACTTCCGGATCCTGAATGTCGCGGCGCTGCGCAGTTACCGACATTAATAAGTGGTGACGTACAAGCCAGGCGACCAGTTGCGTTTCGCGGGAGTTCAGCCCGTGCAATTCGGCAAATTTCAGCACATCCTGCGCGCCCAGCACCGAATGATCACCACCGCGGCCTTTGGCGATATCATGGAACAGGGCAGCAATCAAAATCAGTTCCGGATGCGTCAGGCGCGGCCAGAGTTCAACACATAAGGGATGCTTATTACGGGTATCTTCTTTAGCGAAACTTTCCAGCTTCAGCAGCACGCGGATGGTGTGTTCATCGACGGTGTAGGCGTGAAACAGATCAAACTGCATTTGACCGACAATGTGCGACCACTGCGGCATATAGGCCCACAGGACACTGTGACGGTGCATGGGCAGCAGACCGCGGCTGACGGCTCCGGGATGGCGCAGCATGCTCAGGAAAATTGAGCGTGCTTCGGCGATGTAGCACAACGGCTGTGTCAGATGACGGCGGGCGTGGCGTAAATGCCGTAACGTGGTGGAGTAAATGCCCGTAATGGTGCTGTTGCGCACCATAATATAGAACATCCGCAGGATCGCCTGCGGTTCCCGGATAAACAGCGTTTCATCGCGCAGGTCGATCAGCGTGCCGCGCAGCTGGAACTCATCATCAATAGGACGCGGTTTTTCATCAGCTGTTAGCGCCAGGATCGCTTCGTCGAACAGCTGGAGCAGCATCTGATTCAGTTCCGTAACGCGGCGCGTTACGCGGAAGAAATCTTTCATCATATGTTCAACCGGCTGGTTGCCTTCGCCAACATAATTCAGGCGCTGTGCCACGCTCAGTTGTCGGTCAAACAGCAGGCGGTTGTCATAACGATTAAGTTCCAGATGCAGCGCAAAGCGGATGCGCCACAGCAGGTGCAGACACTCGTTCAGTTCATTGCGTTCGGCCTCGGTCAGAAAACCAAACCCGACCATTTCATCCAGCGAGGTGGCACCAAAATGGCGACGTGCTACCCATTGCAGTGTATGAATATCGCGCAGGCCGCCGGGACTGCTTTTAATGTCGGGCTCCAGGTTATAGCTGGTGCCGTGGTAGCGCTGATGACGTTCTGCCTGTTCTGTGACTTTGGCGGGGAAAAAGGTTTCTGAAGGCCAGAAATCGTCGCTGAAAATATGCTTTTGTAATTCCAGGAATAGCGCAACATCACCCACCAGCAGGCGCGATTCAATCAGGTTAGTCGCAACGGTTAAATCCGACAGCCCTTCCTGCAGGCACTCATCCAGCGTCCGCACGCTGTGCCCCACTTCCAGTTTCACGTCCCAGAGCAGTGTCAGCAGTTCGCCAATTTTTTGTGCTTGCTCGTCGGGCAATTTATAGCGGCTGAGGATAAGCAGATCGATATCCGACAACGGGTGCAGCTCCCCGCGGCCGTAACCGCCAACAGCAACCAGCGCGACATCGCTGACTTCGCCAAACCCATACTCCAGCCACAGCCGTTGAAGCAACTGGTCAATGAATTCCGTTCGGGCTTCAATCAGCTGCTCGGCCGAAATTCCCGCGTCAAAGACATGACCGAGCCACTGTTGAAAAGCATCAATATGCGTTTTGATATCGGCACACCGTAAGTCGTCTCGCGGCCAGACGCCGGGGTATTCCGGTTGCCCGGGAAGGGTGGGGGTTACGGTACTGACGAACTGTTCTGAAGAGAGATTACTCATTATTGACCACCCATCTGGAGTGCAGACTCATATCAGGACAACTTAAAAGAGATAATCAGAAATGAAAAGTCGTTTATATGTATGACCGCAGGGGAAAAGAAAGAAAAAAAACGGCCCGCAAAGTGGACCGTTGTGATAGTGAGCCGGGAGCGAGATCAGGCGGCGGTCAGCACGGCTTCAATGGTGTCGTCTTTACGCAGGGTGAGGATCTCACAGCCTGTTTCGGTGACAACGATCGTGTGCTCGTACTGGGCTGACAGGCTGCGATCTTTGGTTTTGACCGTCCAGCCGTCTTTCATGGTGCGAATGCGATAATCACCAGCGTTCACCATTGGCTCGATAGTAAATGCCATACCGGCTTGCAGTACCACGCCGCCATCATCTGCATCGTAGTGCAAAACCTGCGGCTCTTCATGGAAGCCGCGGCCAATGCCGTGGCCACAGTATTCACGCACTACAGAGAAACCTTGTGCTTCAACATACTTCTGGATTGCTGCGCCAAGCGTGCGCAGACGGATACCCGGTTTCACCATCCGCAGGGCCAGATAGAGGCTTTCCTGCGTAACATGGCACAGGCGCTCGCCAAGAATCGTTGGTTTGCCCACAATAAACATTTTGGAGGTGTCGCCGTGATACTCGTCTTTGATAACGGTGACATCGATGTTAACCACATCGCCGTCTTTCAGGTGTTTTTCATCATCCGGAATCCCGTGGCAAACCACCTCATTAATAGAGATGCAAACGGATTTCGGGAAGCCGTGGTAACCGAGGCACGCGGAGATAGCATGTTGCTCGTTAACGATGTAATCGTTGCAAATACGGTCCAGTTCGCCAGTGCTGACGCCCGGTTTAATGTACGGTTCGATCATTTCCAGCACTTCGGCAGCGAGACGGCCGGCGATGCGCATTTTTTCGATTTCTTCAGGAGTTTTAATAGAGATAGCCATGGATTGTGTCCATCAGTGTCGAATTTTTCGACTATACCAGGATAAGTGCTGTCAATGGTAACAGCCGCGCAAGCTTTGTGCCAAATTGAGAATCATTAACAGCACACCGCGTCAACAACTATTGGTTTCTGGTGCGGTTTTGTGGTATAAAGCGCGCCGGACTTCCGTTCCTGTTTTGGAATGGGGGCCACAAATCTCACTTTGTGTAACAACACACACGTATCGGCACATATTCCGGGGTGCCCTTCGGGGTCGGTAATATGGGATACGTGGAGGCATAACCCCAACTTTTATATAGAGGTTTTAAAACATGGCAACTGTTTCCATGCGCGACATGCTCAAGGCTGGTGTTCACTTTGGTCACCAGACCCGTTACTGGAACCCGAAAATGAAGCCGTTCATCTTCGGTGCGCGTAACAAAGTTCACATCATCAACCTTGAGAAAACGGTACCGATGTTCAACGAAGCCCTGGCTGAGCTGAACAAAATTGCTTCTCGCAAAGGCAAAATCCTGATCGTTGGTACTAAACGCGCTGCAAGCGAAGCGGTGAAAGAAGCTGCTCTGAACTGCGACCAGTTCTTCGTGAACCATCGCTGGTTGGGCGGTATGCTGACTAACTGGAAAACCGTTCGTCAGTCCATCAAACGTCTGAAAGACCTGGAAACTCAGTCTCAGGACGGTACCTTCGACAAGCTGACCAAGAAAGAAGCGCTGATGCGCACTCGTGAGCTGGACAAGCTGGAAAACAGCCTGGGCGGTATCAAAGACATGGGTGGTCTGCCAGACGCTCTGTTCGTTATCGATGCTGACCACGAGCACATCGCAATCAAAGAAGCAAACAACCTGGGTATTCCGGTATTTGCTATCGTTGATACCAACTCCGATCCGGACGGCGTTGACTTCGTTATCCCGGGTAACGATGACGCAATCCGTGCTGTTAGCCTGTACCTGAATGCCGTTGCTGCTACCGTTCGTGAAGGCCGTTCTTCGGATCTGGCTACTCAGGCGGAAGAAAGCTTCGTAGAAGCTGAGTAATAAGGCCGCTCTTTGAGCCCCTTATTGAGCAGGTAGTACCGAGTTTGGTTAGGGGGCCTGTCTATGGCCCC
The DNA here is from genome assembly GCF_032052965.1 of Kosakonia sp. GTDB lineage: Bacteria > Pseudomonadota > Gammaproteobacteria > Enterobacterales > Enterobacteriaceae > Kosakonia. The sequence continues at coordinate 349,025 of NZ_DAMBVN010000002.1, forward strand.
CTTTTTCACTTTTAAGCCTGTTTGGTTGCAAACCGTGCAGGTCATATCTCTCCCGAGGATTAAAGAATGGCTGAAATTACCGCATCCCTGGTAAAAGAGCTGCGTGAACGTACTGGCGCAGGCATGATGGATTGCAAAAAAGCGCTGACTGAAGCGAACGGCGACATCGAGCTGGCGATTGAGAACATGCGTAAGTCCGGCGCTATCAAAGCGGCGAAAAAAGCAGGCAACGTTGCTGCTGACGGCGTGATCCTCACCAAAATCGCTGGCACCTACGGCATCATTCTGGAAGTTAACTGCCAGACTGACTTCGTAGCGAAAGATGGTGGTTTCCAGGCATTTGCAAACAAAGTCCTGGACGCAGCCCTGGCTGGCAAAATCACTGACGTTGAAGTTCTGAAAGCACAGTTCGAAGAAGAACGTGTTGCGCTGGTTGCTAAAATCGGTGAGAACATCAACATCCGTCGCGTATCTTCTCTGGAAGGCGACGTTCTGGGCTCTTACCAGCACGGCGCGCGCATTGGTGTTGTGGTTGCGGCTAAAAACGCCGATGAAGAACTGGTTAAACAGCTGGCAATGCACATCGCTGCAAGCAAACCGGAATTCGTTAAACCGGAAGACGTGTCTGCTGAAGTGGTAGAAAAAGAGTACCAGGTTCAGTTGGACATCGCCATGCAGTCTGGCAAACCGAAAGAAATCGCAGAGAAAATGGTTGAAGGCCGCATGAAGAAATTCACCGGCGAAGTTTCTCTGACTGGCCAGCCTTTCGTTATGGATCCGAGCAAGTCTGTTGCTCAGCTGCTGAAAGAGCACAATGCTGACGTAACCGGCTTCATCCGCTTCGAAGTGGGCGAAGGCATCGAGAAAGTTGAGACTGACTTCGCAGCTGAAGTTGCTGCAATGTCCAAGCAGTCTTAATCAATAAAAAGGAGCCGCCTGAGGGCGGCTTCTTTTTATGCCCTTCATCTGAAAATCAGCCAACACGCTAGTGTTTGCGCTGACAGGCGACGTATCATAAGCGCCAGTATTAAACCCGTCCAATTGTTGACAGTCTCAGGAAAGAAACATGGCTACCAATGCAAAACCCGTCTACAAACGCATTCTGCTTAAGCTGAGTGGTGAAGCGCTCCAGGGATCCGAAGGCTTCGGTATTGACGCAAGCATTCTCGACCGCATGGCGCAGGAAATTAAAGAGCTGGTTGAACTGGGAGTTCAGGTTGGCGTGGTGATTGGCGGCGGTAACTTGTTCCGTGGCGCGGGGCTGGCAAAAGCGGGCATGAACCGCGTTGTGGGCGATCACATGGGTATGCTGGCAACGGTAATGAACGGCCTGGCAATGCGTGATGCGCTGCATCGTGCCTATGTGAACGCACGTCTGATGTCTGCATTCCCGCTGAATGGCGTATGCGACAATTACAGTTGGGCAGAGGCTATCAGCCTGCTGCGCAATAATCGCGTGGTCATTTTCAGCGCCGGTACCGGCAACCCGTTCTTCACTACAGATTCCGCTGCTTGCCTGCGCGGTATCGAAATTGAAGCTGACGTAGTATTGAAAGCGACCAAAGTGGACGGCGTCTTTACTGCCGATCCGGTCACCGATCCAACGGCAACCCTGTGCGAGCAACTGAGCTACACCGAGGTGCTGGATAAAGAATTAAAGGTAATGGACCTGGCGGCCTTTACGCTGGCCCGTGACCACAAACTGCCGATTCGCGTGTTCAATATGAACAAACCAGGCGCACTGCGTCGCGTGGTAATGGGCGAAAAAGAAGGCACATTGATTACGGAATAATTCCCGTAAGCAATAAATAAAGGTAAGATTCCGCTTTAAATTATTGAGCCGTTCTTTCTGGCATCTTCACGGTGCCAGAAGATTGAACAAGGCTATACTTAGCACACCCGCAACCAGGCGTGCCAGCGTATGGCCAGCCTGCGACAAGATTTCAAGGATCCGTAACGTGATTAGCGATATCAGAAAAGATGCTGAAGTACGCATGGAGAAATGCGTAGAATCGTTCAAAACTCAAATCAGTAAAGTGCGTACTGGTCGCGCTTCCCCGAGCCTGTTGGATGGCATCGTTGTGGAGTATTACGGTACGCCGACGCCGTTGCGTCAGCTGGCAAGCGTGACCGTTGAAGACTCCCGTACGTTGAAAATCAACGTCTTTGATCGCTCTATGGGCCCGGCCGTTGAGAAAGCCATCATGGCGTCTGACCTGGGACTGAACCCCAATTCTGCGGGTAGCGACATCCGTGTTCCGCTGCCAGCGTTGACAGAAGAACGTCGTAAAGATCTGATCAAAGTCGTGCGTGGCGAAGCTGAACAAGCCCGCGTAGCCGTACGTAACGTTCGCCGTGACGCGAACGATAAAGTAAAAGTTCTGCTGAAAGACAAAGAAATCAGTGAAGATGATGACCGTCGTTCACAAGATGAAGTGCAGAAACTTACCGATGCTGCAATCAAAAAAGTCGATGCGGCGCTGGCGGATAAAGAAGCGGAACTGATGCAGTTCTGATTCTGTAAAAACCGACTAAAACGCCGTACAGAGAGCCGCTCCGGTGGTTTCGCTGGCGGCGTTTTGCTTTTTTATTCTTGCAACGTTGTGAGCGTTTCATGAAGCATTTAACTCTTCTGGGCTCAACGGGTTCTATTGGTTGCAGCACGCTTGATGTGGTTCGCCACAATCCCGATCGTTTTTCCATAACTGCGCTGGTTGCAGGCAAAAATGTTGCCCGCATGGTTGAACAGTGTCTGGAATTCTCCCCGCGTTTTGCCGTGATGGATGATGCGCAAAGCGCGCAACAGCTGAAACATGCTTTGCAGGAACTCGGAAGCCGTACCGACGTACTCAGTGGTCAACAGGCGGCCTGTGAAATGGCGGCGTTAGGAGACGTGGACCTGGTGATGGCGGCTATTGTGGGGGCGGCCGGGCTTGTGCCGACGCTGGCTGCTATTCGCGCAGGCAAAACGGTATTGCTGGCCAATAAAGAAGCGCTGGTGACCTGCGGCCGCTTATTCATGGAAGCGGTAAAAGAGAGCGGAGCGCGGCTTTTGCCGGTGGATAGCGAGCATAACGCTATTTTTCAGAGTTTACCGGAAACAATTCAGCAGAACCTGGGGTACGCTGATCTGGAGCAGAATGGCGTTTCGTCTATTTTGCTTACCGGGTCAGGTGGCCCATTTCGTGAGACGCCATTAGCGGATCTGGCGGCAATGACGCCGGATCAGGCCTGTCGCCATCCGAACTGGTCAATGGGACGTAAAATCTCCGTTGATTCCGCCACCATGATGAACAAAGGTCTGGAATACATTGAAGCGCGCTGGTTGTTTAATGCCTCTGCCCGCCAAATGGAAGTGTTAATTCACCCGCAATCGGTGATTCACTCCATGGTGCGATACCTGGATGGCAGTGTTTTAGCGCAACTGGGTGAGCCGGATATGCGTACACCTATCGCACACACCATGGCCTGGCCAGATCGTGTGTCCTCTGGTGTAAATGCCCTCGATTTCTGCAAACTGAGTTCGTTAAGTTTTGCTGCGCCTGATTATGATCGTTATCCCTGCCTGAAACTGGCTATTGATGCGTCAAGCGAGGGGCAGGCTGCGACAACGGCGCTAAATGCAGCAAACGAGGTCACTGTTTCGGCTTTCCTGGCATCTGCTATTCGCTTCACAGATATCGCAGCCCTCAATCTGTCTGTACTGGATCAGATGGATCTACGTGAACCGCAAAGTATCGATGACGTTCTGGCCGTTGATGCACAGGCGCGTGAAGTGGCGCAACGACAAGTGACGCGCTTCGCAAGCTGATGATATTACCGCCAGGAGTTGCGGTGCTATTTGTTAGCGTTGGGCTTCGGTGATATAGTCTGCGCCACCCGATGGTCAGTTTGTTATAGGTGACATCGGGTTAGCCGTGGTTTGCACGGCTTTTTTGCGTAAAGGCTTGTGTATTCCTGAGTACCGCTCAATCCTTTTCAGGGACTAAAACGCGTTATGTTGTCTGCTAACCAACCGATAAGCGAAAGTTTGCCAACGCATGGCTGCCGCCATGTAGCGATAATTATGGATGGCAATGGTCGCTGGGCGAAAAGACAAGGGAAACTCCGTGCCTTTGGCCACAGAGCCGGAGCGAAGTCTGTTCGCCGTGCGGTGTCTTTTGCCGCCAATAATGGTATTGATGCGCTGACGCTTTATGCTTTTAGTAGCGAGAACTGGAATCGCCCGGCGCAGGAAGTGAGCGCGCTGATGGAGCTATTTGTGTGGGCGTTGGATAGCGAAGTAAAAAGCCTGCATCGTCATAATGTGCGTTTACGTATCATTGGTGATACCAGTCGTTTTAATACGCGTTTGCAGGAGAGAATCCGCAAGGCGGAAGCGTTAACAGCCCAGAATACCGGGTTAACGCTGAATGTCGCAGCGAACTATGGTGGGCGTTGGGATATTGTTCAGGGGGTTCGCCAGTTAGCTGTGCAAGTGCAGGAAGGGCTGTTGCGCCCGGATCAAATTGATGAAGAAACGCTGAATAAGCAAATCTGCATGCACGAACTGGCTCCCGTTGATTTAGTGATTAGGACTGGCGGGGAACATCGCATTAGTAATTTTTTACTTTGGCAAATTGCCTATGCCGAACTTTACTTTACTGATGTTCTTTGGCCCGATTTTGATGAACAAGACTTTGAAGGTGCGCTGCATGCCTTTGCCAATCGAGAGCGTCGTTTCGGCGGCACCGAGCCTGGTGGCGACAAAGCCTGATGGGGGTTGCTTTTGCTGAAGTATCGCCTGATTTCTGCTTTTGTATTAATACCCATTGTTATTGCAGCGCTTTTTTTGCTGCCGCCGGTGGGTTTTGCGATCGTTACGCTTGCCGTTTGTATGCTCGCCGCATGGGAGTGGGGGCAACTGAGCGGTTTTACGTCCCGGTCTCAGCGGGTCTGGCTGGCGGTACTCTGCGGGCTTCTGTTGGCGTTCATGCTGTTTATGATGCCGGAATATCATCACAACGTTCACCAGCCGGTGGTGGCGATCTCCCTTTGGGCCTCGCTGGTCTGGTGGCTGGTCGCGCTGGTGCTGGTGTTAGGTTACCCGGCATCGGCCGCACTGTGGCGTAGCTCAAAAGTTTTACGCCTCATCTTTGGCATACTGACGATTATTCCTTTTTTCTGGGGCATGCTCGCGCTGCGCGTCTGGCACTATGAACAGAACCACTACAGTGGTGCGTTATGGTTGCTGTATGTCATGATCCTGGTCTGGGGGGCGGATTCTGGCGCGTATATGTTTGGCAAACTGTTTGGTAAACACAAGCTGGCACCGAAAGTCTCACCGGGAAAAACCTGGCAAGGTTTTTTGGGCGGTTTGCTGACTGCTGGTGTGATTTCCTGGGGCTACAGCGCCTGGGCCGATCTCAATGTCGCGCCATCAACGCTTTTGATTTGCTCAGTTGTTGCGGCACTGGCGTCAGTGCTGGGCGATTTGACGGAAAGTATGTTCAAACGTGAAGCCGGAATAAAAGATAGTGGTCATCTTATTCCGGGTCATGGCGGTATACTGGATCGCATTGACAGCCTGACAGCGGCAGTTCCTGTTTTTGCCTGCCTGTTATTGCTGGTTTTCAGGACGATTTAACGGAAGGTTTTATGTTGAGCATTCTCTGGAATCTGGCGGCGTTCATCGTTGCGCTTGGTGTGTTGATCACCGTGCATGAATTTGGCCATTTCTGGGTTGCTCGCCGTTGCGGTGTCCGCGTCGAGCGTTTCTCCATTGGTTTTGGTAAAGCGCTCTGGCGCCGTACGGATAAACACGGTACCGAATTTGTTATCGCCCTTATCCCGCTGGGCGGATACGTAAAAATGCTGGATGAGCGCGTTGAACCGGTGGCACCGGAAATGCGCCATTATGCGTTTAACAATAAAACTGTCGGCCAACGTGCCGCAGTTATCGCTGCGGGTCCCATCGCCAACTTCCTCTTTGCTATTTTTGCCTACTGGCTGGTGTTTATCATTGGTGTCCCTGGCGTTCGCCCGGTTGTTGGTGAAATAACACCCAACTCGATCGCAGCAACGGCGCAAATTGCACCCGGTACGGAACTTAAAGCGATTGATGGTATCGAAACGCCTGATTGGGATGCAGTACGCTTACAGCTGGTGTCTAAAATCGGCGATAGCCAGACCACCATCAGCGTAGCGCCTTTCGGCAGTAACAATCGTCAGGATAAAGTGCTGGATTTACGCCACTGGTCCTTCGCACCTGATAAAGACGATCCGGTTTCGTCACTGGGGATCCGGCCTCGCGCTGCGCAGCTTGAACCCGTACTGGCAGAGGTTCAACCGGACTCTGCTGCCAGCAAGGCAGGTTTGCAAGCTGGCGACAGGATCGTTAAAGTCGATGGTCAGCAGTTAACACAGTGGATGACATTTGTTGGCCTGGTCCGGGATAATCCTGGCACGGCGTTAGCTTTAGAAGTAGAAAGACAAGGGACGCTCTTGTCTTTGACGTTAATACCGGATACAAAGCCGGGTAACAAGGCAGAGGGCTTTGCGGGCGTCGTGCCCAAAGTGATCCCGCTGCCAGATGAATACAAGACAGTACGCCAGTACGGGCCATTTAGCGCCATCGCCGAAGCCACGGACAAAACGTGGCAGTTGATGAAGTTGACGGTCAGTATGTTGGGGAAATTGATCACCGGTGATGTAAAACTGAACAACCTCAGTGGGCCGATTTCGATAGCTCAGGGGGCTGGGATGTCAGCGGAGTTCGGGTTGATTTACTACCTGATGTTTCTCGCTTTAATCAGCGTGAACCTGGGTATCATTAACCTGTTCCCATTACCCGTTCTTGACGGCGGGCATCTGCTGTTTTTGGCGATTGAGAAGCTGAAGGGCGGACCGGTATCCGAGCGAGTTCAAGACTTTAGTTATCGCATTGGCTCTATTTTGCTGGTGCTGTTAATGGGGCTTGCACTTTTCAATGATTTCTCTCGCTTGTAAGAGAGTTTGTTAGGAAGAACGCATAATAACGATGGCGATGAAAAAGTTGCTCATAGCGTCGCTGCTGTTTAGCAGCGCCACCGTATACGGTGCTGACGGGTTCGTAGTGAAGGACATTCATTTCGAAGGCCTGCAGCGTGTCGCCGTTGGTGCGGCCCTCCTCAGTATGCCAGTACGCCCTGGTGATACGGTGAATGATGAAGATATCAGTAGCACCATTCGCGCACTGTTTGCCACTGGCAACTTTGAGGATGTCCGCGTCCTGCGTGATGGTGATACGCTTCTTGTCCAGGTGAAAGAACGTCCAACAATCGCCAGCATCACCTTCTCCGGCAACAAGTCGGTGAAAGATGACATGCTGAAACAGAACCTTGAGGCTTCTGGCGTGCGTGTTGGTGAATCACTCGATCGCACAACCTTATCCGATATCGAAAAAGGGCTGGAAGATTTCTATTACAGCGTGGGTAAATACAGCGCCAGCGTTAAAGCGGTTGTAACGCCGCTGCCGCGTAACCGCGTTGACCTGAAACTGGTCTTCCAGGAAGGGGTATCCGCTCAGATCCAGCAGATTAACATTGTCGGCAACCACGCCTTTAGCACGGAACAGTTGATTTCCAACTTCCAGTTGCGTGATGAAGTGCCATGGTGGAACGTCGTTGGCGATCGCAAATACCAGAAACAGAAACTGGCAGGCGACCTGGAAACGCTACGTAGCTACTATCTGGATCGTGGCTATGCCCGTTTCAATATCGATTCGACTCAGGTCAGCCTGACGCCGGATAAGAAAGGCATCTACATTACCGTTAACGTCACTGAAGGCGATCTGTACAAGCTTTCCGGTGTTCAGGTAACAGGTAATCTGGCCGGGCACTCTGCTGAGATTGAGAGCCTGACCAAAATCGAACCGGGCGAGCTGTATAACGGCGCCAAAGTGACCAAAATGGAAGACGATATCAAAAAGCTTCTGGGTCGCTATGGTTATGCCTACCCGCGCGTGCAGTCGCAGCCGGAAATCAACGACACCGACAAAACGGTTAAGCTCCACATCAATGTGGATGCTGGCAACCGCTTCTACGTGCGTAAAATTCGCTTCGAAGGCAACGACACCTCTAAAGATGCCGTACTGCGCCGCGAAATGCGTCAGATGGAAGGGGCCTGGCTGGGCAGCGATTTAGTTGACCAGGGTAAAGAGCGTCTCAACCGTCTGGGCTACTTTGAAACCGTCGATACCGAAACGCAGCGTGTACCGGGCAGTCCGGATCAGGTTGACGTGGTTTATAAAGTGAAAGAGCGTAACACCGGTAGCTTTAACTTCGGCGTCGGTTACGGTACAGAGAGTGGCGTCAGCTTCCAGGTTGGCGTGCAGCAGGATAACTGGTTAGGTACCGGTTACTCTGTCGGGATCAGCGGTACCAAAAACGATTACCAGACTTACTCTGAGTTCTCGGTCACCAACCCGTACTTTACGGTGGATGGCGTCAGCCTTGGCGGTCGTATTTTCTATAACGACTTTAAAGCCGATGATGCGGACCTGTCCTCGTACACCAACAAAAGTTACGGTGTTGACGGCACGCTTGGTTTCCCGATTAACGAGTACAACACTCTGCGCACTGGCTTAGGCTATGTTCATAACAGCCTGTCTAAGATGGAACCGCAGGTGGCAATGTGGCGTTATCTCGACTCTGTAGGGCAGCATTCCAGCACTCAGAACGACGAGAATGGCTACTCGGCGGATGATTTCACCTTTAACTACGGTTGGACTTATAACAACCTTGACCGTGGTTATTTCCCGACGAAAGGGACCCGTGTCAACCTGAACGGTAAAGTCACCATTCCGGGATCGGATAACGAGTTCTATAAAGTTACCGTGGATACCGCGTCCTACTTCCCGATTGATGACGATCACAAATGGGTCATTCTGGGTCGTACTCGCTGGGGCTATGGCGATGGTTTAGGTGGCAAAGAGATGCCATTCTATGAGAACTTCTACGCCGGTGGTTCAAGTACCGTACGTGGCTTCCAGTCCAATAACATTGGTCCGAAAGCGGTGTACTACGGAGGTAACAGCCAGAGTAACTGTGATAACACGGTTGCTGGCTCGGTCTGTAAATCCGATGACGCGGTGGGCGGTAACGCCATGGGCGTAGCAAGCGTCGAATTTATTACACCGACACCGTTCATTAGCGACAAATATGCCAACTCTGTTCGTACGTCATTCTTCTGGGATGCGGGTACGGTATGGGATACAAACTGGCAAAATACCGAGCAGATGAAAGCGCTGGGTATTCCGGATTACAGCGATCCGAGCAATATCCGTATGTCGGCAGGTATTGCGTTACAATGGATGTCCCCATTAGGGCCGTTGGTCTTCTCCTACGCCCAGCCGTTCAAAAAGTACGATGGAGACAAAGCGGAGCAGTTCCAGTTTAACATTGGTAAAACCTGGTAACGCATCGTTGCAAAGGAATGCGTCAGCAGTGTAGTGATGGCTGAGGCCTTCTGAAGAAGGCCCGGCCGCGCAAAGAGCTGTACCTGCGGGTACAAACGGGATGGTAAGGAGTTAATTGTGAAAAAGTTGTTATTAGCTGCAGGTTTCGGTTTGGCAATGGCAGCGTCCGCTCAGGCAGCTGACAAGATTGCGATTGTCGATATGGGTAACCTGTTACAGCAGGTTGCACAGACTTCCGGCGTTTCTCAGACGATGAAAAACGAATTCGGTGGTCGCGCCAGCGAACTGCAGAGCATGGAATCTGACCTGCAAGCCAAAAAACAGCGCCTGCAGCGTGATGGTTCCACAATGAAAGCGAGCGATCGCGCCAAGCTGGAAAAAGATCTGACTACCGGTAGCCAGGCTTTCGCCCAGAAAGCGCAAGCTTTCGAGCAGGACCAGGCTCGTCGTTCTAACGAAGAACGCGGTAAGCTGGTTACTCGCATCCAGACTGCAGTGAAAAAAGTCGCTGCTGACCAGGGTATTGATCTGGTTGTTCCTTCCAATGCCGTTATTTACAACAGCAATGATGTTAAAGACATCACCGCTGATGTACTGAAACAGGTTAAATAAGTAATGCCTTCAATTCGACTGGCTGATTTAGCTCAGCAGTTGGATGCAGAATTACACGGTGATGGCGATATCGTCATCACCGGCGTTGCGTCCATGCAATCTGCCGGAGCAGGTCACATCACTTTCATGGTAAATCCAAAATACCGTGAACACCTGGCCGCATGCCAGGCGTCTGCCGTTGTCATGACGCAAGACGATCTTCCTTTTGCCAATAGTGCAGCGCTGGTCGTAAAAAATCCGTACCTGACGTATGCGCGCATGGCTCAAATTCTGGATACCACGCCGCAGCCGGCGCAAAACATTGCCCCCGGGGCGGTGATTGATCCGACGGCGAAGCTTGGTAACAACGTGTCGATTGGCCCGAATGCGGTGATCGAATCCGGCGTCACCCTGGGCGATAACGTGGTTATCGGCGCGGGATGCTTCGTCGGCAAAAATACGAAAATTGGTGCAGGTTCGCGTCTGTGGGCTAACGTCTCCATTTACCACGAGATTGAGATCGGCGAAAATTGCCTCGTGCAATCCGGTACGGTGATTGGCTCCGATGGTTTTGGTTATGCCAACGATCGCGGAAACTGGGTTAAAATCCCTCAGCTTGGACGGGTGATCATTGGCAACAACGTCGAAATTGGCGCGTGTACCACTATCGATCGCGGTGCGCTGGACGATACCTGCATCGGCAACGGTGTGATCATTGATAACCAGTGCCAGATTGCACATAACGTTGTGATTGGCGACAATACCGCGGTTGCGGGTGGTGTCATTATGGCAGGCAGCCTGAAAATCGGCCGTTACTGCATGATTGGCGGCGCCAGCGTAATCAACGGGCATATGGAAATTTGCGACAAGGTTACTGTTACGGGGATGGGGATGGTTATGCGTCCTATCACTGAGCCTGGAATTTATTCTTCTGGTATCCCGCTGCAACCGAACAAAGTATGGCGCAAAACCGCTGCCCTGGTGATGAATATTGATGATATGAGCAACCGCCTGAAAGCAGTCGAGCGCAAGGTTAATCAACAAGAATAACCATTCACCGTTTAATGCGTTTAGATTCCGGCCTGCCGGCATTCTCACGATTGCCGCGGGCCGTGTTATTATTGCCTTTTAGTATATTTAGACAGGAAGAGTATTTTGACTACTGACACTCATACTCTGCACATTGAAGAGATTCTGGAACTTCTGCCGCACCGTTACCCGTTCTTACTGGTAGACCGTGTGCTGGATTTTGAAGAAGGTCGTTTTCTGCGCGCAGTCAAAAATGTTTCGGTAAACGAACCGTTTTTCCAGGGGCACTTCCCTGGCAAACCGATTTTCCCGGGCGTGCTGATCCTCGAAGCAATGGCGCAGGCAACCGGTATTCTGGCGTTTAAAAGCGTTGGAAAACTGGAACCAGGTGAGCTGTACTATTTCGCCGGTATCGATGAAGCGCGCTTTAAGCGCCCGGTCGTGCCAGGCGATCAAATGATCATGGAAGTCACTTTCGAGAAAACCCGCCGCGGCCTGACCCGTTTTAAAGGTGTTGCGCTGGTCGACGGTAAAGTTGTTTGTGAAGCTACTATGATGTGTGCACGTAGCCGGGAGGCCTGATACGTGATTGATAAAACCGCCTTTATTCATCCAACTGCCGTTATCGAAGACGGTGCCGTAATCGGTGCTAACGCGCATATCGGCCCATTCTGTATTGTGGGACCTCACGTAGAAATTGGTGAGGGTACCGTACTGAAGTCTCACGTTGTCGTGAATGGTCATACCAAAATCGGCCGCGATAACGAGATTTATCAGTTCGCCTCCATCGGCGAGGTTAACCAGGATCTGAAATATGCTGGCGAACCCACCCGCGTGGAAATTGGCGATCGCAACCGCATTCGCGAAAGCGTCACCATTCACCGCGGCACAGTTCAGGGTGGTGGATTGACGAAGGTGGGTAGCGATAACCTGCTGATGGTCAACGCACACGTAGCGCATGACTGTACGGTTGGGAGTCGTTGCATCCTCGCGAATAACGCGACGCTGGCGGGGCACGTCTCCGTTGACGACTTTGCGATTATCGGTGGCATGACCGCGGTGCACCAGTTCTGCATTATCGGCGCGCACGTTATGGTCGGTGGCTGTTCAGGTGTGGCGCAGGACGTTCCACCGTACGTGATTGCTCAGGGCAACCATGCCACGCCGTTTGGCGTGAACATTGAAGGTCTGAAGCGTCGCGGATTTAGCAAAGAAGCGTTAGTGGCTATCCGCAACGCGTACAAACTGTTGTACCGCAGCGGTAAAACGCTGGAAGAGGCGAAACCGGAGATTGCAGAGCTTGCGGCTAAGCATCCGGAAGTTGATGCGTTTATACAGTTCTTCGAACGCTCAACGCGCGGTCTGATTCGTTAATGGTCGACAATCGTCCTCTTACGATAGCCCTGGTCGCCGGAGAAACCTCCGGCGATATTCTTGGTGCGGGTCTTATACGGGCGCTTAAAGCCCGTATGCCCCATGCCCGCTTTGTGGGTGTGGCTGGGCCACGTATGCAAGCTGAAGGCTGCGAAGCCTGGTATGAAATGGAAGAGCTGGCGGTGATGGGTATTGTAGAAGTTCTTGGCCGTTTGCGCCGCTTACTGCATATTCGTGCCGATCTGACCCGTCGCTTCAGTGAACTGCAGCCGGATGTGTTTGTCGGTATCGACGCACCGGATTTCAACATTACCCTTGAAGGTAACCTGAAAAAGCAGGGCATTAAAACCATCCATTACGTCAGCCCGTCAGTCTGGGCATGGCGGCAAAAACGTGTTTTCAAAATTGGCAGAGCCACCGATCTGGTGCTCGCATTTCTGCCTTTCGAAAAAGCGTTTTATGACAAATTCAACGTACCGTGCCGGTTTATCGGTCATACCATGGCAGATGCCATGCCGCTGGATCCGGATAAAAATGCCGCGCGGGATCATTTAGGCATTGCCCATGATGTACATTGCCTGGCTCTGTTGCCGGGTAGTCGTGGTGCGGAAGTGGAGATGCTAAGCGGCGATTTCCTGCGCACAGCAAAGTTGCTGCGTGAGCGTTATCCCGATCTTGAAGTCGTGGTGCCGCTGGTGAATGCCAAACGACGCGAACAGTTTGAACGCATAAAAGCTGACGTCGCGCCCGATTTGCCTGTGCATATGCTGGACGGTATGGCGCGCGAAGCGATGATCGCGGCCGATGCCGCACTGCTGGCCTCTGGTACGGCCGCACTGGAGTGCATGTTGGCAAAATGCCCGATGGTGGTGGGCTACCGGATGAAGCCTTTCACCTTCTGGCTGGCGAAACGGCTGGTGAAAACCCCGTATGTGTCGCTACCGAACTTGCTTGCCGGGTGTGAACTGGTCAAAGAGTTGTTGCAAGATGAGTGCCAGCCGAAGGCGCTGGCGCAAGCGCTGCAACCTCTGCTGGCGAATGGCAAAACCAGCCATGAGATGCATGAAATTTTTCGCGAACTGCATCAGCAGATTCGCTGTAATGCCGATGAGCAGGCGGCGGATGCCGTGCTGGAGCTAGCAAAATGATAGAGTTTGTTTATCCGCATACGCATTTAGTTGCGGGTGTGGATGAAGTAGGGCGCGGCCCTTTAGTGGGCGCAGTTGTGACGGCTGCCGTGATCCTCGATCCTGAACGTCCGATTTTCGGTCTTAACGATTCTAAAAAATTGTCCGAAAAGCGCCGCGTGTCGCTCTACCATGAAATCAAAGAAAAGGCGCTGGCCTGGAGCCTTGGACGCGCTGAACCTCACGAAATCGACGAACTGAATATTTTACATGCCACGATGCTGGCGATGCAGCGTGCTGTCGCTGGGTTAGCAATCCGTCCTGAGTTCGTACTGATTGACGGAAACCGCTGCCCGTTGCTGCCTGTGCCATCGCTGGCGGTTGTTAAAGGCGATAGCCGGGTTGCGGAAATCAGCGCGGCATCTATTCTCGCCAAAGTGACCCGTGACGCCGAGATGGCTGAACTGGATATCACATTTCCGCAATATGGTTTTGCGCAGCACAAAGGCTATCCTACTGCTTTTCATCTGGAGAAGCTGGCGGAGCATGGCGCAACCGAGCATCACCGACGCAGTTTCGCGCCGGTCAAACGCGCGTTGGGCCTTGTGTCCTGATTCTGGTGGCGTTAAAGGAATCTGAAAATGGCTGAACCACGTTTCGTACACCTTCGGGTGCATAGCGACTATTCCATGATTGATGGGCTGGCGAAAACCGGGCCGCTGGTGAAAAAGGCGGCCTCTCTGGGTATGCCTGCGCTGGCGATCACCGATTTCACCAACCTGTGTGGTTTGGTGAAGTTTTACGGGGCGGGCCACGGCGCGGGCATGAAGCCCATTGTTGGTGCCGATTTTCACGTGCAGTGCGATCTGTTAGGTGACGAGTTGACGCAATTGACCGTCCTTGCCGCTAACAATGCCGGTTACCAGAATCTTACGTTGCTGATTTCGCGTGCCTACCAGCGGGGATACGGTGCACAAGGGCCGTGGATCGACCGCGACTGGTTGACTGAATTGAATGAAGGCCTGATTTTGCTCTCCGGGGCGCGTATGGGCGATGTGGGCAAATGCCTGTTGCGCGGCAACGATGCGCTGGTGGATCAATGTCTGGCCTTCTATACCGAGCATTTTCCCGATCGCTATTTCCTTGAGCTGATCCGCACCGGGCGGGCTGATGAGGAAACGTATCTGCACGCGGCGGTGAAACTGGCCGAAGCACGTGGCGTGCCCGTGGTTGCCACCAACGATGTCCGTTTCCTTGAGGCGGGCGATTTCGATGCGCATGAGATCCGCGTGGCGATCCATGATGGTTTTACCCTCGATGATCCCAAGCGCCCGCGCAATTACTCTGCGCAGCAATACATGCGCAGCGAAGACGAAATGTGTGAGCTGTTTTCCGATATTCCGGAAGCGCTGGAAAACACAGTCGAAATTGCCAAACGCTGTAACGTCACCGTGCGTCTGGGCGAATACTTTTTGCCGCAATTCCCGACTGGTGAAATGACCACCGAAGATTTCCTTGTCGCGAAGTCGAAAGAGGGGCTGGAAGAGCGTCTGGCTTTTCTCTTTCCGGATGAGGAAGAGCGCCTTAAGCGCCGTCCGGAATATGACGAGCGGCTGGACATTGAACTTCAGGTTATTAACCAGATGGGGTTCCCTGGCTACTTCCTGATCGTGATGGAGTTTATTCAGTGGTCGAAAGACAACGGTGTGCCGGTAGGGCCTGGCCGTGGTTCTGGTGCGGGGTCGTTGGTGGCGTATGCGCTGAAGATCACTGACCTTGATCCGCTGGAATTTGACCTGCTGTTTGAACGTTTCCTCAACCCGGAACGTGTTTCGATGCCCGACTTCGACGTTGACTTCTGTATGGAGAAACGTGACCAGGTGATTGAGCATGTGGCGGACATGTACGGGCGTGATGCGGTATCGCAGATCATTACCTTCGGTACGATGGCGGCCAAAGCCGTTATCCGCGATGTGGGGCGTGTGTTGGGGCACCCGTATGGTTTTGTCGACAGGATCTCTAAGCTGGTGCCGCCCGATCCTGGCATGACACTGGCGAAAGCGTTTGAAGCCGAACCGCAACTGCCGGAAATCTACGAAGCGGACGAAGAAGTCAAAGCGCTGATCGATATGGCGCGTAAGCTGGAAGGCGTAACGCGAAATGCCGGTAAACACGCCGGTGGTGTGGTGATCGCGCCGACTAAAATCACCGATTTTGCGCCGCTGTACTGCGATGAAGCCGGGCAGCACCCGGTCACCCAGTTCGATAAAAACGATGTGGAATATGCGGGCCTGGTGAAGTTCGACTTCCTTGGTCTGCGTACGTTGACCATCATCAACTGGGCGCTGGAGATGATCAACGCCCGTCGCGAGAAGCAGGGGCTGGAGCCGCTGGACATCGCCGCCATCCCTCTGGATGACAAGAAAAGTTTTGACATGCTGCAGCGTTCGGAAACCACGGCGGTATTCCAACTTGAATCCCGCGGCATGAAAGATCTGATTAAACGCCTGCAGCCAGACTGCTTTGAAGACATGATCGCGCTGGTGGCCCTGTTCCGCCCTGGGCCGTTGCAATCAGGCATGGTAGATAACTTTATCGACCGTAAGCACGGGCGCGAAGAAATATCCTACCCGGATGTGCAGTGGCAGCATGAGAGCCTGAAACCGGTACTGGAGCCGACTTACGGCATCATTCTTTACCAGGAACAGGTGATGCAGATTGCCCAGGTGCTCTCTGGCTACACCCTGGGTGGGGCGGATATGCTGCGTCGCGCCATGGGTAAGAAAAAGCCGGAAGAGATGGCGAAGCAGCGCAGCATCTTCGAAGACGGCGCAAAGAAAAACGGCGTTGATGGCGAGCTGGCGATGAAAATCTTTGACCTGGTGGAGAAATTCGCCGGGTATGGATTTAACAAATCGCACTCTGCCGCCTATGCTTTGGTGTCATATCAGACGCTGTGGTTAAAAGCGCATTATCCGGCGGAATTTATGGCGGCGGTGATGACCGCCGATATGGATAACACCGAAAAAGTGGTGGGGCTGGTGGATGAGTGCTGGCGTATGGGGCTGAAAATCCTGCCGCCGGATATCAACTCAGGTCTTTACCATTTCCATGTGAATGATGACGGCGAGATCGTCTACGGTATCGGCGCCATTAAAGGCGTGGGTGAAGGGCCGATTGAAGCCATTATTGAAGCGCGCAACAACGGCGGCTATTTCCGCGAATTGTTCGATCTCTGTGCGCGCACGGATATTAAAAAGCTCAACCGTCGGGTGCTGGAAAAGCTGATTATGTCCGGGGCATTTGACCGCCTGGGGCCGCATCGTGCAGCGTTGATGAACTCATTGAGCGACGCGCTGAAAGCCGCCGATCAACACGCAAAAGCGGAAGCGATCGGTCAGGCAGACATGTTTGGTGTATTGGCAGAAGAGCCGGAGCAAATTGAGCAATCTTACGCCAGTTGCCAGCCCTGGCCAGAACAGGTTCAACTGGATGGCGAGCGTGAAACGTTAGGGCTTTACCTGACGGGGCACCCGATCAACCAGTATTTAAAAGAAATTGAGCGCTATGTCGGAGGCTATCGGCTGAAAGACATGCATCCGACTGAACGTGGGAAAGTCACCACGGCGGCGGGGCTCGTTATTGCCGCGCGGGTTATGGTCACCAAACGCGGCAATCGAATCGGCATCTGTACGTTGGATGACCGTTCCGGGCGTCTTGAAGTGATGTTGTTCACTGATGCACTGGATAAATACCAGCAATTGCTGGAAAAAGACCGCATACTTATCGTTAGCGGACAGGTCAGCTTTGATGACTTCAGCGGGGGGCTTAAAATGACCGCCCGCGAAGTGATGGACATTGACGAAGCCCGGGAAAAATATGCCCGTGGGCTTGCTATCTCGCTGACGGACAGGCAAATTGATGACCAGCTTTTAAACCGACTCCGTCAGTCTCTGGAACCGCACCGTTCGGGAACCATTCCAGTACATCTCTACTATCAGAGGACGGATGCGCGTGCGCGGTTACGCTTTGGCGCAACGTGGCGCGTCTCTCCGAGCGATCGTTTACTCAACGATTTGCGTGGCCTCATTGGTTCGGAGCAGGTGGAACTGGAGTTTGACTAATACAGGAATACTATGAGTCTGAATTTCCTTGATTTCGAACAGCCGATTGCTGAGCTGGAAGCGAAAATCGATTCTCTGACCGCCGTTGGCCGTCAGGATGAAAAACTGGATATTAACATCGACGAAGAGGTGCATCGTCTGCGCGAAAAAAGCGTAGAGCTGACGCGCAAAATTTTCGCCGATCTTGGCGCATGGCAGGTTGCCCAACTGGCACGCCATCCGCTGCGTCCATACACCCTGGATTACGTCCGCCTGGCTTTCGATGAGTTCGACGAGCTGGCTGGTGACCGTGCCTATGCCGATGATAAAGCCATTGTTGGCGGTATCGCGCGTCTGGATGGTCGTCCGGTCATGATTATCGGCCACCAGAAAGGCCGCGAAACCAAAGAAAAAATTCGCCGTAACTTCGGTATGCCGGCGCCAGAAGGCTACCGTAAAGCGCTGCGTCTGATGGAGATGGCGGAACGCTTTAACATGCCGATCATCACCTTTATTGACACGCCGGGTGCCTACCCGGGCGTGGGTGCTGAAGAGCGTGGTCAGTCCGAAGCTATTGCCCGCAACCTGCGTGAAATGTCTCGCCTTAACGTGCCGGTTATTTGCACCGTGATCGGTGAAGGCGGCTCCGGCGGCGCGCTGGCAATCGGTGTGGGCGATAAAGTGAATATGCTGCAGTACAGCACCTATTCCGTTATTTCTCCGGAAGGTTGTGCTTCTATTCTGTGGAAAAGCGCAGACAAAGCGCCGCTGGCAGCAGAAGCGATGGGCATTATCGCCCCGCGTCTGAAAGAGCTGAAACTGATCGACTCCATTATCCCGGAACCGCTGGGCGGCGCTCATCGCAATCCGGAAACAATGGCAGCATCGCTGAAAGCGCAACTGCTGGCCGATCTGGCCGATCTGGATGTGCTCAGCAAAGACGATCTGCGTAATCGTCGTTACCAGCGTCTGATGAGCTACGGCTACGCCTGATTGTCATCCCTGTCTGAAAAAGCCGCACCTGATGCGGCTTTTTTTATACCTGCGTTTAGCTCAACTATGCTTAGCTAATGTTTTTGCAGGAGGTAGGCGTGAATATAATTGCCATCATGGGACCCCATGGCGTTTTCTATAAAGATGAACCCATTAAGGAGCTGGAGCAGGCGTTACAGGCGCAAGGTTTTCAGATTATCTGGCCGCAAAACAGCAACGACCTGCTGAAGTTTATCGAGCATAACCCGCGGATCTGCGGGGTTATTTTTGACTGGGATGAGTACTCGCTCGATTTGTGCAGCGAAATCAATCAACTTAACGAATACCTTCCGCTCTACGCTTTTATTAACACCCACTCGACGATGGATGTTAGCGCGCAGGATATGCGTATGGCGCTGTGGTTCTTTGAATATGCTCTCGGTGTGGCAGACGATATTGCGACGCGCATTGGTCAGTACACCAAAGAGTATCTGGAGAACATCACTCCGCCGTTTACCCGCGCACTGTTCACCTATGTCAAAGAGGGCAAATACACCTTCTGTACACCGGGCCATATGGCGGGTACGGCGTATCAAAAAAGCCCGGTGGGCTGCCTGTTCTATGACTTTTTCGGCGGTAACACTCTTAAGGCGGATGTGTCGATCTCGGTCACTGAGCTGGGATCGTTGCTGGATCACACCGGGCCGCATCTCGAAGCGGAAGAGTACATCGCACGTACTTTTGGTGCCGAGCAAAGCTATATGGTGACCAACGGTACCTCAACGTCGAACAAAATTGTTGGCATGTATGCCGCCCCGGCGGGCAGCACGTTGCTTATCGATCGCAACTGTCATAAGTCACTTGCTCACCTGTTGATGATGAGTGATGTCGTTCCGCTATGGCTAAAACCAGGCCGTAACGCGCTGGGGATTTTGGGCGGGATCCCGCGTCGGGAGTTTACCCACGCCAGCATTGAACAGAAGGTCGCTACGACCCCTGAGGCACGCTGGCCGGTGCACGCCGTCATCACCAACTCTACTTACGATGGCTTGCTCTACAACACCGACTGGATCAAAAAAACACTCGATGTGCCGTCGATTCACTTTGATTCCGCCTGGGTGCCGTATACCAATTTCCATCCGATTTATGCCGGTAAAAGTGGAATGAGCGGCGAACGGGTGCCCGGAAAAGTCTTCTTTGAAACCCAGTCGACGCACAAAATGCTGGCGGCGTTTTCGCAGGCGTCATTGATTCATATTAAGGGCGATTACGATGAAGATACCTTCAACGAAGCGTTTATGATGCACACCTCCACCTCGCCGAGTTACCCGCTGGTGGCCTCCATTGAAACCGCAGCAGCGATGTTGCGTGGTAATCCCGGAAAGCGGCTGATCAACCGGTCGGTGGAGCGTGCGTTGCATTTTCGTAAGGAGGTGCAGCGCCTGAAAGAGGAAGCCGATGGCTGGTTCTTTGACATCTGGCAGCCGGAGGAGATCGACGAAGCCGACTGCTGGCCGGTGTCACCCAGTGAAAGCTGGCATGGCTTTCGCGAGGCCGATGCCGATCATATGTTCCTTGATCCGGTCAAAGTGACGATCCTCACGCCGGGTATGGATGAGCGGGGGAACATGGGCGAAGAGGGGATCCCGGCGGCGCTGGTTGCTAAGTTTCTTGATGAGCGCGGCGTGGTAGTTGAAAAGACCGGGCCGTACAACCTGCTGTTTTTGTTCAGCATCGGCATTGATAAAACCCGTGCGATGGGGCTGCTGCGTGGGCTAATGGAGTTTAAACGTGCCTTTGATCTCAACCTGCGTGTGAGGAATATGCTGCCGGATCTGTATGCAGAAGATCCGGACTTCTACCGCAATATGCGCATTCAGGATTTAGCGCAGGGTATCCATCGCCTTATTCGCCAGCACGATCTTCCTCGCCTGATGTTGCAGGCGTTCGATGTGCTGCCAGTAATGAAAATGACTCCGCACCAGGCCTGGCAGCGGCAGATCCAGGGCGAAGTAGAAACCATCGAACTGGAAAAACTCAGCGGGCGTATCTCTGCCAATATGATCCTGCCTTATCCGCCAGGCGTCCCGCTGGTCATGCCCGGGGAAATGATCACCGAAGAGAGTCGGCCAGTGCTCGATTTCTTGCTGATGTTGTGTGCCATTGGCCGCCACTACCCTGGTTTTGAAACCGATATTCACGGCGCAAAACGTGATGAAGAAGGGGTCTACCGGGTACGAGTCCTAAAAGTCCACTGAGCTATTGCGGGCAAAACCGGGCGGCGGTAACGTTCACATATCGAAAATAAGGAGCGACCATGCTGGGATTAAAACAGGTTCATCACATTGCCATCATTGCCACGGATTACGCCAGGAGCAAAGCTTTCTACTGCGATATTCTTGGCTTCACCCTGCAAAGCGAAGTGTACCGGGAAGCGCGTGACTCCTGGAAAGGCGATTTGGCTCTCAACGGGCAATATGTGATTGAACTGTTTTCGTTTCCGTTCCCGCCTTGCCGCCCCAGCCGCCCGGAAGCGTGCGGTTTACGCCATCTGGCATTCAGCGTTGATGATATCGACCGCGCAGTCGCTCATTTGCAGGCGCATGGCGTGGAGTGTGAAGCGATCCGCGTTGATCCCTGTACTGAAAAACGTTTTACCTTCTTCAATGATCCCGATGGACTGCCGCTGGAGCTTTACCAGCAGTAGTACTTGCCACATACGGTATTGCCCGGTAACGTTCCGGGCAATGTTTCCGTTTTGATAATCGTTATGGCTTCGTCACTTTCCGCTTTGTTACCGACCGCTTCGCGCCAGTTTCTGGTGGCGCTGAGTGGTGGCCTGGATTCAACCGTTCTTCTGCATAAACTAATGCTGTTACGCGGTCAGGAGCCTGATATCCGTCTGCGGGCTGTGCACGTGCACCACGGTTTAAGTCCCCATGCCGACAGTTGGGTTACGCACTGCCAGAATCTTTGCGACCAATGGCATATTCCTCTCACCGTTGTGCGCGTAACGCTGGAAGAAAAAGGCGAAGGCATTGAGGCGCAGGCGCGGCAGGCGCGTTATCAGGCGTTTTGCCAGACGTTGCTGCCCGGCGAGGTTTTATTGACGGCGCAGCATCTGGACGATCAGTGTGAAACGTTTTTACTGGCGTTGAAGCGGGGGAGCGGGCCTGCCGGACTGTCGGCGATGCCAGAAACGCTGCCATTTGCAGGTACTCAGCTTATTCGCCCGCTGCTCAATGAAACGCGGGAGACGCTTCAGGAATGGGCGCGGCAGCACGCGCTGTGCTGGATTGAGGATGAAAGTAATGCCGATGACCGCTTCGATCGCAACTTTCTGCGTTTACATATCCTGCCGCGTCTTACGGCTCGCTGGCCGCAGTTTGCGCAAGCGACAGCACGCAGCGCAGCGCTGTGCGGGGAACAGGAGCAACTGCTGGACGAGTTGTTAGCTGATGAGCTAGCGGCTGCGACCTCGGCAGAGGGTGCCCTCGCGATTGTGTCGTTAGCGGCGATCAGCGAAGTGCGGCGCAGTGCGTTGCTGCGCCGCTGGCTGGCCGGGCAAGGGGCACCAATGCCCTCACGCGCTATGCTGCAGCGGATCTGGCTGGAAGTGGCGCTGGCACGAGAAGATGCCCAGCCATGTCTGCGTTTGGGCGAATATGAAGTACGGCGCTATCAGGGATATTTATGGTGGATCCCGACGATCGCCAGCCAGCGTGAAACGCTGCTTGTCTGGGAGGATCTTGCCAGACCGCTGCTATTACCGGCCGGATTAGGGCAACTCTCGCTCTCTGTTGGCGGCGAATTACGCGCCCCCAAGGCCGACGAGGCGGTATCTGTGCGTTTTCAGGCGTCGGGGTTGTTGCATATTGTCGGGCGTCATGGTGGACGCAAGCTGAAGAAAATTTGGCAGGAGCTGGGTGTCGCCCCCTGGCGGCGCGATACCACACCGCTCTTATTCTATGGCGAAACATTGATTGCGGCAGCGGGAGTTTTTGTCACGCAAGAGGGAGCCAGGAAAGAGGCGCAACGGAGTGTGCAGCTGCAGTGGCAAAGATAACGGGCAACATGCGCTGCCCGCAGTACATTCAGGACTCGCTCACCACAACGGTGCCGATTTCAGGATGGCTGAAGCTGGCAATTTTGTCGAGGCGCAGTTCGCGCGCTGTGCCCGCGACATCGACCACCAGATACTCCACATTTTTTCGTGAGACTAAATCGTTGGCTTTGGCGTTGAGCTTTTCGCCATCTTTTAATTCCAGCGTCAGTAAAAGATGATGCTGGCAGGCGAGCTCAAGGTTGTCATAGTCATCACAGTTGATGGGTTGATATGCATCATTTATTGACATAATCGCTCACCAGTAAGTTCGCGGCAGCATACGCCGCCTTTTCCCTGACCGACTCCGAAACGGTGTCATCCGACGCCATTTCATTCAGCACTTTCAAAACGCATCCCAGCGCGTCCGGAATATAGCCCAAATCCCCGCTGGCAATTTCTGCATAGCGTTTACGCACTAACTCACAATAATTGTTCACATCACCTCCTGTCAGCAACCTGACTTTACTGTGAGATAACACTAAGCCTACGAACATACACTTTGTTTAGCAAGGTGACTATACCACAGCCCGGATATCATTATCAGAGCGATGAATGCCTATACGCTCAAGAGATAACAGCGCTTTATGCTCAGATTCGCTACAATAGCCGCCATTTTATGAAGGAGAGGTGCAATGGCGCTTAAAGCGACAATTTATAAAGCGGTAGTGAATGTGGCTGATCTGGATCGCAATCAGTTTTTAGATGCCACACTGACCCTGGCTCGCCATCCTTCCGAGACGCAAGAACGTATGATGCTGCGCCTGCTGGCCTGGATAAAGTACGCCGACGAACGCCTGCAATTTACCCGTGGTTTGAGCGCTGAAGAGGAGCCGGAAGCGTGGCTACGCAATGATTACCTTGGCATCGATCTGTGGATTGAATTAGGGCTGCCGGATGAAAAGCGACTGAAGAAAGCCTGCACCCAGGCAAAAGAGGTGGCGTTATTTACCTATAATTCTCGTGCGGCGCAAATTTGGTGGCAGCAAAACCAGTCCCGCTGCGCCATGTTCAAAAATCTGAGCATCTGGTATCTGGACGATGAACAACTGGCGGGGCTCAGTGCGTTTGCGGACGATCGCACAATGACGCTCCAGGCGACATTGCAGGATGGCGCAATCTGGCTGTCTGCTAATGAACGCAATCTGGAAATCCACCCTGAAGCCTGGCAGCAGCAATGATCGAAATTTCCAGAACGGTTTCTGTGCCTGAAGATGAACTGGAAATCACTGCCGTGCGGGCACAGGGCGCGGGCGGGCAGCATGTGAATAAGAGTTCAACGGCCATTCACCTGCGTTTTGATATTCGGGCGTCCAGTCTGCCAGAGTATTACAAAGCACGCCTGCTTGAAGCGTCGCACCATCTGATTAGCAGCGATGGCTGGATCGTGATAAAAGCGCAGGAGTATCGCAGCCAGGAAATGAATCGCGACGCGGCGATAGCCCGCCTGGTTGCGCTGATCAAAGAATTGACCGTTGTGCAAAAAAGCCGCCGGGCAACACGCCCGACCCGCGCTTCGAAAGAGCGCCGGCTAACGACAAAAGCGCAAAAGTCCTCGGTCAAAGCATTGCGCGGTAAGGTTCGCCGCCATGATGGCTGACGCACATTAACGGTACTGTTCATAAGGAAAATAAAGTGAATAAGGCTATTTTATCAGCAATGGTGGGCGGCCTGCTGTTTGCCCTCATCGGGTGTAATAACCGCGGCGAGGTCGAAACCGTTCAGCCTGCTCAGCTTGAAGAGCTGAAACCGATGCAGCAAAGCTGGCGTGGCGTGCTGCCTTGCGCCGATTGCGAGGGGATCGAAACATCACTCTTTCTGTCGAAAGAGGGGAGCTGGGTGATGAATCAGCGCTATCACGGGGGGAAAGCGCCTTCAGTGTTTGGCTCTTATGGTAACTGGGCGCGCACGGCGGATAAGCTTATTCTCACGGACTCCCATGGCGAGAAAACCTATTTCCGCGCCAAAGGTGAAGCGCTGGAGATGCTCGACCGGGAAGGCAATCCGATTTCCTCGCGGCTTAACTATACGCTGCAGCCCGTGAACGCGGCGCTGCCGGCAACCCCGATGACGATGCGAGGCATGTACATGTACATGGCTGACGCGGCAATTTTTACCGACTGTGCAACAGGGAAGAAAATGACGGTGGCCAGCAATGCGCAACTTGAGCGTGATTACGCCGCAGCGCGTGGAACAGAAACCAAACCTGTTCTGCTGGTGGTAGACGGGCATTTTGCGATTGAGCCTAATCCGGACACGGGAGCCGCTCAGAAAGTACTGGTGACAAACAGTAAGGGCAAATTTAACGCCAGAAAAGGGTGTAATGACTGATGCTCTGGATAGGTTGTATTAAAAAAGCCCCGGAAGGGGCTTTTTGTTTTCTGAGGCTTAGCCTTTGATGGCATTGACCAGATAATTCAGGATATCCCCGGTTTTGATGAGCTGTTTCTCACCATTACGACGATATTTGTATTCGATATCGTCGTTGTCGAGGTTGCGATCGCCGATCACAACGGTGTGTGGAATACCGATCAGTTCCATATCGGCAAACATCACACCCGGACGCTCTTTACGATCGTCCATCAGGACTTCAATGCCCTGTGCGCGCAGTTCGGCATACAGTTTTTCGGCCAGTTCCTGTACACGGTAGGATTTGTGCATGTTCATCGGCAGGATTGCGACCTGGAAAGGTGCAATAGCGTCCGGCCACACGATACCGCGCTCGTCGTGGTTCTGCTCAATTGCCGCAGCCACCACGCGCGTCACACCGATACCATAGCAACCCATGGTCAGGATCTGGTTACGGCCATCTTCGCCCTGAACGGCGGCATTCAATGCCTGAGAATATTTTGTGCCCAGTTGGAAGATGTGGCCAACTTCAATACCGCGTTTGATCAGCAGGGTGCCTTTGCCATCCGGGCTCGGATCGCCTGCCACGACGTTACGGATGTCCGCCACTTCCGGGGTAGCGACATCGCGATCCCAGTTAATACCAAAGTAATGTTTGCCGTCGATATTCGCGCCTGCGGCGAAATCACTCATGGCAGCCACGGTGCGGTCAATCACAACAGGAACCGGCATATTGACCGGGCCAAGAGAACCAGGGCCTGCATTAACCACAGCGCGAATTTCCGCTTCGGTGGCGAAGGTCAACGGGGCAGCAACCTGCGGCAGCTTCTCGGCTTTCACTTCGTTCAGTTCATGATCGCCGCGCACTAACAGCGCAACCAGTGCTGAACCGCTCTCTTCGGTGGCTTTCACCAGCAGGGTTTTCACCGTCTTTTCAATCGGCAGGTTGTGCTGCTCAACCAGCTCGGCGATGGTTTTTGCGTTAGGGGTATCAACCAGCGTCATTTCCTGCGTGGCTGCGGCGCGTGGTTCTATAGGCGCTAACGCCTCGGCAAATTCGATGTTGGCGGCAAAATCAGAGGAGTCAGAGAAGATCACATCATCTTCACCGCTCTGCGCCAGCACCTGGAACTCGTGCGATGCGCTACCACCGATGGAGCCCGTATCAGCCTGTACCGCGCGGAAATCAAGATCCATACGGCTGAAGATTTTGCTATACGCTGCGTACATCGCGTCGTAGGTTTCCTGCAAAGACTCCTGAGAAGTATGGAAAGAGTAAGCATCTTTCATCAGGAACTCGCGGGAGCGCATTACGCCAAAGCGCGGGCGTACTTCATCGCGGAATTTAGTCTGGATCTGAAAGAAGTTCAGCGGCAGCTGTTTGTAAGAGTTCAGCTCGTTGCGGATCAGGTCAGTGATCACTTCTTCATGTGTCGGGCCGAGTACAAAAGGACGCTCGCCGCGATCGACGAAACGCAGCAGTTCCGGACCGTACTGCTCCCAGCGACCGCTCTCCTGCCATAGGTCTGCTGGCTGCACGACTGGCATTGACACCTCAATCGCACCGGCGTTGTTCATCTCTTCACGCACGATGTTTTCGACTTTTTTCAGAACACGCACACCGGTCGGCAGCCAGGTATACAACCCGGAGGCCAGTTTGCGGATCATCCCGGCGCGCAGCATCAGCTGGTGGCTGATGACTTCGGCGTCGGCAGGCGTCTCCTTCAGGGTGGAGAGCAGATATTGGCTAGTACGCATGTTGTTACGGTTCCATTTGGACAATTGGAGCAGGCCCGGTGCAGGCCTGACACAAAAAAGTGGTTTAGTTTATCAGCCTGGCAGAGATGCCAAAAGAGAGGGGCATAAAATTAGCGCGCTTCCAGCGCAAACACTTCAAACCCCGCCCCTGCGACTTGCCAGCGCACATTAAAATCCAGCACACAGACGGCGTAAGTTTTACCTTGTTCTTCCTCTTTGCGATAAGCCGGACGCGGGTCCTGCGCCAGCACCTCTATCAAAAAGGCTTTTAACTGCGGGTAGCGTGTTGCCAGTCCCGTCAGTTGCGCCTCTACTTCTGCTGTAAAGCTTATCGGGATGTCCGCTACCGGAGCATGCTGAGCATAACTGGCTTTAGCATCCGGTATGGCTTCGGCAAAGGGAAGATAGGGCTTGATATCCACCACTGGCGTGCCATCAACCAGATCGAGACTGCCCAGTTGCAAGATCACTTCGTTTTTTTGGCAGCGGATCCCTTTCAGCTCAACCAGCGACATACCGACAGGATTCGGGCGAAAGGTGGAGCGGGTAGCAAAGACGCCCATGCGTGCATTGCCGCCGAGGCGAGGCGGCCGGACAGTGGGTCGCCAGCCGCCTTCCATCGTTTGATGAAAAACAAACAGGATCCACAAATGGCTGAAGCCTTCCAGACCGCGGACGGCATCAGGCTGATTATAAGGCGGAAGTAAGTGAAGTTCGCCGCCGCCGTGTTTCACCAGGCCTGGCTGGCGCGGTACGGCAAACTTCTCTTTATAAGGCGAACGGATGACGCCTATCTGCTCGAAAGCAAAGGTGCTCATTTCGCCGAAATGTTAAGGGCAGAACCGACACACACGGCCTGACGGTAACAACCTGGCGTACCGCTGGTTACTTCACAACTGTGTTGCAGCACAGCGTTGGCTTTCATTTTTGATGCGTTGATTTGCATGCGTTTGCGCGCAGTCGGGATGTTTGGCGGGGAGTCCTGGTTGGTCGCCTGGCAAGATTCACCGGAGACTTCGCCCAGATCGCGGAAAGGTTTACCGATAAGTTCTTCGGCATTAGTGATAATGCGTACTGGCGCAGGACGAATGACTTTCGGTTTTTCCGGCTCCACTTTCGGTGCGGCTGCGGTGCTTTTTACAGGTTCGGCAGGGGATCTGCTTAGCAATGAACAGCCGCTTAGCATGAACGCTAATAAACAGATCGGTAAAGCACGCATAATATGTCCTCAATGTATTGTTTCTGACGCGGCATATTGAATCAGTCGCGTGTACAAATGACAAGACGGGCTTTCGCCCGCCTTGAATGATATTACAGTCAGAGGAGATTACCAGCCTTTCACGGCACCGCCGTTGAAGACTTTGTTAGCAGCTTCACTTACTTCGTCGGACTGATAAGCCTGCACAAATTTCTTCACGTTTTCCGCGTCTTTGTTATCTTCACGTGCAACGATCAGGTTTACGTACGGGGAGTCTTTATCTTCCACAAAGATGCCGTCTTTAGCCGGGGTCAGGCCGATCTGGCTGGCGTAAGTGGTGTTAATAACGGCCAGGGCGATTTGCGCATCGTCCAGAGAGCGCGGCAGCTGCGGGGCTTCCAGCTCAACGATCTTCAGGTTTTTCGGGTTTTCGGTCACATCCAGTACGGTTGGCAGCAGACCGACGCCATCTTTCAATTTGATCAGGCCTTCTTTCTGCAGCAGCAGCAGAGAACGGCCGAGGTTAGTCGGATCGTTCGGTACAGCGACCTGAGAGCCATCCTGCAGTTCAGATACTGCTTTGATTTTTTTGGAATAACCGGCAATCGGGTAAACGAAGGTGTTGCCGACCGGTACCAGTTTGAAACCGCGATCTTTAATCTGCTGGTCCAAGTACGGCTTATGCTGGAATGCGTTGGCATCAATATCGCCTTTGCTCAGCGCTTCGTTCGGCAGAACGTAATCGTTGAAGGTGACCAGCTCGACATCCAGACCGTATTTCTCTTTTGCCACTTTCTGGGCAACTTCCGCCACCTGCTGCTCAGCGCCCACGATCACACCGACTTTGATGTGATTCGGATCCTTTTCATCCTGGCCGCAGCCGACCAGCGCCAGAGAACCAAGCAACGCGCCTACTGCCGCAAAGGTCTTGAATTTAAAAGCCATGTTTTTTCCTTACTATCAGAGTCGTTATGTTGTGTGTAACGTTATTTATGCGTTACAGCCCGGACGATACGATCGCCAGCGAACTGAATTAAGTAAACCAGAACCACGAGTAATATCAGTACAGTATTCATCACTAATGGATTGTAGGTCACATAGCCATACTGGATCCCTAACTGACCCAGGCCACCTGCACCCACAGCGCCGCCCATTGCGGAGTAACCCACCAGGGTGATAAGCGTAATGGTTGCGGCGTTAATCAGCCCTGGTAGCGCTTCTGGCAGCAGCACTTTACGGATGATCTGCATTGGGGTTGCGCCCATAGCGCGGGACGCTTCGATTAAACCGGCCGGCAGTTCAAGGAGCGTATTTTCCACCATACGTGCGATGAATGGTGCGGCACCGACGGTCAGCGGAACGATCACCGCATACAGACCTATCGAGGTGCCCACAATAATGCGCGTAAAGGGGATCATCCATACCAGCAGAATAATAAAGGGAATAGAGCGGAAAATATTGACCAGCGCTGAGATCACCCGGTACAGACCCGGGTTTTGCATAATCTGACCAGGACGAGTGACATACAGCAGTACCCCAAAAGGCAACCCTACCACGAAACCCAATAAGCCCGAGGCAAAGGTCATAAACAATGTTTCCCAGATGCTGCGGGCAAAGAGCCACATCATTGCCTCAGACATAACCGAGTACCTCTACTTTTACATGGTGTTCTTGCAGCCAGGCGATAGCGGCTTGCGTATCCTGCTGGGTGCCGTGCATTTCTGTCAGCATAATGCCGAACTTCACACCGCCCGCGTAATCCATCTGGGCGCTGATAATATTGTTATTCACATTAAAGCGGCGTGCCGTTTCCGACAGCAGCGGTGCGTCCACTGACTGACCGGTGAATTCCATGCGCAACATCGGTACGCTATCCGCCTTGGGTTCAGCCTGTAGGCGCTGCAGGTAATCTTCCGGAATATCCAGATGCAGCGTGGACTGAATGAACTGCTGCGCCAGCGGCGTTTTCGGATGCGAGAAGACTTCGCTCACCGTATCCTGTTCTATCAATTCGCCATTGCTGATCACTGCTACGCAGTCGCAAATGCGTTTCACCACGTCCATTTCATGCGTGATAAGCAGAATGGTCAGACCCAGGCGACGGTTGATGTCTTTTAATAATTCAAGAATGGAGCGGGTGGTTGCCGGGTCCAGGGCGCTGGTGGCTTCGTCGCACAGCAGGACTTTTGGATTGCTGGCCAGCGCTCGGGCAATCGCCACACGCTGTTTCTGCCCACCGGAGAGATTCGCCGGGTAGCTATCGTGCTTATCGCCAAGACCGACCAGATCCAACAGTTCCTGCACACGGCGGTTAATCTCTGCGCGAGGTGTGTTATCCAGTTCCAGCGGTAAGGCGACGTTACCGAACACGGTGCGGGAAGCGAGGAGATTAAAGTGCTGGAAGATCATGCCGATTTGACGGCGTGCTTTCGTTAATTCAGCTTCGGAGAGTTGGGTCAGTTCTTGGCCATCGACCAGCACGCTGCCTTCTGTTGGGCGCTCAAGCAGGTTAACGCAGCGAATCAGGGTGCTTTTCCCCGCGCCGGATGCGCCAATCACGCCATAAATTTGACCAGCAGGAATGTGCAGGCTGACATTATTCAGCGCCTGAATAGTGCGGTTCCCCTGCTGGAACACTTTGGTGATATTCGAAAGTTTAATCATTAGATTATTTTTATCGTATGAGAGTTAGCCGTGGCATTTTCTTCTGCCTGCTACGGGGCATGCCCGTAGACAAAGCGGATGTTAAGGCATCCAGACGTCTAAATCAATGTCGCTCTGCGCGATGAGCACTTTCCTGTGCAGCGAAACATGAGATACTAGACATATAGGCCTTTTTCAGGAGTAAACCCGTGGCAAAGTCAGTACCCGCTATTTTTCTCGATCGTGACGGCACGATTAATGTCGATCACGGTTACGTCCATGAGATCGATAACTTCGAATTTATTGATGGTGTCATTGATGCCATGCGCGAATTAAAAGAAATGGGCTTCGCTCTGGTGTTGGTAACAAACCAGTCTGGCATTGCGCGCGGTAAATTTACCGAAGCGCAATTTGAAACATTGACGGAATGGATGGACTGGTCGCTTGCCGATCGCGGCGTCGACTTGGATGGCATCTATTATTGTCCGCATCACCCGCAGGGGAGCGTGGACGAGTTCCGTCAAACTTGTGATTGCCGTAAGCCGCATCCGGGGATGCTTATCTCCGCTCGCGATTTCCTGCACATTGATATGGCGGCTTCTTATATGGTGGGCGATAAAATAGAGGATATGCAGGCGGCGGCAGCAGCGCAGGTGGGTACCAAAGTTCTGGTGCGTACCGGTAAGCCTGTAACCCCAGAGGCGGAAAAAAGCGCAGATTGGGTAGTTAATAGCCTTGCAGACCTGCCGACAGCCATCAAAAAGCACCAAAAATAGCCGTTATGTCGAAAAGATGAGCGGTTGAAATAAAAATGCATTTTTCCGCTTGTCATTCCTCTCCGGCTCCCTATAATGCGCCTCCATCGACACGGCGCTTAGCGATTAACTTCACAAGCGACGGTAAGTCGGAAGAGAAAAAATCCTGAAAATCAGGGTTGACTCTGAAAGAGGAAAGCGTAATATACGCCAC